>NZ_CYGY02000280.1 GCF_900007165.1 Paraburkholderia piptadeniae
ATCTCGCGCATCTTCTTTCCGTCGACGAGCGAGTTCGCATCGCTCATGCTCACCTTTGCAGTGTTCGGCGCGGGTTGCCTGATGCGCCCGCTCGGCGCGATCGTGCTGGGCTGGCTGATGGACCGGGTGAATCCGCACCTTGTGCTGGCCGCGAGTTACACCCTGGCCGGGTTGTTTATCGCGGCTATCGGCAACCTCACGGCAACGCCGTGGCTGGCTGCGCTGGCCGTGTTCGGCGCGGGCTTCTGCGTGTCGGGGTCGCAGGTCGGCGCCAATGCGCTGTCGGCAGCCTTCTATCCGACCGATTGTCGCGCGACTGGCGTGAGTTGGGCCAATGGCGTTGGGCGTAGCGGATCGGTGGTGGGTTCGATTGCCGGCGGCGCGATGCTCACGGCCGGCATGACGATGCCGGCGCTGTTTATGACCGTCGGGGTGCCCGCTGTGATCGCCGGCGTGTCGATGCTGATGTTCGGTCTGTTCAGAGGCAGCCAGTCGCACGCTGGGCCGGCGACGCCGTTGATCGAACGGACGGCGTCGCGTTGATGACGCGGTGTCGTCAGTGGTGGAAATAGAAAAACAAAATTGCTCCATCATGGCTATCGTGTTCCGGTGCTGATCGTCTATTGCGCCGCTCG
>NZ_CYGY02000278.1 GCF_900007165.1 Paraburkholderia piptadeniae
CGCGAGAACTGGCCATCTGCGCCCGATGCGACGGACAGGTATGGTTGTACGGCGCTGACCCGGCAGATGAAGGAAAAGCGTTGAATTACCCCGGAGCTTTATCAAGCTGGCAAACATAGATACTTCCCTCGCGGATGTGTGTGAATCATTCGCTGGCAGTAACTGAATCTGAACCTCCTCGTCGAACGATTGTCTCAACCGGGTTCCGGCGCCGGACACGCGCTCGGTGATCTGCCGAGTCACAGGCTACATATCGTTCGCGCAGCAGCGCCCGAACAAGTGCAACGAACGGCGGCGCCAAAGTGCGACGGGTCCACGCACAATCGCAGGCGCCGCTCTTTTGTCGACGATGAGGAGGATGTGACATGCCAAAGAAGCGCTCAGATCAATCTTCGGCCGCGCGCAGCAACACCAGAGATCGAGTACTCGCCGCGCCGGTTTTCTCGCAGCCACAGCCCACACCGGATCCGCAAACATTTGTCGTCAGGCACGCGTCGGACGCTGCAGCTTACAAGGTCATCGACGAAC
>NZ_CYGY02000277.1 GCF_900007165.1 Paraburkholderia piptadeniae
ACCAGGTATCGATCGGCGCACCGGACGTTACGGACGCCCAAAGCTCTGGGGGAACGGACTCCTCAGACTCGCGCTCGTCGGCCGCGCATGCGGGTGCCGCCTCTCCAATGAACCGCTCGAGAATGTGGCGCAACTCACCTTGCCGCTCAACTGCTCGGACCGCAAAGTCAGGCAAGGGCCATTCCATCTTTGCGCCTTGATCCGAGAACACCAGCTTGTACGTTCGTCCCTCGATGGACATCCCCAAGGAGGACATCTCCGGAGGATGCGCCGAACTTAACGAGAGCACTTCACTAATGCGACCAGCAGTCGCAAGCAAGACCACGAACAGATGTAAGGTCTGTGCCAGCGACGCAAGGCCCAGCAATTGTGTAAGGTTACTGGGAGGCCATGGCGTTTTGGCAATTCTGCTATGCCGTCCATTGTTCGGCAGCTCGACCTGGAACGGGGGCACAATCTTTTGATTTTCACCATCGATCCAGTCATACGATGCGAGGAATTTCCTTACCCGATCATTACGCCGCGCTTTCGCGTTATTCCAGTCCCGTTCATCCCAGTCGGACGAGCTTTCGATTGCGACAAACGGTGTTAGCCGACTCAGACAGTCAATGAGCGCCGGCCCTAGCACGTCAACGAACCAGCACGCTCTCCACCCGACTTCACTCACAAAACGATCCGAAAGCGGACAGGTGTGATCGACATCGTTGTCCGATTGAGTCGATGCATATGCTGCCTCGGGTTCGGCGTCGTCTGGTGGAGAAGATTCGGGTTCGAAATATGAATAGCGGCCATTTCCAC
>NZ_CYGY02000276.1 GCF_900007165.1 Paraburkholderia piptadeniae
CCCGTTTCAGCACCATCACGGTCCTCAATCCCACTGCAGCGGCTATTCGCGATTACGCGCAGCCTCGCTATTACGCGGACGAGGCCGCCACTTACACGGAAGTCCCCAACGACTCGCTGATGTATCGCGATTCGTCTGTCCCGGCTGGCGCGAGCTCTAGCATGAACATCCAGGACGCGAACCTGCTGAAGATTCACGTGCACTACTGCTATGACATGTACGTGCCGCTCGCCAACAAGGTGATTTACTACGCGGCCAACGTGATCGGCAGCATCGGAACGAGCGGCATCCTGACGCGTGAGCCGGTCAACCTGATCCAGGACCCTTATGGCGCCCCGAAGAACGGCGACGATCTTTGCAAGACGCGACTCAAGGATGGCATCGCGACGGGGCGCTGGCCCATCTCGCTGGATTCGGAAGCGATGGTGCGCATGCAGTCGCCGCTCAGACTCTCGGCGTTGAACGACTCGCCGAACCCGACGGGCAATTGATGGCGCATCGGGTGAGGAACGGGTGGTTAGCATGGCGCGTGAAGG
>NZ_CYGY02000274.1 GCF_900007165.1 Paraburkholderia piptadeniae
ATCCAGCGCGTGCAGGAAGAATCCGGCATCCCCACTGTTTCGGCGGCCGTGGCGACGACCTGGCAGATGCTGCGTCGGCTGGAACTGCGCGCTGAAGTGCCTGGTTGCGGCGAACTGCTTTCCGGCAAGTACTGAGCACGACATGGTTGCCCGTACGAGTGGCTATGCCCGTGATCCGCGCGTGGCGAAGACGCTGCGTGACATTGTGACTTCCTTCCTGACATGAGCGCTAACTCGTCCATAACACTCGCAGTGCCGCTCGCCGCATGCGACGACCTGCACTTCTACGAGCCCACGCGCGGCCATGGCCTCGCGCACGATCCACTCGGCGCGATCGTCGGGCCGCGTCCGATCGGTTGGATCTCCACGCGCAGCGCGGACGGCACGCTGAATCTCGCGCCATACAGCTTCTTTAGCGTCTTCAACTACGCGCCGCCGATCCTTGCGTTCTCGAGCGTGGGGTTCAAAGACACGGTGCGCAACGCGCAGCAGACCGGCGAGTTCGTCTGGAACATCGTCACGCGCGATCTGGCCGAGCCCAC
>NZ_CYGY02000273.1 GCF_900007165.1 Paraburkholderia piptadeniae
GGCCAGGCTGCATGATCTGGGGGGCCCGCGGTCTGGCCGGCGGGCCACCCTGATGCATCAATCGAGTTCCATCACGATCCGTCCATCCACTGTCCCTTCGCGAAGTGCGCCGAATACAGCGTTGATGTTCTCCAGCCGGTCGCGATGAACGTGGGCTCGAACGCTGCCTTGTGCCGCAAAGTCGAGCGATTCCTGTAGATCCCGCCGCGTGCCGACGATGGAGCCGCGCACCGTAATGCCGTTGAGAACCGTCGAAAAGATCGGCAGCGGAAAGTCGCCTGGCGGCAAACCGTTAAGGGAGATCGTTCCGCCGCGGCGGACCATACCGAGAGCCTGCGCAAATGCGGTGCGCGAAACTGCGGTGACCAGCACGCCATGCGCGCCGCCGATTTCCTTCTGAATGAAGTCCGCCGGGTCGGTGGTGTTCGCATTGACTGCGAGCGTGGCGCCCAGTTTGCGTGCAAGTTCGAGTTTGGTGTCGGAAATGTCGACGGCAACAACGTGCAATCCCATCGCGATTGCGTACTGCACAGCGACATGTCCGAGCCCACCGATACCCGAGATCGCGAGCCATTGACCCGGACGCGTGTCGGTGACGCGAATGCCTTTATAGACTGTGACGCCGGCGCAGAGAATGGGGGCGATTTCATCGAACGCGACGTTGGCGGGAAGATGCCCGACGTAGT
>NZ_CYGY02000272.1 GCF_900007165.1 Paraburkholderia piptadeniae
GACTACATGTATCTGTACCCGGGCTTGCAGAAGGTGGTGCAGGCGGCTGGCCGCGTGATTCGCACGGAGCGCGATCAGGGTGTGGTGCATCTGATCGACGACCGGTATCGGCGTGCCGACGTGCGGCGGTTGTTGCCGCGCTGGTGGCAGGTGCGGTAGGGCAACCCGCCCGTCGCCGCAAGCGCGCCGCCCATGATTTTCTCTGCATCACCGATGCGGCGAGGTCGAGCCTGGATTGGCAGGCGTGCCGGCGCCACCAGCCGGTACGGGGTCGACGGGTATTTGGTTTTCCACCGGCGCATCGCCCCGATGGGCCGCGGCGCTGCGCGCAACGGCACCATCGGCGGGTGGTGTGCGCGTCGGCGTGTTCTTCAGCGTCCCCGCGGACGGCTCGCCTGCTTCAAACTTCGCCGCCGCGCCTTGCGCATCCCACGTCAGCAGATTGCGTTGCGGATTCGAGATCTCGATACCGCGTTCGCTGAAGCGGTCGACGATGCGCCGGTTGAATTCG
>NZ_CYGY02000270.1 GCF_900007165.1 Paraburkholderia piptadeniae
ACCCAGACCTTGCTGCCCGGTTCCGTGCCAGGCTCCTGGTAGATGCTCGTGTCGAGCCAGTCGAGCACCTTGCGCGCGTATTCCGATGTGAAGACGGGCGTGACGGGTTGTTTGAGGACGGCATTGAAGATCTCGCGCAACGCTTTCATCGACGCGTACTTCGTGCCCGTGAACATGTGGTAGTAGACGTCGATCGGCTTGAAGCGGATCGGCTTGTCGGTCAGCGAGAATGTTTCGAGCACGCGCGAAAAACCATAGAACGGTCCGTGCCACAGGTCCGTATAAAGCTCTTCGTTCTGGTTCGGCGCGAAGATCTGGAAGTAGCCGTTCTTCATCACGCCGAGCGGCGCAATCGCCACCCAGCTCGGAAAGCTCTTCGTGATCAGCGTGTCGCCGCCGTTCAGATTGAGCACGCCTGCTTCGTAGGCCGCCTTGAGCACGGGCGAGGGCACCTGGCAGTCGCCGCTCCACAACACCATGCGCACCGGCTTCGAAGCGGGCGCGATGTTGCGGTCGATATAGTCGATCGAGCCTTTGATTTCGCGGTCGATATTGAAGCGGTAGTCCTGTATGTCGATGGAAAGGCCGCTGTTGCTGGTCTGGCTGCTGCCTTCCGCTGGCGTGTCGCGTGTATCTGTGAC
>NZ_CYGY02000268.1 GCF_900007165.1 Paraburkholderia piptadeniae
GGTCCGGCGTGGGCATTTGAGTATAAAGACGCGCCCCGTCTGGTGACTATTGAGCGATGCGAGTCCGTGCAGCCGTCCGATGAGCCCCGCAGGTGCAACCGCGCTTAGTCGTTCCGCCCCAGACCTGATCGACATAGAGCGCGAGGCTCCGCTCGCTTGCATGCGTTTAGCGCACTGGGAAAGCCGTGCCGCAAAACCGCGCTCAAAGGCGCGCCGATGAAAGCCGGATTGATTATCCAGCCAAAACTAGGAGCCGGAGAACTTCGATTTGGCGGTCGGACTGATCGCGGCGACCAAGCCGCGGCATGCATCTGATTGGCAAGAGACCGCATGGAAATGCTCGTAGGGATGCTTCGCCTCAAAACGCGACCTCTCCTGCGGGGGCGGGCCGCCGACATGACGTGCACAACGCTGGAAACATCTAGGCTTGTCAGCTCGAATTCCGACGTCATCCTGTTGGGGCGCAATGCGGCGGCCGACTATTGACGATGCGAGCGAAAGCCGAGCCCATCCTTCGAAGGATCGAGAACACGAGCAAACACGTCACCGCTGCGAACTTAGGTTCAGCAGTATTGGGAGTTGATGTAACGCTGACGGCGTACCATTGCCGATCGGACGGCCAGAATCCGCCAGCGACGCCACTCGACCCCTAGCTATCTCGAAATAACTAAGCTGTACGAATCAAATCGTGCGGTTTACGCGACCATAAGAGTTTTGAAGCAAACGCGCCCACTCGGGCCAAAAAGACTTTCACCCCGACTTCGGACGCT
>NZ_CYGY02000266.1 GCF_900007165.1 Paraburkholderia piptadeniae
AGTGACAGCCGCCTCGACGACATCGCCATCGATCAGCGCGAGGATGCAGGCGCGCTTACGGCGCGCGCCATAGTTCGCGATCATCTCGTAGATGTCGCGTTCGTCGGTCAGCGCATAGCCGCCTTTCTTCGTGTCGCGCCAGTGACGCACGGTGAACGTGCGAACGTCGCGATAGTTCGTCTCGTAGTCCCACGCGTACGCGAGACATTCGGATACACCATCGCGGCGCGAGATCTCTTTGACGCCCGCTTCCATGTTGCCCCAGCGCTTCGCGAGTGTTTCCGCGAGCCTGATTGATGGACCCGTGATGTCGTTGCCGCCGCGCGAGTACTGATACGTGGCTTCTTCTGCGAGCCCTGGACGCATGCAGTCCTGCAGGATGCGATCCATCGCGCGGCGCGGATCACGCGGTTGCGAGCGCGCGAACACGAGCGCGGCCTGAACTTCCGCGATGGCTTTCGACTGTTCGACCGCGATCAGCGCGCCAGCAGGCGCGGCCGCTTCGTTGCCGAACGGGTTCG
>NZ_CYGY02000271.1 GCF_900007165.1 Paraburkholderia piptadeniae
GCACGAAGCGGCTGTTCAACGGCTCGGCGTCTTCCATGACCTCAGGCCGCATGGCGAATCTCACGCGGGCTGCGCAGCCCGTGTGCCTCCAGGATGGGCAGCACCGTGTCACGGAAGTATGGAAACTCCTTCACATAGTCCACGAACGAGAGCGTCGTGCCCTTGAAGCCCGCTTCGGCGAGCGAAATCAGCCCTGCCGCCACCTGTTGCGGCGTCCCGACGAGCGGAAAGCCGCCATGACCCGCAGCCATCCGGTCGCGGATCAGCGCAAGCAGATCATGAGGGAACGACTGCGCATTGGCGAACTGAAGTGCCACGAGGTTATCGACTGCGCCCCAGTCCGCATTGTCCTGCGCGAAATATTGGAGGTACTGGCGTGCCTCCTCCTCGGTCGGGCGGCAGACCACATGCGAAAACGTCAGCACGTTCACCGCTTTCCTGGCGGCGGCGGCTTTCTGCTGCAGTTCTGCCACTTCCGTGCGCGAGCGCTCGAGATCGATCGCCGGCGTGAACAGGAAGTTCGCGTTGCCGATCGCGAAGTCTCTCCCCTCGCCCGAGCCCACGAGACTAAGGCGAATCTCGTATGCCGTCTT
>NZ_CYGY02000263.1 GCF_900007165.1 Paraburkholderia piptadeniae
TTGGTCCGGGTCATCCGGGTGGGTGCGCCACCCACTGGTGCGGGCGCGGTGGAAGATGCTTACCGGTTGGCAATCGACGAGTTGCCAGTCGATGCGCAAGGCAAGCCGGGGTTGCAGTTCGTGCTGCATTACTCGGTGCCCGTCTTCATCCAGCCTGCCGGAGCGGCTGCCGCTCCGCCACAACTGCAATGGAGTCTACTGCGTGATGGCGACCATGTGATGCTGCAGGTGAGCAATCACGGTGGCAGCCATGCCCAGCTGGCAGGCCTGAGTTACGTCGACACCATGGGTCGCCGTACCGACATCACCCCGGGCCTACTTGGCTACGTTTTAGCGGGCGCAACCATGCGCTGGATGCTGAAGCCATCCGCCGCGATCTTCGCCGCTGGCGGCACTCTTGAGGCAATGGTGAATGGCGAGAAGGCCACGCAAAACCTGTCTCTGGCCGACCGTTCTCACTGAAGCCATCCTGCTGCAGAGCCTGCTCGTATTCGGGGCCCATGCTGCCGATACAGTCACGTCGGCCGGCTCTGCAGCTAATAG
>NZ_CYGY02000260.1 GCF_900007165.1 Paraburkholderia piptadeniae
TATGTCAACGAATCAAAAAGGCCGGATGAACCAGGGTTTTCGAGGGGTATCAAGGACAAGCGCCGATCTCTGGGGTACGAGTCGGGGTGTCAAACTGGACACCCCGCATGGCCTGCAGAGCCAGCACCACTGGATAGAACCGCCAGGAGATCAGCGCTTCGAACCACGAAGTAAGCGGCGCACCGCGAGTGAATGCGCAGCGTCGCTACTGTGTCATGCGCAACCATAAGTTGCTGCTGCCACGGCGGATCTTGCACCGATGCTCAGGATTCCGAACCGACAGCGTGCCCGTACATAATGATCGTAATGAAGCGGATCGGCAGTTTGATCAAGCGCTCTGGCCCATGCGGAACCGATCCGCGAAACGTGAATGCGTCGCCGGGCTGCAGCAGGTAGCTGCGATTGCCGTGCCGATACTCGATCTTGCCCTGCAGCATGTAGATGAATTCAGTGCCCGGATGCTCGAACGTCGGGAAGATCTCGGACTCGTCATCCATCGTGATGAGGAACGGCTCGAACAGCTTGGCCGGCCCCTGATCGTAGGCGAGCAGAT
>NZ_CYGY02000259.1 GCF_900007165.1 Paraburkholderia piptadeniae
TCTTTTCGGAGCCATAGACCTCGACGTCATACTCGATCTGCACACGTGGTGCGCGGTTGCGTGCGATGAACTTCTGCGAACTGCTGGAAGACATGGGGGAAACTCCCGTGAGCGGTGGTGGGTGTGGTAAAGGGTCGGCAGCGTCAGAGAGCCTGCCCGACCATGGATTCCTCGGCGTCAGCGTTGACGCCATCGGTCTGGCTGGCCTGCTGCTGCGCAGCCGGGAACCGGAACAGCAGCGCGGTAGCAGGCGGAGCGTCACGATCGCCCAGGACAATATCGATGCGTGAGAGCGGCTGCTTCGACGAAAAGGCATCGAGCCACAGGGTAGAAAGACGCGGCAGGACGTGCTGCTCGATGAAGCCGATCAGCACACGTGCACCCGTCTCCTGCACGAGACATCGACCGACGATGTAATCGACGACAGCCTCCTCGTAGTTCAGTACGATCTGGTGTGTCTCGGCCATGCGGCGCACGACGCGCTCCAGGTGCAGCCTGACGATGCGCGCGAGTGACATGCTGGCGAGCGGCCGGTATGGCACGAGGGTGATGCGACCAAGGAATGCGGCCGGGAACACCTTGAGCAGTTCGGGGGCGAGCGCAGCACGCAAGGCCTCTGTATCCGGTGCAAGCGCCGGGTCCGCACACAGGCTTGCCGTCAGCTCCGA
>NZ_CYGY02000256.1 GCF_900007165.1 Paraburkholderia piptadeniae
CCGATCGAGACCCGTCCACGCTTAAGGCCACGAAGCTCCTCGACGTGGGAAAGCGCGGACGCAGCATTGCGCTCGAACTGCTGGATTGTTTCCAGCACTATCTGTCCTGCTTCGGTCAGGCGCATGCCGCGTGGCTGCCGCTCGAACAACGCGGCACCAAACTGTTCTTCGAGTTGCTGGATCTGGCGGGCGATTGCGGAAGGCGAAATATGCAGGTTGTCGGCAGCTCGACGGATTGAACCTTCCAGCGCCACCTCGCGCACATAGTGCATCAGCGGTGACATCAGTATCGTTCTCATGGACACAATGACGGATAGAGTTTGCACTACGGTCAATCTAGCGTTCACGAGCGCTCAAGAAAATCAGTGAATTTCGCGCATTCCGTTCGAATTTTTTGCTCACCGTGATCCGTTTGCGTGCTGCTATCAGTCAATCTGTTGTCGAGAACTCAACACTGCAAAGCAACAGGGTGTTCTGAATTGGTTGCTTGTCGTATTCCCAGAACGGATCAAATAATTCCATCACAATTCGTTCGGAGATAAACGTGGATAGGAAACGCATGATGAAACTTGGCGGACTCTTCCATCCCACGGGCAACCACATTGCCGCGTGGCTGAGTCCTGATTCCCAACTCGACGCGGGAAGCAACTTCCAGCACTATGTGAAACTGGCAAAAAAGGCTGAGGCCGCGCGGTTTGACCTGCTGTTTCTTGCCGATGCCGCAGCTGTGCGAGGCGGCGATCTAGCGGCGCTCTCGCGCTGGCCCCAGTACAT
>NZ_CYGY02000254.1 GCF_900007165.1 Paraburkholderia piptadeniae
ACCGCTGCGCGCCGTACGATGCGGGCGCCGCGGCGATGGCGCTAGTGTTGCAGGCGCATGCGCTCGGGCTTGCCGCGCACCAGATGAGCGGGTTCGACGTGAACGCGTTCCGTAGGGCATTTGCGCTGCCGGACGACGTCGAAGTGATTGCGATCATTTCGCTCGGCCACTATGGCGAGGTCGACAAGCTGGATCCAGTGCTGCGCGAGCGCGAGAAATCGGTGCGCCAGCGTTTGCCGCTCGCCGATATCGCATACGGCGGCGGCTGGAAAAAAGCGTTCTGAGCGGCTCGCGGCGCCCGCTGCCCGTAACACGCAAAAAAGCGGGGAAAAACCAGGAAAAAACGCGCGGCCCGCTGCCTGCACCGCGCATTTTTTTATTCCGCGTCGTCCAGGACGCTCGATAGCGGCCTCGCCACGTGCTCGAGCGGTTTGCGCTCCGCATCCACGCCCCAGATCGCCGCGACCACGGCCGCCCCGAACATCAGCGCCGAGCCCACGAGAC
>NZ_CYGY02000253.1 GCF_900007165.1 Paraburkholderia piptadeniae
CCTGTGTGCCGACCATGACAGTCGACGCCGACGCGTAGCCGCCGACCAGACCGGCAACCAGCCGCAGTCCGACGAGTTCGTAGACGTTATGCGCGATACCGATCAGCGACATCACCACGGCCATGCCGACGGCTGCGCGGATCAGCATCGGCTTGCGTCCGTAACGGTCGGCGAGACGGCCCCACAACGGCGCCGTGAGGGCCGTGCCGAGGAACGTTGCACCGAACGCGACACCCGACCACTGGATCACATCCGCCTGCGATGTCACGCCAAGCTGCTTCACATAGAGCGGCAGGAACGGCAGCAGCATGCTCAGGCTGACGAGCGTCGTGAAAGAGCCGAACACGCAGACGAACAGATTGCGCATCCAGTATTGCTGATTGCGTTCCGTGTAACTGACGGTCGGGACATCCGGCGCGTTGCGCAGCGAGACGGAGGTCATGGGCTGGTTCATGCTATCTATCCTTCGATGAAGCGTTGCAGGTATCTCAAACCTTTTGCGGGTGGGGGCGCAGCGCAGCGAACAGGTCGACGGCCAGCGCGAGTGCGAGCGCCGCTGCGCCGATCACGAACAACATGGCGTAATTGCCGCCGTTTTGCGTGAAAAGAAACGACATGCCATACGCGGCGACCGCCTGCAACACGGCGAATGTCGTGGTGGCCGTGCTCCACGCACCTTTCTGCGCGGCCGGGTGATGCGCGAGCAGTTCATTGACGCGGCCAAGCGCGAGCGGCACGATACCCGGCACGGCTGCGCCCATCAGCACGCTGGAGGCGATCAGCGGTACAGGACTCGTGTCGATCAGAGGCAACGCGACAGCGACGATCTGGATCACGAATGCCGCGCGCAGCGCAGATGCAAAGCCAGCGCGGTCGGCGAGATGTCCGCTGAGCAGCGGGCCCGCAA
>NZ_CYGY02000251.1 GCF_900007165.1 Paraburkholderia piptadeniae
CATCTGTTCACTCCGTTTTGTTGCTGATGAAAGAGGCCGGGCTCATGTCATGAGGCCCGACCGGACGAGGATCCGCCGGAATCAGGCGGCTTCCTTGATCGACGGCAGCTTCGCGACCAAGCGCAGTGACACGGTCAGGCCTTCGAGCTGGAAGTGCGGACGCAGGAAGAACTTCGCCTGGTAGTAGCCAGGGTTGCCTTCCACTTCCTCGACGAGCACCTCGGCTGCGGCGAGCGGACGACGGGCCTTGGTTTCCTGCGACGAGTTGGCCGGGTCGGCGTCAACGTAGTTCATGATCCATTCGTTGAGCCAGCGCTGCATGTCCTCACGCTCCTTGAACGCACCGATCTTGTCTCGCACGATGCACTTCAAGTAATGCGCGAAACGCGAGCAGGCGAACAGGTACGGCAGGCGCGCGGACAGGTTCGCGTTAGCGGTTGCGTCAGCATCGTGGTACTCGGCCGGCTTCTGCATCGACTGCGCACCGATGAAGGTCGCGTGGTCGGTGTTCTTGCGGTGAATGAGCGGGATGAAACCGTTCTTCGACAGCTCCGCCTCGCGGCGATCCGAGATGGCGATTTCGGTCGGGCACTTCATGTCGACGCCGCCATCGTCCGTCGGGAACGTGTGGCAGGGCAGGTTTTCGACCGTGCCACCCGATTCCACGCCGCGGATCAGCGAGCACCAGCCGTACAGCTTGAACGAGCGGTTGATGTTCACGCCCATCGCGTAGGCCGCGTT
>NZ_CYGY02000249.1 GCF_900007165.1 Paraburkholderia piptadeniae
GAGCTTTTCCTGAAGCAGGGCGAAACGGACACCCGCCTTCCCGAGCCGCAACCAGTACGCGTAGTCCATGCAGTAGTTCAGCGATTCATCAAGTAGACCATGCTGCTCCACGACGCGTCGCCGGAAGAACAGAGCAGGCTGGCAAATGAAGCACGTTTGCTTGAGCCGTTCGAAATCCCACGACTCGGTTGGGTAGTCCTCGAACGCATGATCGTCGATATCAATGTGATCCGCGAGACCGTACACCACATCGACCTCCGGATGCTGCTCGAAGTACGCCACCACGCGGGCGATTGCACCGGGGTAGTAGATGTCGTCGGAGTTTAGCCAGCCAATGATGTCGCCGTCGGTGGCCCGGATGCCTTTGTTGACCGCATCCGTTTGCCCTTTGTCTTTCTTCGACACCCAGCGCACGGGCGGGTTGAACGCCTTGAGGACTTCCACCGTGTTGTCGGTGCTGCCGCCATCGAAGACTACGTGCTCGATCTCCGCGCCTGTTTGCGACGCCACGCTCTGCAGCGTACGTTCAATGAATTGCCCCTGATTGTAGGAGGGCGTAACAATGCTGACTTTCATGCGGTCGTCCTTTCCGGAAACAGGTCAACACGTGACTGATTCCCATCCAAAATGCTACAGCGTTCCAGCAAGACAG
>NZ_CYGY02000247.1 GCF_900007165.1 Paraburkholderia piptadeniae
CGACGCGAGCGGCGCGCCGGCCTGCGAGGAGCCCCTCGTCACGCCGCCAAACGACGTCCCCTCGGGCGTTTGGTTTTGCGCCGCGACCTTCGCCTCAGCCGCGTGAATGTCGCCGGGATAGTACAAATTGTTCGTCCCTGGACGATAACCGGCCTGTTCGAGCCGGACGAGATCGGATTGCACCTCGGCTCGGGTCACCGGCGCATTGGTGGTCTGGGCAAACACGAATGTAGGCGCGCTCAGCGCAGAAGCAATCAGTATGGCCTTGATCAGAGCTTTCATGATGGTCCCCCTTTGAGAACGTGGTGGCCACATTCACCATGAACGAGGCCTCGAACCTCTTCATCGGCGTCGACGAAGAGTCACCTCCATTCTGGGCAGCGGCACCTGTCCCGATGCTGACCCACTCATTACAAGATCGTTACCTGTTCCAGCGGTCAGTCGCAAATATCGTCCGGGTGTCTCACACGGGTTCGATCGTCACCCTGCCGAACGCGAAACAAGTTCGCGGCTTCTTCGCCAGCGTAGATCTTCGTCGCGCCGGCTTGAGTGAATGGCTTCTAGACAGGATTGCCTGCTGCATCCGAGCCCACGAGAC
>NZ_CYGY02000246.1 GCF_900007165.1 Paraburkholderia piptadeniae
TAAGCGAAGCAAGTGACGTTCTGAAAGTCATTATCGAACGCGCGCGTTACAACCGAGACTTGGAGGGTCATGGATGGCTCCTAGTTGACTTGAGCGAACGCTATGGATGCGCCGGAGTCTCCCGCATAGGCGGTACAGGGCCGCCTTCAAATCAGCAGGGGTTCCGTGATAGAGGATGAAGCCCAAGTGACATCGATTTAGCTCGTCAATTCGCTAGTCAATAACGTCGCTGGATAGCCCGAAACGCAACAAACACGCTTTGTCAATTGTCCCGTTTTCTGTTGCCTTTGTTCGCACGAACGTTGGAAAGGAATACATGGACGCCCTTCGCCGACGCCGGAGTGCGAAGTGAGAAGGCGTTTGTCGCCATCGGTGCGGCGAACGATTCTATGCAAATCGTTGTCCGAGCGAGCCCGGTCTCAAACATACGTCACATATTTCCGAGGCGAGACTGCATGATGGTGAGACGCGGGCACATTCGAGTGAAAGTTCGAGATGGGCGGCCAAGGCCGTCAGGGCACTCCCGACTTCAACCCAGTTG
>NZ_CYGY02000244.1 GCF_900007165.1 Paraburkholderia piptadeniae
GCGCCAGCACTGGCAGCGCTTTGAGCACGATCATCCGAACTCGCTGTGGCAGATGGACTTCAAGGGTGACATACAGACGCTGGAGCGGGGGCGCTGCATGCCGCTGACGGTCATCGACGATCACTCGCGCTACAACGTCGTGCTGAGCGCCTGCGCGCGCACCACCACGCAGGTCGTGCAGGCTGCGCTCGAACGTGCGTTCCGCTGCTACGGGCTACCATCGCGCATCAACACCGACAATGGCGCGCCGTGGGGCTCGCCCAGCGCGCCGGGACAGCTCACCGAACTCGCGGTCTGGCTGATCCGGCTGGGCGTGCATGTGAGCTACAGCCGCCCGTATCATCCGCAAACCAATGGCAAGGACGAACGGTTTCACCGCACGCTGAAGGCCGAACTGCTGGATCGGCAAGCCTTCAGCACGCACGAGCAGATGCAGCGGGAACTGGATCGCTGGCGCCACGTGTACAACGTCGAACGTCCGCACGAGGCATTGGGGATGGCCACGCC
>NZ_CYGY02000245.1 GCF_900007165.1 Paraburkholderia piptadeniae
CCGTCGTCTGTCTCGCAGCGGCCACGTTCCGCAAATACTCGCGGCCGGTTTGATCCGGATGGGTCATGCAGTCTTCAGGCACGTACGTCAGCACGGACTTGGCGGCAAGCGGCGCAGTGCGCAACGAATGGCCGCCGAGCCACACGTCGCCAGCATCGGCTTCGATCGTGCCGGCGAGAATGCCGAGCAACGTCGATTTGCCGCTGCCGGACTCATCGTTCAACGCGACGCATCCTGACGCAACCTCGTAATGCAGTCCCTGGAAGATGATGCGTTCGCTGTACTGCTTGCTAAGGTTCTCGAATCGAAGCATGGGTCGTGGAGTGTAGCTCGGTGAAGAACGGCCGCTTTGGCAGGATGCGCGATGCGCGGTGGCGCCGGGCATCGTGTCCGTGCGTCACGGTCTCTTCAACAGGTTGGCATCGCGCAAGTGTAGCAGCGCAGCGCCATCCCCTTCACCGTCCCGCGTCCAGCAGGAACGTCACCATCCGCTCGCACACCCGGCCGAACATCTGCGTGCCGGTCACAGTCGGACATCCGCGTGCACGAGCCGCTTCGATCAACGGCGTGAGCGGCGGCTTCGTCACCACATCGCCGACGAACGTCGTGGCCGGCAATCGCGATACGTCGATCGGCAACGGATCGTCTGCGCGCATGCCGAGCGGCGACGCGTTGACCACCACGTCGTACGCGTCGGCCTTCGCAGCGATGTCCGCGCTGCGCGCTTCGCCGCGCCCGAGCGCATTCAGCCGGCCGATCAGCGAGGCCGTGCGCTCGACATCGTTGTCGCGCACGTCGAGTGAGCCGATGC
>NZ_CYGY02000242.1 GCF_900007165.1 Paraburkholderia piptadeniae
GCACAAAGCCACCATGCTGCGAGCGGTCGACGCGTTGATCGACGGCGCCGGCATTGCCGCATCTCGGAAGTCTCGCGCCAGTCCGCAAACATTGCGCAACACTTTTGCTGCGGATCTGTTCGAGAGTGGGGTGGAGGCGGAACTGGTCGGCCAATGGCTGGGTTTTGTGCAGGCGGTGTCGGCGAACCGTTTGTATCGCGCGTGGCAAACGTGGATGGACCAGCAGGATTTGCCCGTCGTCGAGGCTCCAGACCCGGCGGCCCAGCCTTTGCCGGCACCCCGGCGCGATGGGCGTTTGACGAGGAAACCGGGAGCGGATCAGTCCTGAGAAACCTCACCTTTGAGGTCCCGGATTTCCTCACCTTTGAGGCCTGAACCGCTATCGCACCGTGTCGACCCGGCGTGCTGGGGACACGCTCGAGTCGCCCGACAGAAACTGGCCAAGCGCCGCCAGCCTTGATTCGCCGAGCCCACGAGACTAAGGCGAACCTCGTATGCCGTCTTCTGCTTGAAA
>NZ_CYGY02000239.1 GCF_900007165.1 Paraburkholderia piptadeniae
AATCGGATGCGCTTCGCCGCTGGGCGCGCGGTCGAGTTCGATGACGATCATGTTGCCGACTTCGGCGGCAATTAGCCGTCCCGACAGCGTAGCTTGCATCAGGGCATCGCGACGGGGACAAGATAGTGCGCACTGGAAGAAACGACCGCGCCGAGCTTGTCGACACGGTGCGGCAGATGAGACATGCGATGCCGGCTCCAACGGGTCGCCGTCGCCAGTCAGTTCGGCACAGGCACGGGCAGCTGCGACACGCGGCCCGGCTGCACATCGAGCCACATCTGACGGCCGCTTGCCGAATGGCTGTAGACGAGCGCGCGCATGTCGCGATACGTGCCGAGAAAGCCCATCAGCGCGCGCACGTTGCGCTTGCCGTGATAGCGCAGCGAGCGAGACGTCTCGCCGTTCACGATGACGACAGGGTTGATCCGCACGAGCCGCGCAATGAGTTCAGGGTTGACTGTTTCCACGTTCGATCCTCGCTTGAAAGTACTGTCTTCGCTAACGTCCCGTCAAAAGCGCTTCTTGAGCGTTCGGAAGGATCGGTAAGCGAGCCCCGAGGAGCCGCCATGCCGCTAGTCGCGCACGTGCGCGACGGCGATCTGCAACACGCTTTCCA
>NZ_CYGY02000257.1 GCF_900007165.1 Paraburkholderia piptadeniae
CTTCTTGATCGATGGAAGTACAGCTGGCAGGATCTGCCCGTCAATCGAGATCATCAAAACGGCAAGTGTCGTGATCAGCAGCATGCTCCATGACGTCCAGTGAGCGCGTGGCCACCATGATTTTCTCTTCACACTGCAATCGTTCAAATTGCTCGCTGCGAATTCAATGGGCCTTTCCATCAACATCTCCTGTTTTATTCACTACTCTCGAAAATGACCGTTGGAAGCGAAATCGAAACGTTGAGTACGTCTCGGCACGTCCGATCGCATATCTCGTCGGGGAGCGCTGGCTCATTGCTTTCGTCGCATCGCGTCTTCGGTGCGCCCTTGCCAGCTCTCGCGCGAATATCGGCTAATACCGATGCCGATCGGTGGTATCCCGTTGCCCGGGTGCACCGCATCGGGTCCCCAGATGGCCTGATAGGTATCAATACATCGGCCGGCACGCTGCCATCGAAGGGTGAGGAAAAGCAAAATGCACCACCACATCGTGAGCACGACAGCCATCCATCGCGGGGCGTCGGCGAGCATCAGGCCAAGACTGATCGCGACAACTGCCAGCAGTAGCGCAGCCAGGCCCAGTATCTTGTGCAAATACTCGAATGCTTTTCGGCGAAGCGTCATATCGTAGTGATCGCCTCGCAAACCTGACCCGCTGGCGATCGCATTGCCTTGCGCCGGCTCGCCGCCCCCCTTGCTTCCGCGGAAAACCCCGGTCAGTAACTGCAGCCAGCCCGAGCCCACGAG
>NZ_CYGY02000240.1 GCF_900007165.1 Paraburkholderia piptadeniae
GACATGACCGCTCCGTGCTCTTCGCCGAGAATGTTGGCGACGAAGCGGCCACTCGCCATCAGCGGCGCACGCATCGACGACGACTGGTTTACGAAGAATCCCACGAGCGGAGGCTCCGCCGAGATCGACGTGAGGCTCGACACGATCATGCCCGCAACGGCATCTCCGCTGCCCGTGGTGATTGCGCTGATACCCGCGGGCAGGGCGCGCATCGCGGCCTTGAAGTCGGCGAGCGAGACCACTTCGTCGCCGTCGTTGAGCGTGATATGCGCGCGGATCTCTCCGCTGTCGTTCACCCAGCCGAAACGGGTGGCGTAGTCGATCATGGTGGCGAAGCCCGCTTCCCAGCCAGGATCGCCGGCATGGCCGGAGAGAAAGCGCAACACCGGCGGTGCCAGCCGGATGTGCTCTTCGCCATCGCGCCGGCCGATGCGCGCGATGGCCTGATCGAGCCGCTCGCGCGGCTGCGGATCGACGAGCACGTCGAGCTTCTTGAAGTTCGCAGGATCGAGCAGTGTGATCGCTCCCGCATCGGTCAGGTGCAGACGCATGGCCGTCTCCTAGATTGTCGTGCTCAGCTGGCCCACTTCCTTGCGGATGGCCGGAATGATCTTCTCGCCCCACAGCTCGATCTGCTTGAGCATGGTCTTCTGATCGCAGTCGCCGAGCTGCGTCTGCAATGCGATGTGCTTCGGACGCAGGATGCTGATCTCCTCGAGCATCTTGTCGATGACTTCATTCACCGAGCCCACGAGACTAAGGCGAATCTCGTAT
>NZ_CYGY02000238.1 GCF_900007165.1 Paraburkholderia piptadeniae
GTTGTCGGTCGCGTAGCCGGCTTCGTCCATCGCGGCGAGAATCGCTTCGATCGAATCCGGGTTCACGCCGTCGCCCTGGATCACGCGCACGTTGTTCAGCACGCGCCGCCCCTTGCTGTTCACCACCGAGCCGAACGACGCGTCGAGCGCGCGCAGCGTGTGCAGCACAATCGTGCGGGGGTCGCCGGAGTCGGGGCGAATCACCAGCGTGCCGCCGGAATCGAGCACGGCCTGCTTCAACTGGGTGCCCCATGCTTCGAGCGCGGCGAACAGATCATAGGAATCGGATACCACTGAGACGATCGCGCCCGGCTTGCTGAAGCGCGCAATCATGTTGCGGAACGCGTCGGCCTCGCGCTCGCGGCCCCATGCCGTGATCGTGCTGTGCTCGGCAGCCGGCACCGAAAACGCGGCCATCGTTTCGTTGTAGTAGTGGTTCGCCGCGACCACGCCGAACACCGTGTCCGAGCCCATGAAGCTGACCAGATGCGCCGCGCCGCCGATCGCCGCCGACTCC
>NZ_CYGY02000237.1 GCF_900007165.1 Paraburkholderia piptadeniae
GACGTCACGCTCTTGATGACGACCGTCGTCCGCGCCGGTTGCTCCAGCGGCGGCAGCTGTGCGTGATAGAGCGGATCGGCCCAGCCTTCGTGGCCCCACGTGCGCGCGCCGCCCGTCACGACGACAGCCGTCGCGGCGATCAGCAGCCACGCCGACGCGCGACGCGCGATACGGGCGGGCAGCAGCCGGTCGATCAGCAGGACGAGCACCATCGGTGCGAGCACCTCGATGGGCACGATGTAGCGATAGATGCTAAAGAGCTTCATCCACACGACGAAGCCCAGCGCGACGAACAGCACGACGAGCCGTTGCTTCGGTTCGAGACCTTCCGGCCGCTGGCCTTTGATGCGCTGCGTAATCCGCACGAGCGCCCACCAGACGAACACGATGTAGACAATCGGCCAGATGATCTGCCGGATGGGGGTCTCGCCGACCCGTCTCGAATCCGCGGCGATGATGAACGGCCACAGCAGCATCTCTATGGCATTGCGCGGCAGCCAGCGCATGTCGCCTTGCGCGCCGGACGTCGTCAGCGGATTCGGAAAGAATTTGCCGAACTGCGGATACAGCGGATTACCGAACTGCTGCCACAGATGCAGCATCCAGAACCCCGTCGTCGCGG
>NZ_CYGY02000235.1 GCF_900007165.1 Paraburkholderia piptadeniae
GAACGATACGGGCCGTCGTATCAACCGCCAATAAGGCCGCTGCGGCGTAGGTGTCCCCGGACATATATCCGCACTGCAAGATTTTCACAGCCATGCCGATCCCCCGTCAGGTAGGCTTAGTCGCGCGCGTGTTCGTATTGAATGGCGCCGTGCACGGGAAGAATCCATGCCGGCTCCAATCCAACAGAAGGGAGCTGGCCAATTCCTCCGCAGTTCTGCCGGTTTAAGCGACGGCTCGCATTTCAAACATATGTTGCGTTCGCAGCAATCCTCCGCCATGCGTCACCGACTTCTTCAATGCAACTCTCCATTATTTATCTCAGCTGGAACGCTGAAAGCGGGCGCATCGGCTAACACGTTTACCTTAAGCAAGCGGCGCGAGATCAATCACACCATGCCGCTCGCCTTCGTTGATTTCCGTGATGAAAGTATGCATCGCCGCCGCATATCCGGGCCACAAGGAGTATTCGAGCGCAGCCTGCCTGGCGCGGAATTCGATGATCGCGGCCTTGTTTGGACGGCTTCCGTACA
>NZ_CYGY02000231.1 GCF_900007165.1 Paraburkholderia piptadeniae
CTTCACGCAACGTCGCTGCGAACGATGCGCCTTCCGGCAAACGCATGTCGACAAGCAACTCGGGGCGCTCGGAGTTCGGGAAGAACTGTCGTGGCACGCGCGTGAATGCAGCCATTGCAATAACAAAGAGCACGGCGGTAACACCCAGCACCAGCCAGCGTCGGTCGATACAGCACGTGACCCAGCCTGACAGGCGCCGGTAGAAGCCCGTGTTGTAGACCTCGTGCTCATCGTGGTGCCCGCCATTCGCATGGACCTTGCGCTCCGGCAGCATATGAAAGCCCAGCAACGGCACCAGCACGACGGCCGCGAACCACGAAACGACGAGCGAAATGGCCGACACTTCGAAGATCGAGCGCGTGTACTCACCCGTGCTCGATCTGGCGAGCGCGATCGGCAGGAAGCCCGAGACCGTCACGAGCGTACCCGTCAGCATCGGGAACGCCGTGCTCGTATAGGCAAACGCCGCCGCGCGCATGCGGCTCCAGCCCTGCTCCAGCTTCACGGCCATCATTTCGACGGCGATGATCGCGTCGTCGACGAGCAGTCCCAGCGCGAGCACGAGCGTGCCGAGCGACACCTTGTCCAGTCCGATACCGAACAGATGCATGCACAGCGCCGTCACGGCGAGCACGATTGGAATCGTGATCACGACCACCATACCCGTGCGAAAACCGAGCGAAACGAGGCTCACGACGAGCACGATCGCCACTGCTTCGCCAACCGAGCGCACGAGACTAAGGCGAAAGTCGTATGCCGCATGCGGCATGAAAAAAACAA
>NZ_CYGY02000228.1 GCF_900007165.1 Paraburkholderia piptadeniae
CGCACGCAGATCGATGGGCAGTTCACGATTGCTCGGCTGGCCACGCTTGCCCGACACCAGTCCGGCTGGACCATCGGCCTCATAACGCCGGCACAGCCGGCTGATCTGTCGCTCACAAAGATCCAGCCGCTCGGCTGCCTGAAAGCAGCGCAGGCGGCCTTCAATGACCGCCTCGATGACCTTGACTCGTTCCAGTTCGCGCATGCTCGCCGTGATCAGACCACGCCCATTCATGATTCACCCCCGGGTCGACGCATCGCGACAGCGTGAGCCTAAGGGGGCAAAAATCGGACATTTCTAATTAGCCTGAATCGGACATTACTAAAAAGCTTCTACATGCAGAAAAGTTGTTAATTTAGATTATGTCAAGTCGCTGTCACTTCGTACAGAACCGACGCAGCGGAAGGCATTGATCATGTGTAAAATGTGGACAGATGTGCGCATATTCATCCACATGGAGGCTCGCATGACACATGCAACTGCCGCCGTATCGCGTAAGGCGACCAATGTCACGCTGCCTGTCGACGTTTATGAGCGGGCGAAGGAACTGGGCATCAACTTCTCACGTGCCTGCGAGCAGGCTTTGCGCGACGCAATCAAGGCTGAGGAAGGTCGTCGCTGGGCGCAGGAGAACGCCGAGTTCATTAAAAACACCAACGACTGGGTAGAAAAGAATGGCCTTCCACTGGCTGAATACCGGATGTTTTGATGGCGCGATTTGAAGTTTATGCCAACCCCGGCAAAAGCAAGGCGAATACGCCGACCTGGTCGACGTGCAGAGCGACTTTCTCGATGGCCTGACAATTCGGGTTGTTGTCCCGCTGATTCGTGCGGACTCTTTCCCTCCCGGCAAACTGCCAGCAGATTTCACGCCGCCCTTCGAGATCGCTGGCGTCAAATGCCTGATGCACCCGGCGTTCATTGCATCGGTTCCGTTAAACGAGCTTGGTCCCTCGATCGGCTCATTGCGGGAGCATCGGGACAAGATCACTGCAGCGCTTGACCGTCTGCTGGGCGGCTACTGATCGCTCAACCACCGGCGTTGGCATTACCAAACGGGACCAAACCGATTGACGTGACATCCGCCTTGATCAGCCAAGCCCGGAAATCGGGACGAGCTCGCAAAAGCGCGACAGTATTGTCTTGACCGACGCGGGCCGGG
>NZ_CYGY02000227.1 GCF_900007165.1 Paraburkholderia piptadeniae
GCTTCGCGCTGAAGAGAACTTCTCATGCCGCTCTACGACTATGTATGCCACAATTGCGGGTTGCGTTTTGAAGCACTGGTGCGCGCCGGCACGACGCCGCGCTGTCCGCGCTGTCGCAGTACTGCGATGGATAAACAGGTCAGTGCGCCGTGCGCCCCTGCCCGCAGCACGGCGATCATCACGGCGGCACGCCGTCAGGCCGCGCGGGAAGGACATTTCAGCAACTACCCCGCTGCGGAACGCCGCAACCTCCTGCGCCGCAGCTGAAGCGGCACAGCAATGGGTACGGCAGGCTATCCAGCCCGGAAGAAGCACGAATCGATGATCTGCACCAGTGTGTCGCAAAATTATCGGAAGTAACGCAACAAAACGGGCAATTCTGCAGCCGCCCGGAGGGACAGACAGCAGCTCCAGCGCCGACGTTGGTCACGGTGTCCTTCAATTGTCTTGACGATGTACCTCCTCACGTCGTGCGCACGGAGCTGCGTGTGCAGCGGCAACGCTGGCGCCCGGTTGCCGATCCGCTCCGCGTCAGGAGCCACGCCCCCCTCGGATCGGGATCGCGTTGGCGGCCCTCATGTAGTGAAGGTGAAAAGGACAGCTGTAGGCCGCCGTTTCCATCCCACAAGCCTGCATGTCCTCGATCATTGGTGCACGCACGCTGTGGGTAAATCGCTTGCCCAGGTGCACGATATAAGCATCCAGCGCACTTCCTCCACGTCCTCGGCCCGACCGTGATCCGGACTTCCATTCCCTTGCGCCGGGCGGAGCCGTTCCTCGAGCCCCGCCAGCTGTGCCGGCCCGAGCGCCGCCGTCATTTCGCTCATACCCGCGGCAACGACGCGCAGGCAACGACCAGCACTGACTTAACGGTCCGCGACCCAGCGCGAGGCAGGTAACGCAACTCGTACGCCAAGCTTTCGTCGTCGGCGACGAACATGCCGCCTTTTCCAGCGCAACGAGCAGAGGACCCCAAAAGAATCGAACGCCGATACGTCGTCGAGCGAACCGACACGGCACCCACCTGTAGCGTGGGTCGAGCGCCTCAGTACCGTGCTCGATCAGACCGGGATGATTTCATCCGCAAGCTCGCGCAACGGTCCCCAGGCAGTGAGACGCCCGTTGGCATTCTCAGAGAGAATTGCTCGCGTGCTCTTACCCGTCTTCTGCTGTGCCGTGGCAACCTCCAGACAACCGCTCCACCAATTAATATCGACAAACACCGGCGCCGCGCCAGCCAATGTGTTTGCCTGCGCGACCTGATGCCACGGGTGCGATGCGCAGATCACTTCGTCACCCGGATCGATGCCGCACGCTCGCAGCACAATCCTGGTACCGCCGGTGTCACTCGCCTCCGCACGGGCGCGGCCACTCGAGCCAGCAAACGCGGCCTCAAACGAAGCGAGCATTGGCCCATCGCTCCAGCGCGTGAACTGCAATATGGCATGAACGAGTTCGATCTCTCGTGCTTCACGGGCTGGCTCGCTAAGCGCGATTTCAACAGTCTCCATCGTAGGCGCCCTCTTCGGCTAAGATGAGCATATCGGCCTCACTTGCCTCTGCCGTCACGGAGACGCAAACCCCTGTCGACGTCGCGAAATAGACGCGGCGACCACGAAACTCCAAGACCGGCTTTTCATTGTACAGTTCGCCCGCGCTGATCCGGATGACACGCACGTTGGGATAGCGCTTGCGCCAACTTGCCGCGGCTTCCGACAACGTCGGTTCGTTCAGAATCAATTCGGTTATCGCATGGATCTGATCTGCAGTGAGCGCCATGTCAGTCGTGCCCGCCCGCCAAGCGCCGGGCTTCTACGGTGACCGGAAGCGTGGTGTCGGGCGCCATCTCCGGCAACTCGAACTGCCAGCCGTTCGCAAGCGTGACGAGCCCGCCCCACATCCGCGCCCGCGCGATAGAGACGATCGGCTCCTCCAAATCCGTCCTCGGAATATAGGCGCAGAGTATGCCTTTGCTATCCTTTCGGATCGTGATTTTCACTGTAAATGCTCCTGTTCGGTTAGGAAATTTGCGCCGTACGAACGTGCATCGTTTTCAATACGGCGCGAGCAAATGCGGCGACGCTGGCAGCAGGCGACAAATGCCGCCGCGACAAACACATAAACCGTCACGGGTCCAACCCGTCTCCTTACGCAATGGTCGCACTGCTGCAGGAACAGTTTCGCCCTCCGTGCAGCCGACCGTAAGCCCCGTCAAAGAGGTACATCGGCTCGCCGGTCTCGGTCACATACCCGATACGGGCGATCTCGCGGCGCGCGCCGCCGCAAGACCACTCATTTTCGCCCCGGTCGTGATATCGGCCGTCGTTGTAGATATCGTGCCCTGCGCCCACGTTCATGCCTCACGAATAGGCCGGCTCGAGCGACTCCATTGTCCGATGCATCGTCCCGGTGTTCCGAGCGCCAAAGGCTGCGCCCCCTACGACACGGTCGCCGTCGGCGTTACCTAGCCCGATCGAGCGAAGAGCGGCGGCCCGCTCGCCCAGACATGCGAGCACGTCTTCAGGAAGATGGTCGAGCGTGCACAGCTCCTTTTCGCGCATGCCCACCAGGTGATCAGTT
>NZ_CYGY02000226.1 GCF_900007165.1 Paraburkholderia piptadeniae
CGAGTGGCGCCGTCTGTTCGAGTTCAGCACCACATGGGGCATGCTGCTCGGATTCTTCGGCACGATCTACGTCTTGTGGCTTTACAACGCGTGGTTGCCGTCTTACCTGCAAATGGAACTTCACCTGACTATTGCGAAGTCGGGATGGGTGGCCGCGGTTTCCTATCTCTTTGGCGTGGTGGGCAGTCTCTCTGGCGGAAAGATTTGCGACGTGCTCGCACGGCGAGGCGTGTCGGCGATCAACAGCCGGAAGTATCCGATGGCGGCTTCGCTTTTCGGGGTCGCCGTGTTCACGGTACTGACCGGCCTCACGCACAATGTGACGCTGGCGGTCGTCTTCATTTCGATCTCGATGTTGCTGCTGTATGTTTCGAGCAGTGCGGCCTGGGCGACCGCGTCCGTTGCCGCGCCCGCCAATTGCACCGCTTCCATCGGCGCCATGCAGAATTTCGGCGGCTACTTCGGCGGCGCGCTGGCACCGGTGGTCACGGGCTTCATCGTGCAGCAGACCCACTC
>NZ_CYGY02000233.1 GCF_900007165.1 Paraburkholderia piptadeniae
GCCTGGGCGCGGTGCGTGTTCAGGTTGTCCCAAACCACGTGCACCTGCTTGCCCGGGTATGCAGCAGCCACGCGCTCCATGAAGGCTACCAGATCGTCCTGGGTACGCCGCTCGCGGCACTCTGCCAACACCTTTCCCGTGTGCACATCCAGCGCAGCAATCAACGCCTGGGTACCGTGGCGGATATATTCAAACTCCCGACGACGCAGCCGTCCCGCCGCCGGTGCACGCCCCGGATGCTTGCGCTCGATGGCCTGGATACCTGTCTTCTCGTCGATGCTGAGCACCACCGCGTTTTTGGGCGCCTTGCGATACAGCTTGCAAATTACATTGACCTTCTCGCGAAAGGCGGGGTCGGGACTGTGTAGCCATTGCTGCACCCGGTGCGGGCGCACGTCGCCGGCCTGCAAGATCCGCTGAACATGGCTACGGCTGATCTGTTCGACGATGCCGCGCTCGATTGCGCGCGTCACGATCTCGTCGAGCGTCGGCGTGAGCCGCCCCTGCGGTTCCTGCGCTTCGCAAGCCAACGCAATCAATTGCAGTCGCGTTTCCTGCGCAATGCGCGGCGGACGGCCACTGCGCTCACCTTCCCGAATGCCCTGTGCGCCTTGCCGCGCAATGCGCTTGCGCCACGTGCTGACCGTCTGCACCGATACGCCGAGCTCTCGCGCAATCACAGTATTCGAGTGT
>NZ_CYGY02000224.1 GCF_900007165.1 Paraburkholderia piptadeniae
TCTGAATCTGGCCTCGACACTGCATGTAGTTGATTCATAAGTGAATTCTGCCGTGTCGGTTACAGCAGCGCATTGGATCCACGGCGTGCACGCTAGTCGTGCAGTCGGCGGACGTTACCGCCGCTGCCGCGCTCAAGGAGGCGCTGCCGTCGATGAACGCCAACCCGTCCGCGAGTTAAGGTGGTGTTTGAAGTGGCGATAACGCGTTCAATTACGTGCATTTGCGCGGTGATAGTGGTTCGTTGCATACACTTTTGCCTGGTTGCACAACTTCAGGTGACTTCGCGGTCGGCTTGAAACATGAAGCGTCCACGGAAATCGCCTCTCGCATCTCATCTCTGCTGTCGACAGCTTCAAGGTCCATTCTGCCGGACAACGTACACATAAATGTGTGTAACACGGAAATACGTGCTATGATGTCAGTAGCTGCTTATGGAGTGAAAACCATGCCCGAAACCGTCAATTTCACCGGAGCGGTCGATCGTGATCTGCTCAAACGCGCCAAAATCCTGGCGGCCAAGTCCGACACCTCCGTCAATGCGCTATTCAACGCTGAGTTGCGGTATCTGGTCGAGACTTTCGAAGCGGCGGAAGTCAGCGGTAACGAAAATTTCCGCACCCTGCTCGACTTCTCGCTGGGCCGTGTTGACGACGGCCAGGCAATGGAAGCGCTCGGGATCGACAGTGACGAGGACCTGTTCTTACTCATGGCACAAGCGCATCTACCGATGCCACGACTGCCGGAAGCGAGGACCCGCAGTATGGTTGATGACCTCAATGCCTTGCGCAAATAGCAATGGCGAACGGGGACGTTACGCTGTTGCCCGATGCTGGGCCGTTGATTACCCTCGCCTATGCAAACGCGCTGGACTTGCTGCTTATCTCGGGATGGTCCGTCGCACTGGTTGACATGGTGCTGCACGAAGTCACGCGTAACAGTACGCCGACGAGTGAACAGATCGCCGATTGGGTCCGCCAACACGGAGTTCCCGTACTCGGCACCAAGGTGTACAAGCATCACACGCAGACAAGCACCGTAGCGGCGCCCGCGCGGAAATCAAATCTTGGTGAGCTGGCTGTTCAGGAAGCAATGAACGAGTTCGCCCTTACTCCAGAACGCACCGGCGTGTTTCTGTTCGAGGATCACCGCATCGCTCGCTCAAGCTTCCTGCTGCCCTCTAACTGCCGGAAGGTATCAACGCGCGCCTTTCTGATCTTCCTCGAACAGCAAAAACTTATCGAATCGGCGAGCGCTATCGAGCGCCGCGCAATTCACGCTGGGCGACATTTTTCGAAACTGCGCTTTCCGCCAGAGTAGCGACCCTGAATGACCATGCCTCAGTCGCACTCGATTGCCCGTGCGTCATTCCACGATCCCGACCATACGCCTGCTGGCAGACTGACCTGCTGTCGTGCTCGCGACGATCGTCGGCCAACCTGTCGAGGAGAATGTATTGGCAAATCCAGTTCGCGACGATTCAGCATCCCGCGTGATCGCGGTTACGTCAAAGACCGGCCGCCGCGTGCCAAAGGGAAAAACCCGAGCCGCCGCAATACCGCTGGACGTCGCGTCGATGGCGCACCAGGACGAAGAGCGTCAACGCCAGATGCGAGCGCTGATCGCGCTTGGTCGTGAGCGCGGCTACCTTACCCACGCGGACATCGACGATCACCTGCCCGACAACTTTACGCAAACTGCGGCAATGGAGACCATCGTCAGCACGTTTAGCGACATGGGGGTGGCAGTGCACGAGCAGGCGCCGGACGCGGAGACGCTCCTGCTGAACGAGGGCACCCCGGCCGTGGCATCGGACGATCAGGTGGATGAGGAAGCGCAAGCTGCACTGGCGACCGTCGATTCGGAGTTCGGCCGCACCACTGATCCGGTCCGCATGTACATGCGTGAGATGGGCGCCCGCGAACTGCTGACCCGCGCCGGCGAAATCGAGATCGCAAAACGCATCGAGGACGGCCTGCAGGACATGATTCAGGCGATCGCCGCGTGTCCGTCGGTCGTGTCCACGATTCTTGCCGATGTGGACCGCATCGTCGCCGGCGAACTGCGTATCGACGAACTGGTCGATGGCGTCCGCGACGACGTGGACGAAAGCGAAATGACGCTGGAGTCTGAAGAAGATGATGTGGAAGCACACCCCGCCGACGATGACCCGGACGGAGACGATGTTGAAACGGACGCCGAGGATCCAGAGAAAGCGAACGCAGCCCGCCTCGAACAACTCACGAATGACAGTCTTGGGGTTTTCGCGCGTGTGAGGGCACTGTTCGAGCAGTTGGCGGATGTGCCCGTTACCTGCAACGCCCGTTCCGCAGCCGTTGCGCGCGTGCGCTCGGAGATCCAGCGCGAACTGGCGCCGATCCGCTTTACGGCCAGAACCATCGACCGCCTGTGCACCAGTGTGCACGATCAGGTTACTGAGGTTCGTGCGATCGAGCGCAGCATCCTGGAGATCGCCGTCGACCGTTGTGGCATGCCACACGAGGCGTTTGTCGAGTCGTTCCCGGGCCACGAGACCGACCTTGAATGGACCAACCGCATGGCGGCGACATCGCGGCAGTTTGGCGCTGCCCTCGAGCGACATCTGCCGGCCATTCAGGCCGGGCAGCAGAAACTCACTGACATCGAGGCCAGGGTCTCGCTGCCGCTCCAGCAACTCAAGCAGATCAACCGCCAGATGAGTGCCGCGGAGTCGAAAATGCGGCAGGCCAAGCGGGAGATGATCGAAGCGAATCTTCGTCTTGTCATTTCAATTGCCAAGAAATACATGAACCGCGGCATGCCGTTCCTGGATCTGATCCAGGAAGGCAATATCGGCCTGATGAAGGCGGTGGACAAATTCGAATACCAGCGCGGCTGGAAGTTTTCGACGTACGCCACCTGGTGGGTCCGGCAGGCTGTCACGCGCGCGCTTGCCGATCAGGCGCGGACCATTCGTGTGCCGGTGCACATGATCGACACGATCAACAAGCTGAACCGGATTTCGCGCGAATTCCTTCAACAGACAGGACAGGAAGCGCATCCCGCCGTCCTCGCCGAGCGCATGGAGATGTCCGAGGAAAAAGTGCGCAGTATCCTCAGGATCGCGAGGCAACCTGTGTCGCTCGAGACCCCGGTGGGTGACGATGCTGACGCGACGCTCGGCGACATGATTGAGGATGTCTCTGCGAGTTCACCGGATGAGGCCGCGATCCACGCGAACCTGCGCGCCGCGATCGATGAGGCACTCGACGGGTTGTCGCCGCGCGAGGCCAAGGTCCTGCGGATGCGATACGGGCTTGATATGACCTCTGAGCACACGCTTGAAGAGGTCGGCAGGCAGTTCGACGTGACCCGCGAGCGGATCCGTCAGATTGAGAGCAAGGCGATGCGCAAGCTGATGCATCCCGGTCGGGCAGACAAGTTGAGGCACTTTCTCGAGCGCTGAGCAAAGCCCGGAGCGACACCCCTTTCGACGCCCTGCTCCAGATCCGCAGCGATCTGATCGCTGCCCTGACAGGGCGTGCTCGCGCCGCGGAAAAACTACAACGGTTTGATGCTGGCGGCCTGTTTCCCCTTGGGGCCCTGCTTGGGGTAATTGTACGGTACTGTCGCAATAAGGAAGCTGACCGGCGAGAGCACTGAAATATAGAGGACTACTTATGCAAAGAGCGAGTAGAATTGCTGGACGGGAGAGAGTGCCCTACCGCCATCGTTCATCTGGGCTTTGCGAATCATATACATGGTCTCGATTCCACCCAGAATGATGCGCGCGCAACGAAAATTCTTGAATCCCATCATTGGGCGGGTTCGACGCTTGATGGCCCGGTGATCCTGTTCGACAATGTTATTCAGATACTTTTTCTGACGGACCCTGATCGGCACCTCCCGCCTGGCGTTGATCGCTTGCAAGGCAGCCAGATTCGATCCGCTCTTATCGATCGTCACGGTCTCGGGTTCGCCATTCTGGTCGATTGCCTTTTCGAAATAGGCCCGGGCCGCAGCCTTGTCCCGTCGGGCTCGCAGCAGAAAATCAACGGTGTTGCCTGCCTTGTCGACAGCCCGGTAGAGATACCGCCACTCACCTCTGATTCGAATGTAGGTCTCGTCTATCCTCCGGCTCTTGCCGACCGTCCGTTTGCACCGTCGAAACGCCTTTTCCAGGACCGGCAACAGTTTGAGTGCCCAACGATGAACCGTCGAATGATCGACCGCAATCCCGCGCTCCGCCATCATCTGTTCGAGAT
>NZ_CYGY02000221.1 GCF_900007165.1 Paraburkholderia piptadeniae
TGCGAGCACGTCTTCAGGAAGATGGTCGAGCGTGCACAGCTCCTTTTCGCGCATGCCCACCAGGTGATCAGTTTCAACGAAGTGAACTGCATAGATGTAGAACCGCTGCAGGAACGTGTCGATCCTGGTGACGTAGCCTACGTCGCCCCTGTTCGCGAGAATCTCGCCCATATTCTTGCCGGTGTATGTACCGTCGTTGCGGATTACCGAGCGCGCGACCACACGCTCTCCAATACTGAATGACGGCGCAAATGCAACCTCGATGGCGTCGTCGTTGTGGAAGTCATGCATGACCTGCTCCCGCGAAAGGCCGAACTGCGTACTTCACGATACTGGTGGTGGCAACAAGGGACGTCCGTGTCCGATCCGACCCACGTCAACGCGCGTGACACTGTGTTCGCCTGCGCTGGGGGCAACATCAGGTCCGTGATTGTCCTTCACGAACGCAAAACCCGACCGGTCAGGCGTGTCGACGAAGTCGATCGTCACACCGTCCAGCAGCAGGCGGCTTTCCGCCGGCAGGAATAGACGCAGGCCATTGATCTCCATCGCCTCGTCGCCTGGCTGCGCCTCGGTTACCGCACTGAATCCGGCATCGTATCCAGAGCAGCCGCCGGAGTTCACAAGCAGACGAAAACCCGCACCAGACGGCAAGCCGGAAAAACGAACCATACGGCGCATGAACTTTTCGGCGGCGGACGTAACGGTAAGGTTGGGCAGCATCGTGTCAATCTCCTCAAATTGAGCAGTCGTTAGACTGCAGGCAGTACGATGCGCGGAGAACAGGGCTAGGCCGGAACGATGCATCCGTCCACGGGGCACACCGCCACGCATTGCGGCGTATCGAACTGTCCTTCGCACTCCATGCATTTCTTCGGATCGATTGCGAAGACACCGCCTTTCTCACAGATGGCGACATTTGGGCACTGCGGCTCGCAGGCCGAGCAGCCGGTGCACGTCGACGCAATGATCTTCAGGGCCATGCGACACTCCTTGCAATGATGATCTGTGTAAGCCGGGCGAAACAGGCATGACTATCCTGCCTGCCGCTCAAGCGGCGGCATCCGCAGTCGCAGCCATCAACGCGCTCTGCCGGATTGCGGCCTCGCCACGTTCCTCGTGCACGATCACGCCGCCGGCGACACGGCTGCAATAGTCGGCGAACCACGCAAGCGCCGCCTTTTCGATGAATTCGCCCGCGTACTGGTCCACCGGCTCGACGCCCGCGCGCGATAGCTCCTTGCGCGGACACGCGCCAATCTTTGCGACCAGCACGGCATGGCAATCGCTGATCGCGCCGATGAGCCGCGGCAGACCCTCGTCGTCGCCATAGCCGCCATGGCAATAAAGGTCCACGCGACGGTGGCCAACAAAGAACGCTCCGGTAGCGCTGATCTCGAAAATCTGGAACTCGCGGACGTGCCCGAAATGTGCGTTCACCCGGCCGCGCCCCTTTGTCGCGACGGCGATCAGGGCCCTCCGGTCGCCCTGCACTTCGCGCCCCTGCACGAAGGCGAGCGCCTCCTGTTTCTCACCACGCTGCACATCGACTTCGGCTTCCAGGCGGCGCTGATATTCGCGGCGGCGGTCGAGGTCATACCCGATTTCCATGTGGTCGATCCTGTCGAGCGTGAACTCCTCGCGGCGATCCTCGCCGAGGAGCCCCACCGCGTCCGCACGGCACTGCCGGCAATGGCGCATCAGGTTCGCGCCGCCCATGCAGGCGTCCTGCACGCTCTTCAGCTCACGCGCAGTCGGGCCGCGCTGTCCGCGCAGGCCGAAATACGTGCCATGCTCCGGTTCCGAGATCAGCGGCATGATGTTGTGCAGGAACGCACCGCGCCTCTTTACCTCGCGATTTACCTCGATCAGGTGTTCGTCGTTGATGCCCGGAATCAGCACCGAGTTGATCTTCGTAAGTACGCCACGCGCACCCAGCATCTCAAGCCCTCGCATTTGCCGCTCGTGCAGGATGCGCGCGGCCTCCTTGCCCGTGACTCGTCGGTGGCCCCAGAAAATCCACGGATATATCTTTTCGCCGATGACGGGATCGACCATGTTGATGGTGATCGTCACGTGGTCAATGTTGTGCTTGCAGATCTCGTCGACAAGGTCCGGCAACGCCAGGCCATTCGTCGACAGGCATAGCTTGATATCCGGAGCCCGCTCGCGAAGCATGCGGAAGGTGTCGAAAGTTTTTTTCGGATTGGCCAGTGAATCCCCGGGACCCGCAATGCCGAGCACGGTCAACTGCGGAATCCGGGCGGCGACGGCCACCACCTTTTTTACTGCCTGCTCCGGCGTCAGCTTCTGCGACACAACGCCGGGCCGCGACTCGTTCGAACAGTCATATTTGCGATTGCAGTAGTTGCACTGAATGTTGCAGGCCGGGGCCACCGCCACATGCATGCGCGCATAATGACGATGCGCCTCTTCCGAATAGCACGGATGGTTCTTTACCTTTTCCCACACCTCTGTCGGCAGACCGTCGGGTATGCCCGACGGACCACGGCCAGAGTGACTCTCACCACCGCGTGAACCACAGCGGCCCGGGGCGGACGCTTCGACGGTGCACCCCAGGCGCGTAATCTGCCCGATACCGATACAGGCAGTCGAGGCCAGCATGCTGTCGTTCGCGCTATCGTCCATGGACATCTCCTCGCAACCGACGGTGGTCGCGCGGCAGACAAGAGCGAGATCCGTGCCACTCGAACG
>NZ_CYGY02000220.1 GCF_900007165.1 Paraburkholderia piptadeniae
CAATTCCAAATAACTTATATCAGAAGGCTACGGCGCTCATACCTTTCGGCAATCAGCTCGAACAGCACGCTGGTTTCGGCCTGATCCTTCCGGGCATATGACAGATCGTCCAGGATGATCAGGTCGAAGCGGTCGAGCTTGGCAAGAGCTGAAGGCAACTGCAGGCTCTGACGCGCAGCCTGCAGCTTCTGCACGAGCTCGCTGGTACGCGTGAACAGCACCCGGTAGCCGGCGTCGATCAACGCGTGTCCGATGGCCGAACCCAGATGACTTTTGCCGGCTCCGGGCGGGCCGAACAGGAGCGCCGTGGCGCCTTTCTCAAGCCACGAATCGCCGGTCGCGAGCGCCATGACGTGGGCCTTCGAAACCATCGGCACCATGCTGAAGTCGAAGGTCGCAAGCGTCTTGGTCGGGTCCAGATGCGACTCAGCACGATGACGTTCGATGCGCCGCTTGGCCCGCTCGGCCAGTTCGTGTTCGAGCAATGCGCCGATCAGCCGCGTGGCCTGCCAGCCTTCCTTGTCGGAGCGCTCCGCAAACTCCGGCCACAGGCGGGCGATGGTCGGCAGGCGCAGTTCATTGAGCATCAAGGCAAGACGGCCGGCATCGTAAGCGGGCGTGCTCATGCGACCTCCTTGCCGAGCAGGTCGTCATAGCTGCTTGCGGGTGGCATCTCAACATTGACGACTGGGCAATCGGCGTGACGCGGCGCGAACTCCTCGCGCAGAGCCTTCAGATCAGGCAGCTTGCCGTCAACCAGCAGCGCGTTGAGGCGCGCGGCCAGCACGGCCTCGACGCCATCGAGCGCGGCGAGCTCAAGCAATCCAACGATGACTTTGCATGCCTCGCGCTGCGTCAGCCTCGCCTCCAGCTGTTCCCACGTCCGGCGATACGCCTCACGCGGAAACAGCTGATCGCGAAACGCAAGCCCCTTGAAGGCCTGTGGCTTGCGTTTGAGACTCTCAATGAAGTGTCGGTAATTCAGTGCGTGGCGGTTGTCGCCGCCACGCGAGCCTCGCGAGGTGGTATGCACCAGCGCACCCGACAGATAGCAGTCGAGCCGGTCACCGTACACGCGCACCTTCAGGCGATGACCGATCAGGCGCGATGGCGCGCTGTACAGAATGCCGCGTACCGTGAAGGTGCTGCAGCGTGTGACGCGTGCTTCTTCCTCGACGAAGTCTGTGGTGCGCCTTAACGGCAGATCCATGAGCTGTTCGCGCTCAAGGCGGAACGCCGCTGCGTTACGCCGGTTGCGACGCATGACGACCTCGCGCAGAAACTCATCATAGGCCGCACGATCGACGAAGTCCCGGTGACCGCGCAACATCAACGCCTGGTCGACGGCTTCCTTCAGATAGCGATGCGATGACTCAACGCTACCGTTCTCGTTGTTATGGCCTCGAGGCCATAATCACGGTATGGTGCGGTAAAAAATATGTCACAGTGGTTCTCAAGAACCCCGCATCGTCTATCG
>NZ_CYGY02000219.1 GCF_900007165.1 Paraburkholderia piptadeniae
AATTAGTTGACCACTACAGTCGTGCTGCGTGGGCTCACGAACAAGATCTGGCTATGGCACCCGGCAATCAGCAATCGCACGCTTCACGTGCAACCCGAGCGGCGCCCCGTAGAAATGGCGTTGTTTGGCGAGGTCGAAAAGGCGCCCATGAAGCTGTCGATACCTGTGCCAGTCACGCCGTGGGTGGACGCCGGCTGGCTTGCTACCGATGCCGCCTACCGGCAAATGAGCGTTACGGACAAGATCCGCTTTCTTGAACGGCAACTGGGCTTACCCTGCGATCGCTGGCCGGATGCCGTTGACATCGATGTGGTGGGGAAGGCGTCATTTGGTCGTGACCCGCGTATCTGGCAGGCAGACGTCTTTGGCAAGTTCGTGCGTCCGGGCACGCAGCGAGGTACGAGCTGTCGCGACTTCTCCATGCTGACAGTGCTCCGTTGGCTGGACATGCGCTACACCGTGGCACCGACGTTTGAGGATGCGGAGAAGGTCGCAGTCCGACAGTATCTGCGTGAGCTGACCGCCCAGGGGTATCTGATGGAACTGCCCGATCAGCACTTTCGGGTCTTGCCGGCGCCGCATCCAGAAGGGCTATCAAGGCTGAGGTGGAATCCGCAAGGTCGCCTGACGGTCAGTGCACTGCGTGTCTGCTCAGAGCGCGTGCGGCTGGACATTCCGGCCAACCAGGTTCAGCGCCTGCTCGAATATTTTGAAGACGGCCATCCGGCGCTGCCGGTAGTCGCCTTTGTGCAGGACCTGATGGTCCGCCTTCATGCCCCCGCACGCACCATCGTTGCTCTGCTGCGTGAAGCAGGATTGATCCTCGGCTAAGCGGTCAGCCATCTTCTGTTTAAATTCCTCAATCGGGACGGGAGCATATTCGATGGTGACGCCGAGCACCTCGGAATCGCTCATTGGGGCGCGGTAGCGGGTCCACGGAAACGCCCGCGTGGATAGCGCGGGTGGAGTGCTGCGTCACAGGTGCCGTGATGCGCCAGCGCCCGTATGGGCGACACGCAGATCGCCTTTTCGAGGACGATTTCTTCCTGTCGCATGACACCTCGATGAAAGTTGTGCACAGAAAACGTGGACTAGCCTGTGGACAACCCGGCGGGGAACGCCTGTAAGGGTTTGATTGCACGCGGATTTGCTGCACTGCGCGACGCAACGGCATGGCACGCCATCCGATCTGGCGCGGATCCAAAATGGAACGATCATTCGTTTCGGTGATAAATAACCTTATGTCAAATTGCACTCGCCATGGCCTGCGGACCGCGGCAACCTGTCCTGCTTTTCCCGCCTTGATCAGGCA
>NZ_CYGY02000218.1 GCF_900007165.1 Paraburkholderia piptadeniae
CCGCTTTCTCGGGCAGCCGCTTCACCGAATCCGCTGCTCTCATTCCCGCTCACTGAATCCGCCATGACTTCCACACTGCTACCACTATTCAAGGCCCTGCCCGCCGCCGATGCTTCCGTCGACATCTGGTTCAACGATCAGCCGCTGCGCGTGCCGGGCAGCCGGTCGGTGGCCGCGGCGCTGCTTGCCGCCGGCATTGCGCGCTTTCGCGCGACGCCCGTCTCGGGCGCGCCGCGCGCGCCGTATTGCATGATGGGCGCGTGCTTCGAGTGTCTCGTCGAGATCGACGGCGTGCCGAGCCGGCAAAGCTGCATGGTGACCGTGCGCGACGGCATGCGCATCCGTTCGCAGGAAGGCGCGCGCGATCTGCCGCCCGTCGCCGTATCACTGGAGGATGCTCATGGCCGCTGAATACGAAGCAGGACTCGTGTCCGGCTTCGCCGCCGAAGCCGTCGATGTCGTGGTGGTCGGCGCCGGTCCCGCCGGCATGAGCGCGGCGACGCGCGCGGCGAGCGCGGGACTGTCCGTCGTGCTTCTCGATGAGCAGGATGCCGTCGGCGGGCAGATCTATCGCGCGATCGGCCGCGCCGATGGGCGCCGCAAGGAGATTCTCGGCCCCGACTACGCCGCGGGCGCTGCCGTCGCCGACGCGTTCGC
>NZ_CYGY02000217.1 GCF_900007165.1 Paraburkholderia piptadeniae
GAACCGGGTCAACCTCAATTACCTCCTCGGAGGCCGCTGAAGGTTGCTTCGCCTCCTTTACGAATAAAGAATCGCTATCTGATCAAAGAGATAGGACACAATGCGACAACTGAACCGTTCTCAAGCACGCACTCCGCAGTTCTTTTCTTCCGAAAAGGCGGAGTCGTACAAGAAAAAAATTCATGAATACCTTGAAAATCCAGATTTTCGAAGGCCTCCCGAGTTCAGGTGGGAGAGTGATGATCGATACGAAGTGCAGGAGGCGTTACAGAACTGGACCCATGGAAAATGCTCTTACTGTGAAAAAAGACGCACTCTCATTGGAAGCGATGCTTGGGGGATAGATCATTTCAGACCTTTACGAGCGGCAGACCGGGGAAGGGGGAAAATAGACCGCCTTCACTATTGCTGGCTGGCGGTGGAGTGGGTAAATGTCTACTATGCATGCCATGCATGCGCATCGATAAAGGGGAATCTATTTCCCCTATATAGAGGACATGGCGAGTTAGGTGCGAGTTTAGAATCGTTACGCCGGACTGAGACTCCTGTGCTGATTGATCCAGCCTACGATAGGGTGGAAAAGCATTTGACTGTAGCGCCGTCAGGAAGGATGTATGGTCTCACACAGCGAGGATCTGAGACAATTTCGCTTCTTGACCTGAATCGCCAGGAATTGCTTGACGGCCGCGAGGATGCGCTACGTGAGTTTGTTTCGAAATGGAATGATGCCTTCGAACAAAGAGAGAGGCCAAACTCATCTCTGACATTCGAACAAGTTAGAGAATTACTTGCACCTGAGGCGAGCTTTTCGGGCGCAATATCCCTTCTGCTACATCGGTTGCTGCCAAAGAGAGTCCGTAGGAAGGATCTGCACTCGATATCGGAATCGCATCTTCGACAAATCCTCGACGCTATCGGCGCGATCAATCCGGGCGAGGTTGACCGTGAGATTGAAGCGCGCAACCACGCGAGAGGTTCGCAATATTTTCTTGGGCAAGCGCACCGGCGTGCACGGCCGATCCGCCGAATAGAAATCCGAAACTTCAAGGGGATCCGGGAGGCCGCGGTGGACTTTCCGATGCCGGAAGGGAAGGACACCCAGTGGGTTGCATTCGTTGGGCCAAACGGTGTTGGCAAAACATCGCTGCTTCAAGCGCTGGCGCTTGCATTGGCTGGACCTGTTGTCGCATCGGAGATGATCGACGATGCGAAGACGATTCTTTCTGAGGGCGCATCTGCTGGGGAGATAAGACTCGAATTCTGGCACTCCGATGAGGCCAACCTTCTAACGTTCGATAGAACTAGTCGAAGGTTTGGCGGATTCGCCTCTACGCCTTCTCCTGTTCTTGCATACGGAGCGTATCGCTTACTGGCTCGTAGAGTCTTGCCGCGGAAGCAACGACGCAATGATTTCCGTCTACTATCGCTTTTTGACGAGCACGCAAAGATTAATGGGCCGCACGGCTGGTTCACAAAGCTTGCTGGGCAAAGATTGCGTGATGCAGCAGACCTTGTGCAACAGTTGATGCTGGAGCCAACTGCGCTCGTGAACATCGTAGATTCGAAGGTCGAAGTGCGAATAAATGGCCGCGAGCAGCCGATCGATGCAATGAGCTCCGGGTTGCAGAACATATTCTCCCTGGCGACCGATATTCTGGAGGTTGTGTACTCTTGGGGGGACAGTGCTTTGGGAGCGCAAGCGACAGTCTTGATTGATGAGCTGGATGCTCATTTGCATCCGGCCTGGAGACTCCGCATCGTAGAGCGACTGCGGCGGGCGTTCCCGATGATCCATTTCATCTATAGCACACACGATCCTTTGACCCTGCGAGGCGTCCGCGGACAAGACGTCCAGATCTTAAATGCATCGGAGCAAGGGACGCTGTCAGCTCGGTCTGCGCCGGGTGACATCGACGGACTATTCGTCGATCAGCTTCTCACTTCCGATTTGTTTGGGCTCAATACGACGTTGGACGAGAAACTGGACGGTGAATTTGTCCGGTACTACGATTTGCTGGCGCGGGGTGATTCCCGCTTGAACGCACGTGAGCGAGACGAACTGCGAGGGCTTGAAGAGTCTCTGCACGATGAAGGAATGATGGGCGTGACCCAGCGAGAGAGAATAATGTACCGCGTGATAGACAGGCAACTCGCGACCTTACGAGATGGAGAGGGAGGCGAACTGTCGGAGGACGCGATCAAGCTCATCGAAGAGCTCGTGCAAAGTAACCAAGAGTACAAGGGGTTGCTAGGTGATTAAACGAGACCGGCCGTTTGGTAGCGAACCTGAGATTTTACAAGGCGACCGCGCGACGAACGAGCAAAGCCGCGCTTCCGGTTACTACGCGACGACACCTGGTGGCTTCCCGGCGTTCCCCGGCTTTCATATTTACCGAGACGCGGAGGTGAAGCAGGCGCTTAACGCGATTTTTGAAAAGAAGTGCGCGTACTGCGAGTCGAGATTCGTGAATCAAGGGGTCCAGGTTGAGCATTTTCGGCCCAAGGGGGGAGTGCAGCTGACACGAGCCCCGGTGGCTACAATTGGTTATTGGTGGCTCGCATCGGAATGGACAAACCTACTTCCCGCATGTAGTGATTGCAACACGGAAACTGATCATTTTCTGCCCGACGGATCTGTGAGGAAACTCGGGAAGGGAAACTACTTCCCCTTGATGCCGGGTCAGGGGTGTGCCCCTTCGAGGGGATACCTCCATACAGAATCGCCGCTACTCATCAATCCGACGCTCGATGATCCAAATCGTTACCTTGAGTTTACTGTCGGCAGTTTTGGTGAGCGAACCCGGTCCTTTGTTCGTCCTGCCGAGCTCGACCCTATTGGTTTGATGAAAGCGGAGGCGACAATAGAAGGCTTCGGCCTGAACCGCCGACGGTTGGTCGCGGCGCGTACGGCCAGATTGACTTCACTGGAACGGGAGCTATTCGCTTGGCGAAGGCTGGTAATGTCAGCGGACAAGATGGCGTCCGAAGCTGATAAGGAAGCGACCCTGATGGAGGCGAAGACACTGCTCGACGATATCCTGAGTAATTTCGTCAAACACAACAAACCTTACTCTGCTGCTTGCTTCGCGTTTGCCAAAGAGTGGCTGGCAGGCGATCGGCCAGGAATTGTGCCTCGGCAGATCAACGACGACGTTGATGATGAAGACGAGGACGACTATGAAATCGTCATCTAAGGCGGTTCGTGCGATTTGTGGGGAAACGCCGATCCTGCCACTATCGGGTCGCCGCCGGCTCGGACCTCGACGGTCGTGGCCGACGTCAACGCACAGAGGACTGCCTCACGGCGGGATGGACCTCAACACAGCAGGATTCGAGGTCCGTCTTGCAGAAGTTCCAAATCGCTTTGGTCAACCGTTGGTGTCAACCCACTCACGAGCCCAGGCGATGCCGGCCGCCATCGCATCGTCTTCCGTGCGGAAGAACTCGAGCACGCCGCTGGTCCCAACAACTCGCCCCGCCTGGATGACAGTCCCACTCGAGGCAAAGGCTTCCCCTCGTGAATCGAGTGCCCGTAGATCGCATATCCCTTGTAAAGATCAGTTTCCATCGCGTGTTCGGTGCAATGCTGTCAATGGTGTGTTACTCGATGTATCGGTACGTTGCCGAAAATCAAGTGCATCATGTAGTCACGGTCCCGCCGTATCTGTTTCTCAAGGAAAGCGCTTCATAGCGTCGGCCGGTGCCGGAGGCGATTCCGACGAGAGCCCCCCTTGGCGCGAACGCTCGTCGTTGAAGAGGATGCGCAGGCGCTCGAGCGCAACCAGGTTCGAGCGCGTCTCGTCGCGCCAGGCTCTCTGAACCGCTCCGCAGAGTCCATCCATCTCCGCGACGAGCTTTCGCATCCGTACGACGTCAACTATCAGCCGCCGAACTGCCTCGTCGTACTGGTCACCGGACCCGTGCCGACGCCACAACTGACGCAGCTCTACCAGCGTTGGTGATGGCATTTCCGGCAAGATACGACGGATCACGAGATGTCTCGAATACTGTATGAATATAAGGGCTATCCACTTAGCAC
>NZ_CYGY02000265.1 GCF_900007165.1 Paraburkholderia piptadeniae
GTAAAACAGGTGCCGAAGCAGCTGGAGTAACAGAAGTGAGAACCAGCTTATCAGAAAAAAAGTTTGAATTATGGCGAGAAATAAAAGTCTGAAACATGATTAAACTCCTAAGCAGAAAACCTACCGCGCTTCGCTTGGTCAACCCCTCAGCGGCAAAAATTAAAATTTTTACCGCTTCGGCGTTATAACCTCACACTCAATCTTTTATCACGAAGTCATGATTGAATCGCGAGTGGTCGGCAGATTGCGATAAACGGTCACATTAAATTTAACCTGACTATTCCACTGCAACAACTGAACGGACTGGAAACACTGGTCATAATCATGGTGGCGAATAAGTACGCGTTCTTGCAAATCACCAGAAGGCGGTTCCTGAATGAATGGGAAGCCTTCAAGAAGGTGATAAGCAGGAGAAACATACGAAGGCGCATAACGATACCACTGACCCTCAGCAATCTTAAACTTCTTAGACGAATCACCAGAACGGAAAACATCCTTCATAGAAATTTCACGCGGCGGCAAGTTGCCATACAAAACAGGGTCGCCAGCAATATCGGTATAAGTCAAAGCACCTTTAGCGTTAAGGTACTGAATCTCTTTAGTCGCAGTAGGCGGAAAACGAACAAGCGCAAGAGTAAACATAGTGCCATGCCCAGGAACAAAGAAACGCGGCACAGAATGTTTATAGGTCTGTTGAACACGACCAGAAAACTGGCCTAACGACGTTTAGTCAGTGCCATCAACATCATAGCCAGATGCCCAGAGATTAGAGCGCATGACAAGTAAAGGACGGTTGTCAGCGTCATAAGAGGTTTTACCTCCAAATGAAGAAATAACATCATGGTAACGCTGCATGAAGTAATCACGTTCTTGGTCAGTATGCAAATTAGCATAAGCAGCTTGCAGACCCATAATGTCAATAGATGTGGTAGAAGTCGTCATTTGGCGAGAAAGCTCAGTCTCAGGAGGAAGCGGAGCAGTCCAAATGTTTTTGAGATGGCAGCAACGGAAACCATAACGAGCATCATCTTGATTAAGCTCATTAGGGTTAGCCTCGGTACGGTCAGGCATCCACGGCGCTTTAAAATAGTTGTTATAGATATTCAAATAACCCTGAAACAAATGCTTAGGGATTTTATTGGTATCAGGGTTAATCGTGCCAAGAAAAGCGGCATGGTCAATATAACCAGTAGTGTTAACAGTCGGGAGAGGAGTGGCATTAACACCATCCTTCATGAACTTAATCCACTGTTCACCATAAACGTGACGATGAGGGACATAAAAAGTAAAAATGTCTACAGTAGAGTCAATAGCAAGGCCACGACGCAATGGAGAAAGACGGAGAGCGCCAACGGCGTCCATCTCGAAGGAGTCGCCAGCGATAACCGGAGTAGTTGAAATGGTAATAAGACGACCAATCTGACCAGCAAGGAAGCCAAGATGGGAAAGGTCATGCGGCATACGCTCGGCGCCAGTTTGAATATTAGACATAATTTATCCTCAAGTAAGGGGCCGAAGCCCCTGCAATTAAAATTGTTGACCACCTACATACCAAAGACGAGCGCCTTTACGCTTGCCTTTAGTACCTCGCAACGGCTGCGGACGACCAGGGCGAGCGCCTTTACCTTTAGACATTACATCACTCCTTCTGCACGTAATTTTTGACGCACGTTTTCTTCTGCGTCAGTAAGAACGTCAGTGTTTCCTGCGCGTACACGCAAGGTAAACGCGAACAATTCAGCGGCTTTAACCGGACGCTCGACGCCATTAAA
>NZ_CYGY02000216.1 GCF_900007165.1 Paraburkholderia piptadeniae
GTTCTCTTCAGCGCGAAGCATTATCCGGCAAGACGTCACCCGGAATCCGTGGTTGCCCCGGTTGCGCAACGTACCGCCCGGTGACGGGGGACGATGCCCGGGCGGCGTCTCTGAGTCGGCCTACCATGCGCAGCAGCTGTAGTCCGAAATCGGTGGCCATGTCGAATGCGTTGCGCCCGTCGGGCGCCACCAGGCCGTCGCTCGCGCCGAGCGATATCAGCAGCCACATGAGCTCGACCCGGCCGCTGGCGGCGGCCTGCATCAGGCACGTGATGTCGTTCCCGTTCGCGTGATCAATGTCGAGGCCGGCCCCGATCAACCGCAGGATCGGCGCGGGTGCGCCGCCCAGACACGCGTACCAGAGCGCCTGGTTACCTTCGTCGTCGAGCGCGCCGACGTCTGCACCTTCGCCTAGCAAGCCGGCGACTATGCGGTCTTCGCCGTGCAGCGCCGCCACCATCAGCGGCGTCATGCCCTCAATGCTGCGCGAATGAATGTCCGGGAAGTCGTGGCTCGACAGCCATGTTCCGAGCGTTGCGCACGTGGCGTCGCGGCCGCTTGCGCTTTCGTATGGGACAGTTTCGTTGGGCAGTGACATGATGGCACTCCGGCTCGGTGGATAGGCGTCGCCGTCACGGGGGCGCACAGCTGCAGGTTGAGGCGCCCGACGCGCACTGAAAGGTACGTCAGACCGGCCTGTTTTCGTTTGGATTGCGAACCGGTCCCATCACTTCGAGTCCTTCCGCGTAACTGATCGTGTCAAACGGTACGTCAAAGAGGATCGCGGCGTCGGCGATCGCGTCGAGCTTGCCGGCCGTGTCTTTCCTTTTCAGTTCGCTCTTCTCCAGATGCAGGAGTTCGAGCATCTCGTTGTAGACGGTCGATTCCACAATCGGCAGCACGTAGAACATCGCTCCGTTGTACGGCACCTGATAGCGCCTGGACAGATCGATGTTGTCGCAGAACAGGAAATACGTTCCGCTGGCCGAGAGGGCATCGCCGAGCACTTCCGCGACGTCCCTCAGGTGTTCGAAGCTCAATAGCCAGCCGGCGAAGAACGGGAGGTGCGGGTCGCCGACGTCCGCTACCGCCATGACCTGTTCGCAGGAAAGCTCGGGCGGGCGCGCCTCGTCGGCGAGCCGCGGCCCAAAGCGTAGCGCGAGCTCACCGCGAAAGCCGATCCGGCCAGGCGCGTCCGTATGCCCCTTGAACACCGCGTTAAGGAGTCGGCCCTCGTGCTGCAGACGGGCCAATGGGGTTTCGTCGAGTTCACGGGGGCTGATCGTGTCAGTCATTAGCATTCCTCTTTTCCAGATTCTGGCGCGCCCGTGGATCCGGGCGCGGGATCGTACATCCTCAGCGGGACGGCCCAGAGGGCTGCAACATCCGTACCAGCGCCAAGGGCGGCGAGGGCGGGGCCGGGCAGGCTGAACGGACGGGCGGCCCGGTGCTGCCCATGTCGTTTGCGACAAAAGGCGCGGGGTTTGTCGGGAAGGCGACGTCGCGAACGTCGCAGGCCGCAATGCAGGAACACCTGCCGGAAACCCGGCCTGCCCCGGGTTTCGACGATCTGCGCATTTATGGCACGAAAGCTGCGTCGACGGGGCCGCGCGGACACAATCCGGCCGATGCGTGACTCGACAGAAGAAGACCATACGGACACCGCAGGCTGAGGACATGGTCGCGGCTTTGCAGACCTGATTCGCAACCCTGGTTTCACCTTCCATGTCAATGGAGTACGACAATGTCTCAACTTCGGCAAATCGCCTTCTACGGCAAAGGCGGCATCGGCAAGTCCACCACGTCGCAGAATACGCTCGCGGCGCTGAGCGACCTCGGGCAGAAGATCCTCATCGTAGGGTGTGATCCAAAGGCTGACTCGACACGCCTGATACTGCACGCGAAGGCGCAGGACACGATTCTCTCGCTCGCGGCGGAAGCGGGTTCAGTCGAGGACCTCGAACTCGATGACGTAATGAAGATCGGCTACAAGGACATCCGCTGCGTCGAGTCGGGCGGCCCTGAGCCGGGCGTTGGCTGCGCGGGCCGCGGCGTCATCACGTCGATCAACTTCCTCGAGGAGAACGGCGCGTATGACGGTGTGGACTACGTGTCGTACGACGTGCTCGGCGACGTGGTGTGCGGTGGCTTCGCCATGCCCATTCGCGAGAACAAGGCGCAGGAAATCTACATTGTCATGTCAGGCGAGATGATGGCGATGTACGCAGCGAACAACATCTCGAAGGGCATCCTGAAATACGCGAACAGTGGGGGCGTGCGCCTGGGCGGGCTCATCTGCAACGAGCGCAAGACCGACAAGGAACTGGAGCTTGCCGAATCGCTCGCGACGATGCTCGGCACGAGGCTGATCCACTTCGTGCCGCGCGACAACATCGTCCAGCACGCGGAACTGCGGCGAATGACCGTGATCGAGTATGCGCCGGACAGTGCACAGGCGGGCCAGTATCGCGCGCTTGCCGAGAAGATTCATCACAACGGCGGCAATGGTGTGATTCCGACGCCGATCACGATGGACCAGCTCGAGGACCTGCTGATGGAGAAAGGCATCATGGTGCAGGTCGACGAGTCGCAGGTCGGAAAAAAGGCGGCCGAGCTGACCGCCTGACGAATGCCGGACGACGGTCGCCGTCCGGCGGCCGGATCCGGCGATGACATTCTCTACTTATGGGATATGCAATGACCGCGACGGTTGAAGAACGCAAGGCCGCCAACAAGGCCCTGATCGATGAAGTGCTGCAGGCCTACCCCGAAAAGATGGCCAAGCGCCGCGCCAAGCATCTGGGTTCCTTTGAACAGGGCAAGCCCGACTGT
>NZ_CYGY02000279.1 GCF_900007165.1 Paraburkholderia piptadeniae
GCAGGCGTTCGCGAATGCGCCCGTGGCTGCGGTGCACGCGCTCGCCTATCCGGTTGGCGGCATTTTTCATGTTCCGCACGGACTGTCGAACGCGCTCGTGCTGCCGCACGTGCTGCGCTTTAACGCCGAGGCAGCGGCGCACCTGTACGCCGAACTCGCAGACGTGATCGTGCCGGACGCGACAGGCAGCGACGCGAGCAAGACGCAGGCGCTGATCGCCCGCCTCGAACAGATGATCGCGGCGACCGGGATTCCGGCGCGGCTACGCGACGTGGGTATCGCACGCGATGGCCTCGCGCGCATGGCGAGCGATGCGATGTTGCAGACGCGGCTGCTGGTGAACAATCCACGGCCGGTTAGCGAGGCCGATGCGCTGGGGATCTATATCGCGGCGTTTTGAAGTAGCAGGTGGGAGACGGCGCCCTGTCTGCGTGCCGTCTGCGCAACTGCGGATCAATACCTGAAAGCCTGGAAGTGCGTGCGAATACCTGTGGTCGAGCCTAACTGGTTCTTCGCACCGAACCTCGTGGCAA
>NZ_CYGY02000214.1 GCF_900007165.1 Paraburkholderia piptadeniae
CACGCTGGGCGCGCGGCCGAATCGGAAGATCGCCTGAACGGTAACTCCCGTCGCGGCAGCGGTGCGGCGCTGGCACTACGCCACGAAGACGTCGCACGGCGGCCTGTCAGGCCTCACGCAGATAGCGAGCCTTGAGCATGAAGCTATCCGCCTCCATCCTGCAGTCGACTTCGTGATCACCGCCCGCGAGACGGATGCTTTCGACTTTCGCGCCCCATCTTCAGCGTGACCGATGACCCCTTGACCTTCAGATCCTTGATGCGCACCACAGAATCGCCATCAGCGAGGACATGGCCGTTGCCATCCTTGACGACACGACCGGCCTGATCGTCGTCAGGCACGCTCGGACATTCGTCGCCGCAGTCCGCGCAGACTTAGCTGTCGCCGTCCGGGCAGGTGTATTCCATTGCGTATGGCGGGCAGGCGGGGATGGTCGACATGAATCGCTTCCAGAGTATCGCGATGTGCAGCAGGCAGTACAACCGCCGGGCAGCATGTAGCTGAAGCAGACCTCTTTCGGAACATCCGGACAAGCGATCAGGCAAAGCCGCGCGAGTATGGACCAGCCATCCTTGGACGCAACGACGACGTGATCAACGTCGCAGGCCACCGTCTCG
>NZ_CYGY02000213.1 GCF_900007165.1 Paraburkholderia piptadeniae
TTTCGTTGGAGACGACCAACATCTACGCCGAGATCAATCTGGAAACAAAGGCACAGGCACTGGCGACATGCGAAGTGGAAGGCGGTGCCGAAGGCCAAAAGCAATGGCGGGATCAGCCCGACCTGATGACCTTCCTCCGCACCTTGTAGCGAATAATATGTGCTGTTCGCTTTCCACAAAGGTACTGCCTTGGCCTAGTTCTTTATCGAGCAGCACATATTTTTTACCGCACCATACTCGTGACCCAGACCACGATTGTTACGCGTGCCCTCCATGCCGTAATGATCGAGCAGAGCTGCGTAACGCGTCGTGAAGTCCTCCTGTTCGGTCAGGTTCCTGAAGGCGGCCGACAGGCTGTCCGTGCGATGTTCGCGCGGGCAACCTCCCGCCTGCCATAGAGCGTTCTGCAATCCGGTCGTGAGGGCTTCGAAACTCTCACCACCCTCAACCACGTTCGCATACTCCCAGCGTGAGAACGCCAGCACGAAGTGATACAGCCGGTGGCCAAACGGGGCGCCGCCGATCGTCACGCACAGCTTGCTCATATCTGTGAAGTCCGACAGTCCACGCACGCCGGGCTGGTGCTCCTGCGGGAAGAACACCTCTTGGGTAGGGCCCTCGAGAGCGCGCCACTGGCGAATACGCCGCTCCAGCGTACGCCGCATGCTATCGGGATAACGATCCGGGTGATCATCCTGCAGCTTACGCAGGACCGTGATGCCCATCAGGTGGGGTGCGTTGCGCAGCAACGGCACGACTTCGCTATCCCAGACCTCGGCGAACGGATCGGGACGGGTCCGCCACGAATGCCGTGGCTTCTGGGATGGCAACGTTGCATCGCGTTCGATGCGGCGTGCCGTACGCACGCTGATGCCCGTCTTGGCGGCCGCGACTTCTTGCGGATGGTGTTTGCGCTTGTTCATGTAGAGACGAACCTGTTGGTCGGTGATGCGGGTTCCAGACATGAGCTGACCGCTTCTTCTTTAAGCTTCGATCAGCCCATCCTAAAGCCCCGCCGACGCAGCGCTGCCGGTGGCTCGTCGTCTCCGGCGGCTACGCCGCCTGCGACTCCTCACCACCGGCCAAAACAATCGTCAACGACCGGCCAAGATAATTGTCGCCGCCCAGCGATGCTCGCGCGGACATCCCCCGGCCTGCCATAGTGCGTTTTGCAATCCCATGGACAGTGCTTCGAAGCTCTCGCCACCTTCAACAACATTGGCGTATTCCCAGCGCGAGAACGCGAGCACGAAGTGGTACAGCCGGTGTTCGAATGGCACGCCAGCGATCGTCACTCGCAGTTCAGCCATGTCGGTAAAGTCGGACAGGCCGCGTGCGCCGGGCTCATGCAACTGCGGGAAGAAGACTTCCTTCGGTGGGCCGGACGTCGCCCGCCAGTGCCGCACGCGTCGCTCGAGTGTGCGGCGTGTGCTGTCGGGATACTCCCCGGGATGATCGTCCTGCAGCTTGCGCAGGATCGTGACCGCCTGAAGTTGCGGCGCGTTCGCGAGCATCGGAACGACTTCAGTATCCCAGACGTCGGCGAAGGGATCGGGACGGGAACGCCAGTAACGACGTGGTTTCTGTGATGGCAGTACGGTGTCCCGTTCTATGCGCCGGGCGCTGCGGACACTGATGCCGGCCTTGGCGGCGGCAATCTCCTGCGAGTGATGTTTGCGTTTGGACATGTAGAGGCGAACCTGTTGGTCGGTAATGCGGGTTCCAGACATGTAGCTGATCGCTTTCTTATTCGATCAGCCATCGTAGAGCCCAGCCGACTCGGCGCCGCCGGTGGGGAGAAGTCTCCGGCGGCTACGCCGCCTCCGACTCCTCCCCACCGGCCAAAACCTTTGCCGCTACACCGGCCAACATGATTGTCGCGGTCCAATTCTTCAAATTTTCTTGCTCGCTCGTCTGCTGGAACATATTTAAACGAGCGGAGTCACATTTTTTGAACTGTCCTCATACCATGAACTCACGAAAATCACTCATCACGGAGCCGCGATGAACCTGCAACGATTCCCCCGCTACCCGCTCACCTTCGGACCGACGCCGATCCAGTCGCTCAAGCGGCTCTCGCAGCATCTCGGCGGCAAGGTTGAGCTGTATGCTAAACGCGAGGACTGCAATAGCGGCCTCGCGTTCGGCGGCAACAAGACGCGCAAGCTCGAATACCTGATCCCCGATGCGCTCGCGCAAGGCTGCGATACGCTCGTGTCGATCGGCGGCATCCAGTCGAACCAGACGCGCCAGGTCGCGGCGGTGGCCGCTCACCTAGGCCTGAAATGCGTGCTCGTGCAGGAGAACTGGGTCAACTACTACGACGCCGTGTACGACCGCGTCGGCAACATCCAGATGTCGCGCATCATGGGCGCCGATGTGCGGCTCGTGCCCGACGGCTTCGACATCGGCATTCGCAAGAGCTGGGAAGACGCACTCGACAGCGTGCGCGCGACCGGCGGCAAGCCGTACGCGATTCCGGCCGGCTGCTCGGATCATCCGCTAGGCGGGCTCGGCTTTGTCGGCTTCGCCGAGGAGGTGCGTCAGCAGGAAGCCGAACTGGGCTTCAAATTCGACTACATCGTCGTGTGCTCGGTCACTGGCAGCACCCAGGCGGGCATGGTCGTCGGTTTCGCCGCCGACGGCCGCGCCAACCGGGTGATCGGTATCGACGCGTCAGCGAAACCGGCGCAGACGCGTGAGCAAATCACGCGCATCGCGAAGCGGACCGCCGAAAGCGTCGAGCTGGGACGCGACATCACCGTGAAGGACATCGTGCTCGACGCGCGCTACGGCGGCCCGGAATACGGCCTACCGAACGACGGCACGCTCGAAGCGATCCGTCTGTGCGCGCGACTCGAAGGGATGCTGACCGATCCGGTGTACGAGGGAAAGTCGATGCACGGCATGATCGACAAGGTGCGCAACGGCGAATTTCCGGCCGGCTCCCGCGTGCTGTACGCGCATCTGGGCGGTGTGCCGGCGTTGAGCGCGTATAGCTTTATTTTCCGTGACGGTTGAGAGGGTTAAGCGGGTTGGCTCTTTCGCAATAAGAAGGCCGAGGCGATCGTGGTTCTATATGAGTAGGTTGCTTATGGCATCAGAGAATAGAACTGGCCGACAACAGTTTTGACAAGCCTGTTGTCTTTCATCTGCCCTTTGCGAATCATGTGCACTAACTCAATGCCGGACAGGATGATGCGCGCGCAACGGAAATCATTAAAGCCCGTCATAGGACTGATGATGCGCTTGATTGCTCGATGGTCCTGCTCCAGGATTTTGTTCAGGTACTTGATCTGCCGGATCCAGATGGGCGTTTCCCATTTGGGCGTTCAGGGCTTCGAGCGTGGCCCGGTTCGCGCCGCGCTTGTGAATGGTAACAGTCTCAGGTCCGCCATTGCTCGCGATCGCCTGCTCGCGATCGCCTGCTCGAAGAAGCGCCGGGCGGCAACCTTGTCGCGCCCGGCGCGCAGCAAGAAGTCAGCCGTGTTACCGGCCTTATCCACCGCACGGTACAAATACTTCCACTGGCCGCCAACCTTTATATAGGTCTCGTCCATGCGCCAGCTCTTCCCGACCGCCCCCTTGTAACGGCGGGATACCTCGCGTGCCGCTTTCCGTGTCTTCGCCATCTTATTCGTCTTCCATGCCCAGGCGACAATTTTATCTCGACGTCTTAGCGCGACAGAACCGTTATTGGCGCGCAACGGCCCGCGCACCTCGACGCTCTTCATCGCGCCGTCGACGCCCTGTTGATGAGCGCGGGCACCGGTGTGGCACACAGCGGATACAACCATTCGAAGGGCGTTGGTGCCTGTAGACTAACTGTTTGGCGAAAAAATAGTGATCCTTATCAGATAGCGTCATCGACTGCGGAAGAGACAGTCCAACTATGCCATGTGCCGAGGCGTTCTTTGAGTATGACGCGATGACGTGCAGCGTTCATCTGATGTCTGGGAAGCGCGAAGGGGTGACGGATCGGGCCGAAGCATGAAAGAAATGCCTGCGTACGACGTGCATCGCGAAAGCCACACACCTGGCGTTCGCGCCTACGGGTCGGTTGGTGCCTGTTCTCGGCGCGGTTGTTCACGCGTGCAGCCGCTTTGACGAAAATGTGGATCACCTGTGCGAGCTCAGGTATATCGGCCTTTGTGGCCGGATAACTGCGTAGCTGGTCGGTAACGATTCTACACGGCACCGGTTTCGAGCGCAGCACCCGCCGAAAGAAGCACTTCGCTGCGGCCTTGTCGCGACGCTTTTACCCCAACACGTCGAGTTCGGCGCAATGCTCGTCGACCCCGCGCCACAACAGGTACGGCTCGCCGCGCAGGGTCACGAACATCTCATCCAAATGCCAAGTGCTGCCTGGCTTCCGCGGCACCGCTTTGGCGCACTGTGCAAATCCAGCTCCGAACTTGTCGCACCAGCCACGGATCGTTTCGTACGTGACCACGATACCACGCTTGAGCAACAAAGCCTCGATGTCGAGCAGGCTCAGATTGAACCGGAAGTTAGTACCAGCGAACGGCACAATTGATAACGACAGCAGGGAAGCGATGGCCCATGATAAAGCGATTTCGTCTTCTTCATTGCTTCATTCTACCGACACCTCTCTCCAGCAGCCTGCCAGTGCCATAGCATCGGTGCCTGAGCTACCGTTCGAGTCACCGCGACCATAAAACCCGACTACAATCAGAGAAAGCTAAAAAATTCCAACCTGTCTTGCTGTAAGCATCCTCGCTGTCCGATAAATCGTTAAGCTCATCAAATCAACCTCATCTGTCAGGCAAAATAAAGCATCATCCTATTTTATCTACTTATAAATAGGAAATTAAATTGATTTATATCAAGGGTGAGAGTCCCAACAATTGGCTCATTTTTTTGCTCTTCAAATTAACATAAATTTCCCTTATGCGAATTTAATCAATATCCGCTTGTATCAGGCATGAGCTGCGGTTAGCATCTGTCCGTCACGCATGCGGCGAGGATGTTGTCGCGTTGAGGTTTTGGGGGGCTCATATCTGATTCGGCTCGCGACGAGGTTCGACGGATGAAACAACTGATAGAGATCGTTGTTAAGCAGTAGGGGTCAGATTTTGGTTGGTAGAGGGTGCCGTCGCGCAGCATGGCGAACAGCACGTCGCAGCGTCGTCGGGCGAGAGCAATGAGCGCCTGATTATGGCGCTACATGTCTTATGTGCTAAAGCCGCGAATCCCCGAAGAAACGAGGCGTCGTGGTGGATCATTCAACAAACCGTAGATCACTTCCTCACGGCGGGCCCGCACCAGCAACAGTTTGAGCGCCCAGCGATGCACTGTCGAATGATCAACCGAAATTCCTGGCTCGGCCAATATCTGCTCGAGTCTGACGCAGACTGAGCGGATACGCAACGTGCGAGCGCACGCAGGGACGGATTGGATCAAGCGGATATTGCAGCCTCTTGACTTACGTAATGTTCAATTGCTGTGCCTTCTGTTTGGCCGGCGCGTCGTCGCTCGACAGCCGATATCACCTGTCCGAAGTAGACGTTAACGAATTCCGTTCAAAATCGAAACAGGAGAGCAAGTGAAGAAACTTCTGATCGCGTCGATCGCCGTCGTGCTAGTTGGCTATCTCGGTATCAGCAGTATCGCGTATGTACATGACAAGGACTATGCGGAAAGAGCGGCCGCGAGGCCGGTCGTATCCTCACAAGCGTTCGGCATCCGCGACGTGTTAGATCGAAACGCATGCTACTACTGCCATTCGACGAAAGCTGTCCTGCCCAACTATGCCGCGCTACCAGGCATTCGTCAGCTAGCGGAACACGACAGGCAAACTGGACTCGCCTACTTCCGCATCGACAGCCTGTACGCGGCGCTCGAAAGCGGCATGCCAGCTCCCGAAGCCGATCTTGCGAAGCTGGAAACCATTGTGAACGAACGCACCATGCCACCAAAGCTGTTCCGCCTCGTACACTGGACAACAGGACTGAGGGCCGACGATCAACGCGCGCTTCTCGACTGGATCGCGTCACAGCGCCACAGCGCATATGCGACGCGCGGCGTTGCACCGGAGTTCGCTAACGAGCCGGTGCAACCGTTGCCAGATTCCTTGCCGACCGACGCGGGTAAGGTCGCGCTTGGAAGGGAGCTCTTCAACGATGTCCGACTATCGGCGGACAACACGATATCGTGTGCGAGTTGCCACACGCTGTCGAGTGGGGGCGTAGACGGAAAGAAGGTTTCGTCCGGCGTGGGCGGACAGTTTGGCGTTGTCAACGCGCCGACGGTGTTCAACGCAGCGCTCAACGACAAGCAGTTCTGGGACGGTCGCGCGGCCACGCTGCAGGAACAGGCGGGCGGCCCACCGCTGAATCCGGTCGAAATGGCGTCTAGGTCGTGGAGTGAGATCATCGATAAGCTGAAACAGGACTCGTCGCTGACGCAACAGTTCTTGACGGTGTACCGGGACGGTTGGTCGGGCGCGAACATCACAGACGCGATCGCCGAATATGAGACGACACTGCTAACGCCGAGTCGCTTCGATGCTTACCTGCGCGGCGACAGGCATGCGCTGAATAGCGAGGAACTGCGCGGCTACCAGTTATTCAAGGCAAACCATTGCGCGACCTGCCATGTTGGCAAGAATCTGGGCGGGCAGTCGTTCGAGCGAATGGGCCTCGCGGCCGACTACTTCGCCGCGCGGGGCTACGCCTTCACCGCGGACAACGGCCGGGCGAACGTTACGAAAGACCCGCTCGATCGCCACGCGTTCAAGACGCCGACGCTGCGCAACGTGGAGCTGACCGCGCCATATTTTCACGACGGCAGCCGTACCGATCTGCACGAAGCTGTGCGCGACATGGCGACGTATCAGGTCGGTAAGCAATTATCGGACTCGGATGTCAACGCAATCGTAGCCTTCCTGAAGACCCTAACGGGTACGCGTCAATCCGTCGCGACCCACTACGACCGCGGCTGACCCCTGTAACGCTCTGGCAAATGCGCTAGACATATGTAGCAGGAAGGTCGGCGAGCCGACCCGTAAAATCAGCTTGTCAACGCTTGCTCACAGGAGGGCATCATGCACGCACAACAGGTCTCCAGGCCATGCGCCGAGGAAGTTGTACTGGCGGTGTCGCTCGAGCTGGCAATGGCGAAGTGGAAAGTTGCGCTACATGAAGGCCGCCGCCGCGATCAGCCGGCCGTGCATACAGCGACTCAGCCACAGGCCGCATCCCGCCTGCAGGCGGTGCTGTCGCTGATTGAACAGCACCGGTAGAAATGGGCGTTGCCAGCCGAACTACGGATCGTCGTAAGCTACGAGGCGGGCCAGGACGCGTTCTGGATCTATCGTGCCTTGCAGGCTCGCGGGATCNNGATCCCGCGAGCCTGCAAGCAGGTACCAGCGCACACAGAGTGATCATATCGCGGTCAACGTGACGGCCTGCGAACAGTTCGTCCTGGCTCTTCAGCTTGCTCATCGTCGGCTCGCAATTCGTTCAGCCCGACACATTAACCGATTCGCTTGGCGCTATTTGCACCAGAGCCCTTTTTCCATCAACAGATGCGGGGTAGCACCTCACCGTTCAACCAGTCAACGAGCCGTTCGCCGCCGAACGAAGTCTGCATTCTCACGAGGCCGCGCGCATCATCCGTTACTTCGCCGATCAGCGCGGCATCTTGGCCTAGCGGATGAGCGCGCATCGCATCGACGAGTGCGGGCGCGTCCTGCCTCGCACATACGGCGATTAGCTTGCCCTCGTTCGCAATGTACAGCGGGTCAAGGCCGAAGAACTCGCAGGCCGCCCGCACAGTTGTTCGTATGGGTAGCGCCTCTTCCCAGATGCGCATACTGAAACCCGATTGCTGGCAGATTTCATTGAGCGCATTCCCAAGGCCACCACGCGTCGGATCGCGCATCAGTCGCAGCGACGGGCACGTTTCGAGCAGTTGCTCGGTCAAACCGTTTAGCGCAGCGCAATCCGACACGATGCTGCTGTCAAAGCCTATGTTTTCGCGTTGCGACAGCACGGCGAGACCGTGCTCGGCAAGATGTCCGGACAGCAGGATGGCATCGCCTGGCCGCGCGTTGCCGCCATCCAACTCGACGCCTTGTGGTACGACGCCGACGCCCGCTGTCGTAATGAACAGTCCATCAGCCTTGCCGCGTTCGACGACTTTCGTGTCGCCTGTGACGATCTGCACGCCAGCGTCGCGTGCAGCCCGCGCCATTGATTGGACGATGCGCACGAGATCGTCCAGTGGCAGGCCTTCTTCGAGAATGAATCCGGCGCTCAGGTAGCGCGGCTGCGCGCCGCCGACGGCGAGGTCGTTGACTGTGCCGTTGACAGCAAGTACTCCGATGTCACCGCCGGGAAAGAACAGCGGGGCAACGACGTGGCAGTCGGTACTCATCGCTAACCGTCCGGCAACAGGCGGCATGATGGCCTGGTCGTTGCCCTGCGCGAGCCAGGCGTTATCAAACGCCGGGGCAAATACATCGTTGACCAGTTGTGCGCTGGCGCGGCCGCCGGCGCCATGCGTCAGGTCGATGCGGCCGTGTTTGAGGTCGAGAGGGCGACCATGAAAGATGGGGTGTTTCATAGGTGAACACATCCGGCCGCGGCTGCATCGTTGAAGCGGGCATACTGATAGTGTGCTGCGCAGGCACCTTCGCTCGAAACCATGCAGGCGCCAAGTGGTGCCGCGGGCGTGCACGCCGTGCCAAAGACCTTGCAGTCAGTTGGCTTGCCGTGGCCACGCAGGATATGGCCGCACTGGCAGGCCTTCACGTCAGCGACCGGCTGAGTGGACAGGTTGAAGCGCTTTTCCGCGTCCCATTGCGCAAACGGAGCGCGGATCGCGAGTGCGCTATCGGGCACGAGCCCGAGTCCGCGCCATTCGAAATCGTTACGTAGCTCGAATGTCTGCGCGACTAGCGCCTGTGCCTTCAGGTTGCCCTGTTCGGTGACAGCACGCGTGAACTGGTTCTCAGCATCCGCGCGGTCTTCGTTGATCTGTGTGACGAGCATGAGCACGGCTTGCAGCACGTCGAGCGGTTCGAAACCGGTGATGACCACAGGCTTGCGATAGTCACGCGCGATCACGCGATAAGGTGCTATGCCGATGATCGTGCTGACGTGCGACGGGCCGATGAAGCCATCGAGATTCGCATCATCGTCGGCAAGCAGATGTTGCATCGCGGCCGGCGTGAGCACGTGGTTGCTGAACACAGTGAAGTTCTCAAGCTGCTGGGCCTGCGCGGCCAGAAGCGCGACGGCCGTCGCAGGCGTGGTCGTCTCGAAGCCGATGCCGAAGAACACGACCTGCCGGTCGGGTCGATCGCGCGCCAATGTCAGCGTATCGGCGCTCGAATAGACGACGCGCACGTCGGCGCCTTCCGCCCGCGCCTTGTACAGGCTCATCTGGCGCGACGCGGGCACCCGTAGCGTGTCGCCATAGGTGCAAAGCGTGACGCGATGTTCGAGTGCGAGCTCTATCGCGCTGTCGATACGACCGACCGGCAGGACACACACCGGACAGCCGGGGCCGTGAATCAGCTCGACGCAGGGCGGCAACAATGCCGTTAAGCCATATCGTGCGATAGCGTGCGTGTGGCCGCCACAGAATTCCATCAGACGATAGCGTCGTTCCGGCTCAACGGCGGCATGAATACGCCTCGCGATCTGACGTGCGAGGTCGCTATTACGAAAATCGTCGACGTATTTCACGCTGGGTTTCCTCTGGATGCGTCGCTCGCTGCTGCGTCAGCGTCACACGAAGCGGCGAGCGCGGCGAGCTGCGCGAGCGTTGCGTCGGCCTCGGCCCGGTCAAGCGTGCCGATCGCATAGCCGACATGTAGCAGTACGAAGTCGCCGGACGCGACGTTCTCGACGAGCGCGAGCGAGATTTCGCGCGTTACACCGTCGACGCTGACGCGGGCCCTTTCGCCCGGCTGCAGTTCGACGACTTCGACGGGTATGGCTAGACACATGATCGAACTCCTTTCATTTCGGACGGTCCTCCGGTGTCAGGACAGTATCGGACTGTAATCGCTGGATTGCGGCCCACGCTTGGCCGTAGCTGAGTGCACCGTAGCCTGGCGGCAGACTACAGGCCTGCAGCAGCGTGCAACGCACGTCGTGCAGGGCTTCTCGCAAGCCGGACATCAGCGCGAGATTCGCGCAGCAGCCACCACCGACCGTGATCGTATCGATGCCGGTGGCGCGCATCGCGTGGCGCAGCCAGTCGGCAAGCGCGGTAGCGAGCGTTACGTGCCAGCGACTGGCCATTTCCACGGGATCGCGCAGGGCGGCGAGCCGGCGCGCGAGCGGCAGCAGATCGAGATTCAGGCCGTCGATGCGCCAACTGTCCGCATGCGAGTCAGCCGGGCGCACGAGCGCTTCGAGCTTCATGGCCGCTTCGCTCTCATGGCGCTTCGTCGGGCAGATGCCGGCGAGTCCCGCGATGGCGTCGAACCAGCGACCGCGGCTCGTCGTGACCGGGCAGTTGAAGCCGCGTTCGATCTGTTGATAGAGCCGCGCAGTGTTCGCGTCGATGGCGGGCGGGAGCCGGCGCGTGCCGGGTTCGAGCGAGTGCCGCAGCGCGGTCGCCATGCGCCACGACGCGCGGGCGGTGGCGTCCGCGCCCGGCAAAGGGAGTGGACTCAGATGACCGAGCCGCCGCGCACGGCCGCCTTCGACAAACAGGAGTTCGCCGCCCCATGCATTGCTGTCGTCGCCCCAACCGAAACCGTCGAGCGCGAGACCCAGCGCAGGATCGGCGTGACCGTTCTCGGCGAGTACGGCGGCAACATGTGCATGATGGTGCTGGATGCGTAGCAAAGGGACGTTCCAGCGATCGGCCAATGTTTCGGCGAGGCGGGTCGAATAGAGATCGGGCTGAAGATCACAGGCGATGGCGGCCGGTGCGACGTGCATGCGAAAGACATGGCGATTGACGGTCTCTTCGAGCAACTCGCAGACGCCAAGGCTACGAAGGTCGCCAAGATATGGCGACACGTACGCGAGCCTTCCGCCGGTGAGCGTCACGGTGCTTTTCATCTGCGCGCCAAGCGCGAGCACCGACGGGCCGTCCGTTGGCAGGGGCACGGGTTTGGGCACATAGCCGCGTGCGCGGCGGAGCATTATCGCAGGCAACGGATGCGCGGCGAGTACCACGCTGTCGTCGCAATGGGAAACGATTTCACGGTCGTGATCGGGCACCGCATCGGCGATGTCGGCGAGCGCCTCGCCCGCGTCGCCGGGATCGCTCAGCAATGGTTCGCCGGACAGGTTCGCGCTGGTGGCAACGAGTATCGTCGGCTGGGCTTCGCCGAGCCAGCGGGTGCCGGGCGGCTGGCACTGCGCCTGATGAAACAACAGGTACTGGATCGGCGTGCTGGGCAGCATCAGTCCGAGCCGGTTCAGGCCCGGCGCCACGCCTGTCAGCGTCGCCCCGTCGCGACGTCGCAAGACGACGATCGGGCGGGCCGCCGAAGCGAGCAGTTCCGCATTCGACGCATCGCCCAAGTCCACCCATTGTGCGGCCGACGCCACGTTCGGCGCCAGCAGCGCAAGCGGTTTGGTCGGCCGACGCTTGCGCTCGCGCAGCCGCTCCACGGCGGCCGGATTCGTCGCATCGCATATCAACTGGAAGCCGCCGAGCCCCTTGACGGCAACGATTTCGCCGCGCGCGATGGTGGCCCATGCCTGCGCGACCGGACCCATGGGCGAACCGCTGTGGGGGGCCGCATAACCACGCGCATCTAGCCGTCTGAAGCGCAGCGTGGGCCCGCATTCCGTGCAGGCCATCGTTTCCGCATGAAAGCGCCGGTCAGTAGGATCACTGTATTCTGCCGCGCAACGCTCGCACAGCGCAAAAGCGGTCATGCTGGTATGCGCACGGCCGTACGGCGTGCGGTGTATCAGCGTATAGCGCGGACCGCAGTTGGTACAGCAGATGAAGGGGTATCGCCAGCGCCGGCCACCTTCAGTGAAAAGCTCGTCGAGACACATATCGCAGGGGGCGGAATCGGCAGGAATACAGCTTTGAGCCGTCGCATCTTCGATGCTTTCCGCGATGCGAAAGTCGCTCATTCCCGGACTGGGCGTGCCTGCAGTCCGGCGCACTGCGTCGATGCGGGCGAGCGGCGGTGGTTGCTCCGCCAACGCGGCGCGGAAAGCGTCCAGATTGCGCCGTTTACCCTGTATGTCGATCTGCACGCCATTCGTTCCGTTGCAGACCTCGCCGCTCGGGTTGAAGTGTCGCGCCAGCCGCCAGACGAACGGACGGAATCCGACGCCTCGCACGATGCCGCTGACCTCTATTCGCTCACGCTCGATCACAATGCGACGTGCCCCCGGCACTCTTCGGTCCGGCAACTGCCTCTGCGCTGGCGCAGCCGGCGCGAATCCAGTCGAGCCAATGTTCGAAGCCTTCGCCCGTGCGGGCCGATACGCAGAAGATCTTGATCGAAGGATTGACGCGTCGTGCGCAGCCGCACGCCTTATTCACATCGAAGTCAAGATGTGGCAGCAGATCCGTCTTGTTCAGCAGCATCAGCCGAGCGGCGGCGAACATGTCCGGGTACTTGAGCGGCTTGTCTTCGCCTTCAGTCACCGACAGGACGACAACCTTGTGCGCTTCGCCCAGATCGAAAGAAGCGGGACAAACGAGGTTGCCGACGTTCTCGATCAGCAACAAGCCGCCCTCATTCTGCGGCAACCGGTCCAGCGCGTGACCGACCATGTGCGCGTCGAGATGGCATCCCTTGCCGGTGTTGATCTGCACGGCGGGCGCGCCGGCCGCGCGAACGCGCTCGGCGTCGTTGGCGGTCTGCTGGTCGCCTTCGATTACGGCGACGGGCAGGGTGCCCTTGAGAGCCGACACCGTGCGCACCAGCAGTGACGTCTTGCCGGATCCCGGGCTCGATACAAGGTTCAACGCGAATACGCCACGTTGGCGCAGGCGCTCGCGATTCGCGCCCGCATGATGGTTGTTCTCGTGCAGGATGTCGCGCTCCAGCTGGATGTGACGCCCATGGGTCCCGTGCGGATGCGCGTGGCCGCCGCCTTGCGTGTGGTCGTGAGTGTGCACGCGGCCAGCGGCGTGCAAGTGCGCCTGATCGTGCTCGTAGGAATGGAGCGTCGTCCACGAACAGTCGTCCTCGACCTGGGGTTCGGATGAAGCGCATCCGCAAGTCGTACACATAATGTTGTCCTCCGTTCTTGGCGCGCCGTCGCGCAGGTCATAAGGAACTCCAATGGTTTCGCGGGTTGCGCTCCGGAGTGCGCAACCGGTTGAACCAAAGCCTCGCGTCACTTCTATCCCGCAAGGCACCAGCCGTCGTGCCGGGCGCGTCAGTCGACGACCATGCCGACGATGCGCATCTGGTCCCCATCCGTCACCGCGAGCTGATAGCTGCCGCAGGCGGGGCAACCGTCGCCGCGCCGCCGCAGCTCCACCGTGTCGCCGCAACGCATGCACCATGCGTGGCCGGGTGGCTCGTGAATCGTGACGACACTGCCATTGGCGAGGGAGCCGCGCAGTGCGACATCGAGTGCGAAACGCAGCGCCCGGGTATCGACGTTTGCAAGCTGCCCGACCTCCAACGCAATTTCGCGGACGCACCGATACTGATGCCGACGCGCCTCGTCCTCGATCACGTCCCGGATGCCTTCCGCAACGGACATCTCATGCACGGCGGTTCACCTCGATCCGGTAGGGTGCGCATGGGTCGAGCAATAGCACGAGACGTTGTGCGAGCGGTTGCGCCGCTTCCCAAGGCAGGCCGCGAAGAGCGGCCGCTAGCAGGTTTGCGCGGCCAAAGTTCCACCAGGTTGGCGGTACGATTCGGTACGCGGCGACCTTACCTTCTTCGAGGCGTGCGAGATGCACGAGCACACCCCGAGCACAGCGCGCCCAGCCGATGCTGATGTCGCCGCACCGCAGGCCGCCCGCTGCAGCACTCGCGCGATTCGCGCAAAGCAGTGCGAGATGGCGCAATCGTGTGCTCATCAATCCGCTAGCGAGATCCGGTGCCGTCTCCGGATCGCTCCAGAGGTCCGCATGGGCGGGCCAAGCTGGCCCGGACACCTCCAATGCGCCTGCATCGCGGGCGAGCAGCATTTCTGCAGCATTTTTGCGCACGCTGCGCAGCACGTTTGCCGGCCGGATCGAAACGGGCCGTGCGGCCTGTTTTTGCAGGCCGTTCAGCCAGCGCGCCGGTAGCGTCCCGGTACCTGCAGCCCAGTTGGCGAGATCGGACTTCGACAGCGCTAGCCACCTGGCGGCAGGCATGCCGAATACTTGGCGCTCGCAGAAATCGGCGATGCGCGCCCGCGAACCGAGTCCCGCCCATTGGGCGATCACGTCGCTTGACCATGTTCCGCCGAACACTCCCGGAAAATCGATTAGCCAGCGCCGCAGCGTTTCGCGTGCAGCTTCGAGTTCGATCTGTTCGTCGTTCGTCGCGACCGGCGAAATGGTGGGTTGTGGGGCCGCGAGCGCGCGCGCCGATGCTGCGCATTGCGCATGACGGCATAGCACGAGCATCGCGCCGACTACAGCCCGGGTGTCAGACGCATCCCGGCCGATCAGCAAACGCTCGACGGGCACGGGCGACCACCGGCCGACTACCGAGTGCACGCCTTCGTTGTCACCGTCGAGCGTGAGTGTCAGAACCGGAACTTGCAAGGGTGTCACGGCTGCAATCCAAACAGACGTCGCCGGAACCGGTCGGGACGATCCGGGTGTACTTGTGCAGAACCGTCGGAACCCACCTTCGGCTGTGCCACGCTCTCCGGCTCGAATAGCAGCCGCATCGTTTCCCAAGCGGTTACGAGCGCAGTCTCCTGATCGGCAAATTGTCGCGCAGGTGAAAAAAGCGAGCACATCCGGAACTCGCCGAGCGTATCGAGCCGCGCCGGCATGAACGGCATAATCCCGCCCGGCAGGGCGACTTCGGTCACGGCGTCGGCGCGCGTCGGCGGAAACGGTGCATCAGACGTCGGCAATTGCAGTAGATTGATGCCCCACGGCGTTACGAGCACGCCGATCCAGCTCGACTGCCACGGACGAAAAGCCACCGCAGCGACACTCAGGCGCGAATTCAGAAAGGGCAGGTCGCACATGCGGGTCTGTGCTATCTGCTCGAACGCGCCTTCGATTCGGTGCGTCAGGTCGGCGCTGAAAGACGATGCTGTGGGCGCCATGGCTTCAGTCTGGCACTATCATGAACTGATCGTGCGGGCCATCGCATACCGGGTATTTCCAGTATTTGGGCAGATCGGCGAGCGGCGAGCCGGGCGAAACGTTCCAGATGGGAGCGCCCTGTGCGGGATCGTAGACCCACCAGTCGATCTTGCATTCGAGCCGGCGATGCGCTTGCAGCACATGGTCGCCGCCGAGATAGCTCCCTTCGAACATCAGTCCTCCTCCAGCCATTTCACGATTTCGCGCAGATGCCGCAGCGAGTCCATAAGATCCTCGGCTGACGCTATGACCATCTCGGGAATCAGGGCAATATCGAGTGTGTCCAGCAGAACCTTGTTCGATCCGTCGAAATAGCGCACACGCCACACGTGACGCCAAGTGGTGGCGATGACCGTGCACTTGCCGTAGCCAGTCGAGAAGATACCGACAGTACCCGCGCCCAACATGTTGTCGAGCCATGCGACGTCCGCGGGCGTGACGGGTAACAGGCTGAAGTTGATGACGTGACTGCCCGCGCCGTGCCAGCTGACAGCCCTGGCTTGGGCCGCAACGATTTCGCTGGCGATGAACGGCGCGTTCGTCAAGTTGTGGCCCGACGTGTCCGGGATTGTGCCTTGCGTCGTGCCGCTGTGGCGCGCTTCGTTGAGGATCGCGGCCGGAATCGCGCCGATTTCGATCCGGTCGTCGATGCGCACGCCGTTCGCGCTGTCGACGATGACCCGCCAGATGCCCGGATACCGGCATTCCTGAATGCGGACGAGCGCACCGGCGTCGGCTCGTGCTCCGCGACTCGACACAACCTGCGCCGACACCTCGCCTTCGCCCATGATCTGAGCGAGCAGTCGATGCGCGTCGGCACCAAGTGTGCTGACCCGGAAGACGAGCGGGTGCGCGGGCGACGGATTTCGATCAAGCACGGCGACCATGGCGCGCAACAGCGCCAGCACGTCACCCGCGCCGTGCTCAGGCGTAGCCGTCGTGCGCCAGATTTCGCTCGTGGAGGGCAGCGGCAGGCACGACCAGTCATCGGGTTCGGGCTGCGAGCCGGGACCAGCCGCCGTCATGATCGAAACAGGGAACGGGCGGCTCATGATCGGGCTCCGTACACGGAGAGTTGGATCGGTACCGGCTGGGGCAGCTCAGTGCGCATGCGTGTAAAGCACTGCAGATAATCCTGCCGGTCGCGCAGTCCTTCGATCGCGCCAAGGTAGCACCTTTCACGCAGGAATATCAGCGCCGGGTGACGCAGCACGCCAAAGCGATTCGCGATCGCTGCGCTTGCCGGCGGGATGGCAAAGGCCGCGCGGAACGAGTCTGGCCCGAACTGGCGCACTATTTCGGGCAGGACCACCGTCAGGTCGAGAAATTCGGGATGCCGTGCCGGATTGCCGAGCGGAAGCACGACGAGAGTTCGGGCGCCGACGGCAACGCTGTCGAACGTATGGTTCTGCAGTTCCAGAAAGCCCTGTTTGAGCAGAAGTTCGCGCAGGCACTCGAGCGTCGACGCGGCGGATGTGCCCTGTGTTGTCATTGCGTAATGTTCTCGCGTAAATGTGTTGGCAATTCTGGCTCGCGATCGACCAGATCTGCAAAGTAGGCGTCAAGACCGCTTTCGCCGTGGGCGATCGCATCGAGCGAGGCGAGGGCCGATTCGATGTCGCGTGCACGCGCCTCATCAATTACCTCGCGCGCCACGCCGAGGAACGTCAACACCCACGTATTGGGAGCAAGCGGTCCCGTGAGCGACAGGTCGACCATGCAAGGTCCGTTGCGGCTTTCGCATTGCGCGCGCAGACCGTTGGCGCGTCGCACGCGCGCAGGAATACCGACGCACATCAGCACGGCTCCGAAGGATGCCAGAAGCGCGTGTCGCCGTGCCGGTTCGCGCTTTGCGGCGACGGACGTTCGCCCTCATAGCGGGACAGCGCAAGACCGTTGGCGTTCAACGACGAAACTGGCGCATCGCGGTCAGCGTGCGTAACGGGGAATGCACCCCAGCGTCGCAGCCATTCGCCCGCCACCGCTATGGCGGGCTCGATCTGGGCACGGACGGCTAGACGCAGACTGCCGCCGAAATCATCTAGTTCGACCGGCTGAACACCGATCAGCACCAGATCGTCGGGGTAGTTGCCTTTGAGCTGCGCGCAGGCGAGCACATCCGAAAAGCCGGCCTGATGCAAACTCATCTTGCGGGCGCTCAGGCAGGCGGGTACCGCGTCGCCTTCCCGCACGGCGAGCGTGCCCGGCTCCAGACCGAAATCGACTGCATCAAACACGATGAGCCGGTCCGCCGATTCAACGAACGGCAGTAACGCGAGCCCCTGCGTACCGCCATCCACCAGCTCCACATGCTCCGGCCATTGCCAAAGCGCGTTGAGTCGTTCCACCGCCCGAACACCGAAGCCTTCGTCCGCCCACAGCACGTTGCCGATGCCGAGCACGACGATATGGGGCAGGGAGTGTGCCGTCGTTGTTTCCATGGGTCAGTTCTTGAACATCCGGAAGCCGCTGACCATCGTGGAGATCATGCATTGTTTCGACATGACGTCTTCGCGAATTGCAGCATAGACGTGAATCATCACGAACAGCACGATGCTCCACATGCCGAGCCGGTGCCAGCTGTGCAACGACAGGCTGTTTCCGCCGAGCGCCGCGATCGTCCAACCGAGCAGGCGAGCGGCCCAACTATCATTGCCAAGACCCTCGCCGTACAGGGCAAAGCCGCTGACGCTCGTCAATATAGCCACAATAAAAAAGCCAAACATCGCGCTCTGGCCGAGCGGATTGTGGCCGACATACTTGCACGGATAGCGTGCAAGGAACAGATACCAGCGCAATTCGTAGAGCAGCTCTCGCCACCACTGGGTATCCCAGACGGGCACGATAAAAATCTCCCGCGCGAACGCGTTGCCGAGGAACGCGAAGCAAACGCGGAAGATCAGGCCGACCGCGAGTACATAGCCCGCGCAGAAGTGCCCAAAGCGGATATAACCCATCAGGAAATGAGCATCGGTTTCGCCCGACAGCGTCGGAAGCGGCTTTCCGACGAAATATCCAGTACTGCAGAGCACTATCACCGACAGGACCGTTAACCAATGCCATAGCCGCACCGGCGCCTCATACACATAGACCGACGTAATCCGCCTGCTGTCGAGCTGCGAAGGGGCGTTGCCGTCAAAACCATAGGTTTTCATATGCTGGTTCCTAAACATCGTTGCCTGGCCGTCTCAGCGCACCGTGACGTTGACCAGTTCTTCGCCGGCAGGTCCGATGACATGGGTGGAGCACGCAAGACATGGATCGAAGCTGTGCAGCGTGCGCAGGATCTCCAGGGGCTCGTCGGGACGGGCCATCTTCGTCTGAATCAGGCTCGCCTCGAATGCGCCAATCCGCCCCACTTCATCGCGAGGACTGCCGTTCCACGTGGTCGGCACAATGCATTGATAGCTGTCGATCTTCGTGTCGCGGATCTTCAGCCAGTGGCCCAGCGCGCCACGTGGTGCTTCGGTGAAACCCACTCCGCGTATGGTCGACGGCCATGTCGACGGCTGCCATTTGTCGACATTTGCCGTCGATGTGTCACCGGCCTTTATGTTGGCCATCAGCCGATCGAAGAAGTACTTCATTTTGTACGCGGCCCACTGACCTTCGAGCGCACGGGCCGCGGTGCGGCCGAGCGTCGAGTTCAGCGCGGCGAGCGGCATGTCGAGCCGTCGGAGGAGGGCATCGACCGGCTCGCGGATGTCCGTGCGGTTCTGATGATAGCCGATCAGGTAACGCGCAAGCGGACCGACCTCCATCGGGTGACCACGCCAGCGCGGTGCCTTGATCCACGAGTACTTGCCCGACTCGTCAATCTGCTCGATCCTCGTTTTACTTCCCCGGGTCGCCTGGCCGAGCTCGAAGTGCGGTTCGGTCTGACCGTCATACGGGTGCAGGCCGTGCGTGCCCTCGGGATAGCGGTACCAAGAGTGTGCGACGAACTCTTGGATTTCATCGGGATTGCAGAGGTCCACATCGTGGATCTCGTTGAAGTTGCCGTTGATCACCGCGCCGCGCGGCGCGAGCAGACTTTGGGCACTGTAGTCGTTTGCGTGGTCGGGGAAGTCGCCGTACGACAACACAGATTGCGAGGACAATCCGCCACCGATCGAACCCCAGTCCTTGTAGAAACTGGCGATTGCGGTCACGTCCGGCAGATACACCTGATCGCAGAACTTGATCGTCTCATCGATGATTCGAGAAACGAGATTCAGACGCTCCATGTTGATTGCGCCGACCGCCCCCACGTCGTCGATGTTGATCGCACAGGGCATGCCCCCGACGAGCCAGTTCGGGTGCGGGTTCTTGCCTCCGAACACCGTATGGACCTTGACGATGTCCTTCTGGAAGTCGAGTGCTTCGAGGTAATGGGCAACCGCCATCAGATTAGCATCCGGCGGTAGCCTGTACGCCGGATGACCCCAGTAACCATTGCGGAACGGGCCAAGCTGGCCAGACTCGATAAAGCGCTTCAGCCGCGACTGCAGATCACGGAAATAGCCGGGTGACGACAGCGGCCAGTCGGAGATGCTTTGCGCAAGCTCCGAGGTGCGCTTCGTATCGGCCTGCAGCGCCGACACCACATCGACCCAATCGAGCGCATGAAGATGATAGAAGTGGACGAGGTGGTCGTGCGCCCACAGCGTTGCCTGCATCAGGTTGCGGATCAGGTTCGCATTGTCGGGTATCGGGATGTTCAGTGCGTTCTCGACCGCGCGCACTGATGTCAGCGCGTGCGCGCCGGTGCACACGCCGCAGATACGCTCGACGAACGCCCACGCGTCGCGCGGATCGCGGCCTTTCAGGATGACCTCCAAGCCGCGCCACATCGTGCCAGTGGAGACCGCGTTCGTAATGACGTTGTTGCTGTCGAGATTGACCTCGCAACGCATGTGCCCCTCGATCCGCGTTATCGGATCGACGACAACACGACGCCCGGTGTTGTCGAGTGTGAAGCCCTGAGTCTGATAGCTCATTGGCGATTTTCCTCTTGTGCTGCTTTATTATGTGCTTCGCCGAGCGATTTCAGGTCCTGCATCTTGACCACTGAACTCTTGATCGCGCTGACGACTGCATGCGCCGCGATTGCCGCGCCAGCTGCACCCACCACCGCCAGACCGATACGGTCGGCATTCGATTCAACGCCGAACTGGTTAATGTCGACGACCCGGTCGTAGAACGAGCCCTTGTCCCAGAAGCCGTTCTCCGAGCAGCCAAGACAGCCGTGGCCCGACTGGATCGGGAACGATACGCTGTCGTTCCAGCGCACTGTCGAGCACGCGTTGTAAGTGGTCGGTCCCTTGCAACCCATCTTGTACAGGCAATAACCCTTGCGTGCACCCTCGTCGTCCCAGTTCTCGACGAACTGGCCCGCGTCGAAGTGAGGCCGGCGATAGCACTTGTCATGAATGCGCTGCCCGTAGAACATCTTAGGTCGCCCCTGACGGTCGAGCGGCGGGATACGGTCGAACGTAACCACGTAGGTGATGATCGCAGCCATTACCTCGGGAATCGGTGGACAACCTGGCACCTTGATGATCGGCTTGTCGAGAATCACGCCGGCGATCGGTGTTGCGCGAGTCGGGTTAGGCTTTGCTGCCTGCACGCAGCCCCATGATGCGCAGGCACCCCACGCGATCACCGCTTTCGCGTCCGCGGATACACGCTTGAGCTTTTCGATGAACGGCTCGCCGCCAGGAAAGCAGAACATGCCGTCTTCGTTCAGTGGCGGATTGCCCTCGACGGCGACGATATAGTTGCCCTTGTAGCGGCTCATGATGTCGTTCAGGATTGCTTCGGCCTGTATGCCGGCCGCCGCCATAATCGTGTCGTCGTAATCGAGCGAAATCATCGAGAAGATCGCGTCCTTCGCAAGTGGGTGAGAGGAGCGGATGAACGATTCTGTGCAGCACGTGCATTCGAGGCCATGCAGCCAGATTACCGGGGTCCGTGGTTTCGTTTCCAATGCGTGCGCGATACGAGGGATGAACGACGAACCGAGCCCTAGCGCCGTGGCGGTCAAACTGCAAAACTTGAGGAAACTGCGCCGCGTCGCCCCATGACTTCGCATGACATCGTAAAAGCTTTCCAAACCGCCCCCTTTGCCGATAAATTTCCAGTAGGGAAGATCATTGCGGACCACAGAGCTACACGGTTGCAACTATTGGAGGTCGGAGTTGTCATTGATCTGTTCCTGTTGTTCCACACGCTGATCAGGCCCAGTCCGCAGACCGACTCTAAGCAGCTTTCGGGCCATGCCGGTCCGAACCCTCGTAAGTTACCGGTAGGCGGAAAGTTGGCGGATATTTGTTGAGAAATTGCGCCGGGCTGACAAATGTCCGTTTCCCGACAAAACGAACGCATTACTTGCAAATGGCCAACACCAGTGCCGTGTAGCACTTCTGACTAAGTCCTATTGAACGGTATGTCTAGCGACTTCGTCACGTTCGGGTACGGCTTTTGCCACACAAGCCGTGAACCCGCTCTCGCAACAACTGTAGATGCCATGAATCTCATGAAATGTATCGTGCCGATCCTTGTATCTACGAGAAGCCAATGACGCCGGTATCGCCAGGCTAGAACACAACGGAGCTAACGCCAGAATGGAACGCATCATGATGGCCTATGTGGAGCACAAATGAACCGTTTATTGAAACCGGAGTACGAGGTAAATTGCACCGCGTTGCGTTTGCTTCGACGCGCTGGGCACATTGGATCGGCGCCGTACGTTCCTGACATCGCACATACGAGAGGCATGAGCATCCCTCTCGTGGGACACCGTTAGCTCGCTCGTGTCTCCTTTGCGCGCGAATCTCCACATGCTGTGGTTGCAGGCCAGCCGCGGTTATAAATTCGTCACTCGTCTATGGCGCCCGGAACGGCACGACATCCTCCGGCTTGGTTTGCGGAAAGATGAGGCCAAGGGAGTGGCTAGACGCAGATAAAAATCCAATGCAGTGTTATGCAGGAGAATTCATGGAGCACATGATTGAGAAGCTAACCGAGCTAGAATCCAATGTCCGCACCTATTCGCGCGCTTTCCCAGTCGTATTCTGCAAGGCGCGAGGTGCGGAGATCTACTCGGTCGATGGCCGACGCTATATCGATTTCTTAGCAGGCGCGGGAGCGCTTAACTACGGGCACAACCATCCGGCTCTGAAGGAGTCGATCATCGAGTATTTTCTGGGTGACAACATCGTTCATTCACTGGACCTTTGGACTGCAGCAAAATACGCTTATCTCGACACCTTCGACCGTCTGATATTGAAGGCTCGTGGACTTGACTACAAGGTGCATCTGACAGGGCCCACTGGCACCAACGCGGTCGAAGCCGCCATTCGCTTAGCTCGGAAGATAAAGAAACGAAGTACCATTGTTTCGTTCACCAACGGCTTCCACGGCATAACCATGGGTTCGCTCGCCCTCACCGGAAATGCGAAGTTTCGGAGCGCAGCCGGTTTGCCGTCCGTGGGCAACGCGTTCATGCCATTCGACAATTATTTTGGCAAAGGTGTCGATACCCTGAGGTATTTCAAAAAATGCCTGAGCGATTGCTCCAGCGGTCTGGACTACCCAGCAGCTGTTATCGTTGAAGTGGTGCAGGGAGAAGGTGGAATCAATGTCGCTTCTCCGGCGTGGCTGCAAGAGCTGGAGACGGTCTGCCGAGATCAAGACATCCTGTTGATCATCGACGACATCCAGGCGGGGTGCGGTCGGACCGGCCGGTTCTTCAGCTTCGAGCACGCTGGGGTGGTGCCGGATCTCGTGACCAACTCGAAATCGCTGTCAGGATTTGGATTGCCTTTCTCGCAGGTCTTGATTCGCCCTGAGCATGATCAGTGGGAGGCAGGGGAATACAACGGTACGTTCCGCGGAAACAATGCGGCCATGATTACCGGGGCGAAGGCACTGGAATACTTTTGGTCGGACGATGCTTTCGCAGACGAGGTCCGGCGGAAAGGAGAAATAGTTAGGGAAGGCTTTCTCGGGCTGATAGACTTATTGCGATATCGTCAAGTTGAGGCCGAGGAACGCGGGCTCGGACTGATGCGCGGCATTGACGTTCAATCAGGCGCCTTGGCAACCAAGATTACTGCCGAGGCGTTCCGACAGGGGCTAATCATCGAAACATCCGGCCATTCCGGCCAGGTAATAAAGTGTCTTTGTCCGCTGGTGACGACCGGTGATCAGATCGAGGAAGCAATGCAGATACTGAGAAGCAGCATCGACAACGTGCTCGGATAGGTGTTCGTTCCTGCGCGGCCGCCGGTTTGAAGATGGTTGTGGGCAGTCTTCGGGCTTTGTCGCGATAAGCGTCGGGTATCATGTGTCATGATAATACGAACGGTCGGACACTCGATGACGACTCTGAATCCAACTTTGGTACGGGTGCTCAAGCGTTTGCACTATCCGCCCGATGTGATCCTGACGTGTGTCCGCTGATATGTGGCGTATCCGCTGAGCCTTCGACACTTCGAAGAGATGATGGCGGAGCGCGGAATCTCGGTCGATCATTCAACCGGGCACCGCTCGACCATCAAAGTGTTGCCGCTTCTGGAAAAGGCGTTTCGCCGCAACAAGCGAGCCGTCTGGCGGAGCTGGCGAATGGATGAAACGCATACCAAGGTCCGAAGCCAGTGGAAGTATTTGTATTGCGCGGTCGACAAAGAGGAGAACACCGTGGATTTTCCGCTGCGTGCCCATCGTGAAAGGCTGCGGCGCGGCGCTATTTCGGAAAGTCCATCGACCAAAACTGCGGGCCCGAGACGGTGACAATTGATAAAAGCGGCGCGAATCTGGCCGCGCCGGATGCTCTCAACGCGGAGCGGGAAACACCGATCAAGATTCGGCAGAACAAGTATCTGAATAAAGTTGCAAGATCAGCGAGCGATCAAGCGACGCCTCCGGCCCGTGCTCGGCTTCAAGGATTTTCGTTGTGCTCGCATTCTGTTGAGTGGCATCGAGATCATGCACATGATCACCAAGGGCCAAATGGAAAACCGTGGCGTCGGATACACTCATGACGAGCAGTTTTACTCGCCGGAAGCATAAGCAATCCCGCTTAACTTCCGTTTGTCCGCCAACTTGCCATTGCCGCGACAAAACCATCGCGCGTAGGATGCACAGTTGCGGCTGTGCAAGGAGTATCGCACGCTGGTCGCCCGTGGCAAGCATCTCAACGTCTCCGTTACCGCGATAGCCGGGAAGTGGCCGCATTCGCGTGGGATCCCCGCGAATGACTGCACTCCCGACCCAGCCTCAATCGCACACTCGCTGATCACGGCAACATTGCACAATCAGCGGAGGAACAACAGTCTGCTGAAGACGTGCGCTGCACGGTCCGCGAACAATCCGCCAAGATACTGCGAGACAGCCTCCACCACGGCAGACTCTCGGACACAGAGCACGGCAGGTTCACAACACGGAACTCTGTAGTGTGGGGAGCCAACCCACGGATATCAGACGAATCCACCGTCGACGTTACAGGCTGCGCCGCCCCCAGCCGATGGTTTCCGCTTCTACCCAGTGCAATCGAAACACGCGTTTTGCAACATCTACGCCGACTGCGGCAAGCTTCATCGGGGTTCTCCGTCTCGGGTGATACATTTCGAGACTGGTACTTTGGCACATCCGATGCCGTCGGCAGTGAGAACCCGCTCCTATCTTTAACCCCTGTCCGAGCTACGCCATCCTTCCACCTTGCGGGGGGCATTCCATTTCAAGCGGCGGCAGCGACTCAGAAACGATAAGTCTGAGTCTCACGTACGCTATTGCGACACCCATTAGT
>NZ_CYGY02000212.1 GCF_900007165.1 Paraburkholderia piptadeniae
CAGGGCAAGCCCGACTGTGGGGTGAAGTCCAACATCAAGTCGCTGCCCGGCGTAATGACAATTCGCGGCTGCGCGTACGCCGGCTCTAAGGGCGTTGTCTGGGGGCCGATCAAGGACATGATTCACATCAGTCACGGCCCCGTCGGCTGTGGCCAGTACTCGTGGGGCTCGCGCCGCAACTACTACGTCGGCACGACAGGCATCGATACGTTCGTCACGATGCAGTTCACTTCCGATTTCCAGGAGAAGGACATCGTGTTCGGCGGCGACAAGAAGCTCGACAAGATCATCGACGAGATCCAGGAGCTCTTTCCGCTCAACAGAGGTATCTCCGTCCAGACTGAGTGTCCGATCGGTCTGATCGGTGACGACATCGAGGCAGTCTCAAAGAAGAAGAGCACGCAGTATGGGGGGCACACGATCGTGCCGGTACGCTGCGAGGGTTTTCGCGGTGTGTCGCAGTCACTCGGCCATCATCTTGCAAACGATGCGATCCGCGATTGCGTGTTCGACCACGTCGATCCGAACAGGCGGCCCGCACTCGAGTCGACACCTTACGACGTCGCGATCATCGGTGACTACAACATCGGCGGCGATGCGTGGTCAAGCCGCATCCTGCTTGAGGAGATGGGTTTGCGCGTCATCGCGCAGTGGTCGGGAGATGGCACGCTTGCGGAACTCGAGAGTACGCCGAGATCAAAGCTCAATCTGCTGCACTGCTACCGGTCGATGAACTACATCAGCCGGCACATGGAGGAGAAATATGGCATTCCGTGGGTCGAGTACAACTTTTTCGGTCCGACAATGATCGAGAAGAGCCTGCGTGAGATCGCGAGCCGGTTTGACGACACAATCAAGGCGAACGCCGAAAAAGTGATCGCTAAATACCGCGCGTTGATGGATGCAGTCATTGCCAGGTATAAACCGCGTCTGCAAGGCAAAAAGGTGATGCTGTTCGTGGGCGGCCTGCGCCCGCGTCACGTTATCGGGGCGTACGAAGACCTTGGCATGGAAGTCGTCGGCACCGGATATGAGTTCGCTCACAACGACGACTACCAGCGCACGACGCAGCATGTTGAAGACGGCACGTTGATCTACGACGACGTGACTGGCTATGAATTCGAGAGATTCGTTGAGCACACGCGGCCGGACCTCGTCGGCTCGGGCATCAAGGAAAAATACGTCTTTCAGAAGATGGGTGTCCCGTTCCGGCAGATGCACAGCTGGGATTACTCGGGCCCCTATCACGGCTACGACGGCTTCGCGATCTTCGCGCGCGACATGGACATGGCGATCTCGAGTCCAGTCTGGGGCCTCTCGAAGGCCCCGTGGAAAAAGGCTGCCTGAGCGCAACCGGGCGTTAATGGCATAACGGTGCCGACAGACGGCTGTTCAGATTATCGATTCAGGAGCGAGTCATGCCCCAATCCACCGACAACATTCTCGATCACGAACTGCTCTTTCGCGAGCCAGAATATCAGGCGCTGCTTCGCAACAAGAAGGAAAACTTCGAGTTCACTCATCCTGATGAGGCGGTGAAGCAGGTCGCCGAATGGACCAAGACTGAGGATTACAAGCAGAAGAATTTTGCCCGCGATTCGCTGACTGTGAATCCAGCAAAGGCGTGCCAGCCGCTTGGCGCCGTCTTCGTGGCTAACGGTTTTCACAAGACTCTGCCGTTCGTGCACGGCTCACAGGGCTGCGTGGCTTATTATCGCTCGCATTTCTCGCGACATTTCAAGGAGCCGACGTCGTGCGTCAGCTCGTCGATGACGGAGGACGCAGCGGTGTTCGGCGGGCTGAACAACATGATTGACGGCCTCGCGAATGCGTACAATCTGTACAAGCCCGAGATGATTGCCGTCTCGACGACATGCATGGCAGAGGTGATCGGCGATGACCTCGATGCGTTCATCAAGAACAGCAAGCAGAAGGGCAGCGTACCGCAAGACTATGACGTGCCGTTCGCCCACACGCCCGCGTTTGTGGGCAGCCACGTGACAGGCTACGACAATGCGCTATTAGGCATCCTGAAGCATTTTTGGGACGGCAAGGCTGGCACTTCTCCCCCGCTCGCGCGCGTGCCGGACGACACCGTGAACTTTATCGGTGGATTCGACGGTTTCGTGGTCGGCAATATGAAAGAGATTCGACGGATCTTCCACCTATTCGGGGTGAAGGTCAACATCATTTGTGACCCGTCCGAGACATGGAACACGCCGACCGATGGCCAGTTCCGGATGTACCAGGGCGGTACAACCAAAGAGGAGGTCGAGCGCGCGTTGAACGCGAAGGCAACGTTCGTCTTTCAGGAGTTTTGCTGCGAGAAGACGAGCAAGTTCATCGCCGATCACGGCCAGGAAGTGATCTTGCTGAATGCGCCTGTCGGCGTTGGCGGGACCGACCGCTTCCTGATGGAGATTTCGCGCGCGACCGGCAAGCCAATTCCCGCAGAGCTCGAAAAGGAGCGCGGCCAACTCGTCGATGCCATGGCGGATAGTCAGGCGAACCTGCACGGCAAGCGCTACGCCCTTTATGGCGATCCGGACCAGATGCTCGGGTACACGCAATTCCTGCTTGAACTCGGCGCGGAGCCGGTGCACGTGCTCGCAACCAACGGCAACGAAGGCTGGGCAGAGAAGGTCAAGGCCCTGTTGGATGCATCGCCATACGGTGCAGGATGCAAGGTCTATCCCAAACGCGATCTTTGGCACCTGCGCTCGCTGCTATTCACGGAGCCAGTGGACTTCCTGATCGGCAACACATACGGAAAGTATCTGGAGCGCGACACCGGGACACCCCTTGTGCGGCTCGTGTTCCCCATATTCGACCGCCACCACTATCATCGCTACCCGACTTGGGGGTATGCCGGCGGATTGCGAATTCTACTGGCGCTGCTGGATGAGTTCTTCGAAACACTGGATGCGAACACCATCGATATTTCGAAGACAGACTACAGCTATGATATTGTGCGCTGACGTCGCGTGGTCCTCACCTAGATGCCATATGTGAGGGCAGCGGCGGTTAGAGAGTAATACGGGACTCGCACACCCGTTCTCTGCGAAGGGGCACGCAAATGGACACGCCTGACCCAGTCCACCTCCAGTACGTGGCTTTGGAACTCGACGAGAAGGACTGGAGGCTCTCACTGGGTGATGGACAGTGCGTGCCCAGCCGCTCGGTGGCTACGTCGAAATTGTCTGTTGCGCCGTGCGCTGGTATTGCCGGTTTCAGTTTCTGCTCGACATCGAGGAGTTGTTGTTCGAACGGGCTGTTATTGTCCGCTACGAAACCATTCGACGTAGGTGCGACATGTTCGGCGCGGGCTTAGCACGGCGGGTCAACGCGGCTCGCCGTAGGGCGTGCAGTTGATTTACATCCTCCGTTTCGCCTGTAATCGCGAGCGCAGCGCGCTGGCGAAAATACCTTCGCTTCGTCATCTGGAAACGCGCAGGTACATGATCTGCCAGCGGCTTAACTCGGTTAGCGGGCCGCGCCAACCGACTCTGTGCGCGGCATATCAACAGCGCCGCCACGAGGAAGCTGAAAATGTCGATGCCGTGACACCTTAATCGTATTCTTTGGCCAAGGTTGCTTTCAAAGAATGAAGAAGACGAATTCGCTCTATCACGGTCGCCGTGTCGCTGATAGATCGAATTTTTCGAATCTCGTCACTTACTCATCTTGAGGGTGGCAATATCATCGCGGCCTAACTATCAGGCAGGCTTGCTTTTATTACAGTTCCGGTGCCCGGCGAACTGACTATTTCGATGTGGCCGCCGAGCATCAGGACGCGTTCTTCCATTCCCACTAGCCCAAAGGACTTCTTTCTGGCAGCCAGGACGTCGAAACCTTGACCATCGTCGCTTACTTGGAGAAGGTAGGCATTAGCCGTCCGCTCAAGCGTGATGACCACCCTCGTGGCTTCCGCATGACGGGAGACGTTGGTCAGTGCCTCCTGAACCAGGCGAAACAGCACGATGGCCCGGTCCTCGTCCATTGCGATGTTCTCATCGTGCACGAGCAGGCGACACGTTACACGTCGATTATGGTTGAACTCGGCGGCAAGCCACTCGAGTGCGGCTACAATGCCTGTGTCCAGCGCAGCCGGGCGTAGCGACGTGATGACGCCCCGTACAACTTGCATTGTTTGGTCCACGAGAGAAACCAGTGCCTGCGTCTGGTCGACAAGCTCCGGACAATCAATGCAAAGTTTCATTCGCAAAGCCGAGAGCCTTAGGCGAAGTGCTGTGAGATGTTGCCCAAGTTCGTCGTGCATTTCACGTGCAATACGTTTGCGCTCTTCTTCGCGAGCCGTCTCGCGACGCGAGGTGAGTTCACGTAGCATCTCATACGATTCCCGCAAGCGGTGCTCCACTTCCTTTCGCTCTGACAAGTCGACCACGAAAGCGACACCTTCTTTCCGACTGGATTCGAAGGCAACTCTGCCAACCATAACAGGTATACGGCTACCGTCTTTTCTAATGTATTCCTTTTCGGACGGCTGCACGCGCCCCGTGTGCAAAATTTGCTCCAGAGCCTCTTCGGTGGTCTCGCGCCATTCCTGCGGCGTCAGGTCTCTCCAGCGAATGCGACCTGAGACGAGGTCCTCGCGCTCGTATCCCACCATACTCAGAAATGCGTCATTGGCCTCGAGAATGTCGCCATTAGCGTTCCACACGATGACGCCGATGATGTTTGCGTCGACGAGACGACGGATTCTAGCTTCGCGCTCCGTGAGGTCCTCGTACAAGCGAGTGTTCTCAAACGATGTTGCTGCCTGTGAGGCCAGAAGGCGAAGCACTGCGATTCGAGCTGGAGCGAATGCGCGGGTGATCAGATTGTTTTCGAGATAGAGCACGCCCGTAAGCTTGGCCTGGTTCATCAGGGGCAAGCAGACGATAGAACGGACCCGATGCTCGCGGATGTAGGGATCCGTGCTAAATGCGGGGTCCTCCGCAGCATCGTCGAGAATGACGCTCTCCCCGGTGCGTAAGACATGGTACAGCAATGATTCGGGCATTAACGTCGCATTAATGGGCATAGTGCACAACTGCACGCGAGGCATGTTGCCGTCCGTTGTAGCTTCCGCCGCTATCCATTGTTTGTCGACGTCCGGTAGGATGAGCACCCCCCGCGCCGCGCCCGCCTGTTCGATCGCCGTGCGCATGACCGTATCGACCAGATTGTCCAGGACGATCTCGCCTGAGATTGCCTGCGACACTTTGATCACGGTAGCGAGGTCCAATTGTTCGATGGGCGCCCCGATAGTGGTAGTTGGCATCGGCGCTAGCTCCTCCCCCATGAGATGCGGAAGAAGGTCATCGAGTTGTCGCACCTTGCCCGCGGCACCCCACCGCTGGTAGGCTTGTCGAGCCTCCTTGGCATACATGCATGCGATCTTCTCAAAACCGCGTGTCGAGTAGAAGCGGAAGGCGAGTTCGTTAGCTATAGCTTCGTTATGGACAAAGCCATTAGCGCGTGCTGACAGGATGGCTTCTTCAAAGAGCCGCATCGCGTCAACATCGCGATTTTCCAACCGGGCAATCTCGGCACCGACCAACGCCACGCGGTTAGCGAAATTTGCCGGGCAGATCTTCGACCATATTTTCAGTTGCCGGTGATGCGCGACTACCGTGTCCTGATAAATCTGCCGCTCTCCGGCCGGAACGTGATCGCAATGTGCCGCTCGGGCCAGCGCACTGTAGAAGTGATACTCACAATCCTCCAAATGCGACGAAGACGTCCAGAGCAGTCGTTGCGCCGTCCTTGCGGCGTCAACAGCTTCCGTGTAGTTGCCGGCAATATAGCGTGCCTGTAATTTCCTGATCCAGTACCAGCACGCAGCCGTTGCTAGCGCGGGATTGCCCGACAAATGCTGCTCGACACGGAGTTCCTTGAAATTGCCGTCATCGAGGCGTCCAAACCGGAGCGTCGAGCCGCGGAGCATTCGAATTAGCGCGAGCTGTGTGATCAGGTTATCGACGACCATGCCGAAGCCCGTCTTTTCGGAAAAGACCAGGCCCTGTTCGACTTCATGTTCCACCGCGCTTAATGGCTCGCCGGCAAAGAGCAGGTTGGAGATGACATGGCAGCATGTGTAGGCGGCAGATGGTAGGTCTCCGGTTCGATTCGCCGCCTTGAATGCAGTATCGAGCACCTGATTGCTCATCCGCATGTGTTTCGTCCAGCGCGCGACGTAAAGCGCATAGCAAAGATACGTGACCGCTTCAAAACGCTTGAGGCCCCGTTGTTCGACGAGTTTGTAGCCGAGATCGCCAAACTTGAACCCTTCTTGATAGTCGTTAAAACGCGGTCCGGCTATCCGTGCAAACATAACATAGGCGAAGGAGGACGCGTCGCAGTTGCCATGCTCCAGGCTGAGACTGACCGCTTTGCATATCGTCAGGGAAGCCAGATTCGCGTCCGTGAACCATGCTGGGCGCAAGAGCTTGCTCAGCACATCGGCCGTCGAAAGGAAATCTGGGTCCTTCATTAGCGGCAAGTCGATGAGGTCCTCTATCGTACGACCCCCAAGCCGGCTCCAGATCCGTTCGTACTCCCGTTGTACGTCTTCCTCACCCGGATGGGCGGACCAATGGATCCCGATGTGACGGAGATGGTCGAGGCAGACGGCGACCGCACGATCGCTCTGGTCAAGAGTCAGATAAACGTCCATTTGCAGGCACATGACGAGCGCCTGTTCGACTGTACGTGTTGCGCGAAGTGATAGCATTTTCAAGCGTTGCTCCGCGATCGACAGTCTCCCGGTCAGAAATTCGCATTCGGCTCGAGTTAACTCGAGTGTAAAGATAAGTTCATGCTTGCGCTCCCAGCAATCGTCGGCTAGGAGTTGCGCACCCATGATGAGATAAGTGAGCGCTGATTCATAGGCCGTCGACGCCTTGGCGCGCTGGCCGGCTATCAGGTTGAACTCAGCGAGTTGGTCGCGTTCCTTCTGGGAAGCGACCAGCGCTGCTCCTCGGTTGAGTTGACTGACGATATCGAATATCGCCTGCTCCCGCTTCTCGGGAGGGGTTTGTGTGGCGAGCAGGCGCCCGATACGCAGATGGACCTTTGGACGCAAGCCATCCGGGATCAGCGAATAGGCAGCTTCCTGCACCCGGTCGTGCGCAAACCTGTATGCGTCTCCCAGATCATCGACAAGCTCCTTGTGTACTGCTGGTGTCAGCGACGCTCGCACACTTTGCTTGGTTTTTCCCAACACTTTCGACAGAATCCCGATCGCCGCGGTATTGCCGAGACAGGCGAGCAGTCGCAATGCCCGCCGTGTTTCGGCAGGGAGGCGGGTCAGCTTTACGACCATCAGGTCTGCCACGTTGTCCGTGTAGCCCTTTGCGCGAATGTCTGGCAGACGCCACTGCCAACAGGCCATGTCGTGATCGAAAGTGAGTAAATCCTCGTCGACGAGTGCGTGTAGAAATTGAATGATGAAAAACGGATTGCCGCCAGTCTTATCATGTACGAGTTGCGCAAGCGGCGAGACTCGTTCCGGCGTTGCATGGAGCGCTTCTGCTATCAATCGCTCCACGTGCTCGCGAGTGAGCGGTAGGAGCGGGATTTCGTCAATCGCCGCGCCCATTTTCCTGACCGCATGAAGCTTATTCATCAGCAGATGATTGATGTCTACCTCGTTGCTTCGATACGCGCCAATAATCATCAGATATTTCAGATCCGGGCAGGTTAGAAATTCCTGCAGCAGGTCCAGCGTCGCGGTATCGAGCCATTGGAGGTCATCGAAAAACAGCACCAACGGACGTTCCTGCCGGGCAAAGACACCCGCGAACCGCCGGAAGGCAAGCTGGAAACGGCGTTGTGCCTGATGCAGATCCAGTTCGGGGACGGGCGGCTGGTTGCCGATGACAAGCTTAAGTTCGGGGAGTAGGTCAGTCACGAGTCGCGCGTTTGGCTTCAGTGCCACCATGAAGGCATCGCGCCAAATCGCCAGTTCCGTCTCACCCAGAGTGAGAAGCCGGCGCACCAGATCACGAAAAGCCGGCAGCAGTGTCGAGTATGGTATGTCGCGCTTGTATTGGTCGAACTTGCCCGACGCGAAGAGTGCTCGTAACGGCACCAGCACCTTCTGTAGCTCATTCGCGATCGCGGACTTACCAATGCCCGAATAGCCGGAAACCAGCACCAGTTGCGGTGTGCCCTTGGCGACGACGCGGTCAAACGCCGTGACCAGAGCGTCGATCTCACGTTGCCGACCATAAAGTTTGTTAGGAATTAACAGCCGATCAGGCGTGTCGTGCTCGCCGAGGGTAAAGACTTCGATGTGTCGCTGTCGCTGCCAATCGGTAAGACAACGTCGCAGATCACGCTCCACGCCAGCCGCTGTCTGATAGCGCTCCTCGGGCGTTTTGGCGAGCAGCTTCATAACTATTTCCGAGACAACGGGCGAAATTGTTCCCTCCCGTGCGCTGGGCGCCATCGGCTTGCGAGCAACGTGGCAGTGCACCCATTCCATCGGGTCGGCCGCGCAGAACGGCAATACACCGGTGAGCATCTGATAGAGCACAACGCCGAATGAATAGAGGTCGCTCCGGAAATCAATCGAGCGATTCATTCGCCCCGTCTGTTCGGGTGCCATATATGCCAGCGTGCCGGCAATCGTTTCAGGTGGCGCTGGCGACTGACGCTCGCGGGGCAGTTCTGAAGCAATGCCGAAGCCGGTGAGCCGCAAGAGACCGTCCGCGCAGTTCACCAGAATATGAGCGGGCTTGAGGTCCTTGTGGACGAAACCGCGCTGGTGGATTTTGCCCAGCGCCTCGGCAATGCCGATGGCAACGTGTAAAACAGTTCCCATCTCCATCGGCGCGCCAATCACCTGTTCGAGCGGCTCGCCGCCCGGGTCTTCGAGCACCAATACAGTCCGGTCTTCTCCGCGAATCAGATCTACGGGCCGTACTGCCCACGTGCCATTGAGCTGCTCCTTCAGCTCGAATTCGTGCGCAAGACGAAGGATGGTGTCGGCTGAGGGATTCGCCGCCGTGGTCTGTACGATCAGAACGCTATCGCTGCCGCGAGATTGACGAACTCGACAGAAGACACGGTCCGCGTCCGCCCATAGGACTTGGCGGTTGTTTCGTCTTTCGGAAAAGCGTGGAACGTTCATTTACCGCACCCAGACTCCAAGCCGGTCGAATCAGCAATTATGCGCTGCACCCGGCAGGTATCGCACCTATAAAATGTAAGAAGAAACGAGAAACGGACGAGATTGGGCAGAACACGCTATAAAGAGAGCGGTAGTGCCAAGACGACCGAACATGCACCGGTGCGAAGTTACGGCGTTGGCGCGTTGTGTTGCCCAGTCCGTTTAATAGCATGGTCCGTGAATCGTTGGTGACGGCGGCGAGTGCCGCGTGCCGGATTTCGTTGGCGGGGGCGAGTCGAATACGGCGCTTCCCATGGCGTTGCCGTTCACAATAGTGATGCCAACGATGGCGATAAGCAAGCGCGAAGACAGCGCTAAGGTGTTTCCAAACGCGTTGGGGATCGAATATTGGAGGCTTTGGTGACGGGCTGACCGTACCCAGGGCAGCCTCTGATGAGCCGGTACGTGAGTGCCTGATAATGACAGACGATCTTACGTGATCGCCGACTGGCTGCTGGTGCCCTGTGGTGTCGACGCCGTGGCGCTCGAATCGACGGAACGCTACTGGATAAGGTTCTGGGAGGTATTGTCACGTTGAGTCGCGCAGGATCTGGCGATGCAGAACAGAAAATGCGCTTTGTCATGACCATCGCTTCCCGGCGATCATCGTCACCAGTTGCGCCGTGCGCCCGTACTACCGGTTTCAGTTTAGCCCGCGCGACATCGAAAAGCTGTCGTTCGAACAGGGTGTTGTCGTCAGCTACGAAACCATTCGACGTTGGTGCGACACATTCGGCGCGGGCTTTGCTCACCAGTCAAGGTACGCGCCGTAAACCAGGCGCCCCGTGGTACCTCGACGAAAGTGTGTCACGAACACATGTGAATCCCTTGTGCTGTACTGAAGGTGGGAGTGAACCTCCCCGGAGTCGGCTTGCAGTAGCGGGCTTCAAACCGCCCGGTTCTACTGCGTTAAAAAGGTATGGTGGTGAGCGACTGCGGAAAGGTAATCCATCAGGGTGACAGGTCCGTGTTGAGACGATGTGCGAAAGCAATTCGTTCGATGACGCATCGTTATTATAGAGTGCTAAAGCGCTGTCAAAACACGGAGGCGTTTCGTCGCTCCAGGATGGGTCAGGGCGAGAGCTGCTTGCGGACGAGCCGGCACCTGTCAGATCAACAACACCTCCCAGCGCTTCCGCTGTACCGCGCGGCCTGCCGTTCCTGAAAGAACTGTTCGTAACTCATCACATCCCGGTCGGGATGTGTCCGCCTCATATGCGAGACATAGGTCTCATAGTCGGGCAAGCCGACCATCAACCGCATGGTCTGGCCGAGATAGCGCCCTGCGTTGCGCACGTCGTCCCTCAGTCCTGAGAACATCACGGCCTCCGATCAGTTGGTGCCACCTGTACGCTGGCCGGCGGGCAGCATCTCGAACGGCATTTCCCGATCAGTAGCACGATCGGCGCGACGAGCACGCACGCCAGCAAGCGCCCCATACACGACAACAGTGACAACGACGAAGATGAACAGCCCAGCAAGCGCCGCGTCGATATAGTCGTTGAAAATGACGCGATGCATCTGCGCAATCGACTTCGCGGGTGCGACGATCTTGCCTGCATCGGCAGCTGCGCCGAGTTTCGCCGCGTGCGCGAGAAAGCCGATCTTCGGGTTGGCGTCGAAGATCTTCTGCCAGCCTGCCGTCATCGTACAGATCAGCAGCCACACGGTCGGTACCAGCGTGACCCATGCGAAGCGTTCGCGCTTCATCTTGAATAGCACCACCGTGCCGAGCACGAGTGCAATTCCTGCAAGCATCTGGTTCGAGATGCCGAAGAGCGGCCAGAGCGTATTGATGCCGCCCAACGGGTCGACGACGCCTTGATAGAGGAAGTAGCCCCACGCCGCGACGCAGAGCGCAGTAGAGATCAGATTGGCTGGGATCGAATCTGTGCGCTTGAGTGCAGGATGGAATGTGCCGAGCAGGTCTTGCAGCATGAAGCGGCCGGCGCGCGTGCCCGCGTCGACCGCCGTCAGAATGAAGAGCGCCTCGAACAGGATCGCGAAGTGATACCAGAATGCCATCATCGCCTGACCGCCCATCACCTGATGCAGGATCTGCGCCATACCCACGGCGAGTGTCGGTGCGCCGCCTGCGCGCGCCACGATGGTCGTCTCACCGACGGCTTTTGCAGTTTGCGTCAGCATCTCCGGCGTCAGCACGAAACCCCATTGAGACACGGTGTGCGCCACGGCTTCAGGCATCTCGCCGAGCACCGTAGCAGGTGAGTTCATCGCGAAGTACACGCCGGGCTCGATCACGGCCGCTGCGACCAGGGCCATGATGGCGACAAAGGATTCCATCAGCATCGCGCCGTAGCCGATGAAGCGCGCGTTGGTTTCGTTATCGAGCAGTTTCGGCGTCGTGCCCGATGAAATCAGCGCATGGAAACCCGACACCGCTCCGCAAGCGATGGTGATGAAGAGGAACGGGAACAGGTTGCCCGACCAGACGGGACCTGTGCCGTCGATGAACTTCGTCAGCGCCGGCATTTTCAGCTCTGGTGCGACGATCAGAATGCCGGTTGCTAGACCGAGGATCGTGCCGATCTTCAGGAACGTCGACAGATAATCGCGCGGCGCCAGCAGCAGCCACACGGGCAGCACCGATGCGATGAAACCGTAGCCGATCAGAATCCAGGTGAGCTGTGTGCCACTGAACGTGAACCATGCGGCCAGTGCTGCCGAATCGTGTACCTGCTGGCCGAATACGATCGATGCCATCAGCAGCACGAAGCCGATCACCGACACCTCACCGATGCGACCCAGGCGGATAATGCGCGTGTAGATGCCCATGAAAAGCGCAATGGGAATCGTCGCGGCGACCGTGAACGTGCCCCACGGCGAATTCGTCAGCGCCTTGACGACGATCAGCGCCAGCACGGCAAGAATGATCACCATGATCAGGAAAGCACCGAACAGCGCAATTATGCCAGGGACTGTGCCGAGCTCCATCTTCACGAGATCGCCGAGCGAACGTCCGTCGCGGCGCGTCGAGATAAAGAGCACGATGAAGTCCTGCACCGCGCCCGCGAAAACGACTCCTGCGAGAATCCAGAGCATGCCGGGCATGTAGCCCATCTGCGCGGCGAGCACCGGGCCGACGAGCGGACCCGCGCCGGCGATGGCCGCGAAGTGATGGCCGAACAGCACGTACTTGTTGGTCGGCACGTAATCGAGGCCGTCGTTGTGCCGCACGGCGGGTGTCATACGCTGGCCGTCGAGCTGCACGACATGGTTTGCGATGAAGTGGCTGTAGAAGCGGTACGCGATCAGATAGACGCAGACGGCGGCGATCACAACCCAGAGTGCGTTGACCTTTTCGCCATGCGTGAGCGCGATGGTACCGAACGAGAACGCGCCCAACAGCGCGACTGCCGTCCACACCAGAAAACTGGATGCCCGGTTCATAGGAGTCTCCAATATAGTTTTACGAACACCCGTCAGCGCTGCTGGCCGGGTCCACTGCGGCTCGTTGTGCGGGTGCCGCGCATGGTCGAAGATGTGCCATGCTTTGGGCGTGTAGTATTCGTCTTCGTCCAGTGCGACACAAGCGCACAACCACGTAACTGTGCTACGTAGTTCTACGTAGCCTGCCCGACCGGTTTTCCAAGATGAAACTCAAAGCGAAGATATTTCTGCTCGCTGTCGTGCCATTTCTCGTCGCAATAGCGGGCATTGCATTCGGCGTGCGCCATCAGGCGACGTCGCTTGCGAAGGTGCAGCACGACACGACCCAGTTGGCCTATATGGCCAGCAAGAAAATCGAATTGCGCAATTATGTCGATCTCGCGTCGAGCGCCATCAAGCCTCTGTACGACGAGGCCGGCAACAACGCGCGCGACGATGCCTTGCTGCGCGACCGCGCACTCGCGATGCTGGAGAAAATGGACTTCGGCCCGGACGGCTACTTCTTCGTCTACGACATGCACGGCCGCTCGTTGATGCACCCGCGCGAGCCGAATCTCGTGGGCCGTGACTTGTGGACGCTGCGCGATCCCGCTGGGGCGCTGACCATCCAGCAGTTGCTCGGCGCGGCTGCACAGGGAGGCGGCTATGTGCGTTATGTGTGGCATCGTCCGTCGACCGGCAAGCTCGCGCCGAAGCTCGGCTATGTCGTGCCGCTACGGCGCTGGGGCTGGATGCTCGGCACAGGAATCTATCTGGACGATGTTGATACGACGCTCGCACGCATCGATCGGCGCGCATCGGGCGATATTGACCACACGATGATGTGGATCGGCACGATTGCGCTTGCCGGGCTCTGCGTGATTGCCGTCTGCGCGCTTGTGTTGAACGTAAGCGAGCACCGCAGCGCCGACGCCAAGCTCAAGCGTCTCGCGCAGCAGGTGGTGGAGTCGCAGGAAAACGAACGGGCGCGGCTGTCGCGGGAACTGCACGACGGCATCAATCAGATGCTCGTGTCCGTCAAGTTGCTGCTCGAATCGGCGCTTGCGCGTCTCGAACTGAGCGCAACGCACGTCCCGCCGGCGGAAGCAGCGCTGTCCATGGGTATCGCTCGCCTCGCCGATGCGCTGCGCGAAGTGCGCCGCATCTCGCATGCACTGCGTCCTTCGATGCTCGACGATCTGGGCCTCGCGGCGGCGCTGGAACAGTTGACGCGCGAGTTGAGCGCGCAGAGTCAACTGGTGATCGGTTTCACGCAGATTTCCCACGATCACGCCGCGCACTTGCCCGATAGTGTAAAGACGGCGCTATTTCGTATCGCGCAGGAAGCGTTGACCAATATTCTCCGGCACGCACATGCGACCCGGGCGGCATTGGCGCTCGAAGTATCGGGGAGCAAGATCACTCTCTCTATCAGCGACGACGGGCGGGGCTTCAATGTTGAACGCGTACAGTCCGATCTTTTTAGGGGCATCGGTCTGCGCAACATGCGTGAGCGGCTGGAGGCGCTCAACGGCAGCCTGCAACTAGACTCACGCGCGGGTCATACAATAGTAACGGCGACCGTGCCTCTTTTCACGCGCGGCCCGCTTCCGGAAAAACTGCAGGTGAAACGTTCATGAACTATCCAACGGGCGCGGCGCGCCTCATACTTGTCGATGATCACCGCTTGTGCGCGACGGCTTGCGCGCGCGGCTCGAGGCTGTGCCAGGCTTTGCCGTCGTCGGCGAAGCGGGCAATGCGGAACAAGCGCTGGCGCTCGCGGCCGCGCAGGAGCCTGACCTCGTGCTGATGGATGTCGGCATGAAGGGCATGAATGGAATTACGCTCGCCGCGCTGTTTCATGAACGCTTTCCTGGCATACGCGTGCTCATGCTGTCGATGCACGACAACGTTGAGTATGTGACCAAAGCCGTTCGCGCCGGTGCGCGCGGCTATGTTTTGAAGGATTCGCCGGGCGCGGAAATCATCCGCGCGATCGGTGCGGTTCTCGATGGGAAGACGTTCTTCAGCGAAGGACTTGGCGCGCGGCTCATCCATGCATTCACGATTCGCGATCCTATGGAACGTTTGACACCGCGAGAGCGCGACATTCTCGACCAGCTGGCCGAAGGGCTGTCGAGCAAGCAGATCGCACAGCGCAGCGGTCTGTCAGTGAGAACCGTTGAAACGCATAGGCTGAATCTGAAACGCAAACTCGAAATTGATGGTCAGGCGGAACTGATCAAGTTCGCCGTGGAGCACCGGCGCTCAAGTTAGGTCGACCGCCCGGAAGGGCGGTATTGCGCGAATCGGACAGCGGCGATACATGCGCGTTTCAGCACGTCCCGCTGTGTAGGGGACTTTTGCCCGACGATCTCGAGACCCGCCTCCTGCAACGCCGCAATAGCCGACCACGACATCAGCCGCACGCGCTTGCCTTTAAGACGCCCACGGCGATGCGTGCGCATGCGAAGCCCGCGCCGAATGTCGCACCTACGTCGAATGGTTTCGTAGCTGACGACAACACCCCGCTCGAACGACAACTTCTCGATGTCGTGCAGCCTCAACTGAAACCGGTAGTACGGGCGAACGGCGCAACTAATGACGATCGCCGGGAAGCGATGGTCGCGACAAAGCCCATTTCGTGTCCTGTATCGCCAGATGTTATCCGACTCACTGAGCAACGTGACGGTGACCACGAGACCTCTAGCCGCAGCCGATTGGAAGCGTCAGAATTTCCCGAGAGAACGGAGGCATGAAGCAACGCCATATAAGGATTCTCGCCCATCGTCGCATGCTCTACGCGCAAATGGGTGGTCAGGATTTCCTGACGCGCGAATCAGGATGTCTCGCATCGGTTTACAGTTCACCCTGACAGCGTTGTTAAACCAGTTAGGCGAAAATGGGGCATTGAAAACGCCAAGCCGAGCACGAAGTGTGACGATTGCCTATCTTTCGGAGCGTGAGAATAACGTGGAACAGATCAACTTGATCTGTCTGCGTATGTTCGACACATGGTGCAAGGCGCGCAATGTGACAGCGCTCACATATCTGATGCATTGCTGGCCGATGATTGACAGCACGCCTGCCGCGCTGAGATGTTTGGGCGAAACAATGCGCAAATTGCGGCGCTACCACACGGACCAACTCGACGAAAATGGATTTCGCGCGCTTTGCGAAATGGCGGATATGATCGACGATCTGATCGAACGCCCGGCGCCCGTAGTGAACCTGATGGCAGTGGGCGAGTCGCCGGAAAAGGACAGTTAACGGCGCAAGCGGAGGAGCGGGGAGAAACAGGCAAAACCGCAGGGAAGAATTCGGCAAGACGCAATGAGGTTGGAGCGACCGCGCGCAGCGATTCATCGGACTCGTCGGAACCCTGGCAGGCGCGGTAAGCTGGTCTTCGAGTTCGAGTGCAGAATAGGATAGCTAAACGGCGGAACTCTCGAAGAATATGGCTCTCGACAGGTTGGACGCGCGTGGAACGGTTCGACTACGTGGGGCGCTGCAGTGGAACTGCGGCTTCTCGCGACGGTGCTCGCCATCAGCTGCGCGATCAGGCTGATCCTGGCGATGTAGCACCACTATCTCGTGCACCGAGTGAAGGACGATGCCAAGCAGATTGCCACGCTGTGTGTCGAGGTGACGGCCTCGAATCTCCATCGCGATTTCGCGCGCACCGCGCTCGTCATTATGGTGAACAAGGTAGTCGATGCGTTCCTTCTCGCGCTCTCCAAGTTGTGCTTTCTTTCGCGGCGCGTCGCGCAGCATCTCGCGACTATCGCGCGCTGCTAATCGGCGGATCGTTTTCGATCGGCAGCACGCGGGGCGCGGGCACCATGGTTTCCATTCACATTCCGCTCGATCGCGGACCGAACATGATCAGGATACTCATTGCAGACGATCACGCGATCGTTCGTGGCGGACTCAGGCAGATCATCGCAACCACGAGCGATATCGTCGTCGCGGCGGAAGCGGTGCAAGGGAAAGAAGTGATCGACAAGCTGCGCAGTGGCGTCGTCGATCTGCTGC
>NZ_CYGY02000211.1:0-162 GCF_900007165.1 Paraburkholderia piptadeniae
TCGGCGGTGCTGGTGGTCATCTACTTCCTGCTGAACTACTGGGGCGTGAAGGTTTTTGCGCGCGCCAACACGGCGATCACGATCTTCAAGTTCATCATTCCGGGCCTGACGATTCTGGGCCTGATGATGAGCGGCTTCCACAAGGAGAACCTCGGCGAGACG
>NZ_CYGY02000211.1:172-680 GCF_900007165.1 Paraburkholderia piptadeniae
GCGGGCGAGGCGCGCAATCCGGCGAAGAGCGTGCCGTTCGCGGTGATCGGCTCGATCCTGCTGGCGCTGGTGATCTATGTGCTGCTGCAGATCGCGTACATCGGCGCGGTGAGCCCGGCTGACGTGATGAAGGGCTGGAACCAGTTCAACTTCAAGTCGCCGTTCGCGGAGCTGGCGATCGCGCTGAACCTGAACTGGCTGGCGATCCTGCTGTACGTCGACGCGTTCATCAGCCCGAGCGGCACGGGCACGACCTACATGGCGACGACTACGCGCATGATCTACGCGATGGAGCGCAACAACACGATGCCGAAGATGTTCGGCAGCGTGCATCCGCTGTATGGCGTGCCGCGTCCGGCGATGTGGTTCAACCTGCTGGTGTCGTTCATCTTCCTGTTCTTCTTCCGCGGCTGGAGCTCGCTGGCGGCGGTGATCTCGGTGGCGACGGTGATCTCGTACCTGACGGGCCCGATCAGCCTGATGTCGCTGCGCCGCTCGGCGACGGACC
>NZ_CYGY02000208.1:0-482 GCF_900007165.1 Paraburkholderia piptadeniae
CCGATCTGCGGCGATCGTTCGGGCCGGTAATGGATGCATTGTGAAGATCGCCACGAACAGCCGACTAAACGATGTGTTTATATCGTTAATGGTCGCTGCGGAATGCAAAGGGACACGCCCAATTGCATCCGTATGCCGCCATCGAGCGTATAAATTGAAGCAGGTGGACGAGCCACCATCAGGAGACACAGCCATGAAATTCATGATGACCTTCCACTGGGCACCGGATACCCAGCAGCGTGCCGAAGCCATCGCGCGCTTTCAGCGAACCGGAGGGCTCCCGCCTGAGGGCGTCCGGCTAGTGGGCCGGTGGACGCGAGCCGATCTGGGCGCAGGTTTCGATTTGCTCGAAACAGATGATATGAAGAAACTCACCGAGTTCGCCTATCAATGGAGCGATCTGATGGAGCTGGACATCGTCCCAGTGCTTGACGACGCCGAGCTGGGCGAGGTGCTGGGGCGCGTAGTGAAATAGAGGGTTC
>NZ_CYGY02000208.1:492-939 GCF_900007165.1 Paraburkholderia piptadeniae
CAGCACGTGGCGCTCTTTCTTGAACTGGCGCAAACCCTGCGCACGCAATACCACTTTCCGTGGCTAAGATCGTACGTCGGTGCTTACTACGGCGCATCAGCCGCATTCACCTTCAAGGAGGGCAAGGAACGCAGCGATTACGAAAAAGCGTTGCCGGCGCTGCAAACCTATTTCAGCCTGATCCGCAACACGGGGAACCGCGACTTCGATGTCTCGCGCACCACCGCGCTCGAACTGGAATGGTGGATCGTGCATCGGCAGCGTGAACGTTATCCGCCCGGCGCGTTGGGCAGCGCGTGTGCTGAAGCTGCCGCATCGCTGTATAAGGTGCCCGTGGGCTCGACACTCGAACACGGCCAGTTGCGCGCGCAAGCGATGCTGCTTCGCGACGCCCGTGAAGAAGCGGGCAGCGTCACCGACGCCGATTGGGCAACCATCGAATCGCTA
>NZ_CYGY02000206.1 GCF_900007165.1 Paraburkholderia piptadeniae
TCAGCACCGGCTGCTGCGCCTGCGGCGGCAACTGGTTGCGCACCGATGCGATCTGCGTGTTGATCTCCGTCAGCGCGCGATTCGAGTCGTAGTTCAGGCGCAGCGTCGCGGTGATCGTCGAAACGCCCGTGCTGCTCGTCGACGACACGTAGTCGATGCCCTGGGCCTGCGCAATCGCGGCTTCGAGCGGCTGCGTGATGAAGCCGGCCATCGTGTCGGCGCTCGCGCCGTAATACGACGTCATGATCGTCACCACGCCGTTTTCGGTCTGCGGATATTCGCCGACCTTCAGCGCGGATAGCGACCGCAAGCCGAGCACGAGTATCAGCAGACTCACCACCGAGGCGAGCACCGGGCGTTCAATGAAGGTGTCGGTGAATTTCATCGCGTGGCCTCTTATTGTTCCTGAGGCGTCGGGTTCGGGTTGTCCGCAGGCAGCACGCGGTTGTCGATCACGAGCGGCGTGCCGTTCTTCAGCTTCAGCTGTCCGCTCGTCACGACCTGCGTGCCTTCGCCGATGCCCTTGAGAATCGCGACCTGATCGCCGCGCGTCGGCCCCGGCGTGACGAACACCTGCTGCGCGACGGGCATGACCTTGCCTTGCGCATTCTTTTGCGCGCCGGGCTTCACGACGAACACGGTCGCGCCGTACGGGTTATAGGTGATCGCCGTTTGCGGCAAGGTCAGATAGCGCTGCACGCCGCCCGCGTCGATCTTCACGTTCGCGTACATGCCGGGCAGCAGCTTGCGCTCGCGGTTGTCGACGGCCGCTTCGATCTGCACGTTGCGCGTCGCGGCGTCCACGCGCGGATTGATCGAGCGGATCTTGCCGTCGAAGGTGCGGTTGCTGAGCGCATTGGTATCGACGACGATCGCCTGGCCGACCTGCAATTGTCCGAGCTGCTGTTGCGGCAGGTAGAAGTCGGCGTAGATCGGATCGATGGCTTGCAGCGTGACGATCGCATCGCCCGGATTGATGTACTGGCCGGGGTTGACCGTCGTGATGCCGACGCGGCCCGCGAAGGGCGCGCGTATCGTTTTCTTTTCGACGAGCGCGGCCTGCTGGTCGACCTGGGCTTTCTTGCTCTTCAGGTCGGCGGCATCGGCGTCGAGCTGTGCCTTCGCAATCGCCTGAATGTCGTACTGCGCCTTGTCGCGCTTGTACACGGTTTGCGCGAGTTCCGCTGCGGCTTGCAGCGACACAAGCTGCGCGCGGTCCGAAT
>NZ_CYGY02000204.1 GCF_900007165.1 Paraburkholderia piptadeniae
ACCGCGAATTTCAGGTGCTACAGATGCTCTCGGGGGGCCTCACCATCAACGAAATCGCCGACGGCTGCGCGCTCAGTGCGAAAACGATCAGTACATACAAGACGCGCCTGATGCAGAAACTCGGACTCGCGAACAATGCCGAAGTGATACGCTATGCGATCCGGCATGGGTTGATCGTAGAATAAGCGGGGACGAAGGTGAATGGAGCCTGCGCTTTTCTCTTTCAAAGGGGCAAACGTCGGGCTGAGGCACTGTTAGCTTTTCCTAGTGGCGCATTCATCATTCGCTCTGGTGCGCAAACCGTCTGTCATCGCGTCACCGGGGCCCGCCGGGCCCCAGAGGAATCTCTTGCGGCGCGTACCGGCGTTCGCCCAGGTGCAATAACAGCGGATAACACCTACCTGCCCCTGAAGTGAATGTCCGAATTCAGCGCGACGTTCCTTGATGGACGATGTAGCCAACTGCCAGACGGGCTCCAGGACATGTCCCCCGACGCCAGTGGGCGCGCTCCGTTTAGATGACCGCCTTCTTGCCTGACGTAGCGAACCGTGCATTTTAACCGTACCCATCGCTCCGAGTGTATCGATGCCCGCGTAATTGTTTCGGCACAGGCTTGCATGAAGCATGCGGTTGAAGAACGGTTTGTCGACTGCTTTGTCGCGCCGCTTCTGCAGCAGGGTGTCGAGTTCGGCCGCATGTTCGCCGTATGTAATATCCACCGCAACGTCACAAACACTTCGTCTCGATGCCGTGTGGTACCGCATGTGCGGCGAGCCGATTTGACCCCCACCGTGCGAAGTCCGCGCCGAATCTGTCGCATCAACGTCGACTGGTTGAGTAGCGGACGACAACCCCATTCGAAAACAAATCCCTCGATGTCGCACAGGTTCAACTGAAAACCGCGGTAGTAGGGGCGCAAGGCGCAACTGACGACGATCGCCGGGAAGCGACGGCCGCGATAAAGTGATCTGCTCTTTGTCATCGGAGCATCTTACTCAACCGCTCTTGCCAACTTAACAACGTCTTCGCACGCAGTCGCGGATGCGGGTTTTCCCACGGCAGGCGGTTGTGTGCTTTGTTGCAACACCGACAGAGTCCGGCGCATCTGTCAGATCTGAGTGTCTGCGAGCCGAGGCAAAAAAAAGCATTGGTGACTTACCGGACTCCCTGCTTCGGCCTTCCGTTTGCGAGTGGCATGAATTTGGCTTTTAACTCCGTCGGCTCCAATGTCTGTCGGATTTTTACAAGGATACTGGCCCTCATCAATGGTGTATACATTGATTCAGGAATGAAGACGATAAAGATTGTATTCGCAATTGTGACGGGTGCGATTTTGGGACTAGCTGGGGATCCAAGCCGCGCGCAGAGTAGCGTCGCACTATATGGTGCGCTCGATGTTCTCATTGATATTTCAAATCAGGGTAGGGGAACGCTAACTCAAATGTCGAATGGCGGCACGTTCGGATCGCGTTTTGGTATTATGGGTAGTGAAGATATCGGCAATGGTTACAAAAGCGTATTCCGACTTGAAGGCGGATTCGCTCCTAATACTGGCACTGTACAGCAGGGCGGTGCACAATTTGGCCGACAGGCATATATTGGGTTCGAAGGGCCGAATGGGGCTTTAACTTTTGGCCGACAATACTCACCAGAGTTTCTCGCTGTGAGTGAATACGACGTTTTTCAAGGAGGCTTAGGCCATCTCGTTATACAGAAGTGTCGTACCCGTTGCGCAGGATCCGGATGGTGATCACCGCATCCATGACACGCTGCATGCCAATCCACAGTGTCTTCGCGCCGGGTTCACCATCGCCCTTGCGTCCGAGGAATCCACCGAGTGACGCGATCATCCGTATCATCTGGTTAAGCGTCGGTGGTTTTTTCGGGCGGGGTTTCTTTGAGAGCACGTGAGCGCCGTGTATCTCGTCAGCCTCAAAGAACAGCGAAGCATCCAGGTCCGGACAGGTCCTCCCCAGCCGCATGAGCCGTGCGATACGCCAGGACACCACCATATACAGCACAAGCGCCTTCTCCACGCGCTCCATCTGTGAGAGCTGCAACGTTTCAACCCGGCAGGCGTTCTTCAACACATTGAAGTACATCTCGATCTCCCACCTCGCGCGGTACCAGTCAATCAGTTCGGTGAGCGCATGTGCATCGCGCACTTCGCGATTGCTCAGCAGGCGCCAGACGACTGGCTTTACACCAGTGGGCGCATTCACTTCACATGCCTCAATGCAGCTCAGCTCGACGTCGCCGCGCCCGGGTAACGTCACGCGCTGTGCTCGCAGCTCCTGCGTCACTTCACGCGCCTTCTGGCCACCCCGCCCGGGCAGCACGAAGCTGATATGACCGAGCACCTCGCTCGCGTGTACCGTCTCCCACAGTTTTGCTTCGCCCTTGAGTGCGCGGTTGTGCTGGGAGCGGATCAGCCAGTCGGCCGGTTCGCCCAGCTCCTGCGCACGCTGCATGAGCGCGGCGATATCACCTTCGCGATCGGCCACATATACCAGCCGCGTGCCCGGCATGGCTGCCGCCTGCTGCGCTACGATCTCGTAACTTTCGATCCATCGAACGCTCTCGCATACGCCGCCACGCTGGCCGTTTTCGTCGCGCGGCTCGCGTGCCCACATCCAGGCGTTCATGACGCCCAGCGCCTCGCGATCCGGTGTGACCGCATAGGTCGCGTGAAGATACATGCCCACCTGCGCTTCGTAACTGAGCGGGCCGGCCCCCTCGATGTCCTGGCCGTTGAAGTTCAGCTCGGTCGTGTCAGCCACGCACAGGACTACCGGTGACTCGCCCATGCGCACAGCGGTCCGCTCCCAGTGCGGCTGCATCATGTCGCGCCAGTCGATGTGCTCATTGCCCAGAAAGCGGTACGCCGCCATGGTCTCGGCCCAGCCCTCACAGGCACCCGGAATACTGGCCGTGGGACGCGCGGCAAACCGCTTTAGTAATTCCTTCGCGCGACGATCCCGCCTCGGGTCACCCAGATCCAGTGTTTCAAATTCCTCGTCCACCCACGCTCCCGGCTCATTACGAATCTGCATTCGAAAAGTCGAGAGTAAACGCGAAATTCCGGCCGTTAACAACCCCCGTCACGCCGGTGCATCGCTCAATGCGCTTTCGGAAAAACGTCTGCTACTGCGCCACTTCTGTATAACGAGATGGGCTTAGGCGGGAGCATCTTGGACGTTGATCGCACTCTGCCTAATGATGTTGTTCACGGTGTGCTCCTTACTGAGAGCATCACTTGCCGTGTTGATAAATCGATTCTTTACTCATCCCCAAAAATCTATGGCTTCTCGGTTGCATTGATGTATGGCCTCGGCGGTGTGGCGGGGGCTACAAGTGCTGGGTCAACTTTTAGCGGAGCAGTAAACTATAAGCGCGGTCCAGCCACCTTTCATGCAGGATATCTATATAAGAGGGATGGGGCGGTTTCCGGATATTATGAGGGGTGGGGCATCGGCGGTAGCTATGAGATTGGACCGGCAAGGGTATATCTCGGATATACCAAGGATGACTACTCGGACAGAACTGGCGCACGATCGTTGCAAAATACGGTACGTTATGCCATTGCTAATCTGGGGGCGAGCTATCAGGTTGTACCCTTGACAGTTGTAGTGGCGCAAGTGATGAAACTGATTGACACCTCAGATGGGCTTGCTCAATCACAAAATGTTCATGTAGTGGGGCTAGGTCTTTTCTATGCACTTTCAAAGCAAACAAATCTGTACGTCGGGTACGCACAAGTCAAAAATAAAAATGGGTCCGCTTACACGCTGGGACAGGCATTGTATTACGGGGTATCAGCGTCTCCCAACTCAACAGCACGGGTGTTAAGATTCGGAGTGCGAACGACATTCTAGCGCGCATGAACACGGGAACTTTGCGACCAGGCGGTGCCTTTGTCTCGTGCAACTCTTCAATCCGTCAGAATACTGACGCGCACAACTTAGGATGCAACGGTTCAACCGGTTAACTGGACGGGAATTGACCGAGGCAGTCGGTGAACGATACGGTACCGCGGGTTCTGAGATCGAGACAGGAAGCGCGAGATGCCGCTCCTCGTTCTGCGCGCGACGTAACAGCTGTGTCGCGAGCCGCTGTATTCGAGGACGAAGTCGGGTCTTTGGCGACGGCTATGCCGATGTGGTGCGGGCCCGCGCTGATCACGATGTGGGAGGACGCGGACCGGACTGGTGCTCAAGGCGCTCATTTCAACGCTGATCGACTCGATGACACGGCAAGATCACCTGCCGCTATCGGAGCAGATTAGCCGACGGCGTGATGACAGATAATGGGACCGGCAGGACCGAATGGCTAGCAATGCCTTATCGAAGCGGTGCGTTCGTTCTCGGGCACAGCCGATGGGTTAGCCGAGCCTTTCCGCCAGAATCTTAAAGGTTTTGTTATGCCGATGCTGAAAAAATTGACCTTACTCTCACCGTCAGGCTCGGTGCCAGTGGCACTATTGATTCCGATCAAGCCCCTTACTCGCAAGCTCTTCCAGATGAAAGGTGCGACTGTACACTTATGCCATGATCGATAGGTCGGTTGCATCGCTGTATGGCCAGCTCTTTCGAGCAAAGCAACTCACCGACATATCGTCGGCCGCAAGAGCTACGTTTGGTTCCCTCACCCCGAGCGCAGGGGCGAATATCTTAATCATCTTACGATCTTTGCCTTCATGATCGCAGGAAGCGTGAGGTTTTCACCGGCCGTATAATCTGCGCTCGAAACGGTCAATGCCGCGAGGTGTCAGATTGTGCGCACACAGCAAAAGCCAGGAGGACTACGATCTATGAGATAGGCGAAAGAAAGAATGCGTAGCTCGTGAAATCGGCAGAGTTGCCGATTCGCAGACGTCGACGCGATTGCATCATTCCGCGGCGCGCCGAGCCAGCCACTTTGCCTGCGCTCTCGTCTGGTGGCCCGTCTTCAGGTGTATGGAACGGCTTTTGAGCCTTGCCTCGAATGGTATCGAGCTTCTAACAACAAACCGTCCTACCAGTATCATGAACATGTCAAATTACGACCTGCCGAAAGACATGGCAAACCATCTGGTTGATCCGCATTACTATACCAACCTAGATCGTCTCCATGAAACGTATGCTTGGGCGCGCGCAAACAACCCTGTCGGGCGTGCAATAGCGGACGGACATGATCCGTTCTGGGTGGTGACCAAACACGCCGACGTCTCCATGATTTCACGAGACAACGTCTCGTTTCGCAACGGCGACTATTCTGTCGTCTGCCGGCCGAAAGCGTCGATCAAGCATGTGATTTCCGCCACTGGTGGTCCAAACATTGTCCGATCGCTTGTGCATGTCGATGGCGACGAGCACAAGAATCTACGTGCTTTGACACAGTCATGGTTCCTGCCGAACAGCATCAGCAAGCTTGACGACCGCATTCGATCGCTCGCACATGAGATGATCGCGAAGCTGCTGCAGCGGAGCGGGCACGTGATCGATTTTGCGAATGACTTTGCATCGCACTACCCGCTGAATGTGATCATGGATATTCTCGGCGTTCCGCAGGAGGATTCTGTGTGGATTTTGACGCTGACTCACGAGATGTTTGGAAGCGAGGATGCTGAATACAAGCGCGAAATGCAGCGCCAGGGCGAATCGAGCAGCGCGATGGGCAAAGCTCTGCTGTCCGTCGTGGCCGACTTCAAGGATTACTTCGACCGCCTCACCGAAGCTCGCCGGAAGAACCCACGCAACGATATCGCGAGTTTGCTGGCCAATGCGGTGGTCAATGGTCAGCCTATCGATGAAGCGACCCGTCTTGGCTATTACGTGATCATCGCCGCGGCAGGGCATGATACGGTTTCGTCGTCCACCTCAGTCGCGATGTGGGCGTTGAGCCGCTTCCCTGAGTTACTGCCGCGACTTAAGGCGGACCCCTCGCTGATTCCGCAGTTTATCGACGAAACCTTTCGCTACGCATCTCCAGTGCGTCATTTCATGCGCACGGCAACTGCCGACACCGACGTTCGAGGCCGGACAATCCGAAAGGGCGATTGGCTGATGCTCTGCTATGGCTCGGCAAATTGTGACGAGGAAGTCTTTCCTGAGCCGTTGAAATTCAATATCGACCGCAAACCGAACCGACATCTCGCATTTGGTGTTGGGGCTCACGTATGCCTTGGCCAGCATCTCGCGAACATGGAGATGCGCATCCTGTTTGAGGAGCTGATCCCGAGGTTGCGGCTTATCGAGCCGGCTGGTGAAATCGAATTGATCGCGTCCAGCTTCGTGGGCGGCCCGAAGCATCTTCCAGTACGCTGTATGATGCAATGACCATTGCATCAGAAACAGCCGCTGCCACGAAACCCACGAAGATGATTGGCGTAACGATCCTGCGTGGAATGGCCCAAATGCTTCCAACATTTCCAGAAGCAGCTATCGGTGAGTCGCGTCAATATTTGATGATCATATATTATAAGCGCGGCATGTCCAATACTTTGTGTATGAAAGTTTGAGCGGGATTTAAAATCTTGATAATTTTCAAATCGAGGGGACGAGAAAATATGTAGGTCATTCATTTGGCGGGAAATAAATATTTAATTACTTGATTCCTCGTGGATTCAATCTTAATTACGTCAGTAATCAGTCCATTAATTTTCAGTAACTCCGGATTTTCAATTTCTTCGGTTAGTCCCTGCATTGTGGACCTTGCGTCCTCATCGAAGGTTGATAAAACTTTGTTCATGGTATCAGGGCTGAAAACGCCAATCTGCGCATGCGGATATGCCAACACCGCAACTGGGTCGAATCCGGGCCCGCACATGGCGTACACACCGCCTGTGTATGCCTTTCGGGCAACAAGGAGTAACTTCGGCACCTTACATTGAATATGCGATCTAAACAATTCTGCCGCCGCGGAGAATATGCCGGTACGTTCGGCTTCTCTACCGATCATGAATCCGGGGACATCAGCAACAAATATGATTGGTGTTTTGATTTTAGCCGCAATGTTTATCATTTTAACCATTTTGGATGCGGATTTTCTGTGAATTATTCCTCCGTTATATCGGGGATTGTTGGCGATAATTGTAGTCAGATTTCCTTTGATGCTTGCATAGCCTGTCAATACCTCTTGCGCGAATTGTGGGCTTATTTCCGTCAGGCTGCTCTTATCGATAAAAGAATATAGTAAATCATGTATATCATAGGGTACTCGGTGATTCGATGGGATTAATTTTTCAAAATCAGTGGGATCAGGATCTTCATATTCGCGAGCGTTGGGTGAGCTGCCTTTGAAAATGTCATTAATCATTTTTTTTAAGCATCGGAATAGGTTTCCTTCGTCTTCAAATACCAGTTGAACCGAGCCCGAGCCCTTGCTGTGGACATCGGTTCCGCCTAGTGAATAGAGGTCGGACTCCTGCGCCAACATGGCTTTCACCATATCCGGTCGACCCATACATAAAGCGCCTTTCTCAGTCATCAGTACTAGGTCTGCAAGCATCAGCGGTAAAGCAAGTGGACCTGACGTAGGTCCAAGTATGGCGGAAACCAGCAGATTTGTTTCTGCCAATTCCGCGAGAGATGCACTTACTCGGCCCATTCCCGATGGAGACAAAAGCAGCTTGGACATGTCTCGCGAAAGCACTTTTGTCGTGTCGAAACTGCCTACCCCTCCAGTCTGGTCTTGAATGTAGATCAACGGAGCACCGTCATTCTGGGCCTGAGTTACTGTTCTTACGATTTGCCTAGCGGTGTGCCACTGACCACTTCCCCGGAACTCACAGTCTTGCCCGCGATTCATGACCAGAAACGTCTTCACCGAATTTACCGATCCTTCGCCGCAGATGAAATGACTTTTCTCGTCCGGGTGGTGATCAACAAAACTGCCAGGGTCAAAGAGCGCGTTTATCCTCTTCAATGAAATTTGCATTTATCGCCCGCCTCCTGAGAGTGCGTGTGGATACCTGTTGCTATTGATGCCGTTGCTCCGAGCGGTGCTAAACGGCAGGCCACTTTTACGAAGTCAGAATTTCTTCAATACACGTTGCTACAGCCAGGAGGCGGCGGTCCTGACCTCGCGCCGCATCCAGACTCAGTCCCACCGGCAATTCCTTATCGGGGGCGACAGGAAGGGTAATAGAAGGCATTGCGGCGTTGCTCGCCAAATCAGTGTTGCGAATCACGTCCGCAAATAGTCCTGGTCGGCCGGCATCGATCAGGCGTGGTACGCAACGCGGAACAGTTGGGTACGCGAGAAGATCAATGTCCCAGGTGTTGAACAACGTATCCATTTGCATACGTAACGCGGCTATGTTTTGTATTGCTAACGAATAGTCTCCGGCGGAGATAAACTTTCCGCCCAGATTGGTATGAATGATATCGCGGACATTGGGGTCGAGAATGTTATCGAATACGGTATTTATTCTGTTTGCCCACCCCAGCGAAAGTAACGTGCGCGGAAAGTCCGTGAAAAATTCGTAAATCGGGACGGTAAAGGTCCCGGCCTTGTTTAGCGCGGCAACAGCCGAGTCATCCAGTTCGATGCACTGGAAACCTGCGTGAGTCAGTCGTCTGACGGCATGCCAGCAGTACGTTCGGACATCGTCATCCAGTTCCGTCCACATCGACGCCGGAAGGCCGATTCGGCGTCGAGTACTTTTCTGTTTTATCGGAAGCTGATCTTCGGGAGAGAGCAGCTCATATAGAAGCCGCGCATCGTTCGCTGTCTGCGTCAGCAGGCCCGGTGAATCCTTCGTTCGGGAAACGGGGATGATCCCGGCTGAGGACCACCGACCACTTGTGGGCCTGAAGCCCGTAATGCCACAGAAGGCGGCCGGTATTCTTACCGAGCCGCCGGTGTCCGTCCCGATCGCGATGGGAACGATGCCGGCTGCCACAGCCGCGGCACAGCCGCCACTGCTGCCTCCAGCCAAATGCTCGGGAGCTGCCGGGTTTACGACAGTCCCCCATTGAGGATTGATCGATGTGATGCCAAAGCTAAGTTCATGCATATTGTTCTTGCCGGCGACGACAGCGCCGAGAGATTTCAGCTTTCTGACGATAGAAGCGTCGCGCTTGGCAATACAATCCTCCATTCCCGGTGTTCCCGCGGTGACGGGGAGACCCTTAACACAAATATTGTCTTTTAAAGAAAAAGGAATGCCATAGAGCGGTGCACCTTTCAAAACATCGCTTGCTCTAGCAAAGTGTGCCTCTGCATCACATGTACTAATGAAGCAGTTGAGCTTTGACACAAGTACATCCGCGCCGAGCATGCGCTCCCGGATTTCGGCTGCTGACAGTGCACCAGTCCGTATGCGATCGCGGAGCGATTGCAGAGTGTTTTCCGAATGCATGGAGTTTCAAATATTAGGGAACGTGCGATATCAGTAACGGTAAGCGCTGCGGATTTCGTCAAGCGGGTTGCCGGGCAAAAGTTTCCCTCCCGCACTGCGTATAACGGCGCAGACACCGTTTACACCCGTCTGAACGGCTCCCTCAATCCACCCTCCGGTGAAAGAACAGCCGCATCCAGCCAGATAGAGGCCGGTATCCTTTGCGGGATCATTTGCGGTCTGGTACTGAAAGAAGAGCCGTTGTGAATAGACATCCTCGCCGGGATAGTTGAGCTTAAAGGCACCGGAGGAGTGCGGGTCGGTCAACCAGTCGTGGTGAAGGACACTACGTTCATAATCACCGGCGGCGGGAACCATGTGGCGCGCAAGTTCTGGATGGAATGTAGCAAGATCCTCGACAAAACGCTCACACCGCTGCTTTTTGTCGGGGACACTCAGTAGCTTGTGCGCATCGTCTTCCCAAGTGTAACTGAGTAAGACCACACCCCGACCATCTGGCTTATCGGGTTCGTAATCAAGACAATATACGCCTCGGGCGAAACCATCCGATTGAATGGTGACTGGCAGTCCGTTTGTGATCCAGAATTTGTCTCGGGTGAGCATGAACAGTTTCGACGACCCCGTGAGATGTGTTTCCCTGACGGCTCGCGATACGTCGCGGCTTAGAAACGTTTCGTCGTCTGTCAGACAGTGAGCGATTTGCATTGCTCTGTTGTTGCTCGTAACGATCACGCGGTCGAAAGCCATTATTCCATCTGCATCCGTTACGAGCTTTATCTTCCCGTCTTCTTTGTAAATGGGTCCCACGGTGCTAAAGCGAACCCGTTCACCAACAGTGCTTCCTCCGATCTTCTGTCTGGCTAGCCGCTCAGCCAGTGTCGAAATTCCGCATGAGATCAGGCGCTGATCATCGAGATAGCCGTTAATGACGAGGCGCAGGATTTCAGTGAATCCTGCCTGATAGACAGGTAGAAAGCCGCCGGAACCTATCCCTAAAGAGCCAAACAGATCGAAGTCGTCAGGTCTTCTCCATGGCGCACCGCCGGGTGGGTTCGGGGCAGTGAAAATGCTCACAATCGCGGCATAAAAAGAACTGTCACGAAATGCGTCGAGCCACGCCTGCCATGCTGCACGCGCTTCCTCCAGACGATGCGACTTCAACATGGCTGTGATTTCTTCTGGCGCCATGAGAGAGACACTGTTTAGCACGCACCCGTCACGTAGTAAGGCTTTCCAGCCTTCATGAACGCGTCTGAATAATGGTGGCGGGGGGTCTCCTGCAGGCCAGACATGACGAGCACCGCGATAATGCAATTCGGTATCAACCACTCCTGGATCCGGGAAAGACGCTGTCGTGCAAATGTCATGCTTGTTAAGGTAATGAAAAAGACCGGTTGCGCTAGGAGGAACCCGCATCGCGCCCATTTCAGCAATTAGATTCGGATGCCGTGGATCAAATGTTTGTGACCAAATCCTTCCTCCAATGCGATCGCGGGCCTCAAATAACGTAATGTCGTTTACACCTGCTCGCAATAGTTCTGTGGCAGCCACAAGACCGCTGATACCAGCTCCCACTATGGCGACTCGGGGAGCGGGGATGCCGGACGAAAAGGAGCCAATTCCACCTTCAGACTCGCAAAGCTGGAGGAAGGGAGCGTAGTCATACAACAGGTCAACAGTCGGTGATGGACTTTGTGAAAATGCGACACGGTTCTTCATGGATTGTCTCCTTTTTGGCAATGCATCCGCCTAGGGAACGATGATCGATGTAAATGCAGCAGTGGCCAGTCGCAAAGATCGATGAACGAGGGCTAACCATTTTCCGTGGCCGAAGGTTATGCTGCATGCCGCAAGAAGAATCTATTCATTTAAGCTTCAGTGAGTGTGACCATAGCAAGATCGGAGGAGCTATATCAAACAAATAAAATTGATATTTGTAGCAAAATAATTAGGGAGTCTTCGGCACTTTTTGTGACGACGCGCTGGTGAAAAAGCGATGCGACAGAGCCGCCGCGAAGCGCTCATTCCGATGAATGTTGCGTTCGAACCCGGTGCCCGCGCAGGATTGTTACCGACGCAGTTGCGGGGCTATCCGGGGGCGAAGGCAGACCTTCCAGAACTAGCTCAGGTGAAGAAAATCTTCCTCGGAGCAGTCGCACGTGTGAACAACCGCGTAGAGAACAGCCATCGGCCAACCTGTAGCCGCGAGCGCCAGATTGCAGGTTTCGCGATGCGTGCACACAGGTATTTCTTTCGCGCTTGCTTTGGCCTGAATCGGCGACATTTCGCACTGTTTTAGATACCAGATGAACGCGGAAAGGCGTCGGTGCTTAAAGGGCGCATCGCTCTATGTCGTCGGTGGCCTGGCTGTTTCGCTATCGATTCTAATTGATAATAAGGATATCTACACTATGACGTTTGTGTGAACTACAAGCTACTTGACCGGACCGGTTGAAGGTCGGTGGGCGGTCATGGAGTAGCGAGAGCCATTTGAAGATCAAATGGTTCCTATCCAAACAATCGATTTTTGAAATTTCTGGAAATGCCGCATAGTATGTGCTGTGCTGTGCTGTG
>NZ_CYGY02000200.1 GCF_900007165.1 Paraburkholderia piptadeniae
GCCGTCGTGTGGCCAAAGAGGTTGTCGGCCGCACCGCGATTGCGATTGCTCCTCTCGCACACAGAGAAATTGCCGCGTTTGCATTGATCGCACTCGCCGCAGATGATGGTGAACGGCACGACGACGCGGTCCCCCACTTTGAGCGCCGCGTTCTCCTTGCCGACTTCGACGACTTCGCCCATGAACTCGTGTCCCATGATGTCGCCGGACTTCATGCCTGGCATGAAGCCATCGAACAGATGCAGATCCGATCCGCAGATAGCACAGCTGGACACCTTGACGATTGCGTCGCGTGGATGTTCGATAATCGGATCGGGTACCGTGTCGCACCGTATGTCTTTCTTGCCGTGCCATGTCAGGGCTCGCATGCGTCTATCCTCAAGGGAAATAGTGGGGATCGGTGGCGGCTACCCATTCGGAGGTTGGTCGGATTGCCCGGATCGGTCTTGCCTTTTTCGGCGTTTTCCATCTGATCGCCCAGGTCCTTGCGGTTATCGCCTTTGGTGATCTGCGCTTCGCCTTTGAGCT
>NZ_CYGY02000095.1 GCF_900007165.1 Paraburkholderia piptadeniae
CGGCGGTTTCGGCGGCGGCTTTGGCGCGGGTGGTTTCGGTAAAGGCGGCGGCTACGGTGGCGGCTCTGGATCAGGCGGCGGTCACGGCGGTGGCAGCGGACACTAGGAACCAACGGACGACGCCCCGCGCCGTTCCCCCCGAACAACAATCACGCAACGCGCAGACGCTTCCCGGCCCGCATTGGCGGTGACGTTCCGATTCCCCGAACGAACGTCACCGCCTAAGCGGTGCGCCAGCCAAAACATCAAACTCACGACGGCCGCAGATCACCCAGTTCAACTCACTCAAACCCAACGCATCTCGAGCTCAAAGCATCTCGAGTGGCCGCTTGCTTTTCGGCGGACGAAAGTGTGCGTCGATGGCGGCAAGGTCATCGGTGGAAAGACGAAGCTCGAGCGCGCGTGCGTTGTCGCGCACATGCTCGATGCGTCCGGACTTCGGAATCGCAAATACCTCAGGCTGCCGCAGCACCCACGCAAGCGCGACCTGAAACACAGAAACGCTGTGCGCATCGGCGATATCGTCGAGTGGCGAGCGCTTCGGCAGCCGCGCGTGATCGACGGGGCTATACGCCATCGCGGGCATCTTGCGTTCCGCGAGCCAGGGGAACAGATCGAACTCCGGCCCGCGCCGCGCGACGTTGTAGAGAATCTGATTGGTCGCGCACGCGTCGCCATGTGGAACGGCGACGAGCTCTTTCATATCGTCGACGTCGAAGTTGCTCACGCCCCAGTGACGTATCTTGCCGTCGCGACGCAGCGCTTCGAAGCCGGCGACCGTCTCCTCGAGCGGCACCGATCCGCGCCAGTGCAGCAGATACAGATCGATGCTATCCGTCTTCAGGCGCTTCAACGACTGCTCGCACGCATGCTGCACGCCGCGTTTGCTCGCGTTGTGCGGATAGACCTTGCTGACGAGAAACACATCGTCGCGCAGACCGTGCAACGCCTCGCCCAATAGCGATTCCGTCGCGCCTTCGCCGTACATTTCAGCCGTATCGATCAACGTCATGCCCAGTTCGATGCCGCCACGCAGCGCCTCGATTTCGGCCTTGCGGCGCGACGGATGCTCGCCCATCTCCCACGTGCCCTGCCCCAGCTTCGGAATGCGCTCGCCGTCGGGCAGCGTCACGCTGGCGATGTCGTTCGTCATGTTCGATTCCTCGCAGATGATGTGATGTCGATGCGCGCGTCACTGCATGTCACGCATCGGCTGGCGCAACGAGTGTAGCGCCTGATCGCGAAACGCATCGGCGTCCCGGCAAAACCCCGCTATAACGCAGCGCGCCAATGTCATAGAATTGCCGCTTGCCCTTCTTGCGTCCGTCTCATGAATCCAGCCTCGGAAGACCGCTGGCGCGACCTGCGCCCGGACCCGGAAAACGACACTCCGCTGTATCTTCAGCTCGCCCGCAAGCTCGGCAATGCGATCCACGAGAACCGCTGGAACGCAGGCGAAGCGCTGCCGTCGGAGCGCGTGTTGTCGGAAGCGCTCGGCGTATCGCGGATCACCGCGCGCAAGGCGATCGCGCTGCTCGTCGAACAAGGGCTGATCCGTCGTTCGCAAGGCGCGGGCAGCTTCATCACGCCGCGCTATGAAGACCCGCTGTCGCGCCTGTCGAGCTTCAGCGAAATGCTGCGCCGGCGCGGCTTCACGCCGAGCTCGCAGTGGCTTTCGCGCGAGATCGTGCCTGCCAACCGCGATGAAGTGATCCAGCTCGGGCTGTCGCCCGCTGCCGCCGTCACGCGCTTGCGCCGCTTGCGTCTCGCGGACGGCATCGTGATGGCCGTCGAGAACTCGACGTTCCCCGCTTCGATCATTCCCGATCCGCAGGCCATCGGCGATTCGCTGTACACGTATCTCGAACAGCGTGGGCTGACGATCGTGCGCGCGTTGCAGCACTTCCGCGCGGTCAACGCGAGCGACGAGATCGCGCAGCAGATGAGCATCGCGCCGAACGAAGCGCTGCTGCTGATCACGCGCGTCGGCTACACGGCAGACCAGCGCGCGATCGAGCTCACCGACACCTACTGCCGCAACGACTACTACGACTTCGTCGCCGAGCTGCGCAAGTAGCGCGCGTCGGCTCCGGCCGATCGCGAAGGCTCAGTCTTCCCAGCGCGCCGCATCGGTGCCGATCGGCACAGGCGGCCGCGCATAAAACGCGGGTGTCTCCGACATCTGCTCGGCAGGCGCCGCCGCACGCACGCGGCCGAACGGCGAGTCGACTTCGTGCAGACAGTCCTGCACGTCGTCGTAGGTCACGTCGGGCACGCGCCAGCCGCCCTCGATCTGTCCCATCGATTGCAGCCAGCGCCCCGTCTGCGCAAGCGACAGCCGCACGTGCCAGCTGCCGCCCTCCTGCGCGCGGCGCGCGAGCGCGACCATCGCGCCGAAAGCCGCCAGATAGCCCGTCGCATGATCGAGCGCCTGACACGGCAGATGCTTCGGCCCTTCGACGCCCGCCGCGTGGCTTTCCGTGTACGCGATGCCGCTCGCCGACTGCACGAGGCTGTCGAAGCCGCGCCGCGTCGCCCACGGACCCGCATGCCCATACGCCGAAATCGACACGCAGACGATGCCTGGCCTGATCCGCGCGAGCGCCTCGGGCGCGAAGCCGCGCGCCGCGAGCGAGCCGGGCCGGTACGCCTGAAGGAACACATCGGCGTCGGCGGCGAGCGCGTGCAACTGCTCGCGCGCGGCGGACTCGCGCAGATCGAGCGTCGCCGAGCGCTTGCCGCGGCCATTGTCGATGACGAGCGGCGCGATGTTCGGCAGATGCGGCCCGTTGATCACCAATACGTCCGCGCCATGCTGCGCGAGCGCGCGCCCTGCCACGGGTCCCGCGATGATCCGCGACAGATCGAGCACGCGCGTCCCCGTCAGCGGCCGCTGCGCTGCGTCCCGCCCCGGTGCTTCCGGCGGCGCGTCGCCGATCCGTTCGATTTCGAAGAGCGGCAGATCCGCAATCGCCTTCGCCTGGTCGAGCGCCGCCCACTCGCGCGGCGAGCGGATCAGCGCGGCGCACAGGCCGGCGTCGGCGAGCGTCTGATCGAGCTTCGCGCCTTCCCAGCCGCGTATCGCTTCGGCCACTGCGCCCGGGTCGCCGTCGCAGCCGAGCACTTTCAGCACGCCTTGCAGATGATGCCGAAAGTTCGTGTGCAACTGGACCCAGCGGCCATCGCGCGTCGAGTAAAAGCCCGTGACGGGATGGCGCAACTCGGGCGGCAGGCCATCGTTGACGCGTAGATAACGCTCGCTGCGAAACGCAACGAGCGCGCGCCGCACGCTCACATCGACGCGCTGCATGCGGCCCGTGCGCAGCCTGAAGCATTCGGCGGCGGCCAGCCCCATCGCGGCAATCGATGCGCTCGCGAGCGTCCCGACGCGGAACACGGAAGGCAGCGCCGGGTCATTGCCGTCGATGGCCGCGTAAGCGAGCAAGGCCGGATCGCAACCGGCAACGGACCACAGATGATCGAGAGCGAGCTGGGGCGTCATGATGAGCGCGCATCCGGAAAAAAGGCGTGACTCAGTCTAGAATTGCAGCTCGCCATGATCAATCTTGATTCATATAATCAACATATATTGTTTTCTTTGGCTTTCGCGCTCCGATATCACACAAATGAGGACCCAAGCGACGCCCGCTCCGCGCTACCTGTCCGCCGACGAAGCCGCCGCGATGCTCGGCATCAGCGTCACGACGCTCTATGCGTACGTCAGCCGGGGCATGTTGCGCTCGACGCCCGATGCGGACAGCAAGCGGCGTCTCTACGATGCCGACGAAGTGCGGCGTCTTGCGCGCCGCAAGGAAGACGGCAAGCGCGCGGGCAAGGTCGCGCAGAAAGTATTGGATTGGGGCGTGCCCGTGCTCGAATCGTCGATCACGCTGATCGCGGACGGCAAGCTGCTGTACCGGGGCCGCGACGCGATCGAACTGGCGCGCATGGCCACGCTGGAGGAAGTGGCGGCGCTGCTGTGGGAATGCAGCGCGCGGCGCATCGCCGACGCGCCCGCCGCGCCGCTCGCGGCCGCGCAATGGTCGGCGTGGCTGAAGCTGTGGAGCGACAGCGCGCCGCTCGACCGCGCTCTGGTGCTGCTGCCCGCGGCCGCCGCACAGATGCCGCGCGTCTGGGCACTCGGCCGCGATGCGCAACTCGACAATGCGTGCGCGCTGATCCGGCTGCTGGCGGGCGCGATGATCTCCGCTGCGCCATCGAACGATCCGCTTCACAAGCAGCTCGCGAGCGCGTGGGGCGTGCGCAATCGCGCGCAGACCAACCTGCTGCGCGCGGCGCTCGTCGCCTGCGCGGATCACGAACTGAACGCGTCGACGTTCACAGTGCGCTGCATCACGTCGACGGGCACGCATCTGTTTGGTGCCGTCGCGGGCGGACTCGCCGCGCTGTCTGGGCCTCGGCACGGCGGGGAAACGGCACGCATCGCCGCGTTGTTCGACGAAGCCGCGCGAGCCGCCGATCTCGACCGCTATCTCGCGACGCGGCTCGCGCATTCGGAGCATGGGGCGGCTGGTCCGGCGCTATCGGGCTTCGGTCATCCGCTGTATCCGGACGGCGATCCGCGTGCGCGTCTGCTACTCGATCTGCTCGGACAATGCGCGCTGGCGCGCTCGTCGCTGGCCGAAGTGCAAAGGCTTGCGCGCGCCGTGCGCGACACGACGGGCGCCGAGCCGACCGTCGATTACGCGCTCGCGGCCGTCGAGCGGGTGCTCGGCCTGCCTGCCGGCGCGGCCTTCACGCTGTTCGCAGTGGGCCGCGTGACGGGCTGGATCGCGCATGCGATCGAGCAGACCAGCGACGGCCGCCTGATCCGTCCGCGCGCAAGATACATCGGTGCGTATGAAGCGGCCTGACGGCGGATTGGGCCACGTCGCTATCTGAAACCGCGCGTCAGGCCGCAAGCAGCCAGCGCGGCATCCACGTCCAGCGCGCCGCGCGCTGCCGCTGAACGCGCAGCGTGTCGCCCATCTCGCGCCCGCCGCCTGCAACCGTCAGCGACAGCCGCGCGCCTTCGCTTCCCGCGCTCAGCCACGCGACGGCGCCGCGCTTCAGTTCGAACGACTCGCCCGGCGCGAACCAATAGTCCTCTGCATCGCCTTCGACCGTCAGCCACAGTTCGCCGGCCAGCACGTTCACCGCGAGCGGCTGCGCGACCCGCCAGGCGCTCGCCGGCTCGCCGTGTTCAAGTTCGAAAGTACGGATTTCACGCATCGCAGTGCTCCTTGAAAAGCTTTTTCGCTTGCATCCATTATTGGCGTGCGATGATGGCTAACACATGCACAGTGCTGAACAGTTTCCAAAGAACTGTACAGCCAGAAAACCTGACAGTTGTCGGCGCTTCGACCGTGACACATGCACGTCACAGACGAAGGACGAAGCGCGAAGGAATACACGCCATGAAGCTCGACATCGAACTGAACCGCGACAACGGCGTGCCGCTCACCGAGCAGATCGTGAGCGGCGTGCAGGAATGGATACGCTCGCGCACCGCGCATCCGGGCGCGCGGCTGCCGTCGATCCGCCAGTTCGCCGCCGCTAACGACATCAGCCGCTTTCCCGTGATTGAGGCGTATGACCGGCTCGTGTCGCTCGGCTATCTGGATTCGCGTCCCGGCTCGGGTTTTTACGTGGCGGAGCGGCATCGCGCGTCGATGGCATGCCAGGGCGCATCCGATCCGCGCCGTGCCGAGGAAGAATCGGTGCACATTCTTCAGCAGTTCAATCATCCCGGCGAATCGCTGAAGCTCGGCAGCGGCTTCATCCCCGAAGCGTGGCGCGACATGGACAGCCTCGCGCAGGCGATCCGCTACGTGTCGCGCACCGACGGTGCGAGCATGATCGATTACGCGACGCCGCTCGGCAACGCGGCGCTGCGCGAGCATCTGCAGGGGCGCGTCGCGCAGCTCGGCATCGAAGCGGACGCGTCGCAGATCCTCATCACGTTCGGCGCGAGCCAGGCGATGGATCTGCTGATGCGCTACATGCTGAAGCCCGGCGACACGATCCTTGTCGAAGACCCCGGCTACTACAATTTCAACGGCCTGCTGAAGCTGCATGGCGTGAATCTCGTCGGCATTCCCCGCACGCGCACAGGTCCCGATCTCGATGTATTGCAGGCACAGTTGGAGAAGCATCGGCCGAAGCTCTTCTTCATCAACTCGGTGTTTCACAACCCAACGGGCACGACGATCGCTCCGCCCGTCGCGTTCCGTCTGCTGCAACTGGCGCGCGAGCACGGCTTCAAGATTCTCGAAGACGACATCTACGCGGACTTCCAGGCGGAGCCGACCGATCGCCTCGCAACACTCGATCAGCTCGAACACGTGATCTACATCGGCGGCCTGTCGAAGACGCTGTCGTCGTCGCTGCGCATTGGCTATGTGATCGCGGACCATGCAACCATCAAGGATCTCGCCGACATCAAGATGCTGACGAGCATCGGCGGATCGCGTTTCGCGGAAGCGGTGACTGTCGCGTTGCTCGAACGCGGGATGTATCGCAAGCATCTGGAAAGATTGCGCCGGCGCATGCGCGATGCGCTCGGTGCGACGGTGCAGACGCTGGAGATGAGCGGCTGGCAGGTGTTCGAAAATCCGCTGGGCGGCAAGTTCGTGTGGGCGCGCGTGCCGCACGTCGACGATGCGCAGCGGCTGGTGGACTGCGGCACGCCGCTCGGCGTGACGGTCGCGCCCGGCAGCTACTTCCGCCCGAACGCGGAAACGAGCCCGTGGATACGCATCAACGCCGCGTTCGCGAACGATCCGCGCGCGCGGGCATTCTTCGAGGCAGCGGCGCAACTGAAGCCATGACGAACGGCGAGGCGCGCGGCTTGCTTCCTCTGCCCGCGTGCCTTTTGCTCACCGCCTGCGCGCGTTCTGCTCGTGCGGCCCCGTCATACGGGCACTGCGCTTTTTCCTTAGAATGTGGGCTGCCCCCGCCCAGCCGTCCTTCCTAGCGTTCATGTCCGAGTCGACCGAATCGAGATCATCCGCAGCCCATCGCACTGCTCAGACCGCGCCCACTGCCCGCTCGCTGTCGGTGATGTTGTGGATCGTCGCGACGGGCTTCTTCATGCAAACGCTCGATTCGACGATCGTCAACACCGCGTTGCCCGCGATGGCGACGAGTCTCGGCGAGCTGCCGTTGCGCATGCAATCAGTCGTGATCGCGTATTCGCTGACGATGGCCTTGATGATTCCCGTCTCCGGCTGGCTCGCGGACAAGCTCGGCACGCGGCGCGTGTTCATGAGCGCGATCCTGATCTTCACCGTCGGCTCGCTGCTGTGCGCGAACGCGCATACGCTCACGCAACTGGTGATCTATCGCGTGCTGCAAGGCGTCGGCGGCGCGATGCTGCTGCCTGTCGGACGCCTCGCCGTGCTGCGCGTGTTCCCCGCCGAACGCTATCTGCCCGCGCTGTCGTTCGTCGCGATTCCGGGCCTGATCGGCCCGCTGATCGGACCGACACTCGGCGGCTGGCTCGTCAAGATCGCTTCGTGGCACTGGATCTTTCTGATCAACATACCTGTCGGCATCGCGGGCGTGATCGCGACGTTCATCTTCATGCCCGACAGCCGCAATCCCGACACCGCGCCGTTCGACATCAAAGGCTATGTGCTGCTGATCGTCGGCATGGTGTCGATCTCGATGGCGCTCGACGGGCGCACCGAGTTTTCCATTCAGCATGCAACGGTGCTGATGCTACTGATTCTTTCGCTCGGCTGTTTCGTCGCCTACGGATTGCATGCGGTGCGTGCAGCGAACCCGATCTTCTCCCTCGATCTCTTCAAGATCCATACGTTCAGCGTCGGCCTGCTCGGCAATCTGTTCGCGCGGATCGGCAGCGGCGCAATGCCGTATCTGATTCCGCTGCTGTTGCAGGTGAGCCTCGGCTATAGCGCATTCGAAGCGGGCCTGATGATGCTGCCCGTCGCTGCCGTCGGCATGTCGTCGAAGCGCCTCGTCACGAACCTCATCATGAAGTACGGCTACCGGCGCGTGCTCGTGTCGAACACTGTGCTCGTCGGCCTCGCGATGGCGAGCTTCTCGCTGACGAGCGTGCATCAGCCGCTGTGGCTGCGCCTCGTGCAGCTCGCACTCTTCGGTGGCGTCAACTCGATGCAGTTCACCGCGATGAACACGCTGACACTGAAAGACCTCGGCACGGGCGGCGCGAGCAGCGGCAACAGTCTCTTCTCGCTCGTGCAGATGCTCGCGATGAGTCTCGGCGTCACCGTCGCGGGCGCGCTGCTCACGACGTTCACGGGCCTCATCCCGCGCGTGACGGCCGCGAACTCGCTGCCCGCCTTTCACGCGACGTTCCTGTGCGTCGGCCTGATCACGGCCGCGACGTCGTGGATCTTCGCGCAGTTGTCGGCCGACATCCGGCAGCCCGCGAAGCGCGCCGATCCGCAGGAACGCACGTGATTGCGGCCCGGTCCCGAACGGGACGCGCATGATTCGGCGCAACCATCGGAACCTTTACGGGGCGCGTGCCGCACCATCGATGTGCGCTTTGCGCGCCGCGCGCATGACAGTGGGCGCGTTCCCGGCGCACAATCGAAGCAACGCGAAGCAACACCCGAAGCAAGACCCAAAGCACGAACCCACGCACGCCCCGCAGGAACGCGCGACGCACGAGCGCGATCACCGCGATCCAGCCGCAAATGGCCGCGGCATTTCGTTCTGCGCATGTTTCTTGCTCACCTATCCTGTAAACTCGGACTGTTCGCGCAACACGCGCGGCTAGCCTCGCTTCTCTACCGATGACCGACACGATGAGCATGATCGAACTCGATCCTCCCGGCTTCCAGATGCGCCCCGTGGCGGGCGACGAAGGCTCGCGCCGCACCGTCCGGTATGGCGGCTACACTGTTTTCAGCGTGTTTCAGCCTGTTTTTTCGGTTTCGCATCGCCGTGCGATCGGCTATCACGCGTCGCTGCGCGCACACGATGAAAACGGCAAGCAGGTGCCGTCGGCGGAAGTGTTCACGCAGGCAGCACGCCGTGGCGATCTGCTCGAGCTCGGGCGTCTCGCGGAATCGCTGCATCTGGGCAACTTCAATGCATTCGACAGCCACGACGAATGGCTTTTCCTGAGCCTGCATCCCGCCGCGCTGATGGACACGAGCTACGGCGACGCGCTGCTCGCGGGCCTGAAGGCGCTCGGCCTGCCGCCGCAGCGCGTGGTACTCGAAGTCTCCGAGCATTCGGGTGGCGAGACGACCCGCTTCGCCGAAATCAGCGACGCGCTGCGCAAATCCGGTTTTCTGATCGCGCTCGACGGCTTCGGCGCGAAGCATTCGAACATCGACCGTGTGTGGAATCTGCGACCCGATATCGTCACGCTCGACCGCTGCATCCTCGCGCAGGCCACCGAGCATTCGCATATCGAGCGCGTGCTGCCCGGCATCGTGTCGATGCTGCATGAGTCGGGACAACTGGTGCTGATGGGCGGCCTCTCCACCGAGCGCGATGCGCTGATCGCACTCGAATGCAACGTCGATTTCGTGCAGGGCACGTTCTTCGCGGCGCCGAGCGTCGAGCCCTTCGCGCGCCAGGCGACGGTGAAGCTCATGGACGAGCTGTCGGCGGCGCTGCGCCAGCGCGTGGCCGAGCGCGAGCGCACGCAGGCCGAGCGGCTCGCACCGTTCGTCACTGCACTGGAAGCGGCGAGCACGCAACTCGTCGAAGGCGAAACGATGGCCGATGCGACGGCGCCGCTGCTCGCGTTGCGCGAGACGGCGCGCTGCTTCCTGCTCGACGGCTCGGGCCGCCAGATCGGCGACAATGTCTTGCCGCCGGGCCGCTCATCGCAACGCGCGAAGCGGTTCCGGCCGCTCATGCACTCCGAAGGCGCGAGTTGGGAACGCCGTCCGTATTTCATCGAAGCCGTGCGAGCACCGGGTCAGGTGCATCTGACGCCGCCTTATCTGTCGATCAACGAGGCGCACCTGTGCGTGACGGCGTCGATCGCGGCGGAGACCGCGCGCGGCATGCAGGTGCTATGCGTGGATATCAACTGGGAAGTGGCCGCGCATCGTAACTGACGCGGCCTGGCTGCTGATCGGTTGCAAGAGCCGCAATATCGCCGCGCGTCCGAACACGCGCGCAGCGGGCGCGAGCCGCAGCGCGCCCGTCACGATGCGCAACGCCACGATGCGCTCGTCCTCGCCGATCGAAATATCGAGCAACGTGTCGATCTCGCCGTCGCGCATCAGCGCCACCGCGCTCGCACCGTTCATCGACACCGTCTCCATCTGATCGCCGTTGCCGCGCATCGCGAGCGTGGCCGCCACTTGCTCCGCCGACGCGACGGCATCGACCAGTTCGGGCGCATCGCTGACCACGCTCGGCACGTCGCAGAAGAGCCGCACGAGCGCTACGCGGTCCTGCGCTTCTATCGCCGCCCGCAAGCGCTCGACGATCCGCGCATGCGCGGCGGGATCGGCGTGCTTCGCCGGGACGCCCTCGCGCCGCAAGCGCGTTTTCGCGCGATGCACGATCTGCCGGCAATGGGCAGGCGTCTTCGCGAGAATCTTCGCGATCTCCGCATAGTCGCAATCGAAGGCCTCATGCAGCACGAACGCGGCGCGCTCCTCGGGCTTCAGGCGCTCGAGCAGCAGCATCACGCCGTACGACATCTGCACGGCCCGCAACGCGAGATCTTCCGCCGACGGCGCAAGCCCATCGAGCCACGGGTCCGGCAGCCAGCCGCCCGAATGCGTCGCGCGCTCCGTCTGCAGATGACGCAGGCGATCGATCGCGAGGCGCGTCGTCACCGTCGTGAGCCATGCAGCGGAAGAGCGCAGTTCGCTGGCGTCGGCGGCGTGCCACTTGAGCCAGGCGTCCTGCACGATGTCTTCCGCTTCGGCGCGGCTACCGAGCATCCGGTACGCGAGCGCGAAGAGCTTCGCGCGCACCGCTTCGAACTGCGCCGGCTTGTCTTGTGCTGTCTGGTCCATGCATGCCACTCCTCTTGCGTTCCCGTCAGTTCGCATCAATTTCCATCAGCTAGACGGACAAACCGCCTGCGATGTGACACGCGAGCGCGAAAATGCTTCTGTCACGCGCCCCCGCGCTTTCGCGTCTTGCGATGGGAGCCGCACAACTGCGCGGTCTTTTCGCATACACGAGCCAATCAGCGAGGAACGCATGCACCGTCATTTCACTTCACCGACTTACTCCGGATTCAATCTCGTGCCGACCGTCATCGAGCAGTCGAGCCGCGGCGAGCGCGCCTACGACATCTATTCCCGCCTGTTGCGCGAGCGGATCGTATTTCTGGTCGGCCCGGTCAACGAACAGTCGGCGAGCCTGATCGTCGCGCAGCTGCTGTTCCTCGAATCGGAGAATCCTGACAAGGATATTTCTTTTTACATCAACTCGCCGGGCGGCTCGGTCTATGACGGCCTCGCGATCTTCGACACGATGCAGTTCATCAAGCCCGATGTCTCAACGCTATGCACCGGCTTCGCGGCAAGCATGGGCACGTTCCTGCTTGCGGCGGGCGCGCCCGGCAAGCGCTTTGCGCTGCCCAATGCGCGCATCATGATTCATCAGCCTTCGGGCGGCGGCCAGGGCACCGCGTCGGACATCGAGATCCAGGCGAAGGAAGTGCTGTACTTGCGCGAGCGCCTGAACGCCGTGCTCGCGCAGCGCACGGGCCAGAGCGTCGCGCAGATCGAGAAGGACACCGACCGTGACAATTTCATGTCGGCGGATGCGGCGAAGACGTATGGCCTGATCGACGACGTGCTCGCGACGCGTGAAGCGAGCGTGATCGACGCCGCGCATCGCGCGATGTGACGCGTCGATGTGACGATCCCTAGCGCAGCCGCGCGGCCAGGTATGATGAAACGACCGTCTTGTATTCGTCGACGAGCGGCTTGCGCTCTTTAGGCTTCGCGGCCGCGTACAGGGGGCTCAGGCTCTTCACGACCTGCAATGTGACTTCGGCGACGCAAAATGCGTCGTCGTCCGGGAGCGCCGAACTGTAGCGTTGAAACAGTTCGGCGAACTTGCCGCGCAAGCGGTTACGCGCGGCGGCATCGCGCCGGAAATTCAGCGACACCGACAGCAGCGGCAGATAGGCGGGCCGCGCCGCCATGAACTCGACCATCAGCGCGAACAGCCGCTCGACGAGTTCATCGACGCTCCATTCCTGAGCCGCTTCGCCGAGCGCGCTCCATTGCGCATCCATTTCGTTGCCGTAGCGCGTGCGCAGCGCAAGAACGAGCGCGTGCTTGTTCGGGAAGTACTGATAGACCGCGCCGATCGACGTGCCCGCACGCTCGGCGATGGCCGTCATCGTCGCGGCCTCGAAGCCGCGTTCCGCGATCACTTCACCCGCCGCGTCGAGCAGCGCATCGACGCGCCTCGCGGCGCGCTCCTGCTGCGGCACGCGCCGCACTTTCGGATTATCTGAGGCCAGACTCATATATCTGTCGTATCATGATATGAGCACATCCTCACATATAGGTGACACATGGCGCAAGCGCTTTCCATCGACCCACGCAGCACGGCGATCGTGCTAATCGACCTGCAGCACAGCAACGTCGGACGGCAACTGGAGCCGCACTCGGCCGCCGACGTGGTCACGCGTTCCCTGCGCGCCGCCGATGCATTGCGCGCGGCGGGCGGCACCGTCGTGTTCGTGCGCGTCGATATCCCGCAACTGCTGTCGCTGCCCGCCGACGCGCCGCTGCGTCCGCGCGACGCGCCCGCGCCGCCGCCGCAAGCGTCGGAGCTTGTGCCCGAATGCAACGTGCAATCTGGCGACGTGATCGTGACGAAGCGCCAATGGGGCGCGTTCTATGGCACCGATCTGGAACAGCAATTGCGTCGCCGTGGCATTCGCACGATTGTGCTGACAGGCATTGCGACGAACTTCGGCGTCGAATCGACCGCGCGCGCGGCCTTCGATCGCGGCTACGAGCTGGTCTTCATCGAAGACGCGATGTCGAGCTTCTCGGGCGACGTGCATCGCTTTCCCGTCGAGCATATCTTTCCGCGCATGGGCTTCGTGCGCTCGACAGAGGAATTCATTGACGCGGTCGCAGAGACGGGCACGTTCGGCGGCGCCTGAACGCATTGTGCGCAGGCCCGTCATCGTGCAAGTGCTCGATCGACGCCGCGTTGTGTGAGACGATCGTGCCTGCACTTCATTGGAGAGATACATGGCGTCATCCCAGGATACCGTCAGCATGGCGCTGTTCTGCGATTTCGAAAACGTCGCGCTCGGCGTGCGCGACGCGAAATACGAGAAATTCGACATCAAGCTGGTTCTCGAACGGCTGCTGCTGAAGGGCAGCATCGTCGTGAAGAAGGCGTACTGCGACTGGGACCGCTACAAGGGCTTCAAGGCCGCGATGCACGAAGCGAACTTCGAGCTGATCGAAATTCCGCACGTGCGGCAGTCCGGCAAGAACTCGGCGGATATCCGGCTTGTCGTCGATGCGCTCGACCTCTGCTATACGAAGTCGCACGTCAACACGTTTGTCATCATCAGCGGCGACTCGGATTTCTCGCCGCTCGTGTCGAAGCTGCGCGAGAACGCGAAGCAGGTGATCGGCGTCGGCGTTCAGCGCTCGACGTCGGATCTGCTCACCGCCAATTGCGACGAGTTCATCTTCTACGACGATCTGGTGCGCGAGAGCCAGCGCGCCACCGCGAAGCGCGAGAGCGCGAAGGCCGCGCAACAGGCCGCACAACAGGCGATGAAGCGCGCGTCCGAGGGCGAGAAGCGCAAGGAAGATCTGGAAGCGCGCAAGACGAAGGCCATCGAGTTCGCCGTGCAGACTTTCGATGCGCTCGCATCGGAGCGCGGCGATAGCGGGAAGATCTGGGCGTCGGTGCTGAAGGATGCGATCAAGCGCCGCAAGCCCGGTTTCAACGAGACGTACTATGGCTTTCGCGCATTCGGCAATCTGCTCGAAGAAGCGCAATCGCGCGGGCTGCTGGAAGTGGGCCGAGACGAGAAGTCGGGCACGTTCGTGTATCGCAGCGCGGGCGCCGTCGTGAGCACGGGCGACATCGCGAGTTCGCGCGACACGGGTGACGAATGGACCGCGATGCCCACAACCGCTGCAATGGCTGAAACGGATGACGCGGTTGAAACGCCCGAAACGGATAACGTGCCTGGCGAAGACGTCGCGGAAATCGGGCAGGCATCCATGACGCAGCACGAACACGCGGACAGCGAAAGGAACGGCGCACGGCGCAAGGGCCGGGGTACACGCAAGCCTGCGGCAAAGAAGGCCAAGAAAGCGAGCAAGGCGAAGACTGAGCGAACAGAAGCCGTCGATACGGATGACGGCTCAGCCCTTCCCGCCGATGCGCCACCCGTTGCCGAACACGTTGCAACAAGAGAGCCACAAGCCTCGACGCCCGGCGCTGAACATCATGCATCCGAGGCGCCCGCCGCCAAAAAGACGCCCCGCAAATCGACGACGCGAAGCCGCCGTCCGCGCAAAACCGAGCCGACCAGCGATGCCAGTTGAGCGGTGTTGTTGTCATCGCTCGCGGTCCGCATCTGATTCGGATGGCTAATTAAATGCGCCGCACGTTTGGTGCATCAGAAACAAAAAAGCCCTCGAACGAGGGCTTTTTTCCGTGCGAATCCTGAACTTCAGGTTAAGCAAAAGCAGCAGAGCTTACGCAAAGTTCTTTTCAGCGAAATCCCAGTTCACGATGTTCCAGTACGCTTCGACGAACTTCGGACGTGCGTTGCGATAGTCGATGTAGTACGCGTGTTCCCACACGTCGATCGTCAGCAGCGGCTTCGCGTCGGTGGTCAGCGGCGTGGCGGCATTGCTGGTCGACACCAGGTCGAGCGTTCCGTCAGCCTTCTTCACCAGCCAGGCCCAGCCCGAGCCGAATGTGCCGACTGCCGTCTTCGTGAATTCTTCCTTGAACTTGTCGAAGGAGCCCCACTTCGCGTTGATTGCGTCCGCCAGCTTGCCCTTCGGCGCGCCACCGCCTTGCGGCGACAGGCTGTTCCAGAAGAACGTGTGGTTCCACACTTGTGCGGAGTTGTTGAAGACACCGCCCGACGACTTCTTGACGATCTCTTCCAGCGACAGCTTCTCGAACTCGGTGCCCTTGATCAGATTGTTCAGGTTCGTCACATAGGTCTGGTGATGCTTGCCATAGTGAAATTCGAGCGTCTCTTCCGACATGTGCGGAGCGAGCGCGTTCTTTGCGAAAGGCAGCGGCGGGAGCGTATGTTCCATGGTGCTATTCCTTTGTATCTGTTTATGGGGAGTCTGCGGATAACGCTGTAGAGCACTCGATTGTAGGCGACTTGGAATAACCCCGCAAACACAAGCCCTTTATGGCATTCATTGCGAAAACGCGCTGCGCGGCCAGCGTAATTAATGCTCGCGCCGCACGTTTTCACACGTCATACGAAGGTCAAAAGTACTGTGCTCAAGGCACATCAAAAGCCATCCGTAAGACGCGGCTGCACATCCGAAAGCGCGATGTCCGCAGAGCCTTCCGCGAGATGAAGCGTCATGCGCCGGCCGGGCTTCAATGCCGATGGTGCACGCACCGCGCGTCCGCTTTGCGCATCGAGCAGCGCCGCGTAACCGCGCTCGAGCGTGCGCCGCGGACTCAATACTTCGAGCCGCGCAGCAAGTGTTTCCACTCGGGCAACGTGTCTTTCATGCTGACGCAACAATGCGCGCTCGAGGCGTTCGTCAAGCCCGTTCACGGTTGCTCGATGCTGCGAGAGATCGGGACGCCAGCGCTGCCAGCGCATTTGCACGAGTGAGAAATGCGCGCGCGCATCGCGCACAGGCCGCGCGCCCGCCGACGCAAGCCGCAGACACAGTTGCTGAAGATGCGTGCGTTGCCGCGCGAGCCTTTCAGCGGGCGACACGAGACGGCGAGCGAGCCAGTCGAGCTGTTGCGCGCGGCGCTCCATCATGCGGCCGAAGCCACGCGCAAGCGATGCATGCCGATGATCGAGATCGCGCAGCAACAGCACGCGCTGCGGACTGACGAGTTCGGCGGCGCCCGTCGGTGTCGGCGCGCGAACGTCAGCGGCGAAGTCGGCGATCGTGAAGTCGGTTTCGTGACCGACGCCGCTCACGACAGGCACCTCGCTCGCCGCAATCGCACGCGCGAGCACTTCTTCGTTGAAGGCCCACAGGTCCTCGATCGAGCCGCCGCCTCGACAGACGATCAGCACATCCACTTCGCGCCGCCGGCTCGCCGTCTCGACCATCGTGGCCAGCTTCGCGCCCACGCCCGTGCCCTGCACGGGCGCCGGATAGACGATCACGGGAATATGCGGGGCGCGGCGTGCGAGCGTCGTCAGCACGTCGCGCAACGCGGCCGCCTGCAGCGACGTGACGATGCCAATCGAGCGCGGATGCGCGGGCAACGCGCGCTTGCGTTGCGCGTCGAACAGGCCTTCGGCTTCGAGTTGCGCCTTCAGACGCAGAAACGCTTCGTACAGCCGCCCCTGGCCCGTACGGCGCACGGCTTCGACATTCAGTTGAAGCTCGCCGCGCGGCTCATACATCGTGACGAGCGCGCGCACTTCGATCTTGTCGCCTTCGCGCGGCGTGAACTCGGCGTACTGCGCGCGGCCGCGGAACATCACGCAGCGCATCTGCGCCTGCGCGTCCTTGATCGAGAAGTACCAGTGTCCGCTGGCGGCACGCGTGAAGTTCGACACTTCGCCGGATACCCAGACGAGGGGAAACGTGCGTTCGAGCATCGTCCCGATTGCACGGTTGAGCACCGAGACGGGAACGACAGCATCGCCGCCCGCTCCGGCGACAGACGAGAAAGGACTTTCGGAATTCATGCGAGGAATCGTGTGAACAGGCCGGACAGACGATAGACCGATCGGCCAGTCAGGTCCAGCACCTCGTAAGTCCCTTTAGCCGGATTGTTAAAAGTGTCCACATGTCGGGAGGGCCTTGGTTTGGCGGCGTGAAAGTGCTCAGATGCCCACTTAATACCATCCAACCTCATGATTTTTAACCATTTTTTAGTTGACAAGGGTTCTCGTTCGCCGATCCGAGGCTTGCGCGACGGCCTTCCCAACAGTTTGCAAGGCACGTTCTCCACAAAGTTATCCACAGGTTATGGATTGAGCATGAGCGGTGCCTGTCCGGCGCGCGAAGGCCGTCCCGACTTGCGGCCGACGCCGCTCGCGCGCTAGAGTGCCGGGTTCCGGCGGAATCTGGTCGACATGATGTGCGCCCTGTCGGGGTGGTTCGTCCCGTGCTTTTCTTTTCTGGTGCTTGCGTCGTCCGGTGGCTGATACGCCGTTGCCGCTTCGCTGTTGCCACATTGCTGTTGCCACTTTTGTCGTCCGCGTTTCGTGGTTCCCTTCGTCCTTGTCTTTCAACCGTCGGTGCAACCGACCGCCCGGAGATGCCCGTTGATGTCCGCACTGACCGTCCTTTCTGACGCGCCGCGCCGGCCGGCTTGCTTCCGATGAGCGAACTCGCGTCCCGCATCGAAGCGCGAATCGCGCGCGAGTGGCAGCAGCGCGGCCCGCTCGCGTGGGCGATGACGCCGTTCGCGTGCGTCTTCGGCGCGATCGCGCTCGCGCGGCGCGCCGCGTACTCGCTCGGCTGGCTGAAGTCGGTGCGCGTTCGCGTGCCCGTCGTCGTGGTGGGCAACGTGACGGTCGGCGGCACGGGCAAGACGCCGACGGTGATCGCGCTCGTGCAGGCATTGCGCAGCGCGGGCTTCACGCCGGGCGTCGTGTCGCGCGGCTATGGCGCGAAGATCACGCTGCCGACGCTCGTCACGCCGACTTCGAATGCGACGCAAGCGGGCGACGAGCCGCTGCTGATCGCGCGCCGTACGGGCGCGCCCGTCTTCGTATGTCCCGACCGCGCCGCCGCCGCCGAGGCGTTGTGCCTCGCGCATCGCGATGTCGATGTGATCGTCAGCGACGACGGCCTTCAGCACTACCGGCTCGAGCGCGACGCGGAGATTGTCGTGTTCGATCACCGGCTCGGCGGCAACGGCTTTCTACTGCCCGCCGGCCCGTTGCGCGAGCCGCTGTCGCGCAAGCGCGACGCAACGCTGATCAACAATCCGTACGACCGCGCGCTGCCGCCGTGGCCAAACACGTTCTCGCTGGAGCTTGCGCCCGGCGATGCATGGCATCTCGACAATCCGCGCCTGCGCCGTCCGCTTGCGCAGTTCGCGGGCGAGCGCGTGCTGGCCGCCGCGGGCATCGGCGCTCCGGAGCGCTTCTTTGCGACGCTGCGCGCGGCGGGCCTCGCGCCCGAGACGCGCGCGCTGCCCGATCACTACGCGTTCAGCGCGAATCCGTTCGTCGACGTGGACGCCGACGCCATCCTGATCACCGAAAAGGATGCGGTAAAATTGGCGTCCTGGCATGACGCGCGGCTGTGGGTCGTTCCCGTCGAAGCCACGCTCGATCATCGCCTCATTGCACTTGTTGTGGAGAAAGTCCGTGGACGCTCGCCTGCTTGAAATCCTCGTCTGCCCGATCTGCAAGGGCCCGCTCAGCTACGATCGCGCCGCGCAAGAGTTGATCTGCAACGCAGACAAACTCGCCTATCCGATCCGCGACGGCATTCCCGTGATGCTCGTCGACGAAGCGCGTCAGACGGTCGAAGGCACGCCCGTCGATCTGAATCCCGGCTCGGTTGCGTGAGTCGCGTGCTAACTTCGCGCCGATGACGACGCGCGATGAGTTGCGCAACGGACACACCGTTGTCCGCTGACGGCAAGCGCAAGCACCTTTCCCAAACGCGCCGCCGATCATGGCGGCGCTTTTTTCTCGGCGCTTCGGGCCTTATGTTGGCCCTTTACGCTGGCTCTTTTCCGCTGGCCCATTTACGCTGACCCGTTCCGAGCCTCCTTCAAGTCGAGCCCAACATAGGGCCGCTCCACCGATGACCGATACCCAGCACACTCCGCCCTTCATCGCCGTCGTTCCGGCCCGGCTGGCGTCCACGCGTCTGCCGAACAAGCCGCTTGCCGATATCGGGGGCAAGCCGATGGTCGTGCGTGTCGCGGAGCGCGCGCTCGAATCGGGCGCGCAGCGAGTGCTCGTCGCCACCGATGCGCAGTCGGTGTTCGACGTTGCGCGCGCGCACGGCATCGACGCGATGATGACGCGCGCTGATCATCCGTCGGGCACGGACCGTCTCGCGGAAGTCGCGTCGTACTACGGCTGGAGCGACGACACGATCGTCGTCAACGTGCAGGGCGACGAGCCGCTGATCGATCCCGCGCTGGTGCGTGGCGTGGCTTCGCATCTCGCGTCCACGGACGGCTGCGCGATCGCAACGGCCGCGCATCCGATCCACGAGCCGGCGGACGTGTTCAATCCGAACGTGGTCAAAGTGGTGCTGGACGCGCGCGGCGTCGCGCTGTATTTCTCGCGCGCGCCGATTCCATGGGTCCGCGACGCGTACCAGCCGCACTGGCCGAACGTCGCGCAGATGCCCGCGCCGCCCGCGCCCGCCACCGTGTATCGGCATATCGGCTTGTATGCGTATCGCGCGAAGTTCCTCCGTACTTACCCGAGCTTGTCGATTTCACCGATCGAGCAGGCGGAAGCCCTCGAACAGTTGCGCGCGATGTGGCACGGCGAGCGGATCGCCGTGCTCGTTACGCAGGACGCGCCGCTGCCAGGCGTCGATACACCGGAAGATCTTGCCCGCGTACAGGCGTTTTTTGGGTCGTCTGTGTAAAAAGCCATGGCATAATCGGTCGTTCATGCGATTCACTCCGATATCGGTGCGCATCAATCGATATCGCCATTCGCCCGTAGTTATAAGCCGCTTGTTCTGTCGTTTGTTTCGCAGCGCCGTCTATGACGTGCTGCGCGAAGCCCGCAGCGAAGACCTGCCCGACGAAACCAGCGTGCCACCAAGAATCAAGAGCGCAGGCTGCCGCACATGGCGCGCAGCGCGCCACACAGAATTGACATAGATCTGGAGATAATCAAATGCGTTTGATCCTGTTGGGCGCTCCTGGCGCGGGCAAGGGCACCCAGGCGAACTTCATCAAGGAGAAGTTCGGCATTCCGCAAATCTCGACGGGCGATATGCTGCGCGCCGCGGTCAAAGCGGGCACGCCGCTCGGCATCGAAGCGAAGCGCTATATGGATGCGGGTGAGCTCGTCACCGACGAACTCATCATCAACCTCGTCAAGGAACGTCTGCAACAGCCAGACTGCGCGAACGGCTATCTGTTCGACGGCTTCCCGCGCACGATCCCGCAAGCGGAAGCGATGAAGCAGGCGGGCGTGCCCATCGACTACGTGCTCGAAATCGATGTCCCGTTCGGCGAGATCATCACGCGCATGAGCGGCCGCCGCACACACCCGGCGTCGGGCCGCACGTATCACGTGAAGTTCAATCCGCCGAAGGTCGAAGGCATCGACGACGTGACGGGCGAGCCGCTGATCCAGCGCGACGACGACAAGGAAGAGACGGTGAAGAAGCGTCTCGACGTGTATGTCGCGCAGACGAAGCCGCTGATCGACTACTACAACGACTGGGCGCAGAAAGGCGACGCGTCGACCTCGCTGAAGGCGCCGCAATACCGCCGCATCTCGGGCCTCGGCTCCGTCGATGAAATCCGCGCACGCGTGTTCGACGCGCTGAAGTAAGCACCACGCTTCGCCACGCAAGATACGAAGAACCCGCCTCTCACGGCGGGTTTTTTGTTTGACGCGTTGCGCATTGCTTCGCGAAGTCGCTGCTCATTCGGAGCACTGAGCGCAGGCGCCGGAAATATCGACGCAAGCGTGACAGCCGTTGCCGTTTTGCGCGGTTTGACGCGTCGGGACGAGCCGTTAAAATCGTTCAGCGATAAATATTCGAATCACGCGATCAACGCATCCAATCAAGGAGAAGACATGGACATCAAGGACAACGTGTTTCTGATCACGGGCGGCGCGTCGGGGCTCGGCGCCGCGACGGCGCGCATGATCGCGGAAAACGGCGGCAAGGTCGTGCTCGCGGACCTGAATCACGAAGCGGGTGAGACGCTCGCGCAGGAACTGGGCGGTGTCTTCGTCAAGTGCGACGTGAGCCGCGAAGACGACGCCGTGCAGGCCGTCGAAGCGGCGACGAAGCTCGGCACATTGCGCGGTCTCGTCAACTGCGCGGGTGTCGCGCCCGCGATGAAGACGGTCGGCAAGGACGGCCCGCATCCGCTGCACTCGTTCGCGCGCACGATCTCGATCAATCTCGTCGGCACCTTCAACATGATTCGCCTCGCGGCCGCCGAAATGTCGAAGCACGCGCCGAACGCGCTCGGCGAACGGGGCGTGATCGTCAACACGGCATCCGTGGCCGCGTTCGACGGACAGATCGGACAGGCTGCGTATGCGGCGTCGAAGGCGGGCGTCGCGGGCATGACGCTGCCGGTCGCGCGCGATCTGTCGCGCAACGCGATCCGCGTGATGACGATCGCGCCCGGCATCTTCGAAACGCCGATGCTGCTCGGCATGCCGCAGGAAGTGCAGGACGCGCTCGGCGCGATGGTGCCCTTCCCGCCGCGCCTCGGCAAGCCGAACGAGTACGCGATGCTCGTCAAGCAGATCTTCGACAACCCGATGTTGAACGGCGAAGTGATCCGCCTGGACGGCGCGATCCGCATGCAGCCCAAGTGAGCGCAGCGCGCGCCGTACACGAACGGCGACCGCTGCAATGAAAAACGCCTGCGCGTATTCTGTGCAGGCGTTTTCGTTTGGAACGGAGCGGCGCGTCAGTCGATCAATCGCGATCGTTGTGCTGCGTGCGCTGCCGCAATTCGCTCAGCTGCGATTCGACGACCGTTGCGTCTTCGGCATCCGGCCTGTCGTCGAGATAGCGTTCGAGGTCTTCGAGCGCCGGCCGCAGGTAATCCAGCCGCGCATACGCGAAGCCGCGATCGCGGACTTCCTCGATGTTCTCCGGCAACAGGATCACGAGACGCTGCTGCACGGCGAGCAGCCGCTGCCAGCGTTCCGTCTGCAGATACGTCGCCTTCAGGTTGCGCAGCATGCGCGCGACGATCTCGCGGCGCGTCGCCGGTTGCAGCAGCATGCGCAGCGCGCGGCTCACCGACTCGCCCGCCTTCGCGACATAAGGCTCGAGCATCTCGACCATCTCGTGTTCCGTCAGCGGATGGCCCGTGGTCGGGTCGATCATCGCGTCGCCTTCGGGCAGCGTGACGCGCAGCAGGAAATGTCCGGGAAACGACACGCCGCGTACGGGAATGTCGACCTGCGACGCCATCTCCAGATACAGCACCGCGAGCGAGATCGGAATGCCGCGCCGGCGCTTGAGCACCATGTTCAGGTGGCTGTTGTCGGGATCGTAGTAGTCGTTGACGTTCGCCGCGAAGCCCAGCTCGCGGAAGAAGTAGCGATTGAGAATGCCGACGCGCTGCTGGATGTCGGCGTCGTCGGGAATGCGGCGTTTGATGCGCAGCGCGAGTTCGTCTATCTCCGCGAGCACCGCTTGCAAATCGAGGTCGGGATAGGCGTCCTGCGCAAGCGACAGCGCCACTTCCGTGAGCGGAAACCCATCGTCTTCGGCGACGAGCGCGCTGAAATAATCGAGAACCCGCGTCATCGTGATCACTTCACTCGCCTTTTGAAATACGCGTACTTGAAGCCCATCAGCCACAGCATACCGAAATATAGCGCGGCGAACAGCACCAGGCACGCCGCGAGCAGCACCATGCGCCGCACGGGATCGGCATGCATGCCGATCCAGTCGAAGCTGATCGCGAACCAGTGCATGACGCCCGCCAGCACGAGACACGCGCCGATCATCTGCACGAAGAACGCCGTCCAGCCCGACGACGGCATATAGATGCCGCGCCGCCGCAAGCCGATGAAAAGGCACAGCGCGTTGACGCAAGCGCCAAGCCCGACCGACAGCGTCAGCCCCGCATGCGCGAAGATCGGCACGAACACGTAGTTGCTCAGCTGCGTGATGACCAGCACGAAGACGCCGATCTTCACGGGCGTCTTGATGTCCTGCTTCGCATAGAAGCCGGGCGCGAGGATCTTGATCAGAATGAGACCGATCAGGCCGATGCCGTACGCAGCCAGCGCGCGCCCCACCATCACGACCGCGTTGCCGTCGAATTTGCCGTAGTGGAAGAGCGTCGCCGTGAGCGGCTCGGCGAAGAAGAACAGCGCGATCGCGCTCGGCGCGGCGAGCAGGAACGTCACGCGCAAGCCCCAGTCGAGCAGCGACGAGTACTCGTGCGCGTCGGCATCGACGTGCGCCTTCGACAGGCTCGGCAGCAGGATCGTACCGAGCGCGACACCGAGCAGCGCTGTCGGGAACTCCATCAGGCGGTCCGCGTAGTTGATCCACGACACGGCGCCAGGCCCGATGTGCGACGCGATGTTCGTGTTGATGATGAGGCTGATCTGCGCAACCGACACCGCGAACATCGCCGGCACCATCTTCGCGAGCACGCGCTTCACGCCGCGATGCGCGATCGCCTTCAACGGATCGAGCCCGATGCGCGGGATCATGTCGATCTTCTTCAGGCCCGGCAGCTGCACGACGAACTGCGCGACGCCGCCCGCGATCACCGCCCACGCGAGCGCGAAAACGGGAACCTTCATGTGCGGCGCGACGAACACGGCCGCGACGATGAACGCCACGTTCAGCAGCACGGGCGCGAACGCGGGCAGCGAGAAGTTCTTGTACGTGTTCAGCACGCCCGACGCCAGCGACGTCAGCGAAATGAACACGATGTAAGGGAACATGATCCGCGTCATCGACACGGCCAGCGTGAACGCCTGACCATCGCTGCGCAGGCCGGACGCCACCACGAACACGACCCACGTCGCGCCCACTACGCCGAGCAGCGAGAGAATCGCCAGCGCCCACGCGAGCACCGTCGAGGTCGCATCGACGAGCGCCTTCGTCGCGTCGTGGCCCTTCTGGTTCTTGAACTCGGCGAGAATCGGCACGAAGGCTTGCGAGAACGCACCCTCGGCGGAAATCCGGCGCAGCAGATTCGGGATTCGGAAAGCGACGTAGAACGCGTCGGTGTACTGGCTCGCGCCGAATGCGCGGGCGATCAGGGTCTCGCGGGCCAGTCCGGTCACGCGCGAAAGCAGCGTGAAGCCGCTGACCGTCAGCAGGGCTCGGAATAGATTCATGGGGCGCTTATTATACGGGTGCGTCCAGGGCGGTCAGCATGTCAGGGCAAGATTCCTCGTAATCGGGACCGAATGGGACCGCTTTGCGCGAAATACGTTCGAGTCGACGGCGAATTTGTGGGGAGATTGGCGTCTTTCGAGCCGTCGTGCCGCTCGCCAGGCCAGTCACACATGACACACGGGATGGCCTTCGATGGCGCACGCGCCGCCGGCCCGCGCTCGTGGGCCAGTGAAGCCGAGACTGCACGCGGTTGCCACGTGTCTGATTTTGTTGCTATAATCGCCCGTTTCGAAGCTCGCTCACCTTTCTGCCCTACTCCATCGGAGTCGGAACGAGCGGGATTTCACGTAGTTCTCAGTTTGTTTGTCTATTTGCGCCCTTGGGCAATCGCTCTCAGGGGTTCGATCTAAAAGCAGCGCCCGCCGCCGTCAAAGGCAGGCACTGGAAACAGGAACAGGATAAGGAACCGTCATGGCTAACTCCGCACAAGCACGCAAGCGCGCCCGTCAAGCCGCCAAGGCAAACTCGCACAACTCGGCGCTGCGCTCGAAGTACCGCACGGCTGTCAAGGCTGTCCGCAAGGCAATCGAAGCCGGCGACGCAGCACAAGCCGCTGAAATCTTCAAGGCATCGGCAAAGACGCTGGACATCATTGCCGACAAGAAAATCGTTCACAAGAACAAGGCAGCTCGCCATAAGAGCCGCCTCGCTGCAGCCATCAAGGGTCTGCAAGCGCCCGCAGCGCAGTAAATTATCGAATCCGGCAGCTCGCTCGCGCGAGCTGCTTCCTGTTTCCGCTGCGTCATCAAAGCCCGCCATCGCGGGCTTTTTTGTTTTTCGCCCGGGTGCGCATCGCGCCGTACGTCGCGCTTCGAACGATGACCGCTCGAGGCCGATCCAAACGCGGACACAAAAAAACCCGCCGATGCGGGTTCCATTGTTCATCCAGCCTGTCGCCGATGCCGCCCGGACGCGGCGCCCGACTCAACGCGACGACGCTTTTTGCGCCTCATGCTCCGGCGGAAGCTCGCACGCCTCGGTGACGATCAGATCGTTGTCCTTGGCGAAATTCATCACGAAGTCGAAAGCCATCGGCTCGATGTCCCGCAGCCGCGAATCGAGAATCACGCACTTCAGGTCGCCGATCATCGTCGGACGCACGTAGTGGGAATACTGAAGACGGGCATTTGGCCCTTTCGCGCCCGGACCGAAACACGACATCACGCCCGCCAGTCGCTCCGACCAGTCGCTCGGACGAAACTTTCGCCCAGACGATGTGATGCCTTGAATGAAATACTCGGTTGGGGGTGTATCGGCCATGTACGGAACCCTGTGTGACTGCCCGGTGAACTGCCCGTGACGAGCCGGCGAAAGATGGCTGCCTGAAAACGCTGTTCGAACACGTCTTGCGACCACCCGAACCCACAGTGAATCCTGCATCGAGCTTTGGAGTCCGGCCGCCGCAGCGAGCCAGCGAGGGCGCTTCGGGCAGCGATCAGATGGCGCACGGTACGGCGCATACCGGATGTGCGAAAGCCGTGTCCTGCAAGCGCTAAGCCTGCCTGCCGGGCTTTGAGAAAACTCCGAGATTATAGCGCAGCCAGGGTTTTTCCGCACTGCACACAAGCCCTCTGGAACAGTCCTTTGCACGTTCCGGCACATTGCCCATGCCTTTTGGCCGACTCGTCAAAACATTCAAAATCCTTTATGCTGCATTGAGTTACCACAAACGACGGCGGCCCAGTCCGGCAATTTCGCCCGGGTGAATCCGCCGTATTTGTTTCATGACCTCCAAGACAATCCGCCACTATCTGCAGTTCAACGATTTCTCGTTGGAAGACTACGAGTACGTGCTCGAACGCGCCCGCATCCTGAAGCGCAAGTTCAAGAACTATGAGACGTATCATCCGCTGCACGACCGCACGCTCGCGATGATCTTCGAGAAGAACTCGACGCGCACGCGCCTGTCGTTCGAAGCGGGCATCTTCCAGCTGGGCGGTCACGCCGTCTTCATGAGCACGCGCGACACGCAGCTTGGCCGCGGCGAGCCGATCGAAGACGCAGCGCAGGTCATCTCGCGGATGGTCGACATCATCATGATCCGCACGTTTGGCCAGGACATCATCCAGCGCTTCGCGGAAAATTCGCGCGTGCCCGTCATCAACGGCCTGACGAACGAATATCACCCGTGTCAGGTGCTCGCCGATATCTTCACGTACTACGAGCATCGCGGTCCGATTCGCGGCAAGACTGTCGCCTGGGTCGGCGACGCGAACAACATGCTCTATACGTGGATCGAAGCGGCGCAGATCCTCGGTTTCAAGCTGCGCCTGTCCACGCCGCCGGGCTACAAGCTCGACCGTGGGCTGGTCGCGCCTGAAAGCGCGCCGTTCTACGAAGAATTCGACGATCCGAACGAAGCCTGCAAGGGCGCCGATCTCGTCACAACGGACGTCTGGACCAGCATGGGCTTCGAAGCCGAGAACGAAGCGCGCAAGAAGGCGTTCGCCGACTGGTGCGTCGATGCCGACATGATGTCGCGCGCGAACAAGGATGCCCTCTTCATGCACTGCCTGCCCGCACACCGCGGCGAGGAAGTGAGCGCGGAAGTGATCGACGGGCCGCAGAGTGTCGTGTGGGACGAAGCGGAAAACCGTCTGCACGTGCAGAAGGCGCTGATGGAATTTCTGCTACTCGGCAAGCTGAATCACTAGGCATCCGGCCAAACGCGGCAAAAGCCGCCGGAGCAATCTGGCGGCAAGCGGTTCAAAGCAGCACGCAGTTCACAGCAACACGCGGTTCAATTCGATACGCAGATAAAAAGCCGGGCAGCAAACCGGCAGCAGACAGGCGGCAAGCAGAAACGGGGCATCGATCATGTCCCCCGCCGCATCGTCCAGCGGGGCGCATCGCCCAGCGCGAATGCCTCGGCTCACTGGCCGTCGCACCCGAAATCGCGGGACATGTGGCGGTTTAGTGTCAAAATATGGTTTTTCCGCGCGCCGGACCGGCCGACGCGCTCAGTTCTCCCAGCTACGAGTTCACCATGAGCGATATCAACAAAGTCGTGCTCGCCTATTCGGGCGGTCTCGACACCTCCGTCATCCTGAAGTGGTTGCAGGACAACTACGACGCCGAAGTCGTCACCTTCACGGCCGATATCGGCCAGGGCGAAGAACTGGAACCGGCTCGCAAGAAAGCGCTGCAACTCGGCATCAAGCCGGAAAACGTCTATATCGAAGACCTGCGCGAAGAGTTCGTGCGCGACTTCGTGTTCCCGATGTTCCGCGCGAACACGATCTACGAAGGCGAGTATCTGCTCGGCACATCGATCGCGCGTCCGCTGATCGCGAAGCGCCAGATCGAAATCGCGCGCGCGACCGGCGCACAGGCCGTGTCGCATGGCGCGACGGGCAAGGGCAACGACCAGGTGCGCTTCGAGCTCGGCTATTACGCGCTGGAGCCGGGCATCAAGGTGATCGCCCCGTGGCGCGAATGGGATCTGCTGTCGCGCGAAAAGCTGCTCGCATATGCAGAAAAAGCCGGCATTCCCATCGAAATGAAGCACAAGCAAGGCGGCGCACCGTATTCGATGGACGCGAACCTGCTGCACATCTCGTTCGAAGGCCGTCACCTCGAAGACCCGAAGGCGGAAGCCGAACCGGAAATGTGGCGCTGGACGGTGTCGCCGGAAGAAGCGCCGGATCAGCCGGAATACCTCGACGTCGAGTACGAGCACGGCGACCCCGTCGCGCTCAACGGCAAGCGCATGTCGCCCGCCGAAGTGCTGACCGAGCTGAACCGCCTCGGCGGCAAGCACGGCATCGGCCGTCTGGATCTGGTCGAGAACCGCTACGTCGGCATGAAGTCGCGCGGCTGCTATGAAACGCCGGGCGGCACGATCATGCTGAAGGCGCACCGCGGCATCGAATCGATCACGCTCGACCGCGAAGTCGCGCACCTGAAGGACGACCTGATGGCCCGCTACGCTTCGCTGATCTACAACGGCTACTGGTGGAGCCCGGAGCGCCGCGCGATTCAGGTGCTGATCGACCACACGCAGGAGAAGGTCAACGGCTGGGTGCGCGTGAAGCTGTACAAGGGCAGCGTGTCGGTCGTCGCGCGCGACTCGAAGGAGACGCTGTTCGACAAGACCATCGCAACGTTCGACGACGACGGCGGCGCCTACAACCAGGCCGATGCCGGCGGCTTCATCAAGCTGAACGCGCTTCGTATGCGTATCGCCGAGAACGCACGCCGCCAGCGCGGCTAAGCGATAAAACGCTGTCGTAAAGACAAAGCGCCGGGCTTGAACCCGGCGCTTTTTTATTTCAGGCTCGCTCTCGGGCTCTTGTCCGAGCGAAGCCGTTCAAACTCAGAGACAAACCGGCTCGGCCTCCAGCTCGACGCCGAAACGCTGCGCCACGTCCTGCTGGATCGCTTTCGCGAGCGCCAGCACTTGCGCCCCGCTCGCGCCGCCGCGATTCACGAGCACGAGCGCCTGACGCTCATGCACGCCCGCCGCGCCCATCGCGCGCCCCTTCCAGCCACAGCGGTCGATCAGCCAGCCCGCCGCGAGCTTCACGCGGCCGTCCGTCTGCCGATACGAGACGATCTCTGGCTCCTTTGCGACCAATGCGTCGAACTGCGCGGCGTCGATTACGGGATTCTTGAAGAAGCTCCCCGCGTTGCCGAGTGCGAGCGGATCGGGCAGCTTCGCGCGGCGCACGGCAACGACGGCATCGAAGATCGCCTGCGGCGTCGGCGTCGCATCGCCGAGGCCGACGGCGGCAAGCTCGCGCGCGATATCGGCATAACCGGCGCGCGGGGTCCATGCTTTCGGCAATCTGAACGTCACCGACGTGATCACGAAACGGTCGCGCCCTTCCTGCTTGAAAAAGCTGTCGCGATAGCCGAAGCGGCAATTGTCGGCATCGAGCTCGACCGTCTTGCCCGTCGCAAGCTCGATTGCGCGCAGCGACGCAAAGCGCTCGCACATTTCGAGCCCGTACGCGCCGATGTTCTGGATCGGCGCCGCGCCGACCGTGCCCGGAATCAGCGCGAGATTTTCAAGGCCTGGCACGCCCTCTGCGAGCGTCCATGAAACGAAGTCGTGCCAGTTCTCGCCCGCGGCGGCTTCGACGTACCACGCATCGGCGTCTTCGCGGACCAGCTTGCGTCCGCGCAGCCCGATCAGCAGCACGAGGCCGTCGAAATCGCCCGTCAACACGACGTTGCTGCCGCCGCCCAGCACGAGGCGCCGCAAGCCGGCCACGCGCGTATCGCGCACGGCCGCAAGCAGCTGCGCCTCGCTTTCGATATGGCATGCGAGACGCGCGCGCACATCGAAGCCAAAGGTGTTGCGCGACTTCAGCGGGAAGCCGGCGACGAACGGGAGCAGATCGGACTCGGACATCAGGTGTTCTGGCAAGCGCCCTGCGACGCGCGCGAACCGTACGGCGCAATCGGTTCGCGAGCCTTGGGCAAAAGGGAAAGGGGTCGGTAAAATGACACCGGTTCGTGATTATAGCGAGTACGTCGCGCGCAGCCGTCCAGCCGCGCCGCCGCTCGATACAAATGGGAGAATGCAATGCCATCGTTTGACGTCGTCTGCGAAGCCAACATGATCGAGGTGAAGAACGCCGTCGAGCAGTCCAACAAGGAAATCTCGACGCGCTTCGACTTCAAGGGCTCGGACGCCCGCGTCGAGCAGAAGGAACGCGAGCTCACCGCGTATGCCGACGACGAGTTCAAGCTCGGCCAGGTGAAGGACGTGCTCGTGTCGAAAATGGCGAAGCGCAGCGTGGACGTGCGCTTCCTCGACTACGGCAAGATCGAGAAGATCGGCGGCGACAAGGTCAAGCAGGTCGTCACAGTGAAGAAGGGCGTGTCCGGCGATCTCGCGAAGAAAATCGTCAAGCTCGTGAAGGACAGCAAGATCAAGGTTCAGGCGAGCATTCAGGGCGATGCGGTGCGCGTGTCGGGCACGAAGCGCGACGATCTGCAAAGCGTGATCGCACTGCTGCGCAAGGACGTGACGGATACGCCGCTCGACTTCAACAACTTCCGCGACTGATGTGTGCCGACAGGTGCCGTTCGCCGGACGGCGCATGATGATCGCTTGATATGCGGCTCGAGCAAAAAGCGGCGATACGGCGTCGCCGCATTCGCGAATTCAGTGCTTGTTCGACGCCGGCCGCGTAGCCGCTTCCGCTTTCTTCTTGTCGCCGATGCGGCTTTCCTGCCCTGCCACCAGCTTCGCGATGTTCGCGCGGTGACGCCATATCAGCAGCGCGCTCATCGCGACGATAGCCAGCGCAATCACGTTCGCGCCGAACAGAAAGCCGTCGAACAGCGGCGCGAAAATAGCCGAGCACAGCGCAGCAAGCGACGAGTAGCGCGTGAAGAACGCGACGATCAGCCAGGTCAGCAGCGTCGCGATGCCAAGCACGGGATTGATCGCGAGCAGCACGCCCGCCGCCGTCGCGACGCCCTTGCCGCCCTTGAAGCGAAAGTAGACGGGGTACAGGTGGCCGAGAAAAACGGCGATCGCGGCAATGGCGACGGACGTATCGTCGAGTCCGAAACGCGCCGAGAAATGCCCGGTGAGCCACACGGCGAACCAGCCTTTGAACGCGTCGCCGATCAGCGTGATAATCGCGGCCTTCTTGTTGCCGCTACGCAGCACGTTCGTCGCGCCGGGGTTCTTCGAGCCGTATGAGCGCGGATCGGCGAGTCCCATCGCGGCGCTGACGATCACGGCAAACGACACCGAGCCGATCAGATAAGCCACGACGGCGACAATCAGGTTTTCCATGTTGAAACTCTTGTCAGTATTGGAAAGCGCAGCAAGCGGCGCGGGTCTCCTGGCGGCGCAGGCGCAACGGCGCACATTCTACCGAAGCCTTCGCCCGCTTTTACAGATACGGATGCGTGCTTCAATCGACGCTTGCGCACTGCACCGGCTTCGCGGACAGCAGGGACGTCAGCACGCCCGGCGCGATACTGACGAGAAAGCCGCGCCGCCCACCGTTGATCAAGATCCTGTCCAGTTCGAGTATGGTCGATTCGACGTACACGGGCATCGCTTTCTTCGTGCCGAACGGCGACGTGCCGCCGATCAGATAACCCGAATGCCGGCTCGCGACTTCCGGCTTGCACGGCTCGACACGTTTCGCGCCGATCTGCCGCGCGAGGTTCTTCGTCGACACGGTGCGATCGCCGTGCATCAAGACAATCAGCGGTTTGGCCTGGTCGTCTTCCATCACCAGCGTCTTGACGACGTGATGTTCGTCGACGCCAAGCTGCCGCGACGATTCGCCCGTGCCGCCGTGGTCGACGTAGTCGTACGGATGCTCGCCGAACTCGACCTGATGACGGCGCAAGAACTGCGTGGCGGGGGTTTCGGAGACGTGTCTGGATTTGCTCATCGGCGCATTGTAATGTCCGCGCGACGCAACGACCATTTGCCGGATGGCCAATTGTGCGCGCCCGCGGATTATGGCACGCTCGTTCAAAAATCTCCCGGCGCAGCGGCATGCAGCAGATTCAGGCGCACGGATCGTCCATGAAGGAGACATCATTGAAGCCAGCCCCGCAATCGTCCGCCGTCGCAGGAGACGTGGCGCAGTCCGTTGATGCCGCCGCCCTGCTCGCCTCGCTCCCCGCACGCATCGCCGATATTCCGGCGCTGATTGCAGCGCGCGATCCGCAGCATGCCGCGCTGATCGAAGACGAACGGCGTCTCACGCGCGCGCAACTCGCGCTAGCCGTGGAGGCCGTCGCCGCGCTGCTGGGCGAGCAAGGCGTGCGCGCCGGCGACCGCGTGATGATCGTCGCGGAAAACAGCATCGTGCAGATCGTGCTGCTGTTCGCGGCCGCAAAGCTCGACGCGTGGGCGCTGATGTCGAACGCGCGGCTGTCGATGGCCGAACTCGATGCGATCCGCGCGCACGCGAAGCCGCGCGTCGTCGCGTATGCCGTCGACGCATCGCCGGATGCGCGGCAACACGCCGAACGCCACGGCGCGAAGCCCGCGCGCGGCATCGATATCGACATCGGCGCGTGGTCCTGCGCGATCGACGACGCAGCGCAAGCGGAACCCGTCGAAGCCGCCTCCGACCGTCAATGCGCCGCGCTGATCTACACCACGGGCACAACGGGCGCGCCGAAGGGCGTGATGCTGTCGCATCGCAACCTGCTGTTCATCGCGGCGATGTCGAGCACGCTGAGGCGCGTCAATTCGGATGACGTCGTCTACGCCGTGCTGCCGATCTCGCATGTGTACGGGCTTGCGTCCGTGTGTCTCGGCAGCCTGTTTGCGGGCGCGACGCTCAGGCTCGCACCGCGCTTTTCGCCTGAAGCCGTGCGCCGCGCGCTCGCAGAAGAACGCGTGTCGATTTTCCAGGGCGTGCCCGCGATGCACGCGAAGCTGCTCGAATACCTGCAAGCGAACGAGCTGCCGTGGTCCGCGCCGCGACTGCGTTTTGCGTACTCGGGCGGCTCGCCGCTCGACGCCGCGTTGAAGGCGCGCGTCGAAACCACGTATGGCGTCACGCTTCACAACGGCTATGGAATGACCGAGAGCAGCCCGACCGTCTCGCAAACGATGATCGACGCACCGCGCGTCGATTGCTCCGTCGGCCAGCCGATCCCGGGCATCGAGGTGCGCTTCGTCGGCGTGAATGGCGCGGATGTCGCGCAAGGCGAAGTCGGCGAACTGTGGGTGCGCGGACCGAACGTGATGCTCGGCTACTACCGCAATCCGCAGCAGACGCAAGCCGCCGTCACCGAAGACAGTTGGCTCAGGACGGGCGATCTCGCGCGCCAGGATGCGGACGGCGCGCTGCATATCGCCGGGCGCAGCAAGGAGCTGATCATCCGCTCGGGCTTCAACGTCTATCCAGTGGAAGTCGAACAGGCTCTGAACGCGCATCCCGATGTCGTGCAGTCCGCGGTGATCGGGCGCGCGGTGGAAGGCAACGAGGAAGTGGTGGCGTTCGTCGAGCTGATCGGCGGTGCCACCACGACGCCCGCCGACCTCGCCGAATGGTGCGAAACGCGGCTCGCGCCGTACAAGCGTCCCGCCGAAATCAGGGTGCTGGCCGCGCTGCCCGCCGCATCGACGGGCAAGATTCTCAAGCATCGGCTGCGCGATGTCGCGTGAATCGAGCGATAAAGGTCAGCAGCGCGATAAAGTTCAGCAGCGAGAAAGCGATCACCCGCGCGGATGATGCGCCGCGTGCAGCGTCTTGAGGCGCTCGCGCGCGACGTGCGTGTAGATTTGCGTCGTCGAGATATCGGTGTGGCCGAGCAACAGCTGCACGACGCGCAGATCCGCGCCGTGGTTCAGCAGATGCGTCGCGAACGCATGACGCAGCGTATGCGGCGACAGCGGCGCGTGAATATGCGCCGTCATTGCGTGACGCTTGACGATGTTCCAGAACTGCTGGCGCGTCATGCCTTCGGCGCGCGCGGTGACGAACAGCGCATCGGCGGAACGCTGGCCGAGCAGCGCGGGCCGCGACTCGCGCAGATAGCGCTCGATCCACTCATGCGCCTCCTCGCCGAACGGAATCAGCCGCTCCTTCGAGCCCTTGCCCATCACGCGCACGACGCCTTCGTTGAGGCCAACTTCCACCGTCTTCAGCGTCACGAGTTCGCTGACACGCAAGCCGCTCGCGTACATCAGCTCGAGCATCGTGCGATCGCGCAAGCCCAAAGGCGTCGTCACATCCGGCGCGCCGAGCAGCGCTTCGACCTGCGCTTCCGTCAGCGTCGATGGAAAACGCGGCGGCTGCTTCGCCGAGCGGATGCGCAGCGTCGGGTCGGCCGCCGCGCGATGCTCGCGCACGGCCCACGCGTAGTAGCGGCGAAACACGGACAGGCGCCGGTTCGCCGACGTCGACTTGTCCTTCGCGCGCGCGGCGCTATAGGCCGTCAGATCGGCTTCCGTCGCCGTATCCAGCGAAACGTCGCGCGTATCCGCGAGCCATTCGGAGAAGAGCCGCAAGTCACGCCGGTACGCATCGAGTGTGTTGCGCGCGAGGCCATGCTCGAGCCACAGCGCGTCGCAGAACGCGTCGATCGACGCGCCGCTCGTCAGCAACAGAGGCGACGCGGGCCGCGCGTCTTCGGTCAGCACATCGGTCATGCGTACGGTACGCCCTCGTGTTTCAGCAGCCATCGTTTGACGTTGCGATAGTAGCCGTCGCCGCCCGTATGCGCAAAGCCGCCGATGCCGCCCGACGCCACCACGCGATGACACGGAATCACGATCGGAAAGAAGTTCGACCCGCACGCCTGGCCGACGGCGCGCGGCACGCTGCCGATGCTCTTCGCAAGCTGCCCGTAGGTCCGCACCGCCCCCGGCGGAATCTCGCAGATCGCTTGCCACACGCGCCGCTGGAAAGGCGTGCCGATATCGGCGAGCGGCAGATCGAAGGTCGCGGACGCGCGCCGCAAATAGTGCTCGATCTGCTCGACGGCCTGCTTCGCGAGCGGCGACTGCGGCTCGACATTCGCCACCGAATCGGGCAGATAAACGATTTCGCGCACGGTCTCGCCATCGGCCCCGCCCTGCACCCGCAAGCCGATCTTGCCGAACGGCGCATCGATCACTGCATCGAACATGATGTGCTCACCCCTTTCGGAAGGTCCATTCAACGTTGCCATGCCGCTTCCAGCGCCCATTCGACATGCTCGCGCACGAGCGGCGACGGATCGTCGGCACGCTTGCGCAGCGCATCGACGATGGCTTCGCGCGCGCCTGCCGAAATACTCTGCGGCGCGGCCCGCAGCGCATTGCCCATGCCGACGGCGAGATTGCGCAGCCAGCATTCATAACCGATGCGGCGGATCGCGCTGCCCTGCATGCGCGTGTCGAAGTCCTCGGCGCTCCAGCCGAACAGCTCGACGAGCGACGCGCGATCGAGTCCATGACGCACATCGAAATCATCGACGGGCGCGGCCTGCGCGAACTTGTTCCATGGACATACAAGCTGGCAATCGTCGCAGCCATACACACGATTGCCGATCAGCGGCCGCAAGTCCTGGGGAATACTGCCCTTCAGTTCGATCGTCAGATAGGAAATGCAGCGCCGCGCATCGACCTGATACGGCCCGACGATCGCCCCCGTCGGACATGCGCCGATGCAGCGCGCGCAACTGCCGCAATGCGCGCCCGGCGTTTCGGGCGCTCGCTCGGGGGCCGTCTCGGCATCCGTCGGCAACGGCAGATCGACGAAGAGCTCGCCGAGGAAAAAGAGCGACCCCGCATCGCGTTGCAGCAGCAACGTATGCTTGCCGCGCCAGCCCGTGCCCGCCTTCTGCGCAAGCTCGACTTCGAGCACGGGCGCCGAATCGGTGAACACGCGATGGCCATACGGGCCGACTTCCGCTTCGATCCGATCGGCCAGTTGCTGCAGACGGTTACGCATCACCTTGTGATAGTCGCGGCCGCGCGCGTAGATCGACACGACAGCCGCCGACGGATCGTTCAGACGCGCGCGTTCTTCCAGTCGCCAGTCGTGCTGAACGTCGCTGTGCGCACTTTCATCATCCTTTCGCGCATCCGAAGAACGAGGCAAATGCGCGGGCAAATAGTCCATGCGCACGGAAATCACGCGTCGCGTTCCGGCCACAAGCTCGGCTGGCCGCGCACGTTTCATCCCATGTTTGGCCATATAATCCATCTCGCCGTGGCAACCCGCGTCGAGCCATGCAGCAAGGCCCGCTTCGGCGTTCGACAGGTCGATATCGCTGATGCCGACCGCGCCGAAACCCAGTTCGCGTGCCCAGCTCCGGATACGCGAAGCAAGCGCCGCCAGTTGCGCTTCATCGTAATGAGGCGTGGCAGGTGCTTCGTCGTTCGCTGCACGGGGCGGCGAATGCGCGTCGGGACGTCGCTCCCGATGTTGCTCCGACAAGGCGTTGGGGTGCTGCTGGCTTTGGTTCATAACGCCATTTTACGAGAATGCCCGATCAATCCGGTCTCGCGAATCAACCGTCCGCTGCCGTCCTGCTGGAGCGCCATTTCGCGCTCGCGGACGAAGCCGCCACGATGGCATTCGGCGAACGCTTCGCGCGTGCAATCGACGGCGTGCGCAACGCAAGCAGCGTGTCGGGCAGCCTTGCATTCAACGGCCTTCAGGTGCAGCTCCTCGGCGACCTGGGCGCCGGCAAGACGACACTCGTGCGCGCCACGTTGCGCGCCCTCGGACACACGGGCCGCGTGCGCAGCCCGACCTATACGCTTGTCGAGCCTTATGCGGTCGAAAGGCCGGATGGGGAACTCGAGCTTTATCACTTCGATCTTTACCGTTTCAACGATCCGGCCGAATGGGCCGATGCAGGCTTTCGCGAGTACTTCGACAGCGGCGCTATCTGCCTCGTCGAATGGCCGCAACGCGCGGGCAGTCTGCTAGGCGTGCCGGATCTCGTGTTCTCGCTCGACGTCGACGGCGATGGCCGCAGGCTGGTCGCCCGGGCGTATAGCGAATCAGGAAAGGCATGTCTCGAAAGATGTTGATCAAACCGTTCCGTTCGATCGAATCGGCGGCCACAGCGACGCATAACTGGCGTCGCCGGCAGATTCTTCGCGCGGGCGCTTCCACCCTCGTCCTCGGGCTTGCCGCTCCTCGTTTCGCGTGGGCGTCGTCGGTGCTCGGCGTGCGCGTGTGGCCCGCGCGCGACTACACGCGTGTGACCATCGAGTCCGATCAGCCGCTGCAGAACACGCAGCAGATGCTGCAAGGCCCCGATCGGCTGGTGGTCGATCTGAACGGTCTCGATCTCGACCAGGCGCTCAAGGATCTCGTCTCGAAGATCGCGCCGAACGATCCGCAGATTCAATCGGTGCGCGTCGGGCAGTATCAGCCGCATGTGGTGCGGATGGTGTTCGACCTGAAGGGCTCGGTGAAGCCGCAGGTGTTCACGCTGCCGCCCGTCGGCACGTACAAGTATCGTCTCGTGTTCGACCTGTACCCCGCCGTCGCGCCCGATCCGCTGATGGACCTGCTCGCGCAGACCGAGCGCAAGCAGCAGCAACTCGACAAGCTCAACGAAGAGTCATCGCCGCCCGCCGCGACGCTGAGCGGCCCGACCACGCCGCCCGCCGACAACAGCGACGCCTTCTTCGAGAAGTACGCGCAGAACAACGCGCCTTCGCCTTCCGCTCCTGCGCCCGCGCCGCGTCCGCCGGCGCATGCGGCGCCGGCGCCGCACACGCCGTCGAAGCCAACGCCGGCGCCCGCGCCGCCCGTCATCGCGCGCAACAACGACAACGATACGGACAACGAAGGCGACAACGGCGACGACACCTACAAGTTCACCACGCCGAAGAAGGGCAGCACGACGGTGCGCCTGCTGACGGTCGCGATCGATCCGGGCCACGGCGGCGAAGACCCCGGCGCGATCGGCGGCAGCGGCACGTACGAGAAGCACGTCGCGCTCGACATCGCGAAGAAGCTGCGCGCGAAGATCGACGCGCAGCCGAACATGCGGGCGATGATGACGCGCGACGCCGACTTCTTCGTGCCGCTCAACGTGCGCGTGCAGAAGGCGCGGCGCGTCGGCGCGGACCTGTTCGTGTCGATTCACGCGGATGCGTTCACGACGCCCGAAGCGAGCGGCTCGTCGGTGTTCGCGCTGTCGGAGCATGGCGCGTCGAGCGCGGCCGCGCGCTGGATGGCGAACAAGGAAAACTCGTCGGACCAGATCGGCGGCATCAACATCAAGTCCGCCGACGCGAGCGTGAACCGCGCGCTGTTCGATATGTCGACGACGGCGCAGATCCGCGACTCGATGCGCTACGGCACGTTCGTGCTGAAGGAAATCGGCGGGATCAACAAGCTGCACAAGGGCAGCGTCGAACAGGCGGGCTTCGCCGTGCTGAAGGCACCCGATATTCCGTCGATCCTCGTCGAGACCGCATTTATCAGCAACCCGGACGAGGAGCGCCGTCTGAACGACGACGCGTATCGAGAGAAGATGGCAAACGCGATCCTCAGCGGCATCAAACGCTACTTTGCCGCGAACCCGCCGCTTGCGAAGAGCCGGATGACCTGAAGCCCAGGCTTTCCGCTAAACCTGCGCTGCAATCAAAAAGCAAAACGGCCGCACTGCGAAGCGCGGCCGTTGCCGTTTTACGCGTCGCCAACGCTCAACGCGGATCAATGCGGACCAACGCGGATCAGCGCGCGGGCGCGAGCCTTTGCACGACCCAGCCGCCGAACACGTTGACGGCAAGGCCCGCCATCACGAGCGCCGCGCCGCCGACCTGCGCGGCCGACAGCGACTCGCCGAGCAGCACCGATGCCGACGCAAGCCCGATGATCGGCACGAGAAGCGAGAACGGTGCGACCTGCCCCGCCGGATAGCGAGACAACAGACGGCTCCACAGCACGTAGCCGAGCAGCGTCGCGACGAACGCGAGATAGACGATCGCGAACACCGACGACATGCCGATGCCCGTCAACACCGCCTCGATGCGCTGCGGCCCTTCGAGCAGATACGACAGCACGAAGAAGGGCACGGGCGGAACGAGACTGCCCCACACGACGAGCCCGACCAGATCGACCTTGCCGACCTTCTTCGTGACGATATTGCCGAGCGCCCACATCACGGCGGCGCACAGCGTGAGAATGAAGCCGGTGAGCGTCATCGCGTGGCCGCCCTGCATGCCGATCAGCGCGAGCCCGATCGCCGCGATCACGAGGCCGAGCACGTTCTGCGCGCGAAAGCGCTCGTGCAGGAACAGCGCGGCAAAACCGAGCGTGAAGAACGCCTGTGCCTGCAACACGAGCGACGCGAGACCGGCGGGCATGCCGACGTACATCGCCGAGAACAGGAACGCGAACTGGCCGAGCGAGATCGTCGTGCCATACGCGATGAGCCAGCGCCAGGGCATCTTCGGCCGCCTGATGAAGAACACAGCGGGAATCGCGGCGAGCGTGAAGCGCAGCCCGCCGAGCAGCATCGGCGGCACGCCGTGCAGGCCGACCTTGATCACCACAAAATTCACGCCCCACGCGAGAACGACGACCAGCGCCAGCAGCAGGTCTTTCGGCGACATCTGGACTCCTCTTCTACTTGTTCTGAAAGAAAAGAGTGTAGCGGAGCGGCGGCAAAGGCATCTTCCGCTTTGCCAGACGCGTGCTCCCCGTCACGCAATCCCTCGCGCGCAGCCTGCCGGCATGGGCAGTAGAATGACCTGCCCTGTCCCCACCCATCGAGCAAGTCATGCCCTCATCGATCAAAGCGGTTCTCAAGCCCCACGTCCGCGACATCGGCAATCTGGCCGTGCGGCGCGTGCTGCCCGCGATGGCCGCGCGCCTCATCGGCCCGTTCATCTTCTTCGACCACATGGGCCCCGCGACGCTGCCAGCAGGAACAGGACTCGACGTGCGCCCGCATCCGCATATCGGCCTTGCAACCGTCACCTATCTGTTCGAAGGCGCGATCATGCATCGCGACAGCCTCGGTTCCGAACAAAGGATCGTCCCGGGCGACGTCAACTGGATGACGGCCGGCCGCGGCATCGTGCATTCTGAGCGCACGCCCGAACCGGAACGCGCGAACGGCTCGACGGTGCACGGCATCCAGACGTGGGTCGCGCTGCCGCTCGCCGACGAGGACGCCGAGCCATCGTTCGAGCACCATCCCGGCTCGACGCTGCCCGAGATCGAACGAAACGGCGTCGTCTTGCGGATCATCGCGGGTACGTCGTTCGGCCAGACGGCGCCCACGCGCACGTTCTCGGGCACGCTGTATGCTGCAGCGCATTTTTCGCCCGGCAGCGCACTTGCGCTCGAACCGGAGCACGACGAGCGCGGCGTGTACCTCGTCGACGGCGATCTGTCGCTCGACGGCCAGCCGCTCGAAGCCGAGCAGATGGCCGTGCTCGCGCCCAGCGAAACCGTCACGCTCGCAAGCGCGAAAGGCGCGACGGTGATGCTGCTCGGCGGCGAGAAACTCGACGGCGAGCGCTTCATCGAATGGAATTTCGTTTCGAGTTCGCGCGAGAAGATCGAGCGCGCGAAGGCCGCCTGGACGAGTCAGGAAATGGGCAAGGTGCCGGGCGAGACGGAATGGATTCCGCTGCCGGAGCGCAAGCCGCGCTAGACTCGCAGGCATCGGCAGGGGCGACGCCGGAAGCGCACTGAAACCAGACGAATCGAAGACGCGCGTTGAAATCGCGCCGGCCGCCCCCATTTACTTCAAGTACAGATTCAAGGAAGAGATTGCAATGGACACCACTCTCGCCACCTTCGAAAAGGACGTCATCAGCGCATCGATGCTCACGCCCGTACTGGTCGACTTCTGGGCGCCGTGGTGCGGACCGTGCAAGACGCTCGGCCCGATGCTCGAAAAGCTCGAAGCCGAGTACGAAGGCAAATGGCGTCTCGTGAAGGTGAACGTCGACGAGAACCAGGAACTGGCCGCGCACTTCCAGGTGCGCAGCATTCCGCACGTCGTCGCCTTCGCGGACGGACGGCCTGTCGATCAGTTCATCGGCGTGCTGCCGGAAGGCCAGTTGCGCCAGTTTCTCGACCGCCTCGTGCCCGACAGCGCGGAAGCGGCGCGCGCCGAAGCGGCCGTGGCCATTTCCGAAGGCCGCCGCGAAGATGCGTACGACGCGCTGAAGGCCGCGCTTGCATTCGATCCGGGCTACGACGAAGCGCGGCTCGATCTGATGGAGTTGCTGCTCGAAGATCATCGCGTCGAGGAAGCGCAGAAGGAAAACGATCTGCTGTCGCCGAAAACGACGCAGGGCATCGACGCGCGCTACAACGCCATCAAGACGCGGCTCGATGCCGTCGATGCCGCCGCCGACCTGCCGCCCACGGATGCGCTCGAAGCGCGCGTCGGCGAAAATCCCGACGACCTCGAAGCGCGTTTCGATCTCGCGAGCGCGCTCATCGCGCGGCGCAAGTACGACCCGGCGCTCGAGCATCTGCTCGCGATCGTGCAGCGCGACCGCACGTTCCGCGACGACATCGGCCGCAAGACGATGCTGTCGGTGTTCGACCTTGCCGCGCATCAGCCGGAACTGGTGTCGAAGTGGCGGCGCAGGCTGAGCGCGGCGCTGAACTGACGGTCCTTATCGTTCGCTTCCGATGCAGCATGAAAAACGCGGCCACGTGGCCGCGTTTTTCGTTGATGCAAGAGATTCGCTTCAGGCCGCCTGCTTCGCGAGCGCTCGCAATACATGCGACACGGCGGCAAATCCGAAGCTCGCCGTCACGCACACACTCGATCCGAAGCCCGCGCAGTTCAAGCCCACGGGCCCATGATGACCGGGCGACGTCGTGATGTGCTCAGCCTCTTCGTCGATATCGCAGACGGCCGCTTCCGGGTAGATCAGCGGCTCGTCCGAATACACGGCGCTCACCTTGAACTTCGCTTTCGGCCCGCGCGGAAAGCCATGCTGCTTGCGCAACTGGCCGCGCACTTTCGACAGCAGCGGGTCCTGAATGGTAAGCGCGAGATCGTCGATGCGAATGCGCGTCGGGTCGAGCTGCCCGCCCGCGCCGCCGACGGTGATCAGAGGCTGCTTGTGCTCGACGCACCACGCGATCAGCGTCGTCTTCGTGCGCACGCTGTCGATCGCATCGATCACATAGTCGAAGCCGCTGCCCAGCACCGCGTCGAAGTTATCCGGCTCGATGAAATCTTCGATCACGCGCACATCGCACTGCGGATCGATCAGCCGGATGCGCTCGGCCATCGCGTCGACTTTCGGCTTGCCGTAGTTGCCGTCGAGCGCGTGAATCTGCCGGTTCGTGTTGCTCTCGGCCACGTTGTCGAGATCGATCAGCGTGATCTTGCCGATCGCCGTGCGCGCAAGCGCTTCCGCCGCCCACGAACCGACGCCGCCAATGCCGATCACGGCGACATGCGCGCGCTCGAACGCCGCCAGCGCATCCGCGCCGTACAGACGCGCGACACCTCCGAAGCGGCGCGCGCGGTCGGCCGCATGGTGCGTTTCATGCGTGGTGTGGTCGGTAGTAAGATCGGATTGCTCGGTGACGAGAGGCGTGGACATGATGTGTGGCTTGGCGAATTCAGGCGTGCGCGTGCCGATATCGTGCGGATATCCGCATGCATCCAAGCCCGTATTTTGCCTGATCGCACGCGCAAGCGCCCGACGTGCGCCGTCGCCTCTTCGCGCTCGAGCCATCGGTACGACACGACTCAAGACAGAAATTCGCGTCCTTCGCTATACTGGCCCCACTGTAGCGCTTGCATAAAAATATGAGCACTCTTGCCGACCTCCGCAAAAACTATTCGCTCGGTTCTCTCGACATCGCCGATGTCGATCCCAATCCGTTCCATCAGTTCGACAAGTGGTTCAAGCAGGCAGTCGATGCGCAACTGCCCGAGCCGAATACGATGACACTCGCGACGGTCGACGCGCGCGGCCGGCCTTCGGCACGCATCGTGCTGATCAAGGGTGTCGACGAACGCGGCTTCGTCTTCTTCACGAACTACGAAAGCCGCAAGGGCCGCGAACTCGCGGAGAACCCGCACGCAAGCCTTCTCTTCTACTGGATCGAACTCGAACGCCAGGTGCGCATCGAGGGCACCGTCGTCAAGACGAGCGATGCGGAAAGCGACGCGTACTACGCGTCGCGGCCGCTCGGCTCGCGCATCGGCGCATGGGCGTCGGACCAGAGCAAGGTAATTGAAAGCCGTGCGCTTCTGGAAGCGCGCGAACGTGAATTCAGCGCACAATACGGAGAGAGTCCTCCGCGTCCGCCGCACTGGGGCGGCTACCGGCTGATTCCCGACGCGATCGAATTCTGGCAAGGACGGCCATCACGCCTGCACGACCGGCTGCTCTACACGCGCAGCGACGGCAGCGCCGACTGGACTATCGTCCGCCTGTCGCCCTGACTCGTCGATAGGCCGGCCCGCGCGCCGCATCGTGCATCCGATGCGCGACGGCGGCGCAATGCGTGGACGGCTGGATCGCGCGCTGCCCGACGTTCGAATGCGCGACTCACGCGGACCAGGGAGACACGCACGGCGCACTGCGATCCGACAAGCTTTGCTTTGATTCATTGGACACGGAGAGATCACATGTTCTGGGAGAAGAAGCTGGCGCAGTGGGTAGAAGAAGTAAAAACGAAGGCCAACATTCCGGCGCGCCTCGTGCTGTGGGATGGCCAGCAACACGACTTCGGCACGTTCGCGGCGCCGCGGGTCACGCTGAAAGTGAATAGCGCTTCCGCGCTGCCCCTCCTGCTCGAACCGAGCCTCGACAATCTGGGCGAGGCCTACGTGAAGGGCAAGATCGACATCGAAGGCAAGCTGTCGGACATCATCAACATCGGCTATTCGCTTGCGCGCAGCACGGTGACGAGCGCCAGCAAGCTCGCCCGCGTGCGGCGCTATTTCAATCACACGAAAACGTCGGACAAGAAAGCGATCCAGTATCACTATGACGTCTCGAACGAGTTCTACAAGCTGTGGCTCGACGAGAACATGGTGTACTCGTGCGCGTACTTCGAAAGCGGCGACGAAGATCTCGCCACCGCGCAGATCAAGAAGATCGATCACATCCTCACGAAGATCCAGGTGCAGCCCGGCCAGAGCCTGCTCGATATCGGCTGCGGCTGGGGCGCACTCGTGCTGCGCGCGGCGCAGAAGTTCGGCGCGAAGTGCGTGGGCGTGACGCTCTCGCAGAACCAGTTCGATCTCGCGACGCAGCGCGTGAAAGCCGCGGGCCTCGAAGGCCAGATCGAAATCCGCCTGCAGGACTATCGCGATATCGAAGGCCAATTCGACCGCGTCACGAGCGTCGGGATGTTCGAGCACGTGGGCCGCAAGAATCTGCCGACGTACTTCCAGAAGATTCACGATCTGCTCACGGACGACGGCATCGCGATGAATCACGGCATCACGTCGACCGACTACGACAGCGGCGAAACGGCTCTCGGCGGCGGCGAATTCATCGACAGGTACGTGTTCCCCGACGGCGAGCTGCCGCATATCAGCCTCGCGCTCGAATCGATGCAGCGCGGCGGGCTCGAAGCGATCGACGTCGAAAGCTTGCGCCGCCACTATGCGCACACGCTCGAAATCTGGACGGAAAACTTCGAGGCAAACGCGGAAGCAGCGAAGAAGCTCGTCGACGACGAGAAGTTCCGTATCTGGCGTGTGTACCTCGCCGGCTGCGCGTACGCGTTCGAGCACGACGACGTGTCGATCTTTCAGGTCGTGTGCCGCAGGGCGGGACACAGCGCGAAGACGCTGCCGTGGTCGCGCCGCTATATGTACGAGAAGGCGCTGTAGAATCGCGCGCAGAATACCGCTTCGGACCGGCTAGCGCGGCATCAGCATCCCGCTGGTCCGGCCCGGAGCAGGCGCGGTTCACATCAGCGCACTCTCTCTTGCAATGCATCGATGAAAGAAGAAACGCCGGAGCACTCCGCGCAACTCGACATGTTCGGCAACCCCGTCGGCGAGACCCCTGCCGCCGACGCTTCGCCACCCACGGCGGCATCCGATACCGCATCGGATACACCTTCCGCGCAGACGGGCGCGCCGCCGAAAAAGCGCCGCGCCCGCGATGTCCTCGCCGCGCAGCCGTCCGCCGATATCGTCGAACTCGCGAGCCAGTTGCCGCCGCACGTGCATCTGGGCACGTCGACGTGGTCGTTTCCGGGCTGGAAAGGCATCGTCTACGGCGACGATTACAGCAACAGCAAGCTGTCGCGCGATGGCCTCGCGGCATACGGCGCGCATCCGCTGCTGCGCACGGTGAGCATCGACCGCTCGTTCTATGCGCCGCTCACGCTCACCGACTATCTGCGCTACGCGCAGCAGGTGCCGGACGACTTCCGCTTCATCGTGAAGGCACCCGCGCTCGTCACCGATGCAACCGTGCGCGCCGAGCGCGGCGAGCCGGTGTCGGAGAACCCCTGCTTTCTGAACGCGCAACTGGCCATCGACGAATTCGCGCAACCTTGCATCGACGGACTTGGCAAGAAGGCGGGCGCGCTCGTGTTCCAGTTCTCGCCGCTGCCGAATGAAATGCTCGCGCAGCCCGCGCTCTTCGTCGAACGGTTGACGGCGTTCCTGTCGGCGCTGCCCTCGCTCGAAGGCGACACCTGCTATGCCGTTGAGATCCGCGATGCGTGCCTTTTGACGCCGCGCCTCATCCGCGCGCTGAAGGCGACGGGCGTGCGCTACTGCGTCGGCATTCATGCGCGGATGCCCGATCCTTCGCGCCAGGCGGCGGCTCTCGCGATGCTCGACGAAGCGCCGTCGGGTCCGCTAATCGTGCGCTGGAGCCTGCATGGCGGCTTCAAGTACGAACAGGCGAAAGCGAAATACGAGCCGTTCGACAAGCTCGTCGACGAAGACCCGCAAACGCGTATGGCGCTCGCCGAACTCGCCGCCCGCTACGCAATCGCCGGCCAGCCGGTGCTGATCGCCGCGAACAACAAGGCCGAAGGCTCGGCGCCGCTAACCCGAAGTTCCAGT
>NZ_CYGY02000090.1 GCF_900007165.1 Paraburkholderia piptadeniae
CCAGACAACCGGATCAACTGGACGAAGAACCCGCTAGTGTCGCGAGTTAGAAATTCGTAGACAAAATCGCTTGACGCTAGCGAGGATGTCGTCGGCCGATTTGGTCCAGTTGAAAGGTCTCGGATCAGTGTTGTTGATCTGGATGTATTGGCGAATCGCCTGTTCGAGTTGCCGGGTGGAGCGATGGGTGCCACGGCGGATGTATGACTCGCTGAGCGTGGCAAACCATCGTTCGACCTGGTTAATCCACGAAGCAGAGGTCGGGGTGAAATGCGCATGAAAACGCGGATGGCGAGTCAACCAGGTATTGATCGCGGAGGTCTTGTGCGTACCGTAGTTGTCCATCACCAGATGCACGTCCAATTGAGGGGGCACGTTGGCCTCGATGGTTCGCAGGAACTGCAGGAATTCACTGCTGCGATGACGTCGATGCAGTTCGCCAATGACTTCGCCCGTGGATATGTCCAGCGCCGCGAACAATGTGGTCGTGCCGTGGCGCATATAGTCGTGCGTGCGTCGCTCAGGGATGCCCGGGGCCAGCGGCAGCATGGGCTGCGTGCGATCGAGTGCCTGAATCTGGCTTTTCTCGTCAACGCACAACACCATGGCCTTCAGTGGCGGATCCAGGTACAGCCCGACGATATCGCGCACCTTGTCCACAAAAAATGGATCAGTGGAAAGCTTGAAGGTCTCCTGCCGATGCGGCTGCAATCCGAAGGCACGCCAGATCCGCGACACGGCGGTCTGCGACATCCCCATCTCGCGGGCCATGGTGCGCGTGCTCCAGTGAGTCGCGCCTGTGGGTACGGATTCGAGCGTGCGTGCGACGACCGCCTCCACCTGCGCGTCCTCGATCGTCCTCGGTGCTCCCGGGCGCGGTGCATCGAGCAACCCGTCCACGCGGTGATTGATGAATCGCGAACGCCACTTCGAAACCGTATGCGAGGTGACACGTTGTCTTGTCGCGACCGTCTTGTTGTCGATGCCCTCCGCGCAGGCCAGCACGATGCGTGCGCGCAAGGCCAGCGCCTGCGCCGTCTTGCGTCGCATTGTCAGTGCCGTGAGCTGTTCTCGTTCCGACGCACTCAAGACCAGTGGCGCTTTCGGTCTTCCTCTCATCATTGCCTCGCTCAATTGCGAACCCTGCAAGCCAGGTTAGTACATAACGCAAATAAGGCAATCATTTTTTAACTCGGGATACTAGATTCCGG
>NZ_CYGY02000180.1 GCF_900007165.1 Paraburkholderia piptadeniae
GCAGCGAGGCTTCCTTGACGGCCGCCGTCACGATGTTCGCCGATAAGGCGAGATACGCAGCTTGCAACTGAAAGCCCTCGTAATCGACCTGCGAGCGCAGCGATTCGAGTTCGCGCCTTGCGCCGCCGAACACATCGAGGTTGTACGATACGTTTACCGATGCGTTGTACAGATTCAATATTCTATGTAGGCTAGGCTGACCGAACGTGACGCCATTGAATTTCTCGCGTGTTGCATTGGCCTTTGCATCGACGGACGGATACAGCGTCGTGCCCATTTGCGCGCGTAGATTCTCGCCGGCCTGTCTGAGCGCCGCTTGCGCCGCGGCGACGTTGGGACTGTTGGCGAGCGCTTCGCGGATCAGCGCGTCGAGCGGCTCGCAATGAAAGAGCGTCCACCACTGCGCGGGGATGTCCTCGCCGGCCACGAACTGTTGCGTAACGCCCGATGTGCCCGGCGACGACGCCGTTTGACCGGGCAGCGGCGTGGGCGTGTAGGTGTCGGCGGCGGGCGGCGCGGGCGTTTGGTAATCGGGGCCGACCACGCAACCCGACAGCGAACAAAACTGTGGAAGCATGACTGTAATCAGTGCGGCGCGCGCGCAAACGTGATGCGCTATGCGGCGCCGAAATGCGCCACTAAACGGCCGATGCAAACGGCTGCGACCAACTGCGGTTGACGTCATCGAACACCTATCCACCTTAGTTTGCGTGAGCGGCGTGTTATCAAAATTGCGGATGCAGAACTTACCTGTCCCCCGCTGCTCCGGTCTACCTGTGAGGAGGCCAATGTAAGGCATGAATGATTTGGAGCGAGATTTGGCTCGCTTCCGTAGCGGAACTTCAGGCGCGCGGATCTGATATCAACAGGTTACGAACATCCGCCTCGCATGGTCAATGCCTGTCAAGCCAGTTCAACACAATTTCGACGCCCTCATTAATGGACAGCAAACAAGTGTCGATGAAGACGTCTGGTGCCGTCGGCTGTTCATATGGCGAGTCGACGCCGGTGAAATGCTGGATTGCGCCACGTCTCGCGAGCCGATACAGCCCTTTGGGATCGCGAGCCTCGGCTACTGCCAAAGATGCGTGGACATGAATTTCAGCAAAGCTATGCTTCCCTGCGATGGACTTGGCGAGTTCTCGGTCGGAGCGGAAGGGTGAGATGAGGCACACCAGCACCACGATGCCGGCGTCAGCCATCAATTTTGCAACTTCCGAAACGCGCCGTACGTTTTCGTGTCGATCCTCATCGCTAAAGCCGAGGTCCTTGCAAAGACCGAGCCTGACGGAGTCGCCATCGAGAGTGTAGGTGAGGCGGCCGGACGCATGAAGACGTGCCTCAACCCTGTCGGCGATAGCCGATTTTCCGGACCCGGATAGACCGGTGAACCACAGAATGGCGGGCGTTTGTCGTAGCAACCGTCGTCTCGACTCAGGATCAATGCGAAAGTCGTGTGCGTAAAGATGTGAAGTCGATGCCTCGTTCGTCATACACGCCTACGTAAGCGGGTTGGGATGGTTGCTGGAATTCGGGTACGCGCGCTCAAGCATTGCGGCAGCGTGACGGCAGTTTTGCGTGGAAGATCAGGAAATAGACATCCACGGATCTCCCGTCGACGCGGCAGGTTGCCGCCTATCAGTCAAGGCCGCAGCGCAGCGAATCGGAATATTCCGAGCGGTGCAGTCGTCTCCCACTCATACTGGTGCATAGCACGCGGGTTCGTCGGTTGACGATGGCAGGCCGGTCCCGCATGCCTTGCTCAATAGAAGACCGTCGCACCATACATGTTCGACGCGTCCCCATTTACATGCTGAAGCAGCGTCCGGGAAGAAGCCTCGCCCGTGATGATTGGCGCTGGTGTTGCAGAGCAATGGAAGACTTGTGAGCTTTTCGTATTCGATCAGCAGTTGGGCTACCGGATGCCCGGAAGTTCTTGCGATAGTCTGCAATCGAGCCGACCCGTCGAGGTGCACAACGGCAGGAATCTTGTCCTGCCATTCCGCGCGCGTCTGATGATCGAACAGCATGTAGGGGTCTGGAGTGCCGGGGCAAAATACGGCAGGAGCACGGTCTTCGAGACAGATTGGTGCCACCGGACGGAAATGCTCGCGATGCTTGATGTCGTTGAGAATAGCCTTCATTGCGGGCGAAGTCGCAGCGGCCAGGATGCTTCTGGCACCCAATGCCCGAGGCCCCAGCTCGGCGCGGCCGGCAAGAAAAACGACGGGTTCATTATCCGCGAGTATCCGGGCGAGTTCCGCGATGGAACAAGGAGACGCCGTCCATCCGGCCGGCACGTCGCCAGTTTTCACGGCTGGTCCGCTATAGACCGACCATTCCAACGGTACGAAGCCTTTGTCCGCTGCCATCGCGCAACAAGCGGCGCCAATCGCCGATCCACTATCGTTCGGAAAGGGCGGGACCCAGATTGCGTCGAACAAGCCACTCGCACGTAATGCGCTATTCCATTTGATGTTGAGTGCGCATCCGCCAGAGATACACAAATTTCGCGGCCCCGGAATCGAATGGCGCTGGAGCGCTATTCCCATTTCGTGAACGAGAAGACGCTCAAGGAATGCATGAAAGGAGGCGAGTACATCTTCGTGAGGCTTGGTCTCTAGTTGTGGCAGGCTTGCTTCGAAGAAGTCGCGTACAGCTGCGAGCGATGTTTCCGGAATATGGACATTTTCGCGGTAGTTTCGCGCAAGTTCCGTATCGCCGGCAAAGCGTTCCTGGTAAAGCCGACGAAACTCAGCGACGATGTCTTCATCGGGGGACCCGAGCGCGATATATGCCATAAGCTTGCCGGCCACGCCCAGATCCCACTCCGCGCCGCCCGACTTCTTATAGGGCCCAAAATGATGACCCGCCGCAGCGTATATTTGGCCGATGACCGGAAACAGGCAGTCAACGAGGCGCGCTCCGTGGCGTTGTACGTGGTACAGCCTCGGCACCATTCCACCATCCCAGACCAGGCAGAACGCGGGCTGCTCGCTTCGCGCGAACGGGCTGGTGCAGTACGCGGAGGCAACATGGCCTGACACATGAGGATAGCTCTTATACGGACGTGACTCTCCACCGACTAGCAGCCCGGTGCCGTCGACCGAAGCAAGAAGATGGTCCGCTTTGCGTTCGGTATAGGGAGCGCCATTTAGGCTGACCAGCGTGGAGCCACTGACCATCCGAAACTGTGACTCCACTTCGCCGTCCCAGCCGTCGACAACAAACTGGTCTATATCTTCGACACGCAAGCCGCCTTCGCTCAATGCGGCCGCAACTGCGTCCAGGTTCTCGATTTCCTGATATCGCGGGTTGTTTTCCCGCTTCTCCTGTTCGATGCAAAAAACCAGTTTTCCATCCTCGACAACGGCGATTGCCCCGTCGTGTGTCAGCTTGAGGCCACAAATGCGCATAGTATCCCCTACTCAAACAGGGTAATTGGGTTGAGGTGAAAGGAAAGCCGGGTTCCGGAAGCGCGCGAGCAGACAATCTTCATTGGGCGACTCACCGACGCACTCCACGCGCTCGACTTCGGTCAGTTCTTCTTTCAGAATTTCCAAGACCGTTTCCGCACCAGCAAGGTGCCCCCATCGCCGGCAACTGGCGTCACGCGCCGACCCGAATATCAACCGGCCAGCAGGTACAAGCATCCGTCCCAGATTGCGGATAGCGGCGCGCACCTCCGCGATGTTGCTGAGGTAATAAAGAACTTCCGCCACTACGATCAGATCGAACTTGTCGTGGATCGAAAAATGCTGCACGTCTGAAACAATCCAGACCGTGTTCGGTGGCGCCTTCAGACGTTCGCGTGTTTTCGCGATCGCTTGTGGCATGACGTCGATGATGGTGAGCCGTTGGCAGTGAGGTGCCAATCTTTCCGTAAACGCTCCTCCCGCGCATCCGACTTCTAACGCGTTGGAGACAGATCCGTCGACGAGTGACATTCGAAGCATTTGCTCATGGCGTTGGAATTCGAAGGGATTACTGTCGAGTTGCCACGGGTCGTCCGCGTCCAATTCTCGACGCAGTAATTCGAAATTCGTTACATTTCTCAATTTGGTCTACCTTACTAGTAGTCCGCTACAACGTCGTTGTACGACGCGCCATGCGGGACGCGTCGCTTTCCGGACAGAACCCGGCGTGCGTCACAGCTCGGGTCCGTTGCGCTCGATGGCGGCGCCGTCCGGCCACTCGCTCAGCGGGCTGGCGATCGGCAAAATCACAGCGAGCACGTCTTCAATGCGCGTAGGAGGTAAGTCAAGGTGAACGTTTGGGAGCGTTGATCGCACGCGCACCCCATGCAAGATCGTCCCCATTCCATTCCGGAACAATCTGGAAAAGTGATTCTTTAAGGCGTGCCGGACTGTGCCAAACGCGAATGGGACGCGGAGCTCTTGCAGCACTGGATACATCGCGCGGATTGAATGACCGATTCCGAATCCTTCGAGATCCGGACGCACCCCATACAGTCCCAATTCGGCTACAAGCACATCGACCGAGCCTACCTTGATGAAACGACGGAGCGATCCCATGTGAGCTGCAACACCTTTCGAATCGTAGGCAATGGCGCGGAGTTCGGGCCGCGCACCGGCCCAACTTCGACCACCCTCGAACGGCTTTGCGTTGAAAGCCCCGGTAGGCCCATACGTCGTTCGGAAGAACCGGGCCAATTCAACGTGATCGGAGAGATCCAGCTCATTTTCCCAGCACAATCTCCACTGCACTTTTGAGGACATGCACAGTCACCTCATTTTGACGCGTTCATCGCCTGCTGCGCGAGCGGCCAGACATACCGAATGGTGCGCATCAGCTTTTTATGGCTATAAGGGAACGCATGGATTAATCAAACCGATCATTCGTTAGCTGAACAGCTCGCGCCTAGAGACACGACGATATCTGTAAGATGATCTATCAAAAGGTGGTTTATACCGTCGCGTTATTTGCAGGGGGTGGCGAAGATCCGATCTTCCCAGCTTCAAAGAAGCTCTCGTACCGCCCGCCTGTGAAGTGACGCTTCAACTCCTCAAAATTTAGTATCGTTTGTTCCAGTGGCCGCACTTCCTGACGCTGAAGGACTGTGCTGCCAGAGCATGGACGCGCTGAAATTTCGAGGAAAGCCCAAACTGCATGTAGGCATGAAGCGGGATTGTCCAGCAGACTTTCATACTCGACGGTAAGAATGTTCGTTGGCGCGAATGAGTCCATCACCAGTCGGTGGAAATCGTCAGCAGCTTTGAGATAGTCCTCGCAGTCTTGAATTTTCAAGGTTACTTGAGGAGGCGGACCGGAGTCGTTGCCTGCGCCAAACTTTAACCATTGACCACTTTGCCTTGCCTGCACCAAGGATCGTAGTGATTCCAACGTATTTCTGCGAATCATAAGCATCACCTTGAGGCGTGGCCATCTGGCCAACTCGTCAAAGAACTCCAGACGTTCCTGAAACTGAGGTTGGTTGATCTTGCAACCGACGTGTGTGACCGCTTTCTTTCCGGCTCTGGCGGGGTAGTGCAGATAGGCGAGCTCGAGAAGTTCGTGATCACTAAGTAGCAGGCGCTTGCGATTGTGCCAGATCGCGTCGTAAGGATTGAGCAACTCGCCATTGCTTGATACGTTCGGATGCTCATTCAGCAATTCTTCAAGGTAATGTGTGCCCGTCCTGGGCATCCCGAGGATCACAAATGGCTCAATTGTCGGCATGGAGTGGGTCATGGCGTATCTTTAACAGAATCGAAAGCGATGGTTCGAAAGCTGCTTCCTGCGTAGTTCGTTACAAGGATCCTGATCGGTTTGCAATCATCTGCGTCAAGATAAGAGACGTCGGCGAAACAGTGCTGCCGACAGAAAGAATGGCAGTACTGTGTAGACGCAAAGCGCAGTCACATGCAGACCGATTCCGGCGGGTGGGCGTGCAAGCATCGCCGGGCGGATGAGTTCAACGGAATGTGTGAGCGGCAAAAATCGCGCAAGCTGTCGAAAGGCGCTTGGAAGATGGGCGACCGGGAAGACGACACCGCTCAGAAAGAGCATGGGCGTCAGAACAAGTGTTTGATAGAAGATAAAGTAATCGTAACTTGGCGCGATCGCGATGAGCACCATCGCAATACTCGCGAAGGCGAGGCCAGTTAGGATAACGACGGGAATGACATAAAGAATACTTTGAAACGCCGCATAGCCGAGCGTCGCGGCAACCATCGTAACAGCCGTGCCGGCCAAAAGGGCTTTTGTTGCTGCCCAAGCCAACTCACCGAGAACGACGTCGCCGATCGTGAGTTGGGTACACAGGACTGCTTCCCACATGCGCTGAATGTGCATGCGAGCGAAAGTCGCATAAATCGTTTCGAACGTCGCAGAAGTCATTGCGCTTGTCGCGACCATTCCAGCTGCCAAAAAGGCTACGTAAGAAGTGCCTTCGATGCGGCCTATCATTATTCCTACGCCGAAACCTAATCCGAACAGATACATCATCGGATCCGCAAGGTTCCCGATAAGCGAAACAAGTGCAGTTTTTCTCCACGCCAGATAATTTCGGCGCCATACCATGCGCCAGTTCCAAGTGTTGGTGGGCATAGCCATCACGAATACTTCACGCATCATTTAGTCCTTCATATCTCGTCCAGTCAATCGCAGAAACACGTCTTCCAGGTTTGCGGGGCGTTGCAGAACGCGCAGACCGGTTCGCTTGCACAACTGCATGCGCACTTGTTCCAGATCGGCTGCATAGCAAAACAGCGTCTCGCCGCTCACCTCCGTGCGCTGCGCGTAGGGCTCGAGCAATGCTCGCAGTTCGTGCGAATCGCCGCCGTATATCTCCAGCACGTGGCTCCCAATTTGTTCTTGGATTAGCGCATGAGGGGCACCTTCCGCAATGCTGCGTCCTTTGTCAATCACGCAGAGTCGATCGCACAATCGCTCGGCCTCTTCCATGAAGTGAGTAGTTAGAAGAATTGTCTTCCCGCGTGCAAGCAGAGAGCGCAAGCGATCCCAGACGAGGCGGCGCGCATGCGGATCAAGACCGGTCGCGGGCTCGTCCATTACCAGCAGTTGTGGGTCGTTGATAAGCGCCCGGGCGATGGTTAACCGACGCTTCATGCCGCCGGATAATTCTGCGACGCGCGCGTGAGCCTTGCTCTCCAGGTGCGCGAATTCGAGCAGCGACGGAATCACCGCTTCAACCTCGCCGGCGCTCATGCCAAAGTAGCGCCCGAATATCTGCAGGTTCTCGCGCACCGTAAACCCGGGTTCAAGGTTGTCGAATTGCGGAACTACGCCGATACGCCGCCGTGCCAGGCGCGCGCGTACGGGCACGGGCTCTCCAAGAACAGTGATCGTACCTGCGTCAGGCGAGGCCATACCGAGGACCATGCGCGCGGTCGTGCTCTTGCCTGCGCCGTTGGGTCCCAGTAGGCCAAAGCACTCACCGTGCTCGACGCGAAATGAAAGTCCGTTAACGACTTGTTTGCCGTTATATGACTTTCTGACGCTAGTAAGCGTTATCGTTGCAGCAGCCATTGAATGAGAAGTCAAAATGTGGCTTCGTTAAAAGAAGATCCCGTTCCGCGCGCGAGATCTTACGCATCACTCACTGCGGACTACATTGTGTCGGACGTTCTGAATGACGTGCCTTGCACTGCCGGTCGCACTGAGCATCTGTACCCGTCGATGTAGCAGCGTCTGTTGTCGCGGCGTGTCCTGGCGGATCGACGTGTTCGCCACAGTCGTCGGCAGCCGAGCCTCGGGAAAGCCAGTTGCTGTTACTCAACGTACACAACGCGTAGGCTTTTACGGGAAGCAAGAACAAAAGGTTGATGAATGTGTGCGCGGAAAATCCGAGAAATCGAAGTTCGCGAGACCGAACTGCGGCCACGGAACAGCGGATCATAGTCATTGAGGCGATCAGGAAGCATGCCTGCCAAGGTGCCGAGGCCGTCAGAACGATCTGCAGGAACCCGGCAAGCATTGACACGGCAAGCAAAAACGACCCTACGTTTTGCCCGATCACGTCCAGCGTAAGGTAGCGATCGAGACGAGGCAGGAGGCGTAGCGCAAGCAGCGTGTCGCGATAAGTGCTGCGCGCCCAACGTAGTTGTTGACGCAGATATGGCCACAGCTTGTCTGGTACAACCGTAGCTGCGATCGCGTCTGGAACATACTCCGTTCGGTAACCAGCCGCCAGCATAAGAATTGTCAAATGGCGATCTTCGCCAAAGTCACTGCGTTTTCCGCGGAACATCTGAGTCTCGTACTGGTTCAGCAGCAAAAGAAGCGCGGAGCGCCGATAGATGGCACATGGACCGCAGCAGCACATAACGGCACCGAAACGGGCTTGAGCGGCACGCTCTTCGTTGCAGGCGAGCCAGTATTCCATATCGATTAGACGGGTCAACCATGTGGCGCTGCGATTGCTTGCCGTCAATTGACCCATGGCGGCCCCGATCGCCGTGTCGCTCATTGTTAGTACGAGTTTCTTCACGACGTCGGGCGCTAGGGTCGTATCTGAGTCGACGTTAAGTATCAGTTCCGCGGACGAAGAACGGATCGCAGCGATTTGTGCCTTGCGTTTTCCCACGTTCCGGGGAAGGAGAACAAAATTGAATCTTGGGTCGTGCTCGTACTCGCGGTACACCTTTCTCAACGCATCGCGGTTGGCTGAACCGTCATCGACCACGTGGACTTTGAAGGATCCGGCATACTCCTGAGTCGAGATGGAAGCGAGGCACGCCCGCAGCGTGTCCGGCTTTTCGTTGAAGCACGGCACAATAACATCGACGTCGGGCAGAGAGTTGGAGTCGGACGAGTTGCTTCTCACAGGCGGCCCGCTAGCCGGCAGGGCGTGCAAAACCTGCGCGCTTTTATAAATGGTCGAAAGCAATGCGTATAATAAAATAGAGGTCGTATTGATTGTGGCAGGGATGTTCATCGAGGTCAGTTTGCTAAGTGGTGTTAAGAAATGATCTGATTACAGGCCTGCCGTGATCCAGAGAAGGAACAGACGGAAAAATACCAAGAGATTTGCTTGCTAAGTTCCTGTCGGTAGTGGGCAACGGTGTCTCTCCAATCCGCCTACATATGTGGAGTCTCGCCACTTCTTGGCGAGTTCGCGGAATCTTGGCGTTCTCTCGTCGCTCGAATCCTCGGCCCAGCGCACAGCCATGATAGCGAGGTGGCCAATAACGCATCCATCGGCCGAAGCAGAAAGCTTGGTCAGTAATTCCTGTTTATTGCGTCAGGATTTCCTGACGCGCTCACCGTTGATTGTTCCGTGTCGAAGCCGTTCACGATTTAATGCGCCTGATTGGAGAAACCTCTTGTAATGAGGCGCACCGGCTCAATAGCTGGTGCTGGTTTTTCCAGTGGTGGTCATCGGTTCAGTTTGTCGGTCGACATTGCGGCAGTGAACTGATCACAAACTTGCGTTCCTTCAATGCTGGAATCAGGCGCGAAAGCGCCATAACGGTCTGCTCGCGCGATGTGGCGTCAGCATTCGGGTCCCACTCTCTAGGGGGGCTTCCATCGTGTAACAGAACAATCGAGCCTGGCCGGACGGACGCCAGCACAGCGTGGACAATCGCGTCGACACCGGGGCGAGACCAATCTCGCGGGTCTATCGACCAGTGAAGTGCCGTCAGCCCTGCCTTTGCCGATTCGGCAATTACTTCTTTCGTCCATATTCCGTACGGCGCACGCACATAACGCACCGCTGCGGCAGGGCACGTCCTCTTGATTATCGCGTTCGCTTCCAATATTTCAAGTCGTGTCTGTTCCGGTTCGCATTTTGATAGATCCCGATGCGTCATCGTGTGATTGGCGATCTCGTGACCTTCAACGATGATCCGTTCTATCAACTGTGGATGACTCGCCGCGTAAGCGCCAAGGACGCAGAACGTTGCCGGGACCCGGTGCCGCGCTAATACGTCAAGTATCTTTGGTGTCCAGATTAAATCTGGACCGTCGTCAAAAGTAAGGTAAACCTTACGAGGTTGGTGGTGTCGACCAAATTTGCACGACACTTCCGACAGGTAATCGAACCGCTTCACACTCGCGCCGTCCCGTTGTGGTATGTCATCCTTCATCTGATCAGCCATCGACTATTCATAGTGGTGTGCCGAAAATGTCCCGGTGGTGCGGCGAAATGCTGCGTATAACTCACAATGTGGGAGTTGACGGAAAAGATCGGTCAGTAATTCGAAGAGAAGCGTCATTCGACTTCTTGCGTCTTTCATCTCGGTTGTCGTGACTTTGCGGGACGGCAATTAATTTGTACAATCGATTGTTTCGATACGTCACATCCATAAAGCGGATACTTGAACATGCGCTTCAAAGGCCTCGATCTCAATCTTCTTGTTGCGCTGGATGCGCTGATGACGCAACGCAATCTGACGATCGCGGCGCAAAACATCAATCTGAGTCAACCTGCCATGAGTGCAGCCGTCGGGCGGTTACGAGACTATTTTCATGACGACCTGTTCGTGATGCGGGGCCGCGAGTTTGTCCCGACAGCTCGGGCGATGGAGCTTGCCGGTCCGGTTCGGGAGGCTCTGTCACACATCCAGCTTTCGATCATTTCGCGCGACGTATTCCAACCGGCCAAGTCGAATCGCTGCTTTAGGGTCTGCCTTTCCGATTTCATGACGCTTATCTATTTCCAGAAGGTCGTAAAACGCGTCGCGCGCGAAGCTCCCTCGGTGAGTTTCGAATTGCTTTTTCCTGACGACGACCCTGGTGAGTTGCTTCGGCGAGGTGACGCCGATTTTCTGATCCTGCCGGAGCTGTTGCTGGCGGATACCCATCCCAAAGCGCCGCTCTTTGAGGAAAAGCTCGTATGTGTCGGATGTCCGACGAACAAACAGTTGTCGCGGCGGCTCCCGTTGGAGAAGTACATGTCAATGGGACACGTGACAGTGAGGTTCGGGCGGGCGCGCAGGCCCTCGATCGAGGAGTTTTTCCTACTCGATCTCGGTCTCAAGAGGCGCGAAGAGGTTGTGGTACCGACCTTTGGTCTGGTTCCGTCCATGCTATCGCGTACCAACCGTATAGCAACGATCCCTTTGAGGCTGGCCAGGCATTTCGCGGAAGTGGTTCCCCTTCGGATCGTTCAGGTACCACTGCCCCTTGCCTCGTTCACTCAAACGATCCAATGGCCTGCGCTGCATAACGGTGACCCTGCAAGCATCTGGATGCGCGAGCTTCTATTACAGGAGGCGCAAAGCCTTGACTAGGCGTGCTCGGGGCCCCGCCCGCCGCCTGGGTACGGCGGGCGGAGACTAGTATCGATGGCCTCACGGCGAATGCGGGGCGGCCAGAGTCTCTTTTTCAAAGATCGCGAGCGTTGCGAGCTCCGCGAGTGTGAAGCGAAAATCGCGCAGCGTCGCGTGAATTGCCACGGCGATTTCGTGCTCCGATGCACCCCGGTAGCGAAAGCGCGCGAGGATCGTATCGTAGCCGCCGGCACCGTCGAAGAGATGATGTTGCTTTGGCAAGACGGTTTCGTAGAGCGCTGCGATTCCTTGCGGCAATTGCGCATCGACGAACACCTTGCCGATTGGCTCCGGCAGCATCAGGAATCCGCCGCGCGCACACGACGTCGATGCAGCGAACGCGGCTTGCGTTTGCGCGGTGAAACGTGCCTCGTCACCTGACTGCTGTGCGACCCACAAGGCGAACAGGTCAACGCCGTACAGATCGCGAAACAGGAAAGGAATCTCTCCCCCGCCCACGCGCGCACCGATCTCGAGGAAATACAGGCCGTCGCGACCTCGAATGATCTCAAGATGGAACGGTCCATTGACCAACGCGAGCGCGCGTAGGCTGGCATCTGCAAAGGTGAGCAGCGCATCATTCAGCGGTCCTGGATCAAGCATCACGGAGCCGAGCGGTTTGCCCTGCGCGAACTCGAGGCAAGTGTTGACATAGCGCGACGCGCGGGCGATCACAAATGCGCCGTCAAGAACGAAGCCATCAACGTGATAAATCGTTCCCTCGATGTACTCCTCGCATTCGTACCCAGCGATTGGTAGCGTCGGCCACAGCGCATCGAACTGCGCACGCGTGTCGACGCGCCGTACACCTACGCTTGCGGCACCGGTGCGTGGCTTCACGATGACCGGAAAACGCATCGCATTGATCTCCTCCGCATCGGGAAAGCCCAGATCTTCCAGCGCTGCGAAGCGCGGCACACGTAGGCCGGCTGCCGCGATGTCATACTTCATGACGGCCTTGTCGCGAAACCGCACGACTTGATCGGGCAGGTCACCAGGAATACTGAACGAATTGCGAAGCCGCGCGGCCGCCATAAGATCGAATTCGGACAGCGCGACGAGCCTGTCGATGCCGCCGAGCGTCGCGCCGCAGGCGCGCACGGCTGCATGCAGCGCATCTTCATCGAGGAAATCGGGTACGATGTGCGTGGTGCACGGCGCGCGCAGCGCTGCCGCACCGTTCGGCGTGCAGACGTATGCTACGTTGTGCACGGCATGGTCAATGTAGCGATGATAGGCGGCGAAGTCGTCGGACCAACGATTGAGCACGACGATGCGTCTAGCCTTGGAAGATGGGTCGATTGTCACGTTGGAAATTTTGTTCAGGTATCTTTATGGGCGTGCTCAAATCTGAGCGTGCTTAGCGCTTCGGCGAGTCGGAAGTCAAGCGTCGGGCGATCGGCGGCGGTAAACAGCACATGTCCGACGCGGCCGCGAAAATCCGTCAGTTGTGACACGGTACCGCCGATGTGCGAATGGATTTCGATCTCCTGGAAGCCGGGCATTGCGCGCACGCGTTCGACCGCGGCGGCACCGGCGAAGGGGCCCGATACAGGCGCGAAGAACCGCACACCGCTCACGCACGTTGCAACCTCTGTGTCGTAGCCGGGCGCTGGATTGGCATCGCCGAGATGGCTGCGTATCATCACTTCCGGCAACGAGATTGACTTGCTGAGTTCAACTAGGCGGTAGATGCGGTCCCCTCCGAGCCGTGCACCAATCTCGATGAGCACCGGACCGTCGCGCGTGATGCGTGCCTCCGCATGGAAAACACCGAGCGTGAGGCCGATTCGTCCTGCGACTTTTTTGACGTACGCGACCAGCGTTGCTCGGTGCTCCGGCATCAGCGCCGCTTCGACAATGTGCCCCATCTCGACGAAATACGGCTCGGCGCTCAGCAGCTTTTCGGTTACCGCGACTACGCGTGGTCCGCGCTGGTCGATGTAACCTTCGATGCTGTACTCCGGGCCATCGAGATATTGCTCAAGCAGCAACACCTTGCCAATCTCGCGGCCCATATCTACAACGCCGTGGCGCATTGCGCGCTCGACCGCGAGCTGCAGCTCGGCAAGCGAGTTGACGCGCGTCACGAGTTGGCTGCCGCAGCCGTCCACAGGCTTGAGAACGGCTGGGAAGCCGACCTGTGACGCAGCCGTCGCGATGTCGCGGGGATCTGCGATTTGGGCGAACCGAGGCACCGCCAGTCCCGCAGTTGCGAGGCGTGAGCGGCTGCGGTACTTGTCGCGCGTTAGCGCTGCCGCTTCAGGTGGCAGATGCGGGAGGCCGAGCCGGGCCGCCGCTTGCGCGGCTACGCCGACTGAGTATTCGAACCCGGGCACGATTGCGTCGACGCGCATGGCGCACGCGGCGGCGACGACCGCATCTGGCGAAGCAGTGTCCACCGCGGTGAACGATGCGGCGGCATTGCGCAGTGCAGGTGGCACGACGCGCTCGTCACGGTCGGCGGAGAACACATGCGCCGCGACCCCGAGGTGCGCAGCGGCGGCGATAAGCGCCGTGCCCGACGATGCCGGTTCAATCACGATGACGGCGGTCATGGGATGCTCCTTATACAGCAACGGGTTCGGGTTGGGGCACCGTTGCCACAAGTAATTCGTCGAAGTATTCGCGGATCAGTTCGACGAAGTGGCGCAAATAGGTCTCCGCTTTTTCGGTTCCGCCCCAGCCGTCGATTGCCCGCTGCAGGGCGGCCCACATCAGGTCATCATGATCGTGCGATTCGTCGTAGTGAATGTGGCCGAGCGAACCCTTCACATGATCGTGCCCGAACGCGCGCGCTGCCGCTTCAGTGATGACCTTGTTGTAGCGATCCGAATACCATTCGACAAACCAGTTCCACACCATCGTCGGTAGCGGCCCGTCGCGGCCGATGCTCAGGTAGAGGTAGCCAATCAGCTTGTCGGTGCTGTGAAAAGGCGCGATGCGGTCGACGTCGGCTGCAGAGAGGCCGAATTTCTCGATGTCACGCAAAAATAGCCCATCGTGCCCGTATTCTTCTGCGAGGTATCGCGCGAGAATCTGCGCGAGCATGTTGTCCTTGTAGCTGATTTTGTAAAGTGCGAACGCGTCGACTTCGTTGTTGAGCCGGATCCGCAACACGGTTTCGATGAGATGCCGGCGATAGTATTCACTGTCGATCCAATCGCCCCGGTGGAACGCCGCGGTTTCCGGAGAAGTGGCAAACATCTGCTTCATTGCCTGCTCAGCGACTTGCTCTAGATGAATTCGATCGTTGCTTGTTGACATGTAACCTCCAGGTAAAATAAAAAAACAAAAACGGGAAAACAGCGCAGTAGACCGCTCTTTATGCGCCGGCGGGACCAGCCAAAGACGCCGGCTGCTTTTTGAGGGAAGCAATATGTACCTCGGGACTTAAGAGGCTCTTTTTTCTTTGGAGTTCGATGCCGGGCCGCAGTCGTTGCACGGTGAGACGCAAGACTTTCAAATACTTCTCGATCATGTTTTGATCAGATTGGCCTTTGCGAGAGGATTCTCGTCGGGAATTCTGCGAACTATCTCGCCTCGAATCTTTGTTTTTGTCGACTGAAGCGAGTTGCCTAGGTCTTCCTGCTAGTAGCGCAGCCATACACGGAACTCCTTCTAAATTGGCGGCCGCATGATGGAAAGAGTGCTAACGCCTCGGAGCATAGCCGCAGCCAGGTTGTGCGAATCGTGCCGTACACCCTAATAACCGGCAGTGGTGCAGTCCCTAGCTGGACCCTGCGCATGGACGTGACGGCGGACATCGGCGCGATGGCGCGCGAGAACGAAATGAAGGTTCTCGACGTGTTTTACGTTCAAGTTCTCGCTCGCGCATGCTCTCCGCGCGAGTGACGGAAGGATACTAACCGCAGGCGTATGCGTGGTATAAGCTGATAATCTTTATGTCTGCATGAGGGAAATTGATGATTCGCGATCTCGACAGCACGCTGCTGCGTACGTTCGTGACGGTGGTCGAAGCCGGCAGCGTGAGCAATGCTGCAATGGCACTTCATCGCACCCAGGCTGCCGTCAGCATGGCTCTTCGTCGTCTTGAAGACGAAGTCGGCCAACGCCTGCTCGAACGTTCGCCGCGCGGCGTGAAGCCGACTTCGGCGGGCAGCGTGTTACTGCCGTATGCGCACAAGCTGCTCGAAATTGGGCTTGCCGCCCGCTCCGCACTCAATGCAGGCGACGTTTCAGGTACCGTCAGGATTGGCATTCTGGAAGACATCGCAATGAGTCACCTCCGCCATGCACTCCGGCAGTTCTCGGCATCGTTTCCCGATGTCTCATTGGAGATCGTCGTTGACGCCAGCCCTGTGTTATCGCAGCGGCTCGCAAGCAACACGCTCGATTTTGCGATTGGCGATCCTGCGCTGATTCACGCCGAGCCGCTCGTGACCTGGCGGCATCCGCTTCGCTGGGCCACCGCACGCACGCGAAACGCTGACCTGCGAGGCGGACCCCTGCCTATCGTCGCATTCGGCGGAGCATGTCGATGGCAGGAGAACTTCTTTGCGACATTGCTTGAAGCCGGCATCGCGTGGCGCGTCGCCTGCACGAGCACCAGTTTGTCTGCGATCCAGTCGGCCGTTGAGGCCGGGCTCGGTATTGCCGTACTACTCGATTGGCATGTGCGCCACGATACAATGCGCGCAATCGATCCGTGTTCTGCTGGGCTGCCCATGCCGCCAGTGGCGGAGTTCGGCCTGTTTAGTCCCGCGAATTCGAACGACAGCACGTCCGCTGCAACGGCCCTGCAGCGATTCCTCTTTCGCTCGTTGCAACTCGGTTCCACAGACGACGGCGCACTCAACTAAGGGCGTACCCGCATGCCGCTACGCGTTTCCATGTTATCGCGTCTTCCGGTGGGTTGCGTCGAACGGGTCGAGCTTTCGACGCACTAGAACTCGCGGTATATGCGCGAGACAAATGCGCTGAGCTGCCACCGCCCGGGGGCGGGGCAGCTCGCTGGATGCAACGGCGAGAATCCAACAAGCCGGTGAATGAACTTTGACTAATGTCATTGAAAAGTCTTGTCGAAGATGCAATCGCATTATCTTCTCTGATACAGGCGGTTCATGTTAATCGTGCAGTCGAACGGGAAACGACTGCTCAATTGGCTGATCCATGCGCTCAAGGTCGACTGTCTGCCACACACGGTGCTTGAGAAAATGGCCTTTTGCCGAAAAAAGTGAGCGATGTCGTCAATGCAGAGCGAGGCGCAGTTCTCAGACCATGGCGTCACCCGGGCTTGTCGCGTTCCCGAAAAACAAGGTCTGTCCTCTTTCTTTCGAACGTCGATGGGAATTAATCAGTATGGCTGATAAGTTATCCGACGCTGACGTGAATTTGTCGTAAAACCTGCGATATTTTCCGTTAGTATCCTAGGCGCGCATACAGGCATGTTGTTGTCTTTGTCGCACCTATTCGATATCGCAGTTGCGACTTTGTTCGTTTTGTCGGCGTTGTCGACACGCGCCTAGTTGTGGCGTGCAAATTTGCCATCGCCGACGCGAGCACAGTATCGCCATTGTGGTCGAGCCGCGTTTCCGGCGGCGCTTGGCGTGCTAGCGCCGGAGCTTAAATCCATGCAGCATTTTCATGTCAACGAGAGTCCTCGAGATTTCGATGTAGTGTACGAAGTAGTAAAGACGCTAGTCTCGTCCCGTGATGCCGAGCAGACGTTGGACAGATCGCTGCGTTATCTGTCATATGCGCTCGGATGGCGTTCTGCGTTCATCGCCGTCACGGAGCCGGACGGACATCTGGGCGGTCTGTGCAGCACTGGGTTGCCAGAGGGCTGGCGCGACCGTGCGCGCTTTCTGTCTGGGGAAGGGATCGTAGGACGGGTACACACGAGCGACGCGGCTGTGGTTGTGCCCGAGCTGCATGACGAACCGCTTTTCGCGGACGACATCGGAGCCGTCGGTGGATCCGACGGTGAACATGTCGCTCTGCTCGGGACTCCGATCCGGCACGAAGGGCGGCCGCTCGGCGTACTTGTGGCTTTCTGCGAGAATCCGGATGGCAAGCGCATTTTCGCCGATGACCTTCAGCTTATGAAAATTGTAGCTGCGCCGATGGCACAGGCGCTGCTGCTTCATCGCGGCGAGAAGCCCATGCGCGACTGCACAGAGCGAATCAGTCGGCCGCGTAAGACGACTATTCCTGTGCATCAGCTCGACAACACGGTCGGCGGGTCGGCGTCGATGCAGAAGGTATTTGCGCAGGTCCATCAAGTGGCGCCAGCGAGAACGACGGTGCTCTTGCGCGGCGAGAGCGGCACGGGAAAGGAATTAATCGCGCGTGCAATCTGTCGTCTGTCCCCGCGCAAGGAGCAACCATTCATCGCGGTGAACTGCGCGGCGCTCACTGAAACGCTGCTTGAAAGCGAGTTGTTCGGCCACGAGAAGGGCGCATTCACTGGGGCGCAATCTCAACGCAAGGGGCGCTTCGAGCTGGCGCACGGCGGGACACTTTTCCTCGACGAGATCGGCGATATCTCGCCAACCTTCCAGGCGAAGCTTTTGCGCGTTTTGCAAGAGCGGGAGTTCGAACGGGTAGGTGGCGCGATACCGGTAAAAGTGGACGTGAGGCTGATTGTTGCAACTAATCGCAATCTGGAACGAATGGTGAGGGACGGCGAGTTCCGCGCGGATCTGTATTACCGCATCAACGTCGTAAGCATTCTTTTGCCGCCGCTGCGCGAGCGTCGCGAGGACATTCCGGTGATGGCGCAGTATTTCCTTGATCGTTTCAACCGCGACAACGGTCGCTCATTGCGCTTCAGCGACGAAGCGTTGCGCGTGCTGTCGAGCTGTTACTGGCCCGGCAACGTGCGCGAGCTCGAGAACTGCGTTGAGCGCACCGCGACGATGACACACCATGACACGATAGATCGCCTTTCCTTCCTCTGTGAGATCGACCAGTGCCTGACGAAGGTATTGCATCACATCGAGCGGGAAGATGCCGTACGTCCCGGTCCCCCGTCGGAGTTTGCTGCGAGCGAAGCGCCGAACGCGATGGCAAGCGGCCACGCCGCCGATCTCAACGGCGGCCGGTTCGACTTCCCTGGCGGTGACGGCAAGCCGGAGGGCGAGCGTGAACGGCTCGTCTGGGCAATGGAGCGTTGTGGCTGGGTGCAGGCGAAAGCCGCGCGGCTCCTCGATATCACACCGCGGCAGATCGGTTACGCATTGCGCAAGCACGAGATCAAGGTACGTCGCTTCTGACAGACAAGTCCTGTGAGCGCACCTGCATCGCCGTGCAACGTCGCAATCCGTTCAGCTCTGTCGGGTTGATGCCAATGACGACAATCCCTGGTCCGGCATAGGGCCGCAATGGCGTTGCACGCGCCCTACAGCGATGGGTATGCAACTTGCCTGTCGTCGTGGACCTCAGATTGTCAGGAGTCGACGATGCTGTTTAAGGCGAGGACTGCCGAAGTTTTCGACGAACCAGGTTGCGCGAAGAACCGGGCCAAGAGCAAGAAAGAGCGCAAGCAAGGCTGCGCGAAGCAACTCTCGCCGGGAGCGGCGGCGGGCGGGTGCGCGTTCGACGGCGCGAAGATCGCACTGCAGCCGGTCGTTGACGTTGCTCACCTCGTTCACGGCCCGATCGCATGCGAGGGGAACTCCTGGGATAACAGGCATGCGGCATCTTCCGGATCGACGCTCTACCGTATGGGTTTCACGACTGACATCAATGAACTGGATGTAATCTATGGCGGCGAGAGGCGGCTCTTCAGTAGTGTGCGCGAGATCATAGAGAAGTACGATCCGCCCGCCGTGTTCGTCTATCAGACGTGCGTGACCGCGCTCATCGGCGACGACATAGAAGCGGTGTGCAAGCATGCGTCCGAAAAGTTCGGGAAGCCCGTCATACCGGTGAATGCCCCCGGTTTCGTGGGATCGAAGAGCTTGGGGAACAAACTCGGGGGCGAGGCGATTCTCGATTACGTGATCGGCACTCGTGAACCCGCGTACACGACGCCTTGGGACATCAACATCATCGGCGAATACAACCTCTCGGGTGAGTTGTGGCAGACGAAGCCACTCTTCGATGCGCTCGGTGTCCGTATCTTGTCCTGCATTTCCGGCGACGGCCGGTACACTGAGATAGCGAGTTCGCACCGCGCGAGGGTCAATATGGTGGTGTGCTCGAAGTCGATGATCAACATCGCGACAAAGATGCAGCAGCGCTACGGCATTCCGTACTTTGAGGGCTCATTCTACGGAATCGGCGACATGAGCGACGCGCTGCGCCGGGTCGCGAAGCTGCTAGTGCAGCAGGGCGCACCCGAGGACCTCCTCGCGCGTACCGAGCGCTTGATTGAGGCGGAAGAGGCGCGCGCATGGGCGCGCATTGAGCCGTACCGTGAGCGCCTCGATGGCAAGCGCGTGCTGCTGATCACGGGGGGGGTGAAGTCATGGTCGGTTGTGTCGGCGTTGCAGGAGGCGGGGCTCGAGATCGTCGGCACGAGTGTGAAGAAGAGCACGGAGGCCGACAAGGACAGGATCAAGGAGATCATGGGGGACGACGCGCGCATGGTCGAGAACATGACGGCGCGCGAGATGTACACGATGCTCTGCGACGCGAAAGCCGATATCATGCTGTCCGGTGGGCGCTCGCAGTTTGTCGCGCTGAAGGCGCGCATGCCGTGGCTGGACGTCAACCAGGAACGCCATCATCCATACGCCGGATATGAGGGCATCGTCGCGCTGGTGCACGAGATCGACCGGGCGATCCATAACCCGGTCTGGCGGCAGGTGCGTATTCCGGCGCCGTGGGACGACGACGGCCAGACGCTCGGTGCCGGCCGCGCGCAGTTCCCGGAGGACATGACGCCAGTGCTGCCGCTCGCGAGCGTGCAGGGTTGTGCGACAGGCGTTCGTCCGGGCGTCACAGCCTGAGCGCAGCGGGGAGTGGACATCATGGCTATAGTCGTTGAGTCAGAGAAAGCCTGCACGGTCAATCCGCTGAAAATGAGCCAACCGCTCGGCGCGAGCTATGCGGCCATGGGACTCGATGCGTGCATGCCGGTGATGCACGGCTCGCAGGGCTGCACGTCGTTCGGCCTCGTGCAGCTGGTGCGCCATTTCAGAGAGGCAATTCCGCTGCAGACCACAGCGATGAATGAAGTCACCACTATTCTCGGCGGATATGAAAATGTCGAGACAGCGCTGCTTAACATCCGTAACCGCGCGGCGCCAAAAATCATCGTGCTCTGCTCGACGGGACTCACCGAGACGAACGGGGAAGACATCGTGGGTCATCTTGCGATGGTGCGCAAACGCAAGCCCGAGCTGAACGACACCGAACTCGTCTACGTATCGACGCCGGATTATGTTGGCGCCTTCGAGAACGGCTACGGGCATGCTATTACCGCGATCGTGAAGGCGCTCGTCAAGCCGCTGCCTACTGTGCGCCAACAGGTCAATCTGCTACCCGGCAGTCATCTATCGCCGGGCGACATTGACGAACTGCGCGAGATTGTCGGTGCATTCGGGTTGGACCCGATCATACTGCCTGACGTTTCTCGCTCGCTCGACGGCCACGTTGCTCCTGTCTGGCGTGGCACCACGCTAGGCGGAACTACGCTCGATCAGATCCGGATGGCGGGTGCTTCGGCCTTCACAATCGGCGTTGGCGAGCAAACCCGCGAAGGTGCGCAGACGCTTGAGTCGATAGCTGGGATGCCGTTCGAAATTTTCGAGCGGCTCACGGGGCTGGAATCCAACGACCGGCTCTTACAGCGCCTCGCGCAACTGTCGGGGCGGGCTGTTCCGGCGAAGTATCGCCGGCAGCGCAGCCAACTGCTCGACGCCATGCTCGACGCCCACTTTTACACCGGCGGCATCAAGGTGGCCCTAGGCGCGGAACCGGACTTGCTGCTTGCAATCGGTTCGCTGCTGCAAGACATGGGCGCCGAACTGTCGGTCTGCGTCAGCACGACCACATCGGCATCGCACGCGCTACTACCGGCGAACAGGGTGGTGCTCGGTGACCTCGAAGACATGGAGCGAGCCGCGAGCAGTTGCGATCTGCTCATCACGCATTCGCACGGCAGGCAGATGGCCGCGCGCCTCGGCAAACCACTCATGCGCGTAGGCCTTCCCGTGTTCGACCGCATCGGTAACGCACATCGTTGCCAGATCGGCTATCGAGGCACGATGAACTTTATCTTCGAGATCGCAAATCTGCTGATCGCGCAGATTGCAAACCACCATCCAACCGACTGGGCGCTGCCGCAATCGTCGATCGCCGTCGCCGCAGCAGTCCCGGACATGAATTGAAGACTCCGGTCATTGCAGCCCGCACCCATGAACACACCAGGAACCCATCGCATGAGAATTGCATTTGCCACGCAGGATAAGGTGCATGTCGACGCGCACTTCGGCTGGGCGAAAAACATCGTCACGTACGATGTGACAGCCGACGACCATACGTTCGTCGAGGCTTTCGATTTTGGTGACAACCTGGAGGAGGACGCCGACGAGGACAAGCTCGAGCCGAAGCTCGAAGCGATACACGGCTGCGCGATCTTGTACGTCGCCGCTATCGGCGGTTCGGGTGCGGCGCGCGTCGTTGCACTGAAAGTCCATCCAGTCAAGGTGTCACAGCCAGAGCCGATCGAGGACATCCTGTTCAAGCTGAGGAAGGTCCTGAAGGGCACGCCGCCACCGTGGTTGCGCAAGGCGCTCGCGAAAAATGCTGGCAGATCTTACGATCCTGCAGAGGATGACGAGGTATCTCATCGCTAGGGCAATTGTCGACAAGATCGCCGCGCTTGCGGCCCAGCGAGGCCCGTGGTGCGGCGTCTGACAGGGGAGGACATGATGAATGACACGCAAGACCTGAAGGCGCGCCTGAAAAAACTCAATGCATTGGCCATGCAGGCCAAGATGGATCTGCATGACCTGTCGGAAGAACTGCCGACCAGTTGGGAGCAGATCCTGATCGTTGCGCAGCGCTGTCACGACGCGCACGCTGCGCTGATGGACGCGCGCAAGGCCGCAGCGGCGGTTTCTGGGTGAACCGCCCGGGAGCATGACATGAACCATACTTTCAGCGTGAAGCTACCAAGCGGCGAAATCTGGACACCGACCTTTGTCTCCACGCTCGACGGGCAGAAATGCATCGGCTGCGGGCGATGCTTTCGGGTGTGTTCTCGTGGTGTCTTGCAACTCGCTGGTGTAAGCGAGGACGGTGCTCTCATTCCGCTCGATGACGATGATGAAGACGAGTACCAAAAGAAAGTCATGACTATCGCTCACGCAGAGTTGTGCATCGGCTGCACGGCGTGCGCGAGGATCTGTCCGAAAAAGTGCTACAGGCACGCCGCGGCGCAGGTTTGAGCGCAAGAGGATGGCTATGGAATTCCACGCGACGCTGATGCGCCACGCGATAAACACTAACGATCCCACGGTCCTTGCGCTCGCTGGAGTGCTTTCAGCGGCGTTTGACGAGGCCGGCGTGCGCATACTGCCTATCCGCGGACTGGACGCCGACGAGACCCGCTGGCTGCTTGCGCGGTGGTTCCCCGGCGTGGACAGTGCATTATCGCTGCCACGCGGCGCATTGGCTATGACTTCGCGAGGCGGAACGCGTTACGACGAGGTCGAAGACCTCGTAACCTTGTTCAAGGCGCATGCTGATCCGTGCGCAGGTACAACCAGCGAAGTCCATTGCATTTCACATGCCTTGGCCAGCGCCTGTGTGCGGGACAAACACCTGTGGCAGGACTTGCGCCTTCCTTCGCGGCGTGAATTGTCGGCGCTGCTCGACTACTGGTTTCCACGGCTCGCTGAAAAAAACGTCCACGGCATGAAGTGGAAAAAATTCCTCCACAAGCAACTGTGCGAGCGAGAGGCGTTGTTTATCTGCAAGGCTCCGTACTGCGGCGATTGCGCCGATTTCGCCGATTGCTTCGGACCCGAATGAAGATTCCGGCTACCCCAAGTAGTGAGCATGCGCCCGCGCGGAAGGTGCGATGACTGTCAGGTCCGACACTGACACTCGAACGGCTGTCAGTAGCTCGCATGGAGTTTCGCGGCAGCCGGGCCGAGGATGTATTGCCAGTCTGTGGCAATTATCGCGACCCGGACTGTGCGAGCAAAGCTTCCACGACGTCGAAACCCACACAATCGATAGGATCCAGCTTGCGTAGCTTGGCGATCAGCTTCAGTGCAGCGGCGCGCTCGCCGCGCCGCACGCTGATGAACGCCAGCGCCTTTAGCGTGAAAAGCCAGAAGCGGCCAGGACCCGGAATGGTGAAGTTGGCGTCGCCCGGCTGTACCGCACACCAGTTGCTGTCGATCGACGCTTGCCGGGCGGCGACCGCCAAAGCCTTGGTCGCGACCTCCTGCGCCTCGCCAAGTTCACCACGATTCGCGTGGAACTTATACAGGAGATAGTAGGGGGGCAGGCAGCGCGGGTACGTCAGAACCGCAGTCCACAACGCGGCGGCGACATCCTCATCGTTGCCGCCGCGGGTTGTATCGATCAGCTGTAGCACGGCGGGAGGGACGTCGCCGCCGAAGAGGTCGGTCGATTCGGTACCGGTAATGAGGTTCATCAACTTGCTCCGATGGTGAGGCTCCCCCCCGCTTTTGCGAAGTCGGGAGCTGATTTGATAAAGATGTGTTTCTCTACCCGAACTTGAACAGGATGCCATGCCCGCCGCGTGGGTACGCCCACTCGAGGTTTTGGTGGTCCGTGCACAGAATGCGGCAACTGCCGCATTCCAGGCAGCCGTCGGTAATCAGCGTGACCGAGCCGTTGTTCTCCTTCCGATAACAGGACGCCGGGCACACGAACGTGCAGCTTTTGTCGGCACAGTCGTTGGTGCAGACGTCAACGTTTTTGATGTGGACGTGCGGCCGCCCTACGTCCACGCGGTAGCGGTTCTGAAACAGCTTTTCCTCGATGTTGACAGTGACCGTTTTCATCGGAAGGCCCTCCAGAATTTGTATGCGTCGCCGACGAGCCCGGTCAGTGATCGACTTTCGCGGAAACTTGCCATAACCTCCTGCTTCTTGGTCTTCTTGTCGACGCCATCCACGGTAATCATGGTGCGGGCCGCCTTGGCGACGAGATCAGGGTATGTCGTAAAGAACTGTGGACTGCGGTGCAGGATTTTCGGCATGTCGCGGTACTTGTATAAGTCCTTCATCACGAAGCTGTCGTCGAGCGCGTCCTTATAGGTCGCTAGTGCGTTAGCGCGGTAGCCACGGCCAACCAATTTTGCGGCGATGGCAGTTTCGGCGGCGAGGCGTCCTGTCGTCATGGCGAGGTTGCAACCTTCGCGATGCGCGGCGTTGACGAAGCCGCCGGAGTCACCGACGATCATCCAGCCATTGCCGTACACTTGCGGAATCGCATCGAAGCCCCCTTCGGGGATCAGGTGGGCGCAGTACTCCTTCATCTCGCCGCCGGCGATGAGCGGCGCGATCGATGGATGACGCTTCATTTTTTCGAGCAGCACATACGGGCTCACGCGGTTCGAGTTTTTTTTGAAGTCGCTCAGCATGCACCCGACGCCGATGGTCAGCGATTCTTTGTTCGTGTAGAGGAACCCCGTTCCTGCCATGCCTTCGGTGATCCGGCCAACCATCTCGATCACGACGCCTTCCTCATCGGCAACGTTAAAGCGCTGGCGAATGGTCTCCTCGGGGATGAAGAGAATCTCCTTCACAGCCAGCGCGACGTTGCTCGCCTCAATTTCGCCGTGAAAGCCCGCCTTGCGTGCGAGCGTTGAGTTGACCCCGTCCGCGAGAATCACAATGTCCGCATAGACCTCGCCCTGTTCCCGGTCGCATTGCACGCCGACCACCTGGTCTCCATCCATGATCAGGTGATTCACCGTGGTCTCGCAGATCAGCAATGCGCCGGCCTCGCGCACCTTTGACGAGAACCACTTGTCGAACTGGGCACGGATGATCGTGTAGCGGTTGTACGGTGGCTTGTTGTAGTCGTCGCTACGCACGTGCGTACCCACGAACGAAGTATCGTCGAGCATCCACATGCGCTGCTCGATGATGTGGCGCTCGAGTGGAGCGTGGTCACGGAAGTCCGGAATGATCTGTTCCAGTGCGTTCGCGTAGAGAATCGCGCCTTGAACGTTTTTGCTGCCCGGATATTCGCCGCGCTCGATCTGAAGCACCTTCAGTCCGCGCTTGGCCATCACGTAAGCCGCGGCGTTGCCGGACGGTCCGGCACCAACGACGATCGCATCGAATCGCGAGGTTTTTTTCATCATGCTCTCCTTGTACTCCTCATCTGCTGCAGCTCCAGATGGTCCTTGCACGCCTGCGTCAGCGCCGGCAGCAGTTGCAGTGCGTCCGCGACGATGCCATAGTGCGCGTAGTCGAAAATCGGTGCGTTCGGGTCGGTGTTGATCGCGACGATGACGTCAGAACTCTCCATACCGACGCGGTGCTGGATCGCGCCCGAGATGCCCGCCGCGATGTAGAGTTTCGGCCGCACGGTTTTGCCTGTCTGCCCGACCTGCCGGTCGGCTTCCACCCAGCCCGCCTGCACGCACGGACGGGTCGCGCCAACTTCGCCGCCGAGCACGCGTGCGAGATCGAACACGAGCCGGAAATTCTCCGGGTTTTTTAGTCCCTTGCCGCCGCTGACTATGACGTCGGCGTAGGGGAGGTTGATCTGGTTGCTTTTTGCATCGGCGATGAAGTCGAGCAATTTGGTCACAATGTCGGCCTCAACGATCCCAAGCGCCTCCTTCACGATCTCGCCGCCGCGGCCCGTCTGCGCCTGGGGCATCGCCATGACCCGCGGGCGCACCGTCGCCATCTGCGGGCGGTATGCGAGCGTCATGATCGTACAAAGCAGCGAGCCGCCGAAAGTCGGCCGCGTGGCCGCCAGCGCGCGCGAGGCCGGATCAATGTTCAACTCGGTGCAGTCGGCGGTGAGGCCGGTCGAGAGCGTCGTTGCCACAGAGCCGGCGAGATCTCGGCCCATTGAGGTTGCACCGAGCAGCAGGATTTCAGGGCGGTATTTGTTGACCAGATCGGTCAGCCCCTTTGTGAACGGCTCGTTGCGATAACCGAGCAACACCGGATCGTGAATCACGTATGCCTTGTCCGCGCCGAAACTGAACGCTTGGGTGGCAAACTGTTCAAGCGGCTCGTCGGTACCGCCGAGCGCCACCACGGCGACGTTGCTGGCGAGTTTGTCCGCGAGCTTGCGCGCCTCACCGAGCAGTTCCCATGACACGCTATGTACGTGACCGCGGTCGTGCTCAAGAAAGACCCAAACACCCTCGTAGGCTTTCAGGTGCTCGGGCAGCTCGAGGTTACGGCCGCCGGCCAGTCTGGCTGGCGCGGCCGGTTTCTTGTCCGAGGCATCGGGCGAGTTCATGAGTCCCTCTTCATCAGCACGTCCGCCTCCAGTGTCGGATGGCGAGTGAATATCTTCTGCACCAGTTTCAGCGACACGTCGCGCAGGCTAGACGCGCCGAGTTCGAGCATCTCAGCCTTTTCACCACGCGGCGTCGGGCCGAACACTTTGCTGACGACGGTAGGTGAGCCTTTCAGCCCGATTTTGTTCGCGTCCTCAATGCCGGCCTGCTCGCGGTTCCATTTACGCACTGGGAAGCCTGCCGCGTGGATCATTGTGGGCAGTGTTGCGAAGCGCAGTTCGTTCGTGTTCTCGAGCATTGTGACAAGACATGGCAATGCAGTTTTGAGTACCTGCACGCCGCCTTCGGCTCGGCGCTCGACGACGATCGTCCGCGCGTTGAAGTCGATCTCGACGATCTTGGACACATAAGTAAGTAACTGGACGCCGAGGCGCCTGGCGATGCCGGGGCCGACCTGGGCGGTGTCGCCGTCGATCGTCTGTTTGCCGGTGAAGACGATGTCCACCGCCTGTTCCTTTGCGATCTGCCTGACCGCGGTGGCGAGCGCATACGATGTCGCGAGCGTGTCGGCGCCAGCGAACGCACGATCGGTGACGAGCACGGCGTCGTCGGCGCCATAGCTGACGCATTTACGCAGCGCGTCCTCAGCCTGTGGCGGTCCCATGCAGAGCATCGTAACCGTGCCGCCGAAGCGATCCTTTATCCGCAACGCTTCTTCCAGCGAGAACAGGTCGTACGGGTTCACGATTGCCGGCACGCCTTGGCGCATGATGGTGTTGGTGACAGGATGAACCCGGATCTGCGCCGAGTCGGGGACCTGCTTGATGCAGACGACAATATGCATTGAGGCACTCCGGGTCAGGCGGCGCCACGGGCGAGCAACGACGCGCGCACCTTGTCAAGGGAGACGAGCCTCCGTCCGTCCGCTTCCTGGAAAACCTTGAATACCTTCTGCTCCGCAGGCGTGGACACAACAAAGTCGTTGTAGGCCTTCTGGAGCAGACTTCGGTAGACGTTGAGCACGGCCGTCGCGTTGTCACGCGGCAGTTGTTCCTGTTGCTCGATGTACTGGAAGAAGCGCTTGAGGATGTGCAGGCGGCTCACGTTCACCACCTTTTCATCGAATGTTATCTCGAAGAATCGCATGAAATCTTCGATCGAAGAAAGGTGATGCAGTTGTTCGATAGCTCTTTGCATGTCGTTGCTCCTATTGGACAAGTTTGGCGCGATAAGCACGCTCAAGACGTCTCCATTCGCGTGCCGCGGGCTTGGGCCAGGAATTGGTGCAGATCTCTTGCGCTGGGCGCCTGCTTGTACTGCGTGGCGAAAGAGCGGATGCGCGCAAGCAGCCGCGGGATGAGTCGCTCCCCCACCCTCACGCCCAAAGCGTCGTAGGCCTCACGCACGCTTTGAGATCCAGAGTGTTTCCCTAGTATCATCGACCGTTGCCGGCCGAGCTCAGCTGGGTCGAATCCCTCGTAGGTGGTGGGATGCTTGGCGACGCCGTCGGTGTGTATGCCCGACTCGTGAGTAAAGACACCTCGACCGACGATGCTCTTGTTGAATGAAACCGTACGGCCTGACGCCTGCTCGACCAACGAGGAAATGTCGAGCAGCGCTCTCGTGTCGACGCCGGTGTCCCGTCCCAGCAGGTGCCGCACGCCCATCACGATTTCTTCCAGCGCCGCATTGCCGGCACGCTCACCCAAGCCGTTGACGGTGGTGTTCGCATGCGTGGCGCCGGCCGCAAGAGCGGCGAGCGTGTTGGCTGTGGCAAGCCCGAGATCGTCGTGTGCATGAATTTCGACCTCGAGATCGACGGCATCGCGCAGCGCTGCAATGGCGTGGAAGGTCTTAAAGGGATCCAGCATACCGACGGTATCTGCAAAGCGCACACGCTGCGCCCCATATCGCTGCGCGCAGCGAGCGACTTCTATGAGGAACGAGGGGTCCGCGCGCGAGGCGTCCTCCATGCCGAGAGAAATCTTGGAGTGATTTTTCGCTGCTTCCTCGACGACGCGTGCGACTTGCGCCAGTACCCAACTGCGCGACTGCCGCAGCTTGTGCTGCAAATGAATGTCCGAAACGGGAATCGAGAGATGAACGATATCAGCATGGCAGCGCAAGGCCGCGGTGAGATCCCCGTCGGTAAGCCGCCCCCAAACCATCAGACGGGCGTCGAGCTTCAGGCCGACAATAGCCTCGATGCACGCGATTTCGTCTTCGCCCATCGCGGGAATTCCGATTTCGAGTTCGGCCACCCCCGCTCGCGACAGTGATGCGGCGATCGCGCATTTTTCCTCAAGGCGAAACGCGACACCGGCGGCCTGCTCGCCGTCGCGGAGTGTTGTGTCGTTGATGATCGGTTTGAGCATGTCAGCGGTCTCTAGAAATTGTCACCGATGGATCTGCAAAGCTCGTGCCAGACAGGCATCATCCTTGAAAGAGCGCTTTGCTGGGATGTCGGCCGGTTATATGTCGATTACGGGCGACGTTGTTCGTGTCGCCAATGTCCTTTTTCTGACAATGCCGCCGTGATGCATCGTTGCGGTCGATATAATAATTAGTTAAACGAAATTATTTGGTTAATGCAAGTAACGCAAAGATGATGTTTGTTGCAACAGCGACAGAATAGAGCGCGTTTGTCGGTTTTGAATGCCGGCGCAGCCCGACAAGACCGCGCCGGAGCCTCACCAGTCCCGCATATGAACGGGACCCCGAAGCGAATCCCGTTCGAGTGGCACGGATC
>NZ_CYGY02000087.1:0-3420 GCF_900007165.1 Paraburkholderia piptadeniae
GTGCTGCTAGCTGGTGCGTATGGCCGGGGTTGCCTGCTCAAGGCGGGAAAAGCAGGACAGGTTGCCGCGGTCCGCAGGCCATGGCGAGTGCAATTTGACATAAGGTTATTTATCAACTTCAGTGGTGCGTGGAAGGGTGTTGCGGATTTCCCGTCGGTTTCACGATGGCAGTGCAAAACGGGCCCGGGCATCGAGCGCTAGCACTTCCTCAATCGTCCCGTAGCTTTCCAAATCCTCCGCCCGAACCAATCGACGTACCTCGCACATGCATGGACTCGAGGTCGCCGCAGCATGATGAGACTGTCGCCCATATCGAGCGAAAGCTTGAGATACTCGGCCACACCGAGACTCCGACTTCTGGTGTAGCGTTCCGTCACCCGAAGTGAAAGTTACCGGTTGTGCCCGGCCATATACCGGCCTATGTGTTTTCGTCGATCCACCCGCGCAGCCAGTCAGCAGCCCACCGAATAGCGCCCTCAGGTGTGTCCGAGACGCCGAGATTCTTGAACGTGTAGCTGAAGTATCCGTCGTCCGCGTCCGTGCTCGTCCGCGAGATCGTGGCCTTGGCCGTATACATTCCCGCAGCGGCAACGGGCTCGATGTCCAGCTTCCAATCCCCGTAGTCCTGGACCGCGTTCATGGCTGTGGCCTCCTGTATCAGGACACAAAATTGTACTGCTCATCCGTGACTGCAACCCGCCGCCGCTGCTGTCGGCACTCACACAACTCGGAACCGCGAGCGCCTTTGAAATGTGGCTGCGGGGCCGACCAAACTCAAACAACACTTAACTCTGAACTTTCCGATCGCTTGGCCGACGCTTCCAACGTCAGAAAAGTCCGATGCGGTTGATCGTAGTCGACCCCGTTTCGGCCACTCGATTTTCCGCATAGCGGCCATTCGGACGCTCAAGGCACAGTACGAGGGCGTCCCGCCGAAACAGTTTGCCGCGGTGCTAGACGCACCCTGCCGATGCGTGCCGCGGCGCCTCGCCGCTGTGTCAAACAATACTATCTACTTCTTGGGATAACTCACCTCCATCCCCGCACGAGCATCCTGCTGGATTCCGTATTGCGCAACCGGATACCGAAGACCATTCTTCGCGAGGGCCTCCATGCCTTCGATGGCCTGCTTCAAAGCCTCCGGCGGCAGTGCCATCGGTTGTGTCGCAGTAAGAGACGAGCGGTAGAATTCCGGCGATACAAAGTCGCGGATGGCAGGTGAATTGATGAAGACGCTGAACCCTGCCAAGGTACTGAAACGCTTGCACTATCCGCTCGACGTGATACTGACATGCGTGCGCTGGTATGTCCGCTATGCGCTAAGCCTGCGAAACCTGGAAGAGATGATGGCTGAACGAGGCATTGCGGTCGATCATTCAACCGTGCATCGCTGGGCCCTCAAGCTGTTGCCGGTGCTGGAGAAAGCGTTTCGCCGTCGCAAGCGCCCCGTCGGCAAGAACTGGCGTCTCGACGAGACCTATATCAAGGTCAAGGGCCAATGGAAATACTTGTATCGCGCCGTCGACAAGGCCGGCAACACCATCGATTTTCTGTTGCGAGCCCATCGGGACAAGGCTGCGGCGCGTCGGTATTTCGAAAAATCGATCGCTCAGAATGGCGAACCCGAGACGGTGACGATCGACAAAAGTGGCGCCAATCTGGCCGCGCTGGAAGCCATCAACGCCGAGCGCGAAACACCCATCAAGATTCGCCAGACGAAGTACCTAAACAATATCGTCGAGCAGGATCACCGTGCGATCAAGCGGCGCACCCGGCCCATGCTCGGGTTCAAGAATTTTCGTTGCGCCCGCATCCTGCTTGGCGGCATCGAGGTGGCGCACATGATCGCCAAGGGGCAGATGAAAGACAACGGTGCCCGACTGACCCACGCCGAACAGTTCTATTTTCCTTGGCTACATAAGCAGTCCTCTTCATAATAGACTCTGCTCAACTTGCAACCGTTATCGCGACAGAGCCTCTATCACGCGCTCCTGACCATCGGCGCGACGGGCCAGTCGTCGATCGATCAGGTCGCCGGCCCCGTCGGCGAGGCGCTCATCATGACGGCCTTCGGCCTCTTCGTCGCAATTCCCGCCGTGCTCGGCTACAACGCGCTCACTCGCGCCAACAAGGCGATCGTCAGCAAGCTGAGCCGCTTCGCCCATGGCCTCCATGCGTTCTTCGTGACGGGCGCGCGCCTGTCGTCGACGAAGCGCGGAGACGGTCTCCGGCTCGCGTCCCGTGCCAACTAACCAGGAGGCATGGCGATGGCAATGAGCCCTTTTGCCGGCGACGATGACGACGGCCTCATGAACGAAATCAACATGACGCTGATCGTCTTCATGGTGACGATCCCGGTGATCCGCCACGCGGTGAAGATCGACCTGCCGCATGCGAGCAGCCAGAAGGAAGACACGAAGCCCGCGCAGGTGACGGTGTCGATCGACGCCGGCGGCAACGTGCTGTGGGACGACCAGAAAATCTCCGACGACGCGCTGCAGGCGAAAATCGCCGCGGCTGCGCAGCAGAATCCGCAGCCGGAGCTGCATCTGAGCGCGGACCGCAAGGTTGCATACGAGAAGGTGGCGGACGTGATGTCGGCGGCGCAGGCGGGTGGCCTGACGAAGATCGGCTTCGTCACCGTCCCACTGCAGAGATGATACCTACGAAATACGGGTGCGACGTGCTTGCACATCGCGTGAATGCCCCGAGCCTGTCCGCCGGTTGTTACGTTGCATCTCCCGGAGGACTTCAGTGCATCAAGAAGGTAGAAAGATGCAAACGTTGTGCTGGGCGCGGGTGGCCTATGGCGGAGAGCTTCATCAATATTGCCTTGCCGGCGTCATCGATACCTCAAGCGGACGCCCTGCTTCAGGCTCGAACACACGAGGTACGTATTCTGCGCGATCCGCTCTGCGCGCGGCGAAGGTTTCCACCCAGCCTGTGAAGAAAGGCTAGACATGAACGTAGCTGAGACTCGGGTACCCCGTTCGGCAATCCGTATGAATGGCACCGATGGGGAAGGTGTCGGAACTAGTTTGGCGAAGCCGCCGTTGACGGATGGGAGCCGGCCGCGCTGGCGCGCAACGCCCGCCTCGGCGCACGCGACAGCCTGCTGCATCACCCTGGACTGGATCCACGGATTCGACGCCCTCACGGAGGAGCCAAACGAACGTCAGGGCGGCACCGTGCTTTGAGCCAGTCGCCCTCTAGCGATTTCTCCGCGTGTCAACGTCACTGCGGCCTTGGGCGCATGACACGCCCCTCTCGTTGACGCAAAGCTCCACGGGCCCAGTTCGACCCGAAACAGCCGCCCGTGGGAGCGCCACATCAATGGCTCCTTTCGGGATACAGAACAGCGGCACGCGAGCCAGGGCGATAGTCTGGCATGGGTCGAAGCTCCTTGTTTTGACCGCTGAG
>NZ_CYGY02000087.1:3430-3800 GCF_900007165.1 Paraburkholderia piptadeniae
TTGACTCGCCGGGTGAGCGCCCCATGATCGTGTGGGATGGCGGTCGTGCGGCCACCCGTGCGTGGCACGATGCGCTGCCGCTGCTGCAGCGCGCCACGCACGGCAGGGTGGTCATGCTGGCTGAGCCCGAAGACGATCGGCCTGCAACCGGTCCCCTGACCTCCGAATTCGCGACTGCGCTGAGGTGGTACGGTGTATAGGCCGACTTCCATGTCCATCACACGATGTCGCGCCGCGAGCGCGGTGAAATATTGCTGCCCCAGGCCGCTGATCTTGATACCGTCCTGATCGTGGCCGGTGCGTACGGACACACGGGCGTGACGGAACGTGCCCTCGGCAGCGTGACGCAGACCTGCTGCGCGCGATGACG
>NZ_CYGY02000027.1 GCF_900007165.1 Paraburkholderia piptadeniae
CAACACTGATCCGAGACCTTTCAACTGGACCAAATCGGCCGACGACATCCTCGCTAGCGTCAAGCGATTTTGTCTACGAATTTCTAACTCGCGACACTAGCGCCAAACACACAGCAGTCCTACCTTCATCAGGTTTCCAGTTTAGCCCGGCACTTCGGTCGATCGACCGGGTGCTCGGCCCGGAAGACATCCGCGCCTGGCTGATCTATCTTCGTGAACAACGTAAACTCGCGCCAACCTGTTCATGCGGCCTCCTGTGCGTCACGTCGGTGTTCGCACCCTGACTCTAGGCCAGCCGCCGTTTGCGTCGAACGGAGGGGGCAGCTATATGATTACCATAACCGACTAATGCCCTTTGAAGATGGGTAGCCGCTTCTCGAGCGTTGCTGCAAGCGCTTCAATATGGTCGTCGGTGTTGTGGCACATCCCCTGGAAGACTGCGCAGTGGTCAAGGAAGTCCGCGAGTTCCATCCGCTGCGCGTTTTTCATTAGCCTCTTGGTCAACCGCAGCGCCTGAGGCGGCTTGCTGGCGAAAACCTGTGCAAGACGCTGTGCAGCTTCGAGCAGGTCGTCAGGTGCCGCAACGTCAAGGACAATGCCCATTGCCTTTGCTTCTTCGCCGTTGAAGGTGCGTCCTGAGAAGGTGAGTTCAGCCGCGCGCTCGTAACCAACAAGACGCTGCAGGAACCACGCGCCACCGTCGCCCGGAACAATTCCAACGTTTATGAACGTCTCGCCCAGGATGGCATCGGGCACCGCCAGCCGGATGTCACACATACATGCGAGGTCGAAGCCCGCGCCCACAGCTGCTCCATTGATTGCTGCAATGGACGGCACCTCGAGCTTCTGCATGGCCAGGGGAATCCGCTGAATCCCGGCACGATAGCGGTTCTGAACCTCGTAGACGTCACCACCGAAGCTGCCTTCGCGGTGAAACATATGCTTGATATTCCCGCCCGAAGAAAATGCCTTGCCAGCGCCAGTGATAATCAGAGCCGCCACGTCTTCGTTTGCATTGATCCACGCGACTGTCCCCTCGATATCCTCCACGAGCTTTGTGCCAGTCAATTCGTTGCGAACGTCATCACGATTCAGCGTCAACGTCACGACGCGGTCACTGCGGGTGATGATCGCGTCCGTCAGAGTTGGGACGGGTGTCATATTGGCTCCGTGATTCATTCAGTGGCTGCGGTTTGCGGGGCGGCATCGAGCAGGATCCGTGCATCGAGAATACCTACTCCCGACGGATAGGCCATCACCGGGTTGAGATCCAGTTCCTCAATTTCTGGAAATGCAGTACACAACGCCGAGATGCCCAGCATCAACTGGACGAGCGCATTCTTATCGGTCGGAGGCGCACCGCGAACGCCGTTCAGAATCTCGGCTGCCCGTATCTCTTCGAGCATTTGACGCGCGTCACCTTCGGTCAGAGGCAGTGAGCGGAACACGACATCCTTGAGTACCTCAACCAGTATTCCGCCGAGCCCGAACATCATGACAGGACCATAGGTCGGGTCGCGCACTACACCCACGATGACCTCGACTCCTCCTTTCGGCGCCATGGGTGTCACAAGCACGCCAGAGATGTCTGGGTCCTGGACGAATTGACGGCCGTTTGCAAGAATGTCGTCGAAGGCCTGCTTGACCGCGCCCACGTTGCTGACGTTCAGTTTGACTCCCCCCGCGTCGGACTTGTGGATGATGTCACGCGAGACGACTTTCATTGCAACCGGCACCTCGCCGAGCTGCCGGAATGCCTCCACCGCTTCGCCAGGGCTGCGTGCAAGGACTGCCTTCGCAGTCATGGGAACACCGGCGTCGGCCAGCGCCTGCCGTGCCTCGTGCTCAAGGACGACGGCACGGTCCTCGGCGCGGCAGATATCCACAATCTGCCCGAAAGTGCTCGAACGTTTGGCTGGCGCCGGTACCGGGCAGTCGGTCCGGGAGCGTGCTTCTCCGACCTCAGCGAGTGCCTGAAGGCAACGGACGGCCATTTCCAGGGAGTCGTAGACCGGAATACCCGCTTCGCGAATACCGGCCAGCGGGGCTGGGCGCAAATCGGCATACAAGCTGCCGTAGAGGCTGTGAACTACCACCGGCTTGCCAGATTCGTTGTGAATCTGGGCGATCCTGGCGGAAGTTTCCATCTCGATGGGCGTCAATGACTGTGAAAAACGGACGCCATAGCCTCCATAGAGTCCCGTAATCAGCAGGCCATCGACCTCCGGATCCCCAAGAAGGATTTGCGCACACTCGGCGAATACGGCGGGGTTTGAATCTGTGCCGCCCGCGACATCGACAGGGTTGGCGGTCGCGGCCGAAGGCGGAAGGATTCCGGCCAGGCGTGCCCGCGATTCCGGGGAGAGCGTCGCCAGTGAGAGTCCCGATTCGCTCAACGAGTCAGCGGCAATCGTGGCGTGCCCCCCACCGTCGGCAAGCACCGCCACGCGACGCGATCTGAGTGGCTTGAGCAGCGACAGCGCTTCAGCGAGCGACATGATTTCGTCCGATTTCGTGGCCAGGACTGCGCCGGCCTGGCGCAGGACGCCCTCGCTCACCGCATAGTCGCCGGCAAGCGCGCCGGTGTGGGATTTCGCCGAACTGATGCCGGCGCTGGTGCGGCCCGACTTGTACAGGACCACTGGTTTCTTGCGGGTGATGCGTCGCAACCCCTCGAGGAATGCGGCGCCGTCTTGCATTCCTTCGACGTACGCAACCAGGACCCTCGTGTTCTCGTCATCCGCGAAATAGTCGAGATATTCATGGAACCGGATGTCCGACTCGTTGCCGATGCCGACATAGGTCGACAGGCCAATCTGACCATTCGCCTGCGCCTCTGTCACCAGGGAAAGGGCCATGTTGCCGGACTGTGAAAGGAGCCCAATGTCGCCCTTCCTGAGGTTGCTGAAACCAACGATGTTGCAGTTCTTGTGGGTGTTGAACATGCCCGAGGTATTGGGCCCCACGATGCGAACGCCGTACTGGCGCGCCACACTGACCATCTCTTCCTGAAGCCGCCGGCCGTCGTCACCAGCCTCCGCGAAACCGCCGGCGAGCACCACCGCACCCTTCGCGCCTTTCTTCCCGCATTGCTCGATAACTTTTGCAAGTGCCTTCGCCGGCGTGCAGACGAGTGCGAGGTCGAAAGCCTGCGGAATCTCCTCGACACTTGCATAACATTTCAAGCCGAGGATTTCTGGTTCTTTGGGATTGATGGGATAAATCGCGCCGGGGAAGCCGTCTTCAAGCAGCTTCTGGATGGACCGGAAACCGCGCTTGGTTTCATCCCTTGAAGCACCGACCACTGCGATGGAGTCCGGATAGAACACATCGTGAAGGTTACGGATTGGCATGCTTACTCTCCCTTGAAGACCGGTGCACGCTTTTCGGCAAACGCATCGACGCCCTCCTGCCAGTCCCTGGTCGTCGAGCAAAACATCATGCCCTCCAGCTCTGCGGTCAGCGCTGCTTCGAAGCTGCCTTCCCCCGCGAAGTTAAGCTGGTTTTTCGCGAGTCGCATCGAATGCGGAGCCTTGCTGGCGACCTGCCAGGCGAAAGCGCGGGCACTTTCCAGGAAGCCGTCATCAGGAAAGGTGCGATTCGCGAGGCCAATGCGCACCGCCTCCGGCCCGTCAATGCGCTCGCCCAGAAAAACGAGTTCCCGAGCCTTGGCAAGCCCAACCAGCCGGGGCAGGAGGTGCGTGATTCCTCCTCCGAGAAAATTGCCGATGCTGATTTCCGGAAGCCCAATCTGTGCGCTCTCGGCCATCAGGAGGAAGTCGGACGCAATCGCGATTTCCGCCCCCGCGCCGAGAGCGAAACCATTGACAGCAGCGATCACGGGCTTGCCGAGCGTGAGAAGCCGCTTGCAGGCCACCTGCTCGCCCCGCAGGTACTCCCGGCGCTCAAAGGGCGTACGGCCGGCCTTGTGCTCCTTGAGGTCCGCGCCCACACAGAACGCCCGACCCTCACCGGTAATGAGTGCAACCCGCACGCCGCGGTCGGCCTCGACCATGGTCAACGCTTCATTCAGTTCGTCGTAAAGCTTTTGCGTCACTGCATTCAACCGGTGCGGACGGTTCAGCCGGATTTCGGCAATCCCGTCCTGCACGCCATAAAGAAGCGTTTCAAATGCCATCGGGTGACTCCATCGTTGACTGTCGAGGTACTGCCGCGTACCCGTGACCTGGAAGTCCCACGGACTCACGAGGCCGGTCACCCGCCGCGAAATTATGCAACGGATGTTGCCATTACTATAGTCAACAGAAACAAATGTTGGGATCCGGTGTTTACCCGTGCAACCCGTTGTCGCCATTCCCTCTGTCATCTTCAACGCTGCAGCCTGCCAGCGCGGTATCGGAGCAGCGCTGGCCCCGTTCCCGCGCGTGACCGCCTCATTGCACATGGCCTGCTGCTGGCAGGAGTCGGCCACCGATGTTGTGGAAATGGTCATGTCCGAACAGCGACGGCCAGCCCCGGGTCCCGAATCCCGCAGCGCGGCGTGAATGGGCACCTTGCCAGGATGACAGCCGCTACATAACATTTGTTGTCACCTCATCGGGGCCGCACATGCCACCCAGCTTCGACGAACTGGCCGCGCTCATCCGTACCAGGTTCCCGGAATTCAGTCCGCAGTTCCAGACAGCCGCCGCGTACCTGCTGGATTTTCCTGACGAAATCGCGGTTTCCTCGATGCGGAAAGTGGCGGCCGGTGCGAGGGTACAGCCGGCGGCCCTCGTCCGGCTGTCCCAGACGCTCGGCTTTCCAGGCTGGAACGATCTGCGCGAAATCTACGTCGCCCGCCTTCGCACCCGTCCCGAGCCCTTAAGCAGCAAGGCTCGGGCGCTCCTGAAAGGCGGCTCCCGCCAGGCCCTGGCGATACATATGGCGGTCGCGCAGCAGCACAACCTCGAGGCGACCGTCGCGCAGAGCGGCGCCCGGATACCGGACGCGGCCAGGTTGCTCAAGAAAGCGCTTCACGTCCACATCGCCGGGTTCCGCTCCTGCTATCCGGTTGCGTTTGGTCTGGTTTACGGCTACCGGCTTTTTCGACCCTCTGTGAGTCTTGTGACTGGCGAGGCAGGGACGCTGGAAATGCAGCTGCGCAGCATCGCCAAAGGGCATGCAACAGTTGTTGTCAGCTTCGCGCCCTATTCCCGCGAAGCGGTGCGGGTCGCCGAAGCAGCAAAGGAGCAGGGCAGCGGGCTTGTCGCCATCACCGATAGCGCGGTGTCACCGATTGCGCTGAACGCGGACCAGGTGCTCCTGTTTTCGCACGAAAGCCCATCCTTCTTCCCCTCGCTGGTCGCTGCGTCGGCCATTGCCGAATCCCTCGTGGCACACCTGCTGGCGCTCGAGGGCAAAGACGCCGTCAGGCAATTGACCGACGCCGAGCGGGCCCTGCACGAGAAGGGTTCGTACGTCAGCTGACACCGCCGCATTCAGTCGGTAAGTCACCAGCCTGACGAGCCTTCCTGAGCCCGCCGCCGCGCGGCCAGGGTTTCTCACTACTGAATTCTTATTGACGTCTGTTTTTGGTGTACTAGTATTCGTCGTGACAACAGATGTTGTGCCGATGTACAAATATAACATCGTACGTTGTAATGCGCCCAGGTTGTTGTCGCCCGTCCCCCGCATCCTGGTGGGGGCATCGTCTATCATTGCGGAGAGAATCATGGGACGTCGTTCCTTCCTCATGTCGGTCATTGCCTTAGCCATGCTCGGCACGAACATCGCGCATGCGCAGAGTAAAGAACTGGTCGTTGGCACCGACACCTCATTCATGCCGTTCGAATTCAAGCAAGGTGACAAGTACGTCGGCTTTGACCTCGACCTGTGGGCCGAAATCGCGAAAGACCAGGGCTGGAAGTACAAGATACAGCCGATGGATTTCAGTGGCCTGATTCCGGCTCTTCAGACCCAGAACATCGATGTGGCGCTCTCGGGTATGACCATCAAGGAAGAGCGCAGGAAGGCCATCGACTTTTCCGATCCGTACTATGACAGCGGGCTCGCGGCCATGGTTCAGGTCGATAACACCAGCATCAAGTCCATCAACGACCTGAACGGAAAGGTCATCGGTGCCAAAACGGGCACGGCGACCATTGACTGGATCAAGGCACACCTGAAGCCGAAGGAAATCCGCCAGTTCCCGAACATTGACCAGGCATATCTGGCGCTGGAAGCGGGTCGCGTCGATGCGGCAATGCACGATACGCCGAATGTCCTGTATTTCGTGAACACGGAAGGTAAGGGCAAGGTGAAGGTTGCGGGCGCCCCGGTCAGTGGTGACAAATATGGCATCGGCTTCCCGAAGGGCAGTCCGCTCGTGCCGAAGGTGAACGATGAGCTGATAAAAATCAAGGCGGATGGCCGCTACGCCAAACTGTACAAGAAATGGTTCGGTTCCGAGCCGCCCAAGTCGTAATCGTCCGGAATCGGGGCGCGGCGCAAGTCGCCGCGCTGTTGATGAGTCAACAAGGAGTGACTTGTGGAATTCGATTGGTCAGCTATCTGGGCTGCACTTCCGGACCTGGTGGACGGAGTGAAGCTGACGGTATTCATTGCCTTCGTCGGGCTCGTCGGTGGGTTCATCGTCGGCATGATTACCGGCATGTTCCGGGCGTATGGACCCACCGTACTGAACGTTCTGGCGCAGCTCTACATCGAGCTAATCCGCGGCACGCCGATTGTCGTGCAGGTCATGTTCCTGTACTTCGCGCTGCCGCTGCTTGCACATATCCGCATCGATGCCCTGACAGCCGCCATCATCGCCATCACCGTGAACTCCGGGGCCTATCTCAGTGAAGTCGTACGTGGCGCGTTGCTGTCAATTTCCAAGGGGCTCACGGAAGCGGGTCTGGCGATGGGTCTGTCGATGCCCCGGGTGCTGCTGAAAGTCGTCGGACCGCTGGCATTCCGCCGGCTGATTCCGCCGCTCGGCAACCAGTGCATCGTCAGCCTCAAGGACACGTCGCTGTTCATCGTCATTGGTGTGGGCGAGCTGACGCGCAAGGGACAGGAAATCATTGCCGGGAATTTCCGGGCGGTCGAAATCTGGACGGTCGTGGCACTCATCTACCTGCTGCTGACGGGTGTGATGACAATCACGCTGCGTCTTGTTGAAAAGAGGATGCGCATACTATGAGCATGGTCGAATTTCACAGTGTCTCGAAGAGCTTCGGCCACGTGCCCGTGCTCAAGGACATCAATCTGCGTATCGATACCGGCGAGGTCGTGGTCGTCGTTGGGCCCTCCGGGTCGGGCAAGTCCACAATGCTTCGATGCATCAACGCACTGGAGAAGATCTCGGGCGGCGAATTGCTGGTGGATGGTCAGAGCGTCAAGGGGAACGCGTCGGTCATTCGCAACATCCGCCTCGAAGCCGGTATGGTTTTCCAGCAGTTCAACCTGTTCCCGCAGATGACCGCGCTCGAGAACGTCATGTTCGGCCCTATCCAGGTGCGCGGAGCCTCCCGGGCCGAGGCGCGCGACCAGGCGATGGCACTGCTCGACAAGGTCGGTCTCGAATCACGGGCCAATCACTTCCCGTCCGAATTGTCCGGCGGCCAGCAGCAGCGTGTGGCGATTGCGCGGGCGCTCGCCATCCGGCCGAAGCTGATGCTCTTCGATGAGCCGACTTCGGCCCTGGACCCCGAGCTGCGGCACGAAGTGCTCAAGGTTATGCAGGACCTGGCGACCGAAGGCATGACGATGATTGTCGTGACGCATGAAATCGGATTTGCGAAGCGCGTCGGCACGCGCCTGCTGTTCATGGACCAGGGCGGGATTGCCCAGGATGGTGAACCAACAGAACTGGTCGAACGGCCGCCTACGCTTCGGCTGAAAGACTTCCTGAAGCACGTCGCCTGAGCGAGGGGTTATGTTTATGCAGGCATTTACTCCTACCGTCATCTCCGGCTCGCCGTACGAAATTGGTATTGCTCTTGGTGAAGCGGCGCGTCCGGTGATGGACGCGTACATGGGACAGAGCTCCGCCTGGCGGGTAGTCAGCCAGTGGCGAGGACACCAGTTTGTGCAGGGCCTGCGACAGGCCGCCGAAGCCGCGTATCCGGATCAGGTCGCCGAAATCGACGGCATGGCGGCCGGCCTCGGCTGGCCGGCGGAAGACGTTTTCATCTGGAACTGCCGGGGCGAACTGATTCACAACGCGCCGGACGGCTGCACCACGCTGGCGGCGAGAGCCCCGGACGCACGTTTCATCGCGCACAACGAAGACGGCGACCCATACCTGCGCGGCAAGTGTTCGCTGGTAGACATCCGTCCAACCGGCAAGCCCGGGTTCGTGAGCTTCTACTATCCCGGCTCACTGCCCGGACATACCTTCGCCGTCAATCGCGCAGGTCTGGTTCAGGCGATCAACAATCTCCGCATCAGACAGCCGGCCGTTGGCGTTCCGCGCATGGTCCTCTCGCGCGCCGTGCTCGACGCGGGTTCGCTTGATGCCTCGGTGCATGTCCTCAACCGCGTGCAGCGTGCGAGCGGTTTTCACCATACGCTGGGCTGCGTCGGCGACGCGCGGCTGCTGAGCATTGAGGCGACAGTCAGGCGGTGTTCGGTTCTGGATGTCCCCAGAGTGTCGGGCCACGCGAACCATCTTATCCATCCCGGGTGCGACGTCGAGGCGCAGATTGTCACCGGCTCGTCCGGCGACCGGCAGGCCCGGCTCGACCAATTGCTTGCGGCCCCTGGCGACATCAGTGGCCCGAGGCTGCTGCAGGTGCTGTCGGACAAGGCACCCACGGGCCTGCCGATTTATCGCGACGACCCGGCCGACCCTGACGAAGAAAACACCCTCGCGACGGCGCTCTTCACCCTCACGGACGCAGGGGTAGACTTCGAAGTACGCCAGCAGGGCGAGCTCCGGTTCAGGCAGTTCCTTACCCCGGAGACAGGCACATCCGCTGCGTCCTGAACATTGAGGCACGTCAGCGACGGTAGCGACGCTTGCGCTGTCGGGTTCAGTGCCGGGACGAATGTCGTCGCAGAGGGCTTTCATGAGCGGATGGTGATCGACAGGAGCCGATTCATCACGCTCATGATGAACAAGGCCGGGGATCGGACGAAACACGGTTGATACGTGAAGCTGCGCTCGATGAAACCGGACCGCCCCCGCGCGAGCGCCGTGTTCGCCAGCACTTCCAGCAGCAGCTCGACCTTCGCAGCCAATGCGTTGTCATACGCAACGGCAGCTGCTCTTCGATATACGTGATCTGCGACGGCTCGAGCTGCACCGCGTGGAGGTCGCGCACAGGCTGGCCGTACCCGCGCGCGGGCGGCTTCCATCTGACGTTCGGGCACCGCGTTAGCGCCGCAGCGCTCAGTGTCGGGTACAGCGCGCATGGCTGTTCGGTGCAGACAATCACCCGGCCGTCGCTGCATGCGAATCACGCAATCCATCCGGCGATGAGCGGCTATGCCCAGCTCGTGACGGACTCCTCGCGTGACCGGCAGCGGCGCGGCGACGCCATGCTGTGCGAGACGCGCGAAGGAGGGCGCGCGCCGGACCCGCTTGCAATTCTCGCAGACACTCACGATGCGTCGCTGCCGATCTATCGCACCGATCCCACCGACAGGGACGACGAAAACACGCTCGCAACCGCCGATATCGTGATCAAGGCGTCTCACTTAGAATGGCTCGTTTATGAACAGCCTGGGACCCGCCGCCCCAGTACCGGTTGATCGATGGACACAGACAAACGCAAGACGCGCCGCACGGCCGCGAATAACGATGAGGCGAGGGCGCCTGACACGTTCGGCGCCGCGCCGCGCAGCGTGGACGGGCTGCGCGAACTGGCAGTGCGCATCGGCCGCGACGAGGCAGGGCTTTCGCTCGGCGGCAAGGCACATACGGTGCTCGCGCGGCTCCTCGAACGGCCGGAGGAAGTCGCCGTCCGTACCATTACCGATCTGGCGACGGCGCTGGACGTGAATGCATCGACGTTGACGCGGCTTAGCACGAAGCTCGGCTATGCGGGCTTTGCGGACTTTCAGAGCGTGTTTCGCGACTCACTCGCCCAGCGTCATCGGCATTTCTATACGCATCAGGCGGAACGGCTGGTCACCCACAAGAAAGCGCGTGCGCGGACGCGCGTTGATGACGGGGCGTCGCCCGAGGTCGAAGTCGTGGCGAAACTGGCGCGTGAATCGATCGGCAACGTCGAGACGTTTCTTGCGCGCCTGTCTGCTGCGGATCTGCGCGGCGCGGCGGCTTTGCTTGCCGACGCGCCGCGCGTGCGCGTGCATGGCGTGAGGCAGTTCAGCGCGCTCGCGGGTTTTCTTTGTTATGGGCTCGGGATGATCCGCACCGATGTCGCATTGCTCGATGCGCAGGGAATCGGCGTCGCGCAAGGACTCGCGCATTTGCAGCCGGGCGACGTGGTCGTGGTGTCGAGCGTCGCGCCTTATACACGCAGCGTCGCCGAGGCTGCCGTGGTGGCTGCCGGGGCCGGCATGACCGTGATCGCGATCACCGATACGCTCGCGTCGCCGCTGGTGCCGCCCGCGCGTCACGCGTTTCTGATCCCCCATGAGAGCAGCTTCTTCAGCAACAGCATGGGCGCGTATCTGATCTTTTGTGAAGGCCTGCTCAATCTGGTCGCGGCGCATCTCGGCAAGCGGGGTTTGCAGGCGCTGTCGCGGCGTGAGCGCTTGATTACGGCGTTGGAGAGGGACTGAGGGGCGGCGATGGTTCGCGTGTGGCTTCATGGGCGCGGCTCCTGCATTCACGCAGAGCCCCCCAGCTTGACAAACAAGTCCTCATAGAAGCGGGGGCTGAAGTCGGGTCTGCGAACCTGGGGAAGCGATTACGCGACTGAGCGTGTGTCAGTGCGGCGGTCTGGCCGGCAAAGGCGACCATCGCATGGCCTATCGCTCGGTGTTTGGCCGGTTATCGATCGACAGTCTGCGGTTGTATCAAAGCGGTGTTCCGGGAGCGGGCGCCGATCCATCAGTCCGCTGGCCATGTCTGCGAGAGCTGACGAGTCCCGAGCTTTGCCGCGTTGATGTCGTATGGTCTGACCGTCCGCGTACTGGACTGGGGTTTACCCACTTCGTAAGCGTTGCCAGGTTATTCGTTTTGCCGAAAGATCCGCTGGCAACCGTTCATATACCGTGTCGCAATGTCGTGGCTGGCGGAATTCACGTTCACCGGTCCGCGACGGCGGCACTAGAGGCCGGGCGCATCACCGGCTCATCACGGGGCCACCCTTCGGAGCCTTGAACCGCCGGTCATCTTGAGGTTTGTTCGACGCCTGCCCATGTCTGCGGGCTCGGAAGCGCGCGCCGGCGCTTGCGGGCAGGCGTTGAACAAACCTCAAGACAAGCTGTTCATTTGATTGGCTGCCTCCCGGGGCGGGGCAGAAGGCTGGAGGGACGCGAACGCCTGCCGACAAAGCTGATGTGAAATTACACGGAGTCCGAACGAATGCGGTCGTGATTCACGGTCATTTCGCTTTCTCATCCTCACTCTCGGGCTTTAGCGTCGTCCGCTGTGCGGATGCACCCTTACTTTGTCGGCAGTCCTCTGGTGCTGCATCCGTGGTTTGGCGTCAACTCAAATATCCGCGCACAGGGAGAAAGGCGCGTGCGGCGCGTTTTATCACCCCGGTCGTTCGAAGGCAAAAAAAGAAAAGGCCGCGTGCTTAGACAATGAAGACATGCGGGCTATTTTTTTTCAATTTCACGTGGAACGACGTTGCTTATCCCACCAGAGCCATCTCGGCGTGCTAAGCCCCGAAGCTTCGGCGTAGGTCGTCTCAAGGAAAGTGTGGCGTGGCCACACTTCAAAATCTTCGCACGGGGAAAAAATGCACGCCAGTCAAATCGATAGGGGTCTAGCCTCACGAAAACCATCACAACTGGCGGGATAACACGCACCAAAAGTCGGAAATCAACCGATATAACTTTTGGAGCGGTTAACATACCGGAACATCGACCGTATAACAATTCGCCGCAGCCGGAAAACAACGGGAACTACTGCGAATCTGGCTGCAGAAGCACGTAATTATTGCCTTTGGTGCCGCTGCGGGCGCCCAGCTGGAGCGCGGGAGCCCACCGGCGCTGTTGCTGATGGCACGTCAAGAACCGGTGGTAAACCTCGACGTAAGAGGGGCGAACCAGACAACGCGTGCCGACGCACCAAATTCGGCGCGTTCATGCAATCATCGACACTCATATGAGCGCTCTTTTCGGGCCAAAAATGAACCGGCATGAACGCGCCGCGCGTCAGCGGCAAATCGCGGCAGAACTACATGTTGCCCGCACATTCGACGCCGAGCACGAAATCGAGCAGCGCGTCGCGTTTCTCGCCGACTACCTTCGTGCGAGCGGACTTTCAACTTATGTGCTCGGCATCAGCGGCGGCGTCGATTCATTGACAGCGGGACGCCTCGCGCAACTCTCGGTCGAACGGCTGCGCAGCACACAATACGAAGCGCGTTTCGTCGCGATGCGTTTGCCTTATGGCACCCAGCACGACGAGACAGACGCGCAGCAATCGCTCGAGTTCATCCGCGCCGACGAAACACTGATCATCGACATCCGCGCCACCGCCGACGCGACGCTCGCCTCGCTCGCCGCCAGCGGCCTGCGCTTCGACGACGACAAGCAACAGGATTTCGTGCACGGCAATATCAAGGCACGCGCGCGGATGATCGCGCAGTACGCGGCGGCGAGCGCGCGGCGCGGCATCGTGATCGGCACGGACCACGCGGCGGAATCGGTGATGGGCTTCTTCACGAAATTCGGCGACGGCGGCGCAGACGTGCTGCCGCTCGCGGGCCTGAACAAGCGGCGCATCCGCGCGCTCGCCAGCGCGCTCGGCGCAAGCGACGCGCTCGCGCACAAGGTGCCGACCGCCGATCTTGAGATGTTGCGACCGCAACGTCTCGACGAGGACGCATACGGCATCCGATACGAGGACATCGACGACTTTCTAGAAGGCAAGCCCGTCAGTGAAGCGGTGTTCGATACCGTCATCCGCTTCTATGAAAGCACCCGGCACAAGCGCGCGCTGCCTTACACGCCGTTCGACTGAGCACGCGATCCGCAGGGCATGTGCCTGCATGCGCGCGCTATTCGCGCGGCGGCGTCTCGTCGCGGTCGAACGGCACGGCACTGACCTGCAACCGAGCACGTCTATTGAAACAGCGTTTTGTCGGTTGCGTTGATGGCGGCCTCCGCGAGCCCGTGCAGCATACGATTCCCGACGAGGTTTGCGAGCACGCTATTGAAGTGGCCGCGGACGAATGGAACGAATGGAAAGTGAAACGAAACCATTTCTATGGACATCTCAAGCTGCCGCAAGACCCGAAAGAATTCCTTGGCCCGCTTATCAAACATCTTGACCGGAGCTTGAACGTGCAGCGCGACGCAACCATGCGCGGTGACGTACATATTGACAGCGCGGTGCATCTTGATCCACTGTCGGTGCAAGCTTCGAATCCCGCGCTCGAGGCCTTGCGGCGGGCGATCTTCTCTGCCAGCCCGGATGGGCAACTGCCTGAAATCATTCTCGAGATTCACAGCGCGACGCGTTTCAGTTCGCTTCTACTCGGACGCGAACCCCGCTCGCGCGTCGAATTGCTGATGGTCTACGCGGCGGTCCTGGCACGCGGGACATCGCTGACAGCGGGCCGACATCGCACGCATGGTACTGGAACTGGCTTCCGCGACGATCAGGCAGATGATGAACCGCATTGCCGATGAACGGAAACTGCGACAGGCCACCGATGCAGCTGCTGAAATTCATGCATTGGCATCCGATCGCGGCACATTGAGGCGCGCCGACCTGGCATCGTCGGACATGATGTCGCTGGAAACAGCTCGTACCGTCTGGCAAGCTTGGGTCGACCCGCGTCGACGCACGAGATCGATCGGTATGCACACGCATGTGCGCGATCGCTGGGGTATTTTCTACGATCAACCCATCATCCTCAATGAGCTGAAGGCCGGGGCAGCGATCGAAGGCGTGATACGTCAAAGCAGTGCCGACGCTGTTGCCAGCTCGCCGTCGATACCCATGGATACAGACTACACAATGGGCTCGCACGCATCCTGGGTTTTGACCTGTGCCCGCGACTCTCGCATCTTCGCGACCGGCGTTTGCACGTCCCGCAGCACCATGCCGTCCCTGCGGAACTGATTGCCGTCACCGATCGCGATGTCAGGATGAATCTGATCGAGCATGTGGGACGATCTTGTGCGGGTCGCCGCTTCAGTGCAGACCGGCCAATGCACCGCCGTGCAGGCGTTATCGCGCTTCGGTTCAGCCGCACGCAGACAGCCGGTATACGATGGCGGCACCCATATCGGGCGGCTATTCCGGACCATATACCTGATCGATCACCTCAACAATTCAGCGTTCCGCGCCGAGCTGCAGCATGTGCTCAATCGTTGCGAGGCAGTCCATACCGTGCAGCGGGCCGATCCACACCGGCAGGGTTCCACTGGAACTGACCAGGCACAATGACTCGCTCGCGGCGGTGTCCTCGGCACTGGCTCTGCTCTCCAATGCCGTGATGGCATGGAACACGATCCACATGCAGCGCGCGGTCGACCAGATAGAGGCGACGAGTGGAGAGACCGTTCAGGCCGGCGACTTGCGGCGCATCGCGCCGACGCATCTTGAAAATATCAATCTGCGCGGAACGTTCGATTTCCCGATCGAACGCTATGCACATTATTTGCTGCCGGGCGTCGCCGATCTGAATGCGAAGCAGCGGCGGCTGGTTTGATTCGTAGTGTTCTCTGGCACGTCGTTACCCGAATCCCACCCGATGAGCACAGGGCTTGCCGCACTCCGACGCGCGGCCACACGTGATCAAAAAGTGAAAAGAACCAGACAGCAATTGCCTGATTTCGCGAGGTATTTTAATAGGGCCGGCTCGCAAACCCGCATCAAGGCAAGACCAAGCTACCGTCGCAAAATGCATTGAAATCGAGGGTAGGCCCGTTATTGTCGCCAGTGGCTTTTACAAGCAAACCTCCTATGATAGGAAATTAGGCTCACCCTGGATGGCCCGTGCGCCATGCATGAATGCCGGCCTGGTGAGGTGACGGATCAGTCGCGCATGACGGCGGTTTGGGCGCCGACCTGTGGCCGGCTGGTCCGCCCAGACGCCGATTACCGCGAACAGCACAGCCGGAAAGAACGACTGGCGATCCTCTGGTGACAAGCTAGCCTCTGAAGGAATGACCGTAGCGCTCGACTCGATTGTTAAAGATCGGAGGGGAAACGAATGAGCGACATCTTGATCGTCCACACCCCGGCGTCGGGCATTGGCGTCGTCACGCGGGCCTACGCGCGCTTGCTCATCGCCGGGTTTGCGCTGCTTCCGGCTGGCGCGATCGCGTATCTTGCCGGCGTCCAGGCGCCGTCCCTCACGTTCGAGAATCACGCGTTCCACGAAGTCGCGATCGCCGCCGCGACGGCCGAAGGCGCGTTCGTTACGTACGTCACCTGGCGCTGCTATCGTTCATCGGGCGAACCGCTGCTACGCTGGCTGACGCTCGGCTTTCTGGGCTTTGTGCTGATCTATACGCTGCATGGCGCGTTCACGGGATTGGCCCACCACCATATGTGGCTGTTTCTGCTTTACGGACCCGCCTCACGCCTGGCGATGGCCGTCCTGCTGCTCGTCGGGTTGCTCTCGTTCGGCCGCCAGCCCGACGAAGCTGGCACGCGCACGAACATTCGCCTCTGGGGAACATGGATTGCCGCGTTCGTGCTGATTGACGCATTCGTCGCGGCGGTGGCCAGTACAACGATCGCCAGTGTGGGTCTCATACGCTCGTTGGAGTCCGCCGCGCTGCTCTTTTCGGCGCTCAACGTCACCGCGTTGATGGTCCGCCGCATTCGTTCGCCGCTGATGGTCACGTTCGGTATCTCGGTGACCTGGTTCGCGCTGTCATCGCTCGCGTTCCTGCTCGGGCGGCCCTGGAACCACATGTGGTGGCTCGCCCACCTGATCTTTGCGGGCGGCTTCTTTTTATTGAGCTACGCCGTCGTCCAGGCCTTTCATACCACGCGCTCGTTTGCGACCGTCTACAGTCAGGAAGTGATGATCGCACGGCTCGCCGCGGCGAGCATCCGCACCGAGCGAGCGCTCGAGGAACTACAACGGACCAACCAGAAGCTCGAACACCTCGCCGCCACAGATCCGCTGACCGGTGCCGTGAACCGGCGGTACTTCATTGTCCGTGTGGAGGAGGAGATCGCGCGCGCGAAGCGCGACGGCACGCCGTTTTCGTTGCTGGCGCTCGATCTTGACAACTTCAAGGCGATCAACGATAGCTACGGACATCAAGCCGGTGACGTTGTCCTGCAAAGTTTCGTGCAGAAATGTGTCGAGGTGATCGGCCCGTACGAAGGGGTGGCACGCATGGGCGGGGAGGAGTTCATGATCCTGTTGCCCCAAACCAGGCTGGACGTTGCGAGTACGATCGCCGGCCTGATTCGTGCGACGATCGCCGGCAGGCAGTTCGAGGCCGCCCCGGGAGAGCAAATCGCCCTCACCGTCAGCATCGGCGTCGCGCAGTTCGGCCCGGATGGCGACTCGATTGACATGATTTTCCGCACGGCTGACCAGCGGCTTTATTGCGCAAAAGGTGAGGGACGCAATCGCGTGGTGGCCGCATAGTCGCAACGTTACGCGCTTATCCAGTGGTGAGCGTCTGATGGGGTGGCCCCTCCGCCTTGATGAGCTCTACAAGACATAAGCACATGCGGCGCCTCGATCGCACCCCTGCGACAGGAGACTTATGCAAGCCAGGGCGATGATCAGTACCTTGCTTTCGCATTTGCGTCGGCGCCCCTCCGGCGGGCGAATCGGCGCGATCGCGCGCATTGTCCAGGCCGTGCGCACTCATTTAGGCATGGATGTCGCATTCGTCGCCGAATTTACCGGCGAACGGCTCGTGTTCCGGCAAGTCGACGCCGCAGCGACCGCACCGATGGCGGTGGGTGATTCGTGCTTACTCGCGGAGACTTTATGTGGCCGCGTGGTCGACGGTCGTTTGCCTGGCCTCATCCGCGACACCCTGCGCGTACCCACGGCCCAGAGACTCCCGACCACGACGACCTGGCCTGTCGGAGCACATCTGAGCGTGCCGATCCGACTGCAAGGCGGCCGGGTCTACGGGGCCTTGTGCTGCTTTAACCACGCACGGGATCCTTCATTGAACCAGCGGGACCTGCAGGTGATGGCGGCCTTCGCGGAACTCGTGGCTCACGAGGTCGAGCGTGAGTGGGACGCTACCCACGAGCATGACGAAATGGTCGCACGCATACGTCAGGTCCTGACCAACCATGAACTGTCGGTCGTGTATCAGCCTGTCTATTCGCTGGACGATGAACACGTGATCGGCTTCGAAGCGCTTGCCCGCTTCCGTCATGGGTCGCCAGACGAATGGTTTGCGAGCGCCGCGAAAGTCGGTCTGGGAAAAGAGCTTGAGCTCGCTGCAATTCGCCAGGCACTGGAAGGGTTACCACGACTTCAACCGGCTTACGTGGCCGTCAATGTTTCCCCTGACACCATTTTGTGCGGCGACCTCACCAGGGTGTTGAGAGGAATGCCGGGCAGGCGTGTGGTGCTGGAACTCACGGAACATAGCCATGTGGCGGACTATGGAGCGCTTATCGAAGCCCTTGCGCCGCTCAGGGCGGCGTCAGTACGCGTCGCGGTTGATGACGCCGGTGCCGGTTTCGCCAGCATGCGTCACGTCCTGCGCCTGCATCCCGATCTCATCAAGCTCGACGCAAGCCTGATTCGTGGCATCGAAGACGACCTGAGCAAGCGTGCCCTGACATCGGCAATGGTGGTCTTTGCCAGGGAGACGGATAGCGTCCTCATCGCGGAGGGCGTTGAAACTGCCGCCGAACTGGCCATGCTACGGTCTTTGGACATCAAGATGGTGCAAGGCTATTTGTTTGCCCGCCCTATGTTGTTGGAAAAGGCCGCAGCATTGATCGATACCCAGTCGGCTTAACATTCGTGGCTCTGGATCAGGCAGGCGGTCTGGTGGAGAACGCTTCCATACAATAAAGCGTCAACTGATCAGGATGACATAGAAGTCGACAATCAGCTACGTCGCCTTGCAATTCATCGAAGAAGGCTTGTTCGCCGCTTCGCCCGATGCGGTCACAAGCGCTTCATCTTTGAAAACGATATCGTTCATTTCCCGGTATTTTCCTTGGTCCCCGCGCAATCCACGGCTTGAGCTGCCTTGAGCGCCAGTGGGTGAGAGGCTTTACTTTCAACGATTACAGCTGGACTCTACCTGCATGCCCCGCCCTGGCAAACCTTCGATGCTCGCGTTGTCGCAATCCCGGGCGTTCGCCGGTGGTTTGTGCACCTATCCTTAAGCGACGGAGTAGTTGGCGTTTTTCAGGATACTTCCCCACTCATAATCGCAATGATCGGGGGTATAGGGCATCGTCCCGCCCCCGGGCGTAAACGTCAGCTCCCCGAAAAATATCTGCTCGTCATGCGCGTAGAGATCCACGCGCACGTAGCCGAGCCCATCGGCCAGCAGCATGGCAACGTTGCTCAGTTCTTCCCAGTTCGACGGTCGCGCCACGGCGCGTTCGCTGCGCGCGTAGTCGCCCCACGCCAGGTCAAGCCTGTTCCACCGGGGGTCGTAGACATCGGCGCGAGGCTTGCCAAAACGATCGGAAATGATACCCGTATAAATTATCGGACCGTCTGGACCGTGGCCGAACATGTGCATTTTGTAATCGGCCGGAACGGTGCCCGATCGGTCCAGAAGCAGGGTCTCAAAGAAGATGCGGGGCTGAATGCCCTTATAGTGTTGTTCACGCGCGACCCGGTAATAGTCAATGTTCAACCATCTGTCGGCAAGGCGACGCAGTTCTTCGAACGATCTTTTCGACTTGTCCCAGACGACTTCGACGAAGTTGGAACCGTGATTCGCTTTCATGACGAACGATGAGGGGAGTGAGTCGAAAACCTCTTTCGTAAAAACATCGGGGGCCGCAAGCAACGGAATGAGGTGCTTCTCCCCGATGCGTTCCCTTACGTATTCGCGAACCCTCAGCTTGTCGGTCAGACTGCTCCAGCGCGGATCCGGGTGCAGGCATCGCATCAGAATCATTTCGTTGAAAGCCGTCGGATGCTTCATGTTCGGGAACCGCCCGATTCTTCGACGATGGGAAAGCGCCAAATAGAAATCGTCGGGCATGAGCGACGCTGCACCTTTGAGCACTCGACGCGTGCTTCTGAAGAAGAGATTGTTCATGGTTTCGTGTCCTCCCACGCGCTTACTACTTGCTCGCCAAGTGCACCCCTGGGTGTCCCCAACCAGCACTTCGCCTTCTCGCGCGTCGGCGCAGCAACTCGTGCATAAATCACGCCAGCCGCCATTTGCAGCTCACCGCGCTTGGTGGGAAGCACACCCATGGCGTAATCGGTTGTTGACCCAATCTTCATGCGCGTTGCCGATGGCGCAAATGAGCCAGATTCTGGCGTAAAGACGCACTAGTCAAAATGTAAAAAAGGGAGTCGGGCTGACGAGGCCAGTCCAATGATTGCAGCGCGGAGACGGTTTTTTTCTCTGTGCGGTAGGCCGATCGCATTGAGGCCAATCCGTTCGTGCGGCCAGACGTCCCGCGCCTTCACGCAGCAGCAGTGAAACGCGACGTATGGCACCTGGTTAGATCGCTTCTATGCGCATTCAATTCGTTATCGGCAACCTGAGCGACTATCACATCCCACGCTATCGCGCGCTCGTGCAGCTCGCCTTGAGACACGGATGTCAGGTATCCCTCGTAGAGCTGTTCGAATACACCAGCTTCTATGACTATCCGCAAAGCGATCGCAGGGCGTTCCTGCAAGATGTGCCGTCCGAGATGATTACAGTCTTCAAGGGTACCGTTGCAGGCCGCAAGCATTGGCTGACGGTGGCGGCACGGCTCGGCGTGATCGTACGTGCCACGCGCCCCGACGTTGTCATCACGCTCGGCTACAACACCAGCTATTCGATTTACCTGTGTCTGGTGAGGACGCTGACGCGTCGATTCAAGCTGGTCTATATGTCGGACTCGAAGGCTGACGACGGCAAACGGCACCGACTCAAGGAAGCCTTAAAAAGAATTCTCGTCTCACGCTTCGATGGTGCACTTGTGGCCGGTGAGAAACATCGTCGATACGCCGAGTCGCTCGGCATTCCCTTGCACCGATCACGTGTCGGCCTTGATGTCATCGACGTTGCGTACTTCTGCGACGCCGCAAGGCATGCGCGCGCACACGCCGACAGCGAGCGATACCGCTTCGCCTTGCCGACGCGATACGTGCTGTGCGTGAGCCGCTTTGTGGAGCGCAAGAATGTGCCACTCGTTTTGGAGGCGTTCGCCTGCTCAGGGCTTGCGTAACGAGGGTTGTCCCTCGTCCTGGTCGGGCAGGGTCCGCTCGAGCAGACGATACGCGAACAGGTTGCCGCGCTCGGGCTAAGCGAGCGGGTCCTGATTTTCAGAGCGGTGCTGAACCGCGACATGCCGGCCTTTTATGCGCTTGCCGACTTCATTGTGCTCGCCAGCGCATTCGACCAGTGGGGGCTGTGCGTCAATGAGGCGATGGCTGCGGGGCGGCCAGCGATCGTGTCGCAGACTTGCGGATGCGCGAACGAACTTGTCTACGACGGAATCAACGGTTTCATTGTTCGACCCGGCGACGTCGAGCAGCTCGCGAAAAAAATGAGGCAGCTCGCCGAAGACCATGCGCTTCGCGAAAAGCTCGCCCGCAACGCGGAAACAACAATCCATGACTGGACACCCGAACTCTTCGCCGAAAACGTGCTCGCTCTCGCAAACGTATGCCTGAAGCGCAATGATGTGCACGCAAGCTGACAGGGTCGAAAGGGAATGGGAATTGCTCAGCTGGAATTGCTCCCCATCCCCGCGATGCTGTTAGAAGGCGCATTGGCAGGGCCGACCGCGATTTAAAGGTTACTTTCATGGGCTTGCGAATTCTTCACGCCATCATAACGGTCAATCCTGCGTATGGCGGGCCGATTGAGGGGATCGTTCAGGCGGCTCGCGAGCATCGGCGCAGAGGAAACTCAATCGAGATCCTCACGCTCGACGGACCGGACGAGCGCTCACTCGATCAGTGCGAGATCATCTGCCACCCCGTCGGCCCGGGGTTCGGCAAATACAGGTATTCCCCGAAGCTGGTCCCATGGCTGCAGGCCAACGCGCCGAAATACGACCTTGTCATTGTCAACGGCATCTGGAACTACACATCGTTTGGCGTTTGGCGCGCGCTACGCGGATCGGGAATACCTTATTACGTGTTCACGCACGGGATGCTGGATCCGTACTTCAAACAACGCTACCCGTTAAAACACTTCAAAAAGATGCTCTATTGGCCATGGGCGGACTATCGGGTACTTCGCGATGCAAATGCCGTTTTCTTTACGTGCGAGGAAGAGCGTCTATTGGCTCGCCAATCGTTCCGCCCGTACCGCTGCAACGAGCATGTCGTCAGCTACGGCACAGCGGGTGCCGTTGGCAATCCCGACAGGCAACGCGAACTTTTCCTGTCGAGGTTTCCGCATCTGCGCGGTAAAAAGAATCTGCTCTTTCTTGGGCGGATCCACGAAAAGAAGGGAATCGACCTTACCCTGAGAGCGCTGGCTCAATGTGTACAAGATACTCCCCAGGACAGGATTAACGATGTGCAACTGATCATCGCCGGCCCCGATGACGGCGAGTACGCGAGGGTGGCGAAGGCCCTGTGCTCCGAGTTGCAGTTGACAGAGCGCGTGACGTGGACGGGAATGCTCGACAACGACCTCAAGTGGGGCGCATTCCTTGTATCCGACGCCTTTGTGCTTAACTCGCATCAGGAGAACTTTGGGGTTTCTGTGGCGGAAGCGTTATCTGCGGGGCTGCCGACGCTGATAACAGACAAGGTCAACATCTGGCGTGAGATCGAGCAGTCAGGCGCGGGCTTCGTGGACAAGGACGACCTGGCAGGGGCAGTGCGCTTATTGCACCGCTGGCTGGACGCTTCGCGACGCGAGTGGGCCGACATGGGCACGCGTGCCAGACAGTGCTTCACTTCCCGATTTCATATCGCTCAGTCCACGCAATCGTTGCTCGACGCACTTGCCGTGTACAAGGTGCAACAAGGCTCAGCCAGGAGCGGTTGCGATGGAGCAGCCTGGACTGGGTGAAAATTTCAAAAAGGGGCGGTGAAAAGTGAACAAAAACTCCCTGAGCACAACGTCGCTATATTGACTTTGCCGGCCTCGTTGAGAGAAGGGCCTGTGAACGCTTTCCCATGCGTCGCGCAAGTGAGCCAAACTTTGCCGTTCTAAGTCGACCTTTCCACATGTCGACCTAACGATGGCAATGGCCATTGCCATGCGCCAGGCTGGATAGGGGGTGGGTTGGCGCCAATGCGCTCCCGGTCGTCTATGACGCACGGCCTTATACAATAGGAAAGCTAAATAGATTCGCGAGGAATCCGGGTCGAAAATATTATGTGCCCGGACTCACTGCTGATACGCGTGACCGCCGCGAACGCCGTTATCCTGTGGATTACCGAAGGACAGGGTTCATTTCTTCCCATCCCTGCCGTTATACAGGCATGGAAAAGAAAACGTCCCTACAGATCCTCCAGTCGGCTCATAGGGCTGCGCTGGCCATAGCTTCCGCACGCATCGATCTATCGGTTCGCGACCAGGAGATCCTGTACGACAAGGTCTTTTTGGGTTTGCTCGAAGACAGTATCCGCATCATGAGCATTGAGCAGTTGCTGGACGTTCTGGCAACGTGACTGGGTCGCTGTCCTCGAATCCGCTGGCCCACGCCATCTGTAAAGTTCTATATCGCGGGGTGCGCCGTCCTCACGCACCCTCCATCACGCAAATGCACCTGTCGACTATTGTCCACGCCGCGGCAACAGTCGGAGTCGCGCAAACGATTGCGCCAGGACATTCTTTAGGCGACGCTTAGTAACGCCTGCACACGTTCAAAATCGTCGCTCGTGACGCTAAAGATGAGACCAAGCTTGTCGATAACTAGTCACAATTCGGCGCCGTCGAAAACCCTGCACGGGCGGCGTTGGCGCGCATCGGCAAACGTTAACGGGGTATGAAATTGCAACAGCAGAAATCAACCTGGTCGCGAACGGCGGCACCGGGAGAGGTGATCTATTCCGAAGGATTCGGCGGGGAATCCGTCATGTACGTCATTGCGGACGGAAAGGTTGAGATTTCGACGCAGTGCGAGGACAAGAAGGTTATCGTCGCCACGCTCGGAAAAGGTGAGTTCTTCGGGGAGGCGGCGCTGCTTCCGGCCGAGCCACGAGGGAACACGGCAAAAGCGTTGACGTTCTGTCAGCTGACAGTGGTCAATGCCCGTGTGGTTGAAGAGGAACTCGAACGTGTCTCGCCGCTGCTCAGACACATTGTGCGCACGATGATTCGCCGCGTGAAAAAGAAGGACGATCTGCTCGCCACATACACCCATGCCGACTTCATGCCGGGCGTGATCTCCTACGCCCATGTCCTTTCGCTGATGGCCGGCGCCGAAGCGCAGGCCGAGCGCGGCTGGCGAAGCCAGACGGAAGAAGTCTCGGTGCCTTTGCGTGAGGTGATCAAGAAGTGCCGCGCCATCGCGGGGCACTCGCGTCTTCACGTGATGGTGATGCTCAGGCGCATGGAGAAACTCAACCTGATCTCGATGGAAGCCGGCCGCTCGGAATTCGTGGGTTCAGCGGCCACCAGGCATAACGCGCCCGAAGGTGCATCGGACCGTCAGCTCGTCACCTTCGATCCGAAGCGGATCACCGAACGTGCGCACAACGTCGCGGACCAGGATCTGGAAGTGTCGGTGGCGAGCGAGCTCGAGTTGATCGAACTGAACGACCTTGAGGCGCTGATCGGCGTCGAGAGGAAGATGATCCTGAACAAGCTTTCCCGGGCAGAAATTGCCGAAGACGTCTTTGCCTTTCGCAAGACAAAGGTGTTGAACTACGTGGAAGAAAAAGGGATCACGTATTTTTCCCGGCCAGCGCGCCGCGCGCCGGGAGAGGTCGCCGCTCTCGAAGATCTCGAATTCGTCGACCAGCGCTCGCTGTTCGACGCGGTGAGCGCCTTTGACACCTACGATCTGGCCAAGATGCTCGTCGCGATGCCGGATCAGTCCATCGCAGACCGCCTGCTGGGCGTGATGACCGAGGCGCGAAAGAAAGAAGTGTCCTGGGTCATGCGGCGCGACATCAAGATCGACCCCGTGGAAGTCGGCGATATCGAACAGCGGTTCATGGAGACTGTCCGGACGATCCGATCGTCTGCTTCGGCCGCAGGGCCGGCTCCGGTTCTGGGCGTCTGAGCATACTGACGGACAGGGAGCGACGAAGACGGGCTTCTACCGGATGCGGGCCCGGCTTCACAAGTAATCAAGGATCTCATGGACCTTCTCACACTATTCGGCGCTCTGCTGGGGCTCGCCGCAATCGTTGTCGGCTTTTCGCTCGAGGGCGGGCACTTTGCCGCGCTGCTGCAGCCGCAGGCACTCGTCATCGTTCTGGGCGGCACGCTGGCCGCGGTGATGATCCAGAACACGTGGGCGCGATTCTTCGACGGCGTAGCCCAGATTCGCCTTGCATTCCTCAAGGCACGCCAGGTCGACAGGGAAAACCTGGCGCTGTTGCTCGAGTGGGGCGATCAGGCCAAGCTCAACGGCATGCTTGCGCTCGAGTCGATCGATACGGGGGGACTCAACCCGTTCGCGCAGAAAGGCCTGGAGCTTGTTGCCAGTGGCGTCCCTACAGCGGTGCTTGAGGATGCCTTGCAGCGCGAACTGGATGCATACGAGCGCAACCACATGGCCGCAGCGCGCATCTGGCAGCAGGCGGGCGGCTATGCACCGACGTTCGGCATTCTGGGCGCGGTGCTGGGCCTCATCCAGGTGACGGGACACATACTCGAACCGGCCGAACTCGGGCAGGGCATTGCGGTCGCCTTCGTGGCGACGCTATACGGGCTGGCCGCCGCGAATCTCGTCTTTCTGCCGCTGCACGGCAAGATCAGGGCGCAGATCGATAGCGAGCTGCGCTTCCGCCGCCTGTACCTCGATGGCCTGCTGGCGATCTCGCGCAAGGAATCGCCGCACATGATCGAGACGCGGCTGGCAGGCGATGTCCGCAGGCGCGCGGCCGAGCTGCTCGCCTGACAGGCCGGACCACGCGACTATCGCATTCGGGCGTACTTCGAAGAAAGGTATTCAGTCAATGGACACCCAATACGGCTACCGGCGTCAGGCCGCCAAGACATCCGGCCAGCACGAGGATGCCGACTCCGACGCAGGTTCGGATCGTTGGCTGCTCTCATACGCTGATCTGATCACTACGCTGATGGTATTCTTCCTTGCGCTTTACGTGCTGCAGCTTGCCAAAACCAGAGAAGTCGAAATCAAGTCTCTGGAGGCGCGCGCCAGTCACGACAGGACCGCAGTGGCAAAGGCCGGCGTCGACGCAGTCGCTGCCGGGCGGGAGGCTGCCAGGAGGGACCTGCTGTTGCAGCTCGAGACGATCAAGGACAAGAGGCAGATCACGGTCAAGAACGATGTGCAGGGAGTCGAGATCGGCATCGATGCACGTGTTCTCTTCAATTCCGGCGACGCGCGCCTGCTACCCCAGTCATCCGATGTACTCGATGAGATCGCGACGGTCCTGCGCAAACAGACGGAGAACAACGTACTCGTCGAAGGACACACGGATAGCGTGCCCATTTCGAATGTGCGATACGCATCCAACTGGGAGCTGTCGTCGGCGAGGGCGGGAGCCGTCGTGCGTTTTCTCGTCGACAGGGGTGTTGAACCACGGCGCCTTGCCGCTGTCGGCCGGGCTGACAACTTTCCGCTGATCGTAGGTGATGATCCCGTTGCACGCTCAATGAATCGTCGCGTGACCATTCTCGTCCAGTACTAGAGGCGAGGCAATTCCCTGCTGCTCCCAGCGATTGCGTGTTCGCGGCATCCACGTTCAGCGCTTCGTCAAGAATGATGTGCCAGCGTCGCCAGTTCAGGGAAACGGTTCTCGTGGAAATAAGCCGTGACCTTGATCCGCGAGATAGATAACAAGACAGCTGGTCGGCGCGAGAAACGTTATGTTCAGACCTTTGCCGCGGAACCTGAAATGTGCCTTCCCGCGCCTCGCGATTCTGACTAGCGGTCACGAAGGCTTCCGCAGCGTGAACGGGTGCAACTATTAACGGCGGAGAACGTACTCCCTGCCTTCATGGCTACAGGCGTGCCATCAAGGAAGCACGCGTTGAAAACGCGTGCACTCGACCGGCGACGTCCGTGCGGATATCCTGCTGTCTATTCTCTGTCAACATGACGTGAACGGGCATCGACCGGCGACTCGAGCAAAGCATTGGAGCTAACGAACAGGGCGTCATGAAGCCAGATGTGTCTGGCGGATCGCTGCTTCCCAAGAAGCGCGATAGTCCGGCGGAGCCCTCGCTGCCAGATCACGTTTCCGGCGATGGCCATATAAGAGGTGGGGGGAATGATCGTGGCTGCGCAAGCATGGCTTCAGGCGTGGGAGACGTCATCAACTGTTGTTGGTATTTTTGCCAGCACGGCAGCAGGCGAGGTGCTGAGCTGGAATCCCGCGTGCGAGCGCATTTTTGGCTATACCAGGCAGGAGATCGTTAATAGCCCCATCGGGCGGCTCGTTACTGATGAAGACGAGTCAGCGCGCGTTTTTGTCAGTCTTGAGCGGGCTGCCGGAGAGGGCAGTACCGAGTTTGAGTGCTGGTGTCAGCGAAAGGACGGTAGCCGTTTCTGGGCCGAATTCGTCGCAACTGCTTTACCTGAGCTGCCGGATGGCCCGCAACTGGCGATCGTGGTTAGAGACGCGAGCGGCACGCGGCACGCCTATGACGAAGCTATCGATAGCGGCCGGGCGTTCCGGATGCTGGTCGAAGGCGTGAGCGATTATGCGATTTTCATGCTGGATCCCGACGGGATTGTGACGAGTGGAATCCGGGTGCACGACGGATCAAAGGTTATCGCCAGGACGAAATCCTGGGTTCACATTTTTCCCGCTTTTATTCCGTTGAGGACGCTGCGGCGGGCGTTTCCCAGCGCAGCCTTGATCTAGCGCGCCGCGAAGGGAACTTTGAGGCAGAAGGGTGGCGGGTCCGCAAGGATGGCAGCCGTTTCTGGGCGCATGTCGTCATTGATGCCATTCGTAATGAAGATGGGCAGGTCGTAGGGTTCGCGAAAATAACGCGCGACATTACCGACCAGCGCGAAGCCGCCGCGTTGCTTGAGCAGACCCGCAGGGAACTGTTTCAGTCGCAGAAGATGGAGGCCCTCGGCAAGCTGACGGGTGGGGTCGCCCATGATTTCAACAACGTGCTGCAGGTGCTGCGCGGCAATCTCGAGCTGCTGTCGGTCAGACACAGCATGGATACGTGGACGCGCGAACGGCTTGACAAGGCGGTGCAGGCGATCGAAAAGGGAGCGAAACTTTCCGCGCATCTTCTGGCGTTCGGGCGTCGCCAGCCGCTCGCGCCGGATGTTGTCAATGTTGGCGACATGCTCAGAGGTATGGATGATCTGCTGCGACGGGCACTGGGCGAGGACATTCTCATCGAGACTGTCATTTCGGGTGGGCTCTGGAATGCGATGCTGGACACGCACCAGCTGGAGAACGTCATTCTGAACCTGTCCATCAATGCACGGGACGCGATGCCGCAAGGCGGCAAGCTGACGCTCGAAGCGTCCAACGCGATGCTCGACGATGACTATACACACAGTCTGGAGGACGTGCCGTCCGGCCAGTACGTGATGGTGGCCGTGACCGACACCGGCACCGGCATGACGCCGGCGGTGATGCAGAAGGCGTTTGATCCGTTTTTCACGACCAAGCGGGAGGGTGAAGGTAGCGGCCTTGGCCTGAGCATGGCGTACGGGTACGTCAAGCAGAGCGGCGGGCACATCCGGCTGTATAGCGAGGTAAATCACGGGACGACGGTCAAGATGTACTTCCCGAGGTCGACGGGCACGGTCAGGGAACGTTCGCCGGATAACGCCAGACCAGCGGTGGGCGGCAGAGAAACGATACTCGTTGTCGAGGACGACCGGATTGTGCAGGCCACTGTCATCGAGATGCTGTCGACGCTTGGCTATGCCGTATTGAGAGCTGGAGATCCACAGCAGGCGCTCACTGTGCTTAGAAGCGGCGCGCGTATCGATCTGCTGTTCACCGACATCGTGATGCCGGGTTCGATGTCAACTCCGGAGATGGTTCGAATTGCGTTATCACTGGTACCAAGGCTGAAAGTGCTCTACACGTCAGGTTATACGCAGAACGCCATCATTCACCACGGGCGGCTGGACACGGATGTGCAACTGCTGAGCAAACCCTATAGCCGCGACGAGCTGGCCCGCAAGATCAGGCATGTACTCGACGCCAGTGATCAGGCCGGCAATGCGCCGGCCAGCGCGCGCAAGCCGGCGTCAAGGCAGGTGCTCATCGTTGATGGCGACCCCGAGTTGCTGGAAGCGACGTGTGAACTCGTGCGATTACTCGGCCACGAGCCGTGGCCAGCCGCGAGCGCGGAAGATGCACGCGCATTGTTCGAACGCAACAACTTCGACGTGCTGCTGACGGACCTGAAACTGCCGGGGATGTCAGGAAGGGTTCTGTCGCGATAATGATGGCAGGACGAGCGGTGGCCACCATAAGTAGGACTACTTATATAACCAGCGAATAGAACTGGTCAGCGACAGTTCGGGCACTGCCGTCATCTTTCATCTGCCCCTTGCGAATCATATGTATGACCTCGATGCCGGACAGGATGATGCGCGCGCAGCGAAAATCCTTGAAGCCCATCATCGGCCTGATGATGCGTTTGATGGCGCGATGGTCCTGCTCGACCCGGTTGTTCAGGTACTTGACCTGCCGGATCTGGATGGGCGTTTCCCGTTCAGCGTTCAGGGCCTCGAGTGCGGCCCGATTCGCGCCGCTCTTATCGATGGTGACGGTCCCGGGCTCGCCGTTACGCTTGATCGCCTTCTCGAAGTAACGCCGGGCTGCGGCCTTGTCACGACGGGCTCGCAGCAGGAAGTCGACGGTGGTGCCGGCCTTGTCCACCGCGCGGTACAGGTATTTCCATTGACCGCCCACCTTGACGTACGTCTCGTCCATGCGCCAACTGGTACCGACCGGACGTTTGTGTCGGTGAAACGCCTTCTCGAACAGCGGCACGAGCTTGATGACCCAGCGGTGCACCGTCGAATGGTCCACCTCAACACCGCGTTCGGCCATCATTTCTTCGAGGTTGCGCAGACTCAGCGAGTAGGCCACGTACCACCGCACGCACAGCAGAATCACATCCACCGGGTAGTGCAGGCGTTTGAGCACCCTGCCGATGCCTGGAGGCAGCGTCTTCTTCGTTTTCGACATTGTGTGGCCATCAACCATGTGGGGTGGCGAATCTTACCGCAACGCCTTACTGCGACACTACCGGTGCCGGAATTTGAGCAGCGTCGTCGCGTCCGGAACGGTTTCGCTGCCCAGATCAATGCCCACAAAACGGCGCAGGCTGAGGCTGTCATACAGCGCCTCTTCGCACGCAAGGTCGGCAAGGTTGAACCAGTGCTGCACAAAATGAATTCGCAACATGCGCTCCAGCGCGATTGGCGGCCGACCGTTGCCGCGTTTCGGGTAATACGGCTCGACCACCACGCACAGTTCGGCCCACGGCACGAGCCTGTTCATATCATCGAGAAACGCCTCGCGTCGCGTAGGTTTGCGCTGCGCTCCGAATTCCGCGCATTGATCGACCGCCATCGCCAGTGTCAGTTGTTTCACCGTTTTTGCTTTTACCGTCGCATGTCCACGCTATAACGCATGACAGCCATGAGTGGTGGACTTGATCAGTATTGCCTTAATCGGACGCAGCGCAGCTAAAGCACTCTCGTCTGTGCGATATCGCACGCAAGTACTCGAAATATCACCAGGAGAAAACCTGACTGATGCTCACAGTTCCCTGATCTATCTTCAAGCCTGTAAGGATTGTTCAAAAAGAATAAAACGAATATCCAGACGCGGACATTGCGAGCACATCGCGTTAGCGCTCGATTTCGCGCTGAAATCTACGTAGTTCAATAGCACTATCAATTCGTGGGCGTCGCACCTATCAAAGCACGACCCGCAATGACACAGGTTGACTATCAGTTATTATTGAAGCCTAGCTTGATGGAATCTGTCGGCGATTTTTTCGAAATGCTGCTGGACAAGGCAGACAGCGCGTCGGGGATTGAAAGATCGGCATGGAGTCGCCAGGCGGTGAACACCCTGTTCGACACTTACGGATTTGGAGTTGGAATCGGCAGTCCCCGCGCCTCGAGGTTTCCTCTCATCCTGCTTTCGAATCTTGGCATTGTCGGAACGATGTTTTTCTGCGCCTTTGTCTTGAAGTCCGTCATGACGCCGATTCCCGACAGTCGGCCAGCGATCGATCGCATGGTCTGCTATGCGTCCAGGCAGGCGATGTCTGGTGTGCTGGTTGTCACGTCGATATCAGGCACGTCGTTCGATCTCGGGCCGTGCTTTTATCTGTTTGCAGCTGCGGCGGCGGGGTTGTCGTCGCCTGCTCGTCGAGTCCCGGCGAGTGCGCGCGCTAAGAAGGCCGAAGTGCAAGTCTCCCCGTTCAGCGGGCAAACGAGACAACCGTGTCAACTTGTCCATGCTCCTGCTCCTCCCGCATTACCGTTGCTCGCGCCCCGTCAACGTGCACGCCGGGTACCGGCGTGGCCGCATAGCGATTGAACCGATGGGCGTGACGCCCGAGGAATTGCAGGAATGAAACGCGTCAGGTTTGTTAACCGTATTGCAAGTCTGTTTCATTTGCAAAACGATTTGAACGGGATTTCCTCTTGCCCAGAATGCCCGACTCAGGACAGGCTTACTTCGGATGCGGCTTCCGAAACCACGCGCTGGTATTCGACGAAGTGGGCTTATTTCGCTGCGATTTTTGTTGTGTTGGGTATTAGTGCCGTTTGGGCGAGCTCGTTTGGTTACCTGACCGTCGACTCCTGGAATTACCTGCATCTTGCCCTATCGATCAGGAGCGGGCAGGGATGCTCGGTGGGGGGCGCCTACTTTGCAACGTTTCCTTGCGGTTATCCGATGGCGATTGCCTTGACGGCGCCGTCGGTTGACCTCGGTGCCCTGATTATCAGCAGCAAGGTCACGAACTTCATTCTGCTGTTCATAGGTTTCTTCTTCCTGATGAAAACATTCAGGAATGTACTCGTTCCCGCTCTGATCATCATAAGTCCACTCACCATCGGGCTTTACCTGTACACGTGGTCTGAAAATCTCTTTCTGCTTGCATTCTGTTTGTCGCTGTTTGCAATATCCAGAATCGCGTACAACGTTTCATCACGCTGGTATAGCGTATTGCTTGCGTGCGCGCTTATTGTGGGATGTTCGTCGCGGTATGTTTTCGCTCCATTTTCGGTCGTTATTTTTATCGCAACCTGGATTGCTTATGGCAGAAGGACGGTTATCAGGGCATCGCATGCGTTCGTAGCAGCTGCAATCTTCTTTGTCGGATATGAAAAATTCAACGCGCTGGTGACAGGTTTTCCGACAGGCATGGTGCGTATCGCAGCACCAGAAACGTTCGTTTATCTGATGTTCAGGTTCGTACGTCAGATCGGGAAGGAGTTCATTCTTGCGGGGGTGTTGCTGCTGCTATTGCTATGGGGTTTGTCGCGGCCCCGAGGGTGGGCTACTGCGCTGCGCAGAGAGCCGCACTTCGATACACAGGCTTGTCGCCTGTTGGCGCTATGCGGTGCAGGCTACCTTTTTCTCGCATTTTTTCTGCGAACGGTGACGCAATACGATATCTATTCACCGCGAACGGTGAGCTACGGCCTCGTATTTGTCATGGCTGCACTCGTCGGAATGCTTACCCGCGTGAGAAGGAACTTTTATCCGGCCTTACCCGTGCTTGCCTTTGGCGTACTGAGCCTGCTTGCTTCGCAGGCGGAAATGCTCACGCGGTTGGCGGGAAGTATCACCAATCACCGATACGTTTCGTCCGTCGACGCGCTCGAGCACTATCGGAATTCAGGCACCGATGCGGACGTGATCGTCACGCTACGTCCACCCGATGTCGCGTTCACCATGGATGGCTATGCAAAGCTTTACTATCCGGAACGTGCGGTGATCCTCAATATCGAGTCTGCTCCATATTCGATACCCGATACCGTCGCTGACATGAGAAAGAAGATCGAGAAGACAAAAGCGCGGTCGTGCGTTATCGATTTCACGCCGTTCAAGAACAGACAGGAATTCGAGCGGTTTGTCGACGAAACGTTTCCTGTCGGGTTCAGCTTCCATTCGTTCTCGCACGTTCCACACGTCATCCGGCGACAGAGCCTCGATCCTGCGCTGCGGTCTCATTTGCTGGCGACGTTCCAGACTGGCCGCTACGTTCCCTGCGCATTTTGATTCCGGTTATAGCAAGCGGGTGCTTTGTGCATTGTCGCCGCGATGTGTTGCGTACCGTCGTGGCGCACGTTACTGTAAGCGGAACTCCTGAAGGCACCGCGCAAAGTAATGCGCACCGTGTGTTTCCGGTTTCTCGCTCCTCTGCTCGAAGCACGCGGACGGACTGGGCGGATTCTCGGGCTAACGTCAGGAACCGGGAGTGTTGCGCCTTGCAAGCGCATAAAAAAGTCAGTCGCCTGAGATGGCGATCGCGACAAAGCCTAGCCAGCGCCGCCGCGTACCGAGTCTTGCGTGGTGCCCGGTAACGGTTTGCGAAGCGTAGACAGGGAGGTTGCAGGCCGGAACATCAGTGAACGGAAAGATAGCCCCGAAATCGATCGTGGTTGAAGTAGCCGACCCTACCTGTAGGAACCGGAGGCGGGTGACCGCCTCCGGTGACACGGTGGAAAGGGCTGATGTTCGCGACGCGCAATTACACGCGAAAAAAATGCGGGAAGGGTTCTTTGGGGCCTCAACTTTTTAAGTGTGCCAGCGGCTGCTGTGCCTGAAGTCACCCACCTTGGACGTAAGCAAATCATCGCGTTAGGTGTCGTGCAGTGAGTGTTGCAATATCGCGACGCCGCCGTCCAGTTGCCAGGTGGGAGACGAAGAACGTTGGACCATCGTTTTTCGCGCGCCGAGTCCATTGTGTTCCGCCGTGTGAACGAAGAGAAAGCCGCGAGCGCGGTCTTTACAAAAATTCGATATCCTACTCAATTTGACATAAACCGAATTAGCAACTTTAAATAGGTATCCTAATTATATGTGACGGTAGCAGTGCATTGCAGTTTCGAGGACTGATCGGACTATGTGCATCCGCGGCGACACGTCGAGCGCTTCCCGGGTTCAGCCGAGCGGGCGGGCGAATGGGGCGTGGCTCTGGTCACAAACCCGCGTCTTCTGTCCGCGCTTCAGCGATGCCGGACAGTGCAGGGCGGTTTCGGCAACGGCTCCTCGTCCGCAATGGCGGTGCCGCAACGCACGGCAAACGCGAAGGCAGACTCCCGGTTGGCAAAATGGCCCGAGTCGCCGAGTGAAGTCGTTGCGCCGTCCTCTTCGAGGATCGAGATCCTGACAACAAACGTGTTGCCGGCCCTGAAGACGGATGGCTGGATGGCGACGCCGTGATGAACAAAATACATGGACGTCTCCCTTCGAGGTTGCCGATCCGGCGACTGCAAGCGATGCGATGCGTGTGTGCAACGAAGGTCTTCAGCGGGCCGTCGATGTACCGGAAAGCGTGGATTGCAAGTGTCACGCAGTGCCCGCGTGGGGCACGTTGAAATCGCACAGGAAAGTCCAACAACGGCATCCCCCACGGCGGCGGTACTGTTCGGCGAATCCCGCGCCGGCGCGAGCGGGCAGGGCCAATTGCGATAACCTATATACGAGCTGGGTGGACAAGGTAGACAGCGCAATGGGTCCGGAGAAAGAGGCGGCGAAGGTCGGGTGGCGGGAACCGCCGCGCGGCGCGGGTGACAGATTCGGGTGGGAACCTTGGCCATGTGGTGGCAGACGAACATGCGCGTTCTGATCATCAGCGCGATCCTGTTGGTCGTCGGGGCGCGCTCTTTCAACGCGCATGCGAAAGTCGACCAACTCTGTGTGTCCGTCCAGACGAGCACGTGTAATTCGATCTTGGCGCGATGTCAATGCACTTCTTCCGGGCGGACGAACGAGCCGGACAGCGTAGCGGAACAACAGAGGCGGTGTGCCCAGAGTTGTCAGGAGGATTATCAAAAGTGCCTCGCTGACGCTACCCGTTTGTGTTACCGGTAGGCGAACGTCGGGCGTGCCCGGCAGCACGCATTCCGGTGTCTTCGTGTTTCCCGCCGCGAAGCGCCCCCAGTTAAACCTGCGGCGTGGTATTCGAACGGCCACCAGACCAGCGCTGGCGGCATGCCTGCGCGGTCTGACGAAGAAAGGCGTTACGCGAACGACATTTCCAGACTGATGCCGGAATAGTTGATCCGTGGCGCGACCTCGCAACCCTCGCCTTTCTCGAAGTGCACCATTCCATACCGCTCCATCGTCTTGAGCGTGCGCGCCAGGTTGGATTTCTCGCGTCCAGACGTCCCGGCCAGCTCCGTCAATGATGACGGGTTTGTCCTGGCGATCAATGCCAGCAGGGCCTGATTCCTGCCCGACAGCGCAGTGGGAAGGACCAAGGCACTCGCGCTCGCATAAGGCAGCGTTTACGGGATTCCAAGGAGCGCAAGCGCCGGCTTGTCCCCCTGGCGGCCCCGCCCGCGGGTCGCCGCGAATGCCTTGGCGACAAGGGCCTCGCCCCGCCAAAAGAAAACGCCCACGTTTTTCACGCAGGCGTTTCCGTGGCCCCGCTACCGCGCCCCGTTGAACGGTCATCCCGTCCGTTACTCCGTCGGGGCCGGCTTCCGCGCGGCTCTCATCAAGTATAGGACGCGCACAGGTTCGGACCTATTTGCGAAGCCTTATGGGCGGCCAACCCATCCATCATCGTGCAGCAACAGGGGAGCCTCGACGCGGCTGACGTGACATCGCGATGGACAGACGGGGCCGATGGGTTCAACGAACGCTGCATTAGCCTCTTGAAGGCCCGATGTGCTATCGAACCCGCAAAAGGTAAGGATTTCCCGGAGTCCGGGGGCTTGAACTCCAGGCAAGTCCAAATGCTCGCGACGACCTAACGCACGGTTCAAAAGCCGAAGGCGCAAGTTACTGAGATCGCACCGGGTATTCAGGCTATACCGATCTTCAAACTCGCGGCAAGTTTGACCACCCTGCTGCGTGCAGGAAGTTCCGCGAGAGACACCTGCTCGATGACATTGAACGGTTTGTCTGGATAACCAGGCATTCGCTGACCGAACAGCATGATGCAACGACCGGCGTCATGACGACGGGAACCGTAAGCGATACCTTGAGCCTCTGGTCTTTGGTCAAATGCTGCTTGCGCCCACTGGCGCGTCTGCGCGTAAAAGGCTGGAAGACTTTCGATCAGGCGGTGTCGGTCCAGTCCCAGTGCAGGCAGATACGGACTGTGAAAACTGACACAGTGGATCGGATCATCGAATGCAATGCGAGCAATCCGATAGCTGTCCAGCTTGTCGAGGTCGAAGCTGCCTGCCGGGTTAAGGGGGACGTCGTGGAAGACCGACTCCATGATTGCGCAATTAAACGTGCTGGCTGCGTAGTAGGTATGGACGGGCGTTGCGTCCGGTTGTTCGAGCGGGGCGAACCGGGTGTCGCCCCAGCCCCTGGCAAAACCGGACGCCGTGTTCGGATGCGGATCGACTGAATAAACGTGATACCACTCCTGCACGTCTTCTCGTGTTATCTCCTCCAGTACGAACTCTTCGATCTCACGCGGAGCAGGGACCCAGGTCACGCGCTGTAGCTCCCATGATGGTGACCAGCCGCTGCCAGGACATCATCCGGTCTGTCCAGCGCGTCCTTGGGTGCCACTGGCCGGGGTTCTCCCGGGCCCTGCGTCGCGATCCAGCCGTTCGGAGCATGAAACCACGCTGCGATTTTCCACGTATCGGCAACCGGCCCGAGCGCGGCAAGGATCTCGCGAATGATGGGCAAGGGCTGGCACAGGGCATCGAACTGATATGCCGCAAAGTACTCCCGTCCGTTCACGTTCACGCTGAAGATTCGACCGCGGCGTTTCCAGTCGCTGGCAGGCTGCGATTTGCTGCCCGGCGGCGTCTGCTGCAGGGCGTTAATCTGCTCAGACGTCAGCCAGTCGCCCGATTCGAAAATGGCGCGCATTGTCGCCATTCGTTGCTGCCGCTCAAACAGCAACTCGTCGGATGGCTCGATGAGACGGGTCACCAGGCGCACAATTTCGTCCGCACGCTCGACCACGTCCCGACTCGCATCGGGAGTTGAAAACATCAGGCGTGCCGCTCTTTCGAAGCTTGCCTGGAAGGATTCCGCGACCGCTGGGTTGACGCCTGCCGGCAGCTGAATGCTGAACTGGACGTATCGATCTTCGCGGTCTTCGACCACCTTCGCGTGTTCATCCACAATCATTGCGGCCTCCGTATGCGCCAACATTGACGACATAATAGCATGTGTCGGCAAAGTCGGCGTAATCGCGTGCGTGCGCGGAACGCAGGCCGGAGAACAAAATCTTGTCAGACGGTATTGAGCAGGAAAAAATCGGACAAAATTGGCGTCCATTGTAAGGAATCGTGCAAAATTGACCTGCTTTCATCCGGATGAATTCCGTACGACCTATGCTTTTTACCTGGTTAGTCGGAATATAAGGGCGTTCATGGGCACACGGGAGACATTTGCCGCGTCATCGGGCAGCCTGATTGAGGCGTTCGACGCGCTGTGCGCGGTTCTCAACACGCAAGGACGCGAGTCGCTGGCATTTGCCCGCGCACGTGCGCGCTATGAGGTCGCTCATCTTTTCTGGCGCTCGCATCAGCTCCGGCTCAGGGCCGACGCCGAAGCGAGCCGCTTTACGTCGCCTGGCGCCGGCCGCCGGCTGCTCGTGGTTCACGAGCGCGAGCCGGTTGCGGCGTCCGTGCTGCAGATGGCGAAGCTCCAGGGGTTTGAGGCAGCGTCCAGCAGCTGCGAAGACCTTGCGGACAGCCTGTCTGCCTTACGTCCGCAACTGGTCTTTCTGGATGGCGAGCCGCATGGCGCGTCGAAAATCGAGGCGATCGACCTGTGCAGGCGACGGGCCAGGCGCTGCCGCATTGTGCTGCTGTCAGCGGCGCGCAACCCGACGCGCAGCTGGCCAGGTGTCGATGCGGTCATGACCAGGCCCGCGTCGGTGCAGGCCATACTGCAGCGCTGCTGCGAGCTGGTCCCGATGGCCGGGCTTGCCTGATCAAGGCGGGAAAAGCAGGACAGGTTGCCGCGGTCCGCAGGCCATGGCGAGTGCAATTTGACATAAGGTTATTTATCA
>NZ_CYGY02000063.1:0-4935 GCF_900007165.1 Paraburkholderia piptadeniae
AAGGCCCTCCCGAACTCTAGGTTGCGCTCGAGCCCGGGCGTAGAGCCGACGCGTGAGATTGCGCAAGAGGTTTCGGACACTGTCTTTGCCAGGATCGGCGCCATCGCGAAGCCCTATCGGGTCGTCATCGTTCCCGGCATGCCCAAGACCTGGTCCGGTAAGATCATGCGACGCGTGCTTGCCGCCATCTCCAATGGCCAGGATCCCGGAGACGTGTCCACGCTGGCCAATCCGGAAGTCGTGGACATTATCACGCAACTCGTCCGGTAGGCTGGCTGGGCTGGCGCACACGACCGCATGTGTCCCGGCAAATCCAGCGCGACGGGTAGCTTGCACGCTTATCGACACTGTGGCATCACGTCGCGGCGCATGCTGATGTGCAGCGCCTAAAATGGTCGGCTATCTTGCGGCTTCAGGCATGGGCCGCCACTCAAAGTCCGATCAGAGGCCGTTCATGCACGTTCTCGTCCCCATCGCATTCATTCTGATTATCGCAAGCATGGTCTCGGCACTGTATTTCATGATGCACGATCGGGGTAAGACGCAACGGATGGTATGGTCGCTGGCGCCGCGTGTCGGGCTGTCGATTACGCTTTTCTTCTCGATCCTCGTTGCGAACTGGATCGGCTGGATCCACCCGACCGGGATCCCGTTTGGCCGCTAGAGCAGACTCCAGCAACCAGCGACAATACGTGAAGTCGGGCGTCGACATGAATTCCCGTATGAAGATCCCGTGCTGGCTATTCCCTCAGCGACGATGCCTGGATCCCCGCGACCTTGACGAGCGCGGCCAGTTTCGCCCGCTCGCGTGCCACATCAGCCCTCTCCCCCGCTGGCCAGTCGAGGACAACGCCATCGTCGAGCGACTGGCGTACCAGCGAAGAATAATCGGATTTGCTGACCGTCCCCGAGTTCATCACTTCTGCAATACTGCGCCTGAGATCCGGCGGAAAACTTGCATAGGATGCCGAGAGCGACGCGTACTGTCGCGCATCGATTTCCGCGGAGACATGAAGCGACGCCCAGGTCGCGACAGCGACAATCGCCATCAAGGGCACGACTGTGTAACTGAGAACAAACTTGACGGGCGTCATGATCGGTTGTTGTTGCAAAGACACTCGGGACGCGTGCTTGCCTGACCCGACACGCGTTCTAGCGCATGGGTACTGTCGATGAAAGCGGTCGGTGAAATGGTCCGCAAGCGATCCTGCATCTTGCGCGTAACTGGAAACTGGACAGCGGATCACGATACCGGAAGTTCGGCAACTGGCGCCGCGCCATTTTGCCGCACACGAAACAAACAGCCCGCAAAGCTTGCATCGGACTGACTATACTCGAAGAAGACGTTCCCGGTTCAGGCGGCTGGCTTTGAATGGAACGTCATGGCGTGTGAGCCTGGCCGCGGGGAGAAAGCCATGTTCAAGCATCTGCTTGTGCCGACCGACGGATCGACACTTTCGGAAGAGGCCATCCGGATGGGCGTATCGCTCGCCAGGGAGAATGGAGCCAAGGTCACCGCTGTCCACGTCATCCCGGAATTTCACGCTTTCGCGTACGGTCCGGAAATGCTCACGGATACCGAGGAGCACTTCCTTAAGGTCGCCAGGCAACACGCAGACGACTATCTTGGCACAGCGACGAAAGTCGCCACCGAGGCCGGAGTCGAATGCGGAGGGGTAGCGACCACGCGGGCTCACCCCTATGAGGCCATCATTAGCGTTGCCGCGCAGCGCAAGTGTGATCTCATCGTGATGGCATCCCACGGTCGTGGCGGTGTGCGCGCTTTGCTGTTAGGCAGTGAAACGCAAAAGGTCCTCACTCACAGCAATATTCCCGTGCTGGTCGTCCGGCCGTCCGCCTCTGCCGGGAAGAGTCACGGAGAAGAATCAGAACAATCCGGCACGTCATCCACCACTTCACACGACCTGCCGCTGTCGTTCATCATTGCGCGCGTTGCCAGCCGGGGTTAGCGCCCCACTCCGGTGACGGATCTGCGGGAACACTGACATCACAGCGCTGGACGCCGACCTCGGTGCGATGCGCGGGCGTGCCGTGCTGTCGCCTGCGCATCGCGCTGCAGGCGCGCAACCCCTCGATTCTCTGTCGGTGCATTCGCTGCGTGTCGCCCAGAGCATGTCATGCCGCGGTCAACGCGGCCGCGTCGACATCAGTACCGTGCGCTCATCCGTGTCATATCAGCGGCAGTTCCGGCTCATCTAGAACCGGTGGGTGAGAAAGAACGCCCGAGTTTGCTGAGCGGATGGGCCTCCAGCTTGACGATCACTGTCTTGCCGCCCGCAATATTGCGAAGGGGCATAGCAAAAACTTAGCGGTGCTGAGAGGCGACCAATTACCCCCGCTGACCGGAAAAGATAATTGAAAATCATCTAGCGGGCCTCCCACCGTCGCCGTGGAGGCGACGGGGTTAAAGTGAGTTCGCGAAACGCTTTAACCGAAAGGAGGCCACGATGAAATATTGCGGCATTGACCTGCATTCGAACAACAGCGTCATCAGTGTGATCGACGACGCGGATCGAGTGCTGGCGGAAAGGCGTCTGTCCACGACCTGACGAACATTCTGATGTTCCTTTCTCCGTGGCGCGAGGAGATAGCAGGCGTGGTAGTCGAATCGACGTTTTATGGACGCCTNNGGCGTCCATAAAACGTCCTATAGAAACATTTCTATAGAACGTACAACTGGTACTGGCTTGTTGACGGTCTCCAAGCAGCTGGTTTTACCGTACACCTTGCGAACACCACGGCGATCAAGAAGTATGACGGGCTCAAGCACAGCGGCGACGAAACCGACGCGCGCTACCTCGCGCACCTGCTCCGGCTGGGAATTCTGCCCACCGGCACCATCCTGCCGCCGCAACAGCGTGCGGTGCGCGATCTGGCCAGGAAGCGCCAGCAACTGGTGCGAAGCCGCAGCCAGCACATTCTCGCGGTCGAGAACATTACGGCGCGTCAGTACTGCAAGCGTATTACCTGCAACCAGGTCAAGCGACTAAACAACGAAGTCATTGGTCAAATGCCCCTGCCGGACGAAGTGGCTCTCGCGGTTCGGGCGAACGTGGCGGTGATCGCGACGCTTTCCGCCCAGATCGACGTCCTGGAAAAGCGTCTTCAGGAGAAAGTCGCGCCGAGTCCCGACTATGCACTGCTGACGACGGTGCCGGGTATCGGCCAGACGCTGGCGACGACGATCCTGCTGGAGACCGGCTCCATCGGGCGGTTCGCCAGCGCCGGCAATTTCGCCTCCTATGCACGCTGCGTCGACAGCCAGCGCACCAGTAACGGCAAAAAGAAAGGCGAAGGCAATACCAGGAACGGCAACAAATATCTGGCCTGGACGTTCGTCGAAGCCGCCAACCTCGCGTCGCGCTTTTGTCCCGAGGCAAAACGCTTCTATGAACGCAAGAAGGCCCGGACGAATGCCGTGGTTGCCGTCAAGGCTCTCGCACACAAGCTCGCACGTGCGTGCTTCCACATACTGAAGGACCGGAAACCATTTGACCCGACACGCTGCTTCTCGTAGAGCTTACGACGGCCACCGGCAAACCATCGCCAGCGAGTGGGTGTCCAGCCCGGATAATTGAATGGATGCCGCGCGGCCGTCCCCGACATGCAGGAAAGCGGATCGCCCGCAATGCGAGCCAGCCAGCGATTGGAGTCGACCTGTTCGGCAGCCCCATGATTGTTCACCTACCCATGGACGCATTGCGGTACCAACGTTCTTCCGGGGTGGCAAGGCCACCAGGGCGACTGGCAGGTTACCGCTGCTCGCTTGAACCTGATGGGTGTCTGGCGCGCTCCGTCGCAGCCATGAGTCGAAGAAACGGATGCGTTCGGCTACTGCGCAGCCGGGAATCAGCACTGGAAACCGACCGCCCAATGCGGCCATGGATTTGCATACTCACTTGACACCGGCCCGCTAATGGGTGTCGTTCGGCCGGACTTCACGCTTGACGCTCTACAACCAAGAGAATCAAGGGCGGCGGATCTTTGGCTGATAGAGCGGTTCTCCATGCTGCTCCCGGCGACCTGGCTTTTGTCATCGTCGCTACGGAGTCAACCCGGTTGGTGCCAAATAACACTTCCAGGATCAAGTCATCCCTTACTCTCGATACACCCCGGCTTCACAACCACTTGCGCTATGTGAGCGCGAGGACGAAATCAAACCGGGGCTGCCTTTAGCTCGCCGTCGTTGTCAATCGTCATCAATAGCCGCCGATCGAACAGGGAATCGCGAGCATTGCGCTGCTCGCCCGGAAAGTACAGTTGGGTGGTGAGGATCGGCCCGTTGGGCGGCCGCACCGTCACATGAATGTGTCGTGTGCGTCCCGGATATAGCCCCGGCACGATCGTCTCAAGGCGGTAGCGTCCCTCGCCGTCGGCGAATTGATGGCCGCGGAGCCGGAACCCCTCGACGTCGTACTCGCCGGCGTCATTGGCGTGCCAGAAATCGAGCAAAGCCCCGGGAACAGCGCTGCATTGCGTCGAATACACCCGTCCGGTCAGGACGATCTTCGTTCCCTTGATGCCCGGTTCGAGCAGCGATGCGCGTTGCGGCGAGTGCGGCAGGAAAAACGGACCTGCCGTCTGCTGCCGGGTCGGTTCGTGTTCGTCGGTGCAGCGGGCGTAGCTGAAACTGCGCCGGGCCGCCCATACGCATGTTCGAGGGCCAACAGCAGCAACGTGGACGGCACTGCAGCAGACCTGCGAAGAAAATCGCGCCGTCCCTGACTCACACTTCGTGTCCGCATCGTGGGCGATCCTTGCTTTCCGCGCGCTGGCTCCGTTAGCCGCAACGTTGTCGGCTCGGCACTGTGCGCAGCGCGGCACACCGATCCTATGCTGACCATGGTAAGCCGAAATGGCCGTGTTGTCGGCTGCCACTGAAAACGTAAACCGTGCCGGATGGGTGAAAAGCTA
>NZ_CYGY02000063.1:4945-137940 GCF_900007165.1 Paraburkholderia piptadeniae
GATCGGATACAGAACAGCGGCACGCGAGCCAGGGCGATGGTCGGGCATGGGTTGAAGCGCCTTGTTTCGACCGCTGAACCGTGTCCGCGGCGATCGGATTTTGACCCGGTCGGCCGGTATCAGGCTTTATCGTGAACTACGGGGACCGCTACCGTCATGGCGAGCCGATCACCTCGAGCTTCGTCGAATCGGCGGTCAACCAGGTGGTCAGCAAGCGCTTTGTGAAGCGGCAGCAGATGGCGTGGCGGCCGGCTCTCGCGCATGCCCTTCTGCAGGTGAGGACGGCGGTCCTGAATGAGCAGTTGCAATCGTGCTTCAAGCGATGGTACCCGACGCTCGCGGGCAACGATCGCGCTCACCATATCGCGGCATAGAGCCCCCGCTTTGGCGCGGTCTCCAATGCGGGCAGGCTGTTTCACGCTATCGTCGCAATCAGTAAATAAATCACGGGGATACCTACTTCAGATGCAATGCCAGTCCGGCTTTTATAACTTTTACCTGGCATCGCCTGTCTCTTTCGCCGTCCGAAGGCGCCATACCGACGGGTACATCCACGCCTGGACGCGACCTTGAGTGCGCTCGACCGCATACCTGTTATACGCCCATCCTGTGCCCAGACCGGCCAGGTACAGACATTGCGCGACGTCCATGTTTCAAGGGACCACGGGGGGCGTCGATGGCAATGACAGTTTTCCGCGATCTCCGGCCGGAGAAGCTGACAGGGGCTCTGCCCAAGGCGCAGGTGGCAACTGCGTCGCCGCCGTCCCGGTGGTCGATGCCACTCTCGGTCTTTCATGAGACATGGTGGCTCGATATCGCAGCGGAAGGTCACTGGTCGTCAGCAAGGGTCCTGCATGGCAATCAGCTGCTCGGCGACATGCCCTATTACATCGCCCACAAGGGCATATGGCACGTTTCCCCGCTCCCACCACTGACCCGCTCACTGGGCCCAGCGATCAGACCGCTGGGCCTGGACCCTGCTCACGAGTTTCGGCATCGCTTGCATGTCGTTTCGCAGCTTATCGCGCAGCTGCCGCACTTCGACTGTTTTTTCCAGGTGTTCGACCATCACATAACGGACGCGGTCGCTTTTGCGCTACACGGCTTCACGGTGTCTGCCCGATACACATTTCAGATTCCGGTGACATGCTCAGCGGCCGCCGCGTGGAGGCGCATGCAGCCCGGGACGCGAAACGCAATCCGCGGTGCAAGGACAACCATCGAGGTCCGGTTGATCGAGGAACCGGGCGACTTCGTCCGTTTCTATGAGGCGAATCTTGCATCGCGATCCCGCAAGAATGCTTACGGGCATGCCGTGATGTGCGAGCTCGTGCGTGCCTTCGTCGAGCGTCATGCCGGCCAGGTGCTGGGAGCTTATGATACGAGCGGCAGACTGGCGGGCGCTATCGGTCTCGTCTGGGACAGGCACACCATGTATTACCTTCTCTCGACGCGCACGCCCGACGCCCATCATGGAGCGATTTCCCTGTTGCTCTGGACAGCGATTCAGCAAGCGCTGGAGCGCAAGCTCACGTTCGACTTCGATGGATTTGCCGACGCGTCGACCTTCGGCTTCCTGAACGGCTTCGGCGGCACGCTCACACAACGGCTCGGTGTCGAACGCGTCGGCACGGTGTACTCGATGACGAGAATGCTCAAGCGCAAGGTTGCAGAGCACGTGGGCCAGGACTTTTCTCCATACTTGTAGCTCTACTTCGGCTGCAGATTCAACCGGAGTCTGCGCGCGAGCGCGCCTTTAAATCGATCAGGACGTGCGTGCTGCCGGCGATCGTCGCAGACAAGGGCCCCGGCGCCGATCCGCTTCTGGGTGCCGGGCTGCTCAACGGGGCAGGAGGCCTACTCCCTGGCCATCGTGGTAGCGGAATTTTTAGAAGTGACGCACCACGCGCCTGCGCCGATCCAGATATTTGCCACCGACCTCAGCGATACGCTCTCGCTGAAGCAGGCGCGCGAGGGCCTGTATCCTGGCAGCATCGAAGCCGAGGTTTCGCCCGAGCGGCTGCGCCGGTTTTTCAGCAAGGAAGACAGTCACTATCGCGTCATCGACTCGCTGTGCGAGATGATTGTCTTCGCCCGGCAGAATGTGGCGGCCGATCCGCCGTTCTCGAAGGTGGATCTGATCAGTTGCAGAAATCTGTTGATATATCTCGCGCCGGCACTGCAAAAGCGCGTGATTACGACTTTCCACTACGCACTCAACCCGGGCGGCTTCCTTGTTCTGGGCGGCTCCGAAACCGTGGATTCGTTCAGTACGCTTTTCGCCCCGTTCGATCAACCCAACCGCACCTACGTAAAAAAGACCACGGCCACGCGGGCGTATCCCTATCTGCTGGCCGACAGACCCGTCGTGAGCGCCGAGGGAAGCCTGATCGTTGCGGCGCCTGCCGCCACCATTGCGGAGTGGCAGCGCGAGGCCGACCGATTTCAGCAAACTAATGCATCGACCGGTTGAATCCGCAGGGACAGCGGCCGTTCTACCACGCGGCCATCGCGAGGGAGGTGTTGCGTGTTTTTCCGGGTCAGGCTCTCAGGCGTCGTCGCGCTCTTACGAAAGAGTAAGGCGCCGGTCGAGGGCGAAGCTTCCACACGGCCGATGCCGAACCGACATCTCAAACGCGCCTAAGAACCTATCCGCCGGTCCGGGATGACATAACCATCTACCGTATTTGTCCGTGTCAGCATTCCGAGGAGCGTGGAAAGGGCAGTGGCCTGGCTTGTGGCTTCGTTCGTCACAGACGCCACCGCACCACGCGAGAGTTGCTCATAGACGTCGGGCGACCTGGCGACGTTGACGACGAAATCCGCGATGCGTTCTGCCATTCGCTCATCGTCGACAACGCAGGCTCCGCCGCCCCGTCGCAATGTCGAAGGAACGCAGCCCTTGTCGGACGCGATGACAGGCACGCCAAACCCGAGCGCCTCGATGACAGTGAGCGGTTCGGCCTCGTTTTCATAACGCGATGGAAAAACCAGCAAGTCGATCGACTCGTAGAACTTCGTCTTTTCTTTACCCGAAACCGGGCCGACATAGTCTGCTTGAGGATGGCGAACCAGCGCTGCATTGAATTCAGCCCCGATCGTGTCGGCGACCGGGCCGGCTACAGCTGCACGAACTTGCAGACCTCTTCGATCGAGTACGGAAAGCACGTCGAAAAATACGAAGACGCCTTTCTCGCGTGTGATATTTGACAAAAAACCCAGTGTCAGCGGATGCCCTCCGCGCACCCGTGTCTGTCCGCGTGGCGCTGCTGGAAACAGTGCGGTATTGGACAACAGCAGCGTTTCCCGGACCGATGTCGGGTACAACTGTTTTAGGCGCGCCGCCATATCCGGGCACAACGCGATGTGGGTTGCGTTGCCTGCGAGCTGGAAGACCAGTCGCGTCAAACGTGATGGTTTGCTGATGTATCGGAAGCTATGATGGTGAATAAACACCGGGACGTGCAGCAGGTTCCCAACCAATGCGAACATCCCGTCGTACACCTGACCAGGTCCACCTGACAGAGCGATATAGATTGACGATGGTCGCCGCACGGCTGCCATGATCGCAAAACGCAAGACGGCCAACACAGTGGCGAGCCGGCAGAGACGGGCAGCCCACCCAGACCTGACGCGCGCCCCTACAGTGTCGAACTTGACGATCCGGGCGTAGTAACCGTCTAGGCGCTCGGCGATTGCTTCGTTCGCCATCGACAGCCCATGAACGGGCGGTGGAAACGCACCAACCATGAAAACTGCGGGACGCTTTACCATTGGACAACCTCTTGCAGTCGCTCACGCGAGCTCGCGCTCGAACTTACAGTACGAGCGGCAGCCATAGTCACTCGCTGCCGCAACAACGTTTCGACGCGCGGTCATTGTTTCTTCGCGCTTTCCTGTCGAATCGACGGGGGAACCCGAAGGGTGCAGCAAGCGGAGTGCCCGCATCCGGACGAGGCGGGGCCGCGTGAAATGATGCGCGAGTGCAGCGAACGGCAGGGTGGCCGCGGCCTCAACGCAACCCCATATGTATGTGCCCTTCCTCGCGGAATCGGCCGTCAACTCGCAAGCAGGCCAAGCGTCTTCCTGTGGTCGCAATAGAGTCCCTAGCGATCCGTAGACAGTATGGAAGGCCAAAGTAAAGCGATAAAGAACATCCCCAAGCCGCGGCCCTGAATGCAAGGATGTCGGGTTGGCCGTTCCGCCGCCGCAAAGCTTCTGGACGTGAGATTTAGCATCGGCAGGCTGCCGGACTATCGGCACCAGTCAACCGTCTGGATCAAGCGGTGTTCGCCGCTGACTCGGATCTAGCCCCAGAAAAGCATCGGCACCAGATCAACGTGCGTAGGAGTAGCTGTCAATCCGATGGTTGCCCGTACGCAGGTACTAGGCGCTTTTTGGCTCATTGTCTGGGTGCCTAATCTAAGCAACTGCAGGGAACGGCATGGCCGGGACCGCCCAGGCAATTCACTGGTTGTGTTCCAACAGATTTACCGGGGCTCGTGACCCGCACCAAGGTCAGTCAGCATTGCTGAATCTCGAATGGGTTGTCGTCTCGCATCATGTAAAGCGCGGCGCGTGAGGGGACCGACTTTACTTTTTACAAACCACGGGTAGTTAACGGGCACGTGGGCTGTTATTCGCCAATTTGCAATCTGCAATTCGGCCAGCGCACCCGTTCAGGATACCCAACCAGTTACGCGTTGGCGCGCGCATTCGCCACCGTGCAGGCGGGACTCACCCGGGCAGGATTCCTGCTGCGCCATGGACGCCACGTTCGGCGTTCCCTGTCTCTCAACCGTGCTTGTCCTGTTCCAATGCGCCTCCTTTTCGTCATCGGCAATCTGGGCGACTACCACGTCCCGCGCTATGAAGCGCTTGCAAAACTTGCGGCCGCTCGCGGAGACAAGGTATCCCTTGTCGAGGTATTTGGAAGATCTGGCCTTTATGGCTTTCCGCAGGAAGGTCGCATTGCATTCTTCCATGGCTCGCCACCGGACGTTACAACCTTGGTCGAAGATGCCGGCGAGAGAGATCATCATTGGTGGCGTGTCGGTAACGGACTTCTCACGGCGCTACATCGATGCAGGCCCGACGTCGTCGTGATGCTTGGCTATAACACGTACTATTCCCTTTTCCTGCGGCTACTGAAAGTCCTGGGAAAACGCTTTGCGCTGATCTACATGTCGGACTCGAAAGCCGATGACGGCAGGCGATACGCGCTCAAGGAGCGCCTGAAGCGCGTGTTGGTCTCGGGCTTTGATGGAGCACTGGTCGCCGGCGAAAGACACCGCGCTTACGCCAGTTCGCTCGGTATTCCGATGACGCGATCCAGAATCGGCTTCGACGTGATCGACGTCGAGTATTTTTCGGCGGCTTCACGCGCAGCCCTCGCGAGCGCGTCGACGATTCGTTGCAACTTCGGCCTTCCCGCGCGCTACGTCATCTGCGTCAGCCGGTTCATAAAGCGCAAGAATGTCGATCTGTTGATCGAGGCATTCTGCCGGTCTCAGTTGCATGCGGCGGGACTGTCCCTGCTGCTGGTGGGGCAGGGGCCGCGCGGCCCGGAAGTCCGCAACGCGATCGATCGAATGGGCATGAGCAGGCACATACAGATCCTTGGTTGCGTCCCGTATCGCGAAATGCCAGCCCTGTATTCACTGGCCGAATTCGCCGTGCTGCCGAGCGCGTACGACCAATGGGGCCTTTGCATCAGCGAGGCGTTCGCCGCAGCCAAGCCTGCCATCGTAACCAGGACATGCGGCGTCGCAAACGAGTTGGTGCTTGACGGTATCAACGGCTTCGTCGTCGAGCCGGGCGACGCTGCAGCGCTGGCCGACCGGGTTGTACGACTGGCTACGGACGACGCGTTGCGGGAGCGATTCTCGCAGAACGCCGTTTCAACGGTTCGTCGCTGGACGCCCACGCTCTTCGCGACGAATGTTATCGAGCTCGCCGACTCGCTCACTGGAGCAGCGACACTCGCCCGGAGTAGAGCCGCTGCGACATAGCTCGCCGTTACGATCACAGGTAGTGTACAAACGTGGTTGTGTGTCGCGATAAGAAAATCAGGGTGAGTAAGTTCCAGTATGGATAGGATAACTTACATGATCCGCGAATAAAGTTGCTCTGCTGCAGTTTTGGCGATATTCAGGAGATCACATGATCGCTATCACACGGCGCGAAATGTTGCGCGCGATGGCGTCGGTCGTGACGTCGGCAGTGTCGGCAACTGTTTGGGCGCAACATGGAAACATGGGACCGGTCGGGCCGCCGGTCATCCTCGCCGATGCCGTGGTAATCGACCAAACAGGAAAGAGTCGACTGCTCGGAGAGCTGCTGCGTGAAGGCGTCACTGCGGTGCAGACAATCTACACGGTTGCAGTTCGGTTTGCCCTCTGCAGGGAGCGCTGTTCGGCGCAGTTCAAGACTGGATGCGACAAGCCGGGTGTCTACAAGGTGTTTTGCGGCAGACACCCGAACATGAAAGCGACCATCACCGTGCAGCAGTTGGATTAAATTCGACCAGACAGGCTGCGGTATTCCTTGCGAGATTCGCACTTCATGTTCATGTCGTTATTCGCGGCGGTGGACTCAGTGCAAAGTATCAATCTGGCTGCAAAGCTTGCGCTGATTCACGACCGGTGGCAGCCGCGGATGGTCGCCGAAATGAACGACTTACTTCATCTGGCACGACCATCCGGATCGCTTCGAGTGCCTGATTCAGCACGAACGCAACGAAGTCTGTGGCAGGTTCCGGCAGCGTTCCGTTTCCAGGGTGAGCGGGGTCCGCCTTGCCGGAGACGGATTGTGTTGGCCTTTGGTACGCTTATTTACATGTCGCGTCGCGCATCGGCGTGCCCCCAATCCGACCTCCCCTGCGGCCGTTGGCGCCCCGAAACCCCCGACTACAACCGACTAAGTAGCGCCTACAGGCACACTCTTTGCGCGACGGACACCACCGAGTTTCACTGCGGAGCAAGTCATGCAACGGTGTTGGCGCAGCGCCTGGGCTGGGGGTGCGGGCTACTTCGACGCTCAATGGCAACAAGACGTTCCGCGTTACTCCGGTACGGTGCCGGGTGCGCGGATGTATCGCGCGGGCGATTTCGCGTGCTATCTGCCCGATGGCAACATCGAGTCTACCGGGCGCGAGGACTTTCAGGTCAAGATCCGCGGCTTCCGAATCGAGCTGGGCGAGATCGAAGCGCAGCTGTCGTCATACGCGGGCGTGCGCGAAGCGGTGGTGCTGGCGCGTGAAGACGACCCGGGCGAGAAGCGGCTGGTCGGCTACTACACGTCGGCCAATGGCGAGTCGATTGCAGTCGAAGCGTTACGCGCGCATCTGCACGCAGCATTGCCGGAATACATGGTGCCGGCGGCCTATGTGCGGCTTGACGTCTTGCCGCTCACGCCGAACGGCAAGCTCGACCGAAAGGCGCTGCCGGCCCCGGACGGCGCGGCCTATGCGGCGCGCGGCTATGAAGCGCCGGTCGGTGAGGTCGAAACCCGTCTGGCACGGATCTGGGCGGAATTGCTCGACCTCGATCGGGTCGGCCGTTATGACAATTTCTTCGAGCTCGGCGGCCATTCCCTGGTGGCAGTGAGGGTGATCTCCCGGCTGCGTCAGGCGCTGGGCGTCGAGGTGGCGCTGGGCGAGTTCTTTAAGCGGCCGGTCCTGGCCGAGTTTGCCGCGGCGGTGCGGGAGGGGGCGCGCAGCCTGCAACCGCCGATCACCGCGGCGGGTCGCAGCGAGCCTCTGCCGCTGTCCTTCGCGCAGCAGCGGTTGTGGTTCCTGGCGCAGATGGAGGGCGTCAGCCAGGCCTATCACATCCCCTTGGCGTGGCGATTGACCGGAGAGCTGGACGCCGGCGCGTTGCACCGCGCCCTGGACCGCCTCGTCGCCCGGCAGGAAGCGCTGCGCAGCACCTTCGACTCCGTCGATGGTCAACCGGTTCAGCGCATTGCTGCCGAAGACAGCGTCTTTGACCTGCGCGAGCACGACCTGCGCCAACACAGCGATACCGAAGGCGCACTGCAGCGGCTAGCCATTGAGGAAGCCTTTACCGCGTTTGATCTGCGAGCCGGCCCGCTGATCCGCGGGCGGCTCATCCGGCTAGCTGATCTCGAGCATCTCCTGCTCATCACCATGCATCACATTGTGTCCGACGGCTGGTCGATGGGCGTGCTGAGCGCCGAATTAAGCGCGCTTTACGCCGCCTTCCGGAATAGGCAGGCCGACCCTCAGCCGAGGTTGGCCATCCAGTACCCCGACTATGCCGTCTGGCAGCGGCGTTGGCTGACCGGTGAGGTCCTGCAGGCGCAACGCGACTACTGGCAGCGCACCCTGGCGGGTGCGCCGGCCTTTCTGGAGCTGCCCACCGACCACCGGCGTCCCGTCCAGCAGGACCATGCCGGCGCGTCTGTGGCGCTGGAGCTGGACGAGCGCCTCGCGGCGGGATTGAAGGCTCTGAGCCAGCGCCATAACGTGACCCTGTTCATGACACTGCTGGCCGGTTGGGCGGCGCTGCTCGCCCGGCTGTCTGGCCAGGATGACGTGGTGATAGGCGCTCCCGTCGCCAACCGCGGCCGTGTCGAGGTCGAGCCTCTGATCGGGTGTTTCGTCAACAGCCTGGCGTTGCGGGTGAGCCTCTCCGGGGGGGCCGTTGTTGGAGAGCTTCTGCAACGGGTGAAGGTCCGGGTGCTCGAGGCCCAACAACACCAGGACCTGCCGTTCGAGCAGGTGCTGGAGATCGTGCGGCCGCCGCGCAGCCCGGCGCATACGCCGGTGTTTCAGGTGATGTTCGCCTGGCGGAACGCCGGCGAAAGGGGCCTCGATCTGGCGGGGCTAACCGTAGCGCCGATGAGTTCACCTTATTCGGTCGCAAAATTTGATCTGACGCTCAACCTCGTCGAGGCAGGCGGACGCATCGTCGGCACGCTGGAATATGCCACGGCGCTGTTTGACCGGGCAACGGCCGAGCGTCATGGCGGGTACTTGCGCAGCCTGCTTGAGGCGATGGTGGCGGATGACGCGGGGGTGGTCAACCAGCTGCCGCTGCTCAGCGAGACCGAACGGCATCAGCTCCTGGTGGCGTGGAACGCCACCGACGCGGATTATCCGGAAGACCAATGCGTGCATGAGGTGTTAGAGGTACAAGCGGCCCAAAGCCCGGACGCGATCGCTGTCGTGCATGACGACGCGCAGCTGACCTATGCCGAGTTGAACGCCAAGGCCAACCGCCTCGCGCATCACCTGAAAGCGGTGGGGGTCCAGCCTGATTCGCATGTGGCAATCTGCGCCGAGCGCGGCCTTGCGATGGTGGTGGGGCTTTTGGCCATTCTCAAGGCTGGTGGCGCCTATGTGCCGCTGGACCCGGCCTATCCGGCCGATCGGCTCGCGCATATGCTCAACGACAGCGCCCCTGTGGCGGTCCTGACGCAGCCCCAAGCGAAAGTCCGGCTGCTTGCGGCGTTCGATCGAGCCACGGCAGCCGCACCATTGATCGATCTCGATGCCGACACGGCACTCTGGGCGAACCTGCCGGACAGCAATCTGAATTGCACCGACATCGGTCTCACATCCAAACATCTTGCCTATGTCATGTACACCTCAGGCTCCACCGGTCAGCCCAAGGGCGTGATGATTCCACATCGAGCGGTGGGACGGCTGGTGCTGAACAACGGCTATGCTGACTTTCAAGCCAGCGACCGCGTCGCCTTTGCCTCGAACCCGGCATTTGACGCCTGCACCATGGAGATATGGGCACCTCTGCTCAATGGTGGCTGCATCGTCGTGATTGACCAGGCAATCCTGCTTGATCCTGAGTTGTTCAAGCACTGCCTGGGGCATCAAGCGATCGATGTATTGTGGCTGACCGTCGCACAGTTTAATCAATACGCCGAAACGCTCGCTGAAGCATTCTCGCGTCTGCGCTATCTGATCGTGGGCGGCGATGCGCTTAATCCTCGAGTGATCGCGCAAGTGCTCCAGCGCAGCCCACCGCAACACCTTCTCAATGGCTACGGCCCTACCGAAACCACTACCTTTGCGGTTACCCACGAAGTCCGCGAAATTCCAGAGGGACCAAAGAGCATCCCTATCGGTCGTCCGATCTCGAACACGCGGATTTACATTTTGGATAGGAACGGCGAGCCGGTTCCGACTGGCGTGGCGGGAGAGATTCACATCGGCGGCGCTGGAGTAGCGCGCGGCTACCTGAACCGGCCAGAGCTGACGGCAGCGCGGTTTTTGGCGGACCCGTTTGCCGGGCAGCCCGATGCGCGCATGTACAAGAGCGGCGACCTTGGCCGCTACCTGCCCGACGGCAGCATCGAGTTTCTCGGGCGCGAGGACTTTCAGGTCAAGATCCGCGGCTTTCGAATCGAGCTGGGCGAAATCGAAGCGCGGCTGTCGTCATACGCGGGCGTGCGCGAAGCGGTGGTGCTGGCGCGTGAAGACGATCCGGGCGAGAAGCGGCTAGTCGGCTACTACACGTCGGCCAATGGCGAGTCGATTGCCGTAGAAGCGTTACGCGCGCATCTGCACGCGGCATTGCCGGAATACATGGTGCCGGCGGCCTATGTGCGGCTTGACGTCTTGCCGCTCACGCCGAACGGCAAGCTCGACCTAAAGGCGCTGCCGGCCCCGGACCGCGCGGCCTATGCGGCGCGCGGCTATGAAGCGCCCGTTGGTGAGGTCGAAACCCGTCTGGCAAGAATCTGGACGGAACTGCTCAAGCTCGATCGGGTTGGCCGACATGATAATTTCTTCGAGCTCGGCGGTCATTCCCTGGTGGCCTCGCGGATGGTTGCGCGAGTCAGAAGTACCTTTGGGGTCGAGATTGGCGTTGCGGCGCTCTTCGCGGCGCCCAGCATCAAAGAGTTCGCAGCCCGTGTGTCGAGGACCGAAATACCGCCTGAACCTTGGAACGTCGTTAAGATTCAGCCGCTAGGCGAGAAGACGCCAGTCATCGCGATCAACAACACGATGATGTATTACAACCTGGCCAGGAATATTGGAACGCATCGGCCGTTTTTTGCCGTTCAACTATTTGATCCCAGCAATCCTCGATCGTTGGATAGGCGCAGGCTGGAAGAGATCACAACCGATTACGTGCGCCTCATCCGTGAGGCACAACCGAGCGGCCCGTATATCCTGGTTGGGCTATGTGTCGGGGGCGTCATGGCCTATGAAGCCGCGCGTCAGTTGAGGCAGGCCGGGGAGCAGGTTCCCCTCGTCGTGATGGGCGACGCCTGGTGCCCTGGCTATCTCGATCGGCTTTTCCTTCTCCAACGCATTCATTTCAAGTTCGCCCAATCCAGATACAAACTCCGTTTCCGCAAGGATCAGTTGGCGCTCCTTCGAAGTGGCAAGCTGCGGATCGCGCAGTTTCTTGGGTCGACTCGAGTCGTGCGTTGGAAGAAGATGCTGAACCTGCTATCCAAATTTCACCTCGCAGAGGAGCTTCGGGAACTGGGCAAGGAAGACTGGGCGAACCGGTGGTTCTTGTCAGCTCTTGCGGATGCGCAGGCCAACTATCAGCCGTCCGAGTCCACGTGCGACGTGGTGTTGTTACAGAGTGCGCAGATACCGGTCAGCCGCTTCGTCGATCCCAAGATGGGCTGGTCCAGGTTTATTAACGGTCGGCTCTTGATCTGCCGGCTTCCCGGATCGCACGAAGGCATGTTCAAGGATGAGCGCGCGGTGCCCATGCTCGTTAAGCATCTCGGACCCTTGCTTGACGATGTCGACCGATGCGCTCGTGAGAGGTGCTCATAGGTGGTTGCAGTCCCTTGGAGCTGAAAGCAGAGGTCGACCAGACGTTTAAGCAGGCGCTGGATGGTCTTTCCTGTGTCATGGCGGTTGAAGTGATCGGCTCCGAGATCAGCATATTTCGTCGCCGTCGTGCAGCATGTGGCACGCAGCCGTGAGCATCAAGGCCGCCACCGCCAGTCTGGCCTTGCCCGCGCAGCGCTTCGCGCAACTTGTGCAGTCTTCTTGCGCGCGTAGCCCCGGGCCAACAGCTTGAGGTTGGCACGCGGTTAATACGATATTTGGCCCTCTGCGATTCGACGTTCAGCGGACCAATTACGAGCGGTGGCCTGGCTACGACAAGCGCATGTCGGAAGAAAGCGGCTTTAAAGGCACTCGACGAATGCGAACAGCGCTGGTCGCGCTACGAGTTCCCCGCGCATCGCTTGTTGTCCGCGAGAAGCTGGCCAGCGACGCGTGCAGGCTCGTGCACGCTGTCGCTCGTCCAGCGAAAGCGTGTGCGCGAGCGCCGAACATGCGTGTGTCAGACGAGATGCTCGTTCAGCACCCGCACATGCGCGGCGTTAGCTGGGAAGTCGAGGCCGCCAAGCGCCTCACGCATTCGCCAACCCCTGGTCCAGTAAGCTTGCGACGGCCCGCAAGTTCGGCTCGACAAGCATATCTTCCTGGCTACCGAGCACCTCGGCAATCACCAGGCCGCGGCGCGCGACGCGCTGCCACAGAAGCATCGGATCGCCATGCTCGTCCGACCGAACCGCTCCGCGCACATACACAATCAGTCCAGCGTGATACGGGAGCGGCCGGTAGGTGGACATCGCCAGTACCAACGTTTCGCGCACGCGGCGCAGGGCAGGCGGAAACGTCGCCGTGGTGGCGTCCGGCCGCAGCCTCATGCGCCTTAGGCGCATTTGCACGTAATCGGCTCCAACGGCGAGCCGGTCCGCCAGGTAACTTGAAAGCTGCGAATCAGGCACTGCGCGCAGCTTGCGCCATTGCCCGCGCAGCCGGCCGCAAACTTGTCGCAGCCATGCGCTCCACGGCAGCCAACGCTCGTACACGTAGGGATCGAGCAGGCATAGCAGTTCGATTCGCTCCCCCGCGCGCCACAGCTGTTGGGCGATCTCGAACGCGATCAGCCCGCCACACGAATAGCCGGTGAGCGAGTACGGCCCGCTCGGCTGCACTTTGCGCATCTCGTCGATGTAGCTGGCCGCCATCTCTTCCACATGCCGCTGTGCTGGCTGCTCGCCATCAAGGCCGCGTGCTTGCAGCCCATAGACCGGGCGCGGGCTACGCAGCGCGTGGATCAGCGCCCAGCATTCCATTACCGAGCCGCTCGAGCCATGCACGAGAAACAGCGGCGTCCCGGTGCCGCCCCGCACGGGTACCAGCATCGGTGAAGACGACGGTGATGTGCCCTCCTCGATCAGCGCGGCCAGGCGCGAGATCGTCGGCGCAATCAGCAGCATCGCGAGTGGAATTGTGTGGCCGGTCAACTGATGCACGTCGGCGAGCAGCCGCGCGGCGAGCAGCGAATCACCACCCCGGTCGAAGAAGTTGTCGTCGCGGCCGATCGGCGCAAAGTCAAACAGCTTCTCCCACAGTGACTGCAAATGTTGTTCGAGTTGTTCGCGCGACTCGCCGGCTGGCGGAAGCTCACGAGTCGCTGGCTTGAGCGCCGGATGGTTGCGGATCGCGTCGAGGCATTCGGGATTGCGTAGCGCCGTGACATTGGCGGCCGGCAAGCCGTTGACCGCATCGCGCGCGGCCGCTTCGGAAAACTTGCCGTTATGGGTAACCGGCAATGCATCGACGGCGATGATCCGGTCGGGAACGTGCGCGGGCGATGCGCGACGCGCGAGGTCGCGGCGTATCCGGGCGACCAGCGTGCCGGTCAGCGTCGCGCCATCTTTCAGGACCAGCAGGAGGACGATGCGCGGGTCAGGCGTTTGAGCGCGTGCGTGATCACTTGGCGCGTCGCGTGGCCGCTGCTCGATCACCATCGCTTCACGAATTTCCCGGATATCGCTCAGCACACGATAGATCTCGGCCGGTGCGATCTTGATACCGCGTACATTCAGTATTCCATCGGACCGGCCATGCAGCCGCGCAGTGCCTTCAGGCGAAAACTCGATCAGATCCCCGTGCGTCCACACACCTGGATTGGCGGCGAAATACGCGGCGTGAAAGCGCGTGCCGTCGTCGTCGCCAAAGAAGCCGAGCGGACGCGACGGAAACGGCTTCGTGCAGACGAGTTTGCCGATTCCGCTGGTACGAGCGTCCTGGTCCCACGCCTGAACGTCAAGCGCGAGACTCTTGCACTGCGCTTCCCCTGCGTAGACGGGTAGGTTCGGGTTGCCGAGCACGAAGCAGCCGATGATGTCGGTGCCGCCCGAGATCGATTGCAGGGGCAGCGGCTTCACGTGATCGCGCACCCACTCGAACTGCGTGTCGTACAGCACGGCCCCCGTCGACAAGATGGCCCGCAGGGCGCCGAGATCGAACTGCCGCGATGGATCGAGACCCGCGTCCTCGCACATCTTCAGATAAGCGGGACTGGTGCCGAACACGGTGACGCGCTCGTCGGCGACGAGGCGCCACAGCGTATCGACGGTCGAGATCGAGCCGTCATAGGTGACGATCTCGACGCCGGACGCGAGCGCCGAAAGCTGCCAGTTCCACATCATCCATGCACAGGTGGCGTGGAAGTACATCCGGTCGCCGGGCCGTAGATCGCTGTGCAGCCGATGCTCTTTCAGATGCTCGATCAGGGTGCCGCCCGCGCCGTGCACGATGCACTTCGGCTTGCCGGTGGTGCCCGACGAAAACATGATGAAAAGCGGATGATTGAACGGAAAGCGCCGCCACACGAAGCGCGCGGCGTCGCCTTCGTCGATCAGCTTACCGAGCGAATAGATCCGCTGCTTGACAGCGCCCGGCAAGGTCCCATCATCGAGACGGACGATGCCCTCCAGCGAGGAAAGCGCGGCAGCCAGATCGGCGACTTTATCGACCACCGGCATACTGTCGAAATCACCCGCCGCAGTGGGCGCGAACAGCAGGCGCGGCGCGAGTGGCGTGAAGCGATCGAGGATCGCCTCGACGCCCATTTCGGGCGCAGCGGATGCAAACGTCGCACCTAGCGCAGTAACGGCAAGCGCGGCAACAACCGCCTCTGCGTCGTTGCGCATGACGCCGACCACACGGTCCCCATCGCGCAGCCCCCACTCCGAAAGAGCGTGGGCGAGACGCGCCACGCGCTCCCGCAGCTCGCCGCGGGTCAGGCGCACTCGTCGGCCATCTGCATAGCATGCGGTCAGCGCAGGCGCGTTGGCGGTTGCCACGGACAGGCCAAGCAGGTTTTCCGCGTAGTTCAGTTGGACCTGCGGAAAAAAGCGTGCATGCTCGCACTCGTCGCCAACGCAGACGGGCTCGATGCTGCCCGACCATTCGAGCCCTTGTGACCACTGCACGAAGGATCGCCAGAACGTTCGATACTCCCGTACCGAAAAATCGTGCAGCGCTTCGTAATCGTCGAAGACCTGGCCGGTGTACGCCTGCAGCGCCGCAGTGAAGGCGGTCATTTGCGACGTCCTGGGACGCTCGGATGTGCTGTTAAATACGGGCACTCGTCCGACGGTGACGCTGGAGCTGCGCGACGCTTCGGACAGGTGTAAGCGATCCATAGAAGGCTCCATGCTGGCAGGCATACAAACTGACCCGACGCCATCTCCGGTGGTCCGCGCAGCCGAAGTCGACGTTGCGGCACTGCCGGTTTTTGGCCCCGCTCGTTGGTGACGGCAGCGCAACTTTCCAGCTGCAACTACAGCAATCATCGAGCCTAGCCGTCGCTGGGGACCTGTGCGCATAGCGCCACGGGCGGCCTGCGGTGCGTCAGGGACGGGAGCTGTTGATGTTGTAAGAAGAAGTCAGCGAATTGCAACGGGCTGCCAGCAGGCGATGGTCGAGTCGATGCCCGCAGATGCACGAGCTCGACGCGTCGTTGCAGCGTCTTGGCGACCTCGCGAGCGCCACGAGCAACAAGGAAAAAGGACGTGAAACGTACCAGCGGATTGGCTTGCCGGAGACTGGCCCGTACGAGCGTCGAAGAAGAGACGAACGGCTACGGCCGCCGTGCTTTCCACATGAGACAGCTATTCCGCTCGGTGTCGAACGACCGAGCAGGGTCTATTTCGTTGAAAAACTGCGCTTTCGCGCGCGGGCGCGGTGATTTTTGGTCATGCAATCGACGCGCTCAGCGTTTTTTCCGATCGCGCTGCTTCTGCGCATCGCTTCGCGATGCGTATCAACCCGCCGCTGCCGCCATTTCTTCCTGCTTTGGCATCAACCACTTCGCCATTCGCCTCAGATTCTGTGCAGTTGCAGCCAGCAAGAACTCGTCATGGGCACCTGACGGACCTCGCAGTCGGAGACGATTTGTGGCTCGAGGACTCCGGTATCTTTTGGCACATGATGGCCCGAAGTCCAGTTCACTCCGACATGCAGTCGGAAAACGACACGGCGAAGTCCGCCGAAACATGCGTCCGTCCGAAATGGGCGACTTATGTACATGAGATCGTTCACCGCAATCGCTTCATGCACGACTAGAATTGTTCGCAGTTGTGCAGTCAGCCGGCACGAATCCCGCTCCGCGCCGGCATCAAGTACCGCCGTGGAGAAATCAGGGCGTGACTTGGTTAGCAGACCGGTGACATTTTGGACACAGCCTGGAGGAATGATGCATTTCAACCATCACGGCGTGGTCATCAAACCGTCGGTTACGCGAAGCGGCAACATGTTTGTCGCACGGGTGTCGATTCTCGAGGAAGATGGCGAGGCGACATCCCTGGGCGAACTAGGTCGTTTTGCGAATCGCCAGTCGGCGTTCGAATTCGCAATCCGCTGCGCCACGGCGTTCCTCGAGGACCAACCGACGCCCATGCCGCCATGCAAAGTACGCGTAGCGGAAAATACAAATTCGCCGCTCCATCGGGTGGACTAGGGCTCTGTGAGCAACGACGCGAACGACGCTGCTCAACATCCCTCCACACGAATTGCGGCCGTCGGCAAATGTCGCGCGCACGGCCCGTCGCGACGATCTCGTAGCACTGCTCACGCATCCCGCCAAGGAACGCGAACAGCGCGCCAATCGGGTCGCGCGTGTCATCGACGCGCTGCGCACCGTCTGACCGCCGGAAGCGCAGATCGCCGAGGACATAGCACAGTGGGTTTGCACCGCGCGATTCGTGTGCTGCACGAGCACGACATCACGACACTCGCCGGCCTCACCGTGCGCATACCGCGCGAGGGTCAGTGGTGGAAGGTTGTGCCCCGGGCTCGGCGCGGCAAGTGCCCGCGCGATCGAAGAGTTCTCCAACGCGCGGCCAGCCCTTCCGGAAAAAGCGCATGCATTGATTGTCGCCAGCCAGCGTGGTGACATCGTGCCATGCAAAACCCTGAAGCTGCCGCACGGGCACCGTCACATTGACGGGCTACCGGAGATTAGCGGGTAAGATCGCAGATGAAGAAAGCCAGATCGCCTTATCACGGTCACCGGTTTCTTGCAGGGCCATTAGCTGCGCGCTGAGCCGGTACCTCCGGTTTCAGTTGAGCCTGCGCGACGTCGAAGAGTTGCTGTTGGAGCGCGGCGTGGTTAGTTATGAAACCATCCGGCGTTCGTGCGACAGGTTCGGCGCGGGCTTTGTGCATCGCGCTAAAGCTTCTCACCGCAAACCGGGCGCGACATGGGCACCTCGACGCGGTGTTTGTAACGCCGCGCGGTGAACCGTGCCTGCTGTGGTGTGTGGTCAACCAACACGGCATCGAACTCGATATTCTTCTCCAGATGCACCGCGACAAACCGGCGGCGAAATGATTCTTCTTCAAGCGCATACTGGCGGCTTGTCCTGAAGTGGTGCCGGGCAAGACCGTCACCGAGCAGCTTCGCACCTATGCGGCTGCGAAGCCTGAGATCCCCCCAACTGACGAGCGCCTCGGATATTCACGAATCCCGGTCATACCCTCGGTCTGGAATGAGGGGTCTAAAGGCGCATCCAGTATGTATCGGGAATTGCTCGATCCTCGTCCGACAAGAATGGATTGTCCAGCCGTATCACCTTCCTGCCACCCAGATTCCCGCGTTTCAGCCCATTCTGGATGTACGGATGCGTGTTGAACAACTGTAGATACGAGCCGTCACGCCAGGCGGCCGTGAAGCCACGCGCGATCGTCGCGGCCAGCTCTCCATGATTCGGCGACACATAGAACAGAAAATCGGAACGATACGCGAGCAGCAGACTTTGCTCGACGGCGAGATCGGGCTCCGTCGCCCTGCGCGATTCCAGTTCGGGATACGCTTCGATCACACCGCGCGGGAAGTAGTCGACGCGTCGGCCCTCCAGCATCCTGAAGATCGTCTCGTACGTCGAAGGTGTCTGCACGCGAAGGCCGGCGTTGCGCATGATCCTCGCATCGATCCAGCCGAGCCCCTGCACGCCCGTCATCGAGCGAAGGTCCTCCAGCGTTTCGATCCGGTCAAAATCGACCTGGCGGTCCTGTCTGATCAAAAACACGCGATAGCCGATCAGACCGCGATGAATTGGAATATGCACGACGTTCAGGCCGCGCTCGGCCTGCGCCTCCATGCTCGTCCAGTGCAGGTTGATCGTCGTACCGCTGGCGAGTTCGGCAAGCGCGCGGCCGCGCTCCATCACGACCTCGAGCTGACGCGTAGTATACGACGCGTGGGCCGCTTTCATCGCGACATCCAGCGTAGCGAGCGCGAACGCCGCATGCACGTCGCGTCCCGGCCTGATCTGCGGATAAACAATGTCGAAATGCTGGTCCGGTGCGGCCCGCGCGGCAAACACCACGCCAGCGGCGGCACTCGCCGCCGTGATAATAAAGCGCCTGCGATGCATAACCACTGGTGACTGAAACTGGGTCGTACAGGTGGCTCGCTTATTGCCACCGAGCCTAGTGAAATCCTGTCACGGGCGGTGCCGCAAAAAAATGCGGACAAACCCCCTGACAGAATGCTCACCGATACTCGCCTCATCCCTGCATTTTGCGGGGCGAACATCCCTCTACTCGACGATCAATCCGTGCCGGATCGCGTACCGGATCACTTCGGCATTGTTGGAAAGCCCGAGTTTCTGCATCAGTCGCATCTTGTGTGTACTGATCGTTTTCGCGCTGAGCGCGCACGCGTCGGCGATTTCGTTGATGCTCCTGCCCGCCGCGAGCATCTGCAGCACCTGAAATTCGCGGTCCGACAGCACTTCGTGCGGCGGCACGTCGCCGCGATGTGTTTCGAAGACCATTGCATCGACGAGTTTCGGATCGATGAAGCGGCCGCCGTCCGCGAGCTTGCGGATCGCCGCGAGCAGCACGTCCGGGTCGCTGTCCTTGGTCAGATAGCCCGTCGCGCCCGCGCGCAATGCGCGCGACGCCACCTGCGCCTCGTCGTGAATGCTCAGCACGAGTACGGGAAGCGAAGGCTGCTCTGCCCGTACTCTGCGGATCAGATCGACGCCGCTGATGCCGGGCATCGTCATGTCGAGCAGCAGCAGATCGACGACGCAACTGCGCAGCTTGTCGACTACTTCTGCCCCTTGCGCCGCTTCCGCCGCGACGACGATATCGCTCGTGGTTGCGATGATCTGCCTGAGTCCGCCACGGACGATCGCATGATCGTCTGCAATGAGTATCCTGATCATGTTCGAGGTCCGCCATCGAGCGGAATGTGAATCGAAACCGTCGTGCCCGCGCCCGGCGCGCTGCCGATCGAAAGCGATCCGCCGATCAGCCGCGCGCGCTCGTTCATGCCGAGCAGGCCATATGAATAATTGCGCCTCACCACTTGCTGATCGAAGCCGCGGCCGTCGTCACGCACCTGCAGTTCGAACTTCTCCGTGGTCGAGATCAGCGTCACGTCCACGCGCGTCGCGTCGGCATGACGTGTGACGTTCGTCAGAGAGGCCTGCACGATGCGGAACACAGCCGTCGCGTGCGCATCCGACAGCGCGGGCTCGCCACCGACGATGCGCAACTCGCAAGGAATCGGATTGCGGCGGTTGAACTCGTCAACGAGCCATTCGAGCGCCGACACGATGCCGAAATTGAGTGCAGCCGGCCGCAAATGACTCGCGACGTTGCGCACCATCCAGATCGTGCCTTCGACCAGTTCGCGCATGTCATCGGCTTTTTTCGTTGCTTCCGGATCGTGCGTGAGGCGCATCTTGAGCAGCGACACGTCCATTTTGAGCGCAGTCAGCAACTGGCCAAGCTCGTCGTGAATCTCCATCGCGATGCGCTTTCTCTCCTCTTCGCGGATCGCCTCCATGTACGCGGACAGCTCGCGCTGCTGCTCGCGTGATTCGACGAGTTCCTGTTCCATCTGCTTGCGCCCCGTGATGTCGTTCAGGCCGACATAGATCGCGGGAGAATCGTCGTAGGTCGCGACGCGCGCCGTCGCCATCGACCAGAACTGCGTGCCGTCCGGGCGCCGGAACTGCACCTCCGCATTGCGCAGGCTGCCCTCCGTCCTCAGATGCTGTATCAGATGTTCGCGCTCGCCAGGATCGGCGTAAAAATCCGCGATATTGGCCGACATGCCTTCGTCCATGCCGAAGAGTTCGCGCAGCGGCTCGTTCGTGTAGAGGAGGTGTCCATCCGGCATCGACGTGATGCACAACGGCACCGGACTGGTTTCGACGATTGCGCGAAAGCGCGCCTCGCTTGCCTGCAAGCGCGCGTCCGCGCGCCGCCGCTCGTCGATCTGCGCCTGCAGGTTCGCGTTGGCGCGCGCCAATTCTTCGGTGCGCAACGCGACGCGCCGTTCGAGATCGTCGCGCGCCTGCCATAGCGCAGCCTCCGTTTCCTTGCGCACGGCCACTTCGGCGAGCAGTTGCCGGTTCTGTGCGAGAAGCTGCTTGTGCATCGCGCGCAGTTCGAGATGGACGCCGACACGCGCCAGCGTCTCGTCGATGCGCAACGGCTTGGTCACGTAGTCGACTCCGCCCGCCGAAAAGCCCTCGACGCGATCCTCGTTGCCTGTCAGCGAGGTCATGAAGATAACGGCGATATCGCGCGTGCGTTCGTCGCGCTTCAGACGGCGACACGTCTCGAAGCCGTCGATGCCCGGCATCTTGACGTCGAGCAGGATCACGTCGGGCTGCGAGAATGCCGCACGCTCCAGCGCTTCGATGCCGTCGAGCGCGACCAGCACGCGGATGCCGCGCGCTTCGAGACTGTCGACGACCACGCCGAGATTCGCGGGCAGATCGTCGACGATCAGGACCGTGCCCGTATGTGCGACCGAGGCGGCGAGAGGGCTCATGATGCGGTGTTCCCCTCCAGGTACCGCTCGACGAGTTGCAGGATCGCCTTCGACTGATACGCGCGCGCCAGTTGATGCAGCCGCGCGGCGAACGCCGCATGCGCCGGATCGTTTGCCGCAATGCGCTCCGCCCACTGAACGATGCCGCGCATGTTCCCGTCGCGCGCGAGCTGATGCAGTTCGTTCATTGCATCGGCGGACATCGCGGCGGGAAACGTCAGAGGTAGATCCGGCACAATGTCGGCCCGCGCGGCACCTTGAATCCATGTGACACCGAGCAAACTGGCCATGCGTGCGAGCAGCACGTCGAAATCCACCGGCTTGGCGATGAACGCATTCGCACCCGCGTCGAGACTCTTCGCGCCGTCCACGCCGAACGGCGTCGCCGATACCGCGATGATCGGCACGTGCGCGAATTCGGGTATCGCGCGCAGACGCTGCGTCACTTCGAGACCATCGATGCCTGGCATCACGATGTCCGTGAGTATCAGATCGGGATGCTCCGTCTGCGCAATCGAGATGCCGTCTCGGCCGTTGTCGGCCTCGACGGTATCGAAGCCGAGCCGCTCCAGCAGTTCGACAACGACAGCGCGATTGACCTGCACGTCGTCGATCACGAGCACCTTCAGACGCGGGCCTTCGTAGCCCGTGACGACAGGCGCGGGAATCTGCGCACGCGACGCCGTCAGTTCGACGAGCGATGGCGGCAGTTCGAACCAGAACACGCTGCCTTGGCCTACTTCGCTTTCGACGTGCACCTCGCCGCCCATCGCGCGAACGAACTGCCGGGTGATCGCAAGGCCGAGGCCCGTGCCGCCCGCGCGCCGTTCCGCGCCGCTCGCCTGCTCGAACGGCATGAATATCTTCTCGTGATGTTCCGCGTGAATGCCGATGCCCGTGTCGTGCACTTCGAAGCGGACCGCACCGCTTGCGCCTCGTCCGATATGCAGGCGCACGCTGCCTTCATCGGTGAACTTCACGGCGTTCGACAACAGATTGAGCAACACCTGGCGCAACCGGCGTTCGTCGGCGCGCACACCGGACGGGGCATCGGCGGCGACCGCGCATTCGAACGCAAGCCTTCTCTGCTCGACCTTCACGCCGATGATTTCGCGTATCGTATCGACGAGACCCGCGAGCGGCACATCGCAGATCTCGATGCGCAGCTTGCCCGCTTCGACTTTAGCGAAATCGAGCGTCTCGTCGATCAACGTCAACAGATGTTCTCCGCTTTGCTGGATCACAGCGACACCATCGCGCTGGCGCACGCTCAACGTGCTGTCGCGCCCGAGAATCTGCGCATAGCCAAGAATGCCGTTGAGCGGCGTGCGTAGTTCGTGGCTGAGATTCGCGAGGAATTCGCCTTTCGCGCGATTGGCCGCTTCCGCCGAGCGCCGTGCTTCGCGCTCGATCGCCGCCTCGCGCTCGTCGAGATACGCACGATGCAGGCGCATACCCATCGCGTTGAACGCCGACACCACGCGGTCGAGTTCATCCGGCTCGCGCGGCGGCGCACGCCGCAGGACGAACGGCCGCGGCGGCTCGTGAAAATCGTAATCGCTGACTGTGCGCGCGATCGCCGCCAGATGCCGCGTAACCATCCGCCACAGGATATAGAACGTGAAGAGCGCGACCAGGAACGTATTCGCGCCCTGGCTCACGAGGATCACGAGCGCGGTGCGTGCAAGCTCGTGATAGAGATTGGCGAGCGTCGCCTCCACATACAGGGTGCCGATGCGCTCCACCTTGTCCTGCACCCGGTACAGGATCGGAAACTCCCGCGCGACCGTCATCTCCGTCATGCGTTCGCCCACGGCCACGACCATCGCTGTGCCGGCCGACGGCGACTCGCGCACTTCGGCGGCGCGAATATCCGCGAGGCGAAGCAAGCCTTCCAGTTCCAGCTTCAGTTGCGGCTGATCAAGCCGCCATAGCGCTTCGCCGAGACTGTCGCTATAGCTGTGGTCGATATCGACGAGACGGTTCTGAATCTGCGCGATGCCGCGCTCGTAGTCGCGATAGAGTTGCACCGCCGTCAGGATCAGCGTGATCGCGCAGCTAAAGACGAGCACCGTCGCGAGCAGCCGCAGCACCACACTGCGCCGCACGTAACGGAGCCCGCTCCGCCATGCGTCGAACCTGTCGAGAGCCATATCTTCCCGCGAGTGCCGCCGTTGTGTGTCCTATTCTGCACTCGATGCCAAAGCGCGGTCTACCGCGGCCCACCCGGGTTCCAAACGTCAGATGAAACAACGCGCCGCCCGCAGTCACTGCCCTGCCCGCATGCCTTCGCGCGTTTATGCCTGCGATGTCCTTTTGTTATTCCGGCACCTCGCCCACCGCCATCAGCCGGACCGTGCCCGCCGGACGTTCTATCAGTTCGTCGATCAGATCGGCCATTTCGCACAGCGCCTGAAAGCCGTACGCGTCGAGCTGATCCCCATGATGGCGCCGCAAATAGCGCATCGTTTCACCCACCCGCCGCAAAGCACCCGGCGCACTGTCGGTCAACGGCCAGCAACGCAACAGATACGCGAGCGGCGTCACACTGCGCGTGTCGCACCAGGTGTCGAACAGCTGCAGACAGAGCGAATCGACCTGCTCGACAACGTTCTCCCGCTCGGACAGATAGGCCATCATGATGCATCGGTTCACGTCGGTTTTCGATGACTCATCATCTGCGATCAGAACTTGTGTCGCAGTCAGCGCAAGCGCAAACACGGTCGTGTGACATCCTGATTCGCGTGTCAGGAAATCCTTAACGCTCACTCATGCAGAAAGCCTCGGCGCCGGTGAAAACCCCTTATATGCCGTTGCTTNNTGCGCCTGCTGGAACGCTCACGCTCGGGCGGAACGTGTCGCGTGTGCATTCAGATCGACCGGCCGACCGGCTCGTTCTCCCTCTTCTTCTTTCGCCATGCCGACGGCACATGGCATGTGTTTCCGCCGGACAGGCGCCGACCGGAGATGGGGATAGGCCGCAAGGCAGCCTGATCGTACTGCAAGCCAGGGAGACGCACATGCACGACGACGCTTCGAATGCATTGCCGCAATATGTGATCGAACTGCGCGCGTGGCTCAGCGACTGGTACGACCATGCGTTCAATGTGGGCTACATCCAGCCGCCCTTCACACTCGACGAAGCGATTGCGGACCGGCTCGAGGGTTACTTCAAGGCGGGCCTGACGCCGGCCGAAGGCGCGATGGCGTTCTTCGGCTTCGTGCATTGAAAGGCGAGCGATGAGGTTTGAAGAGTTCGATGCCCGCTTGTCGCGCCTGCTGGTCTTGATGCCCGCCGGGCCGAGTAACGCGCTGTGCGCAACAACGCGGCGCGCAGCGTGCACACTTTGCCGATGTCCTTGTCGTGCTCGATCCATTTTCGACCTACGAAGCCTTTGCGTTCTTCCAATAGGGACTCTGCTAGAAATGCAAGGACTGATCGACCGAGGATGTACTGCAATTCTTTGGCATCGCGTTCGACCAGAAGGTTGCGAATGTCAGCCGCCTGCAAATCCTCAGACGCTTCTCGCCTCTTCCAATATCTTCGGCAACGGAAGCCGTGCCGCATGACAATGCGGCGACCCTCCTCACCGTCTGTCAAGGCCCGTCGCAACAAGACTGCAACAATTTCGTCGTGTCCCCGCCCGCGGCGGAGACCGTAGGATGTCGACGGACACCAGCGCGTCTCTCTCGACAATCTGCGAGCATCGTTGCCGACATGTCGCACCGCTTGGCCCTGAGTGCCGCCATGCACATCGTCGTCTGCGTCAAGCAGGCTCCTGTTTCGGCGCCGCAGGACCGCTTCGGCACTAAGGTCACGTTGCTCTGCACGGAACCGCCCTAGCGAATCATGGCGCCGACGACGCCGCGCTCGTCACCGATCGCGCGTTCGTCGGTGCAATCACGCTTGTGACCCCGTATGCGTTCGCCACCGGCATTCTGCAGATCGCAAAAGAACAGGCAGTCGATATCGCCTGCACCTAGGATCATTACCATTGACGAGATTTCCTGCAATTACAGTAACTGCTGCGCGCGGTCTTCGTTCTCACTCGTCTATTTCTTCGGCCAAAGTAAAACAGGAGTATGATCTGATACCAACTGCCCTATTAGGCTCGGCGTAAATAAGTTGCAATCAAAATTAGGGCCGCCTGATGGATTGTTCAGCCGTCCGGCAATCCCATAATCTAGATTGCGGCCGCTTGTTCTATGGGTTGGCCGATCCTCATACTGGAAAGTCACGTTTCTATGTTCTTGCGGATAGCTTCTCCGAAGGAGCTCGCGCAATTGATTGGGCTCGCGATTAAAATCACCAGCAATCAACCATTGGTCCGATATCTGATTTTGATTAAAATACTCCCAAACTCGAGCAACGATTGCTCCGGAATCCGTTCCGCCGTTTGCCAAGGCATGAATCCCGAAATAATAGTCAGATCCGAGTCTGATTCCCAGTATTGGCCTTGCTCCACTCCAAGCCCGCGGTCTAAGCAAGATTACTTGAGCAGCCTTTTCTTTACTGAGAATAGCCAGATTTACTCGGTTGGCACCAGTATCGACTCGCAAAAAATAAACGTAGTAATCGATTGGCCTTCTTGAGGTACCCAAATTCCAGACATATTCGTTTATAGGCGCGGCAACTAGATCCGGGTTCACTAACCGGCCATCCAATGGAAGTGGAGGATTAATCGTGATTGATGCAGGTAATGATCCAGCCTCCTGTATCATCATAACATCAATACGCCTTGAATCGGATGTCGCTCCATCATCTCGATTTCCAACTAGCACCATCCGAATATTTGAATTCCATTTACTCTCGGTGCTTGCGCTGGAGCCTTGGAGATTCCAAGTCGCTACGCGGCGATCGTTGACTGCCGTCCACGCATTACTAGGAAAATAGATTATCAGAAGAATAAAAATCGACAAAGCTCTCATCGGTACACCTTCTTTTTTCACAAATGCAATTCAATGGAATTACCACATCCAAGTATCAGGCGCCGTGCTGGTAGGTAAAATCCTATGCCACGCCCAAACCGAAACTACATATCAATCTGAATCGTAGCAATTCAACGGATATCTCGTACTGCGTGCCCATCGCGAGCGCCACGGCGGACGGCCTAGGCGAGCCGCTCATGTTCGTGCGTGATGCGATTCTCCATCCCGCACGGGCGCGTTCGTCCACACGAGCACGGCAGAATGCCTGGACGGGAGCATCGGCGGCGCTTGGGCAGGGTGACGCATGCCCTCGATCAGCTTGAGCGCCGTGGGCTTGGACTTTCTTCCTCGGACCGGCATGATGATGCTACCTGATGTTGATGAACTTATTCGTCTGCAACGAGACGCGCCAGCCGTAGCGGTGCGCCGCCTTCATGCAGATGCCCGTGGCGCGGGACGACAGACTCAGCGGCTGCAACCAGATCGGGGTGCCGCGCGCGCGCTGGATCGGGTCAAGTCTCTCGAGCACGATATCAATGTCGCGCTGCTTGCCGACCGGATACTTGATCTCGTTGGCACGCGCCAGCGCCTCATCGAGCACCGGGCGTCCACTTGGCATTCCGTACTTCGGGCTCGCGGTGACGAAGGTGCTGGGCGTGACGAGCGGCACGTAAGTGCCCGAGGTTTCGACCTGGACACGGTGATGCCACGCTTCGAGCTTCGCGATCAGCGGGCGCAGGTCGTACATGCACGGTTCGCCGCCCGTGATGACCACGTGCTCAGCGTCTGCCGCCCGCACAATGTTCGCGAGCGTCGGCACGTCACACCACGCATAGCTGTCGCACGGCCGCCCGGTTTTCTCGCCCATCGCCCCGACACTGATTTCTCGCTCCGGCATCACCTGCCACGTGTGCTTGCTGTCACACCACGCGCAACCCACCGGACACCCTTGCAGACGGACGAACACTGAAGGTGTGCCGGTGAAGCTGCCTTCGCCCTGTAACGACTCAAAAATCTCGTTGACGGGATAGCTGCCAACGGGTGGCACGGCTACAGACGGTACGTCGCACTGCATTTGCGTGTCTCCTAAATTCGAAGTTCCACCAACCGCACGTCGGTGGCTTCCAGCACTTCGAGTGCCGAGCACGGTCACCAGCCACTGCGCCATGTTCTCGGCGGTTGGATTGAACGGGACACCCTGACCACCGACGTATCGATGCCGCGCACGTAGGCATAGAACGGCTCGTCGGTCCACCGCAACATGCGGTGATCCTAGTAGTCCTTGAAATAGCGGCGTCTTGATCACGCCAAACTCGATGACGCGCCCGACGCCATCAAGGGGGGCAGCTTCGAACACAAAGTGGATGCGGCCGTAGTTGTGCGATGCAGGCTCTGGCACTTGCCTTCATGCCCACAACCATGCACATGGGGCAAATCAAATTCGACGACACAGATCGAATAGTTGTCCGCAGTTCTATTCGCTGGTGATTTAGGTAATCGTCATCGTAATGTGCTTAATCATCCTGATTCCACTATTGCGACGCAGTCAGTTGATGCCGATTTGCGGCTTCCGCCGCAGACGTGGGAAGGGGGAAGTGCCTTCGATTCTCTAACATCGCGCTCCGTCAGATGTCGAGAGACGGCCTGGCGTAGTACTGCTCGTCGGTAACCGGTTTTAGCCAATCGACACATTTGCTGTCATGCTCCTTGTGGAGCGCAATCAGCCTCACGGAGGTCCATGGTGACGCACCGTGCCAATGCTTTCGGTTCCGCGCAATGCAGACCATATCTCCAGGATGCATCGCCACGATCGGTTCGCCTTCACACTGCATCCACCCACATCCCGCGGTCACGAACAATCGTTGGCCTAACGGGTGAATATGCCAGTGTGTTCGGGCACTGGGCTCAAATGAGACTATCGTGCATGACAATCCGGCCGGTAATGGCACACCGCGTGGGAGACGGAAATGTATGGTACCGGTACCCATATCAGCGAGGCTACGCATCGGCGGTGGCGGGTTCGGTCGATCACAATGCATGTTCTTCAACTCCTTTGTTATCAGCCAGGAACAGCGATTTAGGCTTTGCGCGGTCGCGTCTTCAGCAGATATCCGAGAACTCCATACACCGTTAGTTGTCCGGCAACGCTTTCGTTCGAGCCAGCCGATCCGGTCCTTAAGGTTGACCTCCCATCCGCCGCTGGCTGACATCATCGTCGACGAGGTTGATCAGCGGACAACGAGTTGTCGCGTGCTGTCGAGTTCTCACTGTCCGGAGCGTGCCCGTGCAAACAGCGTTCTTGCAGGTTTCGTGCCATGCGCGCCCGCATTCTATACAGCGCTTTTCATTTCTATTTATCCCACTGCATTCGTTGTGTACACATCGGATATCGTCATGTCATCTTTGCGACAAAGCATCCGCGATCGTGTAACAAAAGCACTACGATCGCCTTTGGTGTTGGGACGACACGAGCTTGATGCACGCCCATCCGAGAAATGCGCTCTGTTCCGTTGTTAGCCGGTATGTATTCGCGGACATGCCTATGGTGCGACCGAAGGCGGAACGGGTACTGAGCGAAGACAAGCGCTCGCAATTTTCACTTCGTTAGTGCGTTCACGTTCGATTTCGGGGGGCCGGTCGCGCATGCGCGCATCGTACGGCTCTGGCGCGTTACCGAAGTCAAGTAGAATATTTCGAATCGAAAGGTACGGCAAGCGCCATGGCAAAGACGAAGAAACCGCGGAGGACGTTACTCGCCGGTATTGACAGAGTGGCAAAGCGGCTCCATTTTCAGCTGCACGTGATCCTGCTATGAGGACGCTCGTACGTGGCGCTCTCGCTGAGTCTGCCGAACGGTGTATCGAGGTCGACCACTCGAGCATACACCACTGGTTGATCAAGCTCATACCACGTTTCGCCGCGGTTCTTGTCGCGCCGCTTCTGAAGAAGGAATGTCGGGTTCGACGCCGTCTTGGTCGACCACACGCTACAGCAGCCATGGTTCGCCGCGCGGCGTCACGAGTACCTCGTCGAGGTACCATGTTGCGCCCGGTTTGCGTCGAGCAGCTTTAACGCGATGTGCAAAGCCTGCGCCGAATTTATCGCACCAACGCCGGATCGTTTCATAACTGACCACGGCGCCGCGCTCGAACAGCAACTCTGCGATGTCACGCAAACTCAGCTGAAACCGGAAGTACCAACTCACCGCGCAGCTAACGACTGCCGCAGGGAACCGGTGACCGTGATAGAGCGATCTCGTCTTTGTCACATCTGATCATGATGTCCGGGCTTGAGACCCCACGTATGCATGGCCGAAGGATTGACGTACTGTTCGTTGCATACCTCCCACCCGGAACCGGTTCGGCAGCACGGCTTTTGACTGGCACCCGGCAAACGATATGTTTCACTGTTTCCACTTCCGTCTCTGGAATATCGCTAGCTGAGTAGCGCGGCGCCGCGTGCGAACCTGAGCAGCGAGTTCAGCTTGATAATGCGGTCCATTCGGGCGGGGCCGCCGAATTTCAGATAGTCGGCTCGGCCAGCAAGGGCAAGGTGCGTGATCGAATCGTCGTCGTTTTCTCCACTTCGCTGCGACACGACAGTCAGCAGGCCATGACCTTTTCCCATTGCCAGTGCCTCCATCGCGCCTGTTAATGTGCCGACCTGATTCGGTTTAACGAGTACGCCTTGTATGAGTCCCTCCGTGCAAGCACTGTCGATACGCCACGAATTGGAGGCACACAAATCATCGGCGACCATGCGAGCCTGTCCGCGATGCTTCTGGAACGATCTCCAGCCGCGAACGTCCCGTTCCGCGAATCCATCCTCGATGAACGAGATATGAAAGGCCGATATCAACCGGCTGTATTCGTCGCACAAGGCATCCAGGTTTTCGCCTGATGCGCCCTCGTTGCCATTGTCCAGTGCCGGCCACGGATACGTGTAGCGTCCATCCCCGTCGAAATAATCCGAAGCAGCCAGGTCCAAGCCAAGCGTAAAATCCGTCCCCACTGAGTAGCCTGCCCCTGAAGCCGCCTCCAGTATCAAGGCCAGCGGAAACTCGCAGTCCGCTGACGCGAGCAGCAGCGCTCCCTGCGGACTATCTCCAGCCACGATTCCTTGACGGGCAAGCAAGCTTCGCATGGCATTGCGAACGTCGATTCCCATTTGCACCGCGCGCGGAACGTCCAGACCGTTTTCGGGAATCAGCAGAAATTCGACACCGCCGATACCAGATCCTTCGATCGACGCTCCGTCAATTATGTTGAACATCGGCAATGGCAGGTGCGTGATTTCGTCATCGGTCAGCGTCCGGTACAGAGGGATTCTCCTGCTCGCGGCCAGACCTTTGGCGAACGCAAGAGACGCGGCAATCGCAACGTTTCCGCCAAGCTTGCGAAACCGCGGCGACGAGTCTATTTCCCGCAATGCAGCGTCGAATTCCTTCAATGTCCGAAACTCTCTTCCGATCAAGGCCGACGGTAGCAGCAAACTCGCGGACTCGATTGCCGGTCTCGCCGACTCCAACCCTGACCGCCGCTCGTCCTCGAAGAACGTCGCTTCAAAGTCGCCGGTGGTTGAGCCTCGCGGCGCAATCGCGCTGCCACGAAGATGATTGCGCTCGAAGCCGAGACAGATTTCCACGGCGCCGCGTCCATTGCTGTCTAGAACTGCAGCGCACTCTATCGAACTGATCTTCACATTGGCTCCTTGACATCTCTCGCCTCGACGGCGTGCACGATGCTGCCGGCAATGTCGGCAGCGCGAAGGTTTAGGCCGGACAACAGTTCATCGTAGGTACCGCTCTGGGTGAACATGTCTTCAATACCGTATCGCAACACCGGCTTCCCCTTGTGCCCGACTGCTTCCGCGATGGCGCCCCCGAGACCACCGACTACGTTGTGGTCCTCGATCGTCACGATTAGCGACCAACGATCCGACGCCAAGGCCTCTGAAAGCTCATGAGGCAGCGGTTTTAGGCGCTGCAAGGCGACGACGGATGTCACGACGCCGAGCGAATTCAATTGAGCGGCAGTCTGGACCGCTACATCCAGCATGACGCCGATGCTGACAATGACGATCCCGCCGTCACTGCGAGTTTGCTGGTAGCCGTCGCGGATGACCCAGCTCACATCCGGCCGCACGGGCACCGGATTGCGCGCGAGGCGCAGGTACACTGGCCCAGTGATGTCCAGCGCCTGCCGTAGGCAGCTCTCGACTTCGCCATCGTCGGCCGGGCACAGAATCGTCATATTCGGGATGGACCGAACAAGCGCGAGATCGGCGATCGAGTGATGCGGCGCGCCTTCGGAGGACGCGGTGACGCCAGCATAGTGGCCGACGAGCTTCACATTGGTGCCGGCATAAGCGAGCGACTGGACCAGTTGGTCCGCCGCCCGGTGCACCATAATCGCGGCGAATCCGCAAACGATCGGCACCAGCCCAGCCTTTGCCATACCCGCCGCCATGCCGACCATGTTCTGTTCGGCGATCCCGGCATTGATGAACCGTTGCGGGTAGGCGTCCTGGAATCGATAGGTTCGCGTCGAGTGCGAACAGTCACCATCGAGCACTACGAGATCCTGACGTTCCGCCCCCAGTCTGATCAACGAGTTCGAGAAGGCTTCACGCATTGAGTATCCCCGCGGAGAAATCGCGCTTTAGACGGTCGGCGTCAGCTACCGAATGCCATTGCCAGTTGCCTTCCATATACCCAACGCCCTTGCCCTTGATCGTGTGAGCAATGATCGCCGTCGGGCGCGGGTCGGGCGAGTGTGACAGAGCCTGTTCGAGCTGCCGGAAATCGTGGCCGTCTACTTCAAGGACCCGCCATCCAAAAGCATTCCACTTGTCAACGAACGGTTCGAGCGGAACGATGCACTCAATCGCACCGTCATGCTGAATCTTGTTGTAATCGACGATGGCGTACAGATTTCTCGCACTATGTGCCGAGGCGAGCAGCGCCGCTTCCCAAACTTGCCCTTCCTGACATTCTCCGTCGCCAAGAATCACGAACGCACGCCTGTCAGAACCTTTCATTCTGGTGCCAAGGACATAGCCCAGGCCGATCGACAGGCCCTGCCCAAGTGAACCTGTACTGACATCGATGCCTGTGGTGAAACGCGTATCCGGATGTCCCTGAAACTGACATCCATATGCTCTCAACCGGTCGTTGGGCTTTCTGGTGAGAATCCCGAGATCCAGCAGGATCGAGTATAGCGCTGGTACCGCATGACCTTTCGACAACACGACCATATCCCTTTTTGCAAGCGGACTTTCCGGATTAACATTCTGAGTTCCGTAGTAAAGCGAAACAAGAATCTCAACGCAAGACAACGAACTGGCGGGATGCCCCGTCCCTGCTTCGGCAATCAATTGCAACAACGACGTCCGGATCAAGGACGCTCGATGTTTCAGGAAAGCCGTGTCTAGTTTATCTGCCATCGCTATACCTCCATCAGGATCGGAATGAGCGTGTCGTCTTGCATCGCAACGCTCGCGAGATCATCCGGTATCCCGGCGTCAGACCCGCCAAGCTCGTGCGGAAAAAGCACCGCGTCGATGAGGCGAAAATCCGCGCCGATCCAACCAAGGTAGCTTGTATGCACGAGTTCCGACAGATGAAGTGGCCTCGCGATCGTCCGATATCCGCACGCGGCGACACGCCTCTCCGTGATCCGTGCGAGGACTGGTCGCGATACTGCCAGGCAATGAGTTCCGTATTTAGTCACACCTACTAGCACTCCCCTGTCCGAGCGGCACACAAAACCATCACTGTCGAAATGTACTGGTACTTCATATATCATCCTATCTATTTCAAGCGTCACGAGTCGAACAGTTCGTGTAGACCGCCTGCGTGACCGGCGAGTTGGGATCACAAATATACGAACTGCCCAGTGCGCTGGAAATCTCGACGACTCTCCTGGAATCGCCTGTTCGATGGGCCGACAGTACGATTTTTTGTTCGTGGCGTCCCCGCCCGATATCGTTGACGAGGTTTCTCGCAATTGCCATGGTCATGCCGTCCCTGGAATCAGGCGCAGGATCTCCTCGATCGAGAAAAGCTGACCCTCTACCTCGTATGAACGACCACTCTTCAGAATGTCCGCAGCGACCTTGGTCATCGCAGGATAAGCAGCCCGCAACAAGTGATTGGCGTAAATTACAACGTTGAAGCCGGCCTGCTCCAGCTCACCGAACTTAATTCGGTTGTATGTTGTGGGGATACAAACCAGCGGGGTATCTCCGTCTCGGGCTCTAAACAGAGAGGCAAATTCGAGTACTTCGTCCGGCTTCGCGCTTTTGCTGTGAATCATGATTCCGTCGGCACCCGCGTCGACATATCGCTGAGCCCGGGAGGTCGCATCCGACATACCTTTTTCCAAAACGAGACTTTCGATCCTAGCGATAATCATGAATTCATCGCTATGTCTCGCCTTGCATGCGCACTCGATTTTTGCACTGAACTTTTCTGGATCTTCCTGAATCTGAGGAAAACGATTTCCGATCAACGAGTTCTTCTTTAGACCGGTCTTATCCTCGATGATCGCCGCAGACACGCCCGCATTTTCGAGCATCACTACGTTCATCGCGAAGTGCTCGGATTTCCCGCCCGTATCGGCGTCGATAATCAGGGGCTTGCAGGTGCTTTCGAATATTTCATTGATATTGGTGATTCGGCTTCGCATGTCGAGAATTTCAATATCCGGTTTTCCCCGCATAGTCGAGTCGGTCAGGGAACTCGACCAGAAGCCGTCGTACTCGAGTTCCGCTCCCGCCTCATCAATGACCCGGCTTGTCTCGACCACCAGAGCAGCAAGCGGACTTATCGCTTCCATAACGCGCAGGCACCGCTTCCGTTCCAGCGCATTTCTTAGCGCCCCGACGCGGGTGCTCCTTAATTTTGCGTCAAGCGACACAGAATAAGTCATGATTGCCCGCCTTTAATATTTCCGCAATAAACGAAGGCCGTGTCATTGAGTTCCTTCTGGGTTAGAGTATCCGTCATGATCTACTCCGTGGTTTTATATCCTCGAGAGCAGCTGCGACGCAGAAAAGCGCAGCAGAACATTTTGCCGTAGTTACGCATCCCATCCGCATCTCGATAAAACTTGAATCAGTGCGCCGCACAGCACCCGGGTTGCCGTTGTATAGCGTATGCATGAAGGAGCCAAGCATCGAGCTCGGGGGGCGCCTTCGGAAACGCCGCATGGCAGTTGCGCAGCCACCCTATTTCGCCGTTCGGCCGAAGAGCGTCTCGAACCGCCAACTATCCGCACAGGTACGGAAACCAGCACCTCGATTCTCCGGCGTTACTTCAAGGTCACGCATCGCCCAATGCGGGGCGGTGTCAACAGAGCGATCGAGATCGAATTCATGTCCTTAAGTCCGCAACAACTGTACCAGCGACGGAAACGGCTAAGCGCGTGGCTGAATAGGATGCAGAAGACTCACGGGAACCGGCGCGTTTCCAGTGTTGCTGCGACAAAATATGTGCGGTTTGTCGGGAAGCTGACGTCGCGCATGTTAGTCGGCGCGATTTCGGGAGATTGAGCCTCCCCCAAATTTCGTCTATCAGCAGGTCGCGTATAAATTCGACACAAAGGAAGAAAGGAGAGATGCTTGAGGGCGTTGTCATGCTGGCAATGGCGATCGAGTCAAGATGACCAGATGACGAAGACGAAATCGCTCTCCAGGCTTTGTCCCAATAAGGACCTGCTATGCTGAAGCCTCTGAAGAACAACGATCGTTCACGCGTGCAGCCGCTTTGACGAAAATGTGGGTTACCTGAGCGAGTTCAGGTATATCGGCCTTTGCGGCCGGATAACTGCGTAGCTGGTCGGTAACGATTCTGCGCGGCACCGGATTCGAACTCAGCACCCGCCGAAAGAAGCGCTTTGCTACGGGCTTGTCGCGACGCTTTTGCTCCAGCACGTCGAGTTCGGCGCCATGCTCGTCGACCGCGCGCCACAACAGATACGGCTCGCCGCGCAGCGTCACGAACATCTCATCCAAATGCCAGGTGCTGCCTGGCTTGCGCTGCACCACTTTGGCGAACTGGGCAAATCGTGCGCCGAACTTATCGCACCAGCAACACCGCCACCTCTCCAGCAACCTGACAGTGCCCGAATCGTCCATCGACGGACCAAAAATCCACCGAAACAGCAGGCTGTATTGAGTTTGCCCATGAGCTGACGTTCAGATCGGATACCGTACAGCACCTGCAGCAGCATCGCGCGCAGTAACTTCTCCGGCGCAATGCTCGGCCGGCCGCCCTTGATGTCAGCGTCACACATCCCAGCAAAGATCCGATCCATCTTCGCCAGATCCTCGTTTGCCATGACGCGAATAGAGCGCAGCGGACGCGGGGGCGGAACGAAATCGTCCAGCTTGCGCACGGAAAATAAACTTTCGGTGAATGTGTCGGCGCGCCGCGCATAATCTCCAAGGAGATAGAGATAGGTGAGCTTCTCACACCAACGCGTTTGCTATTCATCTCGACGACTATCGAGCGAGGTATTTCCGCAGCCTACTAGTACTACTGTGTCAAAAAATATTCTCAGCAAAGCGATACCTGGTACTATTGAATAATACAGACTTCTGGGGATCGCGATGGGAGAAGATGTCAACGAATTTGACGCGTATCTGAACCATCTAGCGCAGGCGTTAGGGCACGCCGATCGCCACGCCGGTCTCAAGGGTTACTGTTCGGGCCTGGTAATGCCGCTTTCGCGCAAGAGCGTCGAGCCGATGGCCGCGCATATTGACCCACTTCACGCGAGTGCGAAACACCAATCACTCCACCATTTTGTGGCCAAGGCAGAATGGTCTGACCGGGCGGTCCTGCAGCGGGTACGCAATGGGTGATGCCCGCGTTAGGCCTGCACGCTGCTGAAGAGGCTGGCTATTACTGGATTATTGACGACACGGGCTTCCCGAAGAAAGGCAAGCATTCGGTCGGCGTAGCGCGGCAATACTGTGGGCAACTGGGCAAACAGGATAACTGCCAGATCGCCGTGAGCCTGTCGATCGCGACGCAACGCGGCAGCCTGCCCATTGCCTGGCAGCTGTACGTCCCCAAGGAATGGATTGAAGACCGGGAACGAGCGCGTCATGCGGGCATTCCCGACGATCTCGCCTTCGAGACCAAGCCACAGATTGCGCTGGCCCAACTCCGAGAGGCTGTAGCATCCGGCATTGCACCGGGCATTGTGCTCGCCGATGCCGGGTACGGCGACGAAACCGCTTTCCGGGAAAGCGTAACTGAACTGGGTTTGTTGTATTCGGTAGGGATCCGGCCGGGCACCTCTGTGTGGGCACCCGGTACGGCACCGCTTCCGCCCAAGCCCTGGAGCGGGCGCTGCAAACCCCCGACATTGTTACGCCGCGCACCCGGCCATGAACCGCTCGCAGTGAAGGAAGTGGCTGTGCAATTACCCGCAAACGCCTGGCAGACCGTCACCTGGCGGGAGGGTAGCAACGCAGCACTTTCCTCACGCTTTGCCGCCGTGCGGGTTCGTCCCGCGCATCGCGACAATTGGCGAAGTACCGTTCGCGACGAAGAATGGCTGCTCATTGAATGGCCTGATGGCGATACGGAGCCGCTCAAATACTTTCTCACTACCGCCCCCGAAGAGGCGACCCTCGAGCAGCTCGTGTTCGTGACCAAAATGCGCTGGCGCATCGAGCGCGACTATCAGGACCTGAAGCAGGAGTTCGGGCTCGGTCACTATGAAGGGCGAGGCTGGCGTGGCTTTCACCACCACGCCACGCTGAGTATCGCTGCATATGGCTTTCTGATGGCTCAGCGACTCAGGATGCAATCAGGTGCAGGCGATAAAAAAAACTTCCTCGAACGCACGCTGCCTACCCTTCCCACGGATTACATCCCACGGGGCAGTCCAGCGCGCTCAACGCCACGTTCCTGATTCCATTACTACGTTGCGCATCCTGCTTGGACAAAGGCTCATGCAACGATGGTTCTCTTCCTGTACGGCTATAGAGCGCGCAATTCTGTAACACAGTAGTACTTCTATGGAGCAATGGAAGTCAAGCCTTTTCGCGATCCGTTTTTGCGTTAGTTATCTCCCATTCGAGAGTGCGGCCAGGTTATCCACGGCCGGCCGGCGGGGTCGCCTGTTACGACCACGACGCTGGCCGGCGGTGGATAACCTGGCCGATCAGATGTTTTGCAATCCTCCATATCAAGCGAGAACAGCAGTGAGGTCGGGGTGTCTGAAGTCCGGACACTTGACCGGACCAACTTCTATCCGTGCTGGCACGAGACCGGGCACCACATACCGCATGCGCAAGGCGCTGGAACTACCCCATTATGAACGCGCCCCATCTAGAACTACGGTTGCCTGCGAAGGTAACCCGCTTACTGTCCGGGCGCGCCGAACCTTCAAACGCTGTTGCCGCTCGACGTTGTCTACTCAGGTCGCTGCCACGTTCTTCGCAGGTGGCTTGAGGGTTGCTCCGAGGGGAATCTCACCGAATTCCAGATAGCGCCATAGCGCGACCGCCAGACGTCTGGCAAGTGCCACAATGCCGATGCGTCGCATACGCTTGCCGCCGCCTGCAAAGCGCTCGTTGAACCAGTCGCTTAGCTGGCTGCTGCGCTGGAAGCGCAACCAGCTCCACGCCAGTTCAACCATCAGCCATCGCGCTCGCTTGTTGCCGATCTTGCTGATGCCCTGCTCAACTTCACTGGTGCCGCTGGTATAGGGCGTCGGGGCCAGGCCCAGGCAGCCGGCCACTTCACGGCGGTTGTGAAAGTGCCGCCAACCGAACAGTTCCCTGATCAGGACCCAGGCACTGCCGGTGCCGATACCCGCAAGGCGGGCGAGCCGCGCAATCGCGGGTTGCGCACCGCTGCGCACCTCGCGCTGCTGCTGTACCTCGAGCGCCGCGATCTGCCTGGCAGCGAGCAACAGCCGTTCGAATTCGCGTTCGATCTCGGCGCGCAGGGCTGGCAACAGCTGTGTGGTGTGCTGCGCCCACCAGTGCGCCCACGCGCGGCCACCGATTCGCTCGGGCCGCAGGTTGTGGAGGACCAGCAGCGAGCGGATGCGGTTGCTATGGGCAGTGCGCTCCTGCCGGAGGCGATCGAGTTCACGGTGTATCCGCCGCTCATCTTCCTGTTCGGGGGTGGGGATACGTGCGACCGCCCAAACCCGGCGCTCACCACCGTAGTAGCGCATCAGCATCGACAGCAGCTTGTCGCTGTCGAGACGGTCGGTCTTGGCGCGACGCCTGCGCCGGTTGACTTCGATACTGGCTGAATCGACCACCAGGTTCGTGATCTGATGTGCTTCCAGGCAGCGGTGCAGCCAGAAGCCGTCACGCCCGGCTTCATAGCAGCTGCGCACCGGGGCATCGGTGGCCAGATGACAGCGCACCTTGGCCTTTGCAATCGCCGTGAAGACTGCGGCCGTATCGCCAGCGGCCACTGTGCAGCGGCTCGGCGAGCGCACCCCATCGCCGAGCGAGAGCTTCCAGTTCCTGTCACCCAGTTCAAAGGCGACATACAGCGATCCGGTGATGGTTGTATCCTGCCCGTGAAGGGCCGTGCGAGGCGCATTCATTTGCGTACTCCTCTCGGGGAAAACGGGTGTCGGAATCCTCGTTTTACTCCAGGAGGCTTACTTCCGCGGCCCTTCCATAGTATCTAGGGTGCGCAATCTGCCGAGCGCAACAAGTGGTCAATCAAACTATCTGCAGAAGTCAAGATCACGATTACCGCGCGTGGGCCCCGCAGCCGCGCCGCTCTCGACGTGGTAGCCCTGCACATCGGACGTAAATCGGAAAATCGATAAAGAGCAATTCAGCCAGTGACCGCTTTGACAGTCTTGCTCGCGTTTTGATCCAGAAACAGTGTTCCTCCGGCGTTCTGGTAGAAGGGAACCAGTACGACAAAAAATGGTTTGGCTCCCGACTCCAACTGCTTATCTGTCGCATTTGAGTGCCCCCCAAGTGTCCCACAACTTTTCGTAAAAAAAGTGCAACTTAAAACAATACTTTTCGTATTCCTCCCACTCGTAACAATATCCAGGGCTCCCACGTTGAAGACCTTGGCCACTATATAGTAGGTTCTCAAAACGGTGCGATCTTCCCGATACGCCCTGACCTCGTCATTGATATTTGCAAAAAGATCTCTTGCTTTCTGGAGCAAATACGTACCGTCGTCGATGTTTTGCACAAGCCGTTGAAGACCTTCTGATGTTTGGGCCTGATCGACGTGCACGCTTTTAAAGGAAAAATGGGCAGAACTTGTCGTCGTCGCATCTGCTGAAACGTTAGTGACCGCAAAGTTCGTGGCGAGCTGAAGCAAATTGATCGCCAGATTCACACCCTTATCACCGGTTAGATCAATCACTTTATCTGTGTCGCTTACACGCTCCGTAATTTTAGACGAACTGACATAGTCGACGACGACATCTGAAGATTTCATGATACTCGCAGTGCCATCCTGATGAATATCGAGCTTGACAATTGTACCAACATGGGGAGTGTCCGTTACCGCCCAAACAGTTCGGTTCAGACCATCGATCCCGCTGGATGCCTGTTCACGATGGCTGAACCAACTGCATCCCGACAGGACGATGCCGCCACAAATCACTGCGCAAAGTTTTTTCATTTTTCCACCGATTTCCTATTTTCATAAGATTGCACGAAACTTCCCACATTCATGTTTCCGCTGACCTGCCCCCTTCAGTAGGGCCAGTGGACTTCTAGCAAAGCCCCTTTAAATCAGCTCCTGGAAAGCGGCAGGAGCGTCCGCTGTTGCCCGATGTTTCGCCGCGAACTCCGACGGAGAAAGCTAGTTCAGTGCACTGTGCGGCCTTTGCTCGTGGTAGTCCTGACGCCATGCCGCGATGACAGCCCGAGCGTCGGCGAGCGTCGTGAACCAGTGCTTTCATTCGTCGAGGAACTTGCCGTTGAACGTCATATCGGGCATTGCTTCGGCCAGCAGCTTCTTCAGCCGCGCGTTCTCGGCCTCAAGGTCTTTCAACCGGCGGGCTTCCGAGACTTCCATGCCGCCGAACTTCGCACGCCAGGTGTAGAACGACGCGTCACTGAACCCGTGCTTCCTGCACAGTTCTTTGACCAAATGCAGAAAGGCTCCTCGTTCTGCAACGCGCTCCTTCGTCGAAATGGCGCGACCGTTATTCAACGGTGACAGATTTTGCAAGATTCCGCGGCTTGTCGACATCCGTCCCGCGGGCACAAGCCGTGTGGTACGCGAGTAACTGCAGCGGCACGACGTGCAGGATCGGTGACAGCAAGCCATAGTGCTCGGGCATGCGGATGACATGCAGCCCTTCGTCATTGACGATCTTCGTATCGGCATCGGCGAATACATACAGTTGCCCACCGCGCGCCCGGACCTCCTGAATGTTTGACTTCAGCTTTTCCAGCAGCGCGTCGTTTGGTGCAATGGTCACGGCCGCCATTGTCTGCGTGACCAGCGCGAGCGGCCCATGCTTAAGCTCGCCGGCCGCGTACGCTTCCGCGTGGATGTAAGAGATCTCCTTCAGTTTCAACGCACCTTCAAGCGCTATTGGATAATGCAGCCCGCGGCCGAGGAACAGTGCGCTGTCCTTACGCGCAAACTCTTCCGACCATGCGATGATCTGTGGCTCCAGCGCCAGCACACTGTTTAGCGCCGCCGGCAAGTGGCGTAGCTGGCGCAGATAGTCGGCTTCCTGTGACGCGGTCACGTGGCCGCGCACTTTGCCGAGCGTTACCGCGAGCACGAAGAGAGCGACCAGCTGCGTTGTAAACGCCTTCGTCGACGCGACGCCGATCTCTCGGCCCGCATGCGTGAGGAATGAGAGCACCGTCAGCCGCACCATCGCGCTTGTGCTGACATTGCAGACCGACAGCGTGTGCTTGTGTCCCAGCGCTTGCGCATGCTTGAGCGCCGCAAGCGTATCCGCGGTTTCGCCAGACTGCGAGATCGCCACTACCAGCTGATTCGCATTTGGCACGGAGTCGCGATAGCGGTACTCGCTCGCGATCTCCACCTGCGTGGGAATTTTCGCGATCGACTCGAGCCAGTATTTTGCCGTCAATCCCGAGTAGTAGCTCGTGCCGCATGCGACAATCAGGAGGCTGTCGATTTCCGAAAATGCCGTCGGTGCGGCCTCACCAAACAGCGTTGCGTCGAAAGAATCCGTTGCCGGGATCGTGTCACCGATTGTGCGCGGCTGCTCGAAAATCTCCTTCTGCATGAAGTGGCGGTAAGGGCCCAGTTCAACCGCACCGCCGTAAGCCGCAACTTCACGCGTTTCGCGCTCAATAGGCGCACCGTGACGATCGACGATCCTGACACTCGCGAGCGTCAGCTCGCAGACGTCGCCTTCCTCCAGAAAGACAAGACGCTCCGTGCTTCCAGCAAGCGCCAGTGCATCCGAGGCGAGAAAGTTCTCGTGCTCGCCAAGACCAACGACGAGCGGCGACCCTTGCCGCGCACCGACAACCGTGTTCCGATGCGCTGTGTGCAAAACTGCAATCGCGTAGGCACCGTGCAGTTCGCCCACGGCATTTCGCACCGCTGTGATCAGATCGCCGCGATACAGGCTGTGGATCAGATGCGCGATGACTTCCGTATCGGTCTGCGAGACAAACTCGTAGCCCTTGCCACGCAGCATCTCGCGCAGCGGCTCGTAATTCTCGATGATGCCGTTGTGCACGAGTGCCAATTCGTTGCAGGAGAATATTGGATGCGCGTTATCGGTGACGGGCGCGCCGTGGGTCGCCCACCGCGTGTGCGAAATGCCGCTGACGCCTTCCAGATGCGTCTCGCGCACCTGCGCATCCAGTTCCGCGACGCGCGAGACACTGCGCGCACGGTGTAGTTCGCCTCCCGCCAGCACGGCCACGCCGCACGAATCATAGCCGCGATATTCGAGGCGACGCAGTCCTTCGATGAGAACGGGAACGATGTTACGTTGTGCAACTGCACCGACAATCCCGCACATGACTTACTTGTCCTCCAGAGTCTGCTTCGTTAAAGCACGTGCTTGCTGAATCACTTTCTTGCGAAAAGGGAATGCCCCTGACGCGAGACACGTCGTCTCGCCAAGCTCGCGGCACGGTTCGCGCTCAGGGGGCATCCGAAACGCTGGCTTCCACTCGGGCTGGCAATATCACGACAATGCCGCTGCGATCCGCCACCTGCTCGGCCGGGATGAGCACGCGCCCCAGCACCCGTCACTTTTGGTCTACGTAGCGCCCGTGCCACCCGTACCGCCCGTACCCCCAGTCGAGCCGCTACCCGAACCCGTAATCGGATTCTTCGCGCCTGCGTTCACCAGCGCGTTCACCAGTTCTGAGACTGGTTGTCCCGTGGAATCAATCGCCCCGGCGCCGTGCAGCTTGTCAAGATCGGCATCGATCCCCGGCTGACCCGTGGTGAACGCAGTAGTCAGGAACGCGGAAGTCGACAAGGTCACGCCGTACATGTTTTTGACGACCTGCGCGACGGCGGATTCCGCATTTGTAATCACCGTGCCACTGGTCAGTGCGCTCTGGTACTTTGGATTGGTCGGAAGGCCTGCCAGCAGGCCGTTGACCGTAGTCCCAAGCTGCGCCGCCAGATAACTCAGAAGCAGCTCCGTCAGTGAAGTCAGGTTGTACGTACCCGGCCCCGCCGCAAACGAGTGAAGCGTGGTGCTACCGCCAGTGCCAGTCAACGTGCACGGGCCATCGAACGCGAACGTCGCGTTGAACTTGCCGGATGAGTCTGTCGTAGTGCTCGCCGAACGGTTCTTGCAGACGATTGAGATCGTCGCACTCGCGAACGGAGCGCCAACCGCCGCTGTGCCGTTGATGGTCCCGGTCGGCGGCGATCCGCTGCCGCCGCATGCCGTCAGCACACTCAGCGCAACAACAGTCGTTGCCATCCACAATGTCTGCTTTCCGAGTAGGTATGAACGCTTCATCGGTCTCTCCAGAAGGAAGTTACTGACAACCATTGAGCTGTTGGGCCTGAGCACCTGTCGCCCGATAGAAATTCGCACACGCCACGCGCCCCTTCGTCGCGCCGATCGCAGATACCGCGCCTGACGAGCGTGACACCGTCACCAATCCGGTCGGCGCAGCGGCGTAGCGCTCGTATGCGTCCCGCATGCGCTTCAACTGGGTCGCAAAATACTGTGCGCTGAAGCGACCCTCGTTCAGCAGCATCTTCTGCGTGCCATAAGCAAAGCCGAGATTTTCAACCGCGTTCGGAGCGACATAATTGGGGGCGCCGACGCGGGTGCGGAAGTCGAGAGCGAAGTGGTCAGCGCCATCGATCTGCGTGATGCCGGGTTTCATGCCCTGTCGCGGGGTCAGCGGGAAGCCGATGGCGAGGCCCGCATAAGTACCCTGTCCGCTATGCTCGGCATGCACACTAAACGAAACGTCGTCAAACCAGCGCGTGAAGGTAATCAATGGTCCCTTGTCTCCGCCGACAAAACGCGCCGCGCCGGCTTCGACCCAAAGCTTCCAGGCGGGCTGCACCCAGCGATACGTGAGTGATGCATTGATCTCATGCGGCAGGTGGTCGGTACCCGGCTGCTGATGCAGATACGCGAGACGTAATCGCACCAGATCGGGGTGGCCCGGAACGAATAAAGTCGTTTCGTTTTCGGCACCCACGTAGTGGAAATCGAACTTGCCGACTGCCAGCACGTTCAAGACCTGCGGCGCGATCCAGAAACTCTGTGCGAGGGCGGCATCTGACAAGCCAGCCTGCAACCTGTATTTGCTGTAGACGCGGCCGTCATCCATGTTCGCCGTGTGATAGATGGGCGCCACGTAGCTGCCGATCAGCTCAGCACCCTTCCACAGCGGTATGTGGCCCACAACGTTGACGCCGATCGACGCATCCAAATTCCCGTATTCGGTGCCGAACAGATAACTCGCGATCGGCCTGACCTCAAGGCGCGTAAGACCATGTCGGTGCTCGTCCCCGTGCCATTCGACAGAATTCGCATCGTAGTCGGGTCGCAAGCGCATCGTCATCGATATAGCCAGATCGCCAGGCGTACCGCTCACGAGGAACTGCGCATAGGCATCGCGAGTGACAGTCAGCTCCCCCAATATCTGGTTATCTTTCTTGATTACCGCGTGGATCCGTTCCACTTCGCGCGGCGCACCCGCGCTAGCCACACCGAGCACGATGCCAAGCGCGTCAGCTTCGTTCTGGTTGTAGCGGTGATTTTCGTATTCGACGATCAGGTCACGCTCGCGGACACCCACGCGCACACGTTCCAGTCCCGCAGCAAACAGCTGCGCGGCGACGGTATCGAGCGCTGCCGTTTCGTCGACAACGGAATCGGATTTCGCGGGCTCCGGCAATTGCGCGACCCGCTCCCTTCCGGACCACACGTCATCGACGCCTGCAAGCGTCAATCGGGTAGCTGGACGCGTCGGCGCAACGGCGAAATCGCGGTCCGCGATGTCAACGTGCGACGCGGGCGGTAGTTCGGCTGCCAGGCCCCGCATGTCTGGCGGCAGCGCACCCGCATGCGCAGCAAGGTTGTCCTCTACACCGATGTTTGCTGGCAGATTCGAGTCCGCGGGCGTGTGTTCGACGGGTGAAGCGTCAAAGCGGTGTCCAAGCGGAATCTGCACGCCAACCGAGAATGAAGTGCGCGGAGCAACGCCGTACGTCGAACGCAGCGACCGCAACACCGTTCCAACGAAGCTCGCGCCGGCAAGCCAACTGACTCCGGGTGACTGGTAACGAAAACCCGCATAGGGCGTTTTCGAGTCGTCTTCCACGAGCAGCGACGCTCCGGTGTTCCAAAGCGATACCTCCGCACCACCAAAGATCCCGTTAAGGCGATCGCCCTGCCCGTAGCCAACGCTCAGTGTCGCAGGTCCGAAGCTCTGCGAGACGACACCGTATGTCGAACGGAAATAATGCGTCTGGCCGCCAACATCCGTCATGCCAAATGCGATCGCCGGCTGGTAGCGGAAAAACCGTGGAACCTGCACCTTGACGTCGGCCATCAGATGCCGGAACAAGAAATGATCAGCACCGGAGAAGGCCGCGGGCACGTTGCCCGGGTAATTGGCCAGCCCGCCTGACACCTCGACATAGGGCAAGAGACCCACCGCTCCCCAGTACATCTGCGCGCCGGTCGCGCGCGCACCGAAGCGGGGATCCAGAAAGTGGTTGTATTGAGCCTCCGCAGTCCCTTCTGGCAAAGCAAACGCATAAGGAATGACCAGCCCGCCTGCCTGCCCGAGCGAATTCAGCACAGGTGGAGCGGCCGCCTGTGCAGCCACCGAGAGCGTGAGAGCCACGGCGAGTGACATGGCGCTCAATGCGAATGGTTGGTGTCGTACGTGCACGCTTCGATGGTTTCCTAGCTATGGCGTCCGCAAGTGTATAGTCATACTAACTATATGGCACATGGCGCGTCAGGAACGATCAGCAAAGGTCAGAACAACGTGCCTTCATCACCCATGCGACTGAAGAAATGCACCGCTTCTTCCGGCGTCATCTTCATTCTGTAGCAAGTCTGAATATCTCGGATCGTTGCTTCGTCAATCGCATGGGGCCATTTCAGGACCCCCTCCTTCACTGCCAGAATCAACCACTCGTCGGTCCATTGCTGGACTTGGCGGATTTCCTCTTCCGACAGCAGATCGTGAAGGGAGCGGGTCGCAAACGACGCCCGGATCTGATCGTCGTGGTCGCGACTACGGCTCGTAGCGAGCAAAAATTTCGTCTTTGTCATTGCTTTGATGGCATCTCGTAGAATCCCTCGGCAAGGAAAATCGTACGGCGTCGCATTGCCGCATGCAGTGACGTCTGTCACTAGCTGACGCTCATAACTATCTGCCTGCTGCTTTTGCACCGCACGCGTTACTGCGATAGCTGCACTCTGCAAAGCGCGGCAGGTGTCTGGGATCAACCTGGTGCTTTGCGGCAAAGGACCTCACCCAGCGAGCAGCATTTTTGCCGTCGACTGCGATCTGTGTGACATCGGGATACTCGCCAAGCGAACCGCTCCCGGCGCTCCAGTCCAGATGCCCCTCGGCCAGACTGGAGATGGGAAGGAAGAGTTGATGCGCACTGCATAAGACTACCTGGCCACTGCGCTGCGGTTTCAGACGGCCATGCTGCAGCTACCTCACCTCAAAGCCTGAGCTGGATTCTTTTCAGCTACGCAGTGTCATACGCACATTGTTCACGCCCGTCTGACGATTTACGGCGCTGACTTCGACGCGATCTGCGCGTCCAGTAACAACGAAGAGCTCATTGCCGTATAGCGTCGCATGCGTCGCGTTGGCCAGTTGCGTAAAGCGCCAGACACGTGGCTTGTTCCAGACATAGTTCCCCGCGGCCCGGTAGTCCTGCACGGGTGCGAGTGCGTCGATCACAAACGAGCGCGGAAAGAACACGTTGTCTTCCAGCGTCAACCCGCGTAGGTTTCGCATGCCGTCGACCAGAATGCAGGTGACGGCCGCATCGGAATCGCCGCGTGCAAACGATTCGTCTCTACATGCGACGATCCGCACGTTGCCCATGATGTCAGAGAATCTGAACGTAGCTCGGGCTTGGCCGCGTGCGACGACGTAACAGTCCTCGATCTTGATCTGCTGCACCGTCGCGTCGGGCGGTGTGCCCGGGTCCTGCTCGAACCAGATTGCCGCGCCATCCCGTGCGTTGTAATAAACGGTCAGGTTGCCAAGCGTTGTAACGGTCAGCGGGCGCACGTGCGCATCCGTTTCGCGGAACTTCGACTTCAGGCCTAGTGAGTTGAAGGTCGTGAAATACAACGTCGCAAACCCGGCGTCGTTGCGATAGTCCCCCTGCCGGAAACTCCACACCTCGCCCGCATAGTTGTACAACGCCGCGCAGGTGAACCGCCCATAGCAGCGCACGTTCTCGAAGGAATGGCCATAACTTTCGTTGGCGCCTGCCACGCGCGAAGCGAAGACCGCACTGCGCGGCGCGTCGGAAGGCAAGCCCGCAAACGTCAGGTTGCGCAATACGAGGCCCGACGTGCCGGATATATCCAGTCCCTGCGACGCGGTACCACGCACGATGAAGTTCGCGTGGCCAGGCACAGGCTGGTGCGTAGTATTGGTTCCCTCGATGATGAGACCGCCGTAGTAGAGACCTGTCAGATCGAGGTCGGTAATCACGTGATTCGCACCAACAAGCACTCGCCGGCAGCGCGCGCGTGCCGCATAGGACAGGCAACGCTGGATTGCCTCACTATCGTCAGTCCGGCCGTCGCCCACGGCGCCGAATTTATAAACCGACACACCGTCGCCGGACGGTGTCTGGGGCTGCTGCGTGCCAGCGCGCGCAGGTAACACGGATGCGCCCGCCATCAGTGAGCCAAACAGAAAACGCCGGCGTTTTACTTGCATGTCGTGCTCCTTCGCGATGGTCGCTGAGATTCCCATGCGCATTACATGCCTAGGGTCTTGATATTTGCCAGGCCACCGGCGAACGGCACCAGTTGCGATACGACCCGGCCGAATCGCGTGACGCTCGCCGTATCGAGGTAAATTATGTCGCGCGGCGACAGCACGATCTGATCGGCGAGCGCGACCGCGACAGGTGACGAACAGTCGAGATGGAACACTGTGGTCGTATCGGGGCCGCTTGCCCGCACGAGGTACAGCTGCCTGGCGTTCGAGGTCAGCGGGTTCATTCCGCCCCCATCGTTCAACGCTTCAGCCAGGGTATACGGACCGTCAGTCGGCATCGGAATCGACAACGGTTTGGCGACTTCGCCCATCAGGAACACCTTTTTGATGCGCCGGTTAGGAATGTCGATGATGTCCCCATCGACGAGCCGCAGATTATTGCGCATATCCCCACGATACAGCAGCCGATAAAGGTCCACTGAGATCTGCACGTGTCCCCGGGTGAGCGTCGCGCCGGCCAGGTCGGCGTCGGGCGTCACGCCACCGGAAAGCCCGATTGCATCGGCGACGTTCAAGGGCACGTCAGTTAAAGGTAGTACCTCGGGCTGCCTGACTTCGCCTGTCACGTACACCTTCTGGCTCCGAAAGCTCATTACGGTCACGTCGAGCTGGGGCGCACGCACGTAGCGTGAAATGCCCAACGTCAGCTCACGGCGAATTTCCGGCACCGACTTGCCCGCAACGCGCAACGCACCAACATACGGGTAGTAGATCGTCCCGTCCGCCTGTACAACCCGTCCGAGCGCGTCGCCGCCATTGGCGGACGCGACCGCCTGTGCGGCAAGCGACTGTGCACTGCCCAGCTGCGTCCCTCCCGCGACCTGTGCGCCGATGCCCGGGTTGTTCAGCTCCGGATGATCCCATACAACGACATGCAGTACGTCACCCGCCCCCACCCGATACTTATAAACGTCGTTCGGCTGCGCGAGATCCGTCGCCGATACAGGCGCCGCCGGACGCAAGGGCGTCGACGCGACCGAGTTTACGCCCGCGACCGTAAGCGGCAACAGCACATAGTGCTGACCGTTGACAACGAGGTGGTCGCCGCCCTGCGTCTGCGTGGCCGGACCGGGATTGAATCGCATGCCCGGGGCGGCTGCACAGCCGGCCAGGACGACACACAATAGAGAGGCAAGAGTGACAGCAATCTGTTTCATGAATGCTAGGTTCTGGAAAATATGAGCCTGTGCGGAAACCGCATCCGCTAACGCGCACGTTGCATTGCTCCAACGGATGCGATTCTGAGAAAGCCGTATACCGCGATCGAGAGCCAGATCGCCGTCGTGATTGAATTGGTTGCATTTGCCGCCGCTCCGCGAATCACGAAGAAACACACCCAGCACACCTGCGGAAGGAACGCTGCAAGGGTGAGCGGATCGCGCAACACCAGCCATTTGAGTCCGCGAATAAGCACGGCCCATACTGCGCCGTACGCTACCCCCATATAACCGTGTGCTGCGAATGAATCCGCGTACCAGGTGAACGGCATGTGATAGAACCCATCGGGTGTGGTGAAACCGAAAAAATCCTGCGCAAAGCGGATAGCCGGGTCGAGCGAATCGAGGTCAATCTTCGCGAAGAAATTGACGAAGCCAATAGCGAATCCGATCAGCGGCGATACCGTATGCTGGTCGTTGCCGCTGTAAGAATAGAAGACCACGTGCAGTCCATGGACGAGAAATATCTCGGGTAGTGCCAATTCCCCGCTTGAGCGCAGAAACAGTAGCGCAAACGCAGCAGTGAGCAGCACGCCACCGTACAGCGCAAGCTTCTTGCCGAGATCGCGGTCCGAGTTCGCCAGTGACAGGATCGCGAGCGGCAGCAATGGCATCTGCAAAAACGAGCGCACGCCTGTCTTGAAGCAGAAATACGCATAAACCAGCAGCACAGTCGCGAGATACAGATAGCTGCGGCGCAGATAGGCTGTTACGAGAGAGGACGTACCGACGATCAGCAGTACCCAGCCATAGGCGACGCCGCGAAACGACACATAGCCGGCGTAATCGAACGAGCTCGATTCGAAGAAGTAAAGCACCGCGCCGATTATGAACAGGCCGAAATAGACGTTGGTAACCAGGCCCATATCGATGTCTGTCAGGCGCTGCGCCAGTTCGAAGGGCCGGGCGCCCACCGACAACACCACGAGAAACAGTGTGTTGAAGGTGGCTGCATACAGACTTACCTGCACAAAGGTGCGTTCGTCGATTTCGTAGATCTTGCCGGTGAATCCTTCCTGATGGATGAACACACCGCCCAGATGGAATACAAGGACGAGGAACGCGTAATAGCTCGCCACCAGTGCAAAGAAGCCGCAGAACCGGTCACGCCGCACGAGCCATACCGACCCGACAAGCGTGCACACGAGGTTGAGCACATCGACGAAGACCGCGCTGCTCATGCGGGTCTCCCGTGGCGCTCGCCGGCGGCCGCTTCACGCACATGCCGACGCAAAAAACCGAGATGAATCAGTGTGTGCACCACATATGCGACCACGAGTCCTTGCGCAAGGCCCAGCGCGCCCACACGCGGCACCTGCCAGCTCGCCCAGCCGAGATAGATGGCGCTCCACAGCAGGTTCACGAAGAGACCGATCCATAAACGGTTGCTCGCCGTCATGATCTGGCCGATTGCCGCGTTAAGACCGTTTGCCGCCGCAGCCACCGCAAGCCAGCGCAGCAGCGGAGCGGCGTCGCGGTAGGCGGCCCCATACAGCGCCATCAGCCGCCCTGCGACAAGTCCTACTACCAGCGAAGACGCGCACGCGACGAGCGTATTGGCGACGATGCTGTGACGTGTCAGCAACGCGAAGCCGTGGCCATCGCCCGATGCGCGCATCCGCGACAGTACAGGCAGCACCGTCCCGGCGATGACCGCCGGAATGAAAGTCAGGCCGATATACCACTGATAAGCAGCATTGAACTGCCCCACCTGTGCAAAGCCAGCGGGCGTACTCGCGAGCAACGACAGCGCGATCCAGTTGATCGGCGCCATCACGAGTGCACTCATTACGACCGGCGTGCCAAGCGCAACAAAGCGGCGGGTCTCGTCGCGCAGCCATGCCGTGCGTAACGCGCCGCGCCAGTCGATGCCCGCTCGTGCTACCCACACACCATAAAACGACCACGCGCCCGTCACGGCGATCAACGCACAGAGTGCACCTGCCGCGCCCGCAAGCCACGCGCAGAACGGGACGGTGCACGCGAGCGACAACGCGCTGCTGGTCGTCATCAGCGCATTCGTACGAAAGCGCTCCAGCCCGTTCAGTGCGCCCTGCACCACGCCCTGTACGATCGCTGGCACGACGGCCAGTGACCCAAGCTCAAGCAGACCGCGCATCGCCGCGTGATGAAAATGCCACAATGCGAGTAGCGGCGCGACCAGTGCAAGCGCGACACCCGAAAGCCCAGCATAGCCAAACGCGCTCATTCCGACGACCACCACGCCGACGTCCCGACGCGACTCGATTGCGCCATGAAAGTCCCCCAGATATTTGCTGGCGGCCAGCCCCAGGCCGCTTGTCGAGAGACTGGCGACCGAAGTGACTGTGGCCAGTACCAGCACGTACTCGCCGTAGCGCGCCGGACCGAGGATGCGCGCAAGAAGCACTGCTGAGACAAGCGCCGCGATTCGCCCGGCGAGCGCGCCGCCAACGCTCCAGCCGGCATTGCTGGTGAGCCTTGCAAACGACGGGCTGCGCGTGAGGTTTGCGATTCGCGCAATGGCCGGAACTCGAATGCCGCGCACGTTATTGCCACAGTCCCTTCGTGTCGACGATCGTCTTGCCGGTCAACTGGGCAAGATCGAGCGACAGAAATGCACGATGCTTGACGAGCACGACGCACACGTCCGCCATCGCTATGGCTGCGTCCGCTTCGATGAGCCATGCGTTCGGGCCCTGCAGCTCCGCCGGCAGCGTATCGATATGCGGTTCTGCAATCAGCAGCTGGCAGCCGGGTTCGCGCATCAGCGCATGGGCGATCGCAACTGCCGGACTTTCGCGCAGGTCGTCGACATCTGGCTTGAATGCCAGCCCCATCACCGCGATGCACACGTTTTCGACGGGGCCCTTCTCGCGATGGCCTGCAATCGCGCGGCGCACCTTATCGAGCACCCACTGCGGTTTGTAGTCGTTGACTTCGCGCGCCTTGCGGATCAGACGTGACTCATCTGGCGCGCCACTCACGATGAACCACGGATCGACCGCGATGCAATGCCCACCGACGCCTGGTCCCGGCTCAAGAATATTCACGCGCGGGTGACGGTTCGCGAGACGGATCAGCGTCCAGACATCCACATTGAAGCGCGCCGCGACCAGCGAGAGCTCATTCGCAAATGCAATGTTCACGTCCCGAAAACTGTTCTCAGACAGCTTGCACAGTTCGGCCGTACGCACATCCGTCACCGCGCAATCGCCCTCCACAAAGCGACGGTAAAACGCCGCTGCGCGATGCGCGCACGCAGGCGTGATACCGCCAATTACGCGATCGTTCTTCACGAGTTCGATGCAGGTGCGACCAGGCAGTACGCGCTCGGGACAATAGGCGACGAACACATCGGGCGTCGCGGTGTCGCCCCGGTGCGGGAACGTGAGATCGGGCCGCGCATGCGCGAGCCACTCGCACATCTGCTCCGTCGCACCGACCGGGCAGGTCGATTCCAGGACAACGAGATCGCCCCGCTTGAGCACTGGCGCAACCGACAGAGCCGCGCTGCGCACATACTTCAGGTCCGGAACGTGACCGTCGGTGAACGGCGTGGGCACGGCGATCAGGAACACTGATGCCGGTTCCGGCAGGCGTGCCACACTGAGCATCTTGCGTTCCACTGCATGCGCGACCTGCTCGGCGAGCCCGGGCTCTTCGATGTGAATCGTGCCGCGCGAGACCGCCTCGATCACGCGGGCATCGATGTCGACGCCGAGCACGCGAATCGAGCGTTGGGCTGCGATCGCCGCCGTCGGCAGGCCGATATAACCAAGCCCGATTACACAGGCGTCGTACGTCGTCGTTTCTTCGGCTGCGATTGAACCGGCGGATGAGCCCGGCACGAGATTCAGTGTGCTCACTATTCCTCTCCGTACGTGTAGTAGCCGACGTACCGACGTCGACGGGATCCGTATTGACCGCGGCGCATGTCCATGTCGTTGTAGACGATGCCGCGCGGTGTAATGCCGCCTTGCCTGAGAGCCGCAATGGAATGTTCGAGCTCGCTCAGCGACGTCGCGCCTTCGCGTGCCACGACCAGCGACAAATCGGCATGGCTGCCCACAATGGCGGAATCCGCGACCGCCAGCACGGGCGGCGTGTCAACGATTACGTAGCGATAGCGGCTTCGCAAAGTGGCCAGCAACCCGGTGAAACGCGGCGACATCAGCAGATACGCCGGCGCCTCGGGATAGTCACCACAGGCGACGAAGTCCGGCAGCTGCGCGCCGCCCTTGCGGATGACCTCGTCGAGCTCTGCCTTCTCACGCAAAAACTCGGCGAGCCCCAGACTCCTCGGCAGGCCAAGCGCCTTGTGAAGACGCCCTCGCCGCAGATCACAGTCGACCAGCACAACCGACTCACCTGAGTTCGCGAGCAAGGTCGCCAGATTCAGCGAGACGAATGACTTGCCTACTCCGGGGCTCGGCCCGACAATCAGGATCAGGCCCTTGCCTGGGTCGAGCATCATGACCTGCAACGCGACCTGCAGGCTGCGCACGCTCTCGATAGCGGGCTCATTCGGGTAACGATGCGCCAGCACGGAATTGCCGTTGGCCGCGCGATCGAGCGCTTGCTGCCTGGGCGAGCGAGGGATCTGCGCCAGCACTGGCAAGCCGACCGACTCTTCAAGTGAGCCTGGATCGCGCACGCCTTCGAACACCGCCGACTTCAGGAACGCGACAGCCATGCCGAGGCCGAGGCCGCCAATCAGCGCGAATACCATCACAAGCGCCTTTTTTGGTTTCACCGGCCGCTCGGCTGCTACCGCGTAGTCGACCACCCGCACGTTGCCAACCTTGCCAGCGTGCGCGATGTCAAGCTCCTGCGACGCGTTCAGCAGGTTCATGTACAGATCGGTATCCACTTGCAGGTTGCGCACCAGTGTCACCTGCTGCTGCTCGAGTGCGGGCAGATCGGAGATCCGTTGCTGGAAACCCGTCAACTGCTTCTCCAGCGTGCCAATCTGCTGATCCAGTGCGCCGACAGCCGGGTTCAGCTCGGTGAAGCGCTGGTTCAGTTCGCTGCGCTTTTGCCGCAATTCGAGCAGTTTGGTCTGAGCGTCCACCGATTGCTCAAGCAGCAGCTTTGTCTGTTCGGCAAGATCAATCGTCCCGTATCGGTTGCGGTATGTATTGAAGGCGGTTTCCGAACGATCAAGCTGCTTTTTCAGTCGCGGCAGTTGACCATTCAGGAAATCAATCGTCCTGCGCGTTTCGAGCGCATGGTATTCGAGGTTCTGTGCAAGATATTCGGTGGCGATTGCGTTGAGCACCTGCGCCGTCTTCTGGCGATCGCGTCCGGTCAACGTGACGCCGATCACATCCGATTCGCGGCCAAGCTCCTGCACTGTCAGTTCGCGTTGCAGCCTGTCGATCACGTCGAGCCGTGAATAGCGGCGCAGCTCGAAGCGTTCGCCTGCGCGGGCGATCATTTTCGATACATGCAGTTCCACCGTACCGAGATCGTTGCTTAAGACGAGCGGCGTGCCGACCTGGCCAGTCGCGTTGACGTCCGCCTGGTCGCTCGCCAGCCGGAAACGACCGCCGCCAAGACTCAACAGCGTAAACCGCTTACCCTCGAGTTCGCCCGGAACGTTGAAGCGGTCGACCTCAAGCGTCTCGCCGCCCCATGCATAGCTGTCGAGCCCGAAGCGCGGCGCGCTGACTGATGTACCCGACGGTCGGACCTGGAGCCAGCGCCCCACCACAGGCAGCATGACCGGACGCGCGTCGATATACATCCGCAGCTTGTCGACGGCCGCCGAGACGACTAGCCGCGACCTGATAATCTCCATTTCGGCAGGTGCGCCGGCCTTCAGTTGCAGCGCCGACGAAAGGTCGCCGAGCAGGTTGCTCGATCCACCCGACTGGTCCTCGACCTGAATGACAAGATTCGATTCGTAGGTCGGCGGGACGATTAGCACATACACGACGCCCAGCATGACCACCACCGCTGCGGTGACAAGAATCAGTACCTTGTTGGTCAGCACGAGCTCAAGGTAGTACGACAGCTTTCGCGGCTGATCAGACGGCAGGAAAAAGCGTTCGCTTTTGGGTTCAGTCATGCTCGTGCACTCCATTGAGCGCAGCGATGCGCTGTACCCAGCCAGGCACACATGACCGGATTTGCTCGAAGCAACGTTGGATCACCTCGGCATTGCCGCCATGCGGATCGTCAATGTCCCCACCCGCTGACGCACCGTAAAGGAAGGTCTTTCCCGACGCGGCCGGGAAGCGCCGTTCGACCTCCCGCTTTTGTGCCGCCTCCATGACAAGCAGCAGGTCAGCGCGTGTGGCGTCGGCGCTGCCGATCTGCCAAGGCGCCCAATGTGGGCGCGACAGACCGTGCGCCATGAACAGCTCCCGAAGCACCGTCGGCGCGAGCACGCCGACGGCTGCATGCAGTCCGGCCGAACGCACTTCGCAGTCTGGCAGCGCATCTTGCAGCAAGGCCTCCGCAATGGGGCTGCGATACAGATTGCCCGTGCATACGACCAAAATATTCCTGATCATCAAACTCGTCCGACAGGTTGAACAATGACAACGACGCCAAAGGCAGCTTGGCAAACAGATGGTCCTCACGCCCTCATACGGATGACGCGCGCGGGGTTTCCGCCGACAATCGCGCCGGCAGGCACATCCTTCGTCACCACGCTGCCAGCTGCAACCACGGCGCCAGTGCCGATTCTCACGCCCGGTAGGACGATGCTGTTCGCTCCTATCCAGACATCGGCAGCGATCGTCACCCGGCGGCCCGCATGTCCGCTCGAAAACACCTTGCCCGGCAGCGGCGGTATGACGTGATTGGTAGACAGGATCTGCGTGCGATAGCCAATCAGCACGCGGTCTCCGATTTCCACTCCACCCGCCGTCGTAACCACGACACCAAGCGCAAAGTCGACGTCGTCGCCCACCGCGAGGTTGCGCCCCGGCATGATCCACACGCCTGGATAAAACACCGGCCGCCGGCCAATCGTTGCACCGAGCGCGCGCAATGCGAGCGCCTTTAGCGCGTTGCAGGCTCGCAGGCGCGGCAGCGCGAAGAGCATCGACAGCGCCGCCTCGACGCTTGCCACGAGCGCGTAGCGACCGGCGCGCATCATCAGCTCCACACGCCCTCCCCCGCAACGCAGGACAGCAACATCGCGCGAATCCGGTCGGCGCGCACTTCCTGACTGGCAAGAGCCTGCAAACGCTTTTTTCCATTTGCAACGAGACGCTCAAGCTCAACTTCGCCTTGCACGAACGCGAGCATCCTCGCCGCGATCTGCGCGACATCGTGTGGCTCACAGTAGAAAGCGCTGTCGCCACAGATCTCGCGCGCAAAGTCCCTGTCGCTGACAAGCAAAGGCACATTCGCCTTCCACGCTTCCATATAGTTATTGCTGTAACTCTCGAGGTCGCTCAGATTCACCAGTACGTCGGCTTCGTCGTAGACGTTCTGGATATCCCGCGACGCAACGGCTCCCCGAAAGTCGAAATGGGCAGCGGCCATCGGGTGCCCGTCGAGTTCGCTCGCAAGCGAGGCCGATTCGCAGCTGATCAGGAACCGGAAGCGCCCGGCCACGCCCGCGTCAATCAGCCGGTTCGCGACCGCCGGCAGACGCCATAGGTTCTTGTGTGGCGAGGCCCCGCTCAGAAACAGGAACGTGACCCGTTCCCTGTCAGCGCGTTCGCGCGGCGAGCCACGAACGTAGTCGGACGGAGCGGGTGGCAACACCTCCACCTTCGTCATCTCAAGACCGCAATGTGCGGCGACGCGCCGCTGCATCACCGATGTTTCGACGATGATCCGGTCTGCTGCAAGCAGGCGGCGGCGGCGCGCCGCGTTCTTGATTCGCTGGCGAACGGCGGCGCGCCACGGGAGATATCGCCAGTACGGCGACTCGGGATAGCAGATGATCGGATAAGCCACCCCGACCACGCTCTTCACTTCCGGACCATGCGGTAAACCCGCGCCGAACAATGTCTTGATGACGGTGATGCCGTTCCTGCGTATGAACGATTGCAACACAGTGCGCTCGAACCAGGCGCGCCTTAGCACTTGTGACGGGCACCGCAACTGATGTGACGTGGGGACCTTCAACGGGTAATGTGCCAACTCGCCAGAATCAGGCAGCAGAAAGAAGAGCCGCGCGCCTGGCCACTCACGTGCCGGCACGCTGTCGAGGAAATTGAGTGCAAGCTGGACGCCGCCACCCGTGCGGATCCCCGAGAAGTCGAACAGGATGCCAGGCGCCGGCATGGCAGCAGCTTTGGTATTTGCCGCGCGTCGCATCACAGCTCAATCCACGGACGTTGCACGAATCCCGTGACGGGCGAACCTGACCGATACAGAGAGCCATAGAGCGCGCTGTAAACCAGCACGAAGCCAGCAAGCCATGCCATCGCGGCGGGCTCATCGTCGTGCAGACACACCGCCGGCACGACGGCGCCTGCGTTCAGCGTCCATAGCACGATCGTCGTCAACGGGTTGCGCAAATCGCCCAGCCGCGTGTCAGTCGACCACGGTTGCAGTGCCACCCAGCGATATACCAGATGGTGCAGATGCCTTGCGTCCGGTTCAGCCGCCGGGGTGCGGCTGATAAACCTGCGGCGCGCGATGGAAAACAACGTTTCAGTGACCGGGTAACCGATCAGCAGCAGCACCGACCACGGGCTGATGGAGCGGTTGCGCACCACCAGCAGCAACGCAAGCTCCGCAACGACGAACCCCGCGAAATATGCGCCGCCGTCGCCGAGAAAGATCCGTCCCAGCGGGAAATTCCACATCATGAAGCCGAGCAGCGCGGCCACGCAGACGAGCGATAGCTCCACGATGACCATGTCGCCAGCCTCATAGCCCAGTGCGCCCATGCCGAGAAGAGCTGCGCAGCTCACGCCTGAGGCAAGCCCGTTGTAGCCGTCAATCAGATTGATAGCGTTCGACACACCTGCCACTGCCACGAGCGTCAACGGCATCGCAACGACCGCGAACTGCAAAAGATGATCGAAGGGCTCAATGCCGGTTCGTCCCACGCTCGCCGAAAGCAGCAGATAGCCGAGCAATGCAGACATCATCGACATCGCCAGACGCACCACCGGCACGACGGCTTTCGTCATGTCTTCGATCAGGCCCGAACCGAAAGCCGGCAACGAGCATGCCAGAACAAGGATCAACAGCTCATTCGATGCATCACTTTTGCCCAGCAAGCACGTGGTCCCCACGAAAAGCGCGAGGCTGCCGAATACCGCAACGCCACCCACGCGCGGCACCGACACGCCATGCACTTTTTGCACGCCGGCAAGATCGCTATCGCCCGTCAGTTTCAAATGCCAACCCCGAGTTTTGATCAGCGCGGCAGCGAATATAAAGGCTAGTGCAAAAACCGCTACAGGTTCCATGTTTGAACTCTTTCAATGCGTGTAAATGTGTGATGTCGAATTCGCAAAAACAGTATTTCAAACAACGACCCTCGTCAGACGGGCGCCAGTTTAAAGGCCTATTTTCGACCGTTATCCCATTGCGTCATTAATGATCGGAATTCGTCAGAAATCTTGAGCCATGAGCTTCTCGAGTGACGGTATTGCAATGCAAGGTCCACGACCAAAACGACGTCCGCGTCGGGATTAGCATGTAAAAGCGGTCGAATCGAAGCTGCGACGGAGCGGGCTGATACAAAATAGATAACCCGCACCAATGTGTGATATCCGTCACCCCCCGTTTTAGTCGAAGCAAGGAATAATTCAGCCCGACATTCCGAGGGCCGCACGCATCATTAAAAACGATTCAACAAGCGTGACTGGAGAATTTTTAGCGCATGGCCACCACCTAAAACGACGAATTAGCAACTGGCTACGGGGCATTACATGAAACAGAAAGCGACCATTTACGGGGCATTGAACGAAAATAAAACGGCGGCTGATTGGCGTCGCGCGGACGGGGATTGGCATCCCTTACCGCTACCTCATAAGACAAACGATCGATCTGCATGGACGGCATGGCTTCGCCAACAGTCATCTGGCCACACGTTTCGCGGCGTGCAGTGATGTTGATCGCCATTCTTGAGCGGGACCCTGCTACCCGCGCCCAGCTTGGCGCGACATTGCGCAAGGCTGGCCATCACGTCGCCGACGTTCCAGATGTCGCTACGCTCACCCGCCATCTTGCGGCACATCCCTGTGACATTGTCCTGGTCGGCAGTCACGAGTCGACTGACAATCGCGAGGCGACGATCGCGCGCTTACGCGCGCATCGACGGCTTGGCATCGCGGTGCTAGTGGACGCGCAGCAGCAGGACGCGCGCATCGCCGCGCTCGAAAGCGGCGCCGATGTCTGCGTGAGCCGCCCACATGACCCACGTGAACTCGTGGCGACCGTGGAGAGTCTGGCGCGCCGCATACGTGACACGCAGGACCGGCACATGCAGGACACTGATCCGCAGGACGCTGCGAAGCCTTCTGATGCCTGGCTGCTCGTATCGCGCAAATGGCTGCTGCTTTCGCCCGATGGCGAGCAGGTGCAACTGACGGCCACTGAATGCTCACTGCTTTCTGTACTTCTCACGCATGCTGGCAAACCGGTATCGCGCCGAGAAATCGTAGCCGCACTCGGTTACGACTATCGCCACTACGATGAGCGCCGACTTGAGGCACTCGTGAGCCGCCTGCGTCGAAAGCTGGGCAGGCGTCCGCAAGGCACGCCAATTCGTGTCGCGCATGGCTTCGGCTACGCATTCACCGCAACCGGACTTGTGTCATGAGGGCGCCTGGCCACAACATCGCCCGGCCCATACATACGTCCACTGAGCGCATCGCCATTCATCCGATCACTCTTATCCGTTGATCTGTCATGACCCAGCCCACAATTCTCATTGTCGTCGGCACCCGGCCCGAAGCCATCAAGATGGCGCCGGTAATCCACCGTCTGCGACGCGAGACGCGTCTTCGCACGGTTGTGTGCGCCACCGCCCAGCACCGTCAGATGCTCGACCAGGTTTTCGCCAACTTCGAGATTAACGCCGATATTGATCTTGACCTGATGCGCAACAATCAGGACCTTGCCACGCTGAGTGCGAACGTTCTCACCAGCGTCGCGGACGTCCTCGCGGAAGTGAAACCGGCATGCGTACTCGTGCACGGTGATACAACCACCGCGATGGCCACGTCCCTGGCCGCGTTCTATGCGCACGTCGACATTGGACACGTGGAAGCGGGCCTGCGCACCGGGGACCTCGCGCAGCCGTGGCCCGAGGAACTGAACAGGCGGGTGGTCGACCTTGTGAGCACGCACTACTTCGCACCGACTGAACTCGCCCGAGACAATTTGCTCACTGAAGCCGTACCTAGTGATTCGATTGTTGTCACGGGCAACACGGTGATCGACGCGCTGCTGATGACGCTCGACTTCACACGCCGCCATGGGGGCGTCGCAGCGGCATTGCATGGGCGCTATCCGTTCCTGCAACACGATGGCAAGATCGTGCTCGTGACCGGGCATCGTCGCGAGAATCACGAGCATGGTCTTGCTTCGCTATGTCAGGCGTTGAAGCGGATCGCGTCTGACGCCGGCGCGCAGGTCGTCTACCCGGTGCACCCTAATCCGAACGTGCAGCGCATTGCCACATCCGTGCTTTCAGGCCTCCACAATGTGCACCTTATTGAGCCGCTGGATTATCCGGAATTCGTGTGGATGATGCGGCGTTCATCCATCATCCTCACCGACTCGGGCGGCATTCAGGAAGAAGCGCCATCGCTCGGCAAGCCGGTGCTCGTGTTGCGGGATGTGACCGAGCGCCCGGAGGCGCTCGAGGCGGGCACCGTAACGCTGGTTGGTACGGATGAAACGCGCATCGTCAGCGAATGCATGCGACTGCTCACGGACGAGGCGTACTATCGCGACCGCTCGACACGCAAGAATCCGTTCGGCGACGGGAGGGCCAGCGAACGCATTGTGACGTTCCTGCGCCACCGCTATACGCCAGTACATCGTACCGCAGCGTTCGCTGCGCCCGCGCTGTCATGATGGTGACGTTAGACCGATGGCGGTCGCACCGCCCCGTCTTGCTGATCACATGTTTCAATGCGGACGCCCCAACGTCCGGCTATGCGACGCGCGTACTGCAGATGGTCGATAGCTATACCGCTCGCGGTTTCGACGTTAACGTACTGCGCTTCGTGCCGATCGCCCATTGCGCACAGAGCTGGGGCGCGCCGCTAAAAGAGCGGGGAGCGCGCCGCGTCATTGAGTGCGTGGCGCCACCAATATCACGGTATGAGTTTGGCCGGCGCCTTGCCGTGTACTGGTGCCGGCCTCTGGTCTTCGCCGCACGCCTGCTGCTTCGGCCCGCCATCGTGCAAGCAGAAGGGCATGAAGCTGCGGCCGTCACGCTCTGGCGCGGCAAGGGCGCACTGCAAGTTGCAGATTTGCATGGCGCCTTACCGGAGGAAACCGAATACCGACGGCAACGACAACATGGATCGTTAGCACGGGCGCCGCGCTGGTTTCATTGCCATGAAGCTCGCGTGCTGCGCGCCTGCGATGCCTATCTTGTCGTTTCCAATGGCATGGTCAGCCATCTGCACAAAAAGCTTGGCAAGGCGGCGTTTCACAAAAAGGCGTTTCTGCTTGATGTGAAGTCGTCCGCCCGCTTCATGCACGCAACTGCGCGTGTCACGCGGGAGAACTATGGCATAGCCGATGAGGAAATCGTCATCGTCTATTCGGGTGGTACGCAGGCCTATCAACGGCTACCCGCAATCGCCAGCTTTGTCGCGACGCTTGGTGCGTATGTCGAGCGGCTGCGGTTCGTCGTTTTCACCGCCGACCCGGATGGCGCACGATGCCAGCTAGAGCGTCTCACCGACGGCATTCAAACAATTGTCGCAAGCGTTGCACCGTCAGAACTTCATGCGCATCTTCGGGTTGGCGACTTTGGCATCATCTTTCGCGACGATCACGTGATTAATCGGGTGGCCTCGCCAACAAAAATATGGGAGTACCTGTTGTCAGATCTGCACGTCATCTGCAATCACGCTGCTGGCAATGCAGCCGAGGCGGCCGGTGCTCTGAATGCGGCTCTCGTCGTCGATCCGGATCCCACCTCGGACCAATGGCCGGCCATCGCAAAAGCTGTTGCCACGATCGTGCAGAAGAGACGGGCCGCGCCCGGTCTTGTTGCGACGACGGCCGAGGAATATCTGCAGCGCGAAGGTGACTGGGAGAGCCGGTTCGATGCGTGGCTTTCGCACCTGCGGACCTTGGCCGCCCCGCGGCGCGGCCTGTGGGAAACACTACCATGAAAGTGCTTCAGGTCATACCGACGCTCTCAGCGGGCGGCGCGGAAACTTTGGTCGCCGAACTCGCACTCGCACTTACGCGACGCGGACATCAGGTAGGCGTCGCGCTACTTGCCGGAGTCCGCGGCGAAAGGGGCGCGGAGCTCGCCGATAAGCTTGAGCATGCTGGCGTCTGGGTCAGCGGCCGTACGCTGCATTCGATGAGGCGGCTGGACGGCGCCATGTCGCTCGCGCGGACGATCCGCTCGTTGGGCCCCGATGTCATGCATTCGCACCTCTACGCGGCCGACGTTGTGCTCGCCGCGGTCAATGCGTTGACCGTTCGCCAGCGACTCATCCGTACGATCCACAGCACATCGATCCAGGGAACGCGATCGCGCGCGGGGACATGGCTGCTCGACCGCTTGTACGCCACCTCGGTCGCTTGCGGTGCGCGAGTTGCCGATGCCTATGCCGACTATTTCCGGGGCGCGCAGAAGTCCGCAGTGGTCACTGTACGCAATGGCGTCGCACGCGCCGGCGCGAATGCCAATACAGAGCGCAACGCGACAGGGTTTGCTCCCGGAGAACGCACCGGTGTACGCGGCTCTCTTGGCATCGCACCCGACGCCTTCGTCTTCGTGCATGTCGGTACCTTTCACGGTCGCACCTTGGCGAGTTCACCGAAAGCACACGACATACTGCTGAAAGCGTTCGCACAGCTTTGCTCGCACTCGTCGGCCTCGCGTACACATCTGCTGCTAATAGGAGACGGCTGCTTGCGCGAGTCCGCGCAGCGACTTGCGCAGACGCTAGGCATTGACGGACGGGTAACTTTCGCCGGTGTGCGCGATAACGTACCACAGTATCTCGCAGCGTCTGACGCGTTCGTGTTTCCGTCGCGATACGAAGGCCTGCCTGTCGCGCTGATCGAGGCCTGCATGGCGGGCGTGCCGACGATTGCATCGGACCTGCCGGAAGTTGCCGAAGTATTCGGCGATCTCGACTATCTGGCGGCGCGCGTAGACGAACCGTCAGACTTCGCGTCGGCCATGCTCGATTGCCTTGCGAACCCCACATCTGCGCGGGCACGCGCACACCGCACCGCAGCGCATGTCGCTCTCGACTTTTCCATTGACCTGTGCGCAGCACATTATGAGTTGCACTACGAGCGGCTGGGCGCCCCGCTCGCCTCGCGCATCGCGCCACAGTGCTTTGACGTTGCACCTGCAGCGCACACGTCGCCTTCGGCGCACTCCCCCGCTACAAAGCAACTCCATCAGGAAAACCCGTGAAACAAGTCTTGCAAAATCTCAAGGACGGCCGCACCGCGCTGTGGGATGTTCCGATGCCGACGATCTCGCGCGGCAGCCTGCTAATAGAGACGACCACCACGCTGCTTTCATCGGGCACCGAGCGCATGCTAGTCGACTTCGGCCGCGCGAGCCTGCTCGGCAAGGCAATGCAACAGCCCGATCGCGTGCGCGACGCATTGCAGAAGGTCCGAACCGATGGGCTCGCGGCAACGCTGTCTGCAATCACCGACAAACTCGATCAACCGCTCGCGTTGGGCTATTGCAATGCCGGCGTGGTCGCAGCGGTAGGCTCTGATGTCGGCAGCCTCCAGGTGGGTGACCGCGTTGTCTCCAACGGCAAACACGCCGAATATGTGACAGTTGGAGAAAATCTGTGTGTACGCATTCCCGACAACGTAACGGACGAGGACGCGACATTCGCAGTTCCGGCCGCAATCGGCTTGCAGGGCGTTCGGCTTGCGGCGCCAACGCTTGGCGAAACCTTCGTGGTGATCGGCCTCGGGTTGTTAGGCCTGCTGACGGTACAGATACTCATCAGCAACGGCTGCCGAGTGATTGGCATCGATCACGATCAGGTGCGCGCGGCGCGCGCGGCAACCTTTGGCGCTTCCCATGTGCCGGCGGGCGCAGATGCTGTGGCGGAGGTGCTTGCGCGCACCGCCGGCATTGGCGCGGACGGCGTGCTGATCTGTGCCTCCACCAGCAGTGACGAGCCCGTTGCACAAGCCGCAAAGATGTCCCGAAAACGCGGACGTATCGTTCTCGTAGGTGTGGCGGGGTTGAACCTGTCTCGCGCAGACTTCTATGAAAAAGAACTCAGCTTTCAGGTGTCGTGCTCCTATGGCCCCGGACGCTACGATCCGCGCTACGAAGAAAAGGGTATCGACTATCCGATTGGTCACGTGCGCTGGACGGAGAATCGCAATATCGCTGCCGCATTGCAACTGATGGCCGACGGGCGGCTCACGCCTCAGACCCTCATCACACACCGCTTCACACTCGCCGACGCGGAACGTGCGTACGCGCTTCTCGTCCAGAGGACGCCCTCTCTGGGCATCGTGATCAATTATCCTCAAGCGGATAGCGCAGGTGCGAAGTCAAACACGACACAGATTGTCGCAGCCGATTCGCACGCCCAGACGGTGCCGCTCGCAGCGGACAATAACGCGCCGGTCAAGGGTGCATCTGGCGTGCGCGTGAACGTGATTGGCGCAGGCAATTATGCGGGACGTGTGCTGATCCCCGCGTTTCGAAGTGCTGGTGCAGCGATCAACGGAGTCGCGTCACGCAATGGGGTGACCGCCGCGCACTATGGACGCAAGCACGCTGCAGCGTTCGCATCAACCGACGCCGCTGGATTGTGCGCATCGCGCGACGCGCAAGCGGTGGTAGTCGCGACGCGCCATGACACGCATGCGGACTTCGTGATCGAAGCGTTGCGGAATGGGAAGCATGTATTCGTCGAAAAGCCGCTATGCCTCACCTATGACGAACTGCAACGCATCACAAAAGCACTCGAGCAGGCACGCACGGCCGCGCGAACCGGTGCGCGGCCCGAACCAATCCTGATGGTCGGCTTCAACCGGCGCTTTGCGCCACAAGTCGCCCGGGTCAGAAGCCTGCTAGCGCCCCTGGCTGCACCAAAGGCACTGGTGCTGACTGTCAACGCAGGGATGATTCCAACCGATCACTGGACGCAAGACCGGGAAAGCGGCGGCGGACGGATCATCGGGGAAGCCTGCCACTTCATCGATCTACTGCGCCATCTCGCCGACAGTCAGATTGTGTCCTTTGAGGCAACCGGATTTAATGCGACTGCACCTGCGTCCTGCGATACCGCCAGCATCACATTGCAGTTCGAATCGGGATCCATCGGCACTATTCACTACTTCGCGAACGGCCACCGGTCACTGCCGAAAGAGCGGCTCGAGGTGTTTTGTAGCGGCAAGGCGCTTGTACTCGACAACTTCCTGAAACTTCGTGGCTATGGCTGGCCACAGTTCACCAAGCTGAACCTGTGGCGGCAGAACAAGGGACAGGAAGCCTGCGTCGCCGCGTTCGTCGACGCTATCGCCAACAATGGTCCGGCACCCATCCCCCTCGCTCAGTTGCTCGAGGTCAGCCGCGTGACGATCGATATCGCGCAGGAACTGGGATGACACCATCGCAAGCGCTACGCCTGTTCCATACGGTTCGCCATCTGCGTCCTGTTCAGGTTCTGTATCGCGCCAGATACGTTTTGCTGCCGCACGCGCGCATCAACGTGCACATCGATGGGGCCGTGCGACCTGCCACGTTCGACCGGCTGCCTGCGACGTTCGCTTCGAGCCCGGACGAGTATCTGGGCGACAAGCTCTTCCGCTTCCTGAACCGCGACGGCGATCTGAACGGCGGATGGAACAATCCGCAGTACGAGCGGCTGTGGCTGTACAACCTGCACTACTTCAACTACCTGAACCAGTCGACGCGCAACCACCATGCGCATTCGCTAGGCCGGCTGATTGACGCGTGGATCGTCGCTAATCCAGTTGGGATGGGCGCGGGCTGGGAGCCATATCCACTGTCGCTGCGCATCGTCAACTGGATCAAATGGGGAAGCACGGGCCAGCCCATGACTAGCGTGGCACTGACAAGCCTCTATGTTCAGGCGCGCTATCTGGCACAAAGGCTCGAATATCACTTGCTCGGCAATCACCTGTTCGCGAACGCCAAGGCGCTCGTCTGCGCCGGTCTGTTTTTCGACACGCCGGAAGCATCCTGCTGGCTCGCGACGGGCCTCGCAATCCTGCGCCGCGAGTTGCCGCGACAGGTGCTAGAGGATGGTGGGCATATCGAGTTGAGCCCGATGTATCACGCGATATTCATCGAGGACCTGCTTGATATCGTCAACCTCGCCACGTGTATCGGCACACACAGGCGCTGCGCCGACGCCGAGAACTGCCTCTCGCTGGCGCGCAAGCCGTTGCCGCGCATGATGCAGTGGCTGAGAACGATGACACACCCGGACGGCGAGATCGTACAGTTCAACGACGCCGCTTTCGGCATCGCACGGCCATATGCCGTGCTTGCCAAGTATGCTGGAAGACTGGCCCTCGAGGTGCAACCTGCATCGTACCGGCCACCGCTAACCACACTCGATGCGTCCGGCTATGTCCGTGCTGAATGCGGTGACTACGTGGCGTTCCTGGACGTCGCGCGGGTCGGCCCGGACTATCTGCCTGGCCACGCCCATGCAGATACGTTGACCTTTGAGCTGTCGCTCCATGGTCAACGGCTGATTATCGATGCGGGCACAAGTACCTACGTGGCTGATGAGCAGAGGATGATCGAACGCGGCACGTCCGCCCACAACACGGTGACATACCAGGCCCAAAACTCCTCGGACGTATGGAGCGCGTTTCGCGTCGGACGGCGCGCGTACCCCATCGACATTGACATGCGGGCGCAAACCCATCGCGGACGATCCAGGCGAGCGGACAACAGCGGCACGCCCAGAACAGGGGAAGCTGTCTCTCTAGGCGCCATCGACCGCGCCACCTGGAGCATCAGCGCGGCGCACACCGGTTATGCGCACCTGCCCGGCTCGATCATCCATCGCCGTACCTGGCACGGAGACGAGGAAACCTTGCTGATCGTTGACCGGCTCGAAAGACCTGACGGCCGCACGATCGCAGACCTTCAGGGCACGTTTGCGACGCTGCGATTCGCTGCGCATATCGACCTGATCGAAAGCGCGGCAGGTCACGTCATCGGCAGTGCGGACGGGAAAGTAGTCTGTCATGTAACGCATACGGGTTCAGCCGCCCATATTGTCAACGATTTCCATTACCCCCGCTTCGGTGTGAAGGTGCCGTGCAAGGTGCTACGCCTCTCATTCTTGCACGCGACGCTCGTCACCCGCCTCTCCTTCCGGACTCAGGCATGAAGATCCTTTTCGTCACTGATAATTTTTACCCTGAGACCAACGCGCCTGCTTCACGAACGTTCGAACATGCGCGTACATGGGTCGAGTCCGGCCATTCGGTGACCGTTCTTACCACTGCACCGAACTTTCCGGAAGGCAAACTTTACGCGGGCTATCACAACCGCTGGTGGCAGCGCCAAAACGTCTACGGCATCGACGTCGTTCGCGTCAAGACGTACATGACGGCCAACGAAGGCTTCGTCAAGCGCACGCTGGATTACGTGTCGTTCATGATGGCTGCAATCATCGCGTCTCCGCTGCTGCCGCGCTGCGACGTGGTGATTGGCACGTCGCCGCAATTCTTCGCAGCGCTCGGCGCGCGCATCATCGCAGGTCTGCGGCGCCGTCCTTTCGTCTTAGAACTCAGAGACCTATGGCCTGCATCTATCGTCGCTGTCGGTGCATTGCGATCTGGCGTCGCAATCAAGATGCTTGAAGCGCTCGAACTCTATCTGTATCGCAGCGCCGCCGCAATAATTTCGGTGACGCATTCCTTCAGACGCGAACTGGCCGAGCGGGGAATCGACGCCGACAAGATTGAAGTCGTGCAAAACGGGGTTGACCTCACGCATTTCACCCCCGGACCGCGCGACCTGCAACTCGTTCAGGAACTGGGCTTGAGTGGGCGCTTCGTCGTGGGTTATCTGGGCACTCTCGGGATGGCGCATGGTCTGCACAACGTGCTCCAAGCGGCCGCACGACTCAGGCATCGCACCGATATCACGTTCATCATGGTCGGGGCTGGGGCAGAGAAGCGCTCACTGGAGGCACACGCTGCACAACTTGCACTCCACAACGTCAGCTTTGTGGCACGGCAGCCAAAGGAGCGCATGCCTGCACTGCTCGGGCTGTGTGACTTGTGCCTCGTCCCGCTGCGCGACCTGGCGCTGTTTCGCAGCGTGTTGCCCTCAAAGATTTTCGAAGCAATGGCGATGCACACCCCGATTCTCGCAGCGCTGCCACGCGGAGAGGCCTCAGAACTGGTCGAATTGCTCGGAACTGGAGAGATCGTCGCGCCCGAGGACCCGGCCGCTCTCGCCGAGGCGGTCGTGCGTCTTGCCGGCGATCCCGCGCGCCTCAACCACTACCGATCAAACGCAGCACGCGTGGCTGTTGCTTATGACCGGCGACGGCTTGCCCAGAAAATGATTGACGCCATTGCACAACGGATCGGGCAGCGAGAGCCATGAAAGGATCCAGTGGACAAAACTCACACCTGATGCGCGTTTTGGCGCTGATCCTCTCACTAACGTATGCGGTCCAAACCCGTGCGCAGACGTCCGACGTGGTCACACGAACGTTGCCATCCTCGCAAACCGCATCAACACCGACGCAGCGGCAGACAGGAAAGGCGTCGTGGCTTCGCCCGGAAACGGACCATCACGCCCCGAATGCGCTCGCTGCCCGGCGCTCTAACCTGCGCAGCCGCGCCGTCTCGCAGCCTTCGATGCTGGAATCTTCGCGTAATGCATTTATCGGCGGCGATCCCGACGTCGCGCGTGCTCTCGTGCCATGTGACGCGCTCGGGCGTAGCATGCGCAACGTCAGTCCTTCGACGACCGGAGCATATGCGTCAGGCAGCACATCAGGCATCGCAGCCGGCGTCGGCTACGATCCTGCGACGGGAATTCAAGCAGTGCAGGCAGTTGTTCCAAGCTGTCAGAACATGCTCTCGAACGACGGTGACACTACCATCGGTGACCGCAGAAGCAGCGCATATGAGCAGATAACGCCAGATGCGGTCGAGCGCGGATTGGATGTCCGGCGTCCCGGCACGCTCACCGTACTACGGCCCTTCGCACATTAACATAAGACACGGGTTGACTGAGGGACCGAATCAAGACCCGGTAGCATTTCCGGAACAAAAGCACTGCCCTGCACGCCCCCTTGATACGCATGCCTGGTCATCGAGACTCTTCACTGCGTGCCTCGCCGAAAGCGACTTCCCCAAGCGCGGCGCGGTGTAGTGCCTGTTCGTCAAGAACGAGATAGCGTCCACGATCCTTTCTGATAATCCGGTTTTCGATCAGTACGTTGATTGCGCGTGATACGGTTTCCCGGCTGACGTTCGCCGTTATCGCGATGGCGCGCTGGCTTGGCGGTCTTTCGATCGTTACCATGCCATCATGGCTTACCGTGGTCATGCTTGACAGTACAGCATAGATGCGTGCACGGGAGCTCGTAACCCCCAGTCTCGAGCGATCATCGAATCCTTGTCGGATTGACTCACATAGCTGACACAGAAGCAAATAGGTGACTTCCACCGATCGTAAGAGAAATCGTTCGGCATGCTCGCGGTCAAGATACCCCACAAGCGCGTCGGAGATTGCCACCACCGAATTGGTTTGCGGGTGACCGTCAATAATGGATGTCAAACCGAAATAATCCCCGGGTTCAATGAAGCCAAGTCCGATTTCGCGACCGTCTTCATTAAGCGAAATCTGCTGTAGGCGGCCAGAAAACAGGAACATCAACGCAAAGCCCGGTTCCCCCCGGTGAATCACCATGTCGCGACGTTTAAACTGTCGGGTTCGGACGTGCGCCGCGATAGCGCGTAGCGCGTTTTCGTCGAGGCTCGATAACAGGCGTTGTCGACGAAGAATATCGATAGAGACGCGATTTTTCGGTTTCGGGCGATCATTGTCGCTCATGATTTTCCTGACCTCGTCGGGTCAGCCAATTGTCTGTTGACGCTGGTCCGGACCTCCGTAAGCCCGGGTCGAACGACGCATGCCACGCGGAAATCTATTGCTGCCCCCAGCGCATAAGACCTTGCCAAACGTCTCTCTGTCTTCCATTGCCCGTGAGACGGACTGATCCGCGCGTCGGGGGGCTGAGTGTAGCCAATCAGTCTCCTCTATCGCGATTGGTAACCGGATGCGTCAAATCGGAACCAAAAATGGGATCGAAGAGGTATCCCTGTACCCATTGGGCGCCACATGCAAGGGAAATTTGCACGTCTGCCTCGCGCTCTATACCCTCGAGCACAACGTGCGATGCACACAGCCGCGCCAGCTGAACCAGGGATCGCAAGCGCGCTCTCGCGCGGTCTGTCGCGCGGGCATGGCGCAGATATGAACCATCGACCTTCACCATATCGACACGCAGTTCGGTGAGACTCTTTAAACAGCTATGGCCCGCGCCAACGTCGTCGAGCGCAACCCGACATCCCAGCAGTCGCAACACCCGAATAAAGTCGCTTAAAGCATCCATGTCGGTAAACAGCGCGCTTTCCGTAATCTCGACGACGAGCCGCCTGGCTACCTGCGGCTCTCTGGTGAGTCTTTCTATTATCGTCGCCCACCATCCGTCGAGCGTCGCACTCTGAACCGAAACATTACATCCGAGAGAGACATCAGGGCATGCCCGCAGCGTTTCGATGACGGATGCCACTACCCACTTATCTAGACGGCCAATCAGTCCGAGCCGTTCGAGAACGGGAATCTTGTTGCCGACACTGACGGGCATTCCATTCTCTGTCGTGCACAGCAGTGCTTCGTAGTATCCGATGATGCCGATGTCGCACGCGCTGCAGACCTTCTCATAACGAAAACACAATTCGCCGCGTTCGAGTGCGTCAAACACCTCGTTGGCAGTCTGCATATCTGTCATGTACCCGGCGCGCCAGGTTTTACCACCCATTTGCGCTGCATGAGGTCCGACCTCGTCAAGATCGAACGGCTCGTCAACATCTGGCGGGATCGAAGCGTCGATTGCCGCGCGGATCATGCCTGTGACGGTTGGTACCGGTTCGTCGCCGAGTGCCGCGATGACCGATTCGACGATGCTGTTGTCGTCCAGAACATGAGGCACATCATCTGACTCACTATAATCATCTCGGGGCATCACAAAAAAGATAAGGCCACCGCTGAACGTTACGATTCCAGACTTGCGCATAGAAAATTCACGCGCGCGCTCATGCACAATATGCCTCACGGCCAGCGCAGCGTCCGATCCGTACGCGCCTTCGATCTGTGCAAGATTACGGATTGAAGCTACGATACATATCGTTTTTGTATCGCAGCAGTTAACCGACACCGCATTTTCTCTCGTAAACGTAGTCAAGACCGCCATGGCTTCTTCTGCCGGAGTTAGTAAAGTTAGTTTGTCGCACGGTGGGACGAGATAAAGGTGCTTGCTCACTCCGGCACCATGGGAACCAATGCGCGTTTCGAGACAGGCAACAGCTTATCGCCGAACGCGGTGTTCAAGGCAGGTCGTACCACTTTTTCACGCCGAGCGCTTGAGCGCTCCTTCGCAAAGAATACGTTACGTCTAATCACATCTAGTCCGTGTATATGCGCTCCTGCTAAAGCCATGATGATGCTTGAGATAGAACGTTGGCCTAGAAAACGTGCGGTCCTGAAGATAGATACTCGTGCAAAGATCGTGGGACGAATAAAGAGCCCGCGCCACCCAGGTATCGAATGCTTACTCATAGGTTAGTAACTTAGCGGACAAGTTTGTGAACTGGACGCCCTTGCCCACGTCGACGCCTCATATGAAAAGAGACGGCAGAGCGTTGGCTCACAATATCCTTGAAGAAATGCGGATCCTGGCGGTTCAACGTATGGCCAAAGGAGAACATCCGAATGAGGTCGCGGCATCGTTCGGAATGAATCGATCGTGGGCTTACAAGATTCGCGCACAGGCGAGAGACAGTGGAGCGCGAGCGTTGCGCTCGACCAAAGGCACGGGCCGACCCCGCAAGCTCACGCATGCTGAGGAGCAGCGTGTGCTGCGATGGATCAACGGCAAGAATCCGATGCAGTACGGGTTCGATTTCGGTCTGTGGACGCGCAACGTGGTTCGCGAACTGGTGCAACAGGAGTTTGATGTCACGTTGAGTCTGGCGTCGATCGGCGCGCTGCTCGCACGCCTGAACCTGACACCGCAAAAGCCACTGCAGCGCGCTTACCAGCGCGATACGTATCCGGCCATTGCCAGACAGGCACGACTGGAAAACGCGGACATCTTCTTCTGGGACGAATCCGGATTTCGCGCTGATTCGGTGCATGGCGAGACGTGGGCGCAGCGTGGTGAGACACCGGTCGTCGAACGTCCTGGTCAGCGGCAAAGCATGAGCGCTGCGTCGGCAGTCAACTCGAAGGGTGCCTTCTGGTTTGCGACGCATGAAGGCGGGCTCTCCGGCGAGCTGTTTGTGACGCTGATCAAGAAGCTGATGTTCAAACGCAGGAAGGCGGTCCATCTGATCGTCGACGGATTGCCCGCGCATAAGAAAGCCGTCGTCAAAGAGTACGTCGCCAGCACCTAGGGCAAATTGACCTTGCACTTCTTGCCTGGTTACGCGCCTGACCTCAATCCGGACGAGTTGGTCTGGAGCCACGTCAAGCGCACCGGTGTCGCACGACGCCCTTTGCAAAGCGGCGAAAAGATGGGACTGCGGATTCACGAACAGCTTGCAGAAATTGGACGGAACCCAAGGCTCGTGCGCTCGTTCTTTGGACATCCGTCTGTCTCCTATATTACTGACTTATGAGTAAATAAACTTTGGGCAGGTAAAATGGCCTCGAAATCTTACTGATACAGGCAGGCTAGGCAAACGCCCGCAACGACAAAGGGAGGTTTTGGTGGCGTTGCGAAGCTTAACGTGACCAGCTGTTTCTGATTGCGGAAGCGAAGCAATTGTAGAGTGAGAAAAACACACGAGGCTGACGAATTCTGATGCGTGATGGAATAGCGAATTGCTCATTAGATTGTTTGAATCTCGACCGCGCTAGGCACTGTTGTCCAGCCAATAGTTAAAATCACATCAATTCAGCCGATATTTAGGAAGCAACGTTCCGCACGTGTACGCCGCTACGACCATTACGGCGTCCGACGGCTCGGCAAACTACGCAGAGCGAATAAAATCGCCCACCTGCTTCCTGCACAGAAGCGCGGACGCTTTACGCGACGACCATGCACATGCAAATAGCCTTATCACTCGATGCTTAAGTCGTGGCTGATTTGATAGCAGTGGCCAGTGCATCTCATGGCCAATGAGGAAATGCCGGGAGCTCAGAGTTTGCGGGGTCGAGTCAACGGATAAAGGCACGCGCCGTGCGGAGATTCGCCCGCACCGTAATTTGCGACCTATTATCAGTTAAGTTTGTGTCGTTTGCATGGAACTCGTCCGCATCGTTGAGCACCCCGCAAATACGATCAGCATAAGCATCGGCGTCTCGTAAGTTGAATCTACTCACTGATCGCGCATCGCAACATGCAAGAAGCGCTTCCACCATCTCCTGTGTTGGCAAGCTACAGCGCGTATAGGCGGCGTCCGGTTGACGTGTTTCATTTTTGTGAGGCCTTCAGGACGTTTACTTATAAACTTAATGTCCACTGGTACATGTGGCACTCCATCGACGTTGTTTAAGACGAACGAATCATCACTGCATCTGTGCGTGCGCCGTTTTATATGAGGGAGGAAACTGATGTTTGCAAGGCCGGATTTGAATGTGACGCGCGTCTGCTCGAGTTGGCGGCGCGACACTCATTAAAGCCGCTCGCCGACAAACAAGTGCACTCATTTGCGTGACAAGATCGCGTCCGGCTGAGGCGGCAGTGACCGAGCACAGCGCCGCTTTTCGCCTATGAAGGCTCCCCCATAAGACTTGAACACCATCACCCAAACGTTGAACTTCGCCCGGTTTCAAGATATTGTTTGCCTGTGGCTGACTCTTGAGTGATCTCAGAAAAATCGTTGGCTTACATGGAGAAAACTCGTCGTTACCGCAGATGTCACTGATATTAGAACTAGCGGACTGCCGGGATTTCCATTAGCGCTGCACAACTTCGCCTTACTGCGTTCGAGTCAATTGAGCCTGACACAGTACCAGTCCTGTTCAAAACCAGAGATTTCCGGCTCCATCTTCGATGGCGGCGTACCCGGCCTTCACTGATGCAGGCGGCGCACTTGAACACACTATTCTCACGCATTCTATGCGCGACGCCTGATACGGAGCATCGTGGCTGCAGCGTCGCGGGCGCGATCTGTCGATATAGTCCTGGTGAATGCTGCGGAAGCGATAGACGCACCGGCTTCGGTATCTGTGAGTTCCGCGATATTCTGAATCGGACAGGCACACTCATTGATCCGGCGTTCGAAACGTATGAGGCCATGCGGCAACGTATGCGATAGGGCGAACGGCCCGGGGAAGCCGCTTACAGCATTGGTCAGCTTTGGTCGATCGTTCCGCTCTATACTTGCGGTCGTTCCGTCACCCCCGTAGCGGAACGTCTCATTGGTTTTTGGGCCCCGCACCGGACGTTTCTCTCCGGTGCGGTCTTTTTTAACCAGTGATCGAGAAGTTGCTACGAAAAATTACCTCGTTCTCCGGTGACAGTGATCTGTGCCACCCTTTCGCGCTTCCACCATCTCCGTCATCAATCTACATCCTGATAATTTGACGATGTTTCATGTTTCTGCCTTCGCCGCCGGGTAGCTGCGCAACCGGTCAGTGACGATTTTTCGCGGCAAAGGCGCTGAACGTAGCACGCGTCTGAAAAAGCGTTTGGCTGCAGTCTTGTCGCGATGCTTTTGCAGCAGGACATCGAGTTCGCTCCCGTGCTCATCGATGGCTCGCCACAGCACCTATGGTTCACCGCGAAGGCTCACGAACATTTCGTCAAGGTGCCATGTCGAACCTGGCTTGCGCCGCGCATCCCTGGCACGTCGTCCAAAAAGGTGCACCAAATTTGTCGCGCCAGCGGCGAATCGTCTCGTACGTCACGCACAGACCGCGCTCAAACAGCGGCTCTTCGACGTCCCGCAGGCTCAGGTTGAAGCGGGAAGTACCAGGGACCGCGCAACTGATGACTCCGTAGCGGGAAACCCATGCCCGTGATACAGCGTTTTCGTCTTCTTCATTCCCCAATCTTAGCCGAACAGCCTCGCCAACGTGACAGAGCCGTCGCTTTAGCTTCGGACTGAAGACATCGTATCGGTTCGCGCCTGAGGACGAGGTAGCGCGAGCGGCTCAAAACTACGCGAGAGATCAACCATAAGAACCACCTTGCGAGCGGACTTCATGGTCTCGAACGAACGGGAACTGACAGATTGAATGCGGTCTGATGCGAAGTGACGCCTTTACTTCGCTGATTGCGAAGTGGGGCAATCGTTCGAATGGTGCAAAATCTGGCGGTGATAGTTTGCGAAACCGCTTGCGGCAAGGCACATCGGCACCGCGATTTTTGCGCAGTCGACGGATTCGTAAGTCACTGAGCAATCGGCGCCTTTCGGAAGAAACCACCAGATTTGCACCATTCGAACGATTACCCCAACGTGGCCGAGATCCGGTTTGCCGGCGGCCAGTTTTGTCACGTGCCGCCGCTTGTGTTGGCACCACGGCGCCGCGGCAGTCGCTCAACGACGGAACGGCAGTTCCACGTCGTCTGGAATCGGGCACACATACGGCCGACCGCCGCGCCGCTCGAGCAGTTCAGCCTTCGCGCGCGCGAGCGTGTCCGGCGACGCGAACAGGTCGATCGCGGTCGCCGTCATCGTTTTTGCCCCGAGCACCATGCCCTTGTGCGCGAGCGCAGTCTTGCCTTGCGCGACCCACTGCCACGAATGCGGCGGCGTGCCGAACGCATAGCAGCTCGTGTGGCATTGCGCAGTGGGCGTGACCCAGCTCACGTCGCCGACGTCGGTCGAGCCGCAGATCGGGCGCCCCTTGCCTGGCTCATACGGATCGATCCCATCGAACAGAGCCTTTGGATCGCGCCATGCCTGGTTCAGGGAGCGCGACGACGTTTCGATGTTCTGTGCGGTCAGTGTCTGCTGCTGGTATGCGTCGGCGAGCGCTTCGTCATCCGCATCGAAGCCGGCCGAGCCGATCGCCTGCAGATGGCCGTACATGACCTGGTTCAGCACGGCGTTTTCCAGTAGGTTCGAGCAGGCCTTGTCGAACACGATCTCGACCTGGCAGTCTGTCATCAGCGCGGCGCCGCGCGCGACGTTCTTCACGCGCTCGAACAGTTCCACCGCCTGGTCGTTGCGCGATGCACGCACGAGGTAAAGCACTTCTGCATTCGCCTGCACGACGTTCGGCGACAGGCCGCCTGTGTTCGTCACCGCGTAATGCACGCGCGCTTCAGGCAGCATATGTTCGCGCAGGTAGTTGACGCCGACGTTCATCAGCTCGACTGCGTCGAGCGCGCTGCGGCCGAGATGCGGCGACGCAGCCGCGTGCGACGCGGTGCCCGTGAAGCGGAAATAGGCCTGGATGTTCGCGAGCGAACCGACCGGGAAGATGCCGGTGTACACGTGGGGGTGCCACGACAGCGCGGCGTCGAGATCGTCGAACATGCCCGCGCGCGCCATGAAAGTCTTGCCCGACCCACCTTCCTCGGCCGGGCAGCCGTAGAAGCGGACGGTACCGGGCTGGCCCGTGCGTTCGAGATGCGTCTTCACGGCGGCGGCGGCGAGATGCGAGGCTGTGCCGAGCAGATGGTGGCCGCAGCCGTGGCCGTTGCCGTTCGCGATCTCGTTGGAAGGGCGGCAGGTGAAGGCGCCGGCTTCCTGGCTGAGACCGGACAGCGCGTCGTATTCGCCGAGGATGCCGATAATGGGGCCGCCGCCGTTGCCGGCTTCGGCGACGAACGCGGTCGGGATGTCCGCAACGCCGCGCGTCACGCGAAAGCCCGCGGCATCCAGCATCCGGATATGCAGGTCGGACGACGCAAACTCCTCGTAGCGCAGTTCGGCGAGATTCCAGATCCGGTCGGAAAGCGCGGTGAACTGCGCACGCTGACTGTCGATGAAATCGAGAGCAAGTGAAGTCATGAAGTTCTCCTATGAAAAGGCTGGCGCGGTCAGAATTTCTGCCGGAGGCCAAGGGCGAAGACGGTGCTGCTCATGCCGGGCGCGGACACCGGCGCTGAGCCGAACGACAGGGCCGATTGCCCTGTGTTCTTGAAGCCGCCGATCCGCCCGTACACGCCGGTGAGTTTCGAGAACTGGTAGTCGTAGCCGAGCAGCGCGCCGAGCGCGTGGCTGGCATGGCCGGCGATCACGCGATACGCGAGGTCGGCCCGGATCGCGTGCGGGCCGCGCTGCCAGATCGCGCCGACCGAATAAACCTGCGCGACGCGCGTGCCAGGTGCGGTGGGGCGCATCAGCGTGTAGGCGAGCGACATGAGCGTCGGGCCGAACGCGTACGATGCGCTGGCCATCACCGAGTCGGTGCGCGGGCCGTCGGGCGAGCCGCCCAGCGTCGACGACGTGGCGGCCCAGATCGCGTTGTATGCTCCGCTCAGTATCAGCGGGCCGCGCGCGAAGTTGGCGACAGCACCCGCGTTGCTCGCGACCGTACTTGCGCCGGCGGCGTTGCGCAATGCATAGAGCACGGTGATGTCGAGCCCGCCGTAGGTCGGCGTCTTGTAGCTGATCGCGTTCTCGATGCGTCCCGGCAACGATGCAGCGCCGTGTCCGAGGTCGCCCCCCACGATCGCGGTGCTCGCGAACGGCGACAACTGGCCGACGAGATAGAACGGGTCGGCCGCTTCGGGCATGATCGCCGGATACTGCTTGCCGAGCTTGATCGTCCCCCAGCTGACGGAACTGATCGCGATATTGGCTTCGCGGTTGTAGAACGACGTCGCGCTCTGCGGTCGGCCTGACATCAGATCGAAGCCGCTTTCGAGGCGGAAGCTCACGCGCAGACCGCCGCCGAGATTCTCGCTGCCGATGAAGCCGAAGCGCGACGTCGATGCGCCGCCGCTCATCAGGCCGGCGCTCGTCTGGCTGCCGATGCGCGCGTACTGCAGGAAGCTGTCGAGCGCGCCGTAGATCTGCACGTTTGCCCGGGCCGGCGGGGTCCACGTGCAGCTTGCCGCGCAATACGCAGCCATCAGGGTTGAATTGCGCAGGTTCATGTCGTTGTGTTGCGATCGTCGGCGCGCAAATCGCGGCCGCGCAGCGGCACGCTCGCGCACGCGTCGACGTCGCGGAGTCTGTCGGCCTGCGCGGGCAGGCCGGTTCGGGTACGGAGTGGCGCGGGCCGGTGCCGGACCGGGGCCCCGCGTCGTCGGGAAAGGGGACGGCGTCGGGCGTAGTCTAGCGGCCGTCGTCGTCGCGCGTGTCGGCGGGGCGCTCCCGGAAGCGCCACAGCGCGAGCATGCTGACGGCGCCGCATGCGAGCACGTACCACGCGGGCGACATCGGATCGCCGGTGCGATGGAGCAGCCACGTCACGTTGAATTGCGCGAAGCCACCGAAAACCGTCACGCCGACGCTGTAGATCGTCGCGAGCGCGGTAGCGCGCACGTGCTGCGGGAACGCTTCCATGATCAGCAGCAGGAACGCGGAGCTGCCGGCGGTGGCGAAGGCCATCACGACGATGACGATCGCCACCATCAATTCGACCGACGGCGCGGCGATCAGCAGCCGGAACGCCGGATACACGCAGGCGAGCGACACCAGCCACGTGACGGCAATCATAGGCTTGCGGCGCGGCAGACGATCAATGATCCACCGCCCCGAGACGAGCGCGGCGACGATCATCGACAGCCCCGACGCGCAGCCGGCGAGCAGCGAGGTCGCCATCGGCAGGTGCAGCGTGCGCACCGCATACGCGGGCATGTAGAACACGAAGATGTACAGCGTCGACGTGCAGCCGACGCTCAGCAGCGTGCCCAGTACGACACGGCCGAGATAGTGCGTGAATACCTCGCGGACCGCGCTGCCGCGCGCCGACGTGTGGGTTTCGTCAAGGTGCCGGCGGATGTAGAAGCCGACCGGGCCGAGCAGCAGGCCGAGCAGGAACGGTATGCGCCAGCCCCAGCTTTCGAGCGCGTCGGCCGACAGCACGGCCGACAGCAGCGCGCCGCAGAGCGCGCCGAGCAGTGCCGCGACGCCTTGGCTGATCACCTGCCAGCTCACCATGAAGCCGCGGCCCGACAGTGGGCCCGATTCCATCAGCAGCGTCGTCGACGCACCGACCTCGCCGCCGGCCGACAGGCCCTGCAGCAGCCGGCCGATCACGACCAACACCGGCGCGACGACGCCGATGCGCGCATAGGACGGCGTCAGTGCAATGATCGCTGTGCCCGCGATCATCAGCTGGATCGTCAGCGTCAGCGCCGCGCGCCGGCCTGCACGATCTGCGTAGTTGCCGATCAGGATGCCGCCGAGCGGGCGCATCACGAAGCCGACGCCGAACGTCGCCATCGCGAGCAGCAGCGGCCCGACGCCCGAATCGACCGGAAAGAAAGTCTTGCCGATCAGCGCGGCGAAGTAGCTGAACACTGTGAAGTCGAACATCTCGAGCGCGTTGCCGGCCGAGGTGGCGATGATTGTCCGTGTCTGCACAGAACGGCGGCGCGGGGCCGACGGCGCGTCGGCGAGCGACGTGGCGGCGTCTTGCATCGGGGATGTCTCCATAGGAATGGGTGTCTCCATAGGAAATGGGGTGTCCTGAGAGTTGGCTGGATGTTAAGTCCGGGGAAAACATCCAGATACGCGCAAGTTTTTATCCTGATAACATTTGTTTATCCCCCCCAATCCGTCGCTCGCCCCCAGCCATTCGTCGCATGAAACTTCACCAGCTTCGCGCGCTCGTGGCCGTCGCCCGCTCAGGCAGTATCCACGAGGCCGCCCGCACGCTGCACCTGACGCAGCCGGCCGTCACACGTTCGCTGCGCGATCTCGAGGACGAACTCGGACTGATGCTGGTCGTGCGCAGTTCGTCGGGCGTCACGTTGACCGACGCGGGGCGGGCGATGCTGCAGCGGGCCAAACTGGTCGTCAACGAGGTCGCGCGCACCGAGGAGGAGATGGCGCAGTTGCGCGACAACCAGCAGGGCCGGCTCGCGATCGGCATGACGCCGCTCGCGGGCATCACGGTGCTGCCGGCCGCGTACAACCGCTTTCGCCGTGCGATGCCGGACGTGCAGCTCGAGTTCGTCGAAGGCAGTCCGTCGCAGCTCGTCGAGCAGTTGAAGAACGGCGCGCTGGATTTTGCGTTGGGCGCCGGCACGGATGCGCAGGACTTCACGTCCGTGCGCTGCGTGCATCTCGAGACGTTTCCAATGTGGTTCGCGGTCAGCCGGAAAGGGAAGCTGGCCGGCGCGAAATCGCTCGCAGACCTGCAGGACGCCGAGTGGCTGCATACGGGGCGGTCGGCCGATTTCCGCGTGTTTCTTGAGGAGCTGTTCGAGCGCGCGGGGTTGCCGGCGCCGCGCCGCGTCACGCGCTGTGCGTCGCAGACGCTGTTCTATGCGCTGGCCGTCAACAGCGACGTGGTAACCGCGTGGACCCAGCTCGCGCTGCGCGGCGACGCATCCGACACGCTGAAGACGCTCGACCTGGTCGAGCAGCCGGTCGCGAGGAACCTGTACCTGCTGTTTCGCGAAAGCGCGGTGCCGACGTCGTCGGCGGAGTACTTCGTACGCTGTATCGACGACGTCGTAGAGGCCGAGCGCGCGCTTGCAGGAACGGCCGGCGGCGGGGCGTCGTCAACATCGTCGCACCGCGCTTGACGGCGGCGCGCTCGGGCGCTGCCCGCGCGGCAACGCGCAACGGTCGCGCAACCGTTATCGGTCGCTGGCCGCGCGCGTCATCGCGAGCAGCTCGTCGATGAATGAGCGTGAGCCGAAATAAATCATGCCGTTCGAACCGGCCTTCACGGGGTAATCGTTCGAATGGTGAAAAATCCGGCGGTTTCTTCCGAAAAGCGCCGATTGCTAAATGACTTACAAATCCGTCGACTGCGCAAAAACGCGAGGTCGGTGCGCCTTGCTGCAAGCGGTTTTGCAAACTATCACCGCCAGATTTTGCGCCACGATTACCCCACGTTAGGCGTGTAGACCTTGCGCAATTCATCGGCGCCTACCTCGGCGAGCAGCAGCGGGTAGGCAGCCTCATGCACTGTACTCATGCAGGCGGTTCAAACGGAAGTCGCTCGCGGCAAAACTCTCCGAGCATCATCGACTCATCGCTTCGGCTGCAAAACCACTCGCCCTGCGGCTCGTCCTGACTCCACGAGCGAATGCCCCAATGCCGCGTCGTCCAATGACAATACTTCACTGATAACCGGCTTGACGAATCCATGATCCATCAACACCAAAGCGTCATCGAGATGATTTCTCGAACTGCTTGTCACGGATAACATGGACTGGTTGCGCAGGAAGAGCTGCGCCGGATTGAATGGTACGAATTCTCCAGTAACCTGGCCGATCATGACCCAGCGCCCGCCGTCCGATAAACTTTTTCGCATCGATTCAAATAATGGGCTACCCACGTTGTCTACCACGACGTCGACACCTTTTCCGGAGGTCAAGCGCTTCACTTCGCCTGAAAAGTCCTGTCCTCGTTCATGCAGCACGATCTCATGTGCCCCCGCCGCCTGGAGCAACGGGACTTTGTGCGGTGAGGTCGTTTGCGCAATCACAAATGCGCCGGCCATACGTGCAATCTGAATCGCCTGCAATCCCAGCCCACCTCCAGCACCGGTAATCAGCACCGACTCTCCCAGCCTTACGCAACCCACGTCGCGTATCCCGTTCAGAGCAGTCCCGACAGGGCACGCAGCTACTGCAGCCCAATCGAATGACACCGACTCTGGTATCCGTGCAATCGTGTTGCTTGCGACGGCTACATACTCCGCATAACCTCCAACCATGCCCCAGTCGCCAAGAAATTTGTTCTCCGCGCATAGCGCCTCATGCTCGCTGCGGCAGTGTCGGCATTCACCACAAATGTGATAGCGCTGGGACGTAGCAACGCGATCGCCAGATTGATAGTTTGTAACACCCTTACCCACCTCAACCACGGTCCCGCTAATTTCATGGCCCGGAATGCATGGCATCTTCACTCCACGGCGCAAGGTACCATTGCGCACCGCGATGTCGTGAAAGCAGATTCCGCACGACTCAATCTGGATGACGACCTCTCGCTCGCGGGCCACTGGATCGGGAACCTGCTCCACTTTCATGACCTCTACCCCGCCCGGCTCCCTGACGACGATTGCTTTCATTTGATTTCCTTCCGTAAAAGAACACTTCTATACCGCACTCCTATGCGGCGACTGTCGTTTGAGACACGACGGATGCCGGGGCGCAAGCGTGGACCTGAGCATAATAGCCCTCCGTGTAGATGAAGCGTTCGCTGGCCCCCAAGCGTTTTGCAGCCAATGCACATGCGTCGACGAACGTCGGGCTGCCTGCAATAAAGACGCTGTAATTGGAAAGGTCTTTGAATTGCTTCGGCAGAACGTCTGGAATCCGTCCAGTCAAACCGCCGTGGGTGTCTCGAGTCAGCGTGGGTATGTAACGGAAATTGACATACTTCTTGGTCCAGTATTCGAACAAACCGCTCTCGTAGAGATCGTCAAGGGTCCTTGCAGAGAACATCAGCGTGACAGGCTGGCGAAATCCGCGCCGGAGAGCCGCGTCGGCCAGCGACAGAATCGGTGCCAAGCCGGAGCCGGCCGCAATGCACAGGACAGGAGTCTCGACCGATGGGTCACCAATAAACGTTCCATAGGGTCCGGATACTGAAACTGACTCCCCTACCCTCAATTGATCGTGCGCCCAACTGCTCGCCTTGCCGTCTTCGACACGCGTAATTTGCAAGGTCAGCTCCCCATCCGGTTTTGGGGCGCTGGCCAAAGAATAGCAGCGCGGAGGAATCCTCCCCTCGGGGTCCCCCAACAGGACGTACTGCCCCGGCCAATAGCGCATCGGGGGGCCGAGCGGACGTAGTCGAAGTTCGACAATACGCCCAGTGCGCCGAATACGATCGGTCACGACATAAATCTGGTTGGTTTGTGGCGGAAACAGATTCAGTTTGGCTTGCTCACTACCCCATTCGAGTACAAGCTCATCGGACAAAGGCTTGGCCATGCACATCAGACCGAAGCCCTGCTTCCTGTCTTCCTGGGACAAGGCCATATCGAGCACGATGCCCTGGTCGAACCGCCCCGACAGAACCTTGACCTTGCAGTCTCCACAAGCACCCGCACGGCAGTTGTTGGGCAACGCATAACCCGCGTTCTCCAGCGCCATCAATACAGTCTCGCCGGCGCCGCACTTGACCTCGTGGCCGGCAGGATGAAGGCGAATCGTTTTCATACGTTGAATACTCCGTTTCTACGATCGGGGACTGGTCAGGACTTCTGACGCTTGACGACCCGGGTTGCCTTGCCCTCGTATCGCGGCAGTTGGCCTTCCTCGTAGCACTTGACCGTGCAGGTCAGGCCGAGCCGCGCTCGCAGCAGGCTCTTCAGTTCCCCTTCGAGGCTGGTGGCGCAAAGCGAGGCCTGATTGGCCCGCTCGAAAGCCACTTCAATCTGGTCCATGCTGCCATCCTGGGAATCGATATAGACCTGCCAGGCTTCCTTGACAGTGCCGTGCTGACTGGCGATGACATCCTCGATTTGCGACGGGAAGACCATGACGCCACGCACCTTCATCATGTCATCGGAACGCCCGATGATCCTGCCGACCAGCGGAAAGCCATGGCGGCCGCACGGGCAGCCGTATGGATGGTCGGACAGTCGGACGAGGTCGCGCGTGCGCCAGCGCACGACCGGCGAGGCCTCCTTGTCCAGCGTCGTCAGCACCAGTTCGCCTACCTCCCCCGGCCCGACCGGTCGGAAGCTGACAGGGTCGATGATTTCAGTGAGGACCGAATCGTCGTTGATCAGGTGCATCTCGTCGGCGGCATGCGAATGCTCGCACGAGATGCCGACAATCGGGCCTCCGGCCTCCGTGGAGCCATAGATGTTATGAGCCATGAAACCATCCGGCATCATCGCTTCCATCTGGTCGCGAAAGGCAGTCGAGACCGACTGGCCTCCGAAAAGGCCGACACGCAGCTTCCAGTCCTTCCGGGGATTAACGCCGACCTTATGCGCATGCGTGATCAGCGTCATTAGCCAGAGCGGCGACATGGTGGTCGCATCGTAGGCATGGTCGCGAATCCAGGTTGGCATCAGGTCGCTGCGGCCGGGCCCGATCGGAAAGTTAACCGCGCCGTAGGTTTGAATCGCCTCGTCCATCGACGAGCCCCCCACCCAAAGGCCATAGCCATACCCTTGGTAGACCCGGTCACCCGGCACGATGCCAACTGTCCGGAAAATTCGGCAAAGTTGCTTAACGACCGTTTCGCGCCAGTCTTTCGCGGTGAAGCCGAACAGGACCGGAAGGCCCGTTGTGCCCGACGTGGCCGTGAAACGCATCACCTTGTCAAGCTCGACCGTCAGCATCGGAAACGGGTACATCGCTCGCAGATCGATCTTTTCGAGCATCGGGAAGTTGGAGAGCACATCCAGCCCTGTCAAGTCCAAAGCGCTCACGCCAGCCGATCTGAAATGTTTCTTCCATACTTCGGAGTGTTGAAGCCTTTCACCCAGGCGGATCAGCTTGCGCGCCTGGATGGCACGAACCTCGTCTCGGCTCGCAAAGTCTTCGGCAACATGGTTACGCACGCTCATATCCATCGTCTCCTCCATATATTCCTTGTGATGCATACGGTCACCACCGGATTGGTTCGTGGCTACTCACTGCATGTCTTCTGGCTTTTCCACCAATCCGGGTAGACCTCCTTGACGAGTTCACCACTTGCCTTAAGGGCGTGGCAGCCATCTATTTCGAACGGTCGCTGTCCGTTGTCGCGCCGCTGCCAGCGCTCCTCGGCTCTGCTCTGGATCACCAACGTCGGGATCAGGTAGAGCATTTCGGTCAAATGGCTGCAACCTGCGATACCGCCGAACAATTTGCTGACAGCTGAGCGAAAACCATGCAGGAGATTCAGTCCGACAATCTGACGATAGGAAGCGCCGATCGTGTCGCAAATCCCCGGGTACGGCGTCGCAAGCGAGTTGACGACCACGTCGACGATCCGGAAGTCGGCATCGACCGTCGCCCACATCGCCATGTGGTGCATCGGCTGTCCGCCCAGACGGGTACCCCGGGTCAGCAGAAAATCGTCCGGCTTGCTGTCAATCAGTGTGATCTCGATATCCAGCATTCCATCGTCGCGCTGATAGCCCGCACAATCGAAGGAACGGCGATGAAGCAGCTCGCGCGTGAGTTTCACAGTGGGGCCGGCGCTATCGCCACGGTGCTCCTCGTTGGCGGAGATAGCCGGTTGCGAAATATGCTCAACCATGATGTCACCCGTCTTCTCAGGCCGACTGATACAGGGTCACGACGCATGCACCGCCGAGACCCAGGTTATGTTGCAGCGCCGTGCGCGCCCCCTCGACCTGGCGCGCTCCGGCCCCTCCGCGAAGTTGCCACACGAGTTCGACACATTGCGCTAACCCGGTCGCTCCAAGCGGATGGCCTTTCGACAGCAACCCTCCGGATGGGTTGACCACGTAGCGGCCGCCATATGTGTTCTCGCCGTCCCTGATAAACCTCTCGGCCGTACCTGGTGGCGTCAGCCCCAGGCCTTCGTAAGTAATCAATTCGTTGGCCGTGAAGCAGTCATGCAGTTCAACAACGTCGACGTCCTCCGGACCGATGCCGGATTTTTCGTAAACATCCCTCGCGGACGAGGCCGTCATGTCGTAGCCGACCACATGGCGCATATCGTGTGACTCGAAGGTGACCGGCGTATCAGTCCTCATCGACTGCGCCTTGATGACTACCCGCATATCAAGTCCGTGCTTCCTCGCGAACACGTCAGAGCAAAGGACGGCGGCGGCAGCACCGCACGTCGGCGGACAGCATTGCAGCCGGGTCATTGGATGAAAGACCGTCGGTGAAACCATGACCTCTTCCAGAGTGACCTCATCCCGGAAGACCGCATTCGGATTGCGCGCCGCGTGGCGACGGGCCTTCACCGCAATCATCGCGAAGGTTTCCGGTGCTATGCCGTATTCCTCCATATAGGCACGACCGGCGCCGCCAAAAAACTGCGCGGCGCGTGGAATGCCGTCCTCGTAGCCCTGAATCGAGCGCATCCGATCGGCAAACGCGGCGACTGGCGATGGTCGATCCGTGAAGCTGCTTTTTAGCGCACCCGGCGGCATTTGCTCGAAACCGACCGCCAACACACATTCGGCCACGCCCGATTCAATGGCCTGGCGCGCCAGGAATATTGCTGACGAGCCGCTCGCGCAATAATTGTTCAGATTGAAGATCGGAATGCCGGACAGCCCGACCTTGTACAGCACGGCCTGCCCCGCCGCGGAATCACCGAACACATAGCTGGCGTAGGCCTGCTGGATTGCGCCGTAGGACAGTCCGGCATCTTTCAGGGCAAGCGTCACGGCACCGGGGCCCATGTCGGTGTAGGGGCGCGCGACGCTCGGCTTCATGAACGGCACCATACCGACGCCGACGACGAAGACCTTATTGGTCATCTTTTCATCTCCTCGACCGCTTGCTTCAGCGACCAACGAAGGTGGGTTTGCGCTTTTCCTGGAAAGCCTGAAGGCCTTCCGCGGCGTCGCGAGTGTGCATCAGCGCGGCCTGAGCAATCGCTTCAAGCTCGACCGTCTGTTCATAGGTATGCCCTTCATCGAGGATTTTCTTGCTTGCCTTGAATGCTTGCGTTGGACCACTGATGATGGAAGCGAGCAATTTGTTAGAGACGGATTCCAGATCCGGGGCAGCAACGGCGCGATTAACCAGGCCGATCCGAGCTGCTTCCAGTCCTGAAAACAGCCGGCCGGTGAAAATCAACTCAGCCGCCCGCGCACGGCCGAGGCGTTCACGCAGCTCATAATGCCCGCCCGAATCCATGACCAGACCGATATTCCGAAACGGGCTTCCGAGCAAGGCCGTCTCGGCGACATAGGCGATGTCGCAAGAAAGCGCAAGACCAAAGCCAAATCCCAGCGCCGGGCCTTCGATCTGCGCAACGGTCGGGATTGGGCACTGACGAACGGCGGCCAGCACTGGATTGATCTGGTCTCTCAAGACATGGAGTGTGTCGTCGTTCTTTGGATCGACATCTGAAAGATCGCGCCCCGCGCAGAAGCTTCCGCCGCTGCCGCGGATAAGAATGGCGCGGCTACCGCTGGAGCGAGCCTCCTTGACCGCGGCGGCAATCTCCTGCATGCCTTCGATGGTCAAGCTGTTCTTCTTCCGAGGACGATTCATGGTAATGGTGGTCAGCCCAGCATCGTGTACAGCGATGATCGACTCGCTCTGGGCACCGACTTTTTCGATAGTGGTCAATTGGCTATCTCCTTACAGGCCATCAATATCTGCAGATCGCTTGTCATGACCATGATCCCGTTCTGATTCACCATGTTCCATGCCAGGCGAACGACACCGTCACGCTTTTCCCGTTTTGTTTCCGTGGAAAGGACCCGGGCTTCAAGGTGAAGCGTGTCACCGATATAGGTTGGGGCCGTGAAGCGAAGGTTGTCGGTTCCGTAGTTGGCGATGATTGCCGGGGCGTCCGGCGGTATACCCAGGCCTGCCGCGTAAGCCAGGACCAGAAGCCCCGGCGTGATGCGTTGACCAAAACGCGTCTGCGCGGCGTAGTGGGCATCGGTATGCAACACATACCAGTCTCCGGTCAGTGCGCACCATTGCACAATGTCGCACTCCGTGATCGTCCGGCCACGGGTAACCATCGATTCGTCGACTTGAATCTCGTCGAAGTATTTCGTCAAGAAAGACAATCTCGCCTCCTTACCAGCATGTCCCAAAATGACCGTGCATACGGTCGATGATATTTATTGGCATCGATTCAGGAGCCGCCGAGATGCGCAATCGACGACTGACTCACACCCCAGCCGGCAAGCACAGCCAGGCATCGCTCCGGTGTACTGTCGTCCGGAGCACCGGCGAGCGAGCCAGTCCGCGAGAACCTCGGCGCGGCGCCTGGCGAGATTCCGGCGGCGGACACCGAATACGTTGCACGAGCACGGTTGTGCTCATGTGCAGGCGCCTCATCCAGCTCCAGTACCGGTGTTACACACGCATCTGCCTCCTCGAACAGCCTAGTCCAGGACTCGCGCGTCTTGCGCAGAAACACCTTGGCGACGATCTCTTTCTGAACGGGCCACAGGTCGCGACGCCACTGTGCCTGCATCACAGCGTCGTCGATTCCGCAAACGCGGAGAAAAACCCTGTAAAAATCCGGCTCGATCGCGCCAACGGCCATGTACCGACCATCGGCACACTCATAAGTGCTATAAAAGGGAGCCCCACCATCGAGCAGGTTGCTTTCACGCTCATTTCGCCACGTGCCCATGTTCCTCAAGCTGAGAATCATGGCTAGTTGCAAAGCACATCCGTCGATCATGGCGGCATCGACAACCTGGCCGCGTCCGGATGTCCTCTTTTCGAGCAGTGCTGAGAGCATACCCACCGTAAGGAGCATCCCACCGCCACCGAAGTCGGCCACGAGGTTCAGTGGCGGCAAAGGACCGGAATTCTTGCGGCCAATGGCGGATAAGGCACCCGACAATCCGAGATAATTGATGTCATGCCCTACCCTGCCAGCAAGCGGTCCGTCCTGCCCCCAGCCCGTGACGCGACCAAAGACCAGCCCCGGATTGAGCGTCATGCAATCCTTTGGCCCGAGGCCGAGACGTTCCATCACGCCGGGACGATATCCCTCGATCAGGCCATCAGCCTTGCAGATCAGCTCGTGAACGATTTCTTTGTCCCGGGCATTCTTCAGGTTGAGTTCCAGACTGACGCGACCTCGATTGAGTATGTCGGAAGCCTCATCGATCAGCGGCTTTTCGTGGCCCGGCTTGCGCGTGATACGTATGACTTCCGCGCCCATGTCGGCGAGCATCATGCCGCAAAAAGGCGCCGGACCGAGGCCTGCCATTTCGATGAAGCGATATCCGGAAAGCGCGCCCATGACTGTTTAGAAGACCGGGATGATGTCATCCCAATCAATCGCCGTGATTTCCTGTCCCTGAATGCCCACTTCCGGAATCGCCGGGAACGCAATCCCGTATTTGTCGAGCAGGCCCTTCAGGTTGAGCATCGACTTGCGCCAGTTTTCCTTCTTTTGCTCGTAGTCCGGAATGAAGAACCCGGCCGCCCGAGCGATCGCCTCAGATTCGCGCTGCGTTGCTATGAAGTCGGACGGCAAGTCCCAGAATTCGGGCGGCGGTTCGAACAGGACAGCAGACAGGAACAGATAGCCGGCCCGGATCTGCTTTGTGATGATCGCAGCATCCTCCTGCGGCAGATTCGGGTAGTCGCGTTCCATCAGCGTCATGCAAATAGCCATATGACGCGCTTCGTCGCGCCCGATGCTACGGAAGGCCTCCTTGAAAAGGATTTCCTTGCAGCCATTGGCCATCTGATGGAAGATCGACGCGGCCGCGATCTCGCCCATCATGAAAGACGAGAACAAAACCGCCAGACTATATTTGGGCACCGCCTTCTTGTAGCCGTTCCAGTAACGCGCGCCGTTGTGATAAAGCCAATGAACATTGCGCTTCAGACGACGCCCCAGTTCGGTCTTCGGTTCGTAATCCAGAGCGCTGGACACACCGCCAAGCAGCTTCTCGACCATCATGCCGCAGACCACTTCGTGGTTCATTTCGTCACGGGTGATTGAGAAGAAGGCGCGACGAACAGGATCTTCCTCATGCTCTTCGAAGGTCTTGATCACGGCGGCCGCGAAGACGGGGGGCCCAGAACCGTCGAAAACCCCCAGCAACGTCCACCAGTAGGCGATTGCTTCGCGCTGCTCCCACGAGTACTGCTCAAAGCTCAATGAATCCCAGGGCAACTTCTTCGGGTCCCATGCATCCCTTAGCGAGGCGTCCCAGACCTCTTCCAGTTTCATGGTCTTGCGATCCCACCGAACTGGAAAAATATTCGGCTCGGTGATTGGCGGCGGCAGCTCCATCGTGTCGGCGATGGCTTCCTTGTTCATCGACATGCGTTTCCCTCCCTTGTACGAAGAATTACCCGTCCAGACGGTCAATCTATGAGTCAAAATGTATCATTGGCCGTCTGGACGGTCAATTAATTTGCAAAAAAATTCAGAGCACCCCATGCAGGCACAGGTCCACGGCCTTGCTGGCAAGGGATGAGAGGCTCAGTGCGCCCTCGGGCTCGTACCACGTATGTGTCCAGTTCAACATTCCGTAGATAAGCATGGCATGAGCGGATGTATTCAGACGTGCCTTGAACCTCTCGGGGTTCAGTTCCTTGAGGACGGCACCGAGTTGCTGAACCAGTTGATGCTCCGAGCCCCGAACATCTGCCAGCACCGCTTCGGGCAAATATTCAGCGTCCGTGAGCAGCACCTTGTGACGATCCCGCATGCCAAAGTAGTAGTTCAGGTGAGCGAGAACATATTTCCGAAGTTTCTCTTCCGGAGGAAGCTTCGACCCGGTAATGTCGCGCGCAATCGTCAACAGACCGTTGACATGCTCCAGCAACATTTCCGAAAGCATCGCCTCCTTCGACGGGAAGTAGTGGTACATCCGCGACTTCGACGCGCCGGACGCAGCCCCGATGTCGATGATGTTCGCGTTCCGGAAGCCCTTTTCCGCAAAGACGCGCGCCGCTGCAGCCAGGATTGCCGCCTTAACGTCGTCGAAATTGTCTGCTCGAGTTCGTGCCATACTTGGATCGTGGTCCCAGAAACTGCCGCAATTATAGCGAAAACCCTATCCAAGACCGCCAATCCACCGCCCCTGCACCGCAAAAAATTCGGGCAACTCAGGAACCTCGTATTTCGGACGCTCACGTTCGACATCGATTCGCGTACGTGGTGCGCGAATTCAGGCGCCGCTGGCTGAACCGTCGCGGGCAATCGCGGGCAGATCGCGGACGACGGCGGCGCGGGCAAGCCGACGGCTCGAGGCGCGAGCGTTTCTGACGCTTTACGCGCCTTTACTGCGGGCGAGTGGATCTGGTTGGAGTCATTGCTGATGGGCCTGAATGGCCGCACGGGTGGACGGCATCCGCTGCGGAGCGACTGCGCTTTCTGCTCGATTTTGGTTATGCAACCGGCCTACGCGCCGGCGAACTCGTCGGCGCCACGCTTGGCGGCATCGAATCGGCGCGCACGACGAGCGCTCGCGGCGCGGTAAGGATGCGAACCCCGGCAAGGTCGTTCTCCCATCACTGGCGAGCGAAGCGTTGGACCAGTACCTTCGCAGCGCGCGCTACACGTGAGTCGGGCACGCTGGACGCATGACACGCCGCTCACCGGCAACCTGGAGGACGAGGGCGGCATTACCACGCCGCGACTGCGGGACGTGCTACGCCGCTTCTTCCGGACTGCGCCTGACGCCATTGAGTCCGATCATCGATGCTCGCCGACAAATTGCGGGCGAGCCACGCCGCACTGGATGAGGCACACACATGCCACCCATGCACTCGCGCGGGGCGCGACGTTCACCACCGTACGCGAAAACTCGCGCCACGCGTCGGTCACAACCACGATATTCTCACGTCGGCAGCCGGGATGACGACTGTCCACGAAACCATCTACCCCATCCTGCCGGCTGCGCCGAGCACAGCCGAGCTGAGAGCAGCGTTCACGCCAACCTCGCCGAAAATACTTGGTGCGCCGACAATCCCCGGCAGGAATCGATGGCTGTCCTGATTATGGTCCATATGAAGCTACTGCAGCGGCTCAGCTACTTCCCAATGTTGTCGGACGTGCCGGTTGCGATCATCGACCACATTCGCATCGCACTGCGGGCACGCCCGCTGTCTCGGACGGCAATCTCGCGCTACGATCAGTCCGGCACCTGGATTCGTCACCAAAAGGTGCTCCGTTCTTATCTCGGCATTTGAGCGTTCGATCCCGACGAGGAAACAGCGTGGCTGGCCAAGCTCGCACGCGAGGAAGCCCAAACGAAAACCGAGCTGCCCGATATCGTCAACGTCCCGATCGACGATCTGGTGCGCACGCCGCTACGAGCCTCCGTCGCTCGCTATGCGCTTGCCGTGCTCTTCATCCAGGCGCAGCTTCAGAAGGCGCTCGACGACGTGACCGAGATCTTCATAAAGGTGATGCGCAAGTACTCATCTTGTGCGAACGTCAGCATCAATCTGCTGATGGGCGAACGCAACGCGGCCCGAAAGCGGAAACACAAACTTGTAATTCAGATGTACAGAATGAAATCCGTGTCGACGCATTGTCGTGACTGCGCCAATTATGCGATAGGTTGAGCCGGAATTGTCAGGAATGAGACAGAGCGAAGCGTCGAAGCAGCGTCGGCAGTGCCGTACTCACGTGGCACGGATCTGGCGTCGATCGACTCACAGATGCCGCGAAGGTGCATCGCAAGTAGCTCGATCATTGTCGCCTCCAGTCGCACCGGCCCCCGCCGGCCATGCAAATCGCGATCTTTGAAAGTCGCAATCAAGTCGGAAGCCCCGTGTTCTTAAAGACTCGGCGAAGTCGCACTTGCCGAAACGATACCGGTCAACTAGCCAAGAATCTAATCCGTCAATGAACTTTTCCCCAAGATCCTCGCCGTCATCATTGGTATTCGAACGTTCCACGAGCCTGCAGCGTGTATTGGTAGAACCGTTTGCGGCAGGCATCGCATGTAATAATCTCAAGGCATTTCTTGCAGATCCAAACGTTTCGTCTCGACACTGCGATACTTGCATCGGTGTAATCCGCTCGCCTTCGTCGCGCACAGCCGTTAATAGTGACCGAATGGTGGTTGTGCCCAAAAGAGCGACCGTCGACTTCGAATCTTCTTTGGGCGCTGGCACGGAGCATAGACTACTTCGTTGCGTCACTGCGAGCGCAAGTGACTTAATCCCGCTCACTCCGGAGACGTCACTCTCCGACGCGCTTCTAATCGACCCTTTGAGCATCCCCCTAAAGATCTGTAGGAATTTCGTTGTCTCGGTTGGCAGCTGCAACGTAATGCTGATCGGCCGAGACTATAGGGTGCTCCTGTTTGCGATTGTATTGCACGAACTCCACAGGCCGCGACAGATCATTGTCATCGGAAGCCAGCGAGATCATGCAACCCTTCGGAGAATTTCTGATTATGGATTCAGTTGCTATGTCGATAGTCAAGTTCCGAGGTTAACACTTAGGGGGGACATCGCTATCGATACCGTTGCGACCAGGTGGTCCAAGGGCGTTGCAGCCAAAGCATTGAAGCAAGCAGGCGGTCTTCTCATCGACGGTTCAGATCAGGCCCTATGCGTAGGGCGCGTAAGTGCAAAGGCTAGCGGCTCCGGAGACCCCAGACGTCTTTCAATTGTCGACTACGCGAATTCGAATTCTTTCATCCACGAAAATAAAAACCTTTTTGATGGGATTGTCGGTGAATCAATTACGATTCGCGCTGGGAGAGATCTGATGTTTACGCCGAAAAATTACGGTTTGCTTTGCGGTGTAATTTTATCGGAGTAAGAAAGGGGATCCAGCAACGGTTTGCAGGACATCGTTTGCAGATGAATGCGAGTATATCTCTCGCCCCATCCCAAATTTCGTGATAGAAGCGGCGGCTGCGATCAAAATGGCGTCAATTCCAGCGGCGCAACTTTTGGACACGCTAATCTTGGATCTGAGTTGGCGGCGGGGAATCGGCTTAAACCGACACGGTGGGATTTTTTTCGTGAACCACTGCTTTGGAGCCATACAACTGGCGACGACAGTAGCTTGCCGCCTGAGAGAGCAAGAGCAATGAGCGTCAAGTCTCAACGTTTTCCCGTGCTCGACGCACGTCCAATGAACGCGCGAGAAGCCATCGCGATGCTCGTCGATCCTGGCACGTTCATCGAGACGCATCGCCTCGTCGAACACGACTCGCGTCACTTTGGCGCTGAACGCCGCACCGTGCCGGGCGACGGTCTGATCACCGGCCATGGAAAAATCGATGGCCGCACCGTTCTCATATACGCGCACGATCGCGCGTTCCTGAGCGGCAGTTCCAGTCGAATGCACGCCGTCAAAATGTCCAACCTCCTTGATCTCGCGCTGCGCATTGGCGCCCCGATTATTGGGCTGAACGAATCCTCTGGCATCAGGATCCACGAAGGGGTGGATGCGGGAGTCCAGTTTGCCGATGTGTTCTACAAGACTGTGAAGGCATCGGGTGTTGTGCCACAGATCTCTGTGATATTCGGTGACTGCGCCGGCGGTGCGTCTTATACGCCCGCGTTGACCGACTTCATTATCATGGCCGGCGATGATGCTTCAATGTTTCTGACCGGGCCATCCGTCATTCGGGCCGCAACCGGCGAAAGTGTGACCAACGCCGAGATTGGTGGTAGTCGCATGCACGTTCAGGTAACTGGTCTTGCCCATTTTCGCGCGGAAGGACGACCTCACGCCGTCGCCCTCGCGCGTGACCTGCTCGGCTATCTTCCCCAGAACAACACCACCCGCCCGCCGTTCAGGGATGAGGGCGATATAGCGTACCGCGCCACCGGCAAGCTCGAATTTGTTATCCCGTCAGAGAAATCTGAACCATATAGCGTACTCGATGTGATACAGGAAATTGTCGATAACGGTCAATTCCTGGAAATTCAGCAAGAATTCGCTCGGAATATCGTTTGTGCTTTCGCCCATCTCGCAGGCCGGTGCATCGGTATTGTCGCCAACCAGCCCGCCTTCAAGGGTGGGTGTCTGGACGTTAGCGCATCCATCAAGGCGGCCCGATTCGTAAGGATGTGCGATTCATTTGACATACCGCTCCTTACGCTTATTGACGTGCCTGGCTATCTTCCTGGTCTTGAGCAGGAAACCGGCGGCATTATCGGAGCGGGCGCGAAGCTGTTGCATGCGTACTGCGAGGCCAACGTTCCGAAAATCGCCATCGTGCTGCGCAAGGCGTATGGTGGGGCCTACCCAACTCTCGCGAACGCGTCGGCGACGGATTTCATTTTTGCCTTACCCCAATCGGAAATTGCGGTCATGGGGCCGGAGGGTGCCGTTTCTGTGATCTTCAAACGGGAACTCGAGAACGTCGGACAGGCGGCGGCACGGCGCCTCGAACTGATCGAGGAATATCGCGAGGCTCATGCGAGCAGCATGTATTCCGCTCGGAAGGGATATATCGACAACATCGTTGCTCTGCAAGAAGTGCGGAACACGCTCATATCGAGCTTCGAACTTCTAGCCGAGAAAATATCGAGTACACCGCTACGTCGCCACTCGAACATTCAACTGTGAGGGACACGACATGAAGATTCCCCGATTTCCAGAGAACGACTACAGCACGGATGCGATCGCAACGCGCCTTCACTGGCTGGAGGATCGCACCGGTCGGTCGTTTCCTTACTTGGCAGGGGAGCGCGTTCCGACCGAGCTGGTCACCGGAACGTGCGAGAACGTCGTAGGCTTTGTGGGTGTGCCGGTTGGCGTCGCGGGTCCGGTGAGGATCAACGGCGTTCGGGCGCGTGGAGATTTCGTCGTACCGCTTGCTACGACGGAGGGTACGCTCGTTGCCTCGTTTTCGCGCGGCATGCGGATCATCACGGCGAGCGGCGGATGCAGCGTAACCGCACCGGAGAACTCCAGTGCACTGGCCGGCAGAGGCACGTATGCTTTCTTCGGCGACGCGCTCATCAAAGTCTCTGCCGTCGTCCTTCGGCATGCCTCTCTGGCGACACAGTTCGACGCATGGCTGCGATCCAATGCGGCTGCGGTAGCCGATGCGGCGAACGACACGAGCCGGTACGCTCGGGTAAAAGAAATCAGTCCGCTGTATCAGGGCGATTTGGTGGGCCTTTCGTTCGTCTACGAGACCGGTCAGGCGATGGGTCTGAACATGGCCACGAAAGCCAACGAAGCGGCCTGCAGGTACATTCTGGCCAATGCCGGCGATCTGATCTCCGATTACTACAACACCCTCGGCGGCGACAAACGGTTTGTGCCCGATGAAGCCAAGGGGCGCTATGTCTCGGCGAGCGTTCTCATTCCGCGAGAAGCGCTTCGGGAAATCATGCGCACCACGGCCGCGCGAATGAACCGGTTTCTCGGTGCATGCAATACACTTCTCGCGCAGCGGGGAGCAACCGCCCCCAACATCCACGTTTCAAATGCACTGACTGCGCTGTTCATCGCGTGCGGACAAGACCCGGCGTTTGTGACCGTATCGTTCAAGAACGCCACCACGTCGTTTGAACCGCGGGATAACGGCGATCTACTGGCGTCGGTGACCCTGCCCAACATGATTGTCGGCACTGTGGGCGGCGGCACGCGCCTTCCTGTACAGCGCGAATGTCTCGCAATGATCAACTGCGAGGAGGATGCTCGCAAGCTCTCGGAGATCGCCGCCGCGGTGGCTCTAGCCGGGGAAATCTCGGTCGCCGGCGCTATCACCGCGAATGAGTTCACACGCGCACACACGACGCTTGGCCGCGGAGTGAACAGCGCGTTAACGGCCGCAGGAGCAGCGTCATGATCCGCAGGCTGCTGCTGTGCTGCCGCGGTGAGATCGCGATGCGGTTCATTCGAACTTGCCGTGAACTGGGTATCGAAACGGCTGTCGCGTACCCGGTTGAAGATATGGGCGCGCCTTATGTGATGGCAGCGGATCGACGCATTCCTTTACAGGCTCGCACACCATCTGAAGCGATCCCCGAAGTCATCGCGGCCGCGAAGCTTCTCCCTGCGGACGCAATCGCGCCGGGCTATGGACCGCTCGCGGAAAACGCCGGATTTTCGGCGCTCTGTGCTTCAGAGGGCTTTGTATTTGTCGGTCCCAATGTGAACGCGATCCGTCTCTCGGGCGACAAGCTGCAGGCGAGACAGGCCGCTGAAGAAGCTGGCGTCCCCGTGATTCCGGGCGCCATGATGCCGGCGGACATGGATTTGTGCGTGAGCATCGCAAGGCAGATCGGCTTTCCGATCATTGTGAAGGCTGTACTGGGCGGGGGCGGCCGCGGAATTCGCGTTGCTCAGGATGAACACGAACTCGTCGGCGTGCTCGAGGAAGTCAGGCGCGAGGCACAAGGTGCCTTTGGAAGTGACCAAGTCTACGTCGAGCGATTTCTTGGCGAGAAGGTCCGGCACATCGAGGTGCAGATCATTGCGGACCAACATGGCACGGTATTACATTTGGGTGACCGCGAATGCAGCGTCCAGAGGCGGCGCCAGAAACTCGTCGAGGAGGCGCCCGCCCCCAACCTGAGTGCTCGCGTTCGCCGGAGTCTGTATCGCTCGGCGTTGGGTATATCAAAGGCAATCAGATACGACAGTGCGGGGACGGTTGAGTTTCTCGTGGATCCCACCGGCCGCTTCTACTTCATCGAGATGAACGCTCGTATCCAGGTCGAGCATCCGGTAACCGAATCGGTCTGCGGCGTTGACATCGTGGAACAGATGATCCGGGTGGCGAGTGGCGAGCCGCTGGCGCTTGAACAGGACGACATTCACTTGGCCGGTCATGCCATCGAATTTCGGATATGTGCGGAGGACCCGCTGAACAGCTTCTTCCCGGTAGCCGGCGTTGTGTTGTCCTATGCCGTGCCGGAAGGGCCGGGAATTCGCGTCGATTCCGGGATTACGTCTGGCATGGTGCAGTCCCCGCTCTTTGACAGCCTGTGCACGAAGCTGATCGTGCACGGCCGCGATCGGACCCAAGCGTTGTTTCGGGCTACAGAGGCGCTTCGGGAGTTTAAGGTCGTGGGATTTCCCACCAACGTTGCCTTTCACCACTGGTTGCTTCGCCATCCGGATTTCATTCGCGGCGGCTACAACCTGGGACTGGTGGGGGAGTTCAGCGTCTCTGCCCCCGAGAAAACTGAGATCCAGAAGGGTCTTGTCGCTATTGCCGCAGTGTCGGCCTGGCTCGCAAGACGCAGGGAGCCGTCGGCGGACGTGGCGACAACGGCTGCGCCCGCGTCGCCCTGGCGAATGCGCAACCAACTACGCTCGTACGTTGACGTAATCTAGGAGAGTATCAGTGTCGAACCTAAATGGAACAGGGCGTAGCAGGACTGCCGCTTTTCATGTCACCAGTGACGCCGACTCGAACGAATCCGTCGACGTCACGCTTGCTAGTGCCGACGCGAACATCATCGACGTGATCGTCGATGAGACGCGTCTCCATATTGAAATACAGCACGTCGACTGTGGCGTCGATCAATGCTCCATGCCACGCCGTTTGCACTGCACCGTAGACGGCGTTCCGCGCGAATTCAGTATCGGCAAGACCGCCGACGGCCGCATTCATGTGCTTGCGGACGGCTATGCGGCGCAGTTTGACGTCCGCGCCGGACGGAAGCGTGCATCGGTTATGTCCGAATCAAAACGGACGGGTAGTAAATCTCCACTGATTGTCGCTCCAATGCCGGCCACCGTGCTGGAAATCTTGGTCCATATTGGTAGTCATGTGCATGTCAACGACCCGGTGATGCGTGTGGAAGCAATGAAAATGATTACGACGCTGAACGCTTCTGTCAACGGCGTCGTACGGGGTATTACGGTGACAGAAAACCAGACCGTTAGGGCTGGCGAAACACTGATCCGGATAGAACCAGTGAACGAAATCGCCGCACCGTCACTGACGATCGCCTAAAGAACTTCTTTACATTGCATTCAACGGTTGGAGGACACCAGTGACTCTCGAAATGCACATTGCAAGACATGTTATTGACGCGACGCCGGAAAGCGTCGGTAAGCCGGCCGTGCAGGTCGCCCAAAAATCACTGATCGACATTCTGGGCGTAACACTCGCGGGATCATCAGAGCCGGAGGTGCGGCTGCTTGCCGATGTGGTCGAGCAATGGGGCGGTGAAGGGCAATGCCGTACGCTCGGGCGTCAACGCGCCTTGCCTGCGCCATCGGCCGCCCTGCTCAATGGCGCGGCTTCGCGAGTATTCGACTTCGATGATGTGGTCGATTCGCTAGGGATGCATCCGAGCGTGGCGATTTTCCCTCCTTTGCTCGCCGTGGCCGAACTGACCGAAAAGCCGATCAGCGGGCTCGATTTTCTGGTGGCGTACGCGGTAGGACAGGATTTGTCTGTTCGGTTCGGAAAAGCTCGCCGCGAAACGCTTCTGGAAAGCGGTCGCTATGACCTCAGCAAGGTAATCGCGGCTACCGCGGCAGCCGGCAAACTTTTTGGACTGGACGCGCGGGCTCTTGTCAATGCGATGGGACTCGCCTACACATCGGCCCTCGGCGAAACACAATGTATGATCGACGGCGCGTCCGCGGTTTTTTACCAGCAGGGTCTCGTGGCATCGCATGCAGTCAAAGCCGTTCTACTTGCCGCTGCCGGATTGAGCGGAGCGAATCAGTTTCTGACAGGGCGATGGGGCTACTATTCTGCGTTTGAGCCAGGCTCAAATCTCAATGTCATCGAAGACAACCTTGGAAGGGACTTCAGGAACGTTGACCATATCGCCTTCAAACCCTATCCGACGTGCCGTCCAAATACGTCAGCCGTAGCACTTGCCCGATCGCTCGCTGGTCAGAAGACGTGGCACGCGGACGAGATTGATCGTATTGAGATCAGAACAAACCAGCAGATACGGGACCTCGTATGTTTGCCAGTCGAGGGGAAACAGACTCCGTCGAGCGTAGTGGAGGCGCGATTCAGCGTCGCGTACAACATTGCAACGGCGCTGCTGACGGGAGACCTGTTCATAAATGACTTCACCGAAGAAGCCATATGCCGCGCAGACGTACTGGCGGTTAGCCGGAAAGTGCAATCGCTGCACGATCCAGAATGCGAAGACCCCAAGCTGGGAGCCCATGGGAGAATTAAGATCGATATTCATCTCAGAGATGGCTCGAGCCTGAAGGACTCGATCGATTACCCCAAGGGCAATCCCAAGAACCCCATGAGTCTGGAGGAAATCGATCAGAAGTTTATTAAATGCGTCAGACACACGCAAGATACGAAACTGAACGAAAGCGCCGGTGACCTTCTTTCGTTGCTACATGGATTCCCTTCCGGCAGAGGCACCATAAGCGATCTCATGTCGCTGCTCTGATGTTTGACCACAGCAATTATTGACCTCCAATCCAGACAGTTCGTGGAGCCATTGCATGCCAGACTCTAGCTATAAAGTAGGCGAAACCACATCGCAACTGGTTACGTTCGATGTTGATTCCGTACGGCGGTTTGCGACACTTGCCGGAGACCACAGTCTCTTGCATCACGACGACGTGTTTGCCAAAGCAACCAGATTCGGCAAGCTCGTCGTCAGTGGCACGCAATATTCGGCGCTGATGATGGGCATGGTTGCAACCTTCCTGACGGAGCGCAGGGCGGGTCTTGGTCTGGAGTTCGAGTTCCAGTTCCGCAAAGCCGTGCTAGTAGGGCAGACCCTACGCATGGAATGGCGCATAGTGTCCGTCGAACCCAATCCAAAGCTCAAAGGAGACGTTATCGGCCTCGAGGGTTCATTGTTTGATGAGCTTGGCGAGATGTACGTTCTTGCCCGTTCGAAAAGCCTCAGCATACCGAAGGACCTGCTCTAAAGCGGGGCACCCTTATCCAGCAACTTGGCTGCGCCACCAATCCGTAGCGTGCCTGACGGACTGGCGTTGCGCGAGGCGCTTTTATTTGCCGACCTCATAAGCCGCTGCGCCCCGGCAAGCAGCGCATTGTGCCCCATCGGGCGCTCTTTCTTCACGAGCACTTCCTTCGAGTCCTGTTCCTAGTGCTCCGTTCCATTGTTAACTGATCTATGTTCGTGTAGCATGTTGGCGTCAGTGGAACGGGAGACATCAGCACGTCGATGGGACGACCTAAGGCGGAACTGGTGCTGAACGAAGACGAGCGCTCGCAACTGATATCGATCACACGTTCTCGCTCGATTTTGGCTGCGCTGGTCAAGCGGGCGCGCATCGTGCTGGCTGCGGCTGACGGAGAGCCCAACAGTGCGATCGCGCAGCGCCTGCAACTCACGCGCGCTACGGTGGACAAGTGGCGTCTTCGGTTTCTGGATCGCGCATCAACGGACTCTATGACCAAGTGCGCCCCGGCAAGCCGCGCACGATCGACGATGAGCGGGTGGCTCAGCTGATTCACAAGACCCTGCACACCAGGGCCGCCGATGGCTCCACGCACTGGAGCGTACGGACGATTGCCGCCGAAACAGCTATCTCGCCGACCAGTGTGCACTGTTACTTCAAGCTGTTGGGTCTGCAACCGCATCGCAGCGAAAGCTTCAAGCTCTCGACCGATCAGTTTTTCATCGAGAAATTGCGCGACGTGGTCGGCCTTTACCTGAGCCCGCCGGAGAACGCCCTGGTCTTGTGCGTAGACGAGAAGAGCCAATGTCAGGCGCTCGAGCGTACGCAACCCATGCTGCCGATGGGTTTCGGATACGTCGAAGGCGTCACCCACGATTACGTTCGTCATGGCACTACCACGCTGTTCGCCGCCCTGAACGTACTCAACGGCGCGTACTCGCCACCTGCAAACCGCGTCACCGGCATCAGGAATTCCGGTCGTTTCTGCGCGAAATTGACAAGGCGGTGCCGGCCGACCTCGACGTGCACTGCATCGTGGACAACTACGGTCGATCGCTCTCTGAACGACAGGGGCATATACACCCCCATCGACATACTATTATAAGTTGAAGGGTGAAGGGCCTTCACGCCACTACTCCCATTTCGAAGTCACGAAACATCCGCATTGCGGCAGGCCGCGACTCTCACTCGTCCGGCATGGCCCCCACAACAATCCTTGATCGTGGACCGTTCGTTCTCGTCGTTTAAAAATTTCCAAAACTTCCTCGAAAGAGTATCCGCGTTCGTTAGGCAGTTCAGTTTCGAGAGTCTATTTCGCATTCAAGTATATCCTGCATTCCATGCGGACCACAGTAACTAGCACCTGTTTCAAGAAAATTCGTTTGTTTATAGAGTCGCCTAGCTTTGCGATTGCGCGTATTAACACCGAGCATGAGTCGATTGACGCTTAATCTATTCGACTTGACCCATTGTTTGGCTAGATGAAGTGCCGCCTTACCGTACCCATTGCCTTGACGTGATCGAGCTATACGAAGGCTGTGAAGAGTAATAGCATCTGGCGGTGCCCATTCGGGCAGAGCAGCTTTTTCACGAAGGACGAAAAACCCAACGATTTCGTCCCGGATCGCAACCGAGAAAGGGTGCTCCAGATTCGGATTCGAGCTATTGCGCAACTCAGAAAATACCACGTACAAGGGATCCACGAACTGCGCCTGATCATGGTCCAATTCTAGATGGCTAACAAGTGCACCATCGGAATGGGACAAGGCAATCAGCGTTGGACTGACGTCGCCTTTCGAAGATTCGCCCGGCTCAGTTCGTTGTTTCGGACTAGGTTCGACCGGATGCTGAGTCAAAGGCTGCAGCCGCGTTTCGATCAAACTTGTCGATACAGGAGCGAGAAGACTAGAAAGGACCTGCTCCAGTGTCCGCCTTCCCCATGTATAGCACGACCAGCCCTTCAAGCTTTCCGTAGGCGTCTCTACGGCCACGGGTTCTCGACGAACTGCATCAGGCCACCCAGCAAATGACTTGAGCCAGGCGTCGTCGTAAACTGTTTCGCCGTAGCGGTGACCCTCATCGGGAAAGATAGCAACAACCTTTTTTCTCGGATGCTTACTTGACCACCAGTTGGCCACTCTGTAGGCGGCACCGCTGGCGGGCCCCATAAATAGTCCTCGATTCCTATGCAGTTGGTGAGTTGAGTGAAACGCTTCAACGGGAGTCAGCCAATGAATTTCGTCGAATTCTCTATGATCGACGTTGGAGGGAACGATCTCCCCTCCTAGACCAGCTAATCTTACAAGCTTTCCACTAGGCTGACCAAACAACACCGAATTTGGTGTATCAACACCGATCGCATGCAGTTCGGGGAACGAGGCTCTGAGAACGCGTGTCGTCCCGCACATGGATCCTCCTGATCCGACCGGGCCCACCAAGCAATCAATTTCTCCCAGCCTCTCAATCAGTAATTCGGCGAATTTACCGTAAGCTAGAGGATTAGCTAGGTTTGAATATTGGGAGGGCCAAAAGCTGCCGGGCATCTCCTTTAAATGCTGGGCGAGCCGGTTCAAGCGGGCCTGCTGAAGCCCACCACTGCGCGCAGGTTTGTCGACAATATCCAAGCGTACGCCGAGTTGGACCAGGCGCCTCCGAAGATGCCGATCTAATGTCCAATCGCTAACCAAAACAAGTTTGTAACCGTGCCGTGCAGCAAGCATGGCTAATGCGAGACCAAAGCTGCCGGAAGACGACTCACAAATGGTGCCTCCGGGTCTAAGAAAGCCCTCCTCTACGGCTCGCTCAAGCATAAACCGCGCTGGTAGCAGCTTCATAAGAAAAAAGCTCGCTCCATATAGGTCGCTATTCAACTCGACGATTCGGGGATTTTCAAAGTCCTCAAGCTTGCGCATCAAGGTGCGGCTAAACATCTCTCACTCCTCAGCTAAGATTCAGTCGGTCGGTCGCAACAGGGCGTTCGAAAACACTATCTCTGCAGATCACGAGTGGCTACCTCCATGTTCCGCCTCGTCCGTCCTTTGCTCATAGCTCACGTTCAGTGCAAGTCGTCGCGACACTCCGCAATCGGGACGCTGCGCGATATCCGTAGTTCGGCATTCGTCAGGCAGTCGGCTCAGTTATGGTCTTCCCGACTTGTGACTGGTTGTCCGGCAACGTACTTCCCTGTCCGTTGATTTGCCTTTCGATCCCGTCGATGTTCCGCATTCGAGATACACTGAATGATGATGACTTTCTTCCCACCGTCCCTCAGCACCGCAAGCGCATTCTTGGACCTTGTCGACGCCACCTGTTCCGTAGAAGAAGGGTGGCGAAAGTTGACACGTTCAAGTATTCTTCGCGACTAGTAACGCGCGCAGTCTAGATAGCTAAATTTGAAAATATCCCCTCGTGGGCATCACTCATTGCTAATGCTCTCGGGCACTTTCTGTACCAATCGTGGGATATTGTCGGAAACGCCAGCTACACCGCACTGTTACAGTTTTTGCAAATTGTGACTTATCAAGTTTGCGATGTCACGTCCGCTACAAACCGCCCACATCTGTCATACATGCTACAAGCAGCGCTGAGGCGCTTCACGGTAACCATTGGTTTTCACCCTGCATCGCGGTTGCCGCGCAACGGCCGCCACTGGCTCCATCCTTCGCGACTTCTGGCGCCTCGTTGGATGATTTCTTGCAGACCTTCTCGCGCGAGGAAAATCCAATCGTCGAGGGCGGAGACAACTATATGCTGAGTTGTCAGTGGCAACATCAGGTGTCGTACCGTCCTGCTAACTAAACTAAAAGGATGTGAAAATACACCTTTCCAGAAGCAACGTTCCTCGCTCTATGCTGCTATCGTCGCAATTTTCCATTGCGAAGTTTGTACTCAAACCCAGATTCTTTTTCGACGGATTGAGACCTGTTTTCGCCTCATTACCACGATTGCTGCCACTACGGGAAGACCTGTCCCGGTGAGCGCGTGCGTACCAGGTTGTAGACGGCCATGCTCAACGCGAACATCCTTTATGGACACAGTCACATTTGTGCTCTGGGGAAAGCATGGCGTCGCCTTCATTGCGTCTATACGATCACGATCGGTCGGCTACCCGCATTCAAGGGCCGGCGCTTTTTCAAAGCGCTTCTTCATGTTCGTCTTCTTCTCCGAAAATGAGGCTGACCCGGGATTCTGGACCAGTCAGACGTGATGTTGCGCCGGGAAGGCTGGCGCGATAACCACAAAAAGGGTCTACGGGCTCTATCGCGAGCAGGGTTTGTCCTTGCGACACAAGCGGCCCAGGCGAAACAGGTCAGCAAGACCGCGACAACCGAAGCAGACAGTCACCGCGGTCAACGAGATCTGGAGTATGGATTTTTCTATGGTCCACCCGCAAACCGCAAGCGCGGACTGGTGGCGGTGGACGACTCGCGTTTATCTATCCGGCCTGTCGTGATCCGCTTGCTGGCGGATCTGGCCTGCATGATGTAGTCGCACGCTCCCATCCCGATTAGTTGCGCGGCATGTTGACTGCCGGAAGTCCAGACGGGTTTGGGGAAGCGACGGGTGGTCGTTTGCGCCATGCCGTTTCGCTGCGCGGGTTGCGGAAGGTAATGATGATCGGGACACTCGCTGGTGCTCAGATGTGGTACCGGTGCTGAAATTCGATACCACTGCGCATGACAGCCCATGCAATGCGTACGAGCTTGTTGGCCAGTGCGCAGATCGCAATGTGGATGTGCCGACGCTCGGCGAGCTGCAGCAGCCACCGCTGGACCGGATCGTTGGGGTGCTTGTCTTTCCATACCCACAACGCGCGTGCACCCTGCACGAAGAGACGTCGCAGATAACCGTTCCCGCGCTTGGTGATGCACAGCAGACGTGGCTTGCCGCGGGTTGTATGCTGCTGTGGCACGAGTCCAACCCAGGCAGCGAGATCGCGGGCACGCCTGAAAGCGGACGCGTCGCCGACAGCGGAGACGATCGCAGTTGACAGCAGGACCCCGATGCCCGGAATGGTCTGAAGACGCCGGCAGAGTTCGCTGTCGCGAGACATGCACGTTATCCGGTTGTTCATCTGGTCGATTGTTGCTTCCGTACGGTTCCACATATCGAGCAGCATGCGTCCGAGATCACGCAACATGGGCGTCAGGCCCGAGTCGTCGTCCTCGAGTAGCGCAGGCAAGGTAGTGCGCAGGGCATAGAATCCTTGTGCGATCTCGATACCGCGATCGAGTAGCAGTCCGCGAATCTGGTTGGTCAATGCCAGGCGCTGCTGGAGCACCCGCTCGCGGGCACGATGCAGCGCCTGAACATCCATCTGTTCCTCGGTCTTGAGCGGCACGAACCGCATCGTGGGAAGTCTGACAGCTTCGGCAATAGCCTGCGCGTCGTTGAAGTCATTCTTCTGCGACTTGACGAACGGCTTGACGTACTGTGCCGGTAAAAGCCTGACCTCGTGTCCGAAGCCCTGGAATTTGCGGGCCAGATACTGCGAACCGCAGCATGTTTCGATTCCGACAAGGCATGGTTGATGTTGCGCCATGAACTGCAGTAGCTGACTGCGGCTAAACTTCTCGCGCAGCAGGACACGGCCGCCACCATCGCAGCCGACGACGTGAAACCAGCGCTTTCCGAGGTCGATCCCTAAAGTTACCGAGTTCATGGCAGCCTCCATGGGGTGGTAGTGCCCACTACCATAGAAGAAGCGGGTGGACCATACCATTAGTAGCTGACGCGTTGTTTGATGGTCGCGTTTGCGCACGCTCACGATCGTTGATAACTACACGCGTGAGTGTCTGGCTATCGATGTCAAGGCCTCGCTCAGAGGCGAAGACGTGGTTGCCGCGCTGGATCGCATCACATCAGATCGGCCACTACCGCGCTTTATCAAGCGCAGACAACGGGTCCGAATTCATCTCGAAGGCGCTGGACCGATGGGCATACGAGAACGGCGTAGAAATAGACTTCTCACGTCCCGGCAAGCCGACCGATAACGCAAAGAATGAGTCGTTCAATGGACGCTTCCGCGAGGAGTGCCTGAACTCGAACTCGCACTGGTTCTTGTCGCTGGAAGATGCCAGGTGCAAAATCGATGTCTGGCCTGAGTACTATAACGAGGCGCGTCCCCATTCTGCACTGCAGTGGATGACGCCGGCCGAATTAGCTCGCCAGCAAGCGTGTCGAGCGAATTCGGCCCATCCAACGGAGCCGGACATTTCCAATTCTGAGCGGTGCCCTGATTCCGGGTCAGCCTCAGTCATCGATAATCGGCGGGGTGCACCAAAGAAGATTCGGCACTGCCGGGAAGAGGCTCGCGAGTTAGCAGAACATGACTTTTTCTACAGAGCCTAGTTCGTGTCCCACTATCGGTCCTTTCTCATCCTTCAGATCGAGTAGCACAAGACCTGCTCGAAGACGGGCTTTCGGGCAAGCTCAAACGCCCGCAGTTCGACGCGCACATTGATATCAATCAAGGGCATATGCGATTGGGCTGCCAAAATAGTGGCATGCTAAGCAGTGCTAGTCCACCGCCAACAGGCTTCCCAATGCGCGATACAGTGCATTTCCATATTGAGAAGTGGACCCGAAGCCTTCGGTGTCGGCGCATCTGGCGCCGCACACTGTCCTAATCTGAGCGCATCGAGTTATTAAACGATAAGCAGCTTGACGAGCCAACCAACTCCCACCGAAAGGGGTTGCCGAACAACGTTTTCAATCAAACGGAAGAGCTATGTTTGCTTCGCAATCCGAGATCATGTGGTCCCCACTGGACGCCGCTTCAGACCCGTATATCGGTTTGGAGGAACTCAGCAATCCAGCAGTCGATTCATGGGTATGTGCGCAGACCGCACGTACCATGGCTATGTATGGGAATACGACACACGCTGACGTGCTAACCGAACGGATTGCCGACGTCATGCTGGCCCAGGATCGCATCGCTACATGCACGCGCTACGGTGACTGGGGCTATAACATCTGGAACGACCAACAGCACCCTCTCGGCTTCATTCGGCGCACACCATGGGACGCATGGGTCGCGAGTCAGCCACGATGGGAGACTGTGCTGGACATCGATGCGCTTGACCTGAACCAGCGGGACGGTGATGATACGCGGTGGGTTCTAGCCAGCTTCACCTTGATCTATCCGACGTATGATCGCGCGCTAGTACGCCTTTCGCCTAGCGGCTCCGATGCCTGCATTGTGCGGGAGTTCGACGTAGGAGCCCGCACTTTTGTGAAGGACGGGTTTCAATTGCCAGAACCCGGTCATCACCAAGTAACGTGGATCGATCGTGATACGGTATATGTGGAGTGGGATGACAGCGCGGTAAACGCGGCTCCGGCCGTCACCGTCACCGGCTTTCCACGACAGGTGCGCAGATGGGCGCGCGGAACCCACATTGCAGACGCACCGATTGTGTTCGAATGTGAGCCCGGCGATTTGGCTGTGGTAGCACGTTACGACCCGATTTACGCTCGCCATCGCGCATCGCGCTCGACCACGTTTTTTGAAGCGGAACGCTATTGGCTCGACGAGAGTTCCAACGAATGGCGGCGGTTCGATGTGCAGCCTGATGCTGGAATTTTCGAGTGGAATGAATGGCTGCTCGTCACGCCGCGCACCGACTGGAATGTCGATCCCACGATATATAGTGCAGGATCTTTGCTGGTTATCCGCCGTGATGCGTTTCTCGAAGGCGACCGCCACTTCACTGTACTTTTCGTACCGTCGAAGACGGAAGTGTTATCAGGTGTGCGGTACACAAAGCATTTGCTGATGGTCACTTGCAGGAACGAGAGCGTGGCGCGCATAACCCTCTGGCGCTCTCCGGCCTCGCCAGATAGTACGTGGGAAGCGCGAGCGCTTTCGTTGCCGGAGGGGTGCGAGGTATCGGTGACGGCTGTCGACTGGACGCGTGACGATACTGCCTTGATTTACCTTGACCACTTTCTGACGCCGCCGGCACTGTATTTCGCCGATCTCGCTGAAGCTGCCCCTTGGCGCCTGCTTCGTCGGCTTCGTCCGAGATTCGATTCAACTGGACTAGTTGCACTGCGACGGCATGCCACGGCGCCCGATGGCGTGCAGATTCCTTATTGGCTGATTGGCCGTGAGTCCAATCTTGAAGGCAACCCTCAGCCTTGTCTGCTGTACGGATATGGCGGCTATCGAGTCAGAGTTGACCGTCCACATTATTTGAGCACGATGGGATTCTCGTGGCTGGAACCCGGTGGCGTTTATGCGATCGCCAGCATCCGGGGTGGCGGGGAGTTTGGCCCTGAGTGGCATCGGGCGGCGCAACGTGAGAAGCGGCAGGTGGCTTTCGACGATTTCACTGCTGTTGCGCAGGCGTTGATTTCCTCCGGAGTCACCACCCCTGAACGGCTGGCTATCAGAGGGGGAAGCGACGGTGGCTTGTTGACTGCAGCGTGCATGATTCAGCGTCCTGAGCTGTTCGGCGCGGTTATCTCGGAAGTGCCGGTACTCGACATGTCGCGATTTAACTTGCTATCGATGGGAGCGCTGTGGGTCGACGAGTTTGGTAATCCAGATAACCCGGAACACTACCGAATATTGATGGGCTACTCGCCGTATCAAAATGTGAAAAAAGATGTTTCATATCCACCCGTTCTTTTCACTTCGTCGTCGACAGACGATCGTGTGCACCCCGGCCACGCGCGCAAGATGGCTGCAAAGATGCAGGCTCTCGGGCACGACGAAGTCTGGTACATGGAACATCGCGACGGCGGCCATGGCACGGGCGTCGAACCAGAGGCGAGGGCTCGTGCTTCTGCGACGATTTTCGAGTTCCTGCGGGCGAAGATCGGAGCATCGTTGCGGCCGGTCACGTGAATGTCCCAATGCCGTCGGCGCAGGCGTAGCTGTCGAGGCGGCTGGCGCCGCGCGACCAACCGGCTATCCGAATTCGAGACGCATCCGTCGCAGATGTGTCGAGGGGTGGGTGTCGGATATTGCCTCATGGGGTCGGCGCTGTTTGCGAGCAGGGTAGTGGTAGCCCTATAACATGGACGCCCCGGCTGGAACAGGACAGGTGTGCATTTTCGAGACATCGACTGAGTCCATGCATTCGACTCCTGATCTGCCTGCAAGCAACGCGAGCTCATAGCCGAACTGGATGTCAGTCAGACGTCGCATCCCGCGCCACATCATGGTATTGCTTGGCGGAGGGTCGCTGGCGCGCGCAAGGTAACCGCCGAACTGAACGAGCCTTATCACGTTGCGCACGAGCGGCGGTGCCTGCGCATTGTGAGACGTGTCGACGTGTCGTGAACGACGTGTTCAAGCAGTTCAATTTCGGTGCGTGTGAACGCGAGCTCTGCGCGGGCCTGCGGCGCCGAGCGGCCGAGCATTGTGAGTCAGAATATGCGCCAGCTTAGGACGCAGAACTGCAATCAGGTCCGCTAGCCGATCCGCTGTACGAAGCCGGGATTCTTCCACTTTGCAGCTCGATTTCAGGATTTTGTGGAAGGTCTCGATTTTCCAGCGCATCGCGTACCACTAGAGCTTCTCGATTGCCGCGGCACGAGAGCAAACCGGCAGATTGGTGATCAGTTTCCATTCAATAGGAGGACGCCCAGGCTTCCACACTGGAATACCAGACGAAGCGCAAAAATCTTTGATCAAGGCCGAGATAATCTGGTATAAGACTGGCTGGGGAGGATCTTCTCCGTGGATCGATTTCTTGGTGCGGAAGCTGTTCGCACAACAAGTACTGCAATGACGTGCTAGAGTCATGAAAAACTACGCCATGCGCATGACGCAGCGAGATGCATAGTTGTCCAAATTTATCTTCTCATTTGAGGACCGCGAGGTGAACCGGTTTTGCTGTAAGTGGGCCATGTAGCCGAACATCGAAAACTGCTCGAAGGTCTCAGCTGATCTATTTGGTTCCTGCCCGCTGTCGCTGCTTGGATTGAAACACGTTTCCACAAAATACCACACTGGCGCCGCCACTGGGGCGCGATAAGCAACGGGGAGCAATCATGAACTGGCAAATCGTCGCCGAAAATTGGCAGATGTTCGCCTCGGCACTTGCCACTACAGTCTGTCTCCTGTTGGGTTCGGTACTGCTTGGGTTTGTATCGTGTGGCAAACGCATGAATGTCGGGATACCAGCGAAACGTGGCACCAGACGTGCGGCCATCGGTTGCGGAAAGTCGCTGGTCATTGCTCACTCCGATACTTGTGACATGGACGTATCAACCCGCTTGGCGAGTAGATAGTCCAACTGTTGCTCATGTCCAACTTGGAAGAAGTGTTCGCCGACCTTGACAAACCGGTTCTTCGCATAAAACCGTTGTGCGCGTTCGTTGGACTCAGATACACCCAGCCAGATGGAGTCTCTTCCCAGGGACCGCGCATGCCCTATCGACGCATCCATCAGGGCAGGTCCAACTCCAGCGCCGTGATAGTCCGCGTGCACATAGATGCGTCGAAGCTCAATCGGGCTAGCGCCGGGCACACAATCCGGCACGTCCTCGTCGTATAGAAGCGAAAAGCCGGCAATCTGACCGGCACACTCCGCAACCAACAGCGTACGCGTCGAAGCCGTCATGTGTTCAATGAAGTGTTCGGGCTGAAGGTTTTCTCTTACAAACGCGGACAACGCTTCTTCGGTCGTATCGGGTGGACATGAAAACGGCACGGCCGCGATTGCGACTCTGCTGAGGGAATCCGCATCTTCGAGCACCGCTGAACGGACTACGAGAGCGTCTTGCACGTTGGCTACCATGAGTTGCACCGAAGGAAGGAAGTCGTTAGGGATTTTCAAATGCGGGCTGAATCCTGAAACGCCGCTCATCCGCGCGTGGACGACGCGTACCGCGCAGTGCTTTCCGCGGCACCGGTGGCAGCACTCCTGTGGTTTCGTATCAGCCATGGCAAGCTTACGTAACTCCACGCGATGCATGCCGATCGCATTCCAGTCGCGGTCGAGCATATCGGCAATGCGCTTCAGTGCCTCGGCTAAGTGTGTGGCAGCATCAGCCGACAGGGCCATGCGGTACAGTTCGCCGCGCACGATGCTTCGGTTTCCGTATTGCGAGCGGCTAGGAATGGAAGCCGCGCCATAAGCCCCGTCTGTATGTACCAGTTAAAGGTTTTGGATGATCTCTGTCTGCCCGAGGTAATTTCGGATTTCGCAGCCGTCGTCCAATCGCCTGACGTAGCTGCGGCCGGCGGGGATTTTTCCAAGATCGGTAGTAATGATGTAGTCAGGTACCGCGAAGCCGGTCGTGTGTCCGAACAGACCGTCAATTACTTCGAGACCTTTTTCGAGAGTGGTCATGAAGTGCGACACACCCGTAACATTGTCGCAGTGGTAAAGGTAGTATGGTCTGACGCGGATGCGCAGAAGTCCGGTAACGAGCGCCCGCATGATTTCGACGCTATCGTTCACACCCTTTAGTAAGACTGATTGATTTTGGACCGGAATTCCGTGCCGCAACAGTCGATCACATGCAGCAGAAGCCTCTTTGGTAATCTCCTTTGGATGATTGAAGTGCGTCTGAAACCAGATTGGCTGATACTTATCCAGCATCCGGCACAACTCCTCTGTAATTCGCATCGGTAAAACAACGGGACACCGGCTTCCAATACGAATTATCTCAATGTGAGGGATCATCCTAAGCCGCGAGACGATCTCTTCTAGCTTCCGATCGTTATACGAGAGAGGATCACCCCCCGTCAATAGCACGTCGCGAATTTCCGCATGCGAAGCAAGATAGTCAAAGTCAGGCTCCATCGATACGCCTTCACTCTCCCCGAAGTAGGTGCCCGCAACGTCCGTTGTATGGTATTTTCGCGTGCAGTGCCGACAATACACGGGGCACATCGACGTGACGAGGAACACGACGCGATCGGGATACTTGTGGATCACTCGATTCGTCTTGCGATACGATGCATCGGAGACCGGATCGATTCCGGCACCCGGATATATCAGCATTTCCGCGGCGGACGGGACCGATTGAAGACGCACAGGACAGTCCGCATCCTCTGGATCCATGAGAGAGGCATAGTATGGCGTGATACGCCAAAGATACTTGCCTCTAACGGATTCGATCGCATCGCGTTCAGCATGCGTGACGTGAATCCACCTCGCGAGCTGTTCCAGCGTGGTCACCGAATTCTTCATCTGCCAGTGCCAATTCGACCAGTTTGCCTGCCCAGCGTTGCCCGGCAATTCATTTGTTGACGCTTCCATACACCCCCCACTAAATTTGCACTACCACTCAATACCCAGTGAAAACTCCCCTTTCGGCTCGCGCGAGCGCTTGTTGGCGCCAAGCTGTAAGCCACGACCGCCGGCAAAGCCGGTGCCCGGAAGAGCTTGCTAGACTGCTCAATTCCGTCGTCCGATAAGGCATAGGCACGATCCCGACATGGCTACGCAACTCAACACGTCACCGGGCAACCGTACCTTCTCCAGACATATGCGACAAGCGCTTGATCCTACTCCGTGAACTCCCCCATAGATTCGCAGAATCGAGCATGAACGAGTCGACGCGAGTTCGTCAGCCATTTAAAGTCCTAGATCTCATCTCCAGTCACCGACGCTCTCATTTCGAACACCACCAACACAAGACATGCCATGCATTATCGAACCGACCTCATTCGTTCGAAGAAAATCAGTTGATAATCGACACCAGACCATGATTGACTATGAAAAAACTCTACGATCTGCTTTATCGTATAAAATTCCTCACGCGATCGCCTGTATCAACACACGATACTTGGCTTCTTTCGATACACGTCGGAGTCTTGCAGAAGAAAATATGAGCGGATGAACCCACTACCGCCAAGCACAGGATAGGATAGAATGCCGTGGTAGAGCTTGATCGAGGGCAAACCAATTTCACCTTGAGAAAACCCTCGGCTTCCGTTATTGAAAAGGTACTCGATTGCGCTCCCACCCAAAATCCATCCGAGGGGCGCGTTGCAGGTCAGCAAAAACCCCGAACATCATGGGAGTGTCTCAACTCGCACCGACGACGATGCATCGGGGTTGGAAGCAGGCTCCCGGTACTGCGATTCGCGTCGATCAGAGGTGCGTATTCCGTGATGTCGAACGCATACCGCGCAGCAATCAAGATGAGAACCTCTCATCCAGATCGTCGCGCCATAAACGCACCAGCGCCGGCTTGCGCGAAGCCTTGCACGAGCCTCATCGCGTCGTACGCAGGTAATCCTAGCGGCCCCGGAAACTGCGTTGCAAGTGCGGCAGCATGGTCGAGCACATCCGTGTCGAAAGTACAGCAGACGCGGTCCGTACCGTCGGTCACACGCTCGATCGCTTCCTGCATGACAGGTTTGAGACCGCGCTCACAGAACTCCTCCATTGTATAAAAACGCACGCCCAGATCCCGGCCTGTACTTGATTCCGCCGGCTGCGTTCGCGAAGCCGCGCAGCCCCAGGAATGCGACCTTCTTCGGATCGATATGACCACTCTCGATCAAGGGGCGCATTGGACACCCGCAGTAATGGCGATCCCCCTTGTAGTTATCCATCAGATCGGGGTGGCCGTCGAACCTAACGACGTCAATGTTCTTGTCGTGATGCTCTGAGAAAGCACGGATCGTGGCTTCAGAGATGGTGTGAATCTCGCCAGCTACCACCGGCGTGTGACCGCACTTAAGGACTGCCTTGATGACCGATTCACCGATTCGGTGTTGGACAGGCCGATGTCATAGCTCATCGGGTTGACCTCTACATCGCCGGAATCGGAGACCCCGTTGGTCTCGACGGAATTGACATAGGTCCACGCTATAAGGGCGCAACCGCGAAAGAGCCCTGACGCAAACCGTCTGGACCGCCCACGCCAACCGACTTCGTTGATTCGTATTCCTACAAACGGAACACCAAAAAATGCAAAACAACCAGGCTTAGGTTCATCTGGCGTGGTCAGCAAGGAGCCGAGTCCTGCGTATGCGAGGGCGACAACGCTTTGCACTGCCCAGGACGGGCGTGTTTGAGGATACGGAATCGACATAGTTAGCCTTGGAGAGTCGATTAAAACTGCTTCGCTGCAGATTTTTCGGTCTCAACTTCGGCACCGATAGCATATGAAACATAACGACGGAGCGCTTGTTGATGATCCTGTTCAGATAACTTGTCACTCGAGATCAGACAAATGAACAGCATTGGCACATGTCGAATATTATCTGCCCCAATGCATGGGTTTCACTGACGGGCGGAAGCTTCCCACGCGTGATTAGTACCTTGAGCATCGGTACCAGATAGGCCAGCAGATTCTCATTGATCTGGCGATATTGATCATTGATGTCTTCGTTCTTCCCACTGATCAAGGAATACGCGATCGCATATCGTCACGTTCTACGATCGATACGTTTCAGCGAATGCTGCGTAAGCCGACTCAGAAAACCCGCGATATAATCAGCCTTATTATCTCTTGCCCGCCGAGTTGGTTGCTCCGACTGCATCATTTCTGCATCCGATTGAGCGATTATTGCCAAGAGGATCTGCGCTTTCATATCAAAATGGTTGTAAAGGGTAGTAGCCGACAGACCCGCCGAAGAGGCGATCGTTTCGATGGAAGTCGCAGAATAGCCGTTTTCCGCGAAGAGAATTCGCGCGGCGTCCAAGATGTTAGCCTGAGTGTTGACTTTATTCCGCTCGCGCACCCCTATCGCGCGAGGCTCTACTATTTTGTCCAATGCTACCCAATCTCTCCGTCTTTGAATGATCGACGCTACTTTGTCATTTTTCCGCGAATGACAAAGATGTTTCCGCAGCACAAACTATCGTGGCGAACCGCTTTGACGTCGCTGTCAGCGCCCTGAAATCCGCCGCCCAATTCAGTCACGATCGCCCCGATCCGGAAGGCGCGGTTTCGGCAGAGGATCGATGATCAATCGTCACCCCGGCGTACCCGAAACCTCACGTATCAGTAAGCGCAATATCGACGGCGATCCCTCATCACTGATGCACGGACACACGCGGTCAAAATCGACCTCACAGATTCCGCCGTCAATCGACGGAGCCCATTCCGGCGCGTCAGAAGGCGGGGGTTTCGCGATATCATCGAAAACCTCAAAACCGCAAGCATTGTGGAAATATCGACGACACCACTTGACCCATGATTGGCGTTGATGTCGATCTGCGGGGCGATCGAGGCGCCCGCCCCACAGGTTCGGAGGTTTGCTTCGCAAACTGTCACTTGAACTCCATCGGAAGTTCGGCCGCTTGGACGGCCCGCTATTCCCACACCCGCTCAATACGTCGCCTAGTTGGGTGCCCAAAGTTTGATTTGATCGGCGTCGAATAGCTGGGCTGGTCATCCTATTCATGGACGACCGTCATGCATCGCTTACCTCTCTACCGCAGCCAGCATGATATCGTGCCATCGTCCCCCCTATATCGTGGAGCGGTAACCCGTGCACCCCATCATCCGACATACCGCTTGAAATTGCTCGATTGGCAGACATCCGTTTAGACGTATGCCATATCGGTTATAAACTCACCCAATTCCGAATCCGCGCTACTAGCGCATCAGCCAGCCATCTAGACAAGTAACGCACGCGCCGCCAACGCGTATATTCCCCCTCACATCCACGCTCACCCTGACACGTCCGTCTCGACCGACGCATCGCCCCTGCGCGGCAACATAGTCTACGCCTTCCGAGGGTAACAAACCGCGTTCCCACTGGAATGCTGCCACACTGCCGTTGCCGCTTCCGCACACCGGATCCTCCAGTACACCAGAGGACGGCGCGAATGCGCGCACTTCGATTGCGGCCTCTCCATGCTTGTGGGTTCCGAATACAGTCAACCCCGCCACGCCGAGACGGCGCTCCAGTGCCGCAAGCCTCGCGAAATCCGGCCGCAGGTCGATGACGGAAGTCGCGTCGTTCAACTGTGCGACAATCCAATTCAAGCCAACATTAACGATTGCAGGCGCGGACTCAATCTCTACTTTGCGGCCAAGAATCAGTGCAAGCTCTGTCAGATCTGCTTCGCCCAGCGGTTGAAACTGCGCTGGGGGAAGGCTGAAATACAACTCAGGCACTGCTTCTCGCTTTCCGACGGACAATTGGATGAGGCCGGCATCGCATTGCTGAATCAACCGACCGCCTGGACGCGACGTGGCAAGCCCAGCTTCCAGGATAGCGTGGGCACTACCTAGCGTCGGATGTCCAGCAAACGCAAGCTCACTACGCGGCGAAAATATACGCAAGGTGTAGTCCGCCTCGGCCGTCTCGGGGGGAAGTACGAATGTGGTTTCGGAAAGATTGGTCCAGTTCGCGATGCGTTGCATTTCGTCGGCTGCCAGCCCCTCGGCATTTAGCAAGACGGCAACTGGGTTGCCAAAAAAACGTCGGAAGGTGAAGACGTCCACTACCTTGTAGAATAGTTTCATATCGGCTCCTTGTTGACTTGAAAAAATATCTACTCACCGACTCGGAGCCACCATCTCTTTCTGTTGGCCACCTTGTCAAATTTCCGCCTCCCTGAACGCTGTGCTTTGCCATACCGTCTTGGTAGTCGAACGGACCGAGCAATTACGCAGTCGCGCGCCCAACCAAAATCGGTATGCTCTCAAAGAACAACAAGGCGTCGACAGCTACGCACTGATCCTTGCTGATCTTGTGGGTGATCGCTTCCAAATCTTGTTGCTGCAGCAACTTCGCGTTTCTCAACCACCGTGCCTCCGAGTGAATAATTCTTTCTGGCAAGCACCGCCGTGCCCTCTCCGAGCGGCCCGAAAATGCTGCGAGCCACCTTTCGTTAAAGACCGCCTCGTAGCCACTCAGTCATTTTGGATGCCACCATGAATCGCAAACCACCGTCCGGACGCGCTGAATTCAGCGCGCTCAGCGCGCGCGATGTTTCACTTATAAAGCAAATATTCAAAAGATTTTCACGAGCACCCACCGTATTAGGTGATCATTCCAATCCCACCCGCCGCAGCTAAACTGAAAGACTTCCCCCGTCCCCGGATGTTTGGCAGCTCGATATCGCATCACACAAGCGTGCTAGTGCTTTGAAAAGCAGACCGATCGAGGATCTCTCGGCAGATTAGGAAGAGGTAGCTCCGACATTACAGCGGCAAAGGTTTGCAACGATCGTGCCAACATAAAGATGCAGGTTTTCACGCGCGCGCGACAGAGTTTGATGAAGCGCGATGGCAATCCAGTGGCTATTATTTTTGTCACGAACACTACAAAGCCAACATCCTGCTCAGTAGTCGGGTTTGTGACGTTTGAGCTTCCCCTGAAATTTCGCCTTCCAGCAGGTCGCATATAAACTCGACCCAAAGGAAGGAAAGAAGAAATGTTCAAGGTCCCAAACCAGGTGTACACGGCAGAGTTCAAGGAAGCAGCCGTGCAACGAGTTAAGGACGGGCAAGGCGTGAGCGCCGTGGCCCGGGAACTGGGCGTGTCGACGCAGACGGTGCGCAACTGGCTGAAGGCTTGCGAGGCCGGCAAGCTCAATGGCCCGGGGGCGAAGGTCGTCACGCCGGAGCAGATGGAGCTGTCGCGCCTGCGCGCGGAGAACAAGCGCCTGCAGATGGAGCTGGAAATCGCAGAAAAAGCGGCGGCGTGTGTGCTATGAAAGCTGTTCGATCGATGAGGGTAGGCCCCTCGATGTCGTCTTTCAGGAGAAGGCATCAAACCACTTCAAGCTGCTGCGTTTAAGAGACGTGGTGGTGAGCGTTGAAGCAAAAGGCGCAGTGAATGCGTCAGGTATGGAATAACGAGACGAGCGCAAGCGAACCGTCGATGAGGTGTCGTTTAGCTTTTCCACTCGTCGCCAAAACCAAGGTTCACGCTGCACCTTGGGACAAACCAAGCGGGAGCCTGATGACTGGCTTGGTGGCGACCGGCATAAAGGCGGCGTGACGTTACTCCAGGCGATTGAACGGAACATAGGAACCTGTCATCTCGATGCGAAGGGAGAAGCTTGATTTGAAGGACTCGAAGAAAGCGAGAGTACCGATGCGGGGTACAGGGACGGAGCATTTCGTAGTAGCGGTGAAACCTCGTAATGGGGGCGGAGCGAAGGGAATGCGTCATCCGGCAAGACTGGTGGGCCAACCAGACAATGGGATGAGCCGATGAGTCGAGCCAGACCGTTTGCAATATCGAAGCAGTCTGTGTGGGCAGCATGGCTTCAGGTGAAAGCGAACCATGGTGCGCATGGTGTGGACGGGCAAACCGTCGAGGCATTTGAAGAGCGGCTTGGACGCAATCTGTACAAGCTGTGGAACCGGATGTCTTCAGGGAGCTACTTCCCACCGCCCGTGCGTGGCGTGGAAATTCCGAAGGGCAATGACAGGAACCGCAAGCGGTTACTGGGGATCCCCACCGTGGCGGACCGCGTTGCCCAGGTAGTTGTGCGCAACTATCTTGAAGCGCAGGTAGAGCCCTGCTTCCATCCGGATTCCTATGCTTACCGTCCTTCCAGGTCGGCGCTGGACGCAGTTTCTGCTGTCCGGGGGCGGTGCTGGAAATACGATTGGGTGCTGGAATTCGACATCAAAGGCGCGTTCGACCATGTTGATCACGAACTCATGCTGAAAGCGGTGCGGCAGCATGCCCGTTGCACATGGGTGGAGCTGTACGTGGAACGCTGGTTGAAGGCGCCCATGATGAGGGGGCAGGAATTGGTATCGCGGACGCAGGGCACGCCGCAGGGTGGTGTCAGTACGCCTCATACAATGTTGCATACTTTTCGCTCCGTCGTCTGAATCATCCGAATTTTCGCTGGCGAATGCTCCCGGCTGCGGATCGACCCTGAACACCACCACGATTTCCTCCTTGTGGATTTCGACGCGTTTGACCAAACCCAACACGATCCTGCGCTTCGTTTCAAGATCAATCGTGTCCAGTTTTTCGGTGACGGCGCCCGCGAATTCCTCGACCCGATTGATGACCAGGAACAGCTCGCTTTGTACGGCCCCTTGTTGCCTCGACTCCAGAATCTGCTGATCAATCTGCTCAAGCCGATTCTTCAGTTGCTGCATCTTCGGCTCGAAGTCGGTCTTATCGATGATGCCGTCGGCATAGCTGTCGATCAACCTCGACTTGCCTTTTTCCAGCTGAGTCCGCTGCTTTTCAAGGCTGCTCGTGTCGAAGCTACTCTTCTCGTCGCGCTCGATCATATCAAGCCGACGCTCGTATTCGTTCTTCAGTCGCTCTGGATGCCTTAGTAATTCGACGATCTGCTGCCACACCAGATCATCGAGCTTGTCCGTTCGCACTTGCGGATTGTCACAGATGCGATTGCCGCCGAAACGATACGCGTCGGTTCCGACGCAGCGGTAATAAGCGTAGTCCCGCTGATGCCCCTTGGCCGCCGCTTTGCTCACCTTCTTCGCGTAGTAGGCGTAACGGCACTGGCCGCAAACCGTCAACCCTTGCAGCAGGCGTTGCGGCACATTATCCCGACGCTGACGTGCCAGCTTGCGGTTCTCGGCAAGCTGCTCCTGAACAGCATGGAACAGCGCTTCACTCACGATGGCCGGCACCGGAATTTCGATCCATTGCTGCCGGTCCGCACGCACCGTCGAATAGGGTTTCCTGGGCACATCGGCGCTATGGCGCTGGGCACGTACGCGTACCAGGTGATCACGCACCTGCGTTTTGCCGAACGCAGCCCGCCCCATGTACGCCGGATTGCGCAATATGCCCCATACCACACTGCGGTCCCAGAACGGCTTGCCCGATGCCGTCACGGTACCCGCCTCCGTAAGCCGGCGCACCACTTCGCCTATGCTCAAGCGGTCCATCCCCACCCACTGGAAGATCGACCGGACTGTTGCTGCCTGGGGCAGTTCGATAACGTAGCGGGCCGGCGTTCCGTCCAGCTGCCGGCGGATGTAGCGGTAGCCATAGGGCGCCCCGGACAGTACATTGACGCTGCCGCGTTTTGCGCCGTGAAGCTTGCCACGACGGTGACGCTCGGCGATCTTCGCCCGCTCGTACTCCGCGATCATGCCCTGCATCTGCAACAGCAGCGACTCTTCCGGCGTCGTACCGATTGCGTGATTGAGGAATACGACCTGCACGCCGCAGGCCGTGAACTCTTCCATCAGCAGCGCCTGGTGCGCATATTTGCGCGCCAGGCGGTCCGGTGACAGGATGTAGACGATCGATAGCACCGAGCGCGGCACAGTCCCTCAGTCGCTCCAGCTGTGGCCTGATCAGCGTCGCGCCGCTCACGCCTGCGTCAACGAAACACATGTCCTCGACGATCTGCACGCCGTCCGCTGAAAGACGCTCCTTCAGGGCGGCAATCTGGCTGTCGATGGTGCCGCGTTTGTTCTGCTGTTCGGAGGATACCCGCGCATAGAGCGCAACCATCGCAGCTTTGTTCATCGTCTACCTCGCTTGATGGTCACTTGCTTGGCCGCGGCAGGCCGCGTCGCGGACGGCTGCGCCGTGGAGCGTGCTTTGATCGGACTGATCTGCTCGTACGCCTTTTGCAGCTGCTCCTGGGCATAGCGGTTCGGCTCGAAGGCCAGACGTACATGCCATTTTTTACGTCCTCGGGTCATCACCGCACCTTCCTGTTAGCGGGAGCGACCGTCTCAAGGACGAGGTCCACGTCAATCTTGGAACAGCTTCTGGACCAGGGCGCTAGGCACTCCCTCGAAATGCGCAGGCTCCATTTTATGCGGCAGTTTGCTCTGTTGTTGGCGGCGTTCTCAGCCCGGTACTCTTTAATCTCTATATGCATTATGCCTTTGATACCTGGATGGCGAGGCACTTTCCGGGCACGTTGTTCGTGAGGTATGCGGACGATGGATTGGTCCATTGTAAAAGCGAAGCCGAAGCCAGACGGTTGCAGGAGGCAATCGGTGCGCGTCTGAAGGCCTTGGCCTGGAATTGCATCCTGAGAAGACGAGGATCGTGTACTGCCGGGATGGGAATCGCAAGAACGACTATCCCAACACGAGCTTCGACTTTCTCGGATACACCTTCCGTGGTCGGCTGGCCAAAAGCAAGCGCGGCATATACTTCAACAGCTTCAGTCCTGCCCTCAGCGGCAAGGCCGCGAAACGCATCCGCGACAAAATGCGGGAGTGGAAGATCGGTCGTTGGACGGATGCTGGGATCGAAGACATTGCCGAGCGAGTCAATCCGGCCTTGAGAGGTTGGTGGAACTATTACGCAGCGTTCTACATGAGCGAGTGCAAGCGCGTGATCGCCCACCTCAACGACATTCTGGAGAAATGGGCGGCCCGTAAATACCGCCGGTTTAAACGGCGTCGTGCCAAGGCTAGGGACTGGCTCAGGCGGATGGCCGAGCGTGCGCCGGAGATGCTGTATCACTGGACGCTGGGAGTGTTGCCGTCGGCTGGATGACAAGAGCCGTATGAACCGAGAGGTTCACGTACGGATCTGTGAGGGCCTGGCGGGGAAGTTCCGCCGGGCTACTCGACTCTTCGCGAAGGACCTCCTGTGAAGTACGCCTGGATTGACACGCAGTACCGGCACTATCCGCTGTCGGCGCTGTGCGAGGTCCTTGGTGTCAGCGTGAACGGCTATCGCGCCTGGAAGCGCGGCGGCACGCCCGGGCGTCAGCGGCTGACCGATGCGCAGTTGCTCACGCTGCTCCGGACGATTCATGCCGAGGTCAAAGGCGCCTATGGCTCGCCTCGCATGACCGAAGAGGTTCGCTCTCGCGGCTTCCCAGCCAGCAAGGCACGGGTAGAGCGGCTGATGAGCGCCAACGGTATCCGGGCCCGCCACAAGCGTCGTTATCGCGTGACAACCGATTCCCGGCACAAGCTGCCGGTGGCGCCAAACGTGTTGAACCGCAACTTCACGCCAGCCGGGCCCAATCAGGTATTCAGTTCGGATATCACGTACATCTGGACCGACGAAGGCTGGCTGTATCTGGCCGTCACGCTGGACCTGTTCAATCGGGAAGTGGTGGGCTGGTCTGTCAAGCCGCGCATGACGGCGGACCTGGTGAGCGACGCGCTGACTATGGCATGGTTCCGTCGCCGGCCCGCGCCCGGCGCGCTGCACCACTCGGACAGTGGCAGCCAGTACGCCAGCCATGAATTCCAGCGCAAGCTGGGCTCTTACAGCATGCGCTGTTCGATGAGTCGCAAGGGCAGTTGCTGGGATAACGCGCCCACGGAAAGCTTCTTCAACAGCCTGAAGAACGAGCGCGTACACGGTGCGAGGTATCGCACGCATCGCGAAGCCATTGCAGACCTGTTCGAATACATCGAAGTGTTCTACAAGTGTGATTCATAGTGCCCCACCTCGCTATGTGCTTGATAAATCGAGAGAGCCCTGTCCTGTCGTTGGTATTGTGGGGTATGCGCGCCGGGCGCGGGTACGCGCGACGAACTCGACGACCGCGCTGGTGTTCAGCGAATCGCGATTAAAGATCCATGGCCCAAGCGATAGCGGATGCTCCGCCGCGATCTCGCCGTGCTCGACTGCGAGCCTGAGGGTTTTGGGACTCACGCCGATAAGCGCTGATGCCTCGGTAAGGTTCATCCATCCTTCGGCTGAACGCCGCTCGCTCGAATAGACGGGAATTCGATGGTGACTGCGCAGCGCAGTGACGCGCTCCTGCGTCCAGAAGTTACCTCGTCCAGTTCGCAGTCCATTCCGATTGAGCATGCTGGCAATCACCAGATCCGGGCAGATGCGAGCCAGCAGTCGAACTGCATCGATCGCTTCAGGGGATGTCTGGGTGGCGCATTGGCCCCGACGTCGGCGCGGTACGCGGATCTCGGTATGGACGCCACCCTTCCAGTGGATGACGAGCACGATCTCGCTGGTTGCGTCGTCGAGATCAACGACAACCTCATGGATCAAGGTGCGCACGATGCGCTTCTTCAGGCGGGCGTCAGCCTGCGGCCATATCAACTCGAGCGCTGCGGCAAGGTCGTTGAATTCGTCGGGTTGAACCGGCGGAATCTGGCCAGATACTTGCGAGCGCTGCTCAATACGCGACTCCAGTTCTTCCACACGCAGCAGTGCATCATTCCATCGGCGTTCCAGCTCGTCGGCGACGAGCCGGTTCTCCGGATCCGCAGTGTCATACTGCTTCTGCGCACGGTTTGCGGCGTAACGGGCTGCCTGCAGGTCGCGCTGTAATGCGGTCAGTGCTTCGTCATGCTTATGGGTTTATTCTTCACGAGCCACGATAGCTGCCTCAATTGCTGCAGGTTGGACTACCCGCAGGACGGCCTGGGCGATTGCCGCATCCACGCGCGCGCCACCAAATGCGATGCAACGGGGCAGTCCCTTGTCCAGCCACGCACGATGACAGCTGTAGCGCAGGGCGTCATGCCGGCTACCTGTGTAGTGTACCGTGAGCTTGCTCGTGCAACGCCGGCACCTCAACAGACCCGTGGCAAGTGCCTCGCCGTTCTTCGGAGCGCCGGCGTGTGCGCCCATACGCGCGTTGATGCGAATGGCGCGCTGGATCCGTTCGAACTCGTCCCAGTCAACGTACCCGTCGTGGGCATTGGGGATGAGCGAAAGCCACTGGTCTCGCGGCTTGCGCCGATCGCGTTTGCGCGGCTCTCCCGTCTCATAGTGGACGGTACATTCGGTCTTCCCATACGCATAGGCGCCGCCATACACCGGATTGGTCAGGATCTGGTGTATGGTCCCATAAGACGGTCGCTTCCAGTGGATCTCACCACGCGGTGTGCATGCAGGCAACAGCAGATCATGTTCCAAAAACCAGAGCAAGGTCTGCCTTACCGAGCCAATTGCGAGGAACTGACGGAATACCGACCCGATGGCTTCCTGCACGCGCAGATCCGGAACCTTCTCCAGGCGCTGATCCTCGGTCTTGCGATAGCCAACCGGCGCGATGATGACAAGCTCGCCCCGTCGGGCCTTCTCTCGCCGTGCTTCCAGCGAGCGCTGACGCAGCAGATCCAGTTCGTATTCGTTGAGGCTGCCCTTCAGTCCAAGCAGCAGGCGGTCATTGCCTAACCGCGGGGCATATACGGTCTCCTGATCTATCAGCACGGTATCGACAACGCGGCACACCTCAACCAGTTGCTGCCACTCGCGACTGTTGCGTGCAAACCTCGATACCTCGCGGGCAGCCACTGCACCAACACGCCCAAGACAGACTTCAGCCACCATGCGTTCGAAACCTGTGCGAGTCTGCGAGCCGGCCGCAGAGCAGCCCAGGTCTTCATCGATCACTTCGATTTCCTTCCAGCCCAACTGGCGCAGACGATCCTGCATCGCGTACTGCAGTTTCTGGCTCTCCAGATTGTGGCTGACCTGGTACGCGGACGACTGGCGAACGTACAGCGCGGCCTTGCGAGCGAGATGTTGAACTCGAATCTTGTCACTCATCGCACACCTCCTGTTCGTGTGCCACGACGTGCAATTCGCGTCGGTGTTGCCGCAGTAGCTGCACCAGCAGGCGCACTATCTGCTGCCGCACTTCCACCGGCAGATGCGCCCACTCGGGCGTCTCTGGACAAGGCTGAAACAGATCGGGTTGATCGCCCGGATGGGGGTTCGGAACGCGTCGCATCGGCTCCTCCTGTACAGGACAAAGGACGGTGCTCGGCTTCTACCACATTTGACTGTGAGGCGAGAGTTCGATCGGTCAACAGACGCTGAAATTCGCGCAGCGCCTCGCAGTCGACGATCGGTAATACTGAATATGTGATGCGACCGCAGGCGATGGGATCAAACATCCATTGCGGCATCTCCGATACGCGTGCTGTTGCCTCGAGAGGGTCGAGTGCACATCGCAGAATGATCTCGCCATTCTTCTCGATGACGTTAAAAATCCAGGCCATTCGACCGAACCACGGGTGCCACCGATAGAGAACTTCTCGTGACTCGGTAATGTGGGTGTTGTGTTTGCGGCTTGTATAACCGCAATCGTCGTCATTCTTCGCTCAGCTTTGTCTCGCCAATCCGGTTTATGCAAGACTGGCTCGCGGCCCAGCGGACGAAGGACTCGGCTGCATAAATCGGGGCCTCTGGAAGGCGAAAAACAGAGGGAACCTCACGTTTGTGTAGTGCCGTCCTTATCGACTCTGTCGAACGCGATCTCAAGTTGATACAGCTTCAGACGCAGACGGAATCGTAGTTTGGTACACCTGCTCCTGCGGTTATTAGCTGGGTGTTTCCTCGTTCGAGTTGCGTTTGCGTTTGATGTCGGCCACGTCGTTGATGTGCGGTGGCGGAATGCGGTTGATCATGCCGGCCTGACGTTTTTCTTTCAGCCTATACGAGTCGCCGGAGATCGGTACGACGTGTGCGTGTGAAGTACCCGATCAAGAAGTACGGCCGTGAGCGTTGCGTCGTCGGCGAAGGTCTGGTGTTGGCGGCGGCGTAAATCCGACACCAGACGGCGGCGCAAGGTTGAGTTAAACACTCGACCATGCGCCGCAGGCATTGCCGCCCGCAGGGCGAGTAAAGCAGGATCAGAACCCGCCCTCGATGTCGTCGATATCGGTATTGGTGGGCGGCGAACGCCTGCTGGGGCGACCAGTCGGCGTCGATCACGAAGTGCAGCCCGCGAGACAGGCCCGAAGGCGGGTGGGTGCGGCGGCTCACGGCTTCTTCTCCGGGCGCGCTGCTCGGCCCGCTCGCGCGCTTCCTTGACGCGATACGACTCACCCTCGATGGCGATGACCTCGGCGCGATGCACGAGGCGATCGACCAAGGACACGACGAAGGCCGCACCTCCGACCATGCTGCAAACGGTTTGTTCGTAACCACCGTGCTCGCGGCGCCGTACCTGCGGCTCACCAGTTCGAACAGCAGGTGGGCATGACGGTTCGAGTACGAGAGCTAGCCAACTTCGTCAATCAGGAGCACTTCGGGCGAAGCGTAGCGATGCAGGCGCCGGCGCAGCGCCGAGTAACTGCCGAGCGCGGCCTGCTCGCCGAGCATCTGGCCAGCCGTGGTACAGGGCGCCGTGTAGCCGTGGATGAGCGACTGGTACGCGAGGTAGTGCGAGTGTCGATTTATCGACGCCGTTCAACCCGATCAGCACGACGTTGGACTTCTCCCTGACGAACTCGAGCGCCATCAGTTCCTCGAGCGCTCCGCGGTCAATACGTTTGGGCCATGCCCAGTCGCAGTCTGCCAGCGGCTTGAAGTTGCCCAGGCGGGCGTCGCGGATACGCCGCTCCAGTGAACGGCGCGCGCGTTCCTGTTCTTCCCACTGCAGCAACCGCTCGACCCATGACGCGTCGGCGATCTCGCTCCAGTGCGCGAGCAACCCGTACATCCGCAGGGCATGGGCGCGCTCGTGCAACTGCTCAGTCCTGTTTGTCATCGTCGGCCTCCGCTGTGAGCTGGTCGTAGATGTCGAGCCGGCGCGGCGTCCCGCGCTTGTCCTTGTTGCACACGTGTTTCGGCAACTTGATGGCGATGGGCGGAGGGGCTCCACGGGCAGTCCGCCGGCGCTCCAGTGCTAGGCGCACCGGGTTCTGGTGCGCCGCGGCGCCGCTCGCGAGGGTTTCCTCGATCGCGGCCTGCAGTTGGGCGGCGCCCATACCGCTCGACCTGACGTAGCACCTGCGCGGTAATGTTGCCCGGATTGCTGCCGCGTTCGGCCGCGTGCAGCATCAGTGTCCGGACAGCCGGCGCGACGTGCGCGAGATGGTCCAGGCCGCGGTGGTGGCCGGCCTCACGTTTGTACTCCACCAGCGCATCGATGTGCGTTGCGATCTCGATCTGCGCGCCGCGGTCGTAACTGCGAGCATGCTCGGCAACGACATCGGCGCCATCGAGGATGCGTACCTGATGCTGGTCCGCACGAACCGTGAGCGCGCGTCGCACATGCGTGTGCGGTATCGAGTAGCGTGACGCTCGTTTCGGTTGCTGATGCGGCGTCGCTCCCGTTCGGATTGATCGTCCCACATACGGCGCCGGCAGCGGCAGAAAATGCGGCCGCTCTTCAAGCAGCACTTCGGCCGGTATACGCACCGGTTGTTGCGACGTTGGCGCTCCTTGATCGCGAGAACTTCCGGGCCCGCTCGTGTATGACATGTCGCACGGACAGTACGGGTGACTCGCCATACATCTGCTCAATCTCGTGCAGATTTGAGCTCGTTGCGACGACGCAGATCTCTCAGACCCATTTGGCAGCCTCCGCCGGCACGTCGAAATTCGTGCTCAACGTTTCGCACTTACTATCATTGGTCTCCCGCCAGAAAGCCGAGTCGGCGCGGATCCAAACAGTTCGTGAACAGGATTTTTGATACGTCCATAATTACCCCGGTATGCTAAACACCCACGCCCACTTTTCACTGCACGCCGCGTAAAAACGCCCCGCGCAGAACACGCATACAGGTGTTGACGACTGCGCTCCGAATGCTCAGCCTGGCGCTTGGCCTCATCCTCGGTCTCTCGTATACGAAATCTCGGCGATGCGCATCGCAGGCCGCTCCGCATCGGGTGGGAAAATGCACCATTTTCCGCTTCGGTGTCGAAAAAAGAACATCGCCTTTGGCCCGCCTCCGTTGTCTGCAACAACGCAAACGTAACGTCCCGCACTTGATCGTCCGTAATGGCTAACTCGAAATCCTCTCTTCGGGTCGGGCGCCAACCAATCCTCCACCATACGTCTCAACGACATTCCCACAATCGCCATAAACGTCCCCCTCCTTTGTTAAGGTTCGCGCCCGAGATCGTCTCGATGCGTGACAGCGGCTTCGGCTCGACGGGGCCGAACTTCGAATCGACCATCGGCCACGGCAACAGATCGAGTGCGCAGCTCGCCGACGGGGCCGCCGCTTCCCGGGACCGCGCTGGCTTGTCATCACGCCTTTCACGAAGCCGAGATGTCGCGTCCCTTCGTGATGCGCCTTTCGGACCAGAACCCTACCCTTCTGCGACATCCACGCCGTACTTGTGGGCCGGCGGCGACGCGTGGCTCGCACGATCGTCTCCCGCCAGCGCAACAGCAGCCGACGCGCGTGTCTTTCGGTGCAGCCTCGCGGCGGAGATCTGTCACAAACCGCCGCGAAGGCACGCTGGCATGAAAGACGTGAGTCTCGGAATTACAGTCAACAATTACCGTTGTTCGATGCGCTTTCGCGCATGCCCACGCAGCCCAAGCCATCCCCCTCCGCGGAGAGAATTGCAAGGATTGTGTCCATCATTCGCTACGCCTCCACTGCAACCACTTCAGATATGCCGTCTGCGGCGGCCCAAAGCTTGGCGGCAGTCGATGGCATCGCTCGTCGTTGACGATCATCCACAGAACTGCGTCAAAATCGTGCGAGGATCGCTATTCCTTCATCGCAGTGGACTTGCACCACCTACTTCTTGCCGGTCTCCCGACGCACTCAGAACTTGTGCCGCATTGCCGCCCGGATCACGAACTGATTCGAGTTCGAGGAAACGCCTGCCGCACCTGGCACATACGCGACGTCGAGCACCGTTTGAGTCTTGTCACCTCCAGCGTGTTGGTATGCACCCTGCAGGTACAGATCCGTACGCTTCGACAGGTTGTAGTCAGCCATCAACCCGATCGATTGGTAGTTGGGATGCAGTTTTCCGGTGGTCGCATTGAAATCGGCCCGCGTGTAGGTGTACATCGCGCCGACAAAGAATGACGGGGTGAACTGATATTTCCCGTTCAGTTCGAAGTTCTGGAAGCGCAGCGACGACAGCGTCGAGCCAGCAGGCGGCGTGATCGCGCCCACATAGCTGGTGCTGAGCGGTTGCGCGACGTCGGTGTTCGTATATGCGAAGCCCAATGTCGCCGACCCGATCGTATAATTTATTCCTGCACCGAAGATGCGCAGGCGCTCGCTTAGGAAGTTTTCGTCGCCGCCGTTGTTGATCGCGCCAGTAGCGGTTGAAGATGGGTTGTTGGCCTGCAGATACGACGCAGCGATCAAAAGATCGCCATTCGTGTACTGCGCGCCAAAGCTGTACTGGCGATTATTGGCAAAATTTGTGTCGTTGCTGAAGCTGTAAGTACCCCCGAACTGGAAGCCGGCGAGCGACGGACTGGTGTACTTTACGGTGTTGTTTACGCGAAACGTGTTATCCGTGTTGTCGTTGTCATACGGGTGGGAAAAGAGGTAGCCCGCCCAGTTGCCGTTCGCGGTGGTTTGCGCCAGAAAATCGACCAGCGAGTCGTACTGACGACCAAGTGTGACCGAGCCATATGTATCACTGGCGACGCCAACGTAGGCCTGCCGCCCGAACATCAAGCCCCCCTGCGCGAGTTTTCCGTTGTTGACGTCGTAGCCGCTTTCGAGCCGGAACACGGCCTTCAGACCGCCGCCTAGATCCTCTGTGCCCTTCAGGCCCCACCGGCTACCTTGAACATAGCCGCTCTGGAGCTCGTAGACCTTGCTCCCACCCACGTTGTTGGTGAAGTCGAAGCCTTCGTCGATCACGCCGTAGAGCGTTACCGAGCTTTGTGCCATTGCGGGAACGACACATGCCGACAAGACGGATGCTGCGAGTACGTTGCGTGCTTTCATCGTATTCTCCGAACCTGGTTACCAATTGGTAACGATATTTTTCGAATTTACTATTCTTTCATCGAATATTACGTATACCTAAACATATCTTTCGAGCGTCTCCTGTTTTGTAATCGATCTATCGCCCTATGCAATCAATACTTGGAACGCTCAGAGAGCGTACGTCATCACCCACTGGCACCCGCCAGGGAATCCTGTAAAACATCAGCAGCATCACCGAGAAATCTGGCACCCAGGATGATCCTGTGGATCGAAGGCGCTGTAGCCTCGGACTTTCGGGCGTTGCGCCCATCCGACCACAACGTCATCGACCGACAATCATTATAATGATTTACCTATTTTGTCAAAATTAAAATTTGGAATGGTGGCGCCGGCCCTTCACGCTCACGGGAAGGTGGTCCGACATGTGGTCAACGGCAATCTGACGAAGGAACCGTCGAATGGTCTAACGGGTCGGTCGTATTGACCAGCGGCTCGGTGACCCAGTTGTGGCGTCACCTCGCTTTCGCTGCTGCTGAGGTAGCCGATGAGTCTGGAAGGCGTGCTTGCACGTGCGGGCGTCACGCTCGTCGTGAACGAGGCAAGGCTCACACCGACCGCAAATCGAGACGGCTGTCGTCGCGCCACTCGGCACGCCAGGGTGGGATATTCTCTTTGCGTCCGCGGACGGTTTTCCATCACAGCGGCGAGCCCCCGTTGAGTCACGCGCCTTCTTGATAGCTGCTCAACCGGACCGAAGGAGTCCTACGGTTTAGGTAATTGCATCGAGCCTGTCCGCCGGTCCAAAAAATGCGCCATCGTCCCTACTTTCACGACCTTAAGAACGCGTGAGGTTCGGTTCAACGGCGCGAAGCGCTCTCGCGGTCGGAGACTGCCCGCTGTATAACCACCGCCAGTCGCCCCGGCCCGGCAACCGGCACTGCGGCTGGAGCATTACTTAGCGACAGGCATCGTGAACTCGGCACCCTTGGCAATGCTGTCCGGCCAACGCTGCATTACGCTCTTGTAACGCGTGTAGAACCGCACACCTTCCTCGCCGTACGCATGATGATCGCCGAACAGCGAGCGTTTCCAACCGCCAAACGAATGCCATGCCATCGGCACCGGAATCGGCACGTTCACCCCGACCATGCCCACCTTGATCTGCCGCGCAAACGCTCGAGCAACTCCACCATCCGTGGTATACAGCGAGACACCGTTTGCGAACTCGTGTGCATTGATGAGCTTCACCGCCGTAGCGAAGTCCGGCACACGAATCACGCCGAGCACCGGGCCAAAGATCTCCTCCTTGTAGATCTTCATGCTCGTATGAACGCCGTCGAACAGCGTGCCACCAAGAAAATAGCCAGGCTCCGAGCACACCGGATGGTCGCGCCCATCAACGATGAGTTTCGCGCCCTCCAATTCGCCCGAAGCGATGTATCCCACCACCTTCGCCTTATGCTCGGCAGTCACCAGTGGCCCCATTTCCGCATCGAGGTTTTCGCCGTTTTTGATGACCAGTGACTTGACGCGCGGAATCAATTTCTCGATTAGCGCGTCAGAGGTGCTGCCAACAGCAACCGCGATCGAAATGGCCATGCAGCGTTCACCTGCCGAGCCATATGCAGCACCAATCAGGGCGTCCACGGCTTGGTCGAGGTCGGCGTCGGGCATTACGACGAGGTGATTCTTGGCACCGCCGAGTGCCTGGACGCGCTTGCCGCGGCGCGAAGCTTCAGTATGGATATATTCCGCAATCGGCGTCGAGCCGACGAACGACAGCGCAGCGACATCGGGATGTTCGATGAGTGCGTCAACTGCCACCTTGTCTCCGTTGACGACGTTGAAGACGCCGTCGGGCAGACCAGCTTCCTTCAGCAATTCGGCGAGACGCAACGACGCCGACGGATCGCGCTCGGACGGCTTGAGCACAAACGTGTTTCCGCAGGCCAATGCGACGGGGAACATCCACATCGGCACCATTACAGGGAAATTGAACGGCGTGATGCCGGCTACCACACCCAATGGCTGGCGCAGGTTCCAGTTGTCGATGCCAGTACCGATCTGGTCGGTGAAATCGGTTTTGAGCAGGTTGGGAATACCGCAGGCAAATTCCACAACTTCGATGCCTCGCACCACCTCGCCTTGGGCGTCAGTGAACACCTTGCCGTGTTCGCGCGTGATGAGCATCGCGAGTTCGTTGTGGTGCTTGTCCAGCAACTCCTTGAACTTGAACAGGACACGTGCGCGTTTTAGCGGAGCCGTTTCACTCCAGCCCGGGAAGGCCGCCCTAGCCGCCTGCACTGCCTGGTCAACTTCCACTACCGAAGCAAGCGCGACTGAACCGGTCACCTCACCGGTCGCGGGGTTGAACACGTCCTTAAACTGCCCGCTCGACGGCTCAACTATCCGACCGTTGATGAAGTGGCTGACCTGCTTCAAAGCGAGTCTTGCCCTCTCGTTGACAACATTCATTTCCATACTCCAAGGCTGTCTGGCCAATTTCTGCCAGACGTGAGATTTCAGGCCACGCTGCGCAGGGCGTCACGAACCGTCGAGAAAATCTGGGTAATCTTCTCTTCGTCGATAGTCAGCGGCGGCGAGAATGCAAGGATGTCCCCTGTGTAGCGCACGAGCACGCCGGCCTCGAAACATTTCAGGAAGACTTCGTGTGCACGGGCGCCCACTGCACCAGGCCGCGATTCGAGTTCAATACCAGCAACGAGGCCAAGATTGCGGATGTCCTTCACGTGCGGGGAAGCACGCAGCTCGTGTGCAGCATCCTCGAAGACGCCTGAGAGCTCGCGCGCCCGGTTGAAGAGGCGGTCGCGCTTATATATGTCAAAGGTAGCAATTGCCGCCGCGACAGCGGCCGGGTGCGCCGTATACGTGTAGCCGTGAAAAAATTCAATGGCGTTTTCCGCCCCCGCGTTGACAACCGCGTCGTGCACCAGGCGACTAGCCGCCACCGCTCCCAATGGAACCGCCGCATTGTTGATAGCCTTGGCCATCG
>NZ_CYGY02000089.1:0-2760 GCF_900007165.1 Paraburkholderia piptadeniae
TTGCCGGCCATTGCGGACCTCGGCCAGGCGTTCGAGCGCCCAGAGCGCCGAATTCGACAGGGTATCCGGTTTCGGGTTGAACTTTTCCGTCATGTTTCCTCCTTCGAAGGCAATGTGCAAATCCCGCACGTCGTCTCGATGTCATGTCATGTGCACGAGCGGGTTCAGACCGCTAGCGGTTCAGCGGACCGGCGCCAGTCACAGCTCACGCCAAGCCCGATCCGTACGGCCGCCTCCACGAGATCGACCGTGTGATGATGGGCGAGATGGGATGCGCGCTCGATCAGGATTTCAGGGGCGGGCAGCGGATGCTTCCCTTTCCCTGCAAACACGATCAGGTTCGACGCGCTGCCCTCGGCGGGCGCGGGCGTCACTGATGGGCCAAACACGTCGCATAGCACGCCAGATGCGGATCGTCGCTGAGGAAATTGGCAACGAGCACGCCGTCCTCGTTCAGATGGCGATGGCAGGCTTCGTAGAAGCCACGGCTGCCCAGCTCACGGGGTAGCCCGTTCGCCACAAAGCCATCGAGCACTAGAACGTCGGACCGGATTTCCCCGCTGGACACGTAATGGGTGCCATCGGCGCAGAGCACCGTGAGCCGGCCATCATCTGGCGGGATATGAAACCGCTCGCGCAACGCAATGACTTCACGATTGATCTCGACCGCAGTAATGCGGGCGTTGGGCAGATGCCGGTAGCAGTATTTCGCCAGCGATCCCCCGCCCAGTCCGATCATCGAAATGTGTCGCGGGCCGGGATGGAGGAGCACAAAACCCATCATGGTGCGCGTGTAGCCGAGCGCCAGTGCGTCGGGGCGCTTGCGCAGCATGCAGCTTTGCACGCCGCGTGCGTCGAAGCACAGCGACAGCAGATGCTCCGTCTCGATCACCATCGGCACGTCGAGGTCGCCTGAATGCCGGCCCTTACGATGCGCTGGCCTGCCTCGGTGTTGACGGACAGACCCGGTCATCACGCGGACGGGTCGTCGCAAAGCGAAGCCAGGGCGCGCAGCGCGTCCTCTTCGTCCGGGCCACTGGCCAGTATCTGTACGGCTGTGCCGGTCCGTGCCCGCAGCGATGCGATGGACATGACGTCCTTCGCATTTCCCCGGCGACCGTTTGCGACCAGAACGATATCGCTCTCGAACCGGCACGCGGTGCGGGCGAGTGCCTGTCCGGCGATATCGTGTCCCTGCCGGTTCCATTGCCGACCGATGTCGACCCATGCTTCTGCCACGATGTTTCCCTTCAGAAATGCCTTCCAATACCACTTGCGCGATGGTGCCCGCCGCTCAATGCATCAGGCCGGCGAGCACCCGGGCGAAGAACGCGCGTAACCTGCTGTCCCACACATCATCCTGCAAACTGATCCTGACGATGTCGAGCAGCCCCATGTCGTGATCCAGATGGATCATCACCGTACCCGGGCAGTGCTCTTCCATATGGTAATGAAAATATCAGATTACACACATATCATTAACATGTAATGTGCATGCATTGTCGCAATGGGGGCGATCAATTCCGTTACCCTGCTAAAACTTTCCCGGTACGCTCGTCGGTTCCTCGAGCGTTTGCAGAGCAGACGACGATGCCGCGCGATTTCAGCGAGTTTCAACTCCTCACGTTTTTCACTTTCTCGTCCAGAAGCGAGCACCGGTCAATGCTCGCCTGCGTGAAGCAGTGGCAAGCGGCGAGGTAGCCGTCGACGACGCGGTCCATATCGGCCCTCTCAGCGCACAGTCATACGATGACGCGATGGAAGCCTTGCGCGCGCGATTCTTGAACCGCGGCCCGATGGCCAGTTGCCGCGCATCATTCCCGAAATCGACAGCGCCGCCAGATTCAGCTGGATTCTGCCTGGGCGCGAACTGCGTTCGCGCGCGGAACCGCTGATGGTGTACGCCGCCGTCCTCGCGCACGGCACGTCCGTGTCGGCGCCGATATTTCGTGCATGGCGCGCGAATTGTCTGCGGGTGCAATCCGGCTGATGATGAACCGGGTTGCGGGACGAGCGGATGTTGCGCCAGGCTGCTGACGCCGCGCTTTGAATTCATGCACCACCATCCGATCGCGCCGCACTGGTGCCGCGCCGACCGGGATTCGTCGAACGTGATATCGCTGAAGACAACGCGGACCGTTCTGGCTTCTCTCCGCTTTGGACCACATTGATGCGCTGCTTATCGGCAGCGGTGCACAGCGGGCGCTCCCGCCTTCCTTTGATTTTTCAGCTAACGCTGTTCCGGGATAAGTGGCTCTGTGCATGACAACCGCGACTTCCTACAATTGAGGTGACAAGGCGTCGCCCGGTCGCGGGTTGGGGAACACGCCTGTAATCGATGCGGCCGGTTGTCCGCATTCGTTTTCCGCTTCATGTCGCCATTCCAGCGGCGGTGTGAAACAGATTTTTGAATGAGGTGCGCCAGGCGGGAGGGACTGCCATGGAACTGAGTGTAGAACGTGTCGATGTCTGGGCGGCCACCATCGAGGACAAACCGGGCGGGCTTGCGCAGGTATTGGGCGCCTTGCGGGATGCTGGCGCGGACCTGCAGTTCGTCGTCGCACGCCGCACGCCGGAATCACCGGGCAAAGGGGTCGTGTTTGTCGCACCGCTGCAGGGTGATCAGGAGATCCATGCCGCCACGCAGGTGGGGTTCAACGTCACCCCGAGCCTTCACTCTGTCCGGGTGATGGGTCTGGACCAGCTGGGAATCATCGCGGAATTGACCCAGAGGCTCGCTGACGGGGGAATCAACCTCCG
>NZ_CYGY02000089.1:2770-2947 GCF_900007165.1 Paraburkholderia piptadeniae
CAGCCAGATGGAAATCTGCCACATCATCTCCAGAATTTCGACAGCGGGCGTCGGTACCCGTTTGTCCGGGCCAGATCTGCGGTTATCCCGGACATGAGTCCCGGCCCGGCGTTCGTACAGGGATGAGCCGACCGCCAGTGCGACATGAGCACGGGCACCGTCATCGCGCGCAGCAGG
>NZ_CYGY02000138.1 GCF_900007165.1 Paraburkholderia piptadeniae
ACTTCTTCACGCTGTCCAATGGCGGCTTCTACATGGCCCCGGCTGACTCGGCGCGCGTGCATGTGCGCCGGCACCTGAACGGCTACAGCGACATGATGGGCGCGGACGCCTTCGGCATCACCGTGACCCTGTTCGCCCTCTGCCACCTCGCGGAAAGAACGCTCGACGATGCCATCGCCGACCGCTATCACCAGTTGCGCGTGTTCGCCACGCAGCACGTGGAGGCCGCCAATATTCTCCGCGCAATCGACTGATCCACCGGCCCCGGCCCGCGGGGTCGGGGCTGCTCCTTTCATTGGGGGAACAGCATGAATACGCTTGCCAGCCGCTTTAGCCGTAACGCCCTCGCCCTGCGTTCGGACCGCCCACTATCGAATGACGAGATTGCGCAGGTCGCGCCGTCCATCCTTGCGCAGGCCGCACATGAAAGCCGCTCCGCGCGCTACAGCTACATCTCGACCATTGATGTGCTCGACGCCTTGCGCAAGGAAGGCTTTCAGCCCTTCATGGTTTGCCAGACACGCGTGCGCAACGAGGGAATGCGCGATTACACAAGGCACATGCTCCGGCTAAGGCATGCCGAGCAGATCAACGGCAAAGAAGCCAACGAAATCGTGCTGCTCAATGCGCACAACGGGACCTCAAGCTGTCAATTAGTGGGGGGCTGCTTCAGGTTCGTCTGTCAGAACGGCATGGTGTGCGGCGACACCATCGCCGATATCCGCGTGCCGCACAAGGGCGACGTGGTCGGCGAGGTCATCGAAGGCGCGTTCAGGATGCTCGACAGCTTCGAGGCCGCTGCAGAACAGCGCGAGGGCATGATGGCTTCGGTACTTGATGAGGGCGAGCAGACGGCCTTCGCCCGTGCGGCGCTCGCGCTACGGTACGACGAGGGCAAGCCCGCGCCGGTCACCGAACGTCAACTACTCGCGCCACGTCGCGTAGAGGATCGCGCACCGGATCTCTGGAGTACTTTCTCGCGCGTGCAGTAACGTTATGTGTAACGTTACCTGAATCATGTTGCGGTGACGCTTATGTTGCGTTGTGTTCATCGCACCGCATGAGATCGGTGTTCGTCTTCCGTTGACAACACATAAATAATAGCCCCCACTGGTCACGCATCATCATATTGATGGAGGTGCGACCATGTTTGATCATCTCTTCAAGTCATCCCTTGCTGTGGCGCTCCACGCAAATGCGCCGTACGCCGAAGAGCGAATCCGATATCTCGAACACTGCGAGCGTCGAGGCGATAAGCATCATACGGTGCGACGCAAAGCATGGGATCTGCTCTGGATCGCGCATCAGCTCAGTGAGCGCGCTGATTTGCATCTCACGGTTGATCAGTTGCGATCTTTCCTCTTCGATCCCGATCGTAAGGGAATTCGGCATCGACAGATCGACAGTTACTGGACGCGAAGGCAAACCATTAGCACGGCTCGCGGGTGGCTCCGTTACCTCGGATGTCTCGATAGGCCTGGTGTGCAGATCCCCTTTCAGTCACACCTTGACGACTACTGCAAATGGGCAACGAATGAGAGAGGGCTCGCTGAATCGACGGTCGGACTTTACGCTCGCCTCGTCACGCGATTTTTACTTTGGTACGGCCCGGGTGGGCGTTCGCTGTCCCAAGTTCGTGTCAGCGATATCGATGCGTATCTCGCATATGGCCGTCAACGAGGATGGGGGCGCTTCACCATTCGAACTGCCGTCGACGCAATGCGGGCATTCTTTCGCTTTGGAGGCTTAGCGCATTGGTGTGAGCCGTCCCTCGCCGCGGCCATTCAGGGGCCACGGATCTATTCCCTTGAGAGCTTGCCAGCTGGGCCGACGTGGGCAGACGTGTCGCGCGTTTTTGCGGGTCTCAACTCAACCGATCCGAAGGATGTCCGCGACCGTGCGATCCTCATGCTGTTGGCAATCTACGGAATGCGGGCAACCGAAGTCGCGAAGCTTCGTCTCGATGATATTGACTGGGAGCGGGATCAGCTTCGCGTGCGTCGAGCGAAACGGCAAGAACCGCAGGTCTACCCGCTTCTTCCCTCGGTTGGCAAAGCCATTGTCGATTACCTGCAGGGCGTTCGCCCAAGATCAGCTCACCGCGAGGTTTTCCTCATGCTTATGTCACCGTTCCGACCTTTGTCTGCAACGGGGATATACGGCGTGGTCTCGCCGCGATTGAAGGCGGCAGACATCCACTGCGCCCATCACGGACCACATGCGCTGCGCCACGCTTGCGCCGCCCGTCTCGTTGCGCAGGGATTATCCCTCAAGGAGATCGGTGATCATCTCGGACATCGCAGTACAGACGCAACGCGTATCTACACGAAGGTCGATCTGGCTGGCCTGCGCGAGGTGGCGGCATTTGATCTGGGAGAGTTGTCATGAAACTCGCGGATATGGTCAACGCCTATATCAATTGCGAGCGCTCGCGAGGTCTGCGTTTTCGGTCGGACATCAAGGAGCTCCGGTCTTATTGTCGCGCCATGGGAGATGTCGCCGTCGAAGAAGTCAGGCCGGAATCCGTTCTGGCATTTATCGCAGGAAGCGGTCCGGTCACCGCGCGTTGGGTGCAGAAGTATCGGATCCTTGGACGCCTGTATCGTTATGCAATCGGAAGGGGGCTGGCATCGGTATCTCCGCTCCCGGCTCAGATTCCGAGACTTCCGCCGCCATTGACGCCGCACATTTACACCATCGGGGAACTGGAGCGGCTACTGATGGCGACCTATGTCCTGCCGATGCAGGCGCTAACCATGCGCACTTTGCTGCTCCTGCTTTACGGGACAGGGATGCGTATCGGTGAAGCGCTGTCGCTCACAATACAGGATGTCGATCTTCAGATGTGTGTGCTGGTGATTCGGAACAGCAAATTCTTCAAGACGAGGATGGTGCCCATTGGTCCGCGACTCGCGATGGTGCTCGCCGATTACCTGTGGTACCGTCGCCGACGCCCGTTGCCCGCTGGTGATTCCTCGGCCTTCTTCTCAACCCGCACGGGCCATCGCCTCGACTATGGGTGGATCAGCAAGCAATTTCGCCGCGTCCGAAACGCTGCTGGCATCCGACGTGAAGACGCCGCACGTTATCAGCCCCGCATCCACGACATACGCCACACCGCGGCCGTTCACCGGGTTATCGCGTGGTATCGCGCCGGTGATGACGTCCAACGACTACTGCCGCAACTCGCAACGTACCTTGGCCATGTCAGCATTTCGTCAACGCAGCAGTACATCAGTATCACCACCGAGCTGATGCACGAGGCCAGTCTGCGTTTCGAACGCTACGCTCAACTGGAGATCCGCCATGCGTGACCATACCTTGCTCGGTCCGTGGGTGCGCCGATTCCTGCTCGAGTATCTCGTCACCGACCGTAATCTCGCTCGCAATACACAGGCCAGCTATCGTGATACGCTGGTCCTTTTGCTTCCGTATCTGAGCAAAGCCAGGAAGACGTCGGCTGATCGTCTTACGATCGACGACCTCTCGCCTTCGCTGTTGCGCTCCTTCCTCGCATACCTGGAGAAGGAGCGAGGCTGCAGCGGTGTCACGCGCAATACACGTCTTGCCGCGATACATTCACTCGCCAGGTTCATCGGCATGCATAGTCCTGAACATGTCGCCTGGAGTGCAGAAATTCGTGCGATTCCCTTCAGGAAGACGCCGAAGGCGACGCTAACGTACATGGACAAGCCAGAAATTGATGCGCTACTGCAAGTGCCTGACATTCGGACACCGGTGGGCAGACGCGACTATGCAGTGCTGCTATTCATGTACAACACTGGCGCACGTGTAGACGAAGTTGCCCATCTCACTGTCGGCGACTGCGCATTGCACGGCTCTCTGGCTGTCAGACTAGTCGGCAAGGCGAATAAGGCACGGTGGTGTCCCCTATGGCCCGACGCGGCTGACGTGCTACGACCATTTGTTGCCGGACGCGCCACCCACGACTTCGTATTCCTTAACCGGCTCGGACAGCCGTTGACACGCTTTGGAATCTATGGACTTGTTCGTCGGGTCGTTGCGCAAGCAGCAGAAACGTCACCATCTCTCGCCGCAAAGCAGATCAGCCCGCATTGCATAAGGCATTCGTGCGCGGTCCATCTGCTTCGCTCAGGCAATGACATCAACACGATTCGTGCCTGGTTGGGACACGTCTCCTTGGACTTATGTGGGGATGCCGCTTACGTGGAGCAATTCAACCGATCCTGCATCGGTCGGGAATTTCTCGCGCTACGTCTGCACATTACTTTTCGGTTCGCGCTAGCGTTGAGATCCCTCATCCATATCAAGAGGTGATCGTCATGCTTGAAGAACTCTTTGTTCGCGTCCACGCGAGATACACGTGCTCCCCGCATGCCTCCGAGCTCAACGAGTTCGCGCGATGGTTGATCAGCCACGGGTACGGGCCGCGCTACGCTCAGCGACTCGTTTTCCGTGCCATGCGCTCTCTGGATGCGTTCGATCTTCCGTCGGCCAGTCAATGGACTGATCAGCAAATCGATCGCGCGTTCCGCAATCGCTGCCAACCTCGGCTGTATCACCACGCCAGCCACGCTTTTCGTGCTTTCCTCCTCTCCGTCGATAGACTTTTACCGACGCCAGCGGAGGGCCCGAGGGCGGTACTGATTGAGCAGTTCGCCGAGTATCTTAAGGAGGTTCGGGGGTTGCGTCCACGTACCGTTTCGCAATATGTCAACGAAGTTCGTTGGTTCCTGAATGCTACGCTCGCTAATAGCTCATCGATGGATTCGATCAACGTCGACGACTTGGAACGTTACGTCAGTCGACGGTCACGTTCCATGAACCGCCACACCCTTCACTACGTCGTCGCTCAGATCCGTGTCTTTCTGGACTACTGCTCGGAGCGAGGCGTACTTCCACGGCCGATTCAATCAATCGACCTTCCTCGCGCGTTTCGACGTGATCAGCCGCCACGTGCACTCACAACAGATCTCATTGAGCAACTTCTTGCCTCTATTGACCGACATGACCGTTGCGGTTGGCGCGACTTCATGCTCTTCCACCTGATGGCCCGCTATGGTCTGAGAACAGGTGAGACGACGCGATTGACAACCGATTCGATCAACTGGGCTGCAAGGGCTCTCCGTGTTGAGCAGTACAAGACGCGAAGCTGGCTTACCCTGCCGCTGGCGAGTGAAACGATTGAGCTGCTTCACCGCTATCTTGCGGAAGGCCGACGGGCCAGCCCTTGTCGAGCACTCTTTCTCACTTCCACGGCGCCGGATCGGCCAATGACGAGCGCGGCGGTAAGCGCTGCGTTCAAGTTTCGAGCCCGCCGCAGTGGTCTTCCAATCGCCGATGCCTCTGCCTATGCCCTGCGTCATTCATTTGCAATGAGGCTGTTCGAAAGCGGCGTGAACATCAAGACTATTGGCGACCTGATGGGGCATCAAAGCCTGGAGAGCACGGCTGTTTACCTCCGCCTGAACATGAGCGCGTTGAGAGACGTCCCATTGCCCGTTCCCCAGTAACAACCAGGATCAGGAGGTCATCATGTGCGCCTTGAATCTTGAGCAGGCTGTCGAGAGCTACCTCGAGTACAAGATTTCGCTTGGTTTGCATTTCCGGCAGGAGTCCTGGTTATTGAGGCATATCCAGAAACAAATTCTCGAGAATGGCCGCGTCGAACTCGACGCAATTGCATATGAGCGCTGGAACAACAGCATCAAGAATCGGCACAGCAATACGCGGCGTAAGTGGCAACAGATCGTCTACAACTTCTGCCTCTATCGACGGCGCAGTGATCCCACTGTGTTTGTACCGGAAGCCGAAGGATTTGCCAGGAAGCGACCATACGTCACGCCCGTGATCGTTGAGCCCGAACAGATCAGTCGAATGCTCACTGTGGCCACAGGACTCTCATCATCAAACCGCAGCTTTCCGTTACGTGGGCCATGTATGCGACTCGCCGTTGTACTGCTCTACACGTGCGGACTGCGCCTGGGCGAGCTGCTGCGACTCAAGCTTTCCGACGTGGAAGAAGGCGGTAGCGTGCTGCGTATTCGTGAATCCAAATTCCATAGGTCGCGGCTCATCCCGTTGTCCGAGAGCGCAGCCGGAGAACTACGAGCCTATCTCGACACGCGTCGTGCCCTGGCCAGTACCAAAGCTGATGCGCCGCTACTGTGCAATCGCTTTGGAGGCACCTTGCATCCGTACAGTCATCCAGGCATGCAGGCCGCGCTGATAAATCTGTTTGACGCTGCCGGGGTTCGCGACGAATACGGCCGACGTCCGCGTGTGCATGACATTCGCCACAGTTTCGCCCTGCAGGCGTTGATTCGGTGGTATCGGCAACGGGCTGACGTGCAATCAAAGTTGCCGATGCTCGCGCTGTATATGGGACACACATCGATCGAATCGTCCGCGTATTACCTGAAGTGGGTGCCAACCCTTCGTCGGCTGGCTAGCACGCGCTTCGAAGAACGATTCGGCTATCTCGTAGAGGGAGAATCGCTATGAAACGCCAACTTCCAACTGACCTTGCACAGGCCATATTCCGCTTCTTTCAGGACTACCTTCCCGCCCAGCGAGGGATGAGTCTGCATACGATTCATAGTTACCGGGACAGCGTGATATTGTTTTTACGCTACCTTACCGAGCATACCGATAGGACGACAGACAAACTGCAATTGCTTGACTTCACGGCTGATCACGTGATTCGGTTCCTTGCCCATCTGGAAGCGGAGCGCAAGAACACTATTGCCACCCGGAACGTCCGGTTGGCGGCACTGCATACGTTCGCCCGCTTCCTCTGCGGTCACGATCCCGAACACATGCTCATTTTTCAGGGCGTCCTCAATATCCCGTTCAAACGTGGCGCACCGCGTGTACCGATCGATTATCTTGACGCGAATGAGGTCGAAGCGCTGCTTGCTGCGATAGACCGAGGCACCGCGACAGGTCGACGCGATTACGCATTGTTTGCGACGATGCTCAATACCGGAGCACGAGTGCAGGAGGTCCTGAATCTGAAGGCGAGAGATATCCGATTCGATCCTCCCCATCAGGTTCGCCTCACGGGTAAGGGCAACAAGGTACGCCTGTGTCCCATCTGGGAAAGCACAGCGCAGTTGCTGCACCAACTGGTACGCGATGCCGATGATTTTACGCAGTCCGATGAGTTTCTGTTTCGAAGCCGCCGTGGTGAACAGCTTACACGGTTCGGCGTTCGCTACCTTTTGCACAAATACTTGCCTGTGTCCAGCGGACAAGGATCGCGCGAAGGGGCGAGACGGCCACATCCCCACTGCCTTCGGCACACGACGGCTGTTTTCCTGCTAAAGGCCGGCGTCGACTTCGCAACGATCAGCCAGTGGTTGGGGCACGCCCAGCTCAACACCACGATGCGATACGCAAAGGCCGATATGGATCTGAAGCGGCAAGCGCTCTCTCAGGTCTTCCCCGAGGTACTAGGCGCACCCGCTATATCAGCAGTTCCGCTCGACGGTAGCCGACTGACCAGTTGGCTGCGGCGACTATAGGTTTCGCGAACCCGGCGCGGCGCGCTGCATGAACGTGGCCGCGCTGACCCATCTGGCCACCCAGAAATAATGTGCAACAAATCCGCCGTCCACATGGACTTCATACTCGAAAACTTCGCTTCTCAACGTAAGCGGCATCGCCACATAAGTCCAGGAAAACATGATTCGCGGCGGTCTGCATGGCCGCAACGCGAATGGGCGGCCCACGACCACACGCGCCGTCACCGGCATCGATCAGAACGTCAAACTTAACCGCGCCCTGTGGGTACTTGCTGACGAACTGCGCCGCATGCGCGGCTAACCGGGATGCCTGGCCTGCGGGCCGGCCTCTTCCCTGACATGGGGATATCAAATGGATACGCTCAACACCCGTCCCACGTGGCTCGCCGCGCTGCTGCCGCTACTGGCTGTCTGGCAATATGGAGACCGAAGCATCGTGCGCGGCGAACTATACCGCATGGCGTTGTCGGCTGACGCTGCCGCGCATTCCGCCGACGCACTGAAGCGCATCGCCGACATGCTCGACCTCGACACCAACGCCATTGACATGCACCTTGAGGAGCTTCGCGCGATTGCACGTTCAGCGCTCGCCACCTTCGAGCGGCTGCCGCCCTCCGCGCCGGTTGCGATGCCCATCGAAGACCGGGGCCACCTGCAATGACGACCGTCAAGAAACGTGTCCAGAACGGGTCAGCGGCGATGTGCTGGATACCTCGGTCGGCGACCACTCCATTCCTGAAATCATGCCCTTTTGCGGACCGTTTGACTTCACCTGCGAGATTGCACGTATGTCCTGCTCCGACGTGACGATTATTCACAACGGGCTGTATGAGGTGCGGATCCCTGACTGACCACCTCGCCCGCGCAACAATTGCGCGGGCCGGTGAGGCTGACATGACTAGCGTCTTGACCATTACCGGGATTGACCAGGTGATCCACTACTGTGTGCTAGGCAATCACCCGGCGTAGACGGCGCGCTCTATGCTAAACCGCGTCTGACGTTGACATGTACGGACGGATCGTCGACGAGCCCGTGCCTGGGTTCGATGTCGCCAGGTGCAAGCCCAAACAGACGGCCGCGATTCGCTTGGCGCTGTGCAGCGCAAGCTATCGCCGTGACGGCAAGGCCTGAAATCCGGGGCGGTCTTCGCGGGCCGCCCGATCGCGCATGATGCGTCGTAGGCGGGCAGCACCGGGTGCCCGCGCGGACCCTCCCTCCTGCAGGCCGGAATCGGGATAATCACGGGCATATCGCGCGCGCCGCGCGCCCGGATCGAGGCGCCTAGGGCCCGCGCCGGCAGGCATGGGGTGCGCGCCGGCGCGCCGCGGATCGCGGCGGGACGATCCGGTTCCGGCACCGGTGGACCGCCGGTCGGGGTCGTCAAGCGCCCGGTGGGCGCGTGAATCCCCCACGGCGAAGCCGTGGGGGCTGGAGTGCAATCGCATCAACCGACAACGGGAAATTTGATAGATGAACGAACGGACCACTATCCGGCCGGCGTGTCTGCGCCCAGCCCATGACTTCTGGGTCCGCCCAGAGGCCAACGAGGTGCGCGAAGTACTGCGCCTGGGAAAGCTGAGCGGCGCCGCGGCTGCTCAGCTGCTGGGGCTGGGTTCCGCCGGATCGCGCACGATCCGGCGATACACGGGAGGCGACGCCCCCATTCCGTATGCCAGTTGGGCCATTCTCTGTGATGTGGCCGGATTGGGCCGCATCTGGCGCAATCCGCCCGAAAGCGGTTCGGACACGGCAGACGACTCCGCTCAGGCGGCCGCCTCGGCACGCTTCAGTTCGCAGTTGAAAGTCTTCGACGGGGCAGAAGATGTGATTCACGCTACCTGGGCAGGCGAGCTCGAAGCGACAGTCACACACATAGCAGAATGTCGCGATGCGCTGGTGCGCATGCGACAGATTGCGCATGCGATCGCCGTATCCGCGTCCCATGGCGATGAGCTCGAAACGCTACACAAGCGCATCGCGAATGCCTACGACCAGCTGAAAGTGATCCTTGGCTGGGCGGAACTGGACTAGCAATACCTATCGGGAGTCAGACTGGGAGGTAAGGAATCGTGCGCAAGCAATGGCGCTCCGTCATCTCGGGTCTCGCCGCACGCGACGCAGTGTCGGCGTCGTAATACAGGCGTGCGATCGACTATCGGCACGCGCCGCACGAACGCACGCAGTGCAGCGGAATCCGCGTTCAGGTGCGTTGAGGGTGCTGCGGCGCAGCTGCGAGCGGTTCGCGATGGTCAAAGCGCGGCCTGCAGGTTGGACAGCGTAACCATCAACATCATCGGATCGAGCGGCGATGGCTCGAACCCGACCCGCTCATATAAAAGGTCCGTGCGTCCGTTGACAGTGCATGCACGATCAGGCCGCGAATGCCGATCGTGCTGACCGCCTGCACGACGCGCTGACCAGCATCACGTATCAGGGCCCGACCGGGCTCCCGCCCTGCAGTGAGCGGTCTTCCGCGAGGCGACCCAGCACCACCACAGGAATGAGGTCCGGGATATTGCGGCGAAAATGCCCCGGCGCGTCATCCAGGGCCACGGCGCCCGACGCGAGCGCGTAGTACGCCAGCACCCGCTGGCCGTCGCAGGCGACAAAGGTCCGGGAGGCCCCGCTTTCCGGATTTTTCAGCACGCGGTGCTTCAGCCAGTGGTCCAGACTCTCGACTCCCGAAGGGAAGGCCTCCAGCTCGTGCTGCGCGCCAAGCGGCTCGGGCGCGCGCACCGTCATGCGGGAGCATCCCAGGGCGCCGGCGTCTGCATGGTCCGGCGCAGCCGCTCAATCGGCCGCGGTGGCATGTCGAGCCGCGCCGGTAACGCCGCATCGGCGTCGGGGCTGGCCGTCATCCCACCTGGTCGAGCAGCGCCTCTTCGGCCGCCGCCCGCGCGGCGTCGAGAATGAAATCGGTGCGGTTCTTGCCGCGCGTTCTGGCGGCCCGGTCAATCAGGCCGAGGTCCTCGTGCCGGATCTGGATGTTCAGCGTTTCGCGCTTCGGCGGCGCCGGATCGCCGGTAGTCACAACAGGTCACTGACGGAAAACGCCGGTATAGCAGATCGCAATAACATCGTCATTACGATCTGCTGCAAAAGTGCGGGCGTTGACAAGCGCTCCTTGGGCGGCGATCCCGGGGCGGAGCGCGCACTCATGCGAGCCGAAATCGGCGCCACGGTGACGGCAGTATGGAGACATTGACGCTCGAAGTCAGGACCGGCCCGAAGGCAGGAGTCTTTTCATCTTCGCGTGCACGTGCGAGCCGAATGCGTCTGCGACGACCCGGTTCACTGAAAGAATATTGTCGGGGCTAAGCAAATCCCGTGATACGCCCTGCCTTTCGATAAGTCTCTGCTGGAGGCGTTGGCTGACGAAGGAATGGAAGAGGTCCCTCCGGAGGCCGCTGTCAGCAGACTCAAAGAATTCACGGCCCGCCCTGATTTCAGAATTCAGTTTGAAAGTTGCCTTTTCGGCCTCGACCTGAATGCTCGCCTGCACCATTGCTTCTGCAGCGGTACGGCCGCGGATTTCCTTCTGGGTAGCCTCCAGCTGCCTCACCTGGATGGACGCCATTCTCCGGTCGGCATCGCCTAGGCGGAAATTGCCGTCGAGCGCCCTGAAAAGATAACCCTTCGGGCTTTTCGTCACCTTACCTAGGTTCAACTTGTGCCGGGTGTACTCGATGGCCTGCTCAAGGCGCTCATCGGTCCAGACGTGGCGGTTCTTGGCGAGCATCTCAAAATCTGGCGTGTCAAACGCAAACTCGTTGTGGAGTAGGAGGTACATGTCGTCCTGGATGCCGGCCCGTGCTGCGTCTGCACCTCGCTTCTTCCTGAAACGAAATCGGATCTTGAGTTTCTCTGGCGGCATGCGCTCCGCGTTCGGTTCCCAGTTCACTTCAAAGTCGGAGACTTCATTGAGCTGAATCATTGCCGGCTCAAGAAACCGCTTCTTGAATTCCTTGACTTCCTTACGTGACTCGCCGACCTTCCCTGGCCATTCCAAGACCTCTTCATATGCGAACCACTCCGTCACCCCATGACCTTCACATGGAATGAGCCGATCGTAGATAGCACGGGCCAGCGACAGGGAGAAGGCGGTCGAAGCACGCAGGCTGAGCCAGTGCGCCTTATACGGGCTGATGAGATACTTGATTACCCTGCCGGCCAACAGGATGCAGACGACGTTGCGCTCGATGTAGCAATCACCCAGCAGACTGATCGTCCCCCACGAGTCTTTCTCGGTCAGCTCCTCGATTGATGGCGCTGTCATGATTTCCACGCGTGCCTTCGCCGCAGTTCTCATCTGTGCGATGAGATGGCTGTGATTCCGGCTGTCGTATCGCATCAACCATTTGAAGTAGTTGACGTCGGCCGTGAACGTGTACACCTTGTCATCGACAAGTTCATCTGGCGACTTCGTGGCAACGATGAAATAGGCCGCGTCCAGCACGCGGCGAGCGGCGATGCCCAGACCACCAACCCGCGTGAAAATGTTGTTGCGCAGAAAACCAATGTCCCTGCTCGCCTCGTGAATGGGTGTGCCAACCGCGGACATGTCTTCGTAGATGTCCAAGGCGAGCTGATGCGGGGTAGCGGGAGGGGTTCGATTTTCCATTCGTCAGGTTCGGCGCCAACCCCTGGCACTCTATCAGCCGGGTATCGCCTGTCAACACAAAAACCGCCCCCGACCAGACCTGATAAACCGAGCACAAAAACAGCCCCGCCCCGCTCTACTCATCACAATTTGCGACCCGGTTTTCACAAAGAACGTCCTACCCTGCCTATTTTCCGCCTGTGCGGTCACAAAAACCGTCCCACAGATCCCAAAAACCGTCCCAGAATGTCAAGATTGCATTGATTTTAAAGGATTTATTTTTCCTAGTTTGTTGGTTTGCGGGTTTTATGTTTACAAGAACCAAACAAACGAAGGAAAGGGGAGGCAGAACCTGGCCGAGATGCGGTTAGCTAAGCCTTTGAAAACACGGACAATTTTGTCATATAGCCGCGCAGCACAAAAACCGCCCTCGGGGTGCTTTTTGTGCTCTGATTCCAGCTTCGGAGGCGGGTAGCTACCGGAAACGGCAAACCGGACGCGCTGAGGCACGTCGTGCGCGTGGTTAAGCGATCCGCCGTCGAGCAAAAAAGGTCACGAAAAATCAGGGGTTTGGTGGCGGTTCTTGAGGGATGAGATAAAAAAACTGACTGATTACAACCCTGTTTACGCGGATTCGTGTATTCTGCGCTTCGACGTCAATTCAAGGGGAAAGCGCAGAATGGCTAACGTAGGCACCTTACCGATGGAAGACCGAAAGGTATCGCTTCGAGAAGTAGCGGAGTTCGCTGACAATCTCGAACCCTTCTCCGATAACTTGCGAGAGCAGATTCTCGCACCACGGCCGCGCAAGGTCGCGCCGATTTACACGATCAGCGAACTAGCCGAAATGTGCAGTCTGACGCGTCAACAAATCCAATATCTGGTGACTAGGGACGATGCAAGTCTGCCGACCGGGACGCTTAACGGCAATGGTCGCAGTCGGACGTTTACCCTGCCCGAAGTACGCGCTTGGGTAAAGATGGCTTCCGACGTTTACCAGACGCGGCTTGGAAACGAGGACGGCAACTTCAAGGGCAAGGTGCTCACTACGGCACAATTGAAAGGTGGGTCTGCGAAGACTACAACAACAGTCTGCCTCGCGCAGGCTCTGACGCTGCTCGGACGAAATGTACTTCTCATCGACCTTGATCCGCAAGCATCTGCATCGGAACTTTGCGGACTGTACGCGGAGAAGGAGATTTCCGGTGAAGATACTGTCTTGCCGTACATCTATGACCACAACATTGAGGGCGGTCTAAGTGGGAAAGTGCAGTCGACTTACTGGGACGGTCTCGACATCATCCCGGGTCATACGTTCCTGTATGGCGCGGAGTTTCTGCTGCCCGCCCGGCAGAAGACAGTTCAGGGATACCGGTTCTGGGCAGTACTGCGGCAGGGACTTGAACCGCTCCGGTCGCAGTACGACTACATACTGATCGATACGTCTCCATCATTGTCCTACATGAACCTGAACGCACTGCTCGCGGCCGATGCACTTGTGATGCCCATGATCCCGGAGAATCTGGACTTCATTAGCTCCCTGGCGTTCTGGCGCCTGTTTTCGGACGTCGCAGAAGACTTTCTTCCGTACGAGGAAGACAAAGTCTATGAATTCATTTCCATTCTGCTGTCGAAAGTGGACTACGGGAAGACGTCGTCTGCACCAGTGGTCAGACAGTGGGCGCAAAGTGCTTATGGGCGGTGGCTTGACCCATTTGAGATTCCATCGAGTTCGGTGATGAGCGGGGGAGCCCTGTCATTTTCGACGGCGCTCGATGTCGTCAGCACGCATTCGACGGCCAAGTCGTTACAGCGTGTCAGGCAGCCTATGATGCAGTACGCGCGATGGCTGGACGACATGTTTGTGAAATCCTGGAAGGAGTCGGCATGAGCAATAACATCCGCGAACAGCTGATGGCAAAGACGGCCAACCTGCCAACGCCTGCTGACTTTAAGGATGGGGGCAAGAAGGACAAAGGCGGTCGGGGACCGCAAACAATGCCTGGCATCACGAGCGCGCTTGCTGCGGCCCAACTGCGTATCCAGGAGCTGGAGTCGAAGGGCGTCGATACGGAGATCGCGGTAAGCACCATCGTACCGAATCCCTGGCAGCCGCGTCGACAATTCAACGAGGCGAAGCTCTCGGAACTGGCCCGCTCGATTGCCGAGGCTGGCTTGCTACAAGCCGTCACTGTCCGCCGGGTTGGGGAGACATTCCAGCTGGTTGCTGGTGAGCGGCGCTGGCGTGCGCACAAGCTTCTCAACCGGGAAAGCATCCGCGGTGTCGTTATAGAGTGCTCCGACGAGGACATGGCGGCCTTCGCACTCATGGAAAACGTCACCCGCGACGATCTCTCAGACTATGAGATTGCAATTGCGGTCCGTCGCGCGGAGAGCGAATTTCCGAATCGTACCCGCCTAGCGGAAGTGATGGGCGTAACCCGCAACGAACTCTACAAATTCCTGGCATTCGATGACTTGCCTGACTTTGTCAAGCGGGACCTGGACCTGAATCCGTCCGTGCTGGGTGCGAATTCGGCTCAGGATATCGCGAATGTCCTGAAGAAGACGGGAGAGGCGGGATTGAAGGCACTGAAGGAGTTATGGCCGCTCGTGCTCGGTGGTGACCTGGTGCAGACGAAGGTGGGGGCCTCCATCACGGCGCAGGTGTCGCGCGGTCTCGCGCCGAGCGACGCGGGCGGACGAAGCATCTTGAAAATCTTTGCTGGCAAGGTCCAGGCCGGCAGTATCACGAAGGATGTCAAGGGGTTGACGTTCAAGTTCAAGGCCGGGGTCATGACGGAGGAGCAGGAGAGCGAGCTTCGAGAGCACATCGGGAAGATGTTTTCGATCCGGCCGGAGTGAGCCGCGTTGTCCGATACATGTGCGGTGGGGGTGGGGTCATGGTAAGCAGGCGTGCCGGGCGGAACAACGACGCGGGCTCGCACCTGTCTCACATCCTCGCTCGTGACTAGTTCATGCGCTGCGCCCGCTAGTATAAGGACAAGAATGTATCGCATGAGGGGTGCGCTGAAGTGAGCACGTCATAAGTCCCTCGTTGATGTAACACTGAGCCTGAGCCGGTGACTGCTTGCCCGGAACTCGGCTCGATGGCACGGCGATACGTCAGATGGCAGGTCGACGGAATGCCGGTCGGGACACAGGTTAAAGCGGCGCCGCGATCCGAGCCCGCTACGTCTCACAAGGCATTTCCCGTCCGATAGGCGAAAGACGCGGCGCGGCAGCGGCAATCTGCACTCCTCATCCGCCAGGAGATGCCACGTTTCTCAGCGCAGCGCCCTGTCCCTCGACGAATCCCAAGCGGTGCTACGGCGCTGCGCAAGGGAGATGTGGCCCATGCGAACTGCCGCGATTGAAGCGGCCAAACCCGACGGGAAGTGTTCTAATTCGAACAACCCAAGTCGCTGGGTTGCCGCCCACCTTCGGCGTTCTAATTAGAACACGCGCAGAATGTCCTTGCTCGCCGTGTGCCTGTAGGACTTCAGCAGCGCATATTAGTTCTGCAGCGTTGATTTGGGGGTTGCGAGGGTTGCAACACCGTACTCATCATCACCGCGGGTGACGTCCCACCCGATCGCGCGTCGTCGGCGAAGCCGTAACGCTGGGTCAGCAGTCAGCCAGCGTAGGAGCGAACGGACCTGTTGTACTCCAAGTCTCGGCAACGCCCCGCGTGCCTGATCACGTGGATATCGGCCATCGAGCGTTGTACGACTCTGCCAGGTGGGATGGTCGTGCGCAGCGTCGCACAACCACGGTTCGAGGCGTGGCCGCGCACCTGTTCTATTTAGAACACTCGCAAGCGTTCTTTTCAGGTATCAGGCTTGATGATTGGCAGCGGACCCCAGTGTTCTAATTAGAACACTCACGCATTCAGGGCGTTCGTCACGGTCAGCGCTCGTGCCGCGCCGACGCGAAGGAAGTAGCCGATATGATCTGCAGATTTGTGAGCCGCTGGATGGTCTGCCCAGTTCGAGCTTACACTGATGAGAAGCACTTTTGAGTGGGCTTGTCCGCGAGCGGCCAGTGCATGGTGCAATGCCGGATCGGAGCCTGAGTCTTGCGTCTCACGGACTTTCCAGTCCTTTCACGAATTTCGCCCTATCTTGCGTTTCGGTCGCGCAAGGCAGGGACAACGCAATCGCACTCGTGCCCGTTTGTCCCCGGCACCCGGGAGGTCCTTCAGACGGGCGGTCTCTGACAGCGGCTTATGTCTGATCAGGTCGGCGATGGACCGCGGACCCGTCTAGCGCCGCATTAAAAAACCGCTCGACCGCCCGGTACTGCCGCGCCGCGTCGCCCTTCGTATAGCAAGTGGTGGTCGCCAGACTCGCGTGTCCCAGCCCCGACTGAACGTCGCGCAGATTGCTGCCCGCATCGAGCGCGTGGTTGGCGTGCGTGTGGCGCAACCAGCGGGTGCTGGCGCGTCGTAGTTCGGTCGCGGCCCCCGGATTGGCGCCCTCCAGCTGCTGCGCTGCGCGTTCGAAAATCCGCTTGTACAGACGCGCCAGCGCGTCTGGCGTCAGCGGCAGGCCCGTTTTCAGGTGGGCGATGAGGGGCGTCGCGCCGGGTGCGGTCTCGAGCGTGAGCGGGGTCGGGCGGCGCTGCAGCGTGCGCGAGAGCGCGTCCATCAGCCGGTGCGGTATCGGCACCTGACGTGCGCGCCGGCCCTTGCCTTCCACCTGCAGCGCCCAGGCGTCATCCAGCGCGGCGTCGAGGACCTTGCGGGACAGGGCGCCCGTGGTCGCGGCGACCAGTTCCGCGCGGCGCAGTCCCGTCGCATAGGCGAGCAGCAGCGCGAAATGGTCGCGCTGCTCCGCCGGCGAGGGGGCTGGCCGGCTGACCGTCTGCAGCACAAGGCGCCACTGCGCGTGCGTCAGTGTGCGTCCCGTTGCGTCGAGCGCCGGCCTCGCGCTGCCGACCTTCGGAAGGTCGTGGAACGGGTTGACCCGCAGGTATTGCTGCCCGACCAGCCAGTTGAACATGGCCGACAGCAGCTTGCGGGCGATTTCACGGCTGTTTTCCGGCAGCGGCTTGGCAAAGGGCCGCCACGCGGGATCGAACCGTTCTGCCTTGCCGTTGCCGATCCACCGCTTTGCCGGCTGCGGATCTGCCAGAAAGCCGTTGACGTACTCGCCGACATCCTCCGCATGCAGCGACGACACCGGCTTGCCCTTGACCATCAGGGTCCACAGCAGCAGGCGTTCTGCCTCGCGCCGATAGGCCCGCGCGGTGTGCGCACTGCGGGCGCCGGCGATCGCTATCCAGGCCTGAATGGCGTCCAGATCGGTCGTGATTGTCGCCTGATGTGCAGGCAGCGGCGCCCGATTGAGACCGTGCGAGCCATCCAGTTCCGATGGGACCCGCAGCGATTCCAGCGGCACGACGTCGACTGATGTCCCCAACCGGGGTGGTCGCGCGAGTGCGGGATGGCCCGCCGGGAACTGCCGGCGCGGCGTGAGCGCGAGCGGCGGAAGCTCGCCCACTGACCCGGCATGCAGCGCAAGCCAGGCCGTAATGCGCTGCGCGCCCTTGGGCCCGAGCCGGGGCACGGCGGTGTACCAGCGCTGCCGCCGCTGGCGGATCAGCGTGAGCAGATCGGCGAGCGTGGTCTGCCCCGCCGCGGCGAGGCGGGCGGCGACTGCGGGCTCGAACCAGCCGTCGAGCGGGTGGTCAGGGATGGGCGCCTCGGCGAGGGTTGATTCCATGCGGGCGAGCGCCGCAGTCTGACGCGCACGCAGCCGTGCATTGCGGACGATTTTCCGGTCGACGCGCGGCGACGCCGCAGGCGGGAAGTCGGCACGGTACAGCTCGAGCAGTTCCGCTTCGCCATAGACGCAGTCCGGGTCCACCTGCTCGCGGTACGCCTCCAGCGTCGGAACGTCATCGCGGCCATGCAGGTCGGCTGCCGGAATGCTGCCGGGTTTCAGGCGCAGCAGGTGAGCCGCCTCGGTGTCGCGCGCGCGTCGCGCAGCGGCGGCCAGCGCATCGCGCAGTGTCGCGATGAGCCGCCGTGTCGCGCGTACGTCGGTCGCCGCGTCGCCATAACTGCGGTGCAGCTGCTCGACGGACACACCATCGAGGTAGCCGCGGTACAGCGTGAAGTGCTGCCGGGTGAGTCGCATCGGTCGTCGCCTCAGTGGGTGAAGCCGTCCCGGATCAGACCTGCCAGTCTGTCGTGGTCGGCGGCGAACCGTGCGCGGCCCGCGGTGTCCTCCGGTCCCACCAGCCCCCTTGCCAGGCTGAACCACAGGGCCAGCGCGCCCAGCGCGCCCAGCGCGAAGTCGTGGTGCAGGCGGCGCCTGCCGGCGCGCGTGGCCTCGCGCGCGATGAATTCGTGCAGTTCATGTTCGGTGCGCGCGGTCAGCCGGGCGTAGTCATAGCTGGGAATCAGGTGCGTTCGGGCGGCCATATTGGTGGTGCGCGGCCTCGCGGACCGGAAATTATTCTTGTCAATCAATCACTTGGACGCATCCTATCATCCAGTTCCTGAACTGACAACGAAAAACGGCATTCGTGATAACTCCGGTTATCAGATGTGGCGATTGTTGTGTGGTCGGCACCACTGTTTGTACTTGCAGCGCAGGCGATTTTTCCTATGTTGATAGCAGCGAGCGCCGCTGCGGCAACCTCACGCCGGTCCGAGAGGCAGGCGTGGCGCAGGGAGACAGCGATGGTCCGGGGAATTGCGGCACTATGTCTCGCACTGCTCCTGACAGACGGCTGCGCACAAAGCATGAACACAAACCGGGGCACGCTCAATCCGGACTTTCTGGTGAATGGCGTGCTAAGCAACTCTCTCTCGGGCACCACGTTCGTGCCGCGAAAGGGAAAGAACTACGTCCCCAACCGGGGACGCGAAAGCGGCCTCTGGGACATCACGAACGAACTGTCGGGCGCAGGCGCGGTGAAGGGCTCGGGCACGCAGAGTGCCCCCTGTTTCCGGGCCGCCCGCTTCTGGCGCCCCCGCATCCGTCACCAACGACATTACGTCCGGACCTAGACCAAACAACGATCTTCTCCGCGGCTTTACACTTACGGGCACGCACGCGCAGCCGGTCCGGCCGAAAGTGGCGCCAAAGCGGACAGGAGCGAACGGCCGCTACGACGTCGTGCGCGTATTCTTCGGCACGGACCGGGTCGTATCCGCTCCGACAGATGGTCCGCCGCAATTCACGAGTGACTATGCGCCAACCGTAACTCAGCGTGGATGTCAGCATCCCGCGCAATCATGGAACCGCCGCCATTGAGTCGCCGTCCGTGCTGCGGATGGAGTTTCACGGTGACCCCGACCGCGACGTGTCGATCCTTCAAGTTGCGCTTGGCCCATACGAGCAGTTCCGCGCGGGAATGCGCACGAAGGCATTAAACGCGTGGACGCTGAGCGTGCTGCTGTTCATTCACGGCTACAACGTCAGCTTTGAGGACGCGGCGATGCGCACCGCGCAGATGGCGTACGACCTTGACTTCGCGGGCGCACCGGTATTCTTCATGGCCGTCGCGGGATAGGCCAATTTGCTATTTCGAGGACGAGCAGTCGATCGAACGCGCCGAGGGCGACATCGAGCAGTTCGTCATGGGGGTCCTCTCGGCCTCGCCGAGTGCCTATCTGTATGTCATCGCGTACAGCATGGGCAAGCGCGGCTTGACGCGCGCCCTGGTGAGCTTTGCCCGCAACCACCCGGACGAGGCCTACCGGCTGCGTGAGGTGGTGCTTGCTGCGCCGGAAATCGACACCGATGTTTTCGTCAATCAGATCGCGCCCGGTCTGATCGCGATTGGATGATACAGAGGAAAATAGCGGCTCCAAAATGGTGCCCGTTGAGCTGCACAACGAAAGTGGCCGCATCCGTCAATCAGTGCGGCGCGCTCTGTGAAACGGTGGCCGCGCTGCGGCGGCCGCCGGTTTCCCTGTTCAGTTTTCGCTGATTTCCGCGTGACTGGCCGGCTCGTGTCGTATCACTCCTGTACCGCCTGACGGCGCTCGTTGAATGTGATACGGATTCTTTGACAGGGGCCGCTTTCCGATAGGTGCGCGTCTACGGGAGTCTTTACGCGTGCTGGTGCGTGGCGGCTCGCGGGCCGGGACTCCGGCGAGAATGTGGTGCTGCTGAAGGGGATCGGGACGATCGACGTAACCAATCTCGATATGGATTTGACGGGCCACTCGTATGTCGGCGACCGGCGCGATCCTCTCGGATCTCTACTACATCATCCAAGCCGACACGCGGCCCAGCAAACGGTTCGGCCTCTCACACAAGACGCGGAACGGGAGCGATTACTGGGTTTTCAACCGCTAACCTCGGGTCTACCGGATACGTCGACCGTAAGGAATTGTCGTCGCCTGTGCTGAGCACGGGTACGGATCAGCTCTTGGGAATACGCGTGACGCGGTGTGGTGCGCTGCAGCCGGCTGAATGGCCGGCCGCGGCTCGCAGCCTGCGCCTGCCTTCCTCGTTCGCGCGCTCGCGCGAGGACAGCACTGCGAGTTGCATCATGGCTAGTGAACTGACGACGCCCACGATCACCAGCGCGATGTCTTTGCGCACCTTGGCGCGCCTCACGAGGTCACGATGATTCCTTAGCCCAGCTATAGCGCATTTGGGAAACGCTGCACCGGATCGGTGGCGAGTCGGAGCTGGCTGACCACTACCTACGCCTGCTGGTCGCCGCGCGCAGCAATGCCATGATCGCGGTAGAAAACTACCTGCAGACGGCGGAATTGCTGGTTGAACAGCTGGAGAGGCAACCAGCCCGGACCAGCGAGCCGAGTGGCGCGAGGCCCTGCTGCAGCGCCTGTACGAACTCGTCGACGTGGCCGGGCTCATGACCGACGAAGCAGAACTGCGCTTCGCCGGGGCAAAGAACCCGCTTCCGATACCGTGCCCCCGTCGATTCTCGACCTTTAGGTCGTTCGGAGATCGTCACAGACACCTTCAGCAATCCGGCTGGCCAATCCGGCGATCGCTCGACCACGGCTGCATCTACTTTTACTCCCAGAACGCATTGAGTTTTACTTCAGCGGACGCCGAGGCTCGATTTTCGAGTGGAAGACACACTTGCTTTGATCGAGCGCCAACTTACAGCGATCGGCGATCGCGAGCATAGGTGAATAGTATATCTAACTAATTATGAGTGGTTAATGGCGAACCGTCGCCGTGCCATGATTTCATTTTCAACAAATGCGTTAAGAATTCGATGCATATTGCATGTGCTTATGCAACAATTTGTAACGATGCTCCCCTTCGTCGCTTAACATTGTCCACACTAGTTGCTCCTCTTGCGAACTTGGGCAGTCTGATGTTAGAGATCAATGAACTGCATACTGATGATTTTCTCACTGTTCGATTTGGACTCCTTACGCCTGCTTGGACGGTGACGAGCGACAGCGATTCCGTCCAACTCGCTGATGCGCACGGCTATCGATGCGCTGCTGTGCCAGTCGACTCAAACAGCATTTCGCAAATACGCAAGTTGCACGATGGCGTCGGATGTGTTGTATGCAAGGTCAATATATTCGGCAGGTCCCTTACCCTGTATCTGTACGGGAAAAAAGTTTGCGAGCATACCTGGCACGGCGTTGCGGCCTCTCATCGCAACATCGACTTCGCGCACGATGTAGTTCGGTTGGTACAACCAGAGGTTCCTAGGAAAGTCGTGAATATTCGTGACGTTTGAACAAGCCTCGATTCGAAACTCAACGAATCGCATGACCTAGTTGCGGGTGTAAACGGATGAAGAGCAAGAAAGTCTTTGACGAATTCGATAGGCACTTCGGGACTTCCAGTCCAGTCTGGCAATTCTCCTCGTCTAGCGACGAGCTGGTACTGTCTCGGGCAGGCGGCGAGCAAGAGCCACAACTTTCCATCCCCTTGAACGGCGAGCAGGCTGCCTCCATCCGTGACGTGACTGGCGCGACAACAGTGTTGCTTCTCAACGTGCGGCTGTTTGGGCGAAATGTTGAATTGCAGCTAGTCGGCAAGAAGATCAGTGAGGCGCATTGGGCGGGCGTAGCAGCGGCGCTTTGCGATGCGGAAACGGTAGCAAGGAATTCGATGGACGCGTTGGCCTTTGCGGAGGGAATTATTTCGGAGGTGAACGCCGTCGTTGTTGTGCTGGACAAGGAAGGCACGATTCACCGCTTCAACAAGATGGCCGAGGAATATGCCGGCCGCAAAGAGGCTGATGTAATCGGAAAAAACGCCCAAAGACTTTTCATGACGCCGGACGAAGGTGAGTCGTCCCGGCGGAACATTACCCGGTTTTTTGAGCGTGGCCAGCCCTACGACGTTGAGAGGAACGTTCAGACTGTGAACGGCTCGCGGCGATTTCTCTTTCGCAACAGATTTATCGGCGCTGGAAATAGTGGCAGTGCCGAATGTATCGTCTGCTCGGGAATCGAAATTCCGGAAGTCGTTGATAGCGACGCCGTTGTGAGGACGGGCGATCGGCGCACCGCGTTGGGGGAGGCATACTGCCTCGACGTTTTGAAGAGGGTCATGGACTGGGCGGCGATGGTCGATGGAGCGCGGGCTTTATTGGCCTCGGTTGAAGAGGGTTCTGGTGACGCGGGATCGCTCGCTCACGCGAAACGTCTTGCCGCAAGCGCCGTAAAAGATGCGTACGGACTATATGAAGAAATCGATGCGCGCCTGACCGTCGGACCGCATCGGGGCCAATGACGGAGCCGCGCTGCCTATTTCACTTCCCCTTGCTCGCAGTGCCCTTGCGTGCCTCGCGTTTACGGTCTGGCTCTTGCGAGTCAACAGCATCCATCTGTGGTCTGCGCGCCTGACCTCGGCGCCGGGCTGCGACGATGTTCTGCACGAACTCTTCGACTGAGCGGAGCTCACTCTCCGACAATCCTTCCAGCCAGTCTGGGGAGGGCCTACCGCCCGTAACCGGTCCTTTCCCAAGAGCCAGCCATACTGGGTTGACGCCATACAGCAACGCGAGCGAAACGGTGAAGCTGGACCCGGTGCCCTTGAGCTCAAGCTCAGCGAGATTGCTCTGCGCAATTCCGACGTGCATCTCTACCTGTTTTTGGGTGAGCCCTCTGTTCTTGCGCGCACGGAGCAAGCGCTCTCCGAAAGGGGTGCGCCCCTGTTTAGAATTTTCCATGCGACAAAGATAGAGTAGCTGAATATCGGTTTTCCGCTTGACGCAAATATCGGTTTTCCGCTATCGTTCCTTCATGAACTGTCAGATCGTCGTTGATCGATTGACGAACCGAGCGCGTGGTGGCGTTACTCAACTCAAGCTCGTGAGGCTTTGCGGATGCGGGTAGTCGACCATCAGTGATCCGCTGCGCGGTGTAACGGAGCGGCCAAATGCAAATCTGGGGCTGCGCCTTCTTGAGCTTCACGCTGCGCTCGCGCCCGGAGCGGAGGAGGAAGCGTGATTGATTTTGCCACTCTCGCGCACGAATGTGCGCCGACCGTGCAGGCAGCTACCTTGCAGGCGATTGTCCGTACGGAGTCGGCTTTTAATCCACTGGCAGTTGGCGTCGTTGGAGGTCATCTGCAGAGACAGCCGAAGACTCTTGAAGAGGCGCTTGCAACGGTTCGTGCGCTGGCTGCCCGTGGCATAGATTTCAGTTTGGGAATTGGGCAGGTCAACCGGTTCAATCTTTCCCGGTACGAGGTGACGTACGAAACCGCTTTTGACCCATGTGCCAACCTGCGGGTCGCTGGCGCCATTCTGCACGACTGCTACCAGCGTGCAAGCGCTTCGTACGGACGGGGCGAACGTGCGCTGCGGGGGGCGATCAGTTGCTACTACAGCGGTAACTTCGTTCGTGGCGAGCGGGTTGAGTCCGGCGGATCCAGCTATGTGCAGCGTGTCGTCGCCAATGCGCAGACGACGGTAGGTAAGGCCAACCTTGTTTCGGCGATACCCGTGATCATGGACCGGCCAGCTGGCCCTACAACGCAGGTTATCGCCGGAAAGGTTAAGTCCAGCCCCTCTCAACGGGACGTTAGACCGCAGCGCCATGACGCGCCGCATCCGCCGTGGGATGCCTTTGGCGACTTCGACTGTGATAGCGACGCGTGCAAATGATCTGACTGGCCGCGCCGCGGCGTTCGTTTGAAAGAGAGAAGCCATGTTTCGAAAAATCAAATTCTGTGCCATCAAGTTAGCACGACTAAAAGATGATGCAGCATGCATTATCTGCGCTGCAAAGTCAACGCTGCTCGGCGCAGCACTGCTTGCGCCCGAACTTGCCTTGGCCGGAGGCGGTCTTGATTCGGCGACTGAGGGTGCGAATACGTTCAAGATCTGGCTGTACTCGTTCCTCGGTGTCTGTGCTTCATGTGTGCTGCTTTGGAAAGGTGCCGAATGCTGGGCCGATCGTTCGCACTGGAGCGAGTTCGTCACGCTCGGCGGCAAGGTCGCGGTGGTCGGTGCGGTGGTCGGCGTGCTCGCGCCGTACCTGTGGAACCTGTTTACCTGAGCGCGTGCCATGTCGGACGAGAAAGCCCGCTACGCCGGTTTCAATGGACTTGGACGCACCGCGGCCATCTGGGGCGTGCCCTACATGGCGATGCTCGTGGTGGTCGTCGCTTCGATGTTCACGGGTGTGCTCGTGGCCTTCTTCGTCGGCCCGGGCGGCCTCCTCTTCGTGTTTCTCGGCTTTCCGGTGCTGCTGTCGTTCAAGCACATCTGCGAAACCGACGATCAAGGACTGTGGATCATGTGGCTGCAGTTCCGCTGCCGGTTCTACTTCTGGCAGTTGCGCATCCGCGCGCGGGTGAATGCCGGGAGAGCGGCGCCGCATTTCGGCAACACGTCGACGCTTGCGCCACTGCGATACGGCCGGCAGCGTCGTGTCTTTCGCGATTTTCTTCAACCATTGGGCAAGGGCGAGCGCCGGCTGCGTGAGCCCGGTCAGGAGCCGTGATGGGTAGCAGATCAACCGTCTCGAGCGAGATCCTCGGCGCGATCGGCGCCGTCGAAGACTGGATGCCGGGGTTCAGGCATCCGGTCACAAGGCATGTGCAGCACATCGACGGAAACCGTTTCATGGTGACGCTTGCGCTGCGCGGTGTGCCGTTCGAGGTATTCGAAAACAAGGTGCTTGACCGCAAGTTCGACCGCGACACGGAGATCTTGAGCAAACTGGGCCGCGACCATGGCGGGCGCCTTGGTTACCACGGCGTTTTCATGCGACGGCGCGTGAACGCCGATCACGAGTACCGTTTCGACAGCCCCTTCATGAACTGGTTTTCGACGCAGCATGGCGGGCAGTTCAGGGGTGGCCGGTTTTTTGAAAACCGCTATTACTTTTCGATCATCCTGAAGTACGAGGACTTCGAGGATGGGCTGAAGGAAATCGCTTCGCTGGCGCAGCAGGCCCTGCAACAGTTTGCGGACTACGAGGCCGAACTGCTCGCGGTGTACGAGCGCACGCATATGAACGGCACAAAGATGCTGTTTTCGCCGCTGTATGGCTTCGTCAGTTATCTCGTGAACGGGGTGACGGGTGATCTGCCAGTCGCAGCAGAGCCAGGTGTTGACGTCATTCCGTCCAGCACCCTGCGCTTTGGCTACGACACGCACGCGATTGACGGGCCGGGCGTGCCGGACCACCGGCGGTTCTTCACCTGTCGCGACCTGCGCAGCTTTCCGGACAAGCCGGGCTTCGGCCAGCTCGATCCGGTGCTCTCACTGCCGATCGAATTCACGGTTGTGCATTCCTTCAACTGCATGACGGGTTTCGAATCAAACCGCACGATCGACTCGGCAATCAACAAGCTGGAGTCCGCCGGCGACAAGGCGAAGCATCAGGTCAGGGAACTGCGCGATGCGCAGGGTTACGTCAACACGGGCGAGCTGTCGTTCGGCGTGTACCATGGTGCGGCCGTGATCTATGGCGCAAGTACACAGGAGGCGCTGGAAAACGGGATCCTGTTCGCATCCCGATCGCTGAACGAATGCGGTGTTGACTGGGCGCTCGCGACCGGTTCCGCGCCCTTCACGTATTTTTCGCAGGTCCCGGGCGCGAAGGTCAAGCCACGGCCCAAGGTCCAGTCGTCGCGCAACTTTGCGTCGATGTTCACCTGCCACGACTATTCCGCCGGCAAGGCTGAGGGCAACCCTATCGGCGACGGCTCAGCTGTCATCCCATTCCGTTCCGCATCGGGCATCTATTACTTCAGCCCGCATGCGAGCCGGCAGGGCGACGTCAACGTGGCGGAGAAGCTGGCCGCGCACGTGAAGCTGCAAGGCACGACCGGTGCCGGCAAGTCGACTGTCGCGACCGCCATCGCCGGCATGCTGTCCCGGTTCGGGCAGCTGCTGTTCGTGCTGGACAAGGGCCGAGGCTGGGAAGTATTCATCCGCGCGATGCGCGGCGCCTACGTGCATCTGGAGAAAGGCAAACCGACAGGCTGGGCGCCGTTCGAGCTGGCCGACACGGCTGAAAATCGCGAGTTCCTGTACGGGCTGGTCGAGCTTTGTGGACGCAGAAGCGGCGTTGATCATCAGGGCAAATCCGTCAAGATCGATCTGACCGCCGCCGAGAAGATCCAGTGCCGCAACGCCGTCGACGCGGTGATGGGTATCGAGGACGTGCGCCTGCGGCGCTTCAGTCTGCTGCTGGACAGCATTCCAGATGAGGGCGATGACAGTCTGCGCCAGCGTCTGTCGCTCTGGTGCAAATCCGACAACGGCCGCTTCTGGTGGGTGTTTGACAACCCACCGAACCTGGCGCTGAACATGACGGAGCAGCGCTGGATCGGCTTTGACGTCGAGGCGTTCCTCGTCGAAAACTACGAACCGTCCGAGCCGGCGTTTGCCTGGCTTTTCCACCTCAAGAAGCTGATGCGAGGTGAGGGCCGGCTCATGCAGACCGTGATGGAAGAGTACTGGATGCCGATCCGCTTCCGCACGATCCGCGAGCAGATCGAGGAAACGCTCGCGAGCGGCCGCAAGGAAGGGGAGTTCATCACGCTCATCACCCAGCAGCCCGAGCAGGGCCAGAAGGCCGCCGACCTGTACCCGGCGCTGCGCAGTCTGGTTGCGACCAACCTGTATCTGGCGGATCCGGCGGCGGAAGAGGAGGCGTACGTCCGCGACGGCATGACGCGCAAGGAATTCACGGAGTTCAGGAAGCTCACGCCCTCGTCGCGCCGGTTCCTCATCAAGCAGGGCAACCAGTCGGCGTTCGCGGGTTTTGACCTCAGCGGCATGGAAGACGCGATCGCCGTGTTCTCGGGTGATCGCGAGAACGTATTGATCTGCGACACGGTGCGCGCGGCGCTGGGGGAAGATCCGGACGTATGGCTACCGGTCTACCTGGAACGTGTCTTCGAACGCAAACTGCGCACGCGCCTCGCGGCGAAGCACGGCGCCGATGAGCGGCTGTGGGCAGACGAGCTGCGGCGTGGTCTCGAGTGCAAGCGCGCCGAGCTCGCCCGCATCTATGCGTCGGCACGCGCTGTCGACGCGGGTAACGAAGCTGTCACTGTCTGATGGGGGGAATCGTGAACGTCAACGATGTCGAACGCCCGGCGCGCCTGCTGCGGGCGGGTCGTGTGGCCGTCACCGCGCTCTGCCTGTGTGCAGCGATCATCGCACACGCCCAAGGTGTGCCAACCATCTCGCCGGCCGAGCTTGCCCAGCAGATGATGCAGGTTCAGCAGCTGATGCAGCAGATCGAGAACCAGGAGGCACAGTACCGCGCACTCACCGGTAACAGCAGCCTGGGCACGATCATGAACTACGCATCGCTGCGCAACTACCTGCCGGAACAGTGGCAGGACATCTATGACCAGGCGAAGCGTGGCAGCCTGTCGGGCATCAGTTCGTCGATGCGCTCGATCGAGCAGCAGGAAGGCATGACGGACGCCTCGACACCGGGGCAACAGCGCTATTACGACGTGCTCGCAGCCAACAAGGCGATGAACGAGCAGGCGTACAGCGCGACGATGGCGCGGCTCAATAACATCCAGTCGCTGATGCAGCAGTCGAACCTCACGCAGGATCCGGCCGAGAAGGCGGATCTGCAAAACAGGATGGCTGCTGAAGAGGCGATGGTCACCAATGAGCAGACGCGCCTGCAGCTCACCGCCCAGCTGCAGCAGGCGGAGCTCAAGCTCGCGCAAGACCAGCGCGACCGCGAATTCAAAAACCAGTTCCTCGGAGGTTCAAGTGGCGAATAAAGCTCTTCTTTCCGCGATCGTCAGTCTGCTGGTTGTCATTGCCGGTTATCTGGGCTATCTCGCGTGGGACCGTCATCAGCACAACGTGCAGGAAGAGATTGCGCACAGGCAGGATCTGGAATTCAGGGCGCATCTGCTTGGTACGACGCCCGAAAAGCTCGAGCAGGAGGAAACGCCTGAACAGCGTGAGCGGGACAGAGAAGCCGATCAGGTGGTGAAGAAAGCAATGCAGTGAATGGAACGACTTCAGGAGCCAAAGATGTCTTATACGCTTATCACGACGACGATCTTCTCAAGGATGACGTCCGACTTCGACGCCAACGTCGTCGCGACGATCAGTTCAGGTTCGGAACGTATCATCAGTCTGATTGCGCCGTTGATGATGACGTGCTTCAGCATCTACGTGCTACTGGTCGTGTGGTCGTACTGGCAGGGACAGAACGATGAACCGATCAACGACTTCCTGATGCGTATGGCGGCCTGGGCGTTCATCCTGACCTGCGGCATGAACATCCAGTTCTATACCGAGTACATCGTGCCGGCTGTCAATGGTTTTGGCGAGGCACTCTCCGGTGCGATTACAGGACAAAGCAATCCCGTCTCGGGACTGGATAATTTGTTGAGCGCGTACATCAACGCCTGTGGGCAGATCTACGATCACGCGCACAACTTCGAAATTATCGGAGCGGTGTGGGTGATTTCAGTGATGCTTATCTTTGCCACGCCCTTCATGGGGTTGGCCGTGGCCTACATCATCCTCGCGAAATTCGCACTCGGACTGCTACTCGCACTCGGGCCACTCTTCATTTCAATGGCGCTGTTTCCGCCGGTGCGACAGTACTTCTGGAACTGGGCGGGACAGTGCTTTAACTACGCGCTGCTCGTAGCCCTGTTCGCGGGCGCCGGCGCGATCGAAGTCAATTTCGCGAAATCAATTGCACCGAGCGGGACGGCCTTCCCGTCGATGCAGCAGGTGGTGGAAATCGACGTGATGGGCGTGGTGTTCTTCGTCGTCGCCCTCAATCTTCCGGGCTTGGCCTCCGCGCTGGCGAGTGGTGTGGGCATTTCGACCATGACGGGCAAGCTGGGTGGTCTGGGACGTGCGCTGGCCGCGGCCGCGAAAACGGGTGGCGCCGGCAAGTACAAGACGGGTGGCTCCCTTTCGGCAGCATAGGCGGATGTATGCCAGATATCTTTGCGAAGCTGATCCGCTGGTGGTTGGTCGCCGTCTGCTGGGTTACGTTTGCCGGTTTCGTGGGGGCGTTGCTCAACGTCATCGGTATGTTCATCTACCGCCGGTTGCACGAATGACTGGTGAGAGGATTTCAGGCATGAAGACCATATTCCGCGCAGGCCTGCTCGCATTTGTCCTGCAGGCGTGCAGTTCTCCGCCGAAACCAGCGGAGCCGACAGGCCAGTGGATGCCTGTCAACCAGCCGCTGACCCAGCAGGCGGGTCGCACGGACCCGAAGTGAGGACCAGGATGGTATCGGTAATCAGACAGTGGCTCGCGGCTGGCGTGGGCTCGCGCAAGCGCGCCCCGACGCCGCCCATATCGGCCGCGCACCTGGAGGCAGCAGCGCGTGCCGTCGACCGGTCACAGCGTGACGCGGTCAGCTGGTATCTCGACCAGGCCCGGGAGTTCGAGAAGTCGAAGATGGAGATGGCCGAAGAAAAGGCGCGCGTCGCCGACCGGCGATCAGTGCTCTCGGGTGGCATCGCCCTCGCGGCTGTTTTTGGCATGGCAGCGTTAGGACTACTTAAAAGACCCAATCCACCGGCTGTGCTGCGGGTGAACGACACGACCGGCAAGGTGGATGTGCTGCCAACGACCGCGAACGGCCACGTGAGCTTCACTGAAAAAACCGACCGCGCGGACCTGCGCCGCTATGTCGAGATGCGCGAGAGCTACGACTGGGAGACGATTTCGGACATGCACAGCGCGGTGATGTTCATGAGCGACGATCATGAAAAGGACGCTTATGACGCGCTCATCCGTGGGCCGGCCGGCCCGCTCAAGCTGCTCAAAGACCAGGCGCGCATCATCGCCCGGGTCGGCTCGATCACCTTTGTCGGTTCGACCGCGCAGGTGTTCTTCTCACGGCAGGTGATCCCGTTGAATGTGGCGGCGAAGCACCCGGACCCGACCTGGTGGATTGCGACGGTGGCCTTCACGCGCGTCGATGTGCCGGAGAAACAGGATCAGCAGGACATCGATCCGGACGGGTTCCGGTGCACCAGTTACGAGGTCACACGCGATTACACCCGCGCGCCAGCGGATGCATCGCCCGATCCCGCACCGGCCGCATCGAAGATGCCCGGGAGCGGGCCATGAGTCGTGCGGGCCTTCGCTCGCCGCCAGGCGTGGTCGCGATCATGGCCGCCTGTGCGCTCGCCGGTGGCCGCGTGCACGCGCTTGAAATCCCGCGGAGCTGCGGCGCCGACCCGCATATCCAGTGCGCGACGTACAGCCCCGACCAGGCCTACCGCGTGGCGACGATGCCAGGCCGTGTGGTGATGATCCAGTTCGAGCCCGGAGAACACATCCTGAAAGACGGCGGCGGCATTGGCGATGCACGCGCCTGGCACGTGTCGGTCAACGACAGCGGAGCGCTGCTCAAGCCCGGTGCGCTGCAACCCGAAACCAACCTCGTGCTCGTGACCAACCGGCGCACCTATTCGCTGTCGCTTGTCGATGTATCGCGGGCGCAGCCCGCGACGTGGATCCTGCGCTTCGACTATCCGGACACGAAGGCGAAGACCGCGGCCGAACAGCTGCGGCGCCGGGAGGCCGTCAGCGCCGTACTGGCGGGCCAGCAGGACACTCCGGCTGGTCCGGCGAGAACCGGAGCGACGGGCGCAGCGGTGTCCCCGGGTGCGCCCGGGTCATCCGCGCCGGCGGCGAACATGCAGTACATGATGCGCGGCGATCGCGCGCTTGCGCCTACCGCCTTGTGGGACGACGGACGTTTCACCTACTTCAGGTACGCGACCGCGCGCGATCTGCCGACGATTTTCACGAAGCTGCCGGACGGCAGTGAGGCGACGGTGAATTTCCATATGGAAGGCGACACCGTTGTCGTCCACGAGGTTTCGAAGACGTTCATCATCCGCTACGGCCAGGCGGTGCTGGGCATCCGCAACGACGGCTACTCGCCGGACGGCCACTACAACCGCACCGCCTCGTCGTTGCCCGGTACGGCGCGCATCGAACGCGCGCACGGCAGCCGCGATCGGGTGGACGACTGACGGGAGCGCGCACACGCATGAGCGAACGCAACGAAATCGGCAACGCCGGGCGCGCGGACACGGCGCCGCAGCCGTCGCTGGACCTGCCCGGACGCCGCCGCACGCGCGCGGGCAAGCTCAGGCTCGTGCTGGTCGCGCTGGTCGTGATTGCGCTGGGTGCATCAGGCGTCACGATCTACCTGCAGCGACTCTTCCAGCAGCATCAGGACGCGAAACAGGCGGCGCTCAACAAGCCGAAGGACAGCGGCGCGAGCGAGGCTGGGGCCGACCTCGAAACACAGAAGGCGCGCATCAAGCGGGCCGAAGCCGATCAGGCGCGCGCCGCATCGGAAGCTGCGGCTGCCGCCGCGGCAAGGCAGCAGCTCGCCCCGCCGGCCGGCGCAGCGTCGCACCCTGTCGGCGAAGGGGGCACCGCGATTGCGAACAACCGGCCGCGGCCACTGTCACCCGCGGAGCGGCGTCTCTCGGGCAGCGTGCTGGTCATGTCCCGAGACAGCCGGGCCACCGGTGGTCCTGAAGACTCTGCGCTCGCATCCAGTGACGCGGGCGGCGGCAGCGCAGACACGACGGGCAACGGCACCGGCGGTGGCAATAGTCTGGCCGGCATGGCGAAGTCCATGGGGCTCGCGGCGCTGCGGGGCGGGCCATCTGGAGCCGCCGGTTCATCTGGTGCAGGGCTGACTGATAACCATGATGCCGGCGACAACAAAGGATCGGTCTTCGACCAGTCCCTGCAGCCCTCGAAGCTGCAGCCGATGCGTGCCTCGTTCCGGCCGAACCGTCATTACCTGATCAGCCGGAACACCATGATCCGGTGCGGGCAGGCCACCGCAATCCGCACTGACCGGCCGGGGCTGGTGGGCTGTCCGATCGCCGATGACGTCTGGTCGGACGATGGCACGACGCTGCTCATTCGCAAGGGCGCGCTGGCCAAAGGCGAGCAGCGCGACGCCGTAATGCACGGGCAGGGCGTCATTGGCGCGATCTGGGACGAGATCGACGACGGCGATGTCCGTATTCCCATGAACTCGCCGGCGACCGATTCCCTCGGGGCGGCCGGCATTCCCGCCTACATCGACGAGCATTTCTGGCTCCGCTTCAAGGGGGCGCTGATGGTGAG
>NZ_CYGY02000144.1 GCF_900007165.1 Paraburkholderia piptadeniae
CCACATGTGCTTGAAGCGGGTCAGGCGTTTATCCAGGACGTTGGCAACGAACACAAGCCAGCACACTGCTGCGCGAAGCACGGGGACGTTGAGAGCCCGTGGGTAAAGGTCAAGCACTGGCGGTGTGAGCGGCTTTCTTTTGCCTACTTTTCTTTGCCGCTGCAAAGAAAAGTAGGTGCCGCCCCGCACAGGGGCAACGCCCGCGCCGCCAGGCGCATCGCGGATGCCATCGCAAAGGCAAAAGCACCATAATAAAAACGCCGTCGCAGACACCAACAGCGAACATCAGCGTCGCAGACAGAAAAAGGAGACATGCCATGACAATCCCCATCAGCCGCTACCCCGTCCCCACGCCGGCCGAATGGCCCGACGACATCCGCGCGCGGATTCTCGAAGTCCAGGACAAGGCCGGCTTCGTGCCGAACGTGTTCCTGACGCTCGCGCACCGGCCCGACGAATTCCGCGCGTTCTTCGCCTACCACGATGCGTTGATGCTGAAGGAAGGCGGCCTCACGAAAGCCGAGCGCGAAATGATCGTCGTCGCGACGAGCGCCGTGAACGAGTGCCTGTATTGCGTCGTCGCTCACGGCGCAATCTTGCGCATCTACGAAAAGGCGCCGCTGCTCGCCGATCAGATCGCAGTCAACTACCGCAAGGCCGACATCACGCCGCGCCAGAAAGCGATGCTCGAATTCGCGGTGAAGGTGTGCCGCGATTCGGCCTCGGTGAACGACGACGATTTCGCGACGTTGCGCGGCCACGGCTTCAGCGATGCCGACATCTGGGACATTGCCGCGATCACCGCGTTCTTCGGCTTGTCGAACCGGATGGCGAACGTCATTTCGATGCGGCCCAACGACGAGTTCTATCTGATGGGCCGCGTCCCTCGCACATAAACGGCGCTTACTGTTCGAGCGCCTTCGAGCGCGGCGCGAGCGGCGACGACATCAGGTCTTCCAGCGACATCGGCCGCGCGAGGTGATAGCCCTGTCCGTGCGCCGCGCCGATCGTGCGCAGCAGTTCGAGCGTCGGCTCGTCTTCGATGCCTTCGGCGACGACCGTCAATTCGAGCGATTCCGCCATCCGCACGATCGCCCGCACGATTGCGCGGCTGCGCGTGCTGTGTGTCAGTTCGAGCACGAACGACTTGTCGATCTTCAGGCCGCTGAAGCGGTACTGGTGCACGTAGCTCAACGACGAGAAGCCCGTGCCGAAGTCGTCGAGCACGACGCACATGCCGCTGTCCGCGAGACTTTGCATCGTATTGCGCGCAAGGTCCGGCTCGGCGATCAGCGCGCCTTCCGTCAGTTCGAGCGAGATGCGCGACGGGTGCACGTCGTAGCGCTTCAGCAATTCGAGCAGCTCGTTCGCGAACTCGGGGCGCGTGATGCTGTAGCTCGACAGATTGACCTGCACGAGCGGCCAGTCGATATGCTCGCGCTGCGAAAGAATCTCCGCCACGCGCGCGAGCATGTACATGTCGAGCCGGCCGATCAGCTTGAGCCCTTCCACGGCGGGCAAAAAGCGGCCCGGCGCCCAGATTTCGCCATTCGGCTGCCGCCAGCGGATCAGCGCTTCGAGCGCGACGAGCTCGCCCGTCGCGATATCGACGATTGGCTGGAAATACGGCACCAGTTCGTCGTCGCGCTTGAGCGCGTTGCGCAGCGCACCTTCCGTTTCGATCTGATCCGACAGCTCGCGGCGCATCTGCTGGTTGAACACCGTGAAGCTGTCGCGGCCGCGATTCTTCACGCGGTACATCGCGGCATCGGCATCGCGAAGCAAGTCGGCGGGCTTCAGATGGAACGCACTGTCTGCGCTCACGACGCCGACGCTGCATGACGTGAACACCGTCTGCTCGTCGATGTTGAACGGCGCATCGAATGCCGCGAGGATGCGTTCCGCGAGCGACAGCACCGTTTGCAGGCTCGCGCCCGGCACGACGACGGCGAACTCGTCGCCGCCCAGCCGCGCCAGCAGATCGTCGCGCCGCAGACATTCGCGCAGGCGCGCCGCCACTTCGACGAGCAACGCATCGCCGAACAGATGGCCGAGACTGTCGTTGATGACCTTGAAGCGGTCGAGGTCGATGAAGAGCACCGACAGCGGCACGCCGCGCCGGCTGTAGCCATGCCACGCCGCTTCGAGCCGCTCGTACAGATGCGTGCGGTTCGGCAAGCCCGTCAACGCGTCGTGATAGTTCTCGTGCAGCAGGCGCGCGTTGGCCTCGTCGAGTTCCTGCGTGCGCGCGAGCACGCGCGCTTCGAGTTCGAGATTCGCCGCGTGCTGCGCTTCCGCGACGCGGCGCCGCGACAGCGCGGTATCGATGTGACGCGAGACGAAAGTCAGCAGTTCCTGATCGCGCCCGTCGTAGCGCACGCTCGACGAATAGCTCTGCACGACGAGCACGCCGCGCACGACATCGCCGTCGAACATCGGCACGCCGAGCCATGAACGCAAGCGGATATTCTCGCAGTCGAGGCTGATCTCGCCCGCTTCGACGAGGCGCACGGCATCGTCGGTATCGAACAGGCACGGCACGCGCCGGCGGATCACGTATTCGGTGAGGCCGCGCTCGCCACGGCGCGGCGCGGGCACGTCGCGCAGCGCTTCGTCGATGTAATACGGAAACGACACCTCAGCCGTGGCGGGATCGAACAGCGCGACATAGAAGTTCTTCGCATACAGCAGCCCGCCGACGATCTCATGCAGGCTGCGAAAGAACTTGCCGATCTCGACGGATTGACTCGACAGTTCCGCGATTTCGAACAGCGCCGCCTGCAGGTGCTGCGCGCGCTCGCGCTCGGCGATCTCGGCGCGCAGCGTGTCGTTCAGACGCGAAAGCTCGGCTGTGCGGCGCGCGACCTCGGCTTCGAGTCCGACGCGATGCAGAATGCGATCGAGCGCCATCGCCACATGCCGCGCGACGACGAGAAAGAGCGCACGGTCCTCCGCGCTGTAGATGCGCGACGCGTCATAGACCTGCATCGTCAACATGCCGAACACTTCGTCCGATGCGTTCTTGAGCGGCGCGCCCATCCAGAACTTCGGCCGATGCCCGACGCAATGGAAGCGCCCCGCCACAGTCGCCTCGACGATGCCCTTCTCGTCGATCAGGAGCGGCTGGCCCGTGGTCAGCACATAGCCAGTGAGCGACAGCCGCTCGGGGTCGACCATGTCCATATGATTCGCGTCGACGGCCTCGGTGTCGATCAGGTCGATGTAGTACGGGTACGTGACCGCACCAGTCTCACGGTCGTACAGCGCGAGATAGAAGTTTTCGGCGTCGATCAGCGTGCCAAGTCGCTCGTGAATCGCCTGCAGGAATTCGGTGCGCTCGCTGATCGAGCTGGCGAGATACGCGATGTCGTACAGCACGCGCTGCACGTTCTGCGCGCGCAGCAGCGCATCCGTCTGCATCTGTTCGCCGATCGCGCGCGCAAGCGCGGCGAGCCGCGCATCGGGTGCGAACGCGGCAGGCGCAAGCAGCCAGCCGAGCGCAAGCTCGCTGCGCCCCGTGGGCCACGCGACCCAGCCACACTCGGCGCATGCATCGTGCAGCATCGAAGGCACGAGCGTGCGCGGCCAGTCGAAACGCGTCGCGCCCTCGCGCACCAGTTCGAGTTGCTGGCCCGCGCGATACCACGCCCATGATGCGCCGAGCGTGTCGACGGCGCGCGCCGCGTCGTCGATCGATTGCGCCTCCGTTCCGCTTGCCGACAGGCCGGCACTCCACATAAGTCAGTCCTCGCGACGTCCAGGATTGTTTTTCGTTCGTTGGTATCGACGGGAATTTGCGCTTCAGTGCTTGCTCCCATCCGATGCAAGGCTGTTATATCGACGAACGCGAAGGCAAACTTGATGTATCCGACCCGCAAATAATATCGGTCACACGGCGTGAAAACGTTTGCATGAAGACTTTCGCGATTCGGTTTTGCCCTGATTGCTGCGGAACGGCACTTGCTGTTTAGCTAACGTACGTGCCGCTCAGGCGACTCATGCTTTCCGTTCGCTTGCGCGGCGCACCGTTTCGAGGAGCAGACATGCAAGCACATTCGAGGGGCGCGTTGCACGCCGACGCGTTCAGGCTCGGCCCGCGCGACTGGGTGCCGAACAACGGGCATCTGTCCGTCATCCTGTATCGCGACGTGCTGGACGATCCGGGCGACGGAGACAAGCTCGCCTCCACGTTCGAAGCGATGTTCGCGCGCAACGGCTGGCCGCCGAAATGGCGCAACGGCGTCTTCGACTATCACCACTTTCACTCTTCGGCCCATGAGGTGCTGGGTCTCGCAGGAGGCACCGCGGATGTGATCGTCGGCGGGCCGGGCGGGCGCGTCGTGCATCTGGAAACAGGCGACGTGATCCTGCTGCCCGCAGGCACGGGCCATTGCCTCGAATCGTCGAGCGGGCCGCTGCTGGTCGTCGGCGCATATCCGCCGGGGCAGCAATGGGACATACGGCGCGAAGCGCTGACCGAAAAGGAACGCATCGCGATGGAGGCGCTGCCGTTTCCGCACAGCGATCCCGTGCTTGGCACACAAGGGCCGCTGATGGAGAACTGGCTGAAGGCCGCGTGACGCTCGCGGCTCTCGTTGCCGCCGACAACGATCGCAAGCGCTTCAACGCGCGGCTATTGCGCTGAATGTTCGTCGTAGGCTGGCGACGCCAACATCATCGACGTCGATCGAGGCTGTCACGTCTCGCGCGCTGCATTGCGCGTGCACGGCTCGCGCAAAGCGCAGGCGCGGCCGATGCGTGTCCAACGCACCGCCGATACGCACATGCGCCACACCGCGCAACGCTCGCTACCGTACAGACGTCCGTTGATGTTCGCTGACGCACGCGGCGCGTTCGGGCTAACATCCCGTAACGGCGTTCGCCGGTGCAGGGTCTCGCGCCAGTACCATGACAAAGGACTTCATCCATTCGCTTGCCGTACTGACCGCAGTGGGAACGGGTCTCTGCGCGCCACCCGCGCACGCGCTCGAGCTCGATGAGCAACTCGTCTGCAAGACCGACGCGCACACTTTCATCCAGGCCCTGCTCGACGATCAATACATCGATCCGAATCCGATGCGCGTCGAAGCGAATTCCGTCAATGCATTTCGTCCGATGCGCGGCCGCGATCTCACGGCATTCGGCTTTCGCGTCTACGCGATACTCGGCTATCAGCGCGACGACGCGATCTTCCGCAAAGGCGACGGAAAGGCGGAAGCGGATTCGATCTATGGCGCCGTCGTGTCCGGTCCTTCCGAGTCGGTGCGCGTGCGTGTGCAGCAGGCGGGCAGCGGCGCGACCGTGAAGCAGGTGCTGCCGTTCGTCCTCACGGCGATCGTGTGCAGCGGCGACTGAGTGCCGAAAGTCAAGACTGTTGTAATTCCCCACATGGTGCACGCTGCCATCAAACGGCCATCCCCTCGCCGCTAATCTTGCTCGCGCAATTTCATGCGCCGCAGGTCAATCGCGTGCGGCTCTTCATTGCGATTGTTTCGATTTGATGACGCATTACCACGCCGCCGTGCAAGGGTCTCCTTCAGTCACACGGCGTTAAATCGAGCCCCGCATTTTCCTATACTCGCCAGGCTGTTTTTTCACTCACTGTCTGGACTAGCTGGAGCTTAACCATGAAAAGAATTCCCGCCGCGGTCGCGGTGCTCGGCCTGTTTGCCGCATCGGCTGCACACGCGCAAAGCTCGGTCACGCTGTATGGCCTCATCGACGCGGGTCTCATGTACACCAACAACGTGCAGAAGAGCGGCACGAGCGGCGCGTTGTGGCAGGCGACGAGCGGCACGATCAACGGCAGCCGCTTCGGCGTGCGCGGCGCGGAAGATCTGGGCGGCGGCTACAAGGCGCTCTTCGTGCTCGAAAACGGTTTCAACGTGCAGAACGGCACGCTCGGCCAGCACAGCCGTCTGTTCGGCCGTCAGGCGTATGTCGGTCTCGGCAGCAGCACGTACGGCACGCTCACGCTCGGCCGCCAGTACGACTCGCTCGTCGACTTCGTCGCACCGCTGTCGGGCACGGCGGGCACGTTCGGCGACACGGGCTTCGCGCATCCGTTCGACAACGACAACCTGAACCACTCGGTGCGCATGAGCAACTCCGTCAAGTACGCGAGCAACAACTATGCGGGCTTCAAGTTCGGCGCGCTGTATGCGTTCTCGAACAGCACCGACTTCGCGATGAACCGCGCGTATAGCGCGGGCGCGAGCTACCAGTGGGGTCCGTTGAACATCGCGGCCGGCTATCTGCAGATCAACGGCTCGAACAGCACGACGAACACGGGTGGCGCAATCGATACGGCCGAATCGGCCGCGAACGGCACGGGCGGCTTCCAGGTCGGCGCGGGTGTCGAGCGCGTGTTCGGCGCGGGCATCAACTACGCGTTCGGTCCCGCCGTGGTCGGCTTCGTCTACACGAACAGCCACTATCAGCAGTCGTCCGCATTCGGCATGACGAACGGCTCGATGCATTTCGACAACTACGAACTGAACGCCAAGTACGCGTTCACGCCTGCGATCTCGTTCGGCTTGACGGACACGTACACCGACGGCCATACCAGCGGCTCGCGTGCTTTCGGCTCCGATCCGAAGTTCAATCAGGTCAACGCGCAAGCCGTCTATTCGTTCTCGAAGCGCACGGACGTGTACGCCGAAGCGATGTATCAGCACGCGATCGGCCACGGCTATGTTGCGTTCATCAATACGTCGGGCGGCGCTTCGTCGACGGCCAATCAGGTTGTCGCGACCATCGGCATGCGCCATCGCTTCTGATCGGGTCTGCTTTAGTCTGCTTCCGCCTGCTTCAATTCATCCGGACTTTGCTTTTCAAAGCCTGCCGCACTTCGTGCGGCGGGCTTTTTTTCGCGCTTCGTCGTGCATTGTTCGAATGATCCGCTGCATTGCCGCATTTCACGCGAAACCGTGCGTTCCGTCCGCTGCCGCTTGCAATTCGCAGATTCGGCACCATCTATCGTTGACGCCAAAACAACGATTAGACCGCCAGGCCGATGCGCCTTTGTGCATCGCACCATAATTTTGACTATAGTGATGGGTGTACATGTCTTTCGCATTCGCGAAAGCGCTAACTATTGACGGAGAGTCCGCCGCGACGCGGACGCCATTCCGCCGCAAGTCATCGTGCTTGCGGTGCTCAGGCGAGGAGAGATCACGATGTACGATGCCGAAATCGCCGCGAAACTGTTGAACCGTTGGGCGATCAAACCGCCCGCCGCGCAGCACGATACTTCGCAGCACGACGCCTATCTGGATCTGCTGCGCGAAGGGAATCTGAACTTCACTCATCAAGTGGGACGCGTGACACTGGGAGATGTCGGCGCGGACGATCTGTTCGATCTCGAATCGCTCGTATTCGTCGACGGGTCGCGCGCGCTGCGCCTGAAAACACCGGGCGCCGTGCCGGGCTGGACACAGTGGGCCGCATTCGAGCCGCCCGTCGCGCGCGGCGCGGAGAACGCGTCGTTCCGCACGTCGCTCGACGCGGCCGACGAGTCATCTGCGTGCACGCTGGAAGCGCCCGAGCGCTGAGTCACTCGCCCGCGTTGCGCTTGATCTTCTCGATCAACGCCATCGCGGCTGCGGGGTTGTGCGCCTTGTGGCCGCTGATCACATAGAGATACACGTCGCGCGCTTTCTTCGCGGCGGGACGGCCGTAGCTGTCGAGATCGTCGGGCGCGCCGCCTGCGGCCCAGGCTTGCGCACGCTCGACCCATCGATCGAGCGCGTCGTCTGCATAACCGAGCGGGTTCGCCTCTTCCGTGCCCATGATGCGCGCATAGACGAATGAGGCCGTTGGATCGGCGATCTGCGGATATTTCGAATCGCCCGCGACGATGATCGCGACATCGCGCTTGCGCGCGAGCGCGACGAAGGCCTCGTCGCAAAAGCTCGCGTGTCGCACTTCGACGGCATGGCGCAACGCATGCCCGTTCGCTTCCGCCGGCAGCAGTTCGAGAAAATTGCCGAAGTCGTCGGCATCGAACTGTTTGGTCGGCGCGAATTGCCAGTTGATCGGGCCGAGCTTGTTCTTCAGTTCGAGCACGCCGCTTGCAAGAAAGCGCTCGACGGAATCACGCGCTTCCGCGAGCACGCGCCGATGCGTCGCGAAGCGTGGCGCCTTCAGCGAAAAGACGAAGTCGTCGGGTGTTTCGTCGTGCCACTTCGCAAACGTCTCGGGCTTTTGCGAGCCGTAGAACGTGCCGTTGATTTCGATCGTCGTGAGTTGCCGGCTCGCGTATTCCAGTTCGCGTTTCTGCGCGAGCCCTTCCGGATAGAACACGCCGCGCCACGGCTCGAACGTCCAGCCGCCAATACCAACGCGAATGCGCGTTGCCGTCTTTTTTCGAGTGGCCATCGCTGACGCCTTTACGAATCAGAACGCGGAGCGCACGACGCCGCCGTCCACGCGCAACGCCGCGCCATTGGTCGCCGACGACAGCTCCGAACACACGTACACGACCATGTTCGCCACTTCCTCGGGCGTCGTGAAGCGCTTGAGGATCGAGCTGGGACGCGCTTCTTCGAAGAACTGCTTTTCGAAGGCCTCGAAGCTTTGTCCGCCCGAAAGCTTCGCGACGAATTCCTCGACGCCGTCCGAACTCGTCGGCCCCGGCAACACCGCGTTGACCGTCACGGCCGTGCCCGCGCATGTTTCTGCAAGACCACGCGACAGCGCGAGCTGCGCGGTCTTGGTCAGGCCATAGTGAATCATCTCGGTCGGAATCTGAATGCCGCTTTCGCTGCTGATGAACACCACGCGCCCCCAGTTCCTTTTCTTCATGCCCGGCAGATACGCGCGCGACAACTGCACGCCCGACAGCACGTTGACGTTGAAAAAGCGCTGCCACTCTTCATTTGAGATTTCTTCGAACGGCTTCGGGTCGAAGATGCCCATGTTGTTGACGAGAATATCGACCTGCGGAAAGCGCTCGACGAGACGGGCGACCTGCGCGGGATCGGACACGTCGCCTGCAAAGCCTTGCACATTCGCGCCCGGGACTTTCGCGCGCAGCGCTTCGATCGCCTGATCGACCGACTGCTGCGAGCGCCCGTTGACGACGACCTGCACGCCTTCGCGCGCGAGCCCGGCTGCGATCGCATGGCCGATGCCCTTCGTCGAGCCGGACACGAAGGCGAGCTTGTCCTTGATCTTGAGATCCATTTGACGATGTCCTTTGAAGTCGAGCGGGAGATGCATCGCGTGCGAGGGGCGCGGCATGGCGCGTGCGCTCGCATCGCGTAGCTGCATTCGCGAGTGTAGAACCACCGCAAAAATCGTGCAGAAGGACAGACATGAATTGCGCGGGGCCACGACGCAATGGCGTCGGATTCGCTGCAACGCCAGAGAACGGCGCTACGTCGACGATCGCGCGCCAGCATGAAAAAACGAACGGCGCGAGCATTCGACAGACGGGGCGCGCCCGGAGAGTTCGGCCGCCCGGACGGCACATATCACTCGCAACGGTTCGACGTGCGAGTCATCTGGCTCGGCGCAACGTGGGATGCAACGGGCAGTGCGAACACGCACCCATTGCCGTGCGAATCGCAGACGGGTGCCTACGTCGGCATGATGCACATCTTCTGAGCGCGCGCGGGCCGCCTCATCCGCTCGCGTGGATGAGGCGGCCCGCATGTGCGAGTGCTATACGCCGTTAAGCGGCTTTCGCCTGCTCCGGCTTAGCAGCGTGCGTCGCGCCCGTGTCCTTCTGCTGGGCGATCTGCTCGCGCAGCTTGATGAGCGCGAGCACCGTATCGATGGTCGGCGTCTCGTGACTGACAAGACGCCCCATCTCCTGCACGACGGTCAGCAACGGATCGATCTCCATCGGACGTCCGGCTTCGAGATCCTGCAGCATCGAAGTCTTGTGCGCGCCCACTGCGCCCGCGCCATCGATACGCCTTTCGACATCCACACGGAAATGCACGCCGAAGCGGTCAGCCACCGACTTCGCTTCGAGCATCATCGTCTTGGCGACGGCGCGCGTGCCGACGTTGCTCGTGATGACATCGAGCGTCGCGTGCGTAAGCGCGCTGATCGGGTTGAAGCACAGATTGCCCCACAATTTCAGCCAGATTTCGTCGCGGATGTTGTCGCGGATGGGCGCTTCGAGTCCCGCCGCAACCATGATTTCGGAGAGCGCCTCGACACGCGGCGAACGCGTGCCGTCGGGTTCGCCGATCGGAAACTTCTTGCCGTACACGTGCTTGATCACGCCCGGCTCGACGATCTCCGCTGCGGGATAGACGACGCAGCCGATCGCGCGCTCCGGTCCGAACTTCTTCCATTGCATGCCGCCCGGGTCGATGCTTTCGAGCGTCGTGCCCGCGAACTCGCCGCCATGCTTGTAGAAGTACCAGTACGGGATGCCATTGACGGCCGTGACGATCGCCGTGTTCGGTCCGAGCAGCGGCTGGATCGCATCGACGACACCCGGCACCGAATGCGCCTTCAGCGCGATGATCACATAGTCCTGCGGGCCCAGCTCGCGCGGGTCCGACGAACAGCGCACATTGACGAGACGCTCGGTATCGTCGATCAGCAAGCGCACGCCGTTGCGCTGCATCGCGGCCAGATGCGGGCCGCGTGCGACGAAACTGACATCCGCGCCCGCAAGCGCCAACTGTGCGCCGACATATGCGCCAATCGCGCCGGCTCCATAAACACAGATCTTCATCTATCTGCTCCCATTCCAAGAAGTGATCAGTGAGGTCGAGCCGGGGCGTCCAAAGACGCGACGCGCGATCGTCATCGTCGGTTCATCGTTGCCGACTCATGCATCGGTTTCTTGACCGGCATATTGACGAAACGCGCGGCCGACTCATCCGCGTACCCATTGCGCGTTTATTGCGCGGCCGCCTCGACGGGGCGAGCAGCCGCAAGCTGGTTCGGCAAGGCGCCGATGCCTTCGATCGACACCACGACAGTCGAGCCATCCTTGATCGAGCCGACGCCAATCGACGTGCCGCACGCGATCACGTCGCCAGGCATCAGCGTCATGTCATGCGAGATCATGCTGACCTGTTCGGCGGGCGTGAAGATCATGTCCGACAGCGGATAGTTCTGGCGTTCGACATCGTCGAGACGCGTGACGACGCTCGCCTTGCGCCAGTCGAATTCGCGTTCGATGACGGGACCGATGCAACTGAACGTATCGAAGCCTTTCGAGCGGCACCATTGCGCGAAATTCGGGTCTTCGTTCAGCAGGTCGACGGCCGTGACATCGTTGATGCACGTGTAGCCGAAGATGTAGTCGTCGGCGACTTCGGGCGAGACGTTCGTGCAGCGCTTGCCGATCACGATGCCAAGCTCGCCTTCGTACGCGATCTTGCCGCTGTAGCCTTTCGGGCGGCGAATCGGCGCGCCGGGGCCGATCACCGACATCGGCGGCTTGATCAGAAAGAGGGGATGCGACGGCGCTGCCTTGCCGAGCTTCTGCGACAGCGCATGAAAGTTGTTCCAGAGCGCGACGACTTTGGTCGGCATGCACGGACTCAGCAACTCGACTTCGTTCAGCCGCCAATGCTTGCCGTTGGGTTTCGCGTCGCCGAACATGTCGCCGTCGTATTCCGCAATGCTCGCGTTATCGAGCACGCCGAAACCGATATGACCTTGCGGCTGCCGAAAGCGTATCCACGATGTCATCGAACCGTCTCCACAATGTTTTTTATCGACCGACACGGTGAATACGCCCGCGTCACGAGTTGAAACGTGTTTGTGTATTCGTTCAAGCCTGGCTCAGATGGCGCCAGCCGTTCTGAGCGCGTCGATCTGCGCGGGCGAATAGCCGAGTTCGGCCATCACCTCGTCGGTGTGCTCGCCGAGCAGCGGCGAGCGCGTCACTTCCGTCGGGCTGTCCGACAGCTTGATCGGGTTACCCACGGTCAGATACTTGCCGCGCACCGGGTGATCGACTTCGACAATCGTGCCTGTTTTGCGCAGCGATTCGTCTTCGGCGATCTCCTTCATCGACAGGATCGGACCGCACGGAATGTCGTGTTCGTTCAGGATTTCCATCGCCTCGAACTTGGTCTTCGTCATCGTCCAGCGTTCGACTTCCGCGAAGATTTCCTTCAGGCGCGGCAGGCGCGCGTCCGCCGACGCGTAGTGCGGA
>NZ_CYGY02000225.1 GCF_900007165.1 Paraburkholderia piptadeniae
AGCGAGGTTTCGGCGTGCTGCTCAAGTGCGTCCCGCCGCTGCCTGGTGCCTGTAGCCATGGCGGTGATCCGGAAGTATGCTTCACAGGCATACGCAAAGGTTTCGCGCCTTTTGTAATCGACGTTTACAAGGTATTTGCCGTGACGGCTCCCGTTTAGGCCGACCGTGGTTCGCTTGCAATTGTGGAAGACGTGGGCCGCCTCATGCACGACGAAATCTGCGAACGGATCGGTTTCTTCAAAGTAGCGCATGGAGACGTAGCAGGTGGTTTCCTCGCTGAGCCCCACGATATCGTCCGCCTGCTCAGAAAAAGCAGATACGCCCACGCTGGACAGGTAAAGGTTTGCCAGATTCCAGGCTGTCGACAGCCACCGTTGATCCATGAGGACTGCTGCAATGTTCTGGGGCGTGAGGAAAACGACGCCGCGAGCCAGTGTATCCAGAATAATGGCGCGCTCGCCAGTGCGAAACAGTCCACAAACCATGGGTGAAAGCTTGTCGCGAGCCCACGAGACTCCTGAGCATCTCGTATGCCGTCTTCTGCTTGAAAAAAAAAAA
>NZ_CYGY02000085.1 GCF_900007165.1 Paraburkholderia piptadeniae
TCGCTATTTCAGCGTGCCGCGGGCATTCGCGATGCGTTGGTTTGCTTTGCTCTTCGCTGGCATCCGCGATGCGCCTCGCGGCGCGGGCGTTGCCCCTGTGCGGGGCGGCACCTACTTTTCTTTGCAGCGGCAAAGAAAAGTAGGCAAAAGAAAGCCGCTCACACCGCCAGTGCTTGACGGTTACCCACGGGCTCTCGACGTCCCCGTGCTTCGCGCTGCAAGGTGCGGGCCTATGTTGGCTGCCAACGCTCTGGCTAAACGCCTCACCCGCTTCATGCACACGTGGCACGGCTAAGGGTATCGAATGCTTCAGCGCCGCATGTCGGTAGTGAATGGAGGTTGCTGTGTCGTACAGGGCAACACCCGCACTTGTAGCGCCGTCGCGGAGCGAGGGTGTCCTGAGCGGTGCGAATGCCTACACACAGTTTGCCGCAAAGGGGCGCGGGGATATTCGATGTTGCGGGCCGCAATTCAGGTGCATGAAGCAGGGGAGGCGTTCAGGTAGCGCGCTGGCAATGAACATGGGCCATGTGTGTTGCCGGTTGAAGGATGGTGACGTTGAGAGCCCGTGGGTAATCGTCAAGCGCTGGCGGTGTGAGCCCGCTTTCTTTTGCCTACTTTTCTTTGCGGCGGCAAAGAAAAGTAGGTGCCGCCCCGCACAGGGGCAACGCCCGCGCCGCGAGGCGCATCGCGGATGCCCTCGAAGGGCAAAGCAGATCAACGCATTCGCAGACGCCCGCGATAAGGGAAAAAAAACCAACAGCGTCGCAGACAACAAAAAAAACTCAAACCGCCAAGGTCTCCTCACCCGCAAGCCGGTGCGAATGCACCCTCAGCAACTCGACGAAGCGCTGTGCCGGTTCGGCCAGCGCTTCATCCTTGCGCGTGAGGATGCCGAAGCCCGCGAGGCTCTTGCCGATCTCGACGGGTAGCGCGACGAGCAGCTTGCCGCGCACGTGATCGCGCACGACGGACTCCGGCAGCATCGCGATGGCGTCGTAGTTCTCGAGCAGTTGCAGCGTCGCGAAGATCGACGCGCATTCCGTCAGGTTCGCGGGCGTGCCGAGACCCGCGCGCGCCAGCTCTTCTTCGAACAGCATGCGCGCCGGACTCGTGATCGGCTGCGCGACCCACGGCCAGGCCATCAGCTCGGGCAGCGTGATCGACGTACGCTTTGCGAGCGGATGCACCGCGCGCACGACCAGCACGAGCGTCTCCCGCGCGAGCGGCTCGAAGCTGAAATCGTTGTGCTGCAGCGGATCAGTCAGACGTCCGAGCGCCAGATCGATTTCGCGGCGATGCAGCAACTGCACGACCTGATCGCTCGTTTCGCCGAGAATGCACACGTGCAGCAGCGGCCTTTCGGTTTTCAGCGCGGCGACGGCCATCGCGAGCAGATCGGGCGCGGCGCCCATGATTGCGCCGACGGTCAACTGCCCATGGCCGCCTTTGCGCTTCATGTCGAGGTCTTCGGCAAAGCGCGTGAGGTCCGCGAGCGCGCGCCGCGCGTAAGCGAGCGTGACGACGCCGAGCGGCGTCGGCTGCATGCCGCGCGCGTTGCGTTCGAACAGCAGAAAGCCGAGCGCTTCTTCGATGTCGCCGAGCATGCGGCTCGCGCTCGGCTGTGCGACGTTGATGGCGTCGGCGGCCTGATGGACGTTGCGGGCGTCGTCGAGGGCGACGAGCAGCGCAAGATGCTTGAACTTGAGCCGGTTGACGAGGGCGACGGTGGCGGCGTTCTGGCTCATGAGAGGTCGGCAGTATGGGACGGTCAGCGATTCGGTTTGCGTATCGCCCAATCCCAACAACGGATTGAGATGCTATCGACGCCCGAATTATAGTCGCATCGAGACGCTTCCTCAGAGAGCGCAACGTATAAATGAACAAGAGTGGAGACACGCCCGGCATGGAGACAATCGCTTTCCGGATGGTGCTGAACCCCGGCATGCGCGACGAGTACGAGCGCCGGCATCGGGAGATCTGGCCTGAGCTCGTCGATGCGCTGCATCAGGCGGGCGTGCGCGACTATCGCATCTTTCTCGACGAAGGCACGCAGCATCTGTTCGCGATCCTGACGCGCATGGCCGATCATTCGATGGAACGTCTTCCCGATCTCCCCGTGATGCGCAAATGGTGGGATTACATGGCCGACATCATGCAGACGGCGCCCGACCATACACCGCTGCAAGAGCCGCTCGTCCCTGTATTTGAATTGCAGCATCCCTTCAACTGATTCGCGACGCTCGCCGCGCACATGCGCCGGCGACGAAGGACGCGCCATGAAAGTTGTCGACCCGCACATTCACCTGTGGGATCTGAAGACGCATCACTACCTGTGGCTCGCCAATCCGGGCGTGTCGTTCGCCGGCGATGCGCGCGATCTGAAGCACGATTATCTGATCGCCGACCTGCTGAAAGACGCGGGCGATATCGAGCTGCTCAAGTGCGTGCACGTCGAGGCGAATCATGATCCCGCCGATCCCGTCGAGGAGACGCGCTGGCTGCAATCGGTTGCGCAGGCGCCGGGCTCGCGCTCGATGCCGAACGCTATTGTCGCGGGCGTCGATCTGTCGGCGAAGAACGCTGCACAGATTCTCGAAGGACACGCGGCGTTCGCCAATACGCGCGGCGTGCGGCAGATCCTCAACGTGCATCGCGACAAGCTGTATGACTATGTGGGCCGTCATTTCATACGCGAAGCGGCGTGGCGCGAAAACTTCGGGCTGCTGCGCCGACACGGAATGTCGTTCGACATGCAGCTCTATCCGTCGCAGATGGACGAAGCGGCTGCGCTCGCGAGCGAGCATCACGACACGCAATTCATCGTCAATCACGCGGGCATGTTCGTCGACCGCGATAGCGTCGCCGGCTATCGCGCATGGCGCGATGGGATGCGAACGCTCGCGCAATGTCCGAACATCGCGGTGAAGATCAGCGGCCTCGCGATGTTCGATCATCGGTGGACAGTGGAAAGCCTGCGCCCTTACGTACTCGAAACCATCGACACGTTCGGCGTCGAGCGCGCGATGTTCGCGTCGAACTTTCCGGTGGACCGGCAATTCGGTGCATATGGCGACTTGTGGCGCGCGTATGCGTCGATCGTCGGCGCGGCGAGCGACGCGGAAAAAGACGCGCTCTTCGTGCGCAACGCCGAACGGCTCTATCGCATCTGAAGCATCGGAGCATCGACGCATCCGACAACAACACGCGGTCGCAGCATGAAGGAGGAGAGGGTGCAGCTACACACTCAGGAAGTGCCGAGGCTGGAACTGCGGCATGCGAGCAAATCGTTCGGGCGCGTGCGCGCGCTGTCGGACGGCGAGCTGGTGCTATGGCCCGGAGAAGTGCACGCGCTGCTCGGCGAAAACGGCGCGGGCAAGTCGACGCTCGTAAAGATTCTTGCTGGCGTGCATCAGCCCGATACGGGCGAGCTTCGCATCGACGGCATCGAGCGCCGCTTCGCGACACCCGCCGAAGCGCGCGACGCCGGACTCGCTGTCATCTATCAGGAACCGACGCTGTTCTTCGATCTCTCGATTGCCGAGAACATCTTCATGGGACGGCAGCCAGTCGATCGCTTCGGGCGCATCCAGCACGACGCGATGCGCCGCGAAGTCGACAGCCTGCTTGCGTCGCTCGGCGTCGATCTGCGCGCGGACCGCCTCGTGCGCGGTCTGTCGATTGCCGACCAGCAGGTGATCGAGATTGCGAAGGCGCTGTCGTTGAACGCGAACGTGCTGATCATGGACGAGCCGACAGCCGCGCTGTCGCTGCCCGAAGTCGAGCGGCTCTTTGCGATCGTGCGCAAGCTGCGCGAGCGCGACGTCGCGATTCTGTTCATCACGCATCGGCTCGATGAAGTGTTCGCACTGACGCAGCACGTGACGATCATGCGTGACGGCGCAAAGGTGTTCGATGCGCCGACTTCGGAAATGACGACGGAATCGGTTGTCGCGAAGATGGTCGGGCGCGATCTGGAAACGTTCTATCCGAAGGCGGACGTGAAGCCTGGCGACGTGCGGTTGTCGGTGCGCAACCTGACGCGCATCGGCGTGTTTAAGGATGTGTCGTTCGACGTGCGCGCGGGCGAAATCGTCGCGCTCGCGGGGCTCGTCGGCGCGGGCCGCAGCGAAGTGGCGCGCGCGATCTTCGGCATCGATCCCATCGACTCGGGCGACGTGCATATCGCGGGCAAGCGTCTGAAGACGGGCAATCCCGCCGCGGCTGTGCGCGCGGGTCTCGCGCTCGTGCCCGAAGACCGCCGCCAGCAAGGGCTCGCACTCGAACTGAGCATCGCGCGCAATGCGTCGATGACGGTGCTCGGACGGCTCGTGCGCCACGGCCTGATCACGACGCGCAGCGAAACGCAGCTCGCTACGCGCTGGGGCACGCGGCTGCGGCTGAAGGCGAGCGATCCTTCAGCGCCCGTCGGCACGCTGTCGGGCGGCAATCAGCAGAAAGTGGTGCTCGGCAAATGGCTCGCGACGGGCCCGAAAGTGCTGATCATCGACGAGCCGACGCGCGGCATCGACGTCGGCGCGAAGGCGGAGGTGTATGGCGCGCTGTCCGAACTCGTGCAGGAAGGCATGGCCGTGCTGATGATTTCGAGCGAGCTGCCCGAAGTGCTCGGCATGGCTGACCGCGTGCTGGTAATGCACGAAGGCCGCATCAGCGCCGAGATCGCGCGCGCCGACGCGAGCGAAGAGCGCATCATGAGCGCGGCGCTCGGACAATCGGCGGCAATTCTGGGGCGCGCAGCATGATCCGGCATTCGGCTTCTTCACACGCGTCTTCACACGCGGCGCCCATCGGGCACGCGCCGCTGCAACACGCGCGCACGGGGCGCGGTGGCTTCGTCGCGACGATCGCGAAGAGCCGCGAGACGACGCTCTTTATCGTGCTGATCCTGCTGATACTGGGCACGTCGCTCGCGCGGCCGCAGTTCCTGAATCTGCAGAATCTGCGTGACGTGCTGCTCAATGTGGCGATCATCAGTTTGCTCACGGCGGGCATGACGGTCGTGATCCTGATGCGGCATATCGATCTGTCCGTTGGGTCGACGGTCGGGATCAGCGCGTATGCCGTCGGCAGCCTGTACGTCGCGTTTCCGCATATGCCCGTGCTCGTCGCGCTTCTTGCGGGCGTCGCGATCGGGCTCGTCGCGGGCGGCATCAACGCGCTGCTGATCGCAGTGGGGCGCGTGCCGTCTCTCGTCGCGACGCTCTCGACGCTCTACATCTTTCGAGGCGCGGACTACGCATGGGTGCACGGCGGCCAGATCAACGCGACGAGCCTGCCGGATGCGTACTCGCGTCTCGCGACGGGTACGCTGCTCGGGATTCCGACGCTCGCGCTGATTGCAGCCGTGGTGCTGCTCGCGCTGTCGTTCTATCTGAAGCATTTCCGCGCGGGACGCGAGCATTACGCGATCGGCTCGAACCCTGAAGCGGCGCGGCTCGCGGGTGTCAACGTCGAACGGCGCGTGATGTCGGGCTTTCTGCTGTCGGGCGCGATCGCCGGGTTTGCGGGCGCGTTGTGGCTCGCGCGCTTCGGCACCGTCGACGCGAGCACCGCGAAAGGGATCGAGCTTCAGGTCGTGGCGGCCGCCGTGGTCGGCAGCGTGGCGATCACGGGCGGCGTCGGCACGATACTAGGCGCGACGCTGGGCGCGCTGGTGCTCGGCGTGATCAGCATTGCGCTCGTCGTGCTGCACGTGTCGCCGTTCTGGGAGCAGGCTATCGAAGGCGCGCTGATCGTCGCGGCCATTGCCGCCGATACGCTGCTCGCCCGCTCCGTCGCCAAACGCATGATGAGGAAACGCGATCATGGCTAAACCCGATTCCGCGCTGCTCACACGCAAGCGTGAAACGCCGTTGCGCTGGGAAACGTTGCTCGTCGTCGTGCTGATCGCGTCGCTCGGGCTCGGGCGCGTGCTGTCGCCCGTGTTCCTGACGGGCGCGAATCTCAGCAACGTGCTCGCCGATCTGACCGAGATCGCGCTGATGGCGCTGCCGATGACGCTGATCATCGTCGCGGCGGAAATCGATCTCTCCGTGGCGTCGGTGCTCGGCGCATCGAGCGCGCTGATGGGCGTGCTGTGGCACATGGGTCTGCCGATGCCCGTCGTGATCGCGCTCGTGCTGCTTTTCGGCATGCTTGCGGGGCTGCTCAACGGGCTCGTGATCGTGAAGCTGAATCTGCCTTCGCTCGCGGTGACGATCGGCACGCTCGCGCTGTTTCGCGGGCTCGCTTACGTGTTGCTCGGCGATCAGGCCGTCGCGGATTTTCCGGCCGGCTATACCGCGTTCGGCATGGACACGCTCGGCGGCACGTTCGTTCCGCTGCCGTTCGTGATCGTGATCGTATGCGCGGTGCTCTTCACCGTTTTGTTGCAGGCGACGGCATTCGGCCGCAGCCTGTATGCGATCGGCGCGAACTCGACGGCGGCTGCGTTCTCGGGCATCGAGGTCGCGAAAGTGCGGCTGCGTCTCTTCGTATTGTCGGGGCTGGTGAGCGCGCTCGCGGGCATCGTCTACACGCTGCGCTTCACGAGCGCGCGCGGCGACAACGGCGAAGGCTTCGAGCTGTCGGTGATCGCGGCCGTGCTGTTCGGCGGCGTGAGCATTTTCGGCGGACGCGGATCGATGGTCGGCGTGCTGCTGTCGCTGTTGATCATCGGCGTGCTGAAGAATGCGTTGACGCTCGACGATGTATCCAGCGAAACGCTGACCATCGTGACGGGCGCGCTGCTGCTCGCATCGGTACTGATTCCGAACGTGGTCGCGCGCTGGCGCGCGATGCGCGACCGCAAGCTGATTGCCGCGCAAACGAAGGCCCTACCGTAGACGAAGGTAGAAGAAGGTAGAAGAAGCGTCAGACGGACAACGTGTTCAATCGACAAACCCGGACCGCACAAGTCCGATCCACCACCAGGAGACAACACATGAACAGACCACTGCGTCACGCGGGAGCGTTGATGCTCTGCGCGGCCTTGCTCGGCATCAGCGCCGCGGCGGGCGCGGCCGGCATCAAGTCCGGCCTGAAGATCGCGTTCGTGCCGAAGCAGATCAACAACCCGTACGAAGTGATCGCCGACGACGGCGGCATGGCCGCGATCAAGGAATTCAACGGCGCGGGCAAGGTGGTGGGACCGTCGGACGCGGGGGCTTCGTCGCAGGTGTCGTACATCAACACGCTGACGACGCAACGCCAGGACGCGATCGTGATCGCGGCGAACGACGCGAACGCGCTCGTGCCGTATCTGAAGAAGGCGATGTCGCAAGGCATCAAGGTCGTGACGTTCGACTCCGACACGGCGCCCGAGGGCCGTCAGCTGTTCGTGAATCAGGCGAACGCGGAGAGCATCGGGCGCGGCCAGATCCAGCTGGTGTCGAAGCTGATGGGCGGCGAGGGCGAGTTTGCGATCCTGTCCGCGACGCCGAACGCGACGAACCAGAACACGTGGATCAAGTGGATGCAGGAGGAGCTGAAGAAGCCCGAGTATTCGAAGATGAAGCTCGTGAAGATCGCGTACGGCAACGACGACGATCAGAAGTCGTTCGTCGAGACGCAAGGGCTGTTGCAGGCGTATCCGAACCTGAAGGCGATCGTCGCGCCGACGTCGGTGGGCATTGCGGCGGCGGCGCGGTATATCTCGTCGTCGTCGAGCAAGGGCAAGGTCGCTGTCACGGGCCTCGGCACGCCGAACCAGATGCGCGCGTTCGTCAAGAACGGCACCGTGAAGGCGTTCCAGTTGTGGGACCCGGGCCAGTTGGGCTATCTCGCCGCTTATGCGGCCGCCAGTCTCGCGTCGGGTGCGATCACGGGCAAAGAGGGTGAATCGTTCGACGCGGGCAAGCTCGGCAAGCGCACGATCGGCCCGCAAGGCGAGATCATTCTCGGGCCGCCGACCACGTTCGACGCGAACAATATCGACAACTTCAATTTCTGACGCGTTTCAGTTTGCTTGACGGAAGTAAGGCCGCTTGCGCGATGCAAGCGGCCTTTTTCTTTGCTGCGCACGTTGTGAGCGCGGCGAGCCGCGCAGCTGCATCAGGCGAGCCCGTGTTCGTGTGCGTATTTGACGAGATCGGCGTTCGTCTCCAGGCGGAGCTTCTTCATTGCCGTGCTCTTTTGCGTGGCGACCGTCGAGATCGACCGGTTCACCTGCCGCGCGATGTCGGTCAGCGATGCGCCTGCCGCGAAGTGCCGTATCACTTCCAACTCCTTCTTCGTCAGCATCGGCTTGCCGCCTTGCAGCGCGTCGCCGCCCACGCGACGCAGCAGGCGTGCGCGGATCTTCTGCGAAAAGTAAGGCCGTCGATGGCTGGTCACTTCGCGCACCGCGGCCTGGAATTCCGCGATCCCCTCGGTCTTGTCGACGATGCCGGACACACCGGAGCGGGACAGCCGGATCAGCGTGTCGTCGTTGTTGAGCATCGTAAACACGACGATGGGAATGCGCGGGCATTGCCTGCGCAGGCGAGCGATCAGGGCGAGTCCATCGGCATCGCGCTGCGTGCTGTCCATCGAAAAGTCCGTGACGATCAGGTCCCACTGGCCGCTGGACAGCGTCTCCAGCAGCTCCATTCCCGACTTCACGGCCGCGTTGACGGTAAAGCCGGGAAGACTGCTTAGCGCGTTGATGACAGCATGTCGGATCACCGGGTGGTCATCGGCAATGGCAATCCTGAACTCGCGTGTGGCGTTCATGATAGTAAGGCGGCGCGGGCCCTGCGGCCGCTGCATGCGGAAGATTTGAGATGAAGACCTGCTGATCGGTGGTGACTCGTCTGCAGTTCTGAAGTGACGCGGATTCTATATCGCCGTGTGCCGACGAATCAAACGTATGTCGTAAGGATGACGAAAATATACACGGATGAGCCTGTTATATCGCAATCGCTAGAAATTTCGAAGAAATCCGATACCGAAATGCATCAACGATCAGCATAATTTCGTCGGACGGTTCGAGGCACTTTCTGGTTGTGCAGATGCCGTCAAACAGTTTGCTGCTTCCCGATTCTATTTGTGAGAAAAAGATATGAAAGTCAAAAAGTCAGGACTGCTGATCGCGACGGCTATCGCTGCGGGCGCCGCGCTGCCGACGGCTTCGTTTGCGTCGGATGGGACGATCACGTTTACCGGCAACATCACGCCCAACACCTGCACGATCAGCGGTAACGGCGGTGGCCCGTCGTTCACCGTGCAGCTGCCGCCCGTGTCGGTGGGGTCGTTTACCGCCAGCAGCCCGGTTTCGGGCAAAACGCCGTTCAACATCGCTCTGACCAACTGCACTCCGAGTACGGGCTCTGCCAGCGTGTACTTCGAACCGGGCGCGAGCGTCGATCTGTCGACCGGTCAATTGAAGAACATGACGGGAACGGCGACGTACGTCCAGGTTCAACTGCTGGACAGCAACGAGCAGAAGGTGGTCATCGGTGCGGGCTACAGTCCGAGCAACCAGACATGGGTTTCCATCGTCAACGGCAGCGCAACGATGACCTACAAGGCTGCGTATGCAATGACGGGCACGGTCGGCGCGGGTACCGTGAACACCACGACGATGTACTCGATCGTTTACCAGTAAGCAATTGCAGTCGCAGGTTCATACCTGCGTTCCTTGCGGCCGTCATCTGGTTGAGGGGCGGCCGCGAGAAATCCATGGTGAACTCAGGTTCGCCGGTCCATGCGAGTGAAGTGAGATGGCGGTGCGGAAAAAGCTGGCGGCGGTTTTGACGGTGGTCGCGTTGGCGGCCGGTGTATCGAGTGTTCAGGCGAGCGTGGTCATTAACGGGACGCGTGTGGTTTATCCGTCCGACGAGCGCGAGGTGACGGTCAAGCTCGTCAACGAGGGTGCGGGCCCGGCGTTGGTTCAGGCCTGGCTAGATACGGGCGACCCCGCGACGCTGCCCGAAGATGCAAAGGTTCCGTTCAGTCTGTCGCCGCCGCTGTTCCGTCTCGACTCCAGGAAGGGGCAGAGCTTGCGTCTGGTGTACTCGCAAGAACCATTGGCGCAAGACAGAGAAACCCTGTACTGGCTCAACGTGCTCGACGTGCCGCCGGTCGTCAACGGCCCGGCCGCAGAAAAGAACAGTCTGCAGGTGGCATTTCGCACGCGCATCAAGGTATTTTTCCGGCCCGCGGGTCTGCCGGGCAACTCGCGCGAAGCGCCCGCGCAAGTCACCTGGAAATTCGTCAAGAGCGCCAAGGGTGGATACGCGCTGCAGGCAACCAATCCCACGCCCTATTACGTGACTTTTGCGCACGTTGGCGCGATGGCTGGCGGCAAGAAGTGGTTCAACGAAAAGGGCGGCATGGTCGATCCGGGTTCGACGGCGGAGTTCGAGATCGAAAGTCCAGCACCGTCGGTAGCCGTACCCGAAGAAGTCGACTATCGCTTCGTCGACGACTACGGCGCGGGCGTGGATGGCATTTACCGCGCGCCTGGCGCCCGATAAGCCGGCAACACGATTACACAGACCTTGGCGCACTGCACTTGTGCTGCGCCGGGACGAGTGTGCGCAGCGCATTTGTGCAGAACGAACAACGAACCAACCATGCGTACCAGAGAACAGTCCACTTTTGCATGTGAAAGTAGCAGGCCCGCCGTCAGGCGCAGCCACGCGCTGATGCTTGGCGCGCTTGCCGCGTCGGTGTCGGCCGTGGGTCACGCGCAAACGTCGACCGTCCCTGACGTTCGGTTCAACGACGACTTCCTGATGAAGCCACGCGGGCGGAACATCGACATTTCCCGCTTCGAGCGTGGCAATCCGATTCCTGCCGGCGACTATCCCGTCGACATTTACGTCAACGGTAACTGGAACGGCAAGGGGCTGGTGCGTTTCATTGCACAGGAAGGGAAGGACAGCGCCGTTCCTTGCATCGACAAGGCATTGCTGCAGCGCCTTGGGCTCAACTTCGACGTGTTGCCGGACGCCACACGCGCCGAGATTCAAAGGGCGGGGGCGGGAGCGTGCGTCGATCTTGCGGCCATCTCCGAGAGCGCTTCGTATCAGTTCGACATGTCGGATCTGCGCTTCGATGTCAGCTTGCCCCAGGCTATCGTGCTGCGTGCGCCACGAGGTTATGTGAGCCCGGAACTGTGGGATGAAGGCGTGCCGTCCGCGACGCTCGGCTACAACGCGAGCACGTTCCATTATTCAGGGCATGGTAATTCGGGCACGCAGTCGTTCATTGCGCTGAACGCGGGCATCAATATCGGCAGCTGGCATTTTCGCCAGCAGTCGTCATTGCAGCAGGCGACAGGCCATGGCACGACGTATCAGGACATCGCGACATATCTGCAGCACGATATTCCGTCGCTGAAGAGTCAGCTGATTCTCGGTGATTCGTATACCGACGGCGCGGTGTTCGACAGCATCGGCGTGCGCGGCGTGCAGCTCATAACCGATGACCGCATGCTGCCCGATTCGCTCCGGGGTTACGCGCCCGTGATTCGCGGCATCGCGACGTCGAATGCGCGCGTCACGGTAACGCAGAACGGCAACCGTCTGTATGAAACGGTCGTCGCACCGGGGGCGTTCGAAATCAACGATCTCTATGCGACCGGTTATGGCGGGAATCTGCTCGTCACCGTGACGGAGGCTGACGGTAGCCAGCACAGCTACACAGTTCCGTATGCCTCGGTGACGCAGTTGCTGCGTCCGGGCGCGACGCGCTACAACCTCATCGGTGGCGTGATCCGCGACGCGCAGATCGATCATCATAACGCGCTCGTGCAAGGCACGATTCAGCGAGGCATCAGCAACGCAGTCACCGGGTATGCAGGCACGATCCTCGCGGACGGATATATCGCCGGACTCGTCGGCGCGGCCTTCAATACGCCGTTTGGCGCATTGTCCGCCGACGTCACCGAAGCTCAGGCGAGCGTTCCTCACAGTCATCAGGGCACGACGGGGCAGAGCTTCCGTATCGGCTACAGCAAGTTCCTGCCGCGGACGGATACGAACCTGGCGGTGGCGGCGTATCGCTATTCGTCGAGCGGCTTTTGGACTTTGCGCGATGCGATGCTTGGCCGCGACTCGTCGCTTTCCGGGCAGGATCCGGCGCGTGTCGATCGTCAGCGCAATCAGATTCAGGTGACGCTCAATCAGAGTCTCGGCGAGAAAGCGGGCAACCTGTACGTCGTCGGCTCGACCGCGGACTACTGGAATCGGCGTGGCACGATGACGCAATTCCAGCTCGGCTATAACAACACGGCGCGGCTGTTCGAAACGCCCGTGAGCTACAACCTGTCGATGGGGCGTCAGTCGAATGGCGTAAACGGTCAGATCAGCAATCAGGTGTACGCGAGCGTGTCGGTGCCGCTCGGCAAGTCGCCTCGCGCGCCGCAGCTCACGACGAGCGTCGTGCACGACAGCAATTCGGGCTGGTCCGAGCAGGCCATGCTGACGGGTTCTGCTGGTGTGGACAGCCAGTTCAGCTATGGCGTCTTTGGCTCGCATATGCCGGGTTCGACGACGGGCGGCGGCAATGCGCAGTATCGCAGTCCATATGCGACGTTCGCGGGCAGCGCGAGCGGGGGCGCCGGCTACGCGCAGGCTTCCGCAGGCATTCAGGGTGCGATTGTGGCCCATCCGGGCGGTGTAACGCTTGCCAACTATCTTGGCGACACGATTGCCGTCGTCGAGGCAAAAGGCGCCGAGGGCGCGCGCGTCACGAACGGATCGGGCGTGCGCATCGATAGCCGCGGCTATGCCGTCGTGCCTTATCTGGCGCCTTACGCTCTCAATACCGTCGACATCGATCCGAAGGGCATTCCCCTTGACGTCGAATTCAAGGCGACGAGCCAGCAGATCGCGCCGCGTGCGAACTCCGTGGTCATGGTGCGTTTCCCCACGGTGATCGGACGGTCCGCCGTCATCTCCACGAAGCTGCCCAATGGCGCGTCGTTGCCGTTCGGCGCGACGGTCACGGACGACAAGGGCAATGCCGTCGGCGCGATCGGTCAGAACAGTCAGCTGTTCGTGAGCGGCGTCGCGGACGAAGGCACTCTGATTGCGAAGTGGGGCAGCGAGGCGGACCAGACATGCGAGATCGCGTACCGCTTGCCGCCGAAGTCCGAGGACAGAGGCGCGTATGCACATGCAACGGGTGTGTGCGGTGACGTCGGTATCGCATCGAATGGCGCATCGAAGCAGGCGGCTGCGTCCAAGCCCATTGTCGTCGAAAGCAAGCCCGTCGCGGCGATGGACGGTGCGCAGTCCGCCGGACATGCACCCGCCGCCGCGACTGCCGCGCCCAGCGCGCAGGAAGCTGCGCGCCGCACGTTGCCGGCGACACCGGTTGAGCCGGTGGCCGCAGCAACCGCGATCAGGCCTGTCGCTCTGGCGCCGACCTTCCCGACGCTCGCGCGAGCGGCTAACGCGCCGCTGCGCGTGCCGACAGAGGTCGTCAAGCGCACGTCGGCGTGGGACGACTGGCAGCCGAAGCCCGCCATCTCCACGGGCGAAAGCCAGCCGCCAGTCGATGCGGCGCCCGTGGTCAGCACGAGCTACGCGGCGCCCGCCATCGAAGAAACAGTGGCGTCCAATGTCGCGACGACCGACCAGACGGACGGCGCCGGGCGCCTGATGCAGTTGATGAGCGCTGCGCCAGTGACGATGAAGGCACGCGTCTCGACTTTGTCGATGGTGTCGATGGACAGCGGAGCCGGGCAATGACGCGGCGTTGCGCGGGATTGTACGGATGTCTGAATGTTTGCGATGCAAACATCGCACAGGCGGATGAAATCACAGAGGTGAATGAAATGCACGGATATCTGTATCGGGTGGCGCGAGCTACGTCGATGGCTGCTGCTTTCGCAGCGACAATAACCTTCGCGAGCAGTGCGCTGGCGAGCGGGCCTATGGTTGGACCGTTCACGCAGCAGTTCATGGCGGGCGGCGCAAACCCGCGTGGTCCCATCGTCACTCAGCGGGCAATCACGGCGGCACCTGTTGGCGCTTCTGCGGCGATTGCGAATCAGCCTGCCAATGCGGCTGCTCAGTCTTCACAACAGCAAGGCGGTAGGCGGGGCGGCGGGAGGGTGTTGTAATGCGTGCGTTTTTCTCGTACCTGGTCGCATGTTTTACGCAGAGAGAGCGGAAGGCGAGGCGGCTCGGGCTTGTTGCGCGCCTTCTGGTCTGTGCGTTGCTGCGCCGTTGGCGCACACGCGGCCACCTGCACGGCAAATCCCACGGCGTCCTTTTTGATGGCCTTTCCCGCCGCGATCGTCGTTCCGCGAGATCTTCCCATCAATTCCCCAATACCCGATGCATCGTTCAGTGTCAGTACCACAGTGCCGGCCGACGGAACGCATGGAGTCACATGCACGTTTACCGGTTCCGAAACCGTGCCCGCCGTTTTCACGAACTATCAAGGTGGTCTCTCGTCGGGGAACGTAACGCCGATTGGTAGTACAGGGATTGGCTACACACTGGTGTCGAACCTTGGCAGCACCTATGTGACGGGCACAAAGAACCTGGGCGCTGCCGTCTTCGCGACAAACTCGACATGTCTCGCGACGCCTTGTTACCTGACGTTGGGACCCACTGTGACAATGCAGCTTGTCAAATTGCAGCAGACGCTCAGCAACCCTATGCTGCCGGGCGGCGAGTATATGGACGTCACGATTGGCGGACTGGTGTCCACGACGATATCAGTCTCAAGTCCTATTCAGATCACCAGCCAGACCTGTTCGGTCACCACGCCGTCGATCAACGTGGATCTCGGAAGTGTACCCGTCAGGAAGTTCACAACGGTGGGGTCGTCGTCTGATCCGGTGAATTTCAACATCGGAGTCGATTGCACCGGGCTGACCACAAATCTGAATATCACGTTCACCGATGCGTTCAACCCGTCGAACCGGACGAACACGTTGCCGTTGAGTTCGACATCGATCGCCAGCGGCGTCGGCATCCAGATCTTGCGCAACGGGGCGGCTGTTTCATACGGACCTGATTCGAACATCGCTGGCACGACCAATCAGATCGCGATCGGACAGGTGACGGGCACCACAACCACAATCCCGCTGACCGCGCGCTACGTGCAGACAACATCAACCATCCGCGGCGGTTCGGCAAATGGAGCGGCCACGTTCACGATGTCGTATCAATAGCGATGGCCCATGGGACAAGCATTCAAGAATTGACAGGGATAGCAATATCGCTGTTGGTGTTAGCAGTAGAAGTAGTTGTGTCTTTTCATAATTTTTTTAGTAGGTAACAGAAAATGCAAAAAGTCGAACGTAACGTTTTGGAGCAATCGAAGATCGCAGGCGGTTGCTGCAAGTGCTGCAGCAAGCCGAAGACGCCGCCGGCACCGCCGGCAGGCGGCGGCAACAACAATGGCGGCAGCACGCTGTAATCGCCGATTCGGTGCATCTCGGTCATCTTTGACCTTGTAGCGCTGACATAGCCCCACGCCCCGAGCGTGGGGCTTTTTCGCTTGTTTGCCTGCATGTCGCGCAGACTTGCATCGATCCACGCAATAGCTCGCCGTTCACCGAACGGCTGTTATCCGATCCCGATCGCAGAATCTCTCACTTTATGATGTCGTGGAAGTCTCCGCTCGAGTGGCCTGGCGCCGTTCGGCGCCGCCTGGATCGCGCTTTCAAAAGCATCGGTCGTTTCGCACTTCGCGCGATGATGTCGCGCATTCCGCCCGGCGCGATCGAGCCGCTCGCCAGTGCAATCGTGTTCTGTCAAAAGTTATACAGTCCCAACATCCGCTGGAGCGGGATCGAGCGCCGCGAGTTCGCGCTAGATGTGATGAAGAAGGGCGGCCTGAGCACCCGTCGCCTGCTCGCAGCCCGCACCCTGGAAAAGCTGGTCGACCAGCGCCTTCACTTCGGCCGTCAACGCCGTTTCGCGGAAGCATGGCCCGACCTTCAACGCGTCGCCGGCACGCTTGCGCAGACCATCGCGCGACTGAAGAGCGAAGCGCCCGGACGCCCCATCATCGTTTCGCCGTTTCACTATGTGTCGCAGTACGCGAACATCTACGTGATCGACGATCTGCGCGCGAAGCTCGGCCTTGCGCGCATCGGCGTCGTATCCGGTGTGCAGCGCGATCTCTACGGCAGCGACGACGCGATGATCCCCAACGTGGATGTGCTGTACACGTATAGCCAGGACAATCGCAGCGGCCTTGGCCTGCAGGTCGCGCGCTCGCTCAGGCGCAATGGCGTCGTCGTGATCTTCGCCGACGTGCCGCCGTACACGTTGCATCGTTATCCGATGGAGACCGTCGGCGTGTCGATCTTCGGCCGCGCGGCGCGCATCCACAACGGCGTGTTCCGCATGGGAGCGCCGCTCGACGCGATCGTGTTGCCGTTCTATCTCCGCTTCGAGCGTGGCAGGTTCGACGGTACTGTTCTCGAGCCCATACGGCTCGCCGATCCCGACGCGCCGCAACGCGTCGCGCGCCAGATCGAACAGGCGCTCATGACCAATTTCGAGCGCTCTCTCGTCGCGGGGCATCCTTCCCTGTATGCGTTTGCGCCCGCGAAGTAGCACGTAAATAGCTCTTAGAGAATCAATGCGGGCTGTACCAGTCGCGCAGAACACTATGGAACCAACCCCTCTTCCTCAATTCAAGGACGTGCCGTGGCGATGGATTGCGTACTTTGCGTCAGGCATCGTCGTCGCGGCCGTCGCATTCGGATTTCTGCATCAGGTCGAACTCAAGCAGGACGTCCAGTGCGAAATCGTCTCGCCATCCGACGTGAAAGTACAGGGCTTGAACGGGCTCGTGTCGTCTGTCTATGTGCGTCCCGGCGAGCGTGTGATCGCGGGCATGCCGCTTTTCAGCGTGCAACGCGACCTGTCGCTTGCGAGCGATGGGCGCCAGCGGCCCATGTTCGACGAACAGATGCGCGATGAGCAGATCCGCACCGCCGATCAGCAGTACGAGCAACGCAAGGCGCAGTTGGGCGCGCAGCTCGACGCGTCAAATGCGACGGCCGAAAGCCGCCGCGCCGAGGTGGCCGCGCTCGACGAGCAAGTCGCGCAAAACCGGCAACTCGTCGCCGAGGCACAGCGCAAGCTGAGCCGGCTGCAATCGGTGTCCGACTACGTGAGCGCCGATCGCATCGAGCAGGCGAGCGCCGACATGCATCAGGCGAAGGTTGCGGTCGCGCAAGGTGTCGCGCGGCATGAGCAACTGAACGGCGAAATCGCGACGCTGCGCAGCACGCAAAGCGATCTGGCAGCACAGCTGAAGGAGAACGATGCCAGGCATGCTCGCGATGTTCAGGACATCCAGATGCGCTTCGAACAGACGCGCCAGAATTCCACGATTTCCGCGCCGAAGTCGGGTGTCGTCACGTTCTCCGCACTCGTGGCCGGTCGCACGCTGGACCCTGCCGATGTTGCGCTCGTGATTTCCACCGACGACAAAGGCGCGCTGCGCGCCGCGCTGCGCATCCCGTCGCGCCGCCGCGGCTTCGTGCAGACAGGACAGACGGTGCGTCTCAAGTTCGACGCATATCCCTACGTGAAATTCGGCACCTACGAAGCGCGCATCGACGCAATCTCGCAGACCTCGGTCCAGTCGCCGATGTCGCCATCGCTTGCGACGGCGATGGGGCAGAAGGACAACGGCGACGGCGATTTCATGGCGTGGGCGACTTTGCGCGGCAAGACGTTCGACTACGGCAAGCAGCACTTCGACATCCTGCCCGGCATGCGCGCGACGGCGAGCATCGTCGTCGAGCGCAGAACGATTGCGGAGTGGGTACTTGAGCCGTTGTTTCGCATGATCAGAGGTTGAAGGAATGCGCACGATCTATCAAAACGAAGTCGCGGAATGCGGCTACGCGTGTCTTGCGATGGTGCTCACGCATCTCGGCCGCGCAACCGAAGTGCGCGAGCTGTCTGCGTATCGGCCCATCTCCGCGAACGGCCTCTCGTTGATGGACCTCTATGACATGGCCACCGAGTTCGGACTGGCGGTGCAGGCCTATCGTTTCGGACTCGAAGACGTGCCAACCATCAGGCGCGGCTCGATCCTTCATTTCGGCGGCGCGCATTTTGTCGTCTTCGAGAAGTGCGGGCGTGGCTATGTGCAGGTCATCGACCCGGCGACGGGGCGGCGGCGTATTTCGATGGACACCTTCGCGGCCGCCGTGTCGGGCTTCCTGCTCGAATGTTCGCCGACACCCGGCATGCCGCGCGTGAAGGTGAAATCCCAGGTTCCGAAAGCACTGGCGCGCGTGCGTGCGCTCAATCCGGATCTGCGCAGGCATCTCGCGAAAGTGATGTTCGTGATGCTCGGCAGCCAGTTCGCGATTCTCGCGGCGCCGTACCTCGGCAGCCTGGTGCTCGACTATGTCGTCGCGGCCGACAACGTCGATCTGTTGAACGTGCTTGCGCTGACGTTCGCGGGCATTTTTGCCGTCGGGGCGTTGAGCCAATACGTGGAAACGCGGCTGATCGAACTGCTGCATCAGCGCACGCAGATCAACACGACGGAAGGGCTGCTGGGGAAGCTATTGCGCAATCCGATGTCGTGGTTCGAAAAGCGCCATGTCGGCGACGTTTTTGCGCGTCTCAAGGCACAGGACGAAATCAGCGTTCAGGCCGTCCGCACTTTCACGCATATGTGCGTGGACACGGCCGTCGGCGTGCTCGCGCTCGCGCTGATGCTGATCCAAAGCCCACGGTTGACGGCCTTCGCGCTGGCGATCTTCGTGGTCTATCTGTCGATTGCGCTGGGCATGTTCGCTCGGATGCGCGACAACCATGCGCTCGTGCTCGAAACTTCCGCGCGCTGCGACGATGCGCTGATCGAGACGATACGCGCCGCGTCGCTGATCAAGCTCGCGCAAGGCGAGACGCGGCGAACGGCAATCTTCATGACGAAGTATCGCGAGTATGTCGCGGCGCTCTTGACCGACAACCGCTTGAGCAGCGCGCGCGATGCCATCCTCAAAGCGGTGCAGTACGCCGATACGCTCGCGATCACCTGGTTTTCCGCACGGCTGATGCTGGGCGGCAAGGTATCGGTCGGCGTGTTCTATTCGTTTTTGATCTACAAGTCGCTGATGTCCGAGCGCTTTGCGCGCACCGTCAACGGCGTGTTCTCGCATTTCATGCTCAGCGTGCCCGTGGCGCGCGTGGACGATATCGCCGAGTGTGAAGAAGAGCGCTATACGCCGGCCGCCGATACGAATCGCGCAACGGAAGTGCGTGCGTTCGAGCGCATCGACGTGCGCGATGTCACGTTCAGCTATGGCGTGTCCGATCAGCCTGTGCTGAAGAACGCGAGCATTGAGATTAACGTGGGCGACAAGATCGCGATCACGGGGCCATCGGGCGCGGGCAAGTCGACGCTCTTCAAGCTGCTTTCAGCCGCGGAACCTCTTCAACAAGGGCATATTTCGCTCAACGGCATCGCATGGCCGAACCTCACCGTCGACGAAATCCGCCGTCACGCAGCGCACATGCGGCAGGGCGATCTGATCCTGCACGGCTCGATCGCGGATAACGTGTCGCTGTTCTCGGGCAATATCGACGAGGCGCGCGTGCAATCGGTACTCGAAGACGTGGGCCTGTGGAACGACGTGATGCGTTTGCCGATGCGCACGCGCACCGTTATCAGCGACACGATCGCCAACATCTCCGCGGGGCAGCGTCAACGCCTGTTGCTTGCCCGTGCGCTCTATCAGCAGCGCAGCCTGTTGCTGCTCGACGAGCCCACGTCGAATCTCGATCCTGCATCCGTCAAGCACATCGGCGCGCTGCTGCAGCGCCTCGATTGCACGGTCGTCGCGATTACACACGACATGTCGCTTGCCGCGAGCTTCGGCACGCGCTACCGGCTCATCGACGGCGCGTTGATGCGCGAGCCGTCAAATCATGGTCATATCGAAGTGGAACCGTTGCATGCGTAGTTTCAAACACTCAATCGGGATGGCGGCAGCACTCTGTTTGCTCAACGCGAGCGCAAGCGCTCAGGCCACCGATCTCGTCACCGTCGTGCAGCAGGCGCTCGGGCGCGATGCCGATCTGGCGCAGGCGCGGGCCGCTCAGGTCGCTTCGAAAGAGGCGGTGCCGCAAGCGCGCGCAGCTCTTTTGCCGCAGATATCCGGGGGCTGGGGACGCACGTACAACAGCATCGCGACGCAAGGTTTCCCGCGCACGTCGTACTGGCAGAACGGCTGGACCGTGTCGCTCACGCAGCCGATCTTCGACTGGACCAAATGGGAGGCATACAGGCAGGCCGACTACGTCGAGGCGTTGGGCGCGGTCAATGTGGACTTCGCGCAGCAGACGGCATTACTGCGCGCCGTGCGCGCCTACTTCGACGAACTCGCGGCGGAGGACGAAGTGAAGCGCGCGTCCGACTACGGCGCCGCCGTCGATGCGCAGATCCAGATTCTGCAGCGCAACCGCGTGGCCGGCGAGGCGACCGTCATCGACATGCGCGAAGCGCTGACGGCGCGCGAGCAGGTCACGTTGCAGCAGTCGGAAGCGCAAAGCGCGCTTGCCGCGAAGCGCCGCGCGCTGGAACAGGTGACAGGCGTGCCGTTCGGCGCGCCGTCGCGTTTGCCCGATACGCTTGCGCTGCCGCGTCTCGCACCCGAGGACGCCGATGCGTGGGCGAATCAGGCAAAGGATCATGGCTATCCGGTGCAACAGAAGCAGCTCGAATGGCAAGTCGCGAAATTCGATGTCGGCAAGGCGAAGGGCGAGCATTATCCGTCCGTCTTTCTGACGGGCAGTTATACGCCGTCGGGCGCGGCATCCGGCTACGCACGACCGACGACGACGGCAACGGGTATGCTCGCCGTGTCGATACCGCTTTACTCGGGCGGGGCGACGCAATCGAAAGTCAGGCAAACCGAGGCGCTGCAGGACGAGGCGATGCAAGCGCTCGTCGGCGCGACGCGCACGGCCGACGCATCCGCTCGCGACAACTACGCGCGCTATCAGCAAGGCCGCGCACGCGTGGACATGCTCGTGCATCTGCTCGCGTCGTGCCGCGAAATGCTCGCGGCCACACGGGTCGGCTACAAGGTCGGCACGCGCACGAGCACCGATGTCTTGCGCGCGATCGATACGCTGTATTCGACGCAGCGCGATCTGCTTGCCGCACGCTACGACGCCGTCGTCACGTTGTTGCAGCTAAAAGGCGATACGTCGACGCTGAGTCTCACGGATGTCGTCGAGATCAACACGATGCTTCGTTGAACTTCAACTGTTCGTCAAGAACTGTCAAAAATGAAGGGGCGGGGGGAAAGGCGTCAACGCTTTGTCAGGCGAGGCGTTTAGAGCGATGACCTATCAGGTCGGCGGCCCGTGAGCCGTTTAATCAACGCAAGGTTTTGAGGAATCAAGTCAATGAACAAGCACATCATCGCTGCCGCCCTGGCAGGTCTGTTCTCGGTCGCCGCATTCGCGCAGGCATCGGCTCCCGCCGCCACGGAACAGGCACCGGCTGTTGCATCGGCGCCCGCCGCAAAGCATCACGCAAAGAAGCATCACGCCAAGAAGCACCACGCTCACAAGGCAGCGCCGAAGGCAGCCAGCGACGAAGCAGCATCGGCAGCGCAGTAACGAGCGCGCCACGCTGAGGCTGAAGGGGGAAGCGCGCGAGCGTCTTCCCCCTTTGTACTTGCGTCAGATGCGCGTTGGGCGCTGGTCCGCGAACGGACCGAGTCGGCTCGCAAACCGGCGCGCGCATTCGAGTCCAAACGCGGTCGGACGCATGCCGCGATCATGAACGACGTCGAAACCCATCCGCCACGCGGCGATCCGTTTGCCGTAGCACGTCAATGCGTCGAGCGATTGCATCACGAATACGATGGACGACAGGATGCCTTCATACAGCGCTCCTGCCGTCGCGTGATCGTCTCCGGCAAAAGCATCATAAATGGCGGCTTGCCAGTCGAATGTATCGGGTGCAACGATCAGTCCCGCACAACCGGCGCGCAGATTGTCGACTAGCTCCTGTCCGCCGCGTCCATTGAAGACGGGCAGTGGACCGCCTTGTTCCCGCAGGCGTTCTATCGTCGATTGAATGACTGTGGCAGGACCTTCGCCCTTTAGCCACTGGAATTGCGGGCACTGCGCCGAAAGCTCGACGAGCGACTGTACCGACAACCCTACGCCCAGATACTCAGGTGCGTTCTGAATGCCCACGGGCACGCGCACGCGCTGCATGATGTCGGCAAAGAAATCGAAGTAGAACGATTCGGGTTTGTCGCGCGCGGAAGGCGGCTGAAGGATCAGCGACGACGCGCCGTGTTCCACTGCGTAATCCGCCAGCGCGAGATGCGCATCGACGGTATCGCCCGTGATCGTGACGGCCAGAGGAACGCGTTCGTCGATGTGTGCGCTAGTCCATTCGATAAAGCGCCGCTTCTCTTCAAGCGACAGACGGTTCACTTCAGTCGCAAGGCCAAGAATCACGATACCGCTTGCGCCCGCTTCGATCGTGCGATCGATCTGCGTGTGAGTCGCGCATCGGTCGAGCGCGTTGTCGGCGTCGAAATACGCGTAGAGCACGGGCCATATGCCGCGCGGCGAAAAAGAATCGAGGCGTGACGTCATGATCGATGCCATATCAATGCGATTCGCGCGGCACGGGCGCGCCGCTTGCGCCGACGAGGAAGTCGAGATCGGCGCCCTGGTCGGCCTGCAACACGTGCTCGACGTATAGCCGGTAGTAGCCGCGCGCCGGCGGTTCAGGCGCTTGCCATGCGGCGCGGCGCCGTTCGAGTTCTTCATCGGATACATCGAGATGCAGGCGCCGCGCGTCGACGTCGAGTTCGATCATGTCGCCTGTCTGCACCAGTGCGAGCGGACCACCTGCCGCCGCTTCGGGCGACACGTGCAGCACGACTGTTCCGTAGGCCGTGCCGCTCATGCGGCCATCGGAAATGCGGACCATGTCGGTAATGCCTTTTTGCAGGACCTTTTTCGGCAACGGCATGTTGCCGACTTCCGCGAAGCCCGGATAGCCTTTCGGGCCCGCGCCTTTGAGCACCATCACGCAGTGCTCGTCGATGTCGAGCGAGTCGTCGTCGATTTTCGCGTGCAGTTCTTCGACGTTCTCGAATACCACGGCGCGGCCACGATGTTTGAGCAACGAAGTCGTCGCTGCCGATGGCTTGATGACGGCGCCGTTCGGCGCGAGATTGCCTCTGAGCACGGCGATGCCCGCATGCGGCTTGAACGACTCGGCGAAGGTCGTGATGACTTTCTGATCGTAGTTGGGCGCGTCGCAGACGTTGTCCCAGATCGACTTGCCGTTGACGGTCAATGCATCGCGATGCAGAAGACCTTGCTCGCCCAGTTGACGCAACACCGCGGGCAAGCCGCCCGCGTAGTAGAAATCTTCCATCAGGTACTCGCCCGACGGCTGCAGATTCACGAGGCACGGTACGCTCGATCCGAGTTCCCAGTCTTCGAGCTTGAGATCGACGCCGATGCGCTTCGCGAGCGCGATCAGATGCACGACGGCATTCGTCGATCCGCCAATGGCAGCGTTCGTGCGGATCGCGTTCTCGAAGGCTTCGCGCGTGAGGATCTTGTCCATCGTCACATCGTCGCGCACCATCTCGACGATGCGCCGTCCCGCGAGATGCGCGAGCACCTGGCGGCGCGCATCGACGGCGGGAATCGCCGCGTTGTGCGGCAGGCCCATGCCGAGCGATTCGACCATCGACGCCATCGTCGATGCCGTGCCCATCGTCATGCAATGGCCGCGCGAGCGGTTCATGCACGATTCGGCATCGATGAATTCCTGCTGGCTCATCGTGCCCGCGCGCACTTCCTCGGACATCTGCCACACGCCCGTGCCCGAGCCGAGCGTGCTTCCGCGATAGCGGCCGTTAAGCATCGGCCCACCTGATACCGCCAGCGCGGGCAGATTGCAGGACGCCGCGCCCATCAGCAGCGCAGGCGTGGTCTTGTCGCAGCCGACCAGCAGGATCACGCCGTCGATCGGGTTGCCGCGTATCGACTCCTCGACATCCATCGAAGCCAGGTTGCGGAACAGCATCGCCGTGGGCCGCAGATTCGATTCGCCGAGCGACATCACGGGGAATTCGAGCGGCAGGCCGCCCGCTTCGCGCACGCCGCGTTTCACGTACTCGGCGAGCTCGCGAAAGTGGGCGTTGCAGGGCGTCAGTTCGGACCACGTATTGCAGATGCCGATGACGGGGCGGCCGTCGAATTCGTCGTGAGGAATGCCCTGGCTTTTCATCCACGAGCGGTGAATGAAGCCGTCCTTGTCGTTGCCGCCGAACCAGCTCTGCGAGCGAAGTTTGCGCATGATGTCTCCTGGGTCTGCTTCGTTTTGCCTGCTTCTTCGTTGTCCTGTCGCTGCAAGGTGAGCTTAGCCGATTCCCCGCGCGATGCATGCACCGATGCCGTAGCGGCTCGCATCACGAAGCACGGCAGTTGCATTGCAGCAGAGCGCGAGCGAGGACAAAACCGTATCGACACTGCTGCTGTCCTGTGGCAAGGCGCGGCCGTACAAGCCGCACGACGCAACGCCTGAATCGCTGAACGGACGCGGACCTTTCCACAAGCGACATGCGCATCCGCTCATCACGCACTGCACCATCGTCACAAACCCTTGCTGGGCAAGCCTCGCGGCCATCCTCTAACGGCCGTTCGCTTTTGCGCGTGTCGTATTTCCGCAAGCGTCTGTCGCAATTAGTCGGCTAGCCGGGGTTTTTTCTGGCAACTATGTAGTCACACTGTGCGGGCCGGCGCCTGCACCACGAGGAGATGGACTCAATGAAATCCCCAAAGGTCGTGGTCGAAGGTTTATGTAAGGTTTTCGGGCCCAACCCGAAAATGGCTCAGGACATGCTCTCGCGAGGCGCGTCGAAAGACGAGGTGTTCGCCAAAACGGGGCATGTCGTGGGCGTTCACAACGCGTCCTTCGACGTGCAGGAAGGCGAGATTTTCGTGCTGATGGGCCTGTCGGGTTCCGGCAAGTCCACGCTGATCCGTCTCATCAACCGGCTCGTCGAACCGACGGCCGGCAAGGTCATCATCGATGGTCGCGATGTGGCGGCCATCAAGCGGTCCGAGCTGACGTCGCTGCGCCGCACCGACATGAGCATGGTGTTCCAGTCGTTCGCGCTGATGCCGCAACGCACGGTGCTGGCGAATGCTGCGTTCGGACTCGAAGTGGCGGGCATGGGACGCAAGGAGCGCGAGAAGCGCGCGCTCGACGTGCTCGAGCAGGTGGGCCTCGCGACGTTCGCGGGCAAGCTGCCGGCGGAACTGTCGGGCGGCATGCAGCAGCGCGTGGGTCTTGCGCGTGCGCTTGCCGTGAACCCGTCGCTGATGATCATGGACGAAGCGTTCTCCGCGCTCGATCCGTTGAAGCGCAAGGAAATGCAGAACGTGCTGCTGGAGCTGCAAAAGAACCAGCGCCGCACGATCCTGTTCGTGTCTCACGATCTGGAAGAGGCGCTGCGCATCGGCAGCCGCATCGCGATCATGGAGGGCGGCCGCGTGGTGCAGATCGGCACGCCGCAGGACATCATCGCGAATCCCGCCGACGACTACGTGCGCGCGTTCTTCGAAGGCGTCGATACGAGCCGCTATCTGACGGCGGGCGATCTGATGCAGGCGAACGGCGTGCCCACCTTGCGCGATCTCGACCAGACGAGCGTCGCCGAGTCGCTGAACGGCAGCGCCGAATACGCGTTCGTGCTCGATGCGGAGCGGCGCATTCGCGGCTTCGTCACGCGCGATGCGATGGGTAACATGAGTAACGGGACACCGTCGCTCAAGAAGATCGAATGCATTTCGCGCGGCGCGCCGCTCGAACATGTGGTGTCGCGCGTGTGCGCGAGCACGACCGCGCTGCCTGTGGTCGACGACGAAGACCGCTATTGCGGTTCCGTCGATCAGGCGGCAGTTTTGAAAGTCATTACGCGCAATCGAGGTGGTGCCCATGTCTGAGATCATTCCACTCGGCCGTTGGGTCGACCAGTCCGTTCACTATCTGCTCGACCACGACGCGAGCACGTTCGATTCGATCGGCAAGGCGATCGAGAGCTTCGCCGCGATGATCGAGCATGGCCTGCAAGCCATTCCGATGTGGGCATTGATGGCGTTCTTCATCGCGATCGGTTTGTGGCGCGTGGGCTGGCGTTTCGCGATATTCGCCACCGCTTCGCTGTTGCTGATCTACGCGACCGGCTTCTGGGACCAGACGGTCATCACATTGGGCCTCACGTTGTCGTCGACGCTGATCAGTCTCGTCTTCGGTATTCCGCTCGGCATCTGGGCCGCGAAGAACAAGCACGTGCAGATGGTCGTGCGCCCGATTCTCGACCTGATGCAGACGATGCCCGCCTTCGTCTACCTGATTCCTGCCGCGATGCTGTTTGGCCTGGGCCGCGTGCCTGGGATTCTCTCCACCGTGATCTTCGCGATGCCGCCCGCCGTGCGTCTGACGAGCCTCGGCATCAAGCACGTGAACCGCGAAATCGTCGAAGCAGGGCAGGCGTTCGGCTGCACGCCGTGGCAGCTGCTCTACAAGGTGCAGTTCCCGAACGCGCTGCCATCGATCATGCAGGGCGTGAACCAGACGATCATGATGGCGCTGTCGATGGTGATCATCGCGTCGATGGTGGGCGCCGGCGGTCTGGGCAACGACGTGCTCGCGAGCATTCAGCGACTCGATATCGGCCTCGGATTCGAAAGCGGTTTGTCCGTCGTGCTGCTCGCAATCATTCTGGACCGCATCACCGAGAGCTTCGGCCGCTCGCCCGGCTCGGCTGCCGCGCCGCGCTTCGCCGGTCTGCGCAGCGTGATGCGCGTGCGCCGCGAACAGGCGGTGGTCGCGCAAAGCTAAATCGCAGTCGTATCGACACTGGCGCCAAATCTCCGGCGCGCCTGCAATACAACCAATAAGTGATCGTCCCGCGAGAGCCTCAGGGCTCTCGCGGTGGCCGAACACATTCTTCTTTGTGCATCACGGAGCGCAACGTGACGTCTATCAGGGCCGAAGCGGCGTTGTCGAATCTTGCGCATGTGGGCTTTCTGACGTTGCCCAGTTTTTCGATGATCGCGTTCACGAGCGCGGTCGAAGTGCTGCGAATGGCGAACTATGTGTCGCGCGCGCAGCACTATCGCTGGTCGGTCCTCACGCATGACGGCGTGCCCGTGCGGGCGAGCAACGGCATGACGGTGAAGCCGACTTGCTCGCTCGAAGAAGCGGGTATGCCTGATGTGCTGATCGTCTGCGGCGGCACGCAGATCCGCAACGCGGTCGATGCGAACATCAGGACCTTGCTCGCGGATGTCGCCGCGCAAGGCGTGCCATTGGGCGGCATCTGCACGGGCGCGTATGCGCTGATGGCGGCGGGGCTGCTCGACGGATATAGCTGCGCGGTGCATTGGGAAGATATGTCCGTGCTGCACAAGGAATATCCGCACGTGCGCTTCGCCGACGAACTGTTCGTGATCGATCGCGACCGCTTGACCTGCACGGGCGGCACCGCGCCGCTCGACCTGATGCTGAATCTCGTCGGCAGCCGCTTTGGCCAGAACCTCGCGGCGCAGGTGTCGGAGCAGTTCATTCTCGAACGCATCCGCAGCGCGAGCGATCCGCAGCCGATACCCGTCGATGCGCGCGTCGGCTTTTCGCGCGCCGAACTGATCGAAGTCGTGCGGCTGATGGAAGCGAATATCGAAGAGCCTCTATCGCTCGAAGAACTCGCGCGGCTCGTGCAACTGTCGCAACGTCATTTGCAGCGCATGTTCAAGGTCTATCTGAACGTGTCGCCGACCCACTATTACCTGTCGCTGCGTTTGCGGCGTGCGCGCGATCTGCTGCGCACGACGGACGCATCGATTGCACGCGTGACGGCCGTGTGCGGTTTTCACTCGCCGTGTCATTTCAGCAAGGCTTATCGCGCGCAGTTCGGCCATGCGCCGAGCGTCGAACGACGTCAGGCGAGCTAACAGAATTATTCCGAGGAGAATGCAATGAAACGCAAGCTGATGATGGCGGCTGCCCTGCTGGGCACGGCCGCCGCGACCGCGCACGCCGCCGATCCCGCCGTGTGCCGCAACGTCCGTTTCGCCGACGTCGGCTGGACCGACATCGCCGCGACGACGGGCCTCGCGTCGACGATCTTCCAGGGACTCGGCTACAACCCGACGAAAACGATTGCGTCCGTGCCGATCACGTTCGCGGGCATCAAGAGCAAGCAGATCGACGTATTCCTCGGCTATTGGGCGCCGACGATGGACCCGATCATCCAGCCGTTCGTGAAGGCAGGCTCGATCAAGGTGCTCGCGACGCCGAACCTGACGGGCGCGAAATACACACTCGCCGTGCCTGACTATGTGTATAACGGCGGCCTGAAGAACTTCAGCGATATCCAGAAGTACGCGGACAAGCTCGACGGCAAGGTCTACGGCATCGAGCCGGGCAACGACGGCAATGCGCTGATCAAGAAAATGATCGACGGCAACCAGTACGGGCTCGGCAAGTTCAAGCTGGTCGAGTCGAGCGAGGCGGGCATGCTGGTCGAAGTGAACCGCGCGATTCGCGAGAAGAAATGGATCGTGTTCCTGGGCTGGGAGCCGCATCCGATGAACGTGCAGATGAAGATCGACTACCTTGCCGGCGGCGACGATGTATTCGGGCCGAACTACGGCGAGGCGAAAGTCTTCACTGCCACGCCGCCCGATTACGCGCAGCGTTGCCCGAATGCGGCGAAGCTCGTGTCGAACCTGCAATTCACGACGACGATCGAGAATCACGTGATGGTCCCGATCATGAACAAGGAAGACGCGAACAAGGCCGCGCTTGAATGGCTGAAGGCGAATCCGCAAGCGCTGGATAAGTGGCTCGCGGGTGTGCAGACGATCGATGGGAAGGATGGATTGCCGGCCGTGAAGGCTTATATCGCGGCGCATTGAGTCTTGTTGTCTGCGACGCTGCCTGGTTTCTGTTCTTTTTGGATTGCCGCTGTAATTCGCGTGGCGGTCAGCGTGTTGTAGTTCGTCGCGCAGAGATGGCACCTGTACAGGTTGCGCGCAGTATTGCCTCCCTTGCGAACGCGTAGCTTGCGCTTCGCGCTACCGCATTGGGGGCAGCACATCGGGTTCGTGTCATCGACCGAGCGCAGCCATTCGAGAATCCCGTTGCCTGTTCATGCAGTTCGGAAAGCAGATGCCGCAACGGGTCAATTCCTTGCAGAACCTCGTCAACCTTGTTGGCCGGAATGCCCGGATTGGGATTCATCTTGCGCGGCGTTCGCACGTGAACTGTTGCGGACCCGTCCTGTTTAACCGTAACGTCCGTTTTCATCCGGCGAGACTGGAGATGAGGTGACAGCCGCACCTTGCCTTGTGCCCGTGACGGGCGGCGGGCACGCCTGCATCTGTGACGTTTTCGTCGCCTTCCAGAAGGAGGTTAGGGTTGATGTCGAGATGAAGCGGGCACGTGACCGCATCGCCCTTGCGGGCCACGCGACGGCCGCCGTAGCGCATGGTTTCGGAGGCGGTGATGACTTCGCCGCCGTGGTCGGTGGAGTCACCAAGGCGAATAAAATCAATCATAGAATCGACCCCGTCGCTTGTTGACCGCCGGGAACGGGTCCACGAGGTCAGATGAGCGCACCCAGCCGGTAGTGACCCGTCCATAGGAGTCAGCATTCAATCTGGGATCAGCAAAGCGCACCAACGAAAACTGGTTACGCGTTTCAAGAACAACAACCACGTTCCATTTTATCAAGTAACTTTTTGTGGCGATAAATTTTCTACTACGATAATCATGTATGATTGATTTACCTGATACAAGACGAATGCCAATAGCGGCAATTTTCTTCGCAACTACGTATTTAGTCGCCTCCAAGCTCCCAAGTTTGAAAATAAACCCTCCCGCTGCATTCTCACACCCAGCCTGAGCGCTTGACGTCTTGATCACCCATTCGTTTCCGCTGCGATACAGATCGCCCTTTATGTCAAATGATTTGTCTCTGCGTGAAAATTCGAAAGACTTATCACTTGGTACGAATGTAAGTAATTTCGTATCGGTATAGCCGTCAAGATTGGGGGGGTGCAATTCTTCGTTATCTTGCAAGAAAAAAAAAGAGCACGAAAATTTTTCGTTTTCGGCATCATAAAAACCGGAAATTCGACCATCATCAACATACCCGACCAAGCTCGGGTCGTCGAACAGGATCGCCTCCCCGGCAAACCCGGGCGTAGTTAGGCCCAACATCATCACTACACCCATAAAGATTTTACTTATATTGATCATAATATTTGCCCAAGTTACTAGCATAGTCAGGATTTTGCTTGCGCCAACTGGCACCGTTATACGATGCAGCCACCTTCTCCCAATCATGTTCTTTTAAACCAGCAACCGCTCTCGGTTTTACATTCTTCATAAAGGAAATGAAAATCTTCGCTTGCCCGTCTGTACCGGACAGGAAGGTATTAACAAACTCAAACACTGTCGCGCAACCGCAAGATGCATAATATTCGCCAAGTATCTGAAAGCCGCCCCAAGAACAGGCTTTTAATGCAATTTCAAAATCCAGCGCCGCCGCACGCGCAAGTTTTTCGTATTGATGCAGACCGCCCGCCCCATAATTATCGGGACCTTTAAAGCATAAATCTGGGTGCTCGGGATACGGATTCGTAGGCGGTTTTTTATTTTTTATATTTTGTCGCGAACCATGCTTTCCATCCCGTTTCGCTACTGCGAGATCGAAAAAATGTCGCCTTTCATACAGAATAGGCGGAAGCCCATTCTCCAAAAACGGATGTCCCTGCGACTCCTGCTGAACAATCGCCTTGATTGCCGCAACCTCAACCCCGAGGTGTGTTGCCATATCCGTGAATTGGGCCTCGGTGAAAGTCTCCGGCTTGGGATAATTCAACCGCGACCCAAGAACATTCAGCGTAACTGTGTGCGGCTTGCCCGTATCAACGATCTTGTAATGGTGCTCGATCGTGATGGTTGTCTTTTGCTTTTTTGTCTTTTCATCAGTAGCCGTCTCCTTGTGCCTTGTCGGGAAGTCCTTCTTGACCTTTCCCTGTTCTGTAACTTTCTGCGACCAGCCGATGTACGGCCCGAACTCCCGCACGAGCCGTTCGATGGTCATTACTTCCCCTTGCTTCAGGACAGGAAGATTCAGGTCCTGCTCGAACTCGTCTTTCGGCGTGAGCTTCGTTGTGGCCTCCAGGTGATATTCGGGGCTGTTAACGGTGAATGCACAGATGTCCTTCTTGGGTATAACCGTCGCTTTCCACACATACTCTCCGCGACGGTTCTTCACCAGCACATCAATCGGCTGGTTTCGTGCAGCGTTATGAATTGTGGCCGCATAGCCGTCCCTATCCGTCGTCACCTGGATGTCGTTGGCAACCATCGGCGGCATTGACGCGTTCGGCCCTGACGCTGCCATAGCAACCGAGGCAGGGCCAGGAGCTGCGGCAGCGCCGGAAGTCGCGGCGGAATCGGTGTCACTGTCCGGTCCCGTTATCCATGCGGGCGCGGGCTGCGCACCTGCGCCCGCCTTGATCTGTACGGACAACCCTTCGATAGGCATTTGCAGTACGTCGCGAAAGACGATCGTAGCTTGCACATACGGGTTGGACGGTGCCTTGGGCGCGGGCTGACTGGATGAGTGATGGTGAGCCATGGAAGTTGCTGTGTTGTCTTTTCAGTTCGAGTGCACTGGTTACGCCCCTGCGTCATCATCGACGGTCAGTTCGTGGCGGTCGTAAGCGTCCTCGGCGACGCTCCAGTCGCCCGCACCGATTTCGCACTTGACCTTGGTTGATGTAGACGTACTGACGGTCAATGTAGAGCCTTCAGTCAGCATGCCTTGCTGCTGGATCGTGCCGTCAGGCAGATACACGCGATAAGGCTGGTCAGCAAGCTTCGGCCCGATGCCCCGGTTCTCGGCAACAGTACTGACATCGAAAGTCTGCGAGTAGATCTCTGCCGGATTCTGCGCGAGCGGTGTCAGGGGGAGAACCGGCAGCGGCGCGCGCACGGACGATGCACCCGGCACGTCCCACGACGGCGTCTTTTCAAGGATTGGCCCCGGCGAGCCGTTGATGATCCCGCTGCCGTTGATCTGGATATACGAGCCGCCCGCGCCAATCCACACTTCCTTCGAGGCGGTAATGACGACCCTGCCGTCCGTGCTGCTGACCGTAACGTCCTTCAATGCCGCGAGCGCCATTTCATCGCTCTGCGCCTGCACCTCGACCTTTCCCTTCGCGGCGATCAGTTTCAGCCCGAGCTGGTAGGCGAACATCGAGATCGCGCCGCGCACCGATGCGAGGAACGAGCGGCCGGACGACACGCTCACGTCACGGCCCGCCGTGATTGCATGGTCGTGATAGCTGGCCATGTGCGTGCCGTCAGCCGCAGTCATCGCGATGCCTGCGCTGCTCGCGACCAAAAGGTCCGGCCGCGTCATTTCCGGCGATGGATCGTCGCGCGACTTCGCTCTGCCCCTGATCGCATCGTTCTGCGTCTTGATCGTGCCGGTCGCGTCGTGCTGGTTCGCTTCCGCTGATTGCGCCTTGTGCCGCTGCGCAAGCTGCGCGAGGTCCTCATGCTGCTCACGCGCCTGTGTGAGCCGCTGCACCGTCTCGCCCATGTCCTTCACGGGCGACAGTGCCCCGGCGCGCGTCTCGGTTGTCACCAGCAGACCCCGGTTCGCGCGCAGCACGCCATGCGCTTCTGTTGCAAGTTCAAACCCTTCGCCGCGTGCCAGGTCGCGTCCGTTGTGCCCATCGATGCGCGTGTTGTGCCCCAGCACCAGCCGCGACTGCGCATGGTCGCTCGCCACCTGCACCTGGAGCTTGCCGGGCGTATCGTCCGTCATGACGCTGTTGGCCGACTCGCCACCCAGTTCCTGGCTGCGCCAGCCCGACAGCGCGTCGTTCTTCGGCAGCTTCCACGGTCCCTTGTGGAACTCGGTCATATGCCCGGAAATCACATAGGGCCGGTCCGGGTCGCTGTCGTAGTAGCCGACCAGCACGTGATGCCCGGTGCGCGGCATCCACATCGCGCCGTGCTCGACGCCGTGCCAGGGCGACGCGACGCGCAGCCAGCAGCTTGAGTTCTCGTTTTTCGGGCCGAGCCGGTCCCAGATGAAGTGAACCTTGACGCGTCCCAGATGATCGTCGTAAACCGGTTCTTCTCCATAGCCCGTGACGATCGCCGTCTCCGCATAGGCGCGCGGCTTCTGCGCCTTCTGCGGCGTGCGGTAGAACGTGCTGGCGGGCACGGCCGCAAACGTCGTCGTGCAGCTGTACAGGCGGTCGATTCCGCCGTGCTGCGTGACCGTATCGTTGCTGACGATCTCGGTCTTCGTCGAAACGACGAGATATTCGCCATCGCCCGGTGTGAGCGGATAATCTTCGAGCGTGAACGTGTAGCCCGTCATCAGCCCGCGCAGGTTACCCTTGCCCTTCGCGCGCAGGCTCTTCGCACGGTGCGCCTCCACCTTCACACGCGCCAGGTGCCGGCCGTCGAACTCGGGATCGCTACGCCATGCCGGGTCCGTGCCCATCGGACCCTCGCCGGGCTGCGAGTAGTCGCCCCAGGCGTACTCTTCGGCGTTGTCGAACGCGCGCTTGCTATGGTCCGACTGCGTATGGGTCAGCTTCGCCAGCGACTGTGTATAGTCGTAATCGACCAGCGTCACCTGGCCTGTCGTAATCTGCCGGGCGACACGAAACGCGTGAACGTGTTCCTCGTCGATGCGCTGCCCGTCGCGGTCGAGAAAGCGCAGGGTCTCATAGGCGGGCGGGTGCTTTTTGTACGCGCCGGGCGAATCGCACAGCACCAGCGTGCTGCCGTCGTAGAAGAACGTGATGCCCCATTCCTGCCACAGACGGTTGAGGTAAGAGAAATCCGATTCCCACCACTGCCGCTGGTACTCGCGCCTGGGATACGGGCGGCGGCGCACGCCAGGACCGGCCAGCCGCATCTCGAACGGGTACGGATATTTCTGCAGCACGTCGCGCGTTATCTCGATGATGTCGCGGTTCATCCAGAGCCTGCTGTCACGGTTCAACGTGGCCAGCCAGAGCCAGGGGCGGAGCTTCAGCCGGTAGAACGCACGCCGGTCGTCCGCCCCCACGCACTGCGCGCAGACGATCAGGCCCGTGAGCTTGCGCACGTCGGCCCCGAAATTCGCCGCTGCGCCGCCGGTTTTTCCCTGCTCCCAGGTCCCGTTACCCTCAATGGCAATCCTCACCGTCACTTCCTTGCCGATGAGCGCATCCACGTCGACGAGCGCCTGCGCTTCAGTTGCGGTCAGTGTCTCGTCGTAACGGGTGCTGACCTCGACATCGTATTCATACAGGTGACCGAGCTTTTCCCGGCCGGAGAGCCGTGAGACGACGAACAGCGGCTCGCCCGCCCATTGCGGCAGCGCCTCGCTGGTGATCTCCAGCGTACGCGGCTGTTTGAACCATGACATCAGCGTCTCCCTTTTGTTGTGGTCAACATGTGTCTGCGTTGAGCCGCCCGCGTTTCGCGCGTGCCCGTGGTGGTTGCCACGCCCCTCGCATGGGCCACTTCGAACAGGATGCAGTGGCTTGGCAGCCCGCGAGCCAAGCTCGCAGCCGGTCGAAACCAGCGAGACTCATATGAACGCACTATTGATGCGGCGCGGGCCCAAGCTCATCCAGGCAGTTCACACCGTTTGAACAGGCATGGTCGTGGTCATAGAATCAGTTCCGTCGACCACGCAAGCCATCTGACGGGCTGACTACGACCATCGAGATGACATCCTGAATATTTGATCGCTATCTGCAGCGGCGCACTATCAGGAAGCTCCGAAATTTGCGCAGGATTTTTCTCTCAACCGCAACGTCCTTGATGCAGGATGAAAAAAGCCCTCGCTATGAACTGCACGCCAAAAAGTTGGACATCGATCCAACCGTTGGCGTGTTTTCATGGCGAAGTACGACAAGGAATTCGAGCAGAAGTTAGTCGATGCGTATCGAGTCCCAGGATTGCCAGTGCGGTATATGGGAACGTCAAAAGCGCGAGGCTGAGAAAGACCGGCTGCGACGCCTGATTAATTCCGCCGCTTTTTAGCATCGGGACGTCGATAGTGCGACGGCAATAACCAGCACAGGTGGTACTAGGCTGCTTGCCTTATAGCGGCACATCGAACGAAAGTCCCTTACGAGGACAAAGAAAGCCAGTGCCGCCCCGCACAGGTGGCCTTCGCACTGGTATGAGCAACGCGGATGCCGGTCGGCGCGCTGCGAAAACCGAAGCGTCGCAGACAATCCCCTTCACGCCCTGATCGCGAATTCCTTCACATACGCCTCGTCGGCAATGCCATTCCATTCGCGTCCATCGATCAACAGCGAAGAGGGCGATTGCGCGGAGACAATCACGCCCACATTCGCGGCTGCCTGACGATAGAGTTCGGTCTGACTGACCTCGCTCGCGATCCGCGCGAAATCCGCACGCCAGTCCGTCATTCGCCAGCGCGCAAATTGCGCAAGGAACCATGCGCCCTCTGACGGATGCGGGTAATTCACCGTACCGTCTTCGAAGAACTCCACAGGGCGGCGCTTCGCATCCGAACCTGCCCTGAGCAACCGCGCCGTGATCGAACCAGCAGGCACGCCGACGAACTCATCGGCAGCGAGCCAGCGCGCGATCTCCGCGCGATGCTCGTCATCGTCGAGCCAGCGGCACGCTTCGAGCATCGTTTGCACGAGCGCGCGCGCGGTGTTCGGATAGCGCGTGACGAAATCGCGCCGGCTCGCGAGCACTTTCTCCGGATGATCGGGCCACACTTCGCTCGTCGCCGCGATCGTTCTGCCGACGCCTCGCTCCTGCGCAACGGCATTCCACGGCTCGCCGACACACAGCCCGTCGAGCCGGTCCTGCGCGAGCGCATCGACCATCTGCGGCGGCGGGATGACCACGCTTTCGATATCGCGCAACGGATGCACGCCTTGCGACGCGAGCCAGTAGTAGAGCCACATCGCGTGCGTGCCCGTCGGGAACGTCTGCGCGAAAACGGGCTTGCGGCCGAGCGTCGCGAGCGCGGCGGGCAACGTCTTGTGTTCGTCGAGCGCGGCGGCGAGACGCTTCGATACCGTAATTCCCTGGCCGTTGCGGTTGAGCACCATCAGCACGGCCATATCGGTTTGCGGTCCGCCGAGGCCGAGCTGCACGCCATACACGAGTCCGTAGAGCGCATGCGCGGCATCGAGATCGCCGGACAGCAGCTTGTCGCGGATCGCGGCCCACGACGGCTGCTTCAGCAATTCGATCGTGAGTCCGTGCGCGTGGCCGAATTCAAGCAGCTTCGCGGCGACGAGCGGCGCGGCATCGCTGAGCGCGACGAAGCCCAGGCGCAAGTGAGTTTTCTCGAGCTTGCCCGTTTCGTCGGACGAGGGGATGTGTGAGGAAGTGTTCATGGGCAGCGCTTCAATCTGGCGAGCCGGCTGCGGCGACGATCTGGCGCGCGACCTCGACGAGCTTCACGCCCTGATTCATCGCGCGCTTGCGCATCGTCGCGTAGGCGGCGTGTTCGGTCATCTTCTGCGAGTCCATCAGCAGGCGTTTGGCGCGGTCGATCAGCTTGCGCTCGGCGAGTTCGTTCTCGACCTGCGCGAGCCGCTCGCGCAATTGCGACTCTTGCGCAAAGCGCGCGAGCGCGACTTCGAGGATCGGCGCAAGGCGCTCCGTCGCGAGCCCTTCGACGAGATACGCGGTGACGCCCGCGCTGACGGCGTCGCGAATCAGCTGCTGGTTCGCGTCGTTGCTGAACATCAGCACGGGGCGCGGCGCCGTCGCGTTCATCACGGCAAGCTGTTCGAGCGTATCGCGCGACGGCGATTCGGTGTCGATGATGATGACGTCCGGCCGTTCGCTTTCGACGGTCTTGTGCAGCGCTTGTGGCGAAGCCGTGGCGGCGAGCATGTCATAGCCGAGCCGCGCGAGCACGTCGCGCAACTCGCCGATCGGCTTGTCGGTGTCAGTTACGAGCAAAACGCGCAGCATGGATGGCACGGCATCGAGTGGTGTGGTTCAAGCAGATTCATTGCGTCGGATGGCGGGGTTCTGCCCTGCGCTTTCAACTGGCGACAGCAGCAGTCTCGCACATTCGCTTCAGTTCCGGCACACACGATCCGCACTCCGTGCCGCAACCGAGCGTCGCTTTCAGTTCGGGCACCGTCGCGCCGTGCGCGATGGCCTCGTTGATGCGCGATTCCTTCACCTGCTTGCAACTGCACACGACACGATCGCGCGGCGCGGCATGCTGGCGTTGCGCGGAGAACGCGGCGAAGCGCGGGCCGAGCCACGGCTGCGCGGCGCGCAGTTGCTCCATTAGCGTGTCGCCGTTCGCGATATCGCCCGCGAGCACGAAGCCGTCGATCACGTTGTCGTGCCAGATCACGCGCTTGTCCGTTTGACGCCGCGCGTCGCGGTACTCGAGCGTGTCGTCGCCCTTGGGCAGATCGAGCGCCGCGTAGACGCGTTCGAGCCAGCCTTGCGGCGCTTCGGCGTGAGCGGCGCGCAGCACGATCAGATCGCCTTCCTCGAACGACACCGATGCATACGCGCATTCCGCGAGCAGCGGCTGCACGGCGGCGTGCATCGCGAGGGTGTCGCCGCGGCGCGCGGCGAGCACGCGCCAGGGCAGTTCGGCGCGTTCGATGCGCACCGCCGCATGCTTCAGTTCCGGCTGCTTCGAATGCGGATCGACGGCGCCATGCGTCGTTTCGTTGATGCCGCCGCTGGCGAGGAACTGGCCGTTCCAGTGCATCGGCGCGTACACGGTGCCCGAGGACACGTCGCCGGAAAGCTGCAAGGGCAGCACGAGCGCGCCGCGGCGGCTCGCGATGCGCACGAGGTCGCCTTCGCTCAGGCCGCGCCGCGTGGCGTCCGCGCGTTGCATCGTAAGCGCGGGCTCCGGCGCATGCGAGAACAGTTTGCCGACGCGCCCCGTGCGGCTCATGCCGTGCCACTGGTCGCGCAGCCGGCCCGTGGTCAGGCGGAACGGATAGCGCGCGTTGACGGCATCGGCGACGCCCAGATACGGCGTCGCGTGAAAGCGCGCCTTGCCGTTGTCGGTCGCGAACACGCCGCCTGTATAGCGGCGCGCTTCGCCTTCCTTTGCATCGGCGCGATAGGGCCATTGCTGCGGACCCGCTTCGTCGAGCAGCGCGTAGCTGATGCCCGTGATGTCGAGATCGCGGCCCTGCGTCAGCGTGCGATGCTCGTCGAAGACCGCTTGCGTCGATGCATAGCCGAACAGCGCCGAGCCTGCATCCGCGATGCGCTTTTCGAGGCGTTGTGCGATTTCGTTGGCGATCCACCAGTCGGGCTTCGCATCTCCGGCGGGCTCGACGGCGGCGCGCACGCGCGAAATGCGGCGCTCGGAATTCGTGACCGTGCCCGACTTCTCGCCCCATGTCGCCGCGGGCAGCACGACGTCAGCGAACGGAACGGTGTCTGTTTGCATGAACGCTTCCTGCACGACGACGAATTCCGCTTTCCTCAATGCTTCGCGCACCTTCGCGATATCGGGCATCGAATGAGCGGGGTTCGTGCATGCGATCCACACGGCCTTGATCTTGCCGCTGCGCATCGCCTCGAACATCTCGACGGCGGGCAGGCCAGGGCGATCGGACAGGCGCGCGGCGTCGGCGAGGCCCCAGAGCTTCGCCACTTCCTCGCGATGCGCGGCGTTGCCGATATCGCGATGCGCAGCCAGCATCGTCGCCATGCCGCCGACTTCGCGGCCGCCCATCGCGTTTGGCTGACCCGTCAGCGAAAATGGGCCCGCGCCGCGTTTGCCGATCTGGCGCGTCGCGAGATGCAGATCGATCAGCGCGAGATTCTTGTCGGTGCCGTGGCTCGACTGGTTCAGGCCCATGCAATAGAGCGACAGTGCGGCATCGCTCGCGCCGAACCACTCGGCTGCCTGCATCAGATCGTGTTCGGCGATGCCGCACAGTTCGGCCGCCGCGCGCGGCGTGAACTCGCGCACGAGACGCTTCAGTGCATCGAAGCCTTCCGTATGACGCTCGATGTAATCGCGATCGATCAGCCCTTCCCAGATCAGGTGATGCAGCATGCCGTTGAAGAGCGCGACGTCGGTGCCGGGCTGGATCTGCAGATGCAGGTCCGCCATCGACGCCGTATCGGTGCGGCGCGGATCGACGACGATCCAGCGCACGGCCGGGTTCTTCGCCTTCGCGTCTTCGAGCCGGCGGAACAGCACGGGATGCGCCCACGCCATGTTGCTGCCCGCGAACAGCACGGTCTGCGCATGTTCGAGATCGTCGTAGCAGGTGGGCGGGCCGTCCGCGCCGAGCGCCATCTTGTACGCGGCGACGGCGCTCGACATGCACAGCCGCGAATTCGTATCGATGTTGTTCGTGCCGATCAAGCCCTTCGCGAGCTTGTTGAACACGTAATAGTCTTCCGTCAGCAACTGGCCCGACACATAGAACGCGACGGCGTCCGGACCATGCCGTTCGATCACGTCGGCAAAGCGCGCGGCGACGTGATCGAGCGCATCGTTCCATTCGACGGGGCGGCGCTCTTCCGCGCGATGAATGCGCATTTCTGGGCGCAGCGCGCGGCCCGTCAGGTTCTGTGCCGTCGACGCGAGCGCGAGCCCCTTGCTGCACAGCCTGCCGAAATTCGCGGGATGCTCGGGGTCGCCGTGAACGTCCGTGATGCGGCCGTTCTCCGCTTCGATCAGCACGCCACAGCCGACGCCACAATAGCAGCAGGTGGACCGGGTAACGGTTTTCATCGTGACTCCATGTTGCCGCGACGACACTCAGGCAAGGTCCAGCCACACTGCGCCGTCGCTGTCGACGCGCACGGGAAAATGACGCGCGCAGCCTTCATCGGGAGCTTTCGCGGTGCCGCTCGCGAGATCGATATTCCACGCGTGCAGCGGGCACGTGACCGTCTCGCCGTGCACGATGCCTTGCGACAGCGCACCGCCCTTGTGCGGGCAATGGTCGAGCAGCGCGAAGACTTTGTCGGTGGCCGAGCGGAAGATCGCGACGTTGCCGCCGTCGCGTTCGAGCACGCGGCTGCCCAGGCGCGGAATATCGGCGACGTCGCACACGCGCGTCCAGGAGTGAGTGACCTGCATGTCCATGGGTTTGTCCTTTGCGTTGTTCTGCACCGCGTATCAGGCGACGACCTTGAGCGGAATGTATTCGTGCTTCTGCTTGCCGCCGATGCGCGCTTCCCACGGATCGGGCAAGCCTTCGAGCGAATAGAGCAGGCGCTCGTACAGTGCCTTGCGATTCGCCGCATCGTCGACCACTTTCTGCTTCACGTAGTCGAGCCCGACTCGCGCGATGTAATGCACGGTGCGATCGAGGTAATACGCTTCCTCGCGATACAGCTGCAGGAACGCGCCCGTGAATTCCTTCACTTCGTCGGCAGTCTTCACTTTCGCCAGAAACTGCGCGACTTCCGTCTTGATGCCGCCGTTGCCGCCGACGTACAGTTCCCAGCCGCTGTCGACGGCGATCACGCCGACGTCCTTGATGCCCGCTTCGGCGCAGTTGCGCGGGCAGCCGGATACGGCGAGCTTCACCTTATGCGGCGACCACATGTTCGCGAGCATCGTTTCCAGATCGATGCCCATTTGCGTGCTGTTCTGCGTGCCGAAGCGGCAGAACTCGCTGCCCACGCACGTCTTCACGGTGCGGATCGACTTGCCGTATGCGTGCCCTGACTTCATGCCGAGGTCCTTCCATACGTTCGGCAGGTCTTCCTTCTTCACGCCGAGCAGGTCGATGCGCTGGCCGCCCGTCACCTTGACCATCGGCACGTTGTATTTGTCCGCGACATCGGCGATGCGGCGCAATTCCGCCGGATTGGTCACGCCGCCCTTCATCTGCGGGATGACGGAGAACGTGTTGTCCTTCTGGATGTTCGCGTGCACGCGCTCGTTGACGAAGCGGCTTTGCGGATCGTCGACGGCTTCGCGCGGCCAGGTCGACAGCAGGTAATAGTTGATCGCGGGGCGGCACGTCGCGCAGCCGTTCGGCGTGCGCCATTCGAGGAAGTCGTACACGTCGCGATGCGTGAGCAGATGCTGGTCGCGGATCGCCTTGCGCACTTCGCCGTGATTGCGGTCCGTGCACGCACAAATGGCCTTGGTTTTAGGGGGTTCCTGAAAGTCGGAGCCGACGGTGCTCATCAGGATCTGCTCGACGAGACCAGTGCACGAGCCACATGAGCTCGCGGCCTTCGTGTGCTTCTTCACGTCGTCGACCGTGAAGAGGCCTTTTTCGGTGATCGCCTTGACGATGGTGCCCTTGCATACGCCGTTGCAGCCGCACACTTCATCGCTGTCGGCCATCGCGGCGGCGCGGCTCTGGCCTTGCACGCCCGCATCGCCGACGCTCGACTCGCCGAACATGATGTGATCGCGCAATTCGCCGAGCTTGCGGCCTTCGCGCAGCAGCTTGAAGTACCACGCGCCGTCGGCGGTATCGCCGTAGAGGCACGCGCCGACCAGCTGATCGTCCTTGATCACGAGCTTCTTGTAGACCCCGCCCGACGGGTCCGACAGCACGATTTCCTCGGTGCCTTCGGTGCCCATGAAGTCGCCGGCCGAGAAGAGGTCGATGCCCGTTACCTTGAGCTTGGTCGACATCACCGAGCCCTTGTAGCTGCCGATGCCCATCAGCGCGAGATGATTCGCGCACACCTTCGCCTGCTCGAAGAGGGGCGCGACGAGACCATACGCGATGCCGCGATGGCTCACGCATTCGCCGACGGCATAGATGCGCGGATCGTACGTTTGCAGCGCATCGCTCACGACGATGCCGCGATTGCAATAGAGACCCGCCGCTTCGGCGAGCGCGGTGTTCGGACGAATGCCCGCTGCCATCACGACGAGATCGGTCGGGAGCGTATCGCCGTTTTTGAAGCGCACGCCCGACACTTCGCCCGCATCGTTGCCGAGAATCTCCGTCGTCGCCGTGCTCAACAGAAAGTCGAGGCCGCGCGCTTCGAGCGAGCGTTGCAGCAGGTTGCCCGCCGTCGCGTCGAGCTGGCGTTCGAGCAGCGTGTCGGCGAGATGCACGACGGTCACGTCCATGCCGCGCAGCTTCAGGCCGTTCGCCGCCTCGAGCCCGAGCAGCCCGCCGCCGATCACCACTGCGCGCTTTTTCACGGCGGCCGTATCGATCATCGCTTGCGTGTCGTAGATGTCGCGATACGTGATCACGCCTTTGAGCGTGTTGCCGGGGATGGGCAGGATGAAGGGCGTCGAGCCCGTCGCGATCAGCAGGCGGTCATAGTGCGCCTCGGTGCCGTCGCTCGCGACGACCTTGCGGCGCACGCGGTCGATGCGCTCGACGGTCTTGCCCATGTGCAGCGCAATGCCGTTCTCTTCGTACCATTCCAGCGGATTGAGAACGATGTCGTTGAACGTCTGCTCGCCCGCGAGCACGGGCGAAAGAAGAATGCGGTTGTAGTTCGGATGCGGCTCGGCGCCGAAGACGGTGATGTCGTAATGGTCGGGCGCGATCGTCAGCAACTCTTCGAGCGTGCGGATGCCGGCCATGCCATTGCCGATGACGACGAGTCGGGGTTTGCTCATGATCGATGTTCTGTCGTGGATCGCGCCGGGGTGCGTTGCCCGATGCGACGAACGTCGAACGTCATTGCCCGACCGATTGCGGCTCTCTACGGCTCTCTGTCCCTTCGCGCGATGCAGCGCGCGGGAGGGTGCCGCGTTGCCAGATTCCTGCGTGGCCGCGCTTTCCAGTCGCCGCCACTCGTGCCGCCTTGCGCCCTTGCAAGCAGCGCTCACCTATTCGCAACTTGCATGCCATCGGGCAGCAATCGCTGGGAGGCTTGCTGGGCAAGGCTTTGCGACCCTGGTCCGCAGGTTCTTGTATTGCACCGCAGCAGTGCGCGATGCGGCCTGCTGCACTCATTTAGCGCGGGGAAGCGCACTGACGGCGCGCGCATCGCGTTGCGTGGGCGTTGTGTTTTGTGCGTGAAGCGGAGCGTTATCGCGGCCCGAGCCAGCGCCCGTAGCTGCGCGGCGAGAACGCGAAGGTCAGCGCGATCATCGCTGCGATGCAGACCGCGAGCATGATCCACGCGGCGGCGAAGCTGCCCGTCAGATCGCGCAGACGCCCCGCGATCACGGGCGAAATCGCCGCGACGATAAAGCCGATGCCCTGCACGAACGCAACGAGCCGCCCGGCGATGCGGTGATCGTCGGCGTGATCGAGGGCGGTCACGAGCGTCAGCGAGAACGTCCCGCCAAGCCCCGCGCCGGCGATCGCGATCCACGCGAGCGGCGCATCGTCGGGAAACGCTAGCAAGCCGACGATGCCGAGCAGCTGTGCCGACAGACCCGCGACGAGCCACGGCCTGCGGTCGCGGAACGACGAAGCGGCGAGCGGCAGCAGCAATGCGGATGCGGCCTGGAACACGGTCATCGCCGCGAGCAGCGAGCCGCTGTGCGCGACGCTCGCGCCTCGCTGCTGATAGTACGCGGGCAGCCAGGCGACGAGCGTCGTATAGCCACCGTTGACGAGGCCGAAGTGCAGCCCGAGCGACCACGCGCGGCGCTTGCGCCACATCGCGACGTGTGGCGCGCGGGGCATCGGGTCCGCCGCACGCACGGCGCGAGTGTCGCCCGACGACGCCGCCGATCGATGCAGCGCGAGCCAGCATGCACATGCGAGCGCGGCGGGCGCGGCCCAGACGGCGAGGCCCGCATGCCACGAATCGAAGGCTCGCGCGATGTAGGGGCTCAGGCTCGCGCCGAGTCCGCCGCCGCCCATGATCGATGCGGAGAACAGGCCCATCGCGAGCGGCACGCGCGCATGAAAGCGCTGCTTCATCACGCCGGGCAGCAGCGCCTGAATGGCGGCGACGCCGATGCCGGCGAGCAGCGCCGTCATCAGCAAGGCCGTGCCGCTCGATGCGGTAAAGCGCGCGCCGCACGCGAGCGCGATGCCGAGCAGCCCCAGCGCGACGCCGCGCGTCTCGCCGACCACGCGCGTGAGCATGCCCGCGCCGAGCGCGCCAAACCCCATCGCGACGACAGGCAGGCTCGTCAGAAGCGATACGCCGGAAAAGCTCAGACCTGTGGCGGCGCGAATCGTCGCCATCAACGGACTGACCGACGTCAGCAGCGGACGCAGATTGAGGCCGATCGCGACGATCGCGGCAAGCCAGATGCCGTCGCTCCACGATAGGCCCGTGGTTGCCTTGGGGCGCGAGATCTGCGTGGTGTCGATGCCGGGAGTCTGGTTCACTGGAGTGCCTTGCAAGAGAAGCGGGATTTTGGTTAACCATAATAGCAAAAAATGGTTAACCATTTTTCCGTGAGCCGATATGGCCGGTATTTGCGCCGGCATCGTCCGATGCTGGATGCAGCCACGCGCGCCGATGGCTACAATACGGCCGCTTCAGGCGCTTTTTTGCCGCTGCCTGCGCGGCTCGTTGCCAGGCTACTTCCGCTTACCTCAAATCATCATGGCCTCACGCCCGAAAACTCCGCCACCCGCCGACGGCGACGACAACGTCGAGGAACGCATCTACGCGTCGATCACGAAGGCGCTGCTCGAAGGACGTCTGCGTCCGGGCGCGCAGCTCGTCGAGCGCGATCTCGCAGCCGCGTTCGGTTGCACGCGCGGCGCGCTGCGCAAGGTGCTCGCGCGGCTCGGGTTCGAAGGCAAGCTGGTGCTCGAAGCGAATCGCGGCGCGTTCGTGCCGTCGCCGTCGGAGGATGACGTGCGGCAGGTCTATCGCGCGCGGCAGATCGTCGAGGCGGGCATTGTCACGGCGCTATGCGGCGCGTTGTCGGCGCAGGACAGGCGTCTGCTGAAGGCGCATGTCGCGAGTGAGAAGAAGGTCTTGAAGCAAGGGCGCGTGGACGAGCAGGTGCGCCTTGCGGGGCAGTTTCATGTGCTGCTCACGCAGATCGCGGGTGGCGCCGAGTTGCAGGGCTTCGTCGCGCAACTGGTTGCGAAGACGGAGCTGTACAAGGCGCTCTACGATCCGTCGAAGGGCACGACCTGTTCCGCCGATGAGCACGCGCAGCTCGTCGAGGCGCTCGACAGCGGTGATCTGCCTGCTGCGCTCGAAGCAATGCGCTTGCATCTCGCGGAACTGGAAGAGCGCGTCGTGACGCGCATGCAGACGGGCGCGAGCGACGATATGAGTGCCGTGTTCCGCGCGTGAGGCGGGTGGGATGGGTTGCGCGCGATGCGTCGCCGGTATTGCCAACGCGTCGCCAGCCCTTCGCCAGCGCAGCGTCGACGCACCATGCGCATGCATCGTGCGCCAAAGCGTTGTCAGCGTCCGGCCGTGTCAGGCGCGACGCGCGTGAGTGAATGAGAAACGGTGAGAGAGGACGTCAGCGGCGGCGCATGGGTGCGCTACGCGGTGCGCTGCTGCGCTCGTCCTTGTGGCGGAAGTTGATGCGCCCTTTGGTCAGGTCGTAGACCGACAGTTCGAGCGTCACGCGGTCGCCCGCGAGGATACGGATGTGATTCTTGCGCATGCGGCCCGACGCATACGCGCCCACGACGACGCCGTTATCCAGCGTCACGCGATAGCGGCTATCGGGCAGTACTTCGTCGACAATGCCGTCCAGTTCAATGAGGTCTTCTTTCGCCATGCAAACTCCTGGTCGATGAGGGAAGGGAGCCGCGCGCGGCGCGCAGCGTGTCTTGCGCGGCAGCCCGTACGCTGTCGCGGTGATGCGTGTGAAGCAGGTGGAACGCGCCTTGTGTGGCGCGCGTACGTCAGAGGTCGGAAACGGATTGACCGTCGACCTGACCGTCGATCACCTGCGCCGCATGTTCCATGCAGGCCATGCGTGCCTTGCCCGCGCCTTCGAACGGCCGGAACTGCGCGATGCGGAACACGCGGCCTTCGTCGGCGGCACTCGCGCCGACGCGGCAAATGCGCACCGACGCGTCGTAGCCGCCATCGATCGAATTGCGATTCGTCACGCCGCTCGCCGTGCGGCGCGGATAGACGAGCGGATGAATCTCATAGCCCTTGTAGGTCTTGATCATATGCGTACTCCTGTCGTGCGGGCTGCCTACGCGCAATGGAAGAGCGATGCGCGGCGAACGGGGCAACCGGCGGCGCGGCAATATGAGCGCGCCGCAATGGAAAAATGTTGGCGTGAGCCGTAAGCGCTGACTCGAACGCAGCCGCGATACACGCGGAACCATGGAGACACTACGTTGATGCCGCGAAGGCACCGGACGCATGACGAATGTCACCCTGTTTGGTATTGGCGCGTAGCGCGTTGCCGGAGTGACGGGGACCGCCGACGCCCGTCGCCTGTATTTATTGCGGTGGCTGAACGGCTGCGAGGTAACGCGATTAGCTCAACGATTCGTGCAACCTGGTGCAACGCGATGAAGACGTTTGAACAGCATTGAAACGTTGCGATCAGGCAGATCGCCAGATGATGCCTGCCGGCGAATTACTTCAATACACATATTATGCCTTAAAAACAGGCCTCTGTGTAGCACAGGCTTTCCCATGCCGGCATCCGCCGGGCGAAACGGATCGAGCGGCGGCCACAGCGCACGCGATGGATGGGCTTATTGCGCGTCCTGGGCCGTGCGCTTTTGCAGCTCGCGCGCCGCGGCGAGGGGAATGCGCGCGTCGTCCCATTTCGGGAGCCATTCGACTTCCTTCGACGTGAAGATCTGGCCGTGATTGCGCAGCGCATATTGCAGCGAATCGATGATGTGATTGCGGATGATCTCGGGCGTGCGTGCATCGTCGAGCACGGTACGAAACGCTTCGAGCGTAGCCATCGGTTGCCTCTTGTCGGTGAATGCTTGTGAAGGACTCGACCCTTATCGCACGTCAAAAAGCGCGGTGCCATGCGGTCAAAATTCGCGCGCGTGCGCATGACGCGCGATTCACGCACACGCATGAGATGTTGGGTACGACCCTTGGTGTGGCACTCGATCGTCGATCAAATCCCCGGAACGAAGTCCATCACTTCAAGCTCGAAGTCTGCGGTCCCAGGACTCATACTCAAGCCGGATAAACCTGATGCCCCAGGCGACACGAGGCACTTCATGACATTCAGAACGATTGCGCCCCTCGCGCTATGGACGGTCGCTCAACTGTCGGTCGCGGCGACGGGCGATGCATCCTGCGGCGTGCTGTCGGGCTCGAGCGGCGGCGCGGCCGCGTCGGGCGCATCGAGCGTCGCGGCGGCCGGTGGCTTTGCATTGCGCGACGGCGAACCCGTCGATTTCATCGCGGGCGGCAAGACGGTGCGCGGCACGCTGCATGTGATGTCGGATGGCGGCGTTTATCGCGCGTACTGGCAGCCGCAAGGCCGCCCCGAGCGCTACGTGCTCGCGAATGCGGGCACGGATGCCGTGCGCCTGATCGCGATGCCGGTGCAAGGCACGCCTGCCACGAACGGCCTGCCCGGCACGACCGTCAATGCGCAGCAGGTGTTGTCGTGCCCGGCCTTATGAGCTTTGCGGGTCTTATGAGCTTATGGTGCTTATGAGCGATGCGCGGGCCACCAGGTCCAGCCGCGCTCGCCGCGCTGCAATTCGACGATCGAAAGCGGCGCGATCTCGATCCGCGCGAACGCATCGGATGGCGCGCACAGCACGTGCAGCAGCGCCGCGCGAATCACGGGCGCGTGCGTGATCGCGACTGTGATGCCGTCGCGTTCGAACGCATCGAGCCAGCGGCCCACGCGGAGCGTCAGCGCGTCGAACGATTCGCCGCCATGCGGTGCCGCCGACGGATCGCGCGTCCATGCCGCGAGCGCTTCTGACTCTTCGTTTGCAAGGTCGCTCAGACGTCGGCCGCGCCATCGACCATAGTCGATATCGGCCAGATCCGGCGTGATGGCGGCGTCGAGCCCGAGCGCCCGTGCGGTGTCGAGCGCGCACGCAGCGGGGCTGCTCAGCACGGCATCGGCGTTCAGCAGGTTGCCGTTCGACGCGCGAAAGCGCGCCGCGTCGGCGATGGCGCGCGCGTCGAGCGGTTCGTCGGCGGGGAATGCGCCTTTGCGCTGTGCGGCCGTAGCCGGGTGGCTGATCAACAACAGGCGTGTGCGCATGACAGGCTGTTATCCAGGGAACGGGAAGAAAATGGAAAGCGTCCGCGAGTTTAGCGCGTAGAATAGACGCCACTCGAAGCGCGGAAGCCGGTGCAAGCCCGGCGCGGTCGCGCCACTGTAATCGGTAGTGAATGCGTACACAGACATGCAGTACACAAGCCGGAAGCCAGACCCAAGCTTCGACTTCATCCTCAATCGACTATCGGGGCGCGCAACCCCAAGGAGATGTCCGTCATGAACGACGCCGTTCTCGACCACGCCGGTCAATCCGCTCAGCCTGCTCAACCCACGCCGATCCCGCTGCGCGAACTGCTGCCGTGGGTGATCTTCGGCGGGCTGCTGTTGCTGCTCGCGCTGTATTTCATCGGCGCCGAACAGGGCGCGACTTCGCTGATTCCCGGCATGTACGTGCATGAGTTCGTGCACGACGGCCGCCATCTGCTCGGTTTTCCTTGCCACTGATCGGCCGTTGATCGCATAGGGGAGTCATCACCATGGTTGGGAAGCTGTTGATGCGAGGGATGCTCGCAGGCATCGTCGCGGGCCTGCTCACGTTCGCGTTCGCGCGCATCGCTGGCGAGCCGCTGGTCGATACGGCGATATCGTTCGAAGAAAAGATGCATGCGGCGCACGATCACGGCGACGGGCACGAAGAAGAGCTCGTCAGTCGCGGCACGCAGGCGGGGCTCGGCTTGCTGACGGGCGTCGTCGCGTATGGCATGGCGTTCGGCGGGTTGTTCGCGCTGACCTTTGCGTATCTGCATGGCCGCGTGGGACGACTCGGCGCGCGCGCGCTGTCGGCATGGCTCGCGCTCGGCGCCTTCGTCGCCGTCGTGCTCGTGCCGACCATCAAGTATCCGGCGAATCCGCCTTCCGTCGGCGACCCGGATACCATCGGCATGCGCACCGGGCTCTTCTTTCTGATGATCGTCACGTCGCTCGTCGTGATGGTGTTCGCGATGAAAGTCCGCAAGCATCTGCTGCCTCGGCTCGGGCAGTGGAACGCGTCGATCGTGGGCGGCATCGTGTTCGTGGCGATCATCGCCGCGATCCAGATCGCGCTGCCGACCGTCAACGAAGTGCCCGAAGCGTTCCCGGCCGTCGTGCTGTGGAAGTTCCGCATGACGGCGCTCGGCATGCAGGCGCTCATGTGGGCGACCATCGGCCTGCTGTTCGGCGCGATGGTCGAGCGTAGCCAACGCATTGCGCGCGCGTCGGGCACGGCGGCGCGCAAGTCGGCTTATCAGTAACGCGTCATCGCCGCGTCCGCGCACGAACGCGCGGGCGCGCGCCGCTGTCCTTTCCGCTTCCTTTTCCGCTTCCCTTCCGTTCGACCACCATCGCCAGAAACCGCGCAAGACACGGATTGCGGTTCGACGGCGACCACACGAGCAACTGCGAAATCGTCGGCGCATCGACGAGCGGCCTGAACACCACGCCCGGCAGTTGCGCCTTGCGCATCGACTCGGGCACGAGCGCGATGCCCACGCCTTCGTCGACGAGACTCAGCACCGTCTGTTGCAACTGCACTTCGAAGCGCACATCAGGCGTGAAGCCGCCTTGCAGGCAATGATCGACGATGGTCGCGCGCAGGCTCGGCGCGACGGCCTCCGACGCCATCACGAACGGCTCGCGCGCGAGTTGCGCGATCTTCAGATGCCGCGCGCGAGCGAGAGCATGATCGCGCGATAACGCGACGCACAGCGGCTCGGTGAAGATCGTGCGCGTGTCGAGCCCCTTGTCGGGCGCGCCCGGAAACATGATCGCCGCGTCGATCTGCGCATTGAGCACCTGCGAGGCGAGATCGTTCGACACGACTTCGCGAAGGTTGAGCGTCACGTCGGGATGCGCGCTGCCATAGGCGCGCGCATAGGCGGGCAGCACGCTATACGCGGCGCACATCGTGAAGCCGATGGTCAGCTGTCCCGTATCGCCGACGGATGCCGCGCGCGCATTCTTCGCGGCCTGTTCGATCGACGCGAGGATCGCTTTCGCGTCGGCGTAAAAGCGCTCGCCCGCGGCCGTCAGCGTGACGCTGCGCGGAGTGCGCTCGATCAGCGTGACGCCGAGCGCCGCTTCCAGCGACGCGAGTTGCCGGCTCAGCGGCGGTTGCGACAGGTTGAGGCGGGCAGCCGCGCGGCCGAAGTGCAGCGTCTGCGCGAGCGTGACGAAATAGCGAAGCGGCTTGACGTCGAGCATGATGCAGAAAAGGTATCGTCGAGGGTTTCAATCAGTATTGGATTGTATCGGGGTAAACGGCTTACGCTTGCACGTCTGCGCTTTCGCACATTTCCGCACGCCGTCACTCTTCATGCTGTCCACGCTCGAAATCCTGCTGCCCGTGTTCGCGCTGATCTTTGCGGGCTTCTTTTGCCGCCGCCGCAATCTGCTAGGCCCGTCGGCCGCTTCCGAACTGAACCGCTTCGTCGTGTGGCTCGCGTTGCCCGCGCTGCTGTTCGACACGATGGCGCATTCGACGTGGCGGCAGCTCGATCAGCCCGCGTTTATCGCAACGTTTTCGATTGCGTGCGCGGGCGTGTTCGTCGTCGTGCTGATAGCGCGGCTGGCGAGCGGGCGGCATCTCGCGGATGCAAGCGTCGACGCGATCGCGGCGTCGTATCCGAATACGGGCTACATCGGCTTTCCGCTCGGGCTGCTCGCGTTCGGCAAGGCCAGTCTCACGCCGACGACGATCGCCACGATCCTCGTCGCGTGCGTGCTGTTCGCGCTCGCGATCGTGCTGATCGAAGCGGGCCTGCAGACGGAGCGCACGCCGCACAAGCTCGGCGCGAAGGTGCTGTGGCGGCTCGTGAAGAATCCGCTGATCGCATCGCCGATCATCGGCGTGCTGGTCGCGGGCGCGGGCGTGAGCTTGCCGCAAAGCGCCGAGACGTTCCTTAAGCTGTTGAGCGGCGCCGCGAGTCCTTGCGCGCTGGTGAGCCTCGGGCTCTTTCTCGCGGAAAGGCGTCCGGCGGCGGAGGGCTCGTCCGGGTCCGTCACGTCGCTGGTGCTGACGGCCATCAAGCTGATCGCGCAGCCCGCGCTCGCATGGTGGATCGCCGCGCGTGTCTTTTCGCTGCCCGCGCCCGTCGTCGATATGGCTGTGCTGCTCGCCGCGCTGCCGACGGGCACGGGCCCCTACATGCTCGCCGAGTTCTACCAGCGCGAGGCGCACATCACGTCGCAGACCATTTTGCTGTCGACGCTGGGCTCGCTGGTGTCGTTGTCGCTGCTGCTGTTCTATCTGCGCGCGCCAGGCTGATATCTCGCGCGAAGCCTAGCCGAAGCGTTCCGCGCGATAGGGCTTCGGATCGGTGAAGGGCGTCGCGCCCGTCATCATCTCCGCGAGCAGGCGGCCCGTGACGGGCCCGAGCGTCAGCCCATGATGGTTGTGCCCGAACGCGAACCACAGGCCGCGATGGCGCGGCGCGGGGCCGATCACGGGGCGCATGTCCGGCGTGCAGGGCCGCATGCCGAGCCACGGCTTGTCGTCGACGCGTTCGCCCAGGCCGAACGTCGCGCGCGCGAGCGGCTCGACGCGTTCGAGCTGGATGCCCGTCGGCGGCGCGCCGCGCTGCGCGATCTCGACGCCCGTCGTCAGGCGCAGGCGGTTGCCTTCCATCGGCGCGACCACGTAGCCGCGTTCCGTATCGACGATGGGCACCGACAGCATCTGCCGCGCGGGGCGATAGTGCATGTGATAGCCGCGCTTCGCGCGCAGCGGAATGCGATAGCCGAGCGGCCCGAACACGGTATCGGACCACGGCCCGAGCGCGATCACGACTTCCTTCGCGCTAATCGTGCCGTGTTGCGTGTCGACGGTCCACGCATCGCCTGATGAACGCAAGGTCGTCGCGTCGCCGGTGACGAACGCGCCGCCTTCTGCTTCGAAAAGCCGTGCATAGGCTTTGACGAGCGCGCCCGGATTCTTCACGCTCTTCGGGTCCTTCCAGTGCAGCGCGCCGCAGAGACCTTCGCCCACGCCCGGCTCCTGCGCGCGCAGCGCGGCCGCGTCGAGCACGCTCACGCGCAGGCCATGCTCGCGGATCGCGTCTTCCGACGCTCTCGCTTCGTTGTCGAATTCGGCGCGCGTGCGGAACGCCTCGATCCAGCCGCCGTCGTGCACCAGCTCGCCGACGTTCGCGCGCGCGATCAGCCGGTCGTGTTCCTCGACGCACGCGCCGATCAGCGGCAGCATGTCGTGCGCGGCGCCCGCGAGCCGCTGCGGCGCCGATTCCCACCAGAAGCGCGCAAGCCACGTCGCGTAAGAGGGCAGCGCCTTGTAGTCCCAGTAGAGATCCGTCGACTGGTTGCGCGCGTAGCGCAGCAGCGTGCCGAGCTTGCGCGGAAAGCCGTACGGCACGATCGACGAGCGCTCGATCAGGCCCGCGTTGCCAAAGCTCGTTTCTTCGCCGGGCGCGCGCCGGTCGACGAGCGCGACGCGCCGTCCGCGATCCTGCAGATGCAACGCCGACGATACGCCGACAATCCCGGCTCCCAGCACGATGACGTCGAAATCCATAGCGATCAGAGTGGTCTTTGATGTGACTTGTGATGGAGCCCAAAGCGCAGCGAGCGCGTGTCGCCACGCGCTCGCGCATTGAATCCGAGGCATCCGGCCCCGGCTCGAAAGCGTATCACTTCGCGATGATGTCGCGCTTGAAGTATTTCTGCGAGAGCGCCGTCAGCGTGCCGTCTTTTTTGAGCGCGTCGAGCGCGGCGTCGACCTTCGCCTGCAACGCCTTGTCGCCCTTGCGCAGGCCGAAGCCCGTGCCTTCGCCGAGCGTCGACGGGTCTTTCAGCGGCTCGCCGACCATCTCGTAGCCCGCGCCCGCCGGCTTGCCAAGAAAGCCGTCCTGGGCCGTCTGCGCTTCCTGCACGGCGGCATCCAGCCGACCGGCGACGAGATCCGCATACACCTGGTCCTGATCCTGATACGAGACGACCTGCACGCCCGCATTCGCCCAGTGTGCCTTGAGGAAGTCCTCCTGCGACGAGCCTTGCAGCACGCCGACGCGCTTGCCTTGCAGGCTCTTCACGTTCGGCTGCAAGCCGGAGCCGTGCTTCGCGATCGTCACGATGGGCACGACATAGATGGGCGGCGTGAACGCGATGCTTTCCTTGCGCTTGGCCGTGATGTTCATCGCCGAATTGATCACGTCGAACTTGCGCGCCTGCAGCGCGGGAATCAGGCCGTCGAATGCATTCTCGACCCACACGCATTTCATTTTCAGTTTCGCGCAGACTGCGTTGCCGACGTCCACATCGAAGCCTTCGAGCTGGCCCGATGCCGTCTTGCTTTCGAACGGAGGGTAGGCGGCTTCGATGCCGAAGCGCAGCGTATCGGATTGCGCGTGGGCGGCGCCAGCCGTCATCGCGAGGACGGCGGCGGCGAGGGAGAGCTTCAGGTTCATGACGGTTCCTGTCGTTGATGATCGGTGCGGACGCGGCAGGCGGCGCAGGTGAAATATAGACGGAAAGTCCAGTATGGACTATAGGGAATACGATAGTCCAGTGATCAAAAATGCTCGTTCACACCGCGCGGCGCCTTACCGGACGCGGGAGAGAGCCACGCAAAGGCTCGTTGAGCGGCCTGATGGCGCTCGCGAAACAGGTGTCTTGATGGAGATTTTTTGTCCACGCTTTGAAAAGTCTCAAGTAGACTATAAGTCTACATTTGACGCATCACTCGCTGCTGAAGGAGACAGATCCGATGATGACCGCCTTGCCACTTGCCGTCGACGAACGTGCGGTTCGGGAAGCGCTGCCCGCGCTCGACGTGCGCGGCGCGCTGACCGCGATGTTCCGCGCGCTTGCTTCCGCCGAGGCCGTGCAGCCGCCGCAGACGCTGACGCTGTTTCCGAACGGTGCCGGCGACTTCATTACCTATCTTGGCGCGCTCGGCGATGCGAAAGTGTTCGGCGCGAAGCTCTCGCCGTATATCGTCACGGGCGTCAAGCCGATCATCACGGGGTGGACGGCGCTGATGTCAATGGAAACGGGCCAGCCGTTGATGTGGTGCGAGGCGGGCCTGCTGACGACGGAACGCACGGCGGGCACGACGGCGCTCGCCGTCGACCGGCTCGCGCGCGCCGACGCGACGCGGCTGGCGATCGTCGGCGCGGGCGCTGTCGCGCTCGCGCATCTGCGGCATGTCGCGCCGCTGCGCGCGTGGCAGTCGATTCGCGTCTGGTCGCCCGGTCTCGCGAGCGACGAAGCGAAGCGCGCCGCGTTCAAGGCCGCCGACGCGCGCGCGGCCGCCAGCGCGAGCATCGAAGACTGCGTGAAGGATGCGGATGTCGTGATGCTGTGCACGTCGTCGGGCACGCCCGTTCTGCCGCGCGGCGCATTGACGAAGGCCGCGCTGATCACGTCGATCAGCACGAACGCCGCGAACGCGCATGAAATCGACCCGGCGTGGCTGCCCGAGATGGACGTGTACTGCGACTATCGAGCGACGACGCCCGGCAGCGCGGGCGAAATGAAGCTCGCCGCTCAGCACGGCTGGTCGCCGGAGATGCTGAAGGGCGATCTGCCGTCGCTCGTTGCGGGCACTTGCGGCAAGCCAAACTATGAGCGGCACGCGTTCTTCCGCTCGATCGGCCTGGGCCTCGAGGACGTCGCGATCGCCAGCGAGCTCTATCGCCATCTGACGCGTGATCGGGCGCACGCACAATAGCTACAATGTCGATCAGCCGCCGCTGCGCGCCGTTCTTGTGTCAGGCGCGCGCGGCATCACGAGGAACACCGCAGAGAGAGACACTGCGATCACTGCCACTGCCCGCCGATGCGCAAGAAGAAAACGTCTCCCGTCAAGGACCTGCTGCTGACCCGCTACGCGCCGATTGCGGACGGCATCGCTGCGCTGTTCTTCCCGTACGCGGAAGTCGTGATCCACGATCTGCACGACCAGACGGTGCTGTATCTGGCGAACAACCTGTCGAAGCGGGAGATCGGCGACGATTCCGCGCTCGAAGAGATCGACCATTCGGCGCGCGAGCGCGTGATCGGCCCGTATGAAAAGCTCAACTGGGACGGCCGCCGCATGCGCTGCGTGAGCAACATCCTGTTCGACGACATCGGGCAGCCGGCGGGCATGATGTGCATTAACTTCAACATCGCCGTGTTCGAAGACGTGCGCTCGACGCTCGATCTGTTCATCAAGGGCGCGGGCGTCGTCGCGCAGCCGGAAGAGCTGTTCCGCGACGACTGGCAGGAGCGCATCAACACGTTCCTGCACGCATGGTTGCGCGAGCGGCAGATCGGCCTGAACGGCCTCACGCGCGAGCATCGGCGCGAACTGGTCGAAGCGCTCTATGCGGAAGGCGCGTTTCGCGGCAAGAGTTCGGCCAACTATGTCGCGAACGTGCTTGGCATGGGGCGTGCGACGGTTTATAAGCATCTGAAGCAGATGAAAGAGGGCGCGAGCTGACGGCTGTTGCGGCGCGCTGCCCGCGCTGCTTCATCCGTTCCAGACACCTTCGAGGACACGACCGTGACCGTGCGTTATCGACACTACAAAGGCGGTATCTACGAATTCATCTGCGAAGCGACGCTCGAATCTGATCCGAGCATTACGATGATCGTCTATCGCGCCGAAAACGGCACGATCTGGACGCGGCCGGCGTCGGTGTTCTTCGAGGTGATCGAGCACGAAGGCGACAAGGTTCCGCGGTTTTCGCCGATCAATTAGTGGTTTCGGCTTACGGCTCGTTCGCGCCGGTGCGGATCTATCACCGCGGCGCGGGCGTCGGCAAATCGACAGCATCGGGCGCTTCGATCACGAGATCGCTCTGCGCGATAGCCACGCACGGCAGGATATAGCCCTCCGCCTTTTCTTCGATGCTCACGCCCGGCCACTCGACCGTGTAGCGCACGCGGCCCGACGTCATTTTGCACAGGCAGGTCCGGCACGTGCCATTGCGGCACATGCGCGGCAGATGAAGATTCGCGAAGCCCGCCGCCTCGAGCACGGTCAGCGATTCGGGCGCGTCGAACGTGCGGCCGAGCGGCTCGACGCGCACCTCGAAGGTTTGTTCCTGTCGTTGCGGCCCGTCGCGGGACAGTTCTTCGCTCGCCATTGCACTCACGAAATCGACACGCCCAGCAGCCGCCCGACGCCGAATGTGAAGGCCGCCGCGATGAGCCCGATCACGATCTGACGAAACGCCGAGAACGCCGCGCTGCGTCCGTTGAACAGCGAAGTGAAGACGCCGACGGCCGCGAGCCCGAAGGCGCTCAGCGCGACGCACTGCAAGATCGCGGGCGTGCCGTGCGCCCACAGGAACGGCATCGCCGGAAAAATCGCGCCGAGCGAGAACAGGCAGAACGACACGCCCGCCGCCGTCCACGGATTGCCGCCCAGTTCCGCCGGATCGAGGCCCAGTTCTTCGCGCGCCAGCGTATCGAGCGCCTTGTTCCTGTCGCGCATCACCTGCTCGGCGACGCGTTTCGCCTCGCTTGCGTCGATTCCTTTCGACTGGAAGATCAGCGCCAGCTCGCGCTGTTCGGCTTCGGGCGTGTGCTCGATTTCGTCCGCTTCCTTCGCGATCTGCGTGCGCGCCAGCTCGCGCGCGTTCGTCACCGACAGCCACTCGCCGAGCGCCATCGAGCACGCGCCCGCGATCAGCCCGGCAAGGCCCGTCAGCAGGATCGCCTTGTTGCCCGTGCCTGCGCCCGCGACGCCCATGATCAGGCAGAAGTTCGACACGAGGCCGTCGTTCGCGCCGAGCACGGCCGCGCGCAGGTCGTTGCCCGAGGTCACGTTCTTGTGCCACGACTCGGCGCCGGCAATCTGCGCGCCTATCGACGGCGGCCGCTCATTGCCTTTGACGTCCGCGACCATCTGCTGCATCACGGCCGCGTGATGCTGTTCGTCTTTCGACAACTGCGCGGCGTCGGGCTGGTTCGCGTACTTGTCGCGGTCCGCATATTCGGCGGCGGCGAGCGACGGCAGCACGTAGTTCGGCCCGAGCGTGTGGATCAGGCCGCGCATCAGATGCGTCTTGATGCTGTAGCGGTGCGGCGGCACGCGCACGCCGTTCGCATGCAGCTTGTCGGCCCACACGTTCGCGTGCACGCGCTCGGCGCTCGCGAGCTGGCTGAACAGCGTGCGGCGCCGCGGATCTTTTTCGACGCGCGACAGCGTCTCGTACAGCGCGGCGCTGTCGAGCTCATCGGCGAGGTTCGTGCGATAGCGTTTGAGTTCGTGCCGGGAGGCCATCTATCGAGGCGCGGTCTGGGCCGGCCATTCGTGGGGTCAGGACGAAGCTTAACGTAGCGCGGCGCGTTGCGCTGTTTCACGAGGCAACAGGCAAGAGGTGATGCGCCTGATGCCCATCCGCGAAAAGAGGCGATGCCGTCCGCGCGTCAATGCGTCGTGCGCATCCGCATGTAGCGATAGACCGTGTTGCGCGCGAGCCCCAGTTCGCGCGCCGCTGCCGAGATGTTGCCGTTGTTGCGCGCGAGCGTCTGCTCGATCAGCGTCGCTTGCCATTCTTCCATGCGAGCCGGGCGCAGCATGGCAGGCGAATCTTCGGCTTGCGCGGCATCGGCATGTGGAGGCTCGCTGCGTTCGGGCCGTTCGGGCTCGCGTTCTGGCTCGCAGTCGTGCAGGAAGTCATCGGGTAGATGCTCGACGCCGATCTCGTCCGCGCCCTCGGCCATGATGACGGCCGTGCGCAGTACGTTCGCGAGTTGCCGCAGATTACCCGGCCAGCGGCAGCGCATGAAGATCGCGAGCACGTCGGCCGACACGCGCGCCGGCATCCGCGCGCTGTCGGGCTCCTCGCTGCGCAGCCGAGCGAGAATCCGCTCGACGAGCACGGGCAAATCGCTGCGCGCGGCGAGCGCGGGCAAGGTGACGACGAGACCGTTGATCCGGTAATACAGGTCTTCGCGGAACGTGCCTTCTTCGATCATCGCGCGCAGGTTGCGGTGCGTCGCGCAGACGATGCGCACGTCGACGGGAATCGCGCGCGTGCCGCCCAACGGCACGACGGAGCGCTCCTGAAGCACGCGCATCAGGCGCACCTGCTGCGCGAGCGGCATGTCGCCGATTTCGTCGAGAAAGAGCGTGCCGCCGTCGGCCTGCACGATCTTGCCGGCGCTGCCGCGCTTTTTCGCGCCCGTGAACGCGCCGTCCTCGTAGCCGAACAGCTCTGCTTCGATCAGCGTGTCGGGCAGCGACGCACAGTTGACGGCGACAAACGGCGCATCGCGGCGCGGCGACTCCTCGTGCATCGCGCGCGCGAGCCACTCCTTGCCCGTCCCCGTCTTGCCGAGCACGAGCAGCGGAATGTCGCGGCCGCGCACCTTCGCGACGCGCTGGAGCACGGCGGCCATCTGCGCGTCGCCTGTATCGAGCGTTGCAAACGTGACGGCGGCGGCGCGCGCCCTGGCCGCCTGCAATGCGGCCGATGATTGCGCGGGCGTCCGCGTGCTTCCCGCGTCGGCGGAAAACATGGGGCGCGCCGCGTATTCGGCTCGCGCCACCACGCGCACGCCGCTCGGCAGCACGAGCGTCAGGCACTCGCCCGGCGCGCGCGACGCCTGCTGGAGCGCGGCCGGAAAGGCTGTGCCGAACAGCGCTTCGAATGGCTGCGCGAGCAGCGCATCGAGCGGCCGCCCGAACTGGAATAGCGCGCTGCGGTTCGCGGACAGCAGCGTGCCGTCGGCGCCGAACGCGGCGAGCCCTTCGAACAGCGTGCCGATGAATTCGCTGCGCGCATGAAAGCGCACGCGCACGGCTTCTGCGAACTGGTTCGCAAACAGATGGTTTTCGATGATCTGCGCCGACATGCGCACGAGCGCGAGCGTGTGCTTGTGAAAGCCGCGCGTGTCGCCGCTGACGTCGAGCGCGCCGATCGTGCGGCCATACGGATCGGCGATGGGCGCGCACGAGCAGGTCAGGATGCGGTTCGCCTGCAGAAAATGCTCGCCTCCGTGGACGACGGTCGGCTGGCTGTCGGCGAGCGCCGTGCCGATCGCGTTGGTGCCGCGATCCGATTCCGCCCACGACACGCCCGGGCACAGCGCGACGCGCTTCGCCTTCTCGACGAAATCGCTGTCGCCGAGACTGTGCAGGATCACGCCGTTGCTGTCGGTGAGCAGCACCATGCTCTGGGTATCGACGATCTGCGCATGCAGCGTTTCCATCACGGGCAGCGCGTGCGCATACAGCGAGCGGTTGCATTCGACGAGATCGCGCAGCGCGAGCCGCTCCAGCGGATGGAAGTCGGGTGCCTCGGAAGCGCGCAGGCCGAACTCGCGCGAGCGCGCGTGAGCTTGCGCGATCACGTCGGCGCGGCCCGCGGCGGGCGGCGTGACGGAACGTTGGGTCACTGCTTGTCTCCGTTGTTGTGCGCGTCTTCGTACGCTGTGCTTTCGCGCTGAGGGGCGCGGCGCATACGCATGCGTGATACGTGTGACTGCGCAAGCGGGCGATCTTGCGCGATGCAGCACTGCGTATGCAGTATCGGCGCAACTGCTGCAACTGCTGCAACTGCTGCAACTGCTGCAACTGCACATGCGCGCCGACGCATGCCGGTTCATCTTACAGGAGGACGCACAGCGCGTCTTTCGCTTGCCTTCCTGCGCAGAAGTGCAATGATCGTAAATGGCATGCGTTCGCGCCGCGTGCCGCACTGGGACTATCAATGATCGCCCCGGCCAGCGCCAGTTCGAGGAGAACGTCATGGTGCGCATGGAGTTGAGAGTCGTCCTCGCCACGCTTGCGATCTTCGTCGCGCTTGGGGGCATCGGGTTGTCGATCCATGGTTCGCTGTACTACCTGGATCGCGAGGTCTGGACGGGCGTGATCGCGATTGCGATCGGCATCGTCGGCTGTGTCACGATGCTCACGCTGTGGCCGCGCGATCTGCCGGGCAAGACGCCGCCCGATCATCCCGCTGACGACAGCGGGCCGCACGAACACCATCATCATCTGCCGAGCCAGTTCTAGCGCGTATTTACGCTGCAGCGCCACATTGCACAGGGTTTTTGCGCAGGGACTTTCCCTCAGTTCGCAGAGCCCATCGAGCGTACCGTCGATCCGGTCAAATGCCGGTTCGTGGTGCATGGCGGCGCTATGCTGGCGTATGGCGTAACAAAACTTGCGGGCGGCCGCAGGTCGTCTACAGTGTTGAAATCAACTGAGGCGCGCGCGATGACGGCGTGCGTTCCTGATTGACAGCCCGCGCTGCGATCCATAACGGAGGCTTGAACAGGGGCACGCGCGGCCCTCGGCGGTGTCGTCCATCCAAGGTGTTCCCATGCAGATCATTTTCCCGAAAGAAGCCCCTGAGTACTCGGGGCGCGAGCTGACTCTGGCGTTTCCGGCTATGGTCGATGGGCAAAGGGTGGAATGCATGATTACCGCCGAGGCGCTCGAAGACCATTTCGGCGCGGCATCGCCTCGCATCGAAGACATGATCGGCGCGTTCTCGACGCACCGCGAGCGCATCGAAGCGGCCACGCGGCGTTTGTTGTCCGAGACGGGCGCGCAGTGTGTCGTGTTGCGTAGCGGGTATGTTCGCTTCTATGAAGCGAACTGGCGGAATTAGCGCAGCTGCGGCTTTTTTTGTTTTTGTGTCGGCGACGCTGTGGTTGCTTTAGTGCTCTTGGCGTGCCGCTGGCATCCGCGATTGCGCCTCGCGGCGCAGGCGTTGCCCCTGTGCGGGGCGGCACCTACTCTTCTTTGCCGCGGCAAAGAAGAGTAGGCAGAAGAAAGCCGCTCACACCGAGCCTCTTGGCGATTACCCACGGGCCCTCAACGTCCCCA
>NZ_CYGY02000012.1 GCF_900007165.1 Paraburkholderia piptadeniae
TCTTACTGCGACAGAACCGTTGAATGTCGGTTTCCCGACGGAATCTGTACACCCTGCACGACCTTCGCGGCGTGGAGCGATATCTCCGTAGCGATGGATGGCCGTGCGCCGTTGACTAGCGAAAGAGGCCACGCCACGTTAGCCGCGCTCAATCGCAATGGCTTGTAGTGCCCCGTGCTGGATGAGCCGGACAGCCTGCACCAGCTGTCGCCGGAAAACGTCGTGATTCGCCAGTTCAGGCGGGAACACCTCCTTGACCGACAGCATGGTTTCGATGAGTTGTTCCGGGTCGGTGGGGACATCTGCACTCAGGCGCGCAGCCATCGGGTCGTTGATTTCGTAGCGCGTGCCATCATCGGCGTGCCCGCGCAGGAACACGAGCCACGCTGCAACGGCCAGTGTCAACCGTTCGATCGATTGTCCCGCGTTCATACGCGCCTCGATCGTTGCAAGCAGCCGAGGGGGGATCTTCTGACTGCCATCCATCGCAATCTGCGCGGTGCGATGCTTGAGTGCCGTGTTTGCGTAGCGTGCGAGCAACGCATCTCGATAGGCGAGCACATCGAACGAGGGCGGGACGTCGAGCGTCGGCGCGATTTCCTCCGTCATCATCGCGTGGACCAGAGTTCTCAGAGGTGGATGGCCGATTGCTTCATCGATCGTCGAGAAGCCAGCGAGCATCGAGAGATACGCGAGCGTCGAATGCGTCCCGTTGAGCATGCGCAGCTTGGCGACTTCGAATGGCATCACGTCGTCGACGAGTTGCGCGCCGACTCGCTCCCACGCGGGGCGTCCTGCCGGAAAGCGATCCTCGATCACCCATTGTCGAAACGGCTCGCACGGCACGGGCACGGCGTCGTGAAAATTCAATGCGCTCAGCGCGGCGTCGCGTTCCGCATCGGTGGTTGAGGGCACGATGCGGTCCACCATCGTCGACGGAAACGCCACATGTGAGTCAATCCAGTCGGCGAGTTCCTCGTCGAGTACGCGTGCGTACGACGCGACCGCCTGCTTTAGTGCGGCACCGTTGTGCGAGAGGTTGTCGCATGACAGCACGGTGAAAGGCGGCGTGCCGGCGTCGCGTCTTTGCCCGAGCGCAGCGGTGAGAATGCCTGGTACAGTCGACGGTTTGTCAGGATGCGCCAGATCGTGCGTGATTCCTTCGTGGCTCAGGTCTACATCGCCCGTTCGCGTATCGCGGCAGTAGCCTTTCTCTGTGACCGTCAGCGAGACGATCCGCACATTTTCATCGACGAGCAATTCGAACAGACGCGCGCGATCGTGTGGCATTGCGAGCACTTCCTTGAGCGCGCGAATCACCGTGACGCGCACGCCTTCGGGTCCGCGTTCCACCACGCTATACAAGCCGTCCTGCGCCATCAACGCGTCGCGCTTGCCCACGTCGCCCTGCAACGTCACGCCGCAGATGCCCCAGTCGCCGCCTGCCGCGAGCATCGCTTCCTCCGTATAAACGGCCTCGTGCGCGCGATGAAAGTTACCAATCCCCAGATGAACGATGCCGATGCGCGGATCGCGCCATGCCGGCCCGAGCATGTGATCGTTCAATGAGTCGAGGGCACTACGGCAAAGCGATGGTCTGTCGGTCATGTCTGGTCCGAAGCGCGGGAAAACCCGTTGTTGACGATTAAATATACTTGTATGGTAGCATCAGTTCCATCGAATGCGACTCAAGGAAATCCCCATGAAAATCGTCCGCGCCGATGTGATCGTCACGTGTCCCGGCCGCAACTTCGTCACACTCAAGGTGGTGACGGACGAGGGCGTCCACGGCATCGGAGACGCCACGTTGAATGGCCGCGAACTCGCGGTGGCGTCGTATCTCAAGGACCATGTCTGCCCGTTACTCATCGGGCGCGATCCGGGACGCATCGAAGATATCTGGCAATTTCTCTACAAGGGCGCGTACTGGCGCCGCGGCCCGGTAACGATGACTGCAATCGCCGCTGTCGACATGGCGCTGTGGGACATTCTCGGCAAAGTGGCGAACCTGCCGCTGTACCGGCTGCTGGGCGGTGCGTCGCGTGAAGGCGTGATGGTGTACGGCCACGCGACCGGGTGTGATATTCCCGAGGCGCTCGACCGCTATGAAGAGCACATTGAAGCCGGCTACAAGGCGATCCGCATCCAGTGCGGCGTGCCGAACATGCGTTCGGTCTATGGCGTCTCGAAGGGCTCCGGCATGTATGAGCCCGCGACCAAAGGTGCCGTCGAGGAGCAAAGCTGGTCATCGGAAAAGTATCTGGACTTCGTGCCGAAGCTCTTCGAAGCCGTGCGCGACAAGTTTGGCTTCACTACCCACCTGCTGCACGACGTGCATCACCGTCTCACGCCCATCGAAGCAGCGCGCCTGGGCAAATCCGTCGAACCTTATCGGCTCTTCTGGATGGAAGACCCGACGCCCGCTGAAAACCAGGCGGGCTTCCGTCTGATCCGCGAACACACGGTCACGCCGATTGCAGTCGGTGAGGTGTTCAACAGCATCTGGGACTGCAAGCAACTGATCGAAGAGCAGTTGATCGACTACATCCGCGCGACGTTGACGCACGCAGGTGGCATCACACACCTGAAGCGCATCGCCGACTTCGCTTCACTTTATCAGGTGCGCACGGGCTGTCACGGCCCGTCGGATCTGTCGCCTGTCTGCATGGGCGCGGCGCTCCACTTCGACCTGTGGGTGCCCAATTTCGGCGTGCAGGAATACATGGGTTTCCCGAAGGAAGCGCTCGACGTGTTCCCCCATGCGTGGACCTTCGATCGCGGCATGATGCATCCGGGCGAGGCACCGGGTCACGGCGTCGATATCGATGAGGAAGTGGCCGCGCGCTATCCCTACGACCCGGCGTATCTGCCCGTTGCGCGGCTCGAAGACGGCACGCTGTGGAACTGGTAAGCCCCCATCGATAGATAGAACGACGGCCAGGAGACAGGCATGGCAGACAAGAAAACCAGTGCGATGTTGCGACGCGTAGCGGCTGCATCGACAATCGGAACCGCCGCCGAGTACTACGATTTCTTCGTATACGGCACGGCCGCGGTGCTCGTGTTCGGCGCGAAGTTCTTCCCGTCGAGCGATCCGTTGATCGGCACGCTCGCGGCATTCGCAACCTATGCCGTGGGCTTCGTGGCGCGGCCGCTTGGTGGCATCGTGTTCGGGCATTTCGGCGATCGCATCGGACGCAAGAAGGCGCTGATCGTCACGATCCTGATTGTCGGGCTTGGGACGTTCGTGATCGGCCTGTTGCCCGACTATTCGCAGATCGGCATCTGGGCGCCTGCCTCGCTGATCCTGATTCGCGTGCTGCAGGGTTTCGGCGTCGGCGGCGAACAGGCGGGCGCGGTGTTGCTGACGGCGGAGTATGCGCCACCTCGCGAACGCGGCTTTTTTGCGAGTCTCGTGCAGCTCGGCGCGCCGGCAGGCTTTCTGATTCCGTCCGGTCTCTTCGCGTTGCTGAGTGCAACGCTCACGCATGCGCAACTGATGGACTGGGGCTGGCGCCTGCCGTTTCTGGGCAGCATCGTGCTGGTCGTGGTGGGCCTGTATATCCGGCTGCGCACGGAAGAATCGCCGATTTTCGCCAGCATCCGCGAGACCGAGGCAGTCGAGTCGCGGCCGGTCGTCGAGGTGGTCAAACAGTTCGGACCGACTATCGTGAAAGGCGTCGGCGCAAAGCTGATCGAGGCGTGCACCTTCGCGATGTACACGATGATCGTGCTCGCCTACGGACGTGCGCACAACATCAGCGAAAGCCTGCTGCTGCAGACGATTATCGTTGCCGTGGTACTCGAGCTGCTCGCGATTCCGATGGCGGGCGCGCTATCGGACCGCATTGGCCGGCGCACGACTTTCATCGCGGGCGCGGTGCTGCAAGTGCTGCTCGTCGTACCGTTGTTTCATGCAGTCGACAGTGGCAACCGCCTCGCAATTCAGGCGGCGATGATTCTCGCGATCTCGGTTGGTCACAGCCTGTGCTATGCGCCTCAGGCGTCGCTTTTCCCCGAGCTGTTTCCGGCGCGCGTTCGATGCAGCGGCATTGCGCTCATCTGGCAGATCGGATCGCTGATAGGCAGCGGCGTGCTGGGACTCGTCGCGGTCAAGGTGATTCAGGCGACGCACGGCAATTCGATTGGGCTTGTCATCTATGTGGCGCTGCTCGGAATCATCTCGGCCGTCTGCCTTTTCCTTCTGCCCGAAACCGCTCCCGCGCGACGCGGCGGCGATCTCCATGACTGGGGCGCGCCGCAACGCGACGCGGCCTTGCGCGAAACGCACGCTTCCGCCGCATTCGCTGCGCGCCACTGAGCGCACCGCTGAGCACGCCGATACGGCAACACCTCGATACAGGACCACGACCATGTTTGCAGCCGTTCTTCACGAACCGAAGAAACTCCTCATCGACGAACTCGATGCGCCTCAACCGCAAGCCGGTCAGGTCCAGATTCGCGTGCGTGCCGGCGGCATCTGCGGCTCGGATCTCTCGTACTACTTCAAGGGCAAGAGCGGCGACTTTGCGGTGCGCGAACCGTTCGTGCTGGGCCATGAAGTCGCGGGTGAAGTCGCGGCGCTCGGCGAAGGCGTGAGCGGTCTCGCGGTCGGGCAACGTGTTGCCGTGAATCCCGGACTCAACTGCGGCACCTGCAGGTACTGCGTCAAGGGCATGCCGAATCATTGCCTGAACATGCGCTTCATGGGCAGCGCATCGACGTTTCCACATATGCAAGGCATGTTCCGCCAGTTCATTGCGGTGAGTGCGCATCAGTGCGTGCCCGTGCCGGACGGACTCGACTTCGCGGAGGCCTCGATGGCCGAGCCGCTCGCGGTGGCGCTGCATGCGCTGCGTCTCGCCGGGTCGCTCGTCGGAGCGAAGGTGCTGCTGGTGGGTTGTGGACCGATCGGTTGCATTCTGCTCGCGGTGGCGAAGCGTGCGGGCGCGCACCGGATCGTTGCGCTCGATCTCGCGGAGAAAGCGTTGCAGATGGCGACGACACTCGGCGCCGACGAAACCGTGCTCGCCACTGATCACGCACGCATCGATCAATGGGCGCAGCAGCGCGGCACTTTCGATGTGGTGCTGGAAGCGTCGGGCAGTACGGCTGGGCTCGATACGGCATTACGCACCGCGCGCGCGGGCGGCACGGTCATTCAGGTCGGCAATCTACCGGCGGGACAATCGCCCGTGGCGGCGAATCTCGTGATGTCGAAAGAGCTTCGGTATCAGGGTTCGTTCCGCTTCACCGACGAATACGCCGTCGCCGCCGAAGAACTCGGTGCGCACAAGATCGATCTGCGCCCGCTGATGACGCACGCATTCTCGCTCGAAGAAGCCAACCGCGCTTTCGAAGTCGCGCATGACCGCATCCAATCGATGAAGGTCCATCTGCACTTCGACTAACCTTTCCACATGAACCGCCCGGACACACAAAGAGGCGGAGCACTGGAGACATACACCATGATCAAGAGCCAGCGATGGTTCGTCGTCGGCCTGCTGTTTCTCGCGGGCGTCATCAATTACCTCGACCGCGCGGCGCTCTCGATTGCCGCGCCGCTGATCCAGAAAGACCTGAACTTCTCGCATGCGCAGATGGGCATCGTGTTCAGCAGCTTCTTCATCGGCTATGCGCTGTTCAATTTCATCGGCGGCGTGGCTTCCGACGAATTCGGCGCGAAGAAAGTGTTTGGCGGCGCGATGGGTGTCTGGTCGATCTTCTGCGGCGCGACGGCGCTCGCGAGCGGGATCGTTTCCCTGATCGTGCTGCGCGTGTTGTTCGGCATGGGCGAAGGGCCGTTCAGCTCGTCGAACAGCAAAATGGTGAACAACTGGTTTCCACGCCGCGAAGTGGCGAGCGCAATCGGCGTCATCAGCTCGGGTACGCCGCTCGGCGGCGCACTCGCGGGCCCCGTCGTCGGCTATATGGCGATCCAGTTCGGATGGCGCTGGGCGTTCGTCGCGATCATGGTGTTCGGCCTCGCGTGGCTCGTGCTCTGGTCGATGACCACGACCGAGCATCCGCGGCAGAACAGTCGTGTGAAGCCGGCCGAACTCGATCTGATCGTCTCGGGCCAGCAGCAGGTTTCGTCGATGGAACATGCGCCTGCGGGCAAGAAGACGGGACTCAGCTTCTACCTGAAGCAACCGATCATTCTGGCGACCGCGCTCGCGTTCTTCTCCTACAACTACGTGCTGTTCTTTTTCCTGTCGTGGTTTCCGACCTATCTGACGGAAGCCCATCATATGTCGCTGCGCGACATGAGCATTGCTACGGTAATCCCGTGGGTGCTCGGCAGTATTGGACTCGCGGCAGGCGGTTTCATCACCGATTTCATCCTGCGTCTGACTGGTAAGCCGTTGTTGTCGCGCCGGATCGTGCTGTCGGTTTGTCTCGGCGCGGCGGCCGTGTGCGTCGGGTTCGCCGGACGCGTGCAGAGCATGCAGGGCGCGGTGGCGCTGATGTCGGTGTCGATCTTCTTCCTGTATGTCACGGGTTCCGTCTACTGGGCGGTGATTCAGGACACAGTGCGCCGTGAGAACGTGGGCGGCGTCGGCGGGTTCGTGCATTTGCTCGCCAATCTCGCGGGGGTGATTGGACCAGCCGTGACCGGCTTCATCGTGCAGGCGACGCACGGCGCTTACGGCAGCGCGTTTGTGCTGGCGGGGGCGATTGCCGTGATCGGCGCGCTGTGTGCGCTTGTTTTCATCCGCGAGCCCAGATCGCAAAAAGAGCCGGCAGAGCGTAAACTAGTATGGTAGTTTTGCGATATCAGTCTTCGATTACCCGGTATGGACACGAAAATTGCAAGCCCGAAGGCCGCGTCGCGGCGCGAGAAAGGAACCGGCGCGCTGACCGTTGCACCACCTGCCGCGAGTCGCGCACGCGTGGTGTCCGGCGAGCAGAAAACGCCGCTGCGCGGCGCGCTGGCGGGTTTGTCCGTCGAATCGCACGAGCCGATCGGCAAGCAGATCTTCCGCTCGTTGCGTGAGGCGATTTTTACCGGCCTGCTCGCGCCCGGCACACCGCTTTCGGAGAAAGAGGTGTCGGAGATGTTTCAGGTGTCCCGTCAACCCGTACGCGAAGCGTTCATTAAGCTCGTCGAGGCCGGCGTGCTGCAGGTGTTGCCTCAGCGCGGCACGTTCGTGAAGCGGATTTCCCCGCGCAAGGTACGCGAGGGGCGTTTCATTCGCGAGGCGATCGAGGCTGCCGTCGTGCGCAAGGCCGCCGACGCCATCACCGATGCTCAACTGGCGGAGCTTGCCGCGAATCTGCGTGAGCAGAAGGCAGCCGCCAGGCTTAACGACACGGCCGCGTTTCTCGCCTGCGACGAGCAGTTTCACTTTCTGATCGCTCAGTCCATCGATTGCGTTGCGGCGTGGGAGACGATCCAGGACATCAAGGCGCAGATGGACCGGGTGCGCTATCTGAGCCTGCATGAAGTGTCGCCGCTGGATCTGCTGATCAAGCAGCATGCGCTGATCGTAAGCGGGCTGAAGGCGCACGATCCCGACGCTGCGGAAAACGCGATGCGTGCGCATCTGCGAGAGATTTTGGTGTCGCTCGGGCCGGTGGCGCAACTGAATCCGGACTGGTTCGAACCAGACGAGCCAGAGGCGGTGAGACTGATGCTCTAGCGCTTTTTGCTCCGCGGGGACTGATTGCTCCTCTTATTGCGATCGATGGCACGGGGTCTTGTACAGCGCGGGCCTTACACTTCTACGTCAAGCCAAGGAACCGATCATTTCTCTACGGATATCGGTTCTCGCCCATCGAGCTTGCAATTTGGCCGGTGCGGTTTCGATGCTCATACGAGCGCATCGAAAATGTGGTAGCCGAAGAGACTTGCCTTCGAGACAACGTGACATTCCAGGACCCCGTGCGGTCATGCAGAAAGGTGAGCGCGCCCTCGTGGATTAGCGTGCGCTGTCGATGATCGAGCCTCCGTCAGGGGTGAGGCTGTAACCGGTCAGGAACTGCGCATCCTTGCTCGCCAGGAAAAGGACAACGGGCGCGATGTCATGGTCCGGCGATCCATAGCGGCCAAGCGGATTGGTCGGCGCGGGCACGTTGACGTCCTTAGCCCATGTTTCAGCGACCGGTAGGACGTTGTTCACCGTGATCTTATCGGCGCCCCATTCTTTCGCTGCAGTTCGCGTCAGGGCGCGCACCGCCTCTTTCGCCATGTTGTACGGGCCATAACCCGCGAGGCCCACCACGCCCGCCATCGAGCCAAAATTGATGACCCGGCCTTCACCGCTCGCCTTGAGGTAGGGATAGGTGGCTTGCATCGTGCGCAGATAGGCAATCGGGCCGACCTCGAAATTGCGCTGCAACTGTTCCACCGAAAGGTCGATGATGGACGAGAAGGGCGCGGTGGGGTCGAAGGCGTTGTTCACGAGAATGTCAATGCCGCCGTAGGTTTCGACGACCTTTTCCACCGCCACCTTGATTTGTTCGGCGTCGCTGATGTCGCATGGCACGCCAAGAGCCGTGCCGCCGGATGCCTTGATCTCCGCGACAACGGTATCCACATTGGCGGGGGTGAACGAAAGAACCGCTACTTTTGCGCCTTCCGCTGCGAACAGCTTAGCGGTAGCGCGACCGATGCCTCGACCGGCGCCCGTGACGATAGCTACTTTTCCGTTAAGTCGGCCCATATACATCTCCATTCAGTTGAAGCTTTGGTGGATTGGCTGCGTCAGGCTCGGCGCATAGGGCGACGGAACCTGTCGAGCAGCGTTTTGGGTGGCGAATGAGATGGCGAGGAGCACCAGGCCCACGACTGCTGGCACGGCCGCCTTCGGATTGCGCACGCCGAGATGTGCCATGCCAGACAAGATCAGGTGATAAAAAATGCCGGCATAGGCGAAATCACTGAGGGGAACACTCAGCCGCGAGAGAATGGCGACAAGGCCCAGGATCTTCACGACGATCATGAAGGGCACTAGATGATCGGCGGAGTAGCCCAGCGCGATTTGGGCCTGCTTCACCAAGTCTCGTTTGGTCACGTACAGGTGAACGGAGACCAGATACAACAGCGACAACAGTGCTGTGCTGATCCAATATGCATAGTTCTCAAGCATGAAGTTTTCCTTTGCAAGTCATCCAGTCGACTTGGCATGAGAATGTCGCGTAAGATGAAATCTCGCAAGTAGGATGAAAAAATGGCACTTAGTATGGAAAACCAGACCAATAGCGATGACGGGATCAACATGCACGACGAAATGCGGCGTGCCTTCGCGCTCCTTTCCGGCAAATGGAAGCTCGAAATAATGTGGCTGCTCAACCAGCGGATCTATCGCTTCGGCGAACTAAGAAAAGCCATTCCCGGCATCACACAGCACATGCTGACAGCGCAGCTTCGCGAACTGGAAGCGGATGGCTTGGTGTCGCGCACCGTATTCGCGGAAGTACCCCCGCGCGTCGAGTACGAGATCACGCAGAAGGCCCGCGGGCTTGGACCCACGATGGAGGCACTAACGGCCTGGTGGAATGAGTATGGACGGAGCGTGCCGGTAAAGCCCACTTCGCGTGGGCGAACAGCCAAAGCGCCCAGGTCAAAGGTGGGATGACAATGGCGCTAGCGACGTCGCCAGACGATCAGCGCAACCGCGTTGAGCAGTTCGAACGGCTCCAATGGACATAAGTCGTCTGCAGATTCACCGTATGCTGATTAAGCCTGCGGAGGCGGGCACATCGGTCGCGGTCCGACCAAGCGATCGCGGACGCGGCCACAAGCAGGCGCAAATCGGTGAGCTGGCATCTGCAGCCGAAGCGATCCGCATGGTCACTGTACGGCTAAAATCGACGATTCCGAACACGGTCCGAAGGCCAACATGGAAATCAAATGGATTGAAGATTTCATCGCTCTTGCGCAGTACCAGAGCTTTTCCCGAGCCGCTGAATTTCGTAATGTCACGCAGTCCGGGTTCAGCCGCAGAATCCAGTCACTCGAGCAATGGGTCGGCGCTGACCTGATCGACCGCAGCAGCTTTCCTCCCGTCCTGACTCCCGCCGGTCAACTGTTTCGCGAAGTCGCCGACGATGTTCTTGCCCGGCTTCTCGATACGCGGGCCATCATCCGCACCGAACAGCGCATCGCGGGCAAGAGTCTGCAGATTTGCGCGGGACACACGATAGCCCTGAATTTCCTTCCGACATGGCTCAAAGCGCTCGCGCCCCAATTCGGTGAGGTACGGGCGCGCGTAATTCCGACGAACGTCCACGACTCGATTCTCATGCTCGTGAACGGCAATTGCGAGCTGATGTTTGCCTATCATCATCCGGAGCTCCCCCTCCATCTCGACGCCGCGAGGTACGAGCATCTCACCGTTGGTCTCGATACCCTGATGCCAACCAGCAGGTCAAACGAGCGTTCGGCTCCCAAGTTCCGCCTGCCGGGGACCAAGCAACGTCCGCTGCCCCTTATCTCCTACACCGAAACAAGTTACTTCGGACGTTGCCAGGCGCTGCTGTTGAAGAAGGCATCGGACGCGCTGTCGTTGCGACTGCACTATGAGTCCGACATGGCGGAAGTTCTGAAGAAACTCGTAATGGAGGGGGAAGGCGTGGCCTGGCTCCCCAGGAGCACGATTACGAAAGAGCTTGCCGATGGCGATCTCGTCCCGGCAGGGCCAGCGAGCTGGCACCTGCAGGTGGAACTGCGCGCATATCGTGATGCAACGAATCGCAGCGAATTCCTGGATACGCTCTGGCATCACCTGCGCGCCGGCTCCGCCACGCTGGAATAGGGTTTTCCCGCCTTATGCGAATTTCGCATGAGCGCATGTCGTAACAGCATCAGCGTTTTTTTGAACGTCCCTACCATCCGTTCTACGGTGAAAGTGCCGCTCCCAGCGCCGCTTTCATTTCTTCTCCCGCGCGTGGCCGTCACCTTCCATCGTCCACGCCGCTACAGGACGGATGACCATGAAGAATCGCCTTACCCTGAGCATCGCGGTAGCCATGCTCCTTGGAGTCGGAGCTGGGTACGCATGCCACACGAACATTGCTGACCCCGCCACGCTGAAAGCGGTTGCCGGCTACTTCTCGATTGTCACGGATATTTTCCTGCGTTTGATCAAGATGATCATCGCGCCGCTGGTCTTCGTCACACTCGTGTCGGGGCTGGCAGGAATGGATAGCGGCGACGATGTAGGGCGGATCGGGCTTCGCTCGGTCGGATGGTTCATCAGCGCATCACTCATCTCTCTGGCGCTCGGGCTCGTCATGGCCAACGCGCTGGAACCCGGTGCAGGTCTGCATCTGACTGAGAGTTCCAGCGAAGCGAATACGGGGCTCAACACGGCGGCACTGAACGTCAAGGACGTCATCACGCACGCATTCCCGACAAGCCTGCTGGATGCGATGGCGCGCAATGACATCTTGCAGATTCTCGTATTCTCACTTTTCCTTGGCGTCGGCCTTAGTGCACTCAAGCGCGACTCGCGCGTCGGCATCGTCATCCAGGCGATAGACGGAATGGTCCCTGTGATGCTTCGGCTTACGAACTACGTCATGCGTGCTGCGCCGCTTGGTGTCTTTGGTGCCATCGCCTCGTCCGTGACGCTGCGTGGCCTTGACGTGATCTACACCTACGGCAAGCTCATCGGGTCGTTCTACCTCGGGCTGCTGGTCCTCTGGGCAATCCTCATCGCAATCGGCTACGCTTTTCTCGGACGCAAGGTGGGTAGTCTGCTGAAGGCAGTCCGTGAACCCGCGATGATTGCATTCTCGACGGCAAGCAGCGAGGCCGCATATCCGCGACTCACCGAGCAACTGGAAAAGTTCGGCGTCGACAAGAAAGTGGTCGGCTTCACGTTGCCGCTGGGCTACGCATTCAATCTCGACGGTTCGATGATGTATCAGGCGTTCGCAGCGATCTTCATTGCCCAGGCCTTTGGCGTCCAGATGCCAGTGTCGCAACAGATCTTCATGTTGCTGATTCTGATGTTGAGCAGCAAGGGAATGGCAAGTGTGCCGCGCGGGTCGGTGGTCGTCGTTGCGGCTGTCGCGCCGATGTTTCATCTGCCTGTCGCCGGCGTGGCTTTGGTCCTGGCGATCGACCAGATTCTCGATATGGGTCGCACGATGACCAACGTGATTGGCAATAGCGTTGCGACTGCTGTCATCGCGAAATGGGAAGCTGCACGCGAAGCAAAGTCGACGGACGCCTCCTTTGAGCAGGTGGAGGCCGGTGCACGATGAGCGCGACGGTGGCTGAAAGCCGGCGCAAGCTGGGCGTAGTCGGAGGATTGGGCCCGCTGGCAAGTGCCGATGTGTTCTTCAAGATCGTGAAGGCGACGCCTGCATCCTCCGACGCCGAGCATGCCGAGGTTATCTTCGAGCAGCGCCCGTTCAAGGGGGCGGGGGCGGGCAGTACTGCAACGACGGAGCGCAAACTCTACATCTTCGACATGATCCGGGATTTCGAGAAGCGCGGGGTAACGATGGTCGTGCTTCCCTGTTTTCTGAGTCACACGTTTATCGACGAATTGAAAGCAAATACGAGCCTGCCTATTGTCGATATTGTCGAAGCGGTTCGCAGTTACGTGCAGCGAAAGTTCCCCGACGCGAAGCGTATCGGCGTGCTCGCATCCGATTACGTCCGTGAAAAGCGCCTCTTTGAACGGTATTTCATCGCTCCCGAATTCGAGGTCGTGCATCCGAGTACTGCCGGCGATACCGATACGGTAACCGAAGCCGTCTATGGCTCTAACGGTATCAAGAGCGGTAATCTCCGTGGCCGCCCTGTTGCGCTGCTGCGCGCTGCGTGTGAGAGCCTCATGGATCAGGGCGTCGACGTCATCGTGCCGGGCATGACGGAGATCGCCCTCGTCGCCGAGGAAATCGGTCAGTTGCAGGTGCCACTTGTCGATACCAACATGGCGTATGCGCAGTATGTCGTGTCTGGCCGTCCTGGTTCACCTGCCCCGGTTTTCAAGGTCGGCGTGGTGGGCGGTGTAGGCCCTGCGGCGACGGTCGACTTCCTTAACAAGGTCGTTCGTCATACGCCGGCGTCGCGCGACCAGGACCACATCAAGCTTCTGGTCGAACAGAATCCGCAGATTCCCGACCGAACAGAAAACCTGATCAGTGAAGGGCTGGACCCGACCGTCTCGCTCTACGCCACGTGCAAAAAACTGGAAGACGGTGGCGCAGACATCATCGCAATCCCCTGCAACACTGCACATGCGTTCGTTGACCGGATCCAGCCGTATCTCGGAATACCTATCGTCAACATGCTCACCGTCACGGTGCGCTACCTGCGTGATTCCTTTCCCGGCTTGCGCGATGTCGGCGTGCTGGCCACATCAGGCACGATCGGCAGCGGTGTCTACCAGAAGGCTCTCGAATCGCAGGGCCTGCACCAGATTGCCCCTGGCGCCGCTTTGCAGGCGCATGTGATGGACGCCATCTACGGAAAGAACGGCGTCAAGGCAGGTTTCACGACCGGTCAATGTCAGGAAGACATCATCGCAGCAGTCGAGGGACTGATTGCAGAGGGCGTTGAAGTGATCCTCCTTGGATGCACAGAGCTCCCCATCCTCCTCCCGGCTGGCGAATTCGTCGGCCGTAACGGCGGGCGCGTGCAACTGGTTGACCCGACTGAAGTCCTCGCGAGGCAATGCATTGCTTACGCGAAGGGCGGCGCCACCAACTGAGCTGACACCGGCTCGCCACCAAAAGCTTTCGTCGCCCGGTTCGAAAAAACGGACCGGGCGCGCCATCGGTCTGGCCATTTCCTTTGGAGCATCAAATATCAGTTTCGACTCACCGTATCGAGCACGATCTTCTTGGCGATCTGCCGGTTCCGCAGGAGGCGTATTACGGCGTCCATACCCTGCGCGCGCTCCAGAATTTCCCGATTACGGGCATTCCTATTTCGACGTACCCGAATCTGGTCAACGCGCTTGCCAGCGTCAAGGAGGCGGCAGCACTCGCCAATCACGAGCTGGGCCTGCTGCCGGAGCACAAACTGAAGGCCATCGTGCAGGCCTGCCAGGCGATTCGTCAGGGCGTGGCGCGTGACCAGTTCGTGGTCGACGTTATTCAGGGCGGCGCCGGCACGTCCACGAACATGAATGCCAACGAGGTCATTGCCAATCTCGCGCTCGAGTACCTCGGTTGTCAGCGTGGCGACTATGCAGCTTTGCACCCTAACGAGGACGTCAATCTGGGACAAAGTACCAACGACGTTTATCCGACTGCACTCAAAATTGCTGCTTACATGGGTATCGTGCAGCTCGTCCATGCAATGGGTGTGCTGCGTGCCTCGTTCGAACGAAAGGCGGAGGAGTTCAGAAACGACCTCAAGATGGGGCGGACGCAGCTGCAGGACGCGGTGCCAATGACGCTGGGCCAGGAGTTCAGTACCTTTGCCGTGATGCTGGGCGAAGACGAAGATCACCTGATGGAGGCATCAAAGCTGATCTGCGAAATCAATCTGGGGGCGACCGCGATCGGCACCGGTATCAACACGTCGCCTGAGTACGCGCCTCTTGTATGCCGTCACCTTGCTTCGGTCACGGGAATTCCCGTCACCACTTCGCCGAATCTCGTTGAGGCAACACAGGACGTCGGCTCGTTCGTGCAATTGTCGGGTGTGCTGAAGCGCGTAGCCGTCAAACTCTCGAAGGTCTGCAATGACCTCCGGTTGCTCTCCAGTGGTCCACGGGCCGGCTTTGGGGAAATCAACCTCCCTCCCGTTCAGGCGGGTTCCAGCATCATGCCGGGCAAGGTGAACCCGGTTATCCCGGAAGTGATGAACCAGATTGCGTTCGAGGTGATCGGTAACGATGTGACGGTCAGTTTCGCAGCAGAAGCGGGTCAGTTGCAGCTGAACGCGTTTGAGCCGGTTATCGCGCACAGTCTCTTCAAGAGCGTCGCGCATCTTCGGGCGGGATGCCTGACGTTGGCATCAAAATGCGTGGACGGCATTACCGCGAACCGTGAGCGACTGCAGTCACTCGTCGAGAACTCGATCGGCATTGTGACTGCGCTGAACCCCTACATCGGATATGTGAATGCAACCCAGGTCGCGCAGCAGGCACTCGTTTCCGGCCGGGGCGTCGCGGAAATTGTCATTGAGCGCGGCCTTCTCACCCGGGTACAACTGGATGAAATCCTTCAGCCAGCGATGCTGACCCAGCCCAGACAGTCCATCGTCTTGCGGTGATCAGGTGACGGGCGCCGGGGCCGGTCGCTGTCCGCCCCGGCTGCGAGCATGTTACGACCTCACGTCCTTAACTGCTGACGACTTCAAGGGCTGCGGGTCTGCACCAGCTTTGGCTCGGCCATGCGCGTAACGACATGATGTCCCGCATCGTCCGTGAGGGGATAGTCCTTGTACGCTGAGAACGCATAATTCAGGAGGCTGCCTGCACCCGTTATACGGTCGTTAGCCGTGGGCGCGCCCAGGACGACAGCGAACACGCGACGCATCATCGGAGGGGAGCTCTGCTTCCGTTTTGCCGTGGCAACAATGCAATATCCGGCTGCCTGCGTGTGACCAGTCTTCATGCCGTCGACTGAGGGTCCTTCCCGAGCAGCCAGTTCTTGTTCCGCTTTTCGAACTTCCCATAGGCGAAGTGCTGCTCGGATGAGAAGGTGTAGTACTCCGGGAAATCCTTGGTCAGGCGTAAGGCCAGGGTGGAAAGGTCGCGGGCGGTCGAGTAGTTTCCAGGCGTTGTGATGCCCGACGGCGTTGAAGAGTGGGTGTGGGCCATCCCGAGCTTTCGGGCGGTGTCGTTCATCAGCTGCTCGAATCCGGCAGGCGAGCCGCCAACGCGCCTGGCCAGCACCAGGGCGGCATCGTTTGCCGATGCGGCAATGAGACCCTGAACAAGATCTCTGACAGGTACCTGCGGCCCCGGCACCAGATACATCCTTGCCTCGTCGCCGCCGACCTCACCAATGTCTGCCGCGTCAACAGCCACTTTCTCGTTCCAACTCACCGACCCGCGCTTCAGGGCATCGAGCGCGATATACGCTGTCATAAGTTTGGTGAGCGATGCGGGCTGCCGCTCAGCGTCCGCGTTGTGTTCGACCAGTACCTGGCCCGATTCGCCATCAACTAACATCCATGACACTGCATGAATGTCATACGGTGGTTGTGCTGCAGCACTTGCGCCTGGTGCGCTGAGGCACGATGCAATGCCTATCGCGGTGAGCGAGAGCAGAAGAAGAGAGTTTGATAGCCGTGACGTCAAGGTTTGAAGCGTTGTGAATAGGTTGTGGTAAGACCGCACGCTGTGGACGCATCCTGTCGTGGGTGCTGCAGGGAATGCGAACAGCCTGTATAGACGGGTGGAAGGCGGCCATGATAAGCGGAAAGGGCCCGCCGCATGATGCCGATCTCGCATGGACCCATGTCGAACTCAAGATGCCGGCTACACAGACGAGATTTGCCAGTCTACGCGCCCGCCGCGCCGCTCGGTCTGTTTCAAGATGCGGAGGCGCCGAACGTGAAGCATTCCGGGAGCAGCCATCAAAGCTGTTTCAGCTTGACCGGCCGATGTGGGTGGTGAAGCGTCTAATGCCAGGCTTTGCCTTTAGAAGAGGGCCGCAAATGGCCCGTGACCCAACCGCTATGACGGGGATGCTGAAGGATGACGGCACATCAATTCGACTGATGGGTTGCGAACAGAATTATGAAATGACGCACAAAAAATCGGAGGGCGAAACGCCTCCGCGAGGACGTTCCAGATGCGAGCCCTTCCGGCCTGCTAGACTGGAAGTTCCCCTGCAAGCCATGGAGGGAGACATGACGACCGTCTACGTCGTGAAGACTGGCGAGAAGTACCTCTGCACCGCAGAGGACGGCGATATCGGCATGGCACCGGAGATTAAGGAAGCCACGTCCTTTCTCTCGTATGAGGAAGCGAACAAAGTCGCGAAAGAGAACGCCGACCCCGGATACGAGATCGTGGCCGTCAACATTACGAGACGCTGATGCGGAGTCCGCTCCCAGGCGCTCAATGAAAGAGGGCTAGCGATTCAGGAAGCGCCATGCAATATGGTGCTCCGGTCGGCTGCGTCCAAAATCATCTGAGAATGGGCTGCACTGTGCATCGAGATTCGCACGACGCAGTCGATGTGGACATTGAATGCGTTAGCATGGGCCGCAAACCTGTCTTGCACGAACGCTCAAGAATTCGATGTGTCGCCGCGCACCACGACGCCGGGCAAACGCATTGATGATCACGTAGTGGTGGCCGACGAGCCACGCAAAGAGCGCGCGCAGCACGGCGAGCGCATACGCGGCGAGAGGACCGTCAGGCCGCGCGCGAACGGCCGCCATTCGGCGGAATCGCGCGGCCGGCGCCGGAACGCCCGGTACGCGATCGCATCGTCGGTCGTGAGCGATGAGCGCGGGACGATTGTAGCAGGCGCTTCTGTACAGCCACCGAACTCTAGACGCCGAAGTGCCAGCAAACTATCTTGAAGGCGTCCTGGGCGACTTGCATCACCGTGAACATTGGTTTTTTTCCGAAGGTCCCGTTCGGCTATGTTTAAGGCGATACGCTGCTGGAACTGGAGCGCATGAGTCCTGCCACGCGCATCATCAACCTCGAAACGGCCGTCACATCCAGCGAGGACGCATGGCCCAGAAAGGGTATCCACTACCGCATGCATCCCGCCAACGCGCCCGTCTTGAACGCCGCGGCCAGCTTCACGTCGTCACTTTGATGACGGCCGCCGGCCCCTCCCACAGTGTCCGGGTAACCCCGCATTTCGATTGCGTTGCGTCCATTGCGTGCGTCAACTCGCCGTCGATCATGGCGACTGCCCGCGTCGATCTGGACCGTGCGCGCGCATCACAAGCGATGTCGACAGGGAGGGGTTGCTGCCCGATTTGTGCCGATACATCACTATCATCGACGCGGTTGGCGTTTCGCTTAGAATCGACGTCCGGCATCGGCGGGCCACGGCTGTGCACGTCGACGGCCAATCGTTCAATCGGGGAGTGAACATGCGGTTTATCCATGCAGCGGATATTCATCTCGACAGTCCGCTTCACGGCTTGAGTGCCTATGCGGACGCGCCCGCGGAGATGCTGCGTAACTCGACCCGCGAGGCCTTCTCGTCGCTGGTGACGACCGCCATCGACGAATCCGTCGATTTCATGGTGATCGCGGGCGACCTGTACGACGGCACCTGGCGGGACCACAACACGGGCATCTTTTTCTGCAGGGAGATGGGCCGGCTGCGACGCGCAGAGATTCCCGTGTTCGTCCTGTTCGGCAATCACGACGCCGAAAGCGAGATGACGAAGCAACTGCAACTGCCCGAGAACGTCCGCACGTTCTCGACACGCAAGGCGGAGACGTTCCGGATCGACGCGCTGAAAGTCGCGTTGCACGGCCATAGCTTCAGGGAACGGGAGACCACCGTGAACCTCGTCGCCGGCTACCCGGCGCCTGTATCGGGCTATTTCAACATCGGCGTGCTCCATACGGCGCTCGAAGGCAATGCCGCACACGCGAGCTATGCGCCGTGTTCACTGGCGGAACTGCATGGCAAGGGCTATCACTACTGGGCGCTCGGGCACGTGCACGAGTTTGCGATGTGGCAGGACCGGTCGACGGTCGTATTCCCGGGCAATCTGCAAGGCCGCAATATCCGCGAGACCGGGCGTCGCGGTGCCGTCATGGTGACGGTCGACGATTCGGGCGAGATGGAAATCGAGCGCCTCTTCGTCGATGTGCTGCGTTGGGAAGCGGTGGAGGTCGATGCCTCGGCTTGCGCGACGCTCAACGATGTCGCGCGCGCGGTTGGTAGCCATCTGGAGATGCTCGCGGAATCGGCGTCGGCGACGGTGCCGCATGCCGTCCGCGTGACGGTCACGGGAATGACTGCGGCGCATGGCGAGCTGTTCGGACTCGAGCCGCAATTGCGCGTCGAAGTGCTTGCGCAGATCGCGGGTCTCAGCCATGACCGTCTGTGGCTTGAGAAGGTGCGCATCGAGACGAGCCCGCTGGGCGATAGCAATGCCGTGCTAGATCGCGCGGATGCCATCGCGGATCTGCATAACCTGCTCGTCGAAGCCGAGTCCGATCCGGAGTTTCTCGCGATGCTGAAAGAGCGGCTGATCGGGCTGGCGACGCATTCGCCTCACGAACTGCAAGAGATGGTGCCGGCGCTCTTCGATGTGCGCAACGGCGAACTGACGGGACTGGTGCGTGCAGTGCGCGCCGGGCTGGTTGAACAGGTGGCGAAGGCGAACTGAACTATGCGCATTGGCAAGCTCGAACTGATCCGCTACGGCAAGTTCTCCGATGAAGCGGTGGCGTTTCCCCGCTCGTCGCACGATTTTCACTTTCTCGTCGGACCCAACGAAGCCGGCAAGTCCACGATCAAGACGGCGATCACCGAACTGCTGTTCGGCATGCCGCACAGCTCGCCGCTGGATTTCATTCATCCTCAGAGCGAACTGCGGCTGGGCGCGGTGATCGAGCATTCGGATCAGTCGCTGGCGTTTCATCGGTCGAAGGCGAGAAAGGCGTCCCTGTCCGCGCCGAAGGGCGAACCGCTCGCGGGCGAAGCGCTCGTTCCGTTTCTCGGCGAGGCCGACAAGGCGTTCTTCGAACAGATGTTCTGCCTCGATCACACGTCGCTGATCAAAGGCGGGAAGAGCATTCTTGATGCGTCCAGCGACGTGGGGCAGGTGCTATTCCAGTCGGCGGCAGGCATTTCGAGTCTGGGTCCCGTGCGGGAACGGCTCGCGGAAGAGGCCGACCGCCTGTGGAGCAAACGCAAGTCAGGCGAGCGCGCTTATTACGTCGGGCTGAAGCAACTGGATGACGCGAGCGCCGAACTGAGAACTGCAATGGTCCGGACGTCCGCCTGGCGGGCTGCGCAGGAGACGGTCGACGACGCGCTGGAAGGCAAGCAATCCGCAGAGCGCCAGCATGGCGAGCTGGAACTGAAACGCAGCCGCCTGGAGCGCATTCGCCGCGTCACGCACCATCTCGCCGTGTGGCGGGAGAAGACCGCCGAGCTGCGCGCGCTGGGGGAGGTGATCGATCTGCCGCACGATGCCGACGCCACGCTGCAAGGCGCGTTGAGAAAACTGGCGGCAGCCGACAGCGCGCTCGAAGTGCATCTGCGGCGCGCGGGCGAACTGCAAGGCACGCTCGACAACAAGGACATCGATCAGACCGCGCTAGCGTTCCAGAGCGAAATTGAGGCGCTGGAAAGCACGCGTCACCGATGCGGCGACCACGAGGCGGACGTTGCGCGCCTCGAACAGCAGGTGTCGTTGCTCGTGCGTCAGGTCGCCGATGCCTGCGCGCAACTCGAATGGCCCCGGGACGAACTGGCGGCGCGTAATAGCGTGCCCTCGGCGCTCGCGCTGCATACGGTCGAGAGCCTGATGCGCGACCGCGGCAAGCTCGAGCAGTCGGTCGTCAGCGCACAGCAGGCGATACAGAAGAAGCTGGCGGAGATCGACGACCTTGGCCGTAAGCTGGAGAGCCTGCCGGCCGGGGAAGTTCCCGACGATGTCCAGGCCGCACTGCGTTCCGGGCAACGATATAGGGAAAACGACCCGGCGCAGCGCCGGCTGAAGGACGCCGTCGCCGACGCACAGCGCACGCTGGATGCGAGTCTTGCGGCGCTCGGCAAATGGAGCCGTGCGTTGCCAGCGCTGAAGTCGATGACCTTGCCATCGACGGAACGTGTCGCGTCGTTGCGTGCCGAGCGCGACGATCTCGTCTCGCGTCTCATGCGCGCACGCGACCGACTCGATGAAGCACGCGAGGGCGAACGTCTGGCCGTTGCCGAACACGATGCGTTCGAGCAGGCGCATCAGATCGTGACGGGTGAGGTCGTTGTGCACGCGCGCGGGGTCCGCGACGCGGCCTGGGCGGCGATCAGGGATGGCGCGGTGTCGGTGGCGGACGGCGCGCCCGAATTCGAAGCGGCAGTGACGGCGGCGGACGATCTGTCCGACCGGCAGGTCGGCTCGGTCACGGAAGCGACGGAACTGTCGAACCAGAAACAGCGGGTTCTCGAAACAAAGGAAACGGCCCTGCGCCATGGCCAGCGCGTTGCCGAGGCAGAAGAGGCGCTTGCGCGCTTCGACGCAGCCTGGGCATCGCTCGTATCCGAACAGGAACTGGCCGGCATGGCGCTCGACGATATCGCCTCGTGGATCGCGCGCCGCGAAAACGCGCTGCTGGCCGCCGCAGCACTCGAAAAGAGCACGGATGAACTCGAACGCGAACGCGCGGAGGTCGAATCGTGCCGGGCGCGGCTCTCCGGCTGTCTCGTCCAGGCGGGGCTGATCGGCCCGTTGCCCGCGGCGCTCGAAGACTTGTGCACGATGGCCGAGAGCTACGTGAGCGAACGCAGGCAGGCGACGATGACGCGGCGCCTGCTCGCCGGGCAGATCGAAGCGGCTCAGGCCGACGTTGCGACCTTGCGTCGAGAAGCGGCCGTTCACACCGATGCCCACCGTCTCTGGAAGGATCAGTGGGCAGCCGCCATCGCGAAAGCGGGACTGTCCGCCGTCGCCGATTCGGATGCCGCGACCGGTGCCGCACTCGGAATCGCCAAAACGGTTCGCGAACAGCTCGATCAGATCGCAACCATCCGCAACGCGCAGATCGATCCGATGCGGGCCGCCCTGGCGGACTTTTCCGCAAATGCCAGCAGGCTTGCGGTCCAGTTTGGAATATCGACGCCCGAAGCGGACCCGAAAGCCATTTCGATCGAACTCTCGCGGCGTCTGTCGTCGGCGCGGGCTGTGCAGGCCGAATCCCAGCGCCTGACGAACGAACTGGCGGACGTGTCGGAGCGCGTTCGCCTCGCCCGTGCGGAGGTGGATGAGGCGACAGCGCAGCTGCGTCCGCTCTATGCACTTGCCGCCGTCGACAAGCCGGACCTGCTGCGTCCACTGATCGCGCGTTCGGACCGCAAGCGCGAACTGGCGGCGGCCATCGGGCAGGCGCACAGGAGTCTCGTCAACGATGGCGACGGACTGGGCATCGAAGAACTCGCCGAGGAAGTCGACGCGACCGATCTGCAGACGGTCCAGGCCGACCTGCTGAGTGTGGGCGTCGCGCTGACGGACTCGGTCAACGCACGTGCCGAGATGGCGACCAGGGTGGCCGAGGCGCGTGCGCAACTGGCGGCGATCTCGGGCGGCGCGAATGCGGCGATTGCCGAAGCAAAACGCCAGGAGGCGCTCGCCGCCATGGCCGAAGCGGCCGAACGCTTCATCAAGGTCGAGACGGCGTCCACCCTGCTGCGCTGGGCCGTCGACCGGTATCGCGAGCGTCGTCAGGGACCCATGCTGGCGCGCGCGAGCGCAATCTTTTCGGAGCTGACGCTCGGTGCGTTCGAACATCTTTCGGTCGACTACGACAGCCAGCCGCTGGCGCTGGCCGCCGTGCGTGCGGGCGGCAAACGTGTGGAGATCGGTGGCATGAGTGAGGGGACGCGTGACCAGCTCTATCTGGCGTTACGTCTTGCCGCGCTCGAACTGCATTGCGAGCGTGGTTCCGCGCTGCCTTTCGTTGCCGATGACCTGTTCATCAATTTCGACGACAGGCGTGCGAAGGCAGGGCTTCGCGTGTTGGCGGGACTGGCCACGCGCATGCAGGTGATCTTTCTCAGTCACCACGATCACCTGGTCGAGATCGTCAACGAGGTGTTTGGCGCTTCGGCGAACGTGCGATATCTCGGTTAGCGGTTCTCTCCATCCAGCAACGCAACGAATATTCCGGCAAGTAGTGCCGCTTTTGCGGTCCAGGGTGGACATCGCCACTTCCCGTGGTGGAAGCCGCGTTGAAGTACAGCACCGATGAGCATGACGATCCGCGGCCATGATCGCCGCTGGCGTGGTCGTATCGGCGGTCGGGCGGAGGCAAGGAGATTCAATGACGTCGAAGGTGCAATGGCGTCGGAACAAGTTCACAAAACCGCTTACCTGACGTCAACGAAACCCATCCCCACGCGTTATGGCAGTGGACGACGCAATGAATCGTCGCCTTACCACTGGAGACTCCGAATGAAGAACCTTGCTGCCGCCTTGATTACATCCCTGTTTGCTACTGTCGCGTTCGCCCAGGCATCCGCACCCGCGGCGACCGCACCAGCAACCACGGCTACGGCTCCGGCCACGACCGCCACGACGCCTGCGCCTGCACACAAGTCGACGAAGCACATTCATAAAGTGAGTCACCATGTGACGCACAAGAAGGCCGCACAATAATCCACGGCCTCGGCGTAAAGTATCAGAACCCTGCTTCGGCGGGGTTTATGCATTCAGCGATCGGCCCTAAGTTCGGTAATCGTTCATCGCGGTACGTAGACCTCGTCAAGGTGTTCGCGGCAGTCGATGGGCGTGGCTGCATTGGTCTCACTCAAACAACGCTGCCTGATGCAAACGCGAGCACCTTGTCGCCAAGGCATTCGCGGCCGGCCCGTGGGCGGGGCCGTCGGAGTGGGCAATCAGGCGCTTGCCCACTCGGAATCCCGCAAAAACGCTGCCTTATGCGAGCGCGAGTGCCTTGGCTCTTCACGTCTTGCGTCGCGCGTCAAATGCGCACACTGTTCAGATCACGATAGTGAAATTTCCGCGACGAGGGTTGTGGGCGCGCTTGACGCTTTTCGGCCCTGGCGGGACAAGTTACGCCAGCAAGTGAGAGGGTAGATCAAAGAGGCTGAACTGACGGGCAGGTCGTCTTGAGGTTTGTTCGACGCCTGCCTATGTCTGGGGACACGGAAGCGCGCGACGGCGCGTGCGGGCAGGCGTTGGAAAAGGACGAATACCCCTGGTCGAAACCTCCCGCGTCTGCGACCGCGACCACATGAGCTCATTGAAGAGTGCGGCCAGTAATGATTCTTGGGATCTGCGCCGCATTCTTGCGATCGACGGTTATTGGAGACGACACGGCGCGTCCGTCAACGTATCCGGAAATCCACTCCCATACTTCGAAGCCCCAGTACGGGCAGGCTTCAAGCGGTTTGCCCAGACGTCCAGCGAGGAAGCCGTTTTGCCACGGTGTGCTGTTCATCAATCGCCCTTGATGAAAAGTTCGGGGCAGTATTGCAGCGATCCTTTTCTTGTGTTGTGCGTTGCACCACGAAGATTGTTAATTTAATTTGAGCGCGCTTCATCGCTTTGAGCGCCTTGTTTTTCATGGCGAGAGAGCCAGGCATTTATCGTGGCTTGAGTCTGGGCGCAACAGCGCATAAAAAAACAACCGGCCGTCTCCGGGAACTGCGGGCGTTGATCGCTTAATTTATCGCGATGAAGATCTTATCGCTCGTTGCGCGGCTGCATGTGAACGGCCTGTTACTTCGTTCGCGCACTCCTGACACGCCGAACATAAGAAATGTGACCCGCGCGGGGCGGGTTACGCGCCAGGATGATGTGCGTCCCGATTACACAGGCTTGATATTTGCGGCCTGCTTGCCCTTCGGTCCCATCTTCACGTCAAAGCTTACTTTCTGGTTTTCCTGCAATGACTTGAAGCCTTCAGTCCTGATTTCCGAGAAGTGGGCGAACAGATCTTCGCCGCCTTCGTCCGGAGTGATGAAACCAAAGCCCTTCGCATCGTTAAACCATTTCACAGTACCAGTTGCCATTTTTGAACCTGTAAACGTTGAAAACCGCATTCGCGAACGCGGTACTGCACGGAGCGGCCGCCCGCGACGGAAGACTTTTACCACGTCGGGATGAGACCTGCCAATCAGCAGGTCCACGGACAGCACACGGTCTGCTTTCCGGTGGCCCGAACCGGCTCAGGCGCTGGTTGTTCAGGCCAGCGGCGGCTGCATCGGCTCAGCGACGGAATCCGTCGTCGATCGTCGATCCGAAATGGAACTATTTTTCGCGCACCGGGCCCATGCGCACCCCGATGCGCTTTTATCGCTTTATGCGTCATGGCACGCGGGGGCTTGGCCCGCTACCACCGGCTCACAATAGGACCGCTAGCTGCAAAAGTTCCAGCGCTTTCAATTCGTCCAGTCGACCCGTGCGCGCTTTACCTGCCAGCGTCTTGATCAATGCTTCCGCTATCGGTTCAATACCGTCAAGATTGTCCAGGCTGGTTACGGAAGTGAAGGGGCGCGGTACAGGGTTTCGGTGCGGTACGGCGGAGGCGGGGAACGACTCTAGGGTTGCCGGTGTGGCTGCCGCGGCCTCGCCATCAGTTTCTTCAGGTGAGCGACCGGCAAGGTCGTCGCGGAAATCACTTACATGATCCTGCGGGCTGACGACGGTCGTCTCTTTCTCCCCTGCGACATCCACCGAAACAGGCGAGGGGCTTTCCGGATCGCCCAGGGCGCCCGCCCGTGCGCGCGCCGTGTGCGCCTTCGCATCGACCTTCGCTGGCACGCCATCGTTTGTTGCGGCCGCAACCGGCTCGTGTTGTTCGGATACGCGACCGCGCGAAGCAGGCGTAAGCCTACGCGACACCGACTCTGGAATCTCGGCTTCGGATCGCGGCGTATCCAACCAGCCAACTGGCAAACCAAGTCGCTCCGTGAACCGGTTTGCCTCGACGCTGTCCATGCGTTTCTTGCCGTATAGCCGATGGTTCATGTTGGATCCACTCATCGCCATGACCACACCCAGTGTTACTTTCGATCCCTTGCGACTCGTGAGAACGTGGAGATTGGCGCGCCGGATGCTTTCTATCTCGGCGCTGTCGCTTAATGCCAGCGGTTGCTGTTGGGGCGTTTCAGGAGACGTCTTGCGTTTCGACGGTGAAGCTTTTAGCGGCGCAGGTGGTTCCTGCTGTCCGGCCATTTCGCTTCTACTGTTCTTGACGGCTCTGGGTGACCCGCCAGCTGCTTTCCTTGGCATTTGCGCTTCCTCGGACAAACTAAGAAATGGTTGTTGATCGACGTTCAGGGCAGAAGCCGGCTCAGGTGCTTCCGACTCCACGTCGGGTCCGTCGTGCGCTTGAACGAAGTCGAGCGGCGACTTCAGACGAGCGATGGTCTCGGCCGCGAGCGCGGGATTCGGATGGTCAAAAAAACCATGCGGCAACCCAAGCGTGGTTTCCATGTGAAAAGCGGTCTCGGGCGTGAATCTTTCGCCCTTCATCAGTTCGGCCACGCGCGTCATGTTCGATTCAAGTGCTATCGCGATATTCTCTGCGCCCACCGCATCGACGAGGAACTGGAACGATCGGGTTTTGAAAATGGAGGCAGTCTGGGTGAAGTCTCGAGGAGGGGGCTTAACATACGGTTGTCCCTGCCGGTTGGGCGGGGATTTTATTTCGTGGCGAGGTTGACGTTGGCCGCTATCCCGGGATCCCGCATATCGCCCGCGGGCTTGACTCATAAGGTAGGGCTCCATGGAATCGTTGGTCTGCTGAATCTTTTCATTATAGACGGGGCTGTGTCGGCATTTGATGGATCAGTAGCGGTGACATAAGCAGCCGTGGACAACTATAACGTACCAGGGGACATCTTTGAACACTCGATTTGCGCGGCCCGGGATCGTGAAAACAACTGCGATCGACTCGTGGCAGCGATGCATCGCATTCGAAAGAGCCAGTTCGCCCTCGGAAGCACGGCCATCAAAGATGGCGCTGCATGCCCGATAAGCACACCTTTCTATATCAACGATATCTTCCGATCCCCCTGTTTGCACCAGGGCCTCCATCGGCTGGTCCTTGTGCGCTCCGGGCATCGGGTGGGGCGTGGATTTATCGCGCGCTGGTTGTGCCGCCTGTTCTACTGGCGCGCACGGCATCCGATGGTACCGGATAGCCCAATCTGCGGCAAACCCGTTGTAGACCGGCAAGGAGGAGAGTCGCGCCAGACCTCAGTGGCGAAAAAGCGGATCGGTGTCAGGCACGAAACGAAAGGTGAGCGTTTTCAGGATCCCTCACGAAGGCTGCGGCGGTAGCGTACGTCATGGTTGCACATAACCGCTTCGCAGTTCATGCCGTTACACTTCGAAAGTGACGACTCTATTCAGACACGAAAAAAAACGTGCACCGGGTTTGAAGATTTTCCTGACACGCAGTGGTCACCTCAAATCCACACTGATCCTCACGACGGTTAGCATTATTTAAGACTTGAGTAGGCTAACCGATGAAACGACATTCGATCTCGCCAATCATTCCCTTATCACCCGCGCGAATCTGGCTCTATAATTCAGCTACTGGCGCAATGGAGCGCTGTATAAAAAAGGGGGAATACATGGCCACCTTAGCTGCTATCGAACGGCAAATTGCCAGGTTGAAAAGTCAGGCCAATGCGATGGCCAAAAAGCAAGACGGTGCCGTCAAGAAAATCCTTAAACAGATGAAAGTTGCGGGCGTAACGATCGAGGAAATTGTTGGGGCGAGTAGGAGTAGAGCTAAACGGGCTCCAATGGCCGGAAAGCATTCCACTGCTAACGGGAAACCCGGGAAACTGCCGCCGAAGTATCGCGACCCGGTCTCGGGCGCGACCTGGAGTGGTCACGCTCGTCCTCCCGCCTGGATTAAGGATGCAAAAGATCGGTCCAACTTTCTGATCAGTAAGGACACTTCAGCTGTTTCGGTTCAGAAAGCAAAAGCTACAACTGCGCTGAAGGGCGGAAAAAACAAAGGTAGTAGTTCACTCAGACCCAAATATCAGGATCCTGTTTCGGGCGCTACGTGGTCGGGAGCCGGACGACCGCCAGCGTGGATCAGTCAGGCAAAAAGCCGTGACGCTTTCCTGATCGGCACCACGGCAAAGAAAGCAGGGCGAAAAAGCGCGGCGAAGCCGAATTAACGAAGACACCGCGCCAGTTCGATTCGCGCCGGCAACAGCGTCCGCCCAGCAGCCTGATTTGGTGCCCTTCAATGGCATCTATTTGTACGTGACCGGTACCGCTATGGTCCGCCCTGACCAAAGGGAGCCGTAGACGGTGCCGACGCTCGCCGAGCGCTTTTGATAAAGCGGCGAGCCACGATGGTCATCGGCCAACGGCCAAGGCAGACTGCCCGGCTCGTGTTATGCCGACCTTCGACTCGAGAGCGGGCCCTCATCTGGTCGACCCCGCCGTGACCATTGCACATGGTCACGGCGCCAGGTGGCAGCGATTGACATGGCACGACTTCTGGGAGAGGCATCGGCGATAGCCGCGCGTTGGTGACACGCCTTCCGGTCTGCCTTGCACAGGATGCGACCCGGTTGGGACGAATGCCATGCATCAGGCGGAATCTACCGTGATGCGATCGTACCAGAAGAGCCGTACGCGCCGCCGCTGGTCCGGGAGTCGGCGTTTCATTCAGGATTACGTGGCTTCGACGCTGCCTGTCCGGAGAGCGCGTGGCTCGCCTGATCGATCAGCGATTTCGCGGTGCCCACAACAATCGAGCGGTCGATATCGGCGGTTTGCCAGCGACCGCCGCTGTCCTTTGCGAAGGGTAGTTCCGCGTGAAGGGTCGTGCCCTCATCGCCAGTCTCATCGGGCCGCAGGACGATGCTGACGTTGCAGGTGAATGCACGGCTACCGCCCGTGCTCCGTTGTTCAGCGCAGTCACCATCGGGCTTCACCAACGCAACCCTGTCAGCCGTCGGCAACGGATTACCAGCGAGCGCATTCAGCCCTCCTTTGTTAGCCGCATCCAGCGCCCGACGTACTGCACTGTCGATGTCCGATGCGTCCGGACCTTCACGCAGCCACCCACACGCTGTCAGAGTCAGGCACGCCAGGGCTAGCGCCACAGGCAAAATATTTTTACTGTCCATCCTTATTCTCAATCCCGGGCAATATTGCATGCCTCAATTGTCGCATTTTGCCCGGAACGTGCCGGAAGTTAACCCGTCCTCTCGACAGATCGTAGACCGACGACTCCAGCGTAACCCGGTCACCGGCAAGGATGCGAATGTGATTCTCCGCATGCGGCCCGATGCATACGCGCTCACCACTACGCCGTTCTCGAGCGTGCGCGGTATTTGCTGTCCGGCAGCACTTTCGACGACCCCGTTGAGGTCACATCAGTTCTTCCTTTGCCAATTCCCCCAGTGTGCGTAATACCGCGTCAATGCGGAGCATCGGCAAAGGCCGCTGAACACTGCATCCGTTCCGCGCGCGGTGATGTCGCAAGTTGTGTCTGTCCGGCGTATTTCGCATGTACGACGCAAGCCGATTTGCGCGAACAACATGGGCCAAAAAACAACGATGGTCGGCGGGATGAAACGCCAGGTGCCGGTCCCGGTCACCCGTCACCACACCTGGAGCATCTGTTCACTTGCAGCCCGAGACTGGAGGGCTTGCTTTCAGCCGTGCGGCTTCTTTTATTCCGTCCATAAACTGGACGGTCTCATAGTTTCGCACGAGTTTTTCGAGACCGTGGACGATATCGGTTTCCATCGCGAGAAGGCCTTTTTCGCCGTGAAAGTTGGATCTGAAGGCCTGATTGAACCGGTTGCTCAAATAGGAACTGACTTCCTCGATTTTCCCGGGGCTCCCTGAATCCGTGAACAGAACCGACCTGGGCGAACCAGCGTCATAGAATAGGTTATGCCGCCGCTTTGGCACGAAGTTCGCGGGCCGCTCGTCGGTAATCCACATAGAACCGATAACCCTGATCTTCCCCTTCATGCCCTTGGGCGTTATGAAGGTCCACACCTTGCGCGGCAGCCGCCCTTGAAGCTCAGTCAGCTTGTCGGTATCAGCTCCAAGTGTGCCAATACGCCCTTCGTTTACGTCCGATACGAAGTCTTTCCAGTAGTAGAAGATGTCCAAATTTGCTCCGTTCTCGAACTGGCGATATCGAGTCAAATGCCGTGACGGCCAACTGGGGCGAAGCTCGGCGACAGAACGCGATACCTCATAGCGTGAACGCGGATACGCTACTACAGGTCGCTACCAGCAGCCATGACACGGCCGACGGTCTCTACGGGCGCCTTTGCCCAGGACAAGCGATCGGGGTCTATGGCAGGCTCGACAGTCACCTCGCGCGCCAGCTTGTCGTGACGCAGCGCGAGAAATCTTGCTTCCCGTAGTTCGCCGCGGGGCGTCCATTGATGAAATGATACCTCGACGACGATCTCGGGCTTGAGCCACAGGTATTCGCGATTGCGCTCGGGCTTTGGTGTGTTACGGAATGGCGAGATGTCCTGTGGCGTGGCGTGCGCGAGGAATGCCACGGCCTGCCGGCTTCTGAAACATGGTGGCAATGGAGCCGACGTAGCGAAGCGTGCCGCCTTGTTCGAACACGCCGAGCAGGAGGGAGTCGACGCCAGAACTCCCGCGCGCGATGCCACCGACGACGAACTCCTGCTGCGGGTGACATTTGAGTTTGATCCAGTTCGGCGAGCGGCCCGAGTGGTAGGGCGCATCTGCGCGCTTGCCGATGATTCCCTCGAGCTTCATTTCCCGCGTCGCGGCCAATATCTGTTCCGGGTCTCCATCGAAATTTTCAGAGAAACGGATCAGCGGCGAGTCGACGACTTCGAGCAGCTCGCGCAACAACAGTCGACGCGTGCGCAGAGGTTCCTGGCGGCGTTCGATGCCGTCGAGCCAGAGCAGATCGAACAGAAACAGGGTGACGTTTGCTGTGCTGCGACGGTCGAACGCGTTCTGAAGCGCGTTGAAGTCCGGACGTCCATTCTCATCGAGAACGACCGCCTCGCCGTCGAGCCATGCGTTATCGACTGGCAGTTTCCCGAGCGCGTCCCGAAGGCGCGGCATTCTCTTTGTCCAGTCCAATCCGTTCCGGCTGACGAGCCGCATGGCACCGTCCAAGCCAACGTTCGAACGACGGGCGCCATTCTTCCCACACCTTGTCCTCGAGGCCGAATTCCCCGTCGTCCTGGCCGCTTCCGTCTTCGCAGAGGAACGTGTAGATGACGCCGTGCCCGCTCCGGTATGCGACGATGCAATCGCTCGGATCGGTGGTCATGCCGAGGGGATGCCGCTGCAGCAGCGCGGCAACGTGCTCTTCGACGCGTTCACGCGTCATCATCGTCGTCCTCGTGTGGGTCGCCTCGTGGTATGGGCGCGTGCAGGGGCTTCGACATGTCTACGCCCATCATCTCCATGGCGTCCGTCAGCAGATCGGTCTGCAGCCTGAAATTGAGAATGTGCTCTTCGCCGTCGAACACGCCTCCCATACCGCTGTGTATCGAGAGCACGTACCGGGCGACATGCAATGCGTGCAGAACCCTGGCTTCGTCGCCTGGCTGCTCGTCCTCGTCGAGGTCGATGGTCTTTTCGAGCCCGGGCGGTGGCGGCACGGAAACGACGCCGCTCTTCACAAGTTCGACGGCACGCGACACAAGGCGAATCTCCGCCTCGAAGTCGAGCGGAAACACCTCGCCCTCTGCGCGGCAGGTAATGCCACAATATTGCTGGAGCGTCCGCAGCGCCGCTTGCAGTGCATTCAGCACGAGACGATTGTCTGCTGCCTGCTGAACCGCGCGGCGAATAAACGGATCAGTGTCCATGATCCACCTCGATGAGCTACGCCCTTAACCGACTATTGCAACGAGGCGATGCATCGCATTAATGCTACGCGGTCGATCGCTCCAAAGTCATCTGCGGGATGGTCGGAGCGGGGGGAAACACCCTCCAGCAGCCGTCGCCGTGACGAAAGAAAAAGAGTGCGAGTTGCTCACTGTCGTGCGTAGTCTCAACGCACACATAGCGCCTTCCGCCCGAGACCGTACGGCTAAACGCGGTGATTCTTGCGGTCTTGCGAGGGTTGAAACCAAGCCATTTTTCCACTACGAAACGTAAGGATTGCTCTCCGGTATTGTTCATCTTGTCCTCTCGGTCCTGTGTGAAGGCGCATCCACACGCACAGCGCCTTTTACCCATACCAACGCAACGTGCGTGCCAGTGTGTGCTCGCCGCTCAATACCTGCACGATGAACGAGCTTCGCCGATCTCGCAGGGTGGCTGTGGCGCTCAACGACGTGCCGGATATCAGGGTAGCCATGCAGCAATTGCTTCCGCCGGCCTCGACCTGACCGTCGCACCAGCTTGCGGCAAGCCGGTTAGCCAATCGGCAAACCAGGCACGGCGTTTTGCGAGATACAGGCGTCATGATTGAGGGGTGGCGGTGCTCCGCGCGGCACAAACACACGGTCGCCGGCTTTCACCGGAACATAAGACAGTGCGCAGTACCCGTCGCGAACGGCCTTTTTCAGAATCCAGACCTGTTCGCCATAGTGGCAGCGACCCGCTTCACACCATGCAACGATAATCGTCGTCGCGCTCGGGCGTTCCAGTACACGAACTTCGGGCGGCTTCAAACCGCTCGACGTATCGCTGCCTGCCTGCTTCGACCGGCTGGTCTCAGCGAGCATGGCGCCGCGGCAGTTGGGCGAGCCACATCGGCACCGATACAGTTTCGAAGTTCATTGGTTTGTGGTCCGTCGACGACGAGCCCGTAATTGATCGTCAGTTCTTCACCGCGTTTGATATCTCCCAGAGCGTAAATGAACACGCGTCCGTCGGAGATATAAGCCTTGCAGTTCGGCTCACAACCATGATTCATCCAGCGGACGCTGCTGCCTCCGCGCGCTCCGTCAATAACCGTCCCATCACCGATATCAAACAGGAAAGTGTGGCCAGGGGTCTTGCCATAACTGGAGGCGCGTTGCACGACGTGTTGCCAGGGGACGCGTGCGCCCTTGTACTCGGCAATCAGCTCGGCTCGTCCGATATCCTGATTGGCAAAGACACCCTGTCCGTGCACTGGCGAAGGTTGCACAACGAATCGGGAAACTGAGGATTTATCAGACCGCATGTATCAACTAATGGCTCGGTAAAGCTTGGTCACCTCGGACCAGATGCTAAAGAAAGGAGCCCGCACCGCAGTCATTTCGTCGGCGATGTGTTTATCGCACGAACGGGCTGCCGGGTTGAGAATAAGACCTAGGTGGGCGGCTGGCGAGAAGCGACCTCGTACCAGCCATTTGGCAGCGCGACGAGTACTCCCCGCTGAACCGCGTTCTGGAGAATTTTCTTGGCTGCGCGACGCTTGATGCCTAGCTTGTCCGCCACCTGCTGCAGCGAGACTCGCCGGTGCGCGTCGCTCCAGCCAGCAAACAGGCTATCGACGGGCTTGCCTTCAATCATGTCCCTCGACGACGCCTTGCCGTTTTCGCGCACTGCGGGTGCTAATTCACTCCCTGCTGGTTCCAACGATTTCGCCTGCACCTCATGCTCCGCCACGCGCGCCTGGTCCAGCTTCGCCCGCGCCAGGTCCCGCGCGCCTTTCAAAAAGACGTCTCGGCTTTCCCGCTCGGACATCTTGCTGAGCAGCACACCGCGCACAGCACCATACTTGAGGAACATCGACTTCAGCGCCTGGGTCTCCGACTGCTTCAATTCGACCGAGTGCTGAAGCGCAGTAATTTCCCGCTCGAGTTCCTCCGCGCTTTCGTCCGCTTGTATGCCGGCTTTTACAGCGGCACATTGCTGAGCCAACTGCGTGTTCGCCCGTTCAAGCTCCTCAGTGCTCAGATTGACTGCTTGGGCGGCTTGGGAGTCGGTCCGCAACGAGCTGCCGGGAAGGTCCAGCGGCACCGCCGGCTCTTGCCTGTCGCAAGCAACCCCGGCTGATTCCCCGGGCAGCTCCGTTCTGAGCAGTTCGGTCCGCTCAAATGCACTCAGGGTGCGATAGTAGCGGCCGTCCACCATTGCATAACGATCGAGGAGATAGGCCATCAGCTCGGCCTCCAGCTCTAGCGCCCTTAGTAACTCCCTCTGCTCGAAAATCTGGCGGCGCCAGGTTGCGAAGAGTGCGGCTTTTGAATGATGTGTCGCCAATTCGGCTGTGAGGCGCCGATGGGTCACCAGCCCGTCGGAATGACGCTGGTGCACGGTCGATTCCATAGCCCGCATCAACGCGGTCGTTGCCGCTGTCTCTTGCATACCGTGAACAGCGGCTTCACTCAATGGCTTGGGTGCCTCCGGCTCCGTTCGCGCACTTTTTAACAGGCGGGTCATCCAGTTCACAAGCTATCCCTCGCGACGTCGAGCGGGACAATTTAGCACAGTCGACGCCGCTGAAAAGCCAACCGAGTACGGGGAAGTGGCTCCGCCCATTGCCGGGGACCATGTCACACGCTCTCGCGCAAATTCACCTTGCGGGCTTCGCCCGGATACCGTGAGCTTCTCGCACGCGACTGCCGTTGTTGCGCGATAAGTTGCGCGATAACGCTCGCGTTTGCGGTCGTCGGTTGTCGAGATCAAGCTTTTATCGTCGACAGGCATGTCGGATGGTACATCTTTGCGACCGGCGCTAGATGCGGCGCATTGCCGTAGAGCGCATTCAAGATGTCAAAGTTGCGACAATCAACACGTCAATTCGCTGAACAGCAGTGCCCGGATCGCTGTCAATGATTATTCGGAGGTTGCCCGACGGGAATTAAAGATGTCACTTCGGGCGAAGCGCGGGGACACCGTCACTCCCCACGTTTCGAGATGCTCTGATCTATGCAGCGACCACCGGCCAGTTCCAAGACATTGGACCCATGGCCACATTGATGACGATCCGGCTGACTTCGCAAATGATTCTTTTTTCGTGTGCCCGGTGTTCCTGAAAACCGTTGTCGGTCTGGCATACTGAAACTCCGTTCGTCAGCGCGGAGACAAACTGATGGGTGCACCCAATGAGCAAAATTTCGTCGACGGCAATCTGATAGTAGTAACGCTTATCGCCGCGACGGCGGAGGCATCGATAGCGGTCAGTCGACCACCAGCCGGACCGGCAGTACCGCCACAACACGTCAACATCAAACCATTCCTTGATGCTGGGCTATCTGAACGCGATGCCTTAAAGCGGGTGATGGAGATTGCTTCAATTGCAGTGCAGGCCACTAGCGCTGCCGTCAAGTAAATCCCGACTCTCGAAAAGGGACCACGGTGAATCCGAGCCAGGACGGACGAGTCCAATTTTCTCCACAAGCATACTTACGCATATAGTTGCATCGCGTGTGCCTTCGCAAATTTGACCAGTTCTGCAAGAGTCGATCGCCGAGGCTTAAGGCTGGGCCGCGGGAGAAAGCAAAGCGAAGGTCAGCACTTGCCCGGCGAGGCGCCAGGACGGGGTGCGGTGACGGTAAGCTTCGACGACACGATCGAAACTATCATGGAGATTTTTGAGCAAGCGGGTTCCTTCACCCCGCGCGTTACTGGACAACCCCTTCCGCTATCGTGTGGTGATCTGACATGAACGACAGGCGGCGAAAGATCATCCATGCGCAGAGGCAACGCCTCGAAGCGCTGAAAGTCAAGGTCGAAGAGCTGAAGGCGGAAGCCGAGAGCATCCGGAGCGAACTGGAAGCCGTACGTGACGACGAACAGGAAGCTTTCGACAACATGTCCGCAAACAGGCGATCCGGCGAGCCCGGGCAAAATGCGGAAGCGTCCATCGACAACCTCGACACGGCCATCTGTGCGCTCGATGAAATTGAAGACCTGACGGACCTCGTCGATGCCATCGAAGCGCTCGGCGATGCGGAGAACGGATAACGTGTCCACGGTTGTTGCGCGGCTTGACAGCGCGAGCGACCCGGTATCAAGGAAGGCGCCGCCCGGCGCTCCAGGTCGCGTCGTTTCATGAAAGGCGTGTGGCTGGTTCCCAAAACAATCCGGTTCCCTGACGTCAACGAAACCAAGCCTGATTCGTTTTGACGGCGGACGACGCAATGATTCGTCGCCTTCCCCCCACTGGAGACTCCAATGAAGAAGCTTGCTGCCGCCTTGATTACATCGCTGTTTGCTGCTGTCGCGTTCGCCCAGGCTTCCGCACCTGCTGCGACCGCACCGGCAGCCACCGCTACGGCTCCGGCCACGGCCGCCACGACGCCGGCGCCTGCACACAAGACGACGAAGCACATGCATAAAGTGAGTCACCACGTGACGCACAAGAAGGCGGCGCAATAGGACACTGCCTTGGCGCGAAGTATCAGAACCCTGCTTCGGCAGACTGCTTCGGCAGGGTTTTATGCTTTGAGCGATCGGCCCTGAACAGGGTAATCGTGTAGACCTCGTCAAGGTGTTCGCGGCTGCATTGGTCTCTCTCAAACAGCGCTGCCTGATGCGAACGCGAGCACCTTGCCGCCAAGGCATTCGCGACGGCCCGTGGTCGGGGCCGTCAGAGTGGACAAGCTGGCCTTGTGCCTCTCAGAATCCCGCAAACGCTGCCTTATGCGAGCGCGATCGAAAATCGTGGTAGAGGGATCTCGGTTATCGGATCGACTCGACAGTGCCCGTCAAGGCATTCTTTGCGGAATTTGTCGTCAAACGCCGCGAAGCGTGTTGAATTACCTTTGCGAGCTGAGTGAGCGGAGAACACTCAGCAACGCGATCCGGAGGGCTATGTGGCCCCCATCGGTTCCAATGCGGCACCGTATCGAGTTGCGCTTCGGCCATCGAACATGATGTGCTCGTGATGATCGATGCCTGAGCGAATCGGGGCGGTTTACATCAAGAACGCCCGACGAGAGAGTCAGGCGATCATCCGGCTATGCGTCGTCCGCCGTCGGCCTTCAGCGTCAAAAAGGCCGTCCTCATGCTGTCACATTTCGACGTTAAGCTTGCCGCCCTCGGTAGTAAGCCCACGGTGAGTGGGTAGTCACGGAACGCCCGTCAACGCAAAAGCTGACGAGCAGCGTTTCGTTCTTTGCATCAGGAGCAGCCCGTGCTGAGCGCCCACGAATTTGCAACATTAATGCTGGTCAAGGACTCCGCCGATCACATTGCCGACCGGCAAGAACTTGGCACGTTGGTTGAACGCCAGCTTGTTGCATTGGAGCGACTTGCGGGCGGCGCAGTTCGCCCTCGCATCACGGAGGACGGAGAGTCGCTTCTCCGTAACATTGCCTTTATCCATGACGGGACAATCCGTCGAGTGCTGGATGTCGCCAACCATTGATGCAAGTCGCGCTCGCATGGTCCTTATCGGGGCGTTCCATTGTAGAGCCGACCGGTACATCGATCGAAAGGCCCGCACTGCAATCTGATTGGCCAACTTCGACAGCAACGTATGGCTTCGCGCCAGGAGTTCGCGAAGGGACCCCCGCGCCTGCGCCGTGGAGAGCATTGCAACTACAGCTATCGCGCCGCTAATGGCTCTGTTCGGGTCGCCATGAAAGCGGCCTGGAGCTCCGGCGACATACGGACACCTCTCAGCTCTTTCACCCGCTTGACAGGCGGGCGGATCGGGCAGCTTCAACGCAGCGCTTCCAGGCGGCGTTGGCAACGTATGTCATCTCCACCGCGTCGATAGCTCTGCATCGCCTTTGAGTGGTCCGGGATAACGCTCTTGTCTTCTGCGCCCCACACGCCCTCCCAGAAGAGTCCGAGATTGTGTGCAGACGCTTTGTGCCCCAGTTCAATGGCCTCCTCATAGAGCGAGCGCGCGCGGCTCACATCAACCTGCATGCCCCGTCCGAGCCGTGCGCTGTCGGCCAGCGCGGCGGCGGCCATGCCGCGCAGACGACCGTCCGCGGTCTCATCCTTCATCACATCTTCGAGAATCGCGTTACCTCGTTCAAAGTCCGCCTCCCCTCCCGTTGGCGTAACCAGCGAAATGGCCATTGCCATTCGCCAGGCTGGATGGCGGTTCGCGCCAATGCGCTCCAGTAACCAGCGGCCCAGATACGGCGCGTGGCTTAACGTGCTGGTGAGAAGCGCGTTTGCGATCGCGGCGAGCGACTCGGGTGACAGGAATCCAGTCTTGTTTGCCGCAATGACGTGACGGGAGAACTTTTCAACATCGAGTGCGGGGTCGGCGCGACGCAACTGATGCCATTCACGCTCGATTGTTCCAACCCAGCTTTCCATTTGCATGGTGAGCAATCCGTTGGTGAAGAAATGCACCTGATTCTAGCTCACCTTTTGCGAATTGCAACCATGCGGATTTGAGCGTCATCCCAGGGCGGGGCTAGATACGCGGATGTCAGAAACAGGCTTGAACTGCGCTTGGGCGCAGTTTCGACACTAAGCGGTAGTGTTTAATATGCGCGCTGCCTGGACGCGATGGTCGCGGCAGTGCGGACCACAACGGGCCGTGTCTAGGGTGCGACCACCTACGGGCGGCTGTTGCGCGACGTCGCGCCGCAGGCCGGTGTCACCCGGCGGCCAAGTACCCCGACTATCCAGTCGGCAGTGCTGCGCACGCAGTCCCTGGAGCGCGGTGCGGTTGAGGCGGCTGTTGAAGCTGCCCCACTGATGCCGGCGGCCAACCGCGCTCACACGGCGTACGGCTTACACTTCGACAGGGGAGAGCGGCGACGGTGGGGCCAACGCAGTCGTGCCGTTCGACGCAGCGCAGGTTCGCGCGTGGCTCGCGCCGATGCTGCGCGAGGCGCTCGTGCCACTGCATGCAATGCTGGCTGCGACCCACGGTGAACCAGAACCGGTGAGCGCGGATACGCAGCAGCTGCAGCGCACGTCGGCGGCCCTCGAGGATGCACACGCGCGCATCCGCCGGCTCGAGCAGGAGATGGCTGAATTGCGACGGGAACTCGGTCAGGCGCAGGCCGCGCTCGATCTCGCCGGTGAACATGTCAATGCGATGCTCGCCGACCTGCGTGAGACGATCGCGGCGTCCGGGCGCGACAGCGGGGCGCTGGCGCGCGCGGCGGAGCAGCTGGCCGGTACCAAAAATTCCTCAAGGCGCAGAACGATGCTGTGCGGCTGCAGGCGGCGTCCGAGGCCAACGCACTGCGTACGCAGAACCGGCAGTTGCGGGAGCGGATCGACCACCTGCTGGTCGACAACGACCAGTACCGGCGCGCGCTGGCCAATCGTGCGACGCCGCGTAGCTGACGCAGGGGGCTATCGCGCCTCTGCCCAAGCCGTCATCCGACGGCTGCTGCGCGCTCCGCGTTCTCCTGGAGCTTCGTTGCGCGGCGTCACCTTGTCATGGCCCAGGCAGGAACTGGATGTCTCCGTACCAGGCGCGTGTCGTGGTGCCGGTGTTGTCGGTATCGGTCAGCAGGCCGTAGCCAGTGATCCTGCCGGGCGGTTCGTGAAAGACCTTCTCATAGTCCTGCACGATGTTGCGACGTAGGCTTTGCCACTGGCCTGCATCGCCGGGCTGACCAGAGACGACGATCATCTGTACGCGGCTAGTGTGGGGATTGGCAATGACGCTGCCTGGCGCGGCGCTGGTCGACCAGATATACATCAGCGTGGCATAGGGCAGGTCCTGGCCACCCAGGCGCTTCGCCACTTCCATGCTTGCCCGGTCGAAAAGCGACAGCCTGCTTTTGTCGCCGTCAAATGCGAACACCAGTCGCGCGGGCGCATCTTCCTTCGAACCGTCGCGGTTGTCGGCGCCCTCGATCGGTTTTTCTGCTTTCCAGCGCCATGCAATAACCGGTGTTTGGGCCAGATCGATATTGCCTTCATGCATCAGGGCGGAAGCGGAACGGTTCGCGTCTGCCTGAAGGACAGTGGTCTGGCCGTCGTGAGCGAGGGTGTATTGCGTCATCGGCTTGCCGTGCACGACTGGCAGGTTCTTCCATCCCGGGGGCAGAGATGCACCGGGCGCGATCATGGAAAAGGCGATACCCGGTTTTTCGTCCTGTGCAAGAGTGACCAGCGGCGACAGCAGGAGCGCGGCGCAAACGGCGATCCGGGCTGGTCGTTTCCAGTCACGCGCGATCGAGAGTAAGCCCATGGATGGTGGTGTCTGGATTGGCTAGTCTGCATTGTAGTGGGAGCAGCCGGGCAGTCCAGAAGCACACAGTTTGACTTGTCTGCGGCGCGACCGGCGTCACAGGATCGCCCGTGCAGCGACGCTGGTGGCAACTTTACTTCTGGCCCTCATTCCTGCATGCAACGAGCAATGCTGTCCTGCTCGGCAATCCTTCAAGGCGCGACCCTTGCATCTCGTGTAAATTGGGTTCACTTGGAAGGCCGCTTTTCGGGTTGCAAAACCCCACCGGTCACCGACTCTTTTCAATGCGTCCGACTGACTGTGAACAGGAGAAAGCAAATGTCCATCGCCAGAAAGCTGATCGTCCTCTTCGCCTCAGCCTCGCTAGGTATCGGCGCAGTTGGGCCAGCGTTTGCACAAAACGACGCTGCTAGCGGAACTAATGCTGCCGCAACGGGCGCCGTCGCGTCCGCGGCTAAGCCGACTAAAGAGCAACGCAAACAAGCCCGCAAGGAAGCTCGCGCGAAGAAGAACGCCGAATTGAAGAAGCTCGAAGACGCGGGCTATCAGCCTGGTCGAGCAAATGACCAGAACTATCCGCAGGATCTACAGAACGCACAGAAGAAAGCCGGTATTGGACAGGGCGCAAGTCAGTAATGCGATTCGATTCGAAGGGCGTCTTGCCGTAGCTCTTCGCGTGCGGCCGGTGGCTTCATACCGCTCGCGGCCAACAATAGCGCTCACAATATCGCGGCGTAGAGCCCCCGCTTTGGTGCGGTCCCCTATCAGCCCAGCAAAAGGTGAGGATTTCCAGGAGTCGGGGAGACCTCGAGCTCTGGACGAGTCAGGTTGCTCGCGACGCGGAGGGCCCTGGCGCCCTTCCCATCGTCGACGAAGCAACCTCAGAACCGTCGTGGTTCGCGAAACCGGACGGGAGATCTTCCTTGGGGGTAGCTCCCGGAAACATCTCCCCGTTTGCATGTGAGCGGATTTGGCCGGCCTGGACGTGGCGAGCGATTGGTCGGACGCAGGCTCCGCAGGACGCCGACTGCTCATTTCCGGCCGTCGTGAAGCCGAAGGCAAGGCGCTGGAAGCCGAGCTTCGCGAATTCGGTGCCGACGCCGTCTTTGTCCGCGCCGACGTCCGTGGCGACCACGATGTTCGCGGCCGCGTCGACCACGCCGTCGCCCGCTTCGGCCGCATCGATGTTGCCGTTCAGTTTAGGGAGCGATGCTTGGCAGGCAGCCGGTGCGCCTGGATGCGTTTCGCTGAAAAAACGAAATGCGCGCCGCGCGCGAATCGCACCGCGGGAGTGGAAAGAAAAGAGGGAACGTAGTCTTTTCGTGTCCATGCGTGTCCGGTTCTGTCGCAGTAAGA
>NZ_CYGY02000082.1 GCF_900007165.1 Paraburkholderia piptadeniae
TGTAGTGGTCAACTAATTTCGGACAGGCAGATAGGTTCTTTCGCTGTCGGTTTCGCCTCGTAGGCGGCGGGCGACAGATAACCCAGCGTGGAGTGCAAGCGCACCGGATTGTAGAAAGAGACGATGTAGTGGTTGATATCGCGCCGAGCCTCATCGTGGTTGGCGTACTGACGCTGCCACACACGCTCCATTTTGAGGTTCAGGAAGAATCTCTCCATCACGGAATTGTCCCAACAATTTCCCTTGCGGCTCATGCTGCAAACCACGTGATGCTGCTTCAGCAAGGCCTGGTAGTCCTCGCTTGCATACTGGCTGCCCCTGTCCGAATGCAGAACCAGTCCCGGTGCTGGCCGACGCTGCTGCAGCGCCATGGTCAACGCCGACATGACCAATTCAGCCGGCATGGTTGGTGCCATTGACCAGCCGACTACCCTGCGCGAATACAGGTCCAGCACGACTGCCAGATAGAGCCAGCCCTGCGCCGTGCGGATATAAGTGATGTCCGAAACCCATGCGCGATTGGGCTCGGCCACGTCAAACTGCCTGTCGAGCACGTTCGCTGCCACAGGTAGCGTATGCCTGCTGTCGGTCGTCGAGACGAACTTGCGCTTCCAGCTCGTGCGCAGGCCCGCTTCGCGCATCACCGTACGCACCCGGTAACGACCAATTCGTAGACCTTGCTCCCGCAGTGCATGCATCACGCGGCGGCTACCATAGCTCGCGCCGCTCGCGGCGAATGCTGCTTTGACGTGCGTCTGTTCCTGCAGCCTTTTCGCGCTCGGCCTGGTACTCCGGTGCGCATAGTAGCCAGAGCGGCTCACCTGCAAAACCCGGCAGGCGTGACTGACCGATACGGCCTCCTGTTGCAAATGAGTTACCACGCGGTAAATCACTTCAGTTCCCGGGCAAAGAAGGCCGATGCTTTTTTTAGCAGCGCGTTGTCCTCGCGCAGTTGCCGGTTTTCCGCCTCAAGCTGCCGGATACGCTGCTGCTCAGCCGTCAGCGGCTTGCCCTCGCCGGGGCCGCCGCCACGCTCCGCATCGTACTGCGCCACCCAGCGACGCACGGCTGTCTCAACAAGGTCCATCGACCTGCACACTTCGCTGACCGATAGTCCCTGGTCTCGCACCATCCGTACCACTTCCAGCTTGAAGCTGGCGTCAAATTGTCGGCGCCTTCTTGTCATCTTGCTCTTTTTCCTCGTCGATTCAGGATTGTCCTCCTATCGACCTGTCCGAGGAAATTAGACCACTACAGGTCTGCCGAATGGGCAGACGACTGAGCCGTGCGCGCTTGGCGTAGATGTCGT
>NZ_CYGY02000073.1 GCF_900007165.1 Paraburkholderia piptadeniae
GGGGCGGCGGCGGGGGCGGCGGCGCGACGACGGGTGGCGGCGGTTCCGGCTTGCGCGGACGCACGACAGGGGGACGCGGCTTCTTCGGTTCCTTCGGCTCGACGGTTTCGACGGGCTCGGGCTCAGGCTCGGATGCGGCGACGGGCGCGGGGACGTTCAGCAGCGTCACCGTCGCTTCGCTGATGGGCGCGGGCGGCTGTTCGGTGGGCCCGAACAGGCTGCACCCCGACAGGATGGCGATGAAGGCCGCAAAAACGGCCAAAAACAAAAGACGGAAGGCTGGACGTAGGAAACCGCCGTTCATCAAGTGGGACTCCGTGGCCAGGGCGGCAGGCCGATGCAGGTGCTGTCGCAAACAAACGATCCAGAGACTCATGCGGGCATCGAAAGCCTCGCCGGCAATGCATTAAAGGCGTGGTTTGCCGAGAGTTTAACCCGTGACGCCGCGCGGCCCTTGTTTCGTCTGCGCTTGCGGGGCGCGGAATGCACGGCGCCGCTTCGCAAACGGCGCTGTCGATGCGGTGGCCGCGCGAGCGCGCCGGCTGCATTCAACATCGGCTTCAAAGCGCTTTCAGCAGGGCTTGCGCGCCTGTCGGGCGGCGCGAAGCGAGTAGGTGTTAACACGCGGGTCGCGAGCGCGCGTTGCCGTGATTCAAACGATATAAGGATCGCGACATGCCCGGCATCTTTTTATCGCGATGGGACTTATAAGGCGATTCGCCTAACCTTCGCCTCAACACAAAAAGAACAACGGCGCGACACGCGGCATCACGGACGACGTCCACGGGCGCGCCGAGGGCCGGGAAAGCGCAACACATACCGACTACTCAACGAGACGAACCTGATGACGGCGCCGCCGCTGAAGCGGCCGCCGTTTCAGCATGCTGATAAAGGAGGCACTCATCATGATGGAACCCCAGGCCCAGAGCATCGCGGAAGCCGGCAGCGAGGTGTTCGAAGGCACCCGCGGCGGGCAGACGTTCATCGACCGCTTTTTCGACATCACCGCGCGCGGCAGCACGGGACGTCAGGAGATCATCGCAGGCATCACGACGTTTCTCGCGATGGTGTATTCCGTGTTCGTCGTGCCGGGCATGTTCGGCAAGGCGGGCTTCGACACGAGTGCTGTGTTCGTCGCCGTGTGTCTGACGACGGCGTTCGGTTCGCTATTGATGGGCATCTGGGCGCGCCTGCCGATCGCGATCGGCTGCGCGATCTCGCTGACGGCATTCACCGCGTTCGGCCTCGTGCTCGGCAAGGGCTTGCATCCGAACGTCGCGCTCGGCGCCGTGTTCCTGATGGGGCTCGTCTTCACCGCGATTTCGGTGACGGGCGTGCGCTCGTGGATTCTGCGCAATCTGCCTGCTGGCGTCGCGCATGGCACGGGCATCGGCATCGGGCTCTTTCTGCTGCTGATCGCGGCCAACGATGTCGGCCTCGTTGTGAAGAATCCGGGGCCGGGGCTGCCTGTGTCGCTGGGCCATATCACGTCGCTGCCGGTGCTGATGTCGGTGGGCGGCCTCGCTGCGATCTTCGGCCTCGTGCGCCGTCGCGTGCCGGGCTCGATCCTGATCGTGATCGTCGCGATCTCGGCGCTTGCGCTGCTGATCGATCCCGCCGTCGCGTTCCATGGCGTGTTCGCATTGCCGTCGCTGAGCACGCCGGGGCACGCTTCGCTGATCGGCGCGATGGACATCAAGGGCGCGTTGTCGCTTGCCGTGCTGCCTAGCGTGCTCGCGCTCGTGATGACGGCCGTGTTCGACGCGACGGGGACGATCCGCGCGGTCGCAGGGCAGGCGGGCCAACTCGACGAGAACGGCCGCATCATCAACGGTGGCCGCGCGCTGACAGCCGACTCGCTCAGCTCGATCTTCTCCGGCCTGATGGGCGGCGCGCCGGCTGCCGCGTACATCGAATCGACGGTGGGCGTCGCGGCAGGCGCGAAGACGGGTCTGGCGGCTGCCGTGGTCGGCTTGCTGTTCCTCGTCGTGATGTTCTTCTCGCCGCTCGCCGCGCTCGTGCCCTCGTATGCGACGGCGCCCGCGCTGATGTACGTCGGCTTGCTGATGCTCTCCAGCGTGAGCAAGCTGCACATGGACGATATGGTCGATTCGATGTCCGGCCTCGTGTGCGCCGTGTTCATCGTGCTGACGGCCAATATCGTCACGGGCATCATGCTGGGCTTCTGCACGCTCGTGATCGGCCGCGTGGTCAGCGGCGAATGGCGCAAGCTGAACGTGGGCACAGTGGCGATCGCTATCGTGCTGGCCGTGTTCTATCTTGGCGGCTGGGCGATCTGATTCTTTGGATTGTTGCGGCGATACGGGTGTTGCCCTTTGCGGGGCAGCACCCGTTTTTTTTTGTAGCGACTCCAGAGCACGCAGGCATTGCAAGCGACCGCGCCGATTATTTGCACAAGGCGATTGTTTAATAATCCTCATGGTTTCACGATTGGAAACACGACAGTATGGCCGATCAGGTCGATGTCCTTCGTGAGCGCGAAGTGTGTCGACCTGATGAAACCGGGGCCACGTTGCGGAGGATTAAATGGACGACGTCAGGCTGGTTTTCGCGTCTTCGCTCAAACCGCTTGCCACGTTCATTGGCTTCGCACTGGTCAACGGCCTCTATGGTCCGGCGGCATCCGCGGCCTGTGCGACATCGTCGAACGTCACCACCTGCAACACGAACGCGCCGTCTCCGTGGACCAGTACTGTGGGGCAGGGACCGGCCACGCCGGCCGGCGCCACCGTGACACTCGCGCCGAGCGCGCAGATCGTCACGGGCAATGCCAACGCGATCAGCCTCGGCGACAACACGACCATCAACATCGGCGCGGGCGCGCTCGTGCAGAACAAGGCAACCAGCGGCGCCGGCCTCTCGAGCGCCGGCAACAATACGGTCGAGTTCGGTTCGAACGGCAACATGACGGTCGGCGCGGGCGCGTCCGTCAAGTCGACGGGCTCGGCTCGCAACGCGGAAGCCATCAACGTGATCGGCACAGGCAACACGATCACCAACTTCGGACTGATTTCAGGCGTCAACTCGGCTGCTATATGGTTCGAAGACCGGACCATCGGCACGCCGAATACAGTCGACAACTACGGCACGATCCAGACAGGCAGCGGCGCCGCGGGTAGCACGCTCGGCAACGTGATCGGCAACTCGAGTCACGGCAATGTGAACTTCATCAACCGCACGGGAGCGACCGTGCAGGGCAGCCTGTCGTTTGCGAGCGGCAACGACTCGCTGACGCTCGAAGCCGGCTCCGTGATCACGGGCAGCTTCGATGGCGGCGGCGGCACCAATACGCTCACGTTGTCGGGCGTCACGGGCTCGAGCGATACGCTGCCCGGCAACATCTCCAACTTCCAGACGCTGACCAAGACGGGCGCGGGCACGTGGACGCTGTCGGGCACGGTCGGCAACAACGCGGGCACGCCGCTCGCAGTCGATGTCCAGCAGGGCACGCTGGCCCTGACGGGCAATAACGCCAGCTTCAACGGCTCCGTGCTGGTCGAGGGCGCGGGCACGCTTCAGGCGCGCGCGCAAAGCCTGCCGCCGACCGTTACCGACAACGGCCTCGTGCTGTTCGCGCAGCCCGACAACGGCACCTACGCCGGCCTGCTCAAGGGCACGGGCGCGGTCACCAAGACGGGTGTGGGCGTGCTGACGCTATCGGGCAACAACACATATCAGGGCAACACGTTGATCCAGGGCGGCGCGATCGCGATCAGTGCCGATAGCGGACTGGGCGGCGCGAGCGGTGCGGTGACGCTCGATGGCGGGGCGCTGGAACTGCAGCGCAGCTTCAATCTTTCACCGTCGCGCGCGATCACGGTCACGCCGAACAACGGCGCGATCATCACCGATGCGGGCGTGAGCAGCGTGCTCGGTCAGCCTGTCGCGGGCGCAGGTTCGTTCACCAAGGGCGGTGCCGGTACGCTGGCGCTCACAAACACGAGCACATATGCGGGCAGCACGACGATCGCGGGCGGCACGCTGCAACTGGGCAATGGCGGCACGACAGGCAGCCTTCCCGGCGGCGCAGTGACGGACAACGGCATCCTCGCGTTCAACCGCAGCGATCAGGTGGGCTTCGGCAATCCGATCTCCGGCAGCGGCGGCGTCATCCAGAACGGCAGCGGCACGACGATTCTCACCGCGAGCAACTCGTACGGCGGCGTCACCAACGTCGATGCGGGCGCTCTCTACGTGAACGGCAACCAGGCGGGCACGGGCACCGCAACCGTCGCGAGCGGCGCGACGCTGGGCGGAGCGGGCGCGCTGGGCGGCAGTGTCGCGGTCGGCAACGGCGGCACGCTGTCGCCTGGCGATGTCGACGCCACGCCGGGCACGCTGACGATCGGCGGCGATCTGTCGTTGGGCAGCAGCTCGACGCTGAACTACAGCTTCGGCCAGGCCGGACAGGTCGGCGGCCCGCTGAACGATCTGACCGACGTGGGCGGCAATCTCACCCTCGGCGGCACATTGAACGTCGTCGCGACGCCGGGCGGAACGTTCTCGCCAGGCCTTTATCGCGTCATCAGCTATGCGGGGGCACTGGGGGGCGGCGGCCTCGCACTGGGCACCGTGCCGACACCGGGCAACTATTTCATTCAGACCTCGATCCCCAATCAGGTCAATCTGATCAACACGAGCGGCCTGACGTTGAACTACTGGGACGGCCAGATCCCGGCGCAGAGGAACAACGGAAGCATCGACGGCGGCAACGGCACCTGGACGAGCTCGCTCGGCAACGACAACTGGACCAACGAGAGCGGCCTCGTCAATGCGCCTTACAGCAATGGCGCATTCGCGATCTTCGTGGGCGCGCCGGGCACCGTGACTGTCGACACGAGTCTGGGCGCGGTACAGGCCGCAGGCATGCAGTTCGGAGTCGATGGCTACAACATCGTCGGCAATCCGTTGACGTTGACGGGAGGCGCAACGCCCGCCACCGGCTCGGTCATTCGCGTCGGCGACGGCACGCGTGCGGGCGCGGGCTACACGGCCACCATCGCCGCGCCTGTCCATGGCAGCGCCACGCTCGTCAAGAGCGATCTGGGCACGCTGGTGCTGAGCGGCGCGAACACATACACAGGCGGTACGCAGATCAACGGCGGCACGCTGCAGGTGAGCCAGGACGCCAACCTCGGTGCCTCGGGCGGCGCGCTGGGACTCGACGGCGGCGCGCTGCACACGACGCAAAGCTTCGGCACGTTGCGCAATACGACGCTGGAGCCGGGCGGAGGCACGTTCGATACCGATGCGGGAACCACGCTCGCGATGGGCGACGGCGTGTCCGCTGCCGGCATGATCGGCGGCGCGGGTGGCCTGGTGAAGACGGGCGGCGGCACGCTCGCGCTCGCGGCCGACAACACCTACACGGGCGGCACCACGATCGAAGCAGGCACGCTTCAGCTGGGCGCAGGCACAGCGACAGGGAGCATCGCCGGCGATGTGACGGACAACGGCACGTTGGCCTTCAACCGCGCCGATACGTTCACCTTCGGCGGCATCGTTTCCGGCGCGGGCGCGCTTGCGCAGACGGGCAGCGGCACCACGGTCCTCACGGCCGCGAACACGTACACTGGCGGCACCACGATCAGCGCGGGCGGGCTGCAACTGGGCAACGGCGGCGCGAGCGGCAGCATCGTCGGCAACGTGACGGACAACGGCAGCCTGACGTTCAACCGTTCCGACAGTTTCAGCTTCGGCGGCGCGATTTCAGGCACCGGCAGCGTCACGCAAAGCGGCACGGGCACGACGGATCTGAGCGCAGCCAACAGCTATACGGGCGCGACCACGGTCAATGCGGGAGCGCTTTACATCGACGGCGACCAGAGTCTCGCGACGGGCACGACGACCGTCGGCGCCGCCACGCTGGGCGGTGCTGGCACGATCGGCGGAAGCGTCAATATCGCCGGCAACGGCAGCGCGGGCGGCACGCTGTCGCCAGGCACCCGTTCGACGGCGCCGGGCACGCTCACCATCAACGGCAACCTGTCGCTCGCCAGCAACTCGTCGCTGGACTACCGCTTCGGCGCCGCAAACACGGTGGGCGGCGCGTTCAACGACCTGACCAACGTCGGCGGCAATCTGACGCTCGGCGGCACGCTGAACGTCACGCTGTCGCCGGGAGGAAGCTTCGATCCGGGCGTGTACCGCGTGATCAACTACGGCGGCACGCTCACCAGCAACACGCTGAGCCTCGGCACCGTGCCGGCGGGGTCGTTCTTCGTGCAGACCTCGGTGAGCCACGAGGTCAATCTCATCAACACGACGGGCGTCACGCTGAACTATTGGGACGGGGGCGCCGGTCCGAAGAACAATAGTTCAGTCGACGGCGGCAGCGGCGTCTGGAACGCAGCCGCGCCCGGCGGCAACGACAACTGGACCGACCAGAACGGCACCCTCAACGCGCCGTGGGCCAATCAGGCATTTGCAATCTTCATGTCGACGCCGGGCACGGTCACCGTCGACAGCAGCACGTCGACGGGCAATGGCCCCGTCGTGGCGAGCGGGATGCAGTTCGCGAGCAACGGCTATGTGATCAACGGCAATACGCCCGCCGATGCGATCACGCTGGTGGGCACGGGCACAGGAGTGGGCATGACGGCTTCGTCCGTGATCCGCGTTGGCGACGGCACGGCGCAAGGCGCCGGATACACGGCAACCATCAACGCGCAACTGACGGGGGCCTCGCAACTCGTCAAGACCGACCTCGGCACGCTGATCCTCGAGGGCGCCAACACGTACACAGGCGGGACCGCAATCGACGGCGGCGTGCTGCAGATCGCCGCCGACAACAACCTGGGCGCGCCCGGCACGGCATTGAGCGTCGACAGCGGCACGCTGCGCACCACGGCCGACATGACATCGGCGCGCGCGACGACCCTCGGCGCGAACGGAGGCACGTTCGACGTCACGGCGGGCACGACGCTCGAACTCGACGCGGCGGTCGGCGGCACGGGCGCGCTCAGCAAGACCAGCGCCGGTGCGCTCGTGCTCGCGCAGGACAATGTGTATTCGGGCGGGACGATCATCGGCGCGGGCACGCTTCAACTCGGCAATGGCGGCACGTCGGGCAGCGTCATCGGCAATGTGACGGATAACGGCACACTCGCATTCGATCGCAGCGACGCGGCAACATTCGGCGGACTGATTTCGGGCACCGGCAGTGTGAATCAGCTCGGCTCGGGCACGACGATCTTCACTGCCGACAACACCTACAGCGGCGGCACGACCATCAGCGGCGGCACGTTGCAACTGGGCAATGGCGGCACGTCGGGCAGCGTCATCGGCAATGTGACGGATAGCGGCACGCTCGCATTCGATCGCAGCGACGCCGCGACATTCGGCGGACTGATTTCGGGCACCGGCAGTGTGAATCAGCTCGGCTCAGGCACGACGATCTTCACCGCCGACAACACCTACAGCGGTGGCACGACCATCAGTGCCGGCACGCTGCAACTGGGCAACGGCGGCACGTCCGGCTCGATCGCCGGCAATGTCACGGACAACGCCACACTGGCGTTCAGGCGCGCCGACACGGTGACTTTCGCCGGCGTGATCGGCGGAAGCGGCACGCTGAACCAGCTGGGCACCGGCACGACCATGCTCACCGGCGACAACACGTATGGCGGCGGCACAACGATCGGCGCGGGCACGCTGCAGCTAGGCAACGGCGGCACGTCCGGCAGCATCGTCGGTGACGTGACTGACGAAGGCATACTCGCTGTCGATCGCGCCGATACGCTGCCGCTCGGCGGCCGCATCACGGGCGCGGGTGCGCTGCTGCAGCAAGGCACGGGCACGACGGTGCTGACGGGCTTCAATACGTACTCGGGCGGCACAATCATCAGCGGCGGCACGCTGCAACTGGGCAACGGCGGGGCGACGGGCAGCATCACGGGCGACGTGCTCGACAACGGCACGTTGACCTTCAATCGCGCGGACCTGATGCCCTTCGTCGGCACGATTTCCGGGTCGGGCGCCGTAGTTCAGCAAGGCAGCGGCACGACGGTGCTGAGCGGCGCCAACGCCTATGGCGGCCCGACCCTGGTGACGGGCGGCGCGCTCTTCATCGACGGCGACCAGAGCGGCGCCGCCGGGCCGACGACGGCGACAGGCGGAGCCACGCTGGGCGGCACGGGCACCATCGGCGGCGATGTGGCTATCGTCAGCGGCGGCACGCTGTCGCCGGGCGATGTCGGTGTCGCGCCGGGAACGCTGACGATCAACAGGAACCTGACCCTGAACAGCGGTGCGCTGCTGTCGTACAGCTTCGGCCAGGCGAATGTCGTGGGCGGTCCGCTCAACGATCTCACCGTGGTCAAGGGCAACCTGACGCTCGCGGGCACGCTGAACGTGCAGACGACGGAAGGCGGTACGTTCGATCCCGGCATCTACCGCGTATTCAGCTACACAGGCTCGCTCACGAATAACGGCCTCGCGCTCGCTGCGATCCCTTCGCCGGACTTCACCGTGCAGACATCGGTCGACAAGCAGGTGAATCTCGTCAATCCATCGGGGCTCGCGCTGAATTTCTGGGACGGCGCGGCAGGGCCGAAGAACGACTCCAGCGTCAATGGCGGCGACGGCGTTTGGCAGAACTTCAACGGCAACAACAACTGGAGCAATCCGTCGGGTGCGCTGAACGGCGTGTTCGCGGATGCGTCGTTTGCCGTTTTCATGGCGAAGCCCGGCACCGTCACCGTCGATGACAGTCTCGGCAGCGTCCACGTGTCGGGCATGCAGTTCGCAAGCGACGGCTATGTGGTGAAGGGCGCGCCCATCACGTTGATCGGCACGCCTCAGACACAGGGCGCAGCCGTGATCCGGGTCGGCGACGGCAGCAGCGCCGGCGCGGCCTACACGGCGACCATCGATTCCGTGTTGACGGGCACGGCGTCCCTGGTGAAGAGCGACATCGGCACACTCGTGTTGAACGCGGCCAACACCTATACGGGTGGCACGGCCATCAACGGTGGCGTCCTGCAGATCGCGGGCGATGCGAACCTCGGCGCGTCGGCGGGAGCGCTGAGCCTGAACGGCGGCACGCTGCGCACCACGGCGAGCTTCAGCGAATCGCGCGCTACCACGCTCGGCGATCTGGGCGGCACGTTCGATACGGCGGCGGGCACGCAATTCACGCTGGCCACCGACATCGGCGGCAGCGGGTCGCTCACGAAGATGGGGGCGGGCACCACGATTCTCACCGGCACGAACACCTATGTAGGCGGGACGACGGTCAGCGCGGGCACGCTGCAACTGGGTAATGGCGGCGCAAGCGGAAGTGTGTCCGGCGACATCCGCGACAACGCGACGTTGACATTCGACCGCTCGGACCAGTTTGCGCTCGCTGGCGCGGTGTTCGGCACGGGCCGTGTCATCCAGCAAGGCTCGGGCACGACGATCCTCAACGCGAACAACACGTACCTCGGCACGACGACGGTCAATGCCGGCACCCTCGCCGTCGGCGATGCCGCCCATTCATCTGCTGCACTGAGCGGCGGTGGCAATACGATCGTACGGGCAGGCGCTACGCTGGGCGGCTACGGCAGCGTGACGGGCAATGTGATGAACCTCGGCACGATTGCGGTTGCCGACGCGATCCCGGCGTTCGGCAACGCAGCCGGCAACGTGGCCGCGGCAGCTGCGGCAGGCGGCGCGACGGCGCATGCGCAGACGACGCCGCACTCTGCCGCACAAGGCGCAACAGATGGCGGCACGGGCAACTTCAACATCGTCGGCAACCTCGCCAACGCAGGGCTTGTGCAACTCGGTGGGCCAGGCGTTGGAAACACGCTGACGGTGGCCGGCAACTACGTCGGGCAGCAGGGCGCCGTCGCGCTGAACGCGAAGCTCGGCGCCGACAATTCGCCGGCCGACCGCCTCGTGATCAGCGGCGGCAGTGCGACGGGTTCGACGATGCTGAAAGTGACCAACGTCGGCGGCGCCGGCGACCAGACCGTGTCGGATGGCATCCAGGTCGTGCAAGCGACGAACGGCGCGACCACGGCGCCAGGCGCATTCACAGGGGGCCCTGCGAGTGCTGGCGCATACACGTACCAGTTGTTTCGCGGCGGCATCCACCCCGGCACCGAAGACAACTGGTATCTGCGCTCGGCGTTGATGCCGAACGAATTGCCCTCCGCCACGCCCACACCGCCACCACCCGCGCCGCCAATTCCCATCTATCGCGCGGCGGTGCCCGTCTATGCGGAGGTGCCGTCGCTCGCACGCGAACTGATGGTGCAGCAGATCGGCACGTTCCATGACCGCATGGGCTCGCAGGACCTGCTGACCGAAACGGGCACCGTGCCCGCCTCATGGGGACGGTTGTGGGGCGATCACCTGTCCGAGGATCACGACGGCACGGTGAGTCAGTCGTTCAGCGGCACCGTGATGGGAGCCCAGGCAGGGCAGGACGTGTATGCCGATTCGACCGCGAGCGGCCATCGAAACCACTATGGCTTCTTCCTCGGCTATGCTCGCGCGAGTGGCGACGTCAAAGGTTTCGCACTCGCACAACCCGATTTTGCCGCGGGCAGCCTGTCGATCGACTCATACAGCGCCGGAGCGTACTGGACACACGTCGGGCCGGGTGGCTGGTACACGGATACCGTGCTGATGGGCAGCACGATGACTATCAATCCCGAGTCGAACGCGGGAGATCACACGTCCACTCACGCGAACGCGTTCACCGCGTCGCTGGAAGGCGGACTGCCGATTGCCTTGCAGCACAACCTCACCGTCGAGCCGCAGGCGCAACTCGTGTTCGAGCACACACACATCAACGATCTGAACGATGGCGTGTCGAGCGTGAGCTGGAGCAGCGCGAACGAACTGATCGGCCGGCTCGGCGTGCGGCTCGCGGGGCAGCTCTCGGGCCACGGGATGCAGTGGCAGCCGTATCTTCGGCTCGATGTGCTGCGCTATTTCGGCGGCCACGACCAGACGACTTTCGCGAACCATACGACGATCGACTCGAACGCGGGCTCTACCCAGGGACATGTGGGCGTGGGCGTATCGGCGCACGTGAATAACCGGGTCAGCGTCTACGCGACTGCGGGCTACTGGTTCAATCTCGGCACGTCGCATCGGGCTACCGTCGAGGGCAATGCCGGTGTGCGCCTGAGCTGGTAAGTTCGCTTGACAAGGCGTCCTCGTGCTCTACACTTAACCTCATGGTTAAGTTTCAAGACGGCACACTCGATCGCACATTCGCGGCGCTGGCCGACCCCACGCGCCGCGCGCTGCTGTCGCGCCTGTCCGATAGCGTGGATCTGTCCGTCTCCGAACTCGCCGAACCGTTCTCGATGTCGCTGCCCGCCGTGATGAAGCACCTCGACGTGCTGTCGGACGCGGGGCTCATCACGCGGACCAAGACGGGCCGCACGGTCGCGTGCCGTCTGTCGGCGGGGCCGATGGAGGAGGCGATGGAATGGCTGCGCCGCTATCAGCGGTTCTGGTCCGAAGCGCTCGATCAACTGGCCGCCTACGTGGAGGAACAGTCATGCCCGACCGCCCCAGTCTCACACTCCAGCGACACATCAACGCGCGCCCGGCGAAAGTCTTCAGCGCGTGGACGGACCCGCAGCAAATCGTGAAGTGGCTGCATCCCGGCGGCTGCAACGTCGTTCACGCCGAGATGGAACTGAGGGCAGGCGGCCGTTTTCACATGATCATGCGCGCGCCCGATGGCGAAGAGCACGACGTGAGCGGCGTCTTTCGCGAAGTCGCGATGAACGAAAAGCTTGTCTACACATGGGCGTATCGCTCGACGCCAGAACGTGAGTCCATCGTCACATTCATGCTGAAGGCGGATGGCGACGGGACGTGGCTGACGCTGAAGCACGAACAGTTCTTCGACGAAGCCGCGCGCGATGCGCATCGGGGCGGCTGGACGGAAGCGCTGGACGGACTCGAACACTATTTCTCGTGAAGGTCGCGCTCGCCTGCATGGAGCGAACGCAGAGCGAATGCAGAGCGAACAGGCCGTGCAACCGGAGGAACTGATGGAACAGCACAAGATCGTTTCACGCGAAGAATGGCTTGCCGCGCAACGCGCGCATCTCGTCGAAGAAAAGGCGTTCACGCGCGCACGCGATGCGCTTGCGAAAAAGCGCCAGGCACTGCCATGGATGAAAGTCGACAAGACCTATACGTTCGATACGCCCGATGGCGAGAAGACGCTCGCGGATCTTTTCGCGGGGCGCAGCCAGTTGATTGTGTATCACTTCATGCTTGGACCCGACTGGGAGCAGGGATGTCCCGGCTGTTCGTTCCTGTCCGATCATATCGACGGCGCGCTCGTGCATCTCGCGCATCGCGACGTGACGTATGTGGCCATCTCGCGCGCGCCGCTCGAAAAAATCGAGGCATTCAAAGAGCGCATGGAGTGGCGGTTTCCGTGGGTGTCGTCGTTCAGCAGCGACTTCAATTACGACTTCAACGTGTCGTTCACGACGCAGCAGGAAGCCGAAGGCAAGGTGTTCTACAACTTCGAAACACAGGACTACGCGTGCGACGAACTGCCCGGCATGAGCGTGTTCTACAGGAACGACAAGGGCGAAATCTTCCGCACGTTCGCGTCGTATGCGCGCGGCGGCGAGCCGCTGATCAGCACGTATACGCTGCTCGATTACGTGCCGAAGGGCCGCGACGAAGACGAGAACAAGATGATGGGCTGGATGCGCCATCACGACCGCTATGAAGACGGCGTGACGGGCAAATCGCTGGCTGAAGGGAAAGAGGCGGATGCGTGCTGCCATTCCGCGCTGCACAAGTGAACGCCCACGAGTAGTCAGGACACTCGGATCGGGCCCGCGTTTACAGCGACATTTCAAACGCGGGCTTGAGAAAGACTTCGATGGCCATCACGACGAGGCCCATCGCGCCTGACGCGAGCGTGAGCGTGCCGTATTCGTCGTAACGCGAGTCGTACAGGCACGCGATCACGAAGAGAATCGCGAGCAGATTCGTCAGCCAGTCGAAATTGAGTGCAAGCAGCATTGAATGATCCGGGCTCGTGCCGATAGATCAAAATCGTCGTGATCCTGATCGAACGGATTCTAGCGGCGCGAGCTTACGGATAAGCAACAGCCGGACTTGCAGCGTGTGCGTTGGGCAACGTTTTGCGCGCTTCTACGCGTCTTTCATCATGTCGTTCCCGATCCAGTCGATCACCGATGTGCGCGTCGGTTGCCAGCCGAGCAGGTCACGCGCGCGAGTGCCGCGCACGCGGCTATTCGAGCCGAGTCCATACGACGCCATTTCGTAGCCCCATTCGGCGATCGCCTGCTCGAGCGGCCAGTCTTGCGCGGGACCGAGATGCAGCGCCTTCGCGATAGCCGTGCTCATGTCGCGGAACGACGCTTCGCCGCTTTCGACGAAATAGAACGTGCCCGCCGGGCTCTTGTCGAGCGCGAGACGATACAGCTCGACGACGTCGTCGATGAACACGTTCGACCAGATGTTGCCGCCGCTGCCGACATGCCGCACGACGCCGCTCTTTTGCGCCTGACGCACGAGACGCGGCAACTGCACGCTCGCACTGCCTTTGACCGCGCCGTGTCCATAGATCAGCGTATTGCACAGCACCGACGAACGGATGCCGCGCTGCGCTGCATCGAGCACGAGCCGGTCGATCTCGACGCGCGGCGCCTTGTCGGCCGTCGGCTCGGGCAGCGCATCTTCCGTGTAGATCTTCGCGTCGCCGCGTTCGCCGCCCGACGCATCGCCGACGATGCTCGATCCGCTCGTATGCAGAAGCGGCTTGCCGGAGCCCGCGAGTCCGTCGATCAGCGCAACGACTGCGCCGCGATGGTCGCTGCTCGCCGCGTTGATGACGGCGTTGGCGGCTTGGGCTTGCGCGGTCAGCAGAGTGCGGTCGTCGAGCGTGCCTGTCACGGGCTCGATGCCTAGGCGTTTCAGTTCGGCCGCGTGTTCCGGGTTGCGGATCAGGCCCGTCACGCGATGGCCCGCGCGCACGAGCCCCGCCGCAATCGATCCGCCGATATAGCCGCTTGCGCCTGTCACGAAGATGTTCAAAACGTTCTCCTTGCGAGAAAAGACTTGGGACGGCGTCAGTATGGCGGCGCAAGGTTCTTGCAAAAAGCGCGCGGGTCTCAAATCAATCTTGACTCGAAATCAAGAATGCGGCCGCGTGGCGGACGTCGGCTGGCGCGGCCGCTTTTTGTCCGCTTGCCAACGCGTAAATCACACGTGTATATACAAGTTATCGACGCGGCTCGACGAGGCACGTGAACCAGGGCGCGAATTGCCCGATCGCCAGCGAGACTGCGAAAACTGCGAGATCCATGCCAGAACGCCTTGTTCGATCTAATGGAAAGCCCTTACCCGAATTCGCAAAATTTGAGTTGTATATACAAGCTGTCGCCGATACACTTCTCGAAATTGTATAGACAGGAACTCACACCATGATTCTCACGCCAGGCTCCCTGACTCTGCCCCAACTGCGCCAGATCGCGCACGAACAGGTAACGTTGCAACTCGATCCCGCGAGCTTCGCCGCCATCGACGCCTGCGCTCAAGCCGTCGCGGACATCGCCGCCAAGGGCGAGCCGGCGTACGGCATCAACACGGGCTTTGGCCGCCTCGCGAGCACGCATATCCCGCACGATCAGCTCGAACTGCTGCAGCGCAATCTGGTGCTGTCGCATGCCGTCGGCATCGGCGAGCCGATGTCGCTGCCCGTCGTGCGTCTGCTGATGGCGCTCAAGTTGTCGAGCCTCGGCCGCGGCCACTCGGGCATTCGCCGCGAAGTGATGGACGCGTTGATCAAGCTGTTCAACGCCGACGTGCTGCCCGTGATCCCCGTGAAGGGTTCGGTCGGCGCATCGGGCGACCTCGCGCCGCTCGCGCATATGTCGGCCGTGCTGCTCGGCGTCGGCGAAGTGTTCGTGAAGGGCGAGCGCTTGCCGGCGACGGAAGGCCTGCGTCTCGTCGGCCTCAAGCCGCTGACGCTGCAAGCGAAGGAAGGCCTCGCGCTGCTGAACGGCACCCAGGCATCGACGGCGCTCGCGCTCTACAACATGTTCGCGATCGAAGACCTGTACCGCACCGGCCTCGTGGCGGGCGCGCTGTCCGTCGATGCGGCGGCCGGCTCCGTCAAGCCGTTCGACGCGCGCATCCATGAACTGCGCGGCCATCAAGGCCAGATGGATGCGGCAGCTTCGTACCGCGCGCTGCTCGACGGTTCCGCGATCAATCTGTCGCATCGCGATTGCGGCAAGGTGCAGGACCCGTACAGCCTGCGCTGCCAGCCGCAGGTGATGGGCGCGTGCCTCGACCAGATGCGTGCCGCCGCGCAAGTGCTGCTCGTCGAAGCAAACGCGGTGTCCGACAACCCGCTGATCTTCCCGGACACGGGCGAAGTGCTGTCGGGCGGCAACTTCCACGCCGAGCCCGTCGCGTTCGCCGCCGACAATCTCGCGCTCGCCGCATCGGAAATCGGCGCGCTCGCCGAGCGCCGCATCGCGCTGCTGATCGACGCGACGCTGTCGGGCCTGCCGCCGTTCCTCGTCAAGGATGGCGGCGTGAACTCGGGCTTCATGATCGCGCACGTCACTGCCGCCGCGCTCGCATCGGAGAACAAGACGCTGGCTCACCCGGCATCCGTCGATTCGCTGCCCACGTCGGCGAACCAGGAGGATCACGTGTCGATGGCGACCTTCGCCGCGCGCAAGCTCGCCGACATCGCCGACAACACCGCGAACATCCTGTCGATCGAGTTGCTCGCCGCCGCGCAGGGCGTCGATCTGCGCGCGCCGCACAAGACGAGCCCTGCGCTGCAAAAGGTGATGGACACGGTGCGTGCGCACGTCGCGCATTACGAGCTCGACCATTACTTCGCGCCGGATATCGCGGCGATCACGAAGCTCGTGCAGGACGGCACGATCGCGGCGCACAGCCCGTTCTCGTTCGTCTCCGAGCAACGCTAGACCACTTGCACAGCGGCAGAGCGAGAGAGAAGCCCAGCATGAACGCACCCGCCTATCAGGGAATCAAGGACTTCATCCTCGCCCGCATCCACGCGGGCGAATGGAGCGAAGGGCATCAGGTTCCATCGGAGAACGAGCTTGCGCGCGAGTTCAACGTCGCGCGCATGACGGTCAACCGCGCGCTGCGCGAATTGACGGCCGAGCAGGTGCTCACGCGCGTTCAGGGCTCGGGCACGTTCGTCGCGCGGCCGAAGTACGAGTCGACGCTGGTGGCGATCCGCAGCATCTCCGACGAGATCGTCGCGCGCGGCCATCGCTATCACGCGAACGTGCTGCTCGTGGGCGCTGCGATCGCCGACGAAGAGCTTGCCGCTGAAATGCAGGTGAGCGCGGGCAGCCCGATCTTTCACTCGCGCGTGCTGCATTTCGAGAACGACGAGCCGGTGCAACTCGAAGAACGCTGGGTCAATCCCGCCGTCGCGCCCGAATACGCATTGCAGGACTTCACGAACACGACGCCGAATCAGTACCTCGTGCGCGTCGCGCCGCTGCAGCGCGTCGAGTACCGCATCGAAGCATCGGCGCCGGACGCCGACACGCGCCGGCTTCTGACGATGGACGACGTCGAGCCGTGCCTCGTGCTGCATCGTCGCACGTGGTCGCAGAGTGTGGTCGCATCCATTGCGAACCTCTGGCATCCGGGCAACCGTTACCGGTTCACCGGCCACTTCTGACACTGCTGATTTCGTTTTCGTTCGATCCATTCGCTCAGTTATCACCTCAGTCATCACTGTTACTAGCGCTTCCGAGGGCAACATGAACAACCCGAAACACATCGACCCGCGTCTCGACCCGACTCGCACGATCCGCGCGCCGCGCGGCAGCGAGAAAACCTGCAAGACCTGGATCGCGGAAGCCGCGTACCGGATGATCCAGAACAACCTGGACCCGGAAGTGGCCGAGCATCCGCATGCGCTCGTCGTGTACGGCGGCATCGGCCGTGCGGCGCGCAACTGGGATTGCTTCGACCAGATTCTTGCATCGCTGAAGAACCTCGAAGAGAACGAGACGCTGCTGGTGCAATCGGGCAAGCCTGTCGGCGTGTTCCGCACGCACGCCGACGCGCCGCGCGTGCTGCTCGCGAATTCGAACCTCGTCCCGCACTGGGCAAACTGGGACCACTTCCACGAACTCGACCGCAAGGGCCTGATGATGTACGGCCAGATGACGGCGGGCAGCTGGATCTATATCGGCAGCCAGGGCATCGTGCAGGGCACGTACGAGACGTTCTTCTCAGTGGCTAACCAGCACTTCGACGGCAATCCGAAGGGCCGCTGGATCTTGACGGGCGGTCTCGGCGGCATGGGCGGCGCGCAGCCGCTCGCGGCGACGATGGCGGGCTTCTCGATGATCGCCGTCGAATGCGACGAGACGCGCATCGACTTCCGCCTCAAGACGCGCTACGTCGATAAAAAGGCGAAGACGCTCGACGAAGCGCTCGCGATGATCGACGAAGCGAAGAAAACGGGCTCGCCCGTTTCGATCGGCCTGCTCGGCAATGCTGCCGATGTGTTCGCGGAACTCGTCAAGCGCAACATCACGCCCGACTGCGTGACGGACCAGACGAGCGCGCACGACCCGATTCACGGCTATCTGCCGCAAGGCTGGACGATCGAAGACTGGCGCGAGCGTCAGAAGACGGACCCGCAGAGCATCGTGACGCCCGCGAAGCAGTCGATGGCGAAGCAGGTTCAAGCGATGCTCACGCTGCAGCAACGCGGCGCGGCTACGCTCGACTACGGCAACAACATCCGTCAGATGGCGCTCGAAATGGGCGTGCAGAACGCGTTCGATTTCCCCGGCTTCGTGCCCGCGTATATCCGTCCTTTGTTCTGCGAAGGCAAGGGACCGTTCCGCTGGGTCGCGCTGTCGGGCGATCCCGAGGACATCTACAAGACGGACGCGAAGGTCAAGGAACTGATCCCCGATGATCCGCACCTGCACAACTGGCTCGACATGGCGCGCGAGCGCATCGCGTTCCAGGGCTTGCCGGCGCGTATCTGCTGGGTCGGCGTGAAGGATCGCTATCGTCTCGGCCAGGCGTTCAACGAAATGGTCAAGAAGGGCGAGCTGAAGGCGCCGATCGTGATCGGCCGCGATCACCTCGATACGGGATCGGTGGCGAGCCCGAACCGCGAAACGGAAGCGATGAAGGACGGCTCGGATGCCGTCAGCGACTGGCCGCTGCTCAACGCGCTGCTGAACACGGCGGGCGGCGCGTCGTGGGTATCGCTGCATCATGGCGGCGGCGTCGGCATGGGCTTTTCCCAGCATGCGGGCGTCGTGATCGTCGCCGATGGCTCGGACGCCGCGCATGAGCGCCTCGGCCGCGTGCTGTTCAACGACCCGGCGACGGGCGTGATGCGTCACGCGGACGCTGGCTACGAACTCGCGCAGAAGACGGCGCGCGAAGCCGGCCTCAAGCTGCCGATGCTGGGCCGCTGATCGTGAGCGCGACGTCATCGGCCGCAAGCGTGTCGCTGATCCGCGGCGCGGATCTCGTGGCGTCGCCGTGGAAGAACGGCGGCGGCGTCACGCGCGAAGTCGCGGCTTATCCCGCGGGCGCGGCGCTCGATGCGTTCGTGTGGCGCGTGAGCGTCGCCGATGTCGGCGCGGCCGGTCCGTTCTCGCGCTTCGCGGGCATCGACCGGACGCTCGTGCTGCTGTCGGGCGCGGGCATGATGCTCGACGAAGCGGACGAAGGGCAACGAGTGATGCACGCGCTGCGCGAGCCGCTCGATATCGCACGCTTCAAAGGCGAGACGGCCATCGACGCGCGTCTCGTCGACGGCCCGACGCGCGACTTCAACCTGATGGTGCGGCGTGGTGCGGCGACGGGCGAAGTCGCGATCTGGCGCGACGAAGCGCGCGCGCAGCTCGATGCCGACGCCGTGCTGCTGTTCTGCGCACAAGGGGCGCTCGATGTCGCGCTCGGCGACGAGATGAAAGCAGCCACGCTCACGGCCAACGACACCTTGCGCATCGACAACGCACGCGCATTGCGATGCGAGGTAAAAGGCAAGGGCGCGTTGCTCGCCGTCAGCATTCGCTATACGGACAAGTCGCGAGCCTGAACCTGCTTTGAACGCAATGGGCCTGCCCTCAACAGACTGCCTTCGACGACATCCGCAATGAAGCCAATCGTCTGGAACCATCTCAAGCTCTGCGCGCAGGGCAACCCCAACGAAACGATCGACGATGCCGCGATCGCCGTCGAGAACGGCCGCATCGCATGGCTCGGCGCGGCGCGCGAATTGCCTCCGCAGTACACAGCGTGGCCGCGCGAAGACCTGGGCGGCGCGTGGGTGACGCCGGGGCTCGTCGATTGCCATACGCATCTCGTATACGGCGGCCAGCGCGCCGACGAATTCGCGCAGCGTCTCGCGGGCGTGAGCTACGAGGAAATCGCGAAGCAGGGCGGCGGCATTGTGTCGACGGTGCGCGCGACGCGTGCCGCCGACGAGGCATCGCTCTTCAGTCAATCGGCGGCGCGGCTCGAACCGATGCTCGCCGAAGGCGTGACGGCCATCGAAATCAAATCCGGCTACGGGCTCGATCTGCAATCCGAGCGCAAGATGCTGCGCGTCGCGCGGCAACTGGGCGAGCGTTATCCCGTGACCGTCTACACGACGTTTCTCGGCGCGCATGCGTTGCCGCCGGAATTCGCGGGCCGCGCGGACGACTACATCGATGAAGTGTGCGAGCACATGCTGCCCGCGCTTGCCGACGAAGGACTCGTCGATGCCGTCGACGTGTTCTGCGAGCGTATCGGCTTTTCGCTCGAACAGAGCGAGCGCGTGTTCAACGCCGCGGCGCGGCGCGGATTGCCCGTCAAGATGCACGCGGAGCAACTGTCGAACAGCGGCGGCACGGCGCTCGCCGCGCGTCATCGCGCGCTGTCGGCGGATCATCTGGAGTTTCTCGACGAAGCGGGCGTCGCCGCGATGAAGGAAGCGGGCACCGTCGCCGTGCTGCTGCCGGGCGCGTTCTACTTCATCCGCGAAACGCAGTTGCCGCCGCTCGACCTGCTGCGCCGCTACGAAGTGCCGATTGCGATTTCGACCGACAGCAATCCGGGCACGTCGCCCGCGACCTCGCTGCTGCTGATGATGAACATGGCGACGACGCTCTTCCGGATGACCGTCCCTGAAGTGCTGCAAGGCGTGACGCGCCATGCGGCGCAGGCGCTCGGCAAAGCGGATAGGCATGGCGCGCTCGCGGTCGGGCGTGCCGCCGACTTCGCGGTGTGGTCGGTGCAATCGCTTGCGGAGCTCGCGTACTGGATCGGGCGTCCGCTGTGCGAGCGGGTCGTGCGCGGCGGCGAGACGGTTTATACGCGACGCGGCTGATCGCGCGCGGGAGCGCGTGCACAGGCACGGAAACACGCATACGCGCAGACGCACGCACGGACACGCGATCACACGCACGCCAACGCAACGAGATTCCGACACGACATGACTCAAGCCACTCAATCGCTTTTCGCCGATCACGCGTTCCTGCCCGAAGGCTGGCGCCACAATGTGCTGCTGCAATGGGACGCGCACGGCGCGCTGCTTTCCGTCACGCCCGACACGCAAGCGCCCGCAGGCATCGCGCGCGCGAGCGGCCCCGTCTTGCCCGGCATGCCGAATCTTCATTCGCACGCGTTTCAGCGCGCGATGGCGGGCCTCACCGAATACCGGGCCGCGTGCCAAGGCGCCACCGACAACTTCTGGAGCTGGCGCGACCTGATGTATCGCTTCGCCGCGCGCATCACGCCGGAAGGGCTCGCGTCGATTGCGCAATGGCTCTACATCGAAATGCTGAAGGCGGGCTACACGTCCGTCTGCGAGTTCCATTACGTGCACCACATGCAGGACGGCAGGCGTTATGCGAACGCGGCGGAACTGGCGCAACGCGTCGTCGATGCGGCAGGCGAGAGCGGCATCGGCATCACGATGCTGCCCGTGCTCTATCAGTATGCGGGCTTCGGCGCGCAGCCGCCGCGCGACGACCAGCGCCGCTTCATCAACACGCCGGAGAGCCTGCTTGCGCTGCTGGATACGCTGCGCGGCGCGCGCCGCGAGCATGGCGCGCTGCGCTACGGCGTCGCGCCGCATTCGCTGCGCGCGGTGTCGAACGATACGCTGCGCACGCTGCTCGATGGCCTCGATGCGATGTCGCCGGGCGCGCCCGTGCATATCCATATCGCCGAGCAGACAGCGGAAGTGGACGCGTGCTTCGCAACGGAAGGCGCGCGGCCCGTGCAATGGCTGCTCGATCGTTTCGACGTCGATGCGCGCTGGTGTCTCGTGCACGCGACCCATATCGACGCCGACGAAACCGCCGCGCTCGCGAAGAGCGGAGCCGTCGCGGGCCTGTGCCTGACGACGGAAGCGAATCTCGGCGACGGCATCTTTCCCGCGCACGATTATCTCGCTCAGAACGGACGCATCGGAATCGGCAGCGACAGCCATATCGGCGTCGACTGGCGCGCGGAACTGCGGCTGCTCGAATACGGCCAGCGCCTGTCGAAACGGCAGCGCAACGTGCTCGCATCGGCGGACATGCCGCGTGTCGCCGACCGCCTGTTCGCTGCGTCGCTGGAAGGCGGCGCGCTCGCGACGGGCCGCGCGGTCGGCGCGTTGCGGGCAGGCGCGCGCGCCGATTTCATCGTGCTCGATGCGAATCATGCGAGCATCGCGGAGCATGCGAGCGACGCGTGGCTGTCGGGTGTCGTATTCTGCGAGCACGGAGAGACGCCCATCCGCGATGTGTACGCGGGCGGCGCGAAGGTCGTCGAAGACCGCAAGCATCGCGACGAAGCGCGCGCGTATGCGCAATATCGCGCAGCGCTTTCCGATCTGCTGAAATGAAGCCAGCCGCCGGCGCTCTCGCCGGTCCGAATCCACTTTGAGAAGCACTGACGACATGACCGCGACGCACAACTTGCCTGTCTTCTCGCTGCATCGGGGAAGCCTGCCGATGCTGATCTCGATCCCGCATCTGGGCACGCGTATTCCCGACGACATCGCCGCGACGATGAGCCCCGTCGCCGCACGCACCGACGATTGCGACTGGCATCTCGACCGCCTGTATGCGTTTGCGAAACGCATGGGCGCGTCGATTCTCACGCCCATCTATGCGCGCTACGTAATCGATCTGAACCGTCCGCCCGATGGCGCGAACCTCTATCCGGGGCAGGACACGACGGGCCTGTTGCCCGTCGATACGTTCGACAAGGAGCCGCTCTATCGCGACGGCCATCTGCCCGACGATGCGGAAGCCGCGCGCCGCCGCGACGCGTACTGGAAGCCGTATCACGAGGCCTTGCAGGGCGAACTGGCCGCGCTGAAGGCAAAGCACGGCAACGTGCTGCTGTGGGAAGCGCACTCGATCCGCTCGCAAGTGCCGCGCTTCTTCGACGGGCGGCTGCCCGATTTCAACTTCGGTACGTCGAACGGCGCGAGCGCGGTCGAAGGGCTCGCCGAAACGCTGGCGAATATCGTCAACGGGCATGGCGGCTATACGGCCGTTGCAAACGGCCGCTTCAAGGGCGGCTATATCACGCGACACTACGGACAGCCCGCGCAGAACGTGCACGCCATCCAGCTCGAACTGTCGCAGATCACGTACATGCAGGAGCAGATGCCGTACGCGTACGGCGAAGTGCTTGCCGCGAAGGTCGAGCCGCTGCTCGAAACGCTCGTGAAGACGGCGCTCGAACGCGTCGTGGCCGCCTGATCCTCCTTTTTGCCCGCCACACGGTGAAATCCATGTAGCGGTGTCTTCATCGTGCGGAACGCCGCTTGCTTCCGGCAGTCAATTGCTGAATGAGGTGCGCGCGTCCGGTGCGCGCCACTGTTGTCTTTGCGCCGCAGCGTTCGGGCGAATCCGGTTGCGCGCCGCATGGCGATGCGACTATCTTTGTCGGACACAGCGCCTGGGCACGCGCCTTGCGCCGCGAGGCCGTCCGGCGAAGCATCGCGCAATCGGTGCGGCGTGTCGCGCCGCATGCGCTAGCAGCGAGACTGACGAAGGAAGACCCAGCGATGGAATATTCCGACGAATACCTGCTTCCTGTCTGGCGAACGAATCTGGCGCTGCTGACGCGCGAGGTCGGCGCGTCGATGCGTCTTGCGCGGATGATGACGTTCTCCCCGTCGTACCTGAAGCTGATGCTCGCGGGCCAGCGCGACTTCAGCGAAGAATTCGTGCGCGGCGTCGAAGCGGTGACGGGGCTGCCGCCCGGCTGGATGGATACGCCGCATGAATCGCACGACGTGCCCGACAATGCGCGCGATGCAATCGACAACGAAACGCCGCTTGCGCGCTTTCGCGGCACCGCGCATCCGGTGCGCAAGAAGTCGGTCCTGCGTCCGCCGGAGCCGATCTTCGGTCAGCAGCCGCAACGCCGTCCCGAGGACGACACTCACGAAGCCGAACAGCATCGGCGTCAGGCGCACTTTCGCAAGGTGCGCGATCTTGCCGTGCAGGAAGTGCGGCGCTTCGAACGCTATCTGACGCATCCGCCCGTCGAACTGGCGTCGGTGCGCGCGAAAGTCGAAGACGTAATGGCCGCCGCCGATCTCGACGAACAGATTCACGCCGATCTCGCCGGCCGTCTCGAACAGATCGACAAGCATCGCCATATGCTGCTGCGTCATACAGAGCGCTTGCACGCATTGCTCGCGCAGCTAGGCGAAGACGACTGAACGCGTCCCGCAGCAGTCGGTAGCGCATGATGTGTCAGAGCCGCGCGAGCGCGGCGCTGTCGAGAATGCGGATCTGCTTGCCGCGTGCATGCACGAGCCGCTCCTGCTGGAGCTTCGAGAACATCCGGCTGGCCGTTTCGAGCGTGATGCCGAGATAGCTGCCGATCTCGCAGCGCGTCATGCGCATGTTGAACTCGGTCGCCGAGTAGCCGCGCGTGCCGTAGCGCTCCGCCAGATTCAGCAGAAACGCGGCGACGCGCTGCTCCGCGCGCATCGTGCCGAGCAGCAGGATCACGTTCGCTTCTCGCACGATTTCCCAACTCATCATTCTGTGCAGATGCCGCTGCATCGGCTTGATTTCGCGGCACAGGTTCTCGAGCGGCTCGAACGGAATCACGCAGACGGTGCTGCGTTCGAGCGCGACCGCGCCGCAACGATGCTGGCCGCCGGCGATGCCGTCCAGCCCGAGTGTTTCCCCTGAGATCTGGAATCCCGTCACCTGCTCGCGTCCCTCGCGATGCATGACGACGGTCTTGAACGAGCCGCTGCGCAGGACGTAGACGCTGTGAAACGGATCGTTCGCGCGATAGAGGTTAGCGCCGCGCTGCACGGTGCGCACTTCGCAGACGAGCGAGTCCACTTGCGCGAGTTCGTCGGCGTTGAGATCGGCGGGGTTGCACAGCGTGTTGAGCGCCCATTGCGAGCAGCGGGGCGCCGGATGCAGTGCCGCGCCCGCGTTTAACCTGCGCACGAGGTCCGGTGCCTGGCTGAATGGGAGGGGCGAGTTCGTCGGCGCGTCGGCAAACAGCATGATGGCCTCCTTCAAGGGAACGCGCATGCGGGCCATGATGCACGCGCGGTGGTGTTGTCCCGCTTTCGCGTCATTGCGGAAGAGCGGCGCGGGCGGGCGATGTCGGCGTTGTATTGCGCGTGGTGCGCTCACGGTTCCTCGCTGTCGTCGAACAGTCTGTGGCGCATCGCGTAGCGGACGAGCGCCGTGCCGTGCGGCATCCGCATCTTCTCGAGGATGCGGGCCTTGTAAGTGCTGACGGTCTTCGTGCTCACGCACAGTTGCGTCGCGATCTCGCCGATTCTTTCTCCCGCCGTGATGCGCCGGAACACGTCGAATTCGCGTCTGCTGAGCCGCTGATGCGGCAGTGTTTCGACGGGCTCGGGCGGATTGCGAGCGATCTGCCCGGCCATTGCGACGCTCATGTGGATACCGCCGCTGGCGATCGTCGTCAGCGCGCCGATCAACTCGCCGCTTGCGCTTTCGCTGGTCAGATAACCCGATGCGCCCGCCTTGAATGCGCGCATCGCGTACTGCTCGTCGCCGTTCATCGTCAGCGCGAGTACCTGGATGCCCTGATCGATCTCCCTGATTTCGCGGATCAACTCGACGCCGGTGTGGCTCGCGATCGACGCATCGAGTATCAGGATGTGCGCTTGCGTCGTGCGCACCAGTGCGATCGTGCTGGCCGAATCGGCTGCTTCGCCGGCGACTTCGAAGTCAGGCAAGCGCAGCAGAATGTGGCGAATGCCTTCGCGTATCAATGCGCGATCGTGTGCAATGAGGATGCGGATCATGAGTGCGGCTCTATAAGTTGAAAGGGCGTTCAAGGGGAACGCGTTCTCACGCGCGAGTGGCACGATTCAAGTGTCGTCGCGCGTAATGTCATTTCGATCGCGTTGTCGATTAATTAATGCATTCACCATGTTTGATATCGCTTATGTAACTACCGGATAGCCGGCATTTCATTGTTGAAAACAAAGCGGATTGGTCTCGCATGGGAATAATTTGTCCCCCTCCAAACGGAGGGTGCCACTTCGACTTTTCTCGACATAGACTCTCTGCTAATCGGTCGGAGATGTAACCAGATGTTGCCGGAAGCGCGCCGCGAGCGGCGTGCGCCAACGCACCGGATGCGCGCGACTCAACGATGTATTCAGCGCTCCGCCACATGTCGTTTTGCACACGCGCAATCAAATGCGCGAAGGAAAAAGATCTCCGCGTCAAGGCCAGCGACTCACAATTGTGTTCTGCATGTTTTCGCTTGCTCATCGGATGTCTCCATTACGATAGCGAGTTGGCAATGCAAACGGCGCTTTGCCGTATCGCGAGTCGAGATGTATATGATTTTTCCTTAAAAATAATATGTCCCATAGGATAACTAAGAAATAGATGTGGTTGAAAACAGCATTTTCATTTTTGAAAAAGGTTTCTTATGGATCTAAACGCGACTCGTATGTTCGTTACGGCAGTGCAGACGGGCACCCTTTCTGCTGCGGCAGCACGCCTTAACGTTCCGTTGCCCACGTTGAGCCGGCGCATCCGGCGGCTCGAGCGCGACTTGCGCGTGCAACTGATCGAGCGCGGCACACGGGGCGTGACGCTGACGCGCGCCGGCATGCAGTTTTATGAAACGACTGACTTCGGGATCGACTCATTGCTCAAAGCCGAGGACGTGCTGAGATCGGGGCAGGCTCACTACGAAGGCGTGCTCAGGCTTTCGTTGCCGCCTTCGTTCGAGCCATGGTGGGAAATGCTCGGCGATTTTCAGGAGCGGTATCCTGCGATCAAGGTGTGTGTGTACACCAGCGAGCGCAATGTCGATCTGCGGCACGAGGGCATCGATGTTGCGCTGCGGGTTGGCCGGGTCGTCGAAGACAGCATGGTGGCGCGGCGGCTTGTCAGCTACCGGCATGTGCTGGTGGCGAGTCCGTCGCTCGCCGAGCGCCTCGATCCCGATTCTCCCGAGGCGCTGCATTCGTGCCCGTGCGCGGTCTGGTCGAACCAGCCGAACGACGAGAGCAGCTGGCGCCTGGGCGACCAGGCGCTGCGCGGCAGCGTGAGGCTCGTCACGAACGACTACCTTCATTTGCGCATTCGCGCGTTGCGTGGCGAGGTCGTGACGGAGCTGCCGCCGTTTCTCGCGGCGGACGCGATCCGCAATGGCACGCTGCGCGCTCTTTTCCCGAACCTCGTAATGCCCTTGCAGTACATCAGTCTCGTGTACCCGTCGCATCGCCATCCGTCGAGCCTCGTGAAGGCTTATCTCGACCATTGCGAGGAATATGTCGCTTCGTTCGAAGGGCTTGCCAACCAGGGGATGCACGCATCCGCAGCCGAGCGGCCGCCTCGCGCGTGACGCGAGCCTTCAGGCGCGCAGTTCGCTCAGGATCTGTTCCGCGAGATAGTCGCAAGGCGGACGATTCGAACGCGCGCTGCGCGCCAGAATGATTTCGAGTTCCGGCAGCTTCGGCAGGCCATGCGGCCGACCGAGCGTGACGAAGCGCTCGGGCACCGCGCAACGCGCGAGCGGCGCGACGGCGAGCCCGGCGTCGACCATGCTGAAGAGGCCCATCAGGCTCGGGCTTTCATACGACGTGCGATAGGCGATCTTCGCGCGCTCCAGCGCTTGCAGCGCGTTCGCGCGCGCGACGCTACCTGTGCCGAACACGGCGATGGGAAGCGGGCGTTCCTTCCACACTTCGCGTCCCGCGGCGGACGTGCCCGCCCAGACCATCGGTTCGAGCCGGATGAACTCGCCCGCGAGACCCTTGACGCGCGTCACGCACGCGAGATCGATCTTGTTGTCCTTCAAGAGCGGCGCCAGCGCATTGCTGGGCAGGCCGACCACCTGGATTTCGACTTTCGGATAGGTCGCCGAAAAATTGCGCAACACGGAGGGCAGCAGCGACGATGCGTAATCGTCGGGCACGCCGATCGCGACGCGGCCCTTCACATCGGGATGCACGACGGACGCCCACGCCTCGTCGCGCAGCGCGAGCATGCGCCGCGCGTAGGCGAGGAGCGTCTGGCCGTCCGGCGTCAGTGTCACGCTGCGCGGTCCGCGTATGAAGAGCGGCTTGCCGAGCGCCGCTTCGAGCGAACGTATCTGCATGCTCAGCGCCGATTGCGAGCGATGCACGAGCGTCGCGCCGCGCACGAAGCTGCCCGTATCGGCGATGGCGACGAACATCGCGAGCACGTCGAGGTCGAGGGCTTTCATTCGCTGTTATCCGCCGTTATCCGTTGATCGGAAACATCAGAAATATTGATCGAAATGTTCAATATAACGCGTTTGCCTGAAGTCAGGCGCGGCGGGCATACTGATTTTATCCGAGACCTTTCACACGCCACCATGACGACGCCCGCCACCTACGACGAATTCAAGCGCCTGAACATGCGGCTCGACATGTCGCGCGGCAAGCCATCGCCAGAGCAATTGGACCTGTCGCGAGCTTTGATCGACGAAGCGGGGACGGCGGGTTTCATGTCGCGCGATGGAATCGACTGCCGCAACTACGGTCATGTACTGGGCTTGCCGGAAGCGCGCGAGTTCGGCGCTCAACTGCTGGACGTCGACGCGGCGCAGGTCGTCGCGGCGGGCAATTCGAGCCTCGAACTGATGCACGATGCGCTCGTGTTCGCGATGCTGCACGGCGTGTCCGCTCATGTATCCAATCACGCGCCATGGAGCCGGCAGCGCGAGGTCGCGTTTCTGTGCCCTGTGCCCGGATACGACCGGCACTTCGCGATCTGCGAGGCGCTGGGTATCCGCATGATCGCCGTGCCGATGACGCAGGACGCCCCCGACATGGACGCCGTCGAAGCGCTCGTCAAGCACGACGCGTCGGTGAAGGGCATCTGGTGCATGCCGCTCTACAGCAACCCATCGGGTGCGATCTGGTCGCGCACGACGATCGAGCGTCTCGCCGCGATGCCGACGGCCGCGAACGATTTCCGGCTCTTCTGGGATGACGCGTACCGTTTTCATCATCTGACCGGCACGCGGCACGCGACGCCCGGCATCATCGAACTATGCGAGCAGGCGGGACATGCGGATCGCGCGCTGGTGTTCGCATCGCTGTCGAAAGTGACGCTCGCGGGTGGCGGCGTCGCGTTCCTCGCGTCGTCGCGGCGCAATGTCGACTGGTGGCAGCGGCATGCGAGCATTCGCACGATCGGCCCGGACAAGCTGAACCAGTTGCGGCACGTGCGCTATCTGCGCGACCGCGAAGGGCTCGAACATCTGATGGCGAAGCATCGTGCGCTACTGCGCCCGAAGTTCGACGCCGTCGTGGCCGAGTTCGACACACTGCTCGCCGATGTGCCCGGTGTATCGTGGAACCGGCCGGAAGGCGGCTACTTCATCAGCCTGTATGCGCCGAAGGGCCACGCGAAACGCACGGTCGCGCTCGCGGCCGACGCGGGACTCGTGTTGACGCCCGCAGGCGCCGCGTATCCGTACGGACGCGACGACGAAGACCGGCATCTGCGTATCGCGCCGTCGTTTCCGTCGCTCGATGAGGTGACGCTCGCGGCGCGCGGCATCGCGCTGTCGCTGCGCCGCGCGCTGGAAGATGGCGCGGCGCTCGTAGCGGAATAGCGAGCGCGTCGGCACGTACAAGCCACAAGCGCCGCAAACCGGTAGCGCGCGCAACAAACTGTAATGACGGGGACGCGATGGAACTCGCCATCGCCGGCGGTTTTGCGGTAAAAGAAACGGATGACCGACCGCGCCCGCATCATTCCGCTGATCGTTGCCTGTCCGCTGTTCCTGCAAAACCTCGATACGTCGATCATGGCGACCGCGTTGCCGTCGATCGCGCGCTCGCTCGACGTCGAGGCGCTGCATCTGAATCTCGCGATCACCTCCTATCTGCTGAGCCTCGCGGTGTTTCTGCCCGCGAGCGGCTGGCTCGCCGACCGCTTCGGCGCGCGCCGCGTGTTCTGCTCGGCGATCGGTTTGTTTTCGTTCGCCTCCGCGCTGTGCGGGCTCGCCACATCGCTGCCGCAGCTCGTCGCGTTCCGCGTGCTGCAGGGCATGGGCGGCGCGATGATGGTGCCTGTCGGCCGCCTGATCCTGCTGCGCAGCGTGCCGCCCGCGCGGATGGTCGCGGCGATGGTGTGGTTCACGGTGCCGGGCGCCGTCGGCCGGCTGGCGGGGCCGCTGCTCGGCGGCTTCGTCGTGACGATCACGTCATGGCGCTGGATCTTTCTGCTGAACGTGCCGTTCGGCGTGATCGGCGTGCTGTGCGCGCTGGCCTTCGTCGACGATACGCACGAGCACATCGACGAGCGTTTCGATGTGCCCGGCTTCATTCTCCTTTCGACGGGGCTCGTCGGGCTGGTTGGCGGGCTCGACACGGCGGGCCGCGGACTCGTGCCGCAATGGGTGACCTTCGCGTTCACGGGCACGGGCGCGCTGTCGACGCTGCTGTACTGGCTCTATAGCCGCCGCTACGCGGACGCGATCATCGATCCCTTGCTACTGCGCTTCAAGGCGTACCGGACGGCCGTGCTCGGCGGCATGCCGCTGCGCATCGGCATCGGCGCGTCGCCGTTCCTGATGCCGTTGATGCTGCAACTGGGCTTCGGTCTCTCGCCGCTCACATCGGGGTCGCTGAGCGTCGCGACGGCCGTCGGCTCGCTCGCCGTGCGCGGCGTGATGGGCCTCGCGATTCGCCGCATCGGCTTTCGCACGGTGCTGATCGGCGCGACTTGCATGACGGGCTGCTTCTACGCATGCTATGGACTTTTCCGGCCGAGCACGCCGCATCTGCTGATCTTCTGCGTGCTGCTGGTGGGCGGCCTGTTCAATTCGCTGGCGATGGTCACGCTCAATACGCTCGGCTATTCCGACATGCCCAAGCAGAAGATGAGCCGCGCGACTGCGCTCTCCGGCATGGCGCAGCAGCTCTCCGTGAGCGTGGGCGTCGCGTTCGGCGCGTCGCTGCTCGCACTGACGGCGCATCTGCACGGCGGCAGCGCCGCGCATCTCGCCGCGCGCGACTTCTCGCCGGCGTTTTTCGTCGTCGGCGCGGCGGTGCTGTGCTCGCTGTTCTTCTTCGTGAAGCTGTCGAAGGACGAGGGCGCGGAGTTGCGGCAGCGTTAGCCGGTTCGCTTTCTTGCGTTTGCGGCGTCAGCCGCGACGGCGCCGCGCAACGAACTCGCCTTCTAGATTCCACGAGATGCCGTCATCGGCGAGTGCGACGCCTGTCCAGCGGAATGAGTCGTCGGTGATGTCGGTGAAGTTCCAGCGGATCGGCGTGCCGTTCGCGCGCGTGCCGATCTGCACGATATCGCGGCCGGCTTTCCTGCCGATCAGCTCGTCGCGCTGGCCGTTCACGGGGTTGATGTACGTGACGCGCCACGCGCCGATCGACGGGTCCCAGACGCGCAGCGTCGTGCCGTACATGTCGAGGCCGGGCTCGCGTTGCGCGCTACGGTCCGCGCGGCGCGGCATGATCCAGACGTCCTGCACCGCGCGTCCTTCGAGCGCCCAGCCGAAGTGAATCTCGCCCGTGAGGCGCCGCTCGCGCACATCGACGCGATAGTGCAAAACGTCCATGTCCCAGCTGCCGACGAGCCAGCCATACAGATCGTCGGCGGCATCGATATCCGCTGCGCGGCCAGGCGCGGCGAGTGCGGCGTGAAAGCCAGAAGCAAGCCCATGGTCCAATGCGTTCATTGCATGTTGCTCCGTTTGACAGGTTCGGTTGAAGAGTCCGGTTGAAGGGCCCGGTTGAAAAGGGCGGCCAGGCGTGGCGCTGTGCGCCTGCCGCCGATGTGATAAAACAATCGTACGGACCCGGCGAGGTGACATCTTGGGAAAAATTGCCGTCGATCTCGAAGCCGCGCTGCACCGACGCGATGTGCTCGGCACGCGCGGCGACACACACATGCGCACGCTCGCGGCGGGCGATGGCTGGACCGTCGTCGACGTGCTGTGCACGTTCGGTCCGCGCGACCGGCCCTTCGAAGAGCGGCACGCGGGCGTCTGCATCGCGATGGTGGCGGCGGGCGCATTCGGCTACCGCTCCGCGACGGGGCGCGAGTTGCTGACACCCGGTTCGCTGCTGCTCGGCAACGCGGGCGAATGCTTCGAGTGCGGGCATCGTCATGCGTCGGGGGATCGCTGTGTGTCGTTTCACTATCAGCCTGCGTACTTCGAGCGGCTCGCCTCCGACGCGGGCTTTTCACGCACGGACATCCCGTTCCGGCACGGCTGCATGCCGCCATTGCGCGCGTTTTCCGGCCTGATCACGAAAGCTTGCGCGGGCGCGACCGATGCGACGACGTTCGAAGCCTGGGACGAACTCGCCGTCGATCTCGCCGAAGCCACGCTGCGCTCGACGCAAGCCGATGCGAAACGCCGCGCCCCGGAGACGAGCGCATCGGCATGGGCACGTGTCACGCAGATTGTCCGCGTGATCGACGAAGCGCCCGATGCGCCGCATACGCTCGCAAGCCTCGCGCAGATGTGCGGGTTGTCCGATTTCTATTTTCTACGCACCTTCGAACGCGTGACGGGCGTCACGCCGCATCAATATGTGCTGCGCGCGCGGCTGCGTCACGCGGCGCTGCGTCTTGCCGGCGAGGACACGAAGATCGTCGATATCGCCCTCGATAGCGGCTTTAACGACGTGTCCAATTTCAATCACGCGTTTCGCGCCGAATTCGGCATGAGCCCGCGCGCGTGGCGCGTGCAGCGCAGCTCGCGTGAGGACTGCGTGGCTCGCATCGACGAGGCATCGAAAGCATGAGCCGGCGTGTGCATCGGTTGCGCGCGGCAGCCGTGCTGCCGCTGATCGTCTGCGCATGCGGCGCGGCCGCCGTGAACGCGCAGGAGCGCGTCGCGCCCGACGATGTGCCGCCGTCGACCATGGAACGCGACGTGCATCTCTTCGTCGTGCAGAAAGACGGCTCGGTCGAGGAACACGACGACACGATCCTGCGCGCGAACACGACGAGCGGCGTCGACGAAATCGCGCAGCGCTATGTGTGGTTCAACAAGGACATCGAGCAGGTGCAGCTGCTTGCGGCGGAGACGATCGACGGTAGCGGCGTCGCGCATCCCGTCGGACCGGACGGCATCCGCGACGTGCAGGAGCCGCGTTCGGCGGGCGCGCCGACTTTCGAGGACGGCGTGCTGCGCACGGTGATCTTTCCGGGCGTCGAGCCGGGCTCGCGCGTGCATCTCGCGTTTCGCAAGACGCGCGCGGTGCCGTTGCAGGCGGGCACGTTTGCGTATTTCGTCGAGCCCACGCGCGGGCCCGTCGATATGCAGCAGCTGATCTTCGATCTGCCCGCCGACGTGCCGCTCTACGCCGACGCGCGCGGCTACATCGCACAGCCGCCCGTGACGGAGAACGGCCGCACGCGCTACACGTTCGAATACCATCATGGGTCCTATACGCCAATCGAGTCGGGCGCCGTCGGCTACCCGACATGGGGCGACCGCCTGATGGTGTCGACGACGCGCGATTTTGCCGCGTTCGCCGAGCGTTATCGTTCTGCCGCATACGATCCGAGCTGGCGCGACCCGAGCGTCGTTCAGATCGCGCAGTCGCTGACGGCGCTGACCGACGATCCGTACACGAAGGCGCAGATCCTGTACGACTGGGTGCGTCTGAACATCCGCTATGTTGCGCTCTTTCTCGGCGAGACGGCGGCCATGCCGCACAAGGTGAGCGACATCCTGCGCAACCGCTACGGCGACTGCAAGGACCATGTCGCGCTCTTCGGCGCGCTGCTGGCCGCCGTCGGCATTGACAGCCAGGCCGTGCTGCTCAATCTCGGGCCCGTCTATACGCTGCCCGACGTGCCGGGCTACGGTGCGAGCGCGATCAATCACGCGATCACGTGGATTCCGTCGTTGCAGATGTACGCGGATACGACGGCGGGAGGAATCGGCTTCGGCTATCTGCCGCCGGGCGCGATGGACCGGCCGGTGCTGCTCGTCGACGACGGCGTGCTCGCGCGCACGCCCGCGACCCAGGAGCGCGCCCGCAACGCGCGGCTCGCCATCGACATCGACCGCACGGGCACGGCGGGCTTCACGTATCGCGTCGAGGACGCGGGCGTGTCCGCCGAACTGGAGCGCAACGTGTTTCGCCGCGCGACGCGTCAGCGCTGGCAGCAGATCGCCGCCGACCGCTTGCGGCAAACGGGACTGCACGGCATCGCGCGCCTGCAGCCGGGCGAAGTACGCACGACCACGGGCCCCTTCTCGACGACGATGCAGGGCACGCTCGAGCACTTCTCATGGCCCGATGGCACGACGGCGCTGCCCGCGCTGACGAGTCTGTCGGGCGGCATCGCGACCCAGGTGCAGGCGTGGCTCGCGGAGCCGGCGCGCACGCAGCCGTGGGTGTGCATCGGCGGCGACTTTGACGAGACCTCGCAGATCACGCTGCCCGATACGGTGCGCGTGACCGACATGCCGCAGGACACATCGGTGCGCGACCGCTTCTTCGATTACGAATCGCACTATGTGTACGATCCGTCGTCGCGGATCGTGCAGATCACGCGGCGGCTGCATGCGCGCTTCGGGCATCAGGTGTGCAGCCCGGATGAATTTGCGCAGACGCGGGCGTCGCTGGTGAGGATCGAACGCGATGCGTTGTCGCAGATCGTGGTGAGGGCAGGCTAAGGCGCTTGAGTGTGGGTGTCTTAGGTTCGTTTAGCCTGCCGCTGGCGTCCGTGATGCGCTGGTTTGCTTTGCCTTTGCCGCTGGCATCCGCGCCGCGAGGCGCATCGCGGATGCCAGCGGCGGGCTAAGCCAACCACAACAAAAAGCCATCGCCGACACAACTAGCAACCGTGGATGCCAGCGCCGCGCTCAAACAAAGGACCGCGGCGACCGTTACACGCCGCTCTTCGTGACGACAGGGACCCAAACCCCGTTCTTCACCTGATACAGCGTCGATGCCGCGCTCTTCAGCGCGCCCGTGCTGTCGAACGAGATCGTTCCCGTCACGCCTTCGAAGTTGATGCTCTTGAGAGCGGGGCGATACACCTTCGGGTCCGACGATTTCGCCGTCTGCATCGCCTTGATCACGGCCCACGCCGCGTCATAGCCGAACGGCGCATACGACAGGATGTCGTCGCCGAAGCGCTTCTTGAACTTCGTCGAGAAGTCCTTGCCGCCGGGCAGTTGCGCAAGCGGGCGGCCATATTCCCAGGCCATCGCGCCTTCGGCCGCTTCGCCCGCGAGCTTCACGAACTCCGGATCTTCGACACCGCCGCCGCCGAGCAGTTGCGCCGTCATGCCGAGTTGCTTCATCTTCTTCGCGATCGCGGCAGCCTGCGTGTCGAGTCCGCCGAAGAAGATCAGATCGGCGTTGGTCGCCTTGATCTTCGTGAGCTGCGTGCTGAAGTCGACGGCCGTGTTGCTGGTGAACTCGCGCGCGACGATATTGCCGCCCGCGGCCTTCACCGCCTTTTCGAACTCGTCCGCCTCGCCCTGGCCGAACGCCGTGCGGTCGTCGATGATCGCGATGCGCTTCGCCTTCGTCACCTGCACGGCGTACGTGCCCGCGTTGCCGGCGTTTTGCGCGTCGGTGGAGATCACCATGAACGTGTTCGCGAAGCCGCGATTCGTGATGGTCGGGTTCGTCGCGGCGGGATCGATCATCGGAATGCCCGCCTGTTCATAGACCTGCGAGGCGGGAATCGTCGTGCCCGAGTTGAAGTGGCCGACGATGCCGGACACGCTCTGGTCCACCAGTTTCTGCGCGGCCTGCACGCCGATGCGCGGGTCGGCCTGGTCGTCTTCCGAAACGAGCTCGAAACGCGCGACCTTGTCGCCGATCTTGATCTTCTGCGCGTTGGCTTCCTCGATGGCAAGCCGCACGCCATTCTGCAGGTCCTTGCCATAGCCTGCGTTGGGACCCGTCATCGGTGCGGCGAAGCCTATTTTTACGGGCATTTCGTCTGCGGCGAAACTGGCGAGCGGCGCGATGGACAGCACGGCGCCCAACATCACGGCAAACGGATTCAGCGTCTTGCAAAGGCTCATGGTTTCTCCTTACATCGGCAGACAGGGATGGGAAAAACAGCCGGCTTGCAGTGCGCGCTTTACGTCGGCTCGACATCTGGTCTTACGTCGAACGACGCGAAGCGCTACCGGTCGGATTGCTCGATGCAGTGTGTCGGCAGGTCTCCTTCGTGACGATATCGGACAAATGCACGGACGAGAGTACGGACGATGCAGCATGGACGGCAATGCTGGAAAACACCGAAGCCGCATCGCTTGCATGCCCTCTGCCGACGGACCCAGGGCCTCGCGCAACCCGCGTGCTGCAGCCGATCCGTGGCGCGAATATAGAAAGCCAATATGCGTGCGTCTTGGCAGTTCGCGGCATGTTGAATGCGCATTTCAGCACAGCGAGTGTGCAGGCTATCGAGCGAGGGCAGGGAAGATGCGCGCGCGGCCGGCCGCGCAAGGGGAGGGAAGGTATGGAGGCCGCGCGTCATGCACGCATCACGCGCTCGCGATCGAGCGGCGCCCGCGAATGCAAATCATGCAGAAGGCGCTGCGCGTGAAGAATCGGCGCGATGCGTTCACTGCTCGCCTTGCATGCGCAGCAGTTCTTCGCGCAGACGCAGAAGCGGTTCTTTCACGTCGTCTTCGGCCCACGTGTCGAGATCGTCGATTGCGCGCTGGCAACCGTCGAGCACCACATCGAGATCGACAGGCACGCCGTTCGCGAGCGCGAAGTGAATGGTCTCGGCGAATTGCTGGCATTCGTCCGCGCCATACGAGATGTCGAGGTTGTCGCCGATCACTTCTGCGATATTGCTGCGCGCCTTGTCGTCGGGCGTGACCATGTCGATGATGCCGCGCGCGACGGCAGGCGAGTAGTAGAGCGCGATATCGAGCCATTGAGCCGCGTCGAAATCCGCTTCGCCGAACTGCGATTCGAAGAACTCGATCGCTTCCTGTTCGTGCGCTTCGTCTGCATCGACGCTGATGCACAACTCTTCAAACTGCTCTTCACGTTCGCTGCGGATAGTGCCGTCCATCGGTGCCTCGTCTGCCAGTGCCAATAAAAATGCTGCGCGGTTTCGCGCGCGGCACGCATTATAGGACGTCAGGCTGACAGGTAAAGTTCGCGGCGACCCTCGATGTATCGCCGGACCCTATGCCGACTCCACCACCCACGCATCGAACCAGTCGCGCGGATGCGCGATATCGTCCTGCGCGGCGATGATCTCGAGTTCATAGCGCCCCGCATCCCACGTCGCGCGCACGACCGCGTTGACGGCGGCCATCGTATGCTCGAACGCGCCGCGCACGGAATCGCCGTGCAGCGTGCGCGCGACGAACACTGCGCTCGTCAGGTCGCCGACGCCGACGGGCTGCCGCGCGAACGGGTAGAGCGGGCGCTGGCCCATCCACGCTTCGCGCTCGGTGACGACGAGCATGTTGAAGCGGTCCGCCGCGCTGTTGCGATCGAGCAGATGCTTGACGAGCACCGTCTTCGGTCCGCGTTCCATCAGGTCGCGGCACGCGGCGACGGCTTCTTCGACGGTTTCGATCTCGCGGCCCACGAGCCGCTGCAATTCGCTGTGATTCGGGCACATCACGTCGGAGACTTCGGGCATCGTCCGCACGAGAAACTGCTGGATGCCGGGCTCGACACGGCAGCCCGTCGCCGTGCCCATCACGGGATCGCAGATATAGCGCGCATGCGGATTCGCGGCCTTCACGGCGCGCACGATTTCGACCACCGCCTGCGCCTGCTCGGGCGTGCCGAGATAGCCCGACAGCACGGCGTCGCAGCGCGGCAGCACGCCGATCGCGCCGATGCCTTCGACTAGCGCGAGCATCTGCGATGCGTCGATCGCGCTGCCTTCCCAATGGCCGTATTGCGTATGGTTCGAGAACTGCACCGTGTTGAGCGGCCACACGTTGACGCCGAGACGCCGCATCGGGAACACCGACGCGCTGTTGCCCGCGTGCCCGAACACGACATGTGACTGGATGCTCAGAACGTTTTTCATGTTGAACCGATATGGCGCGGCGAAGGCGCTGGTCGAATGCGGATCGGATGTATTGACGGGCAGCCGGCACCCGGCAGGCAGCACGCGTCGGATATGCGCCAGGCGGCCTGTCGTGCAGCCGCGCACCGCGTTCCTGCACCGTTTTGGCGTCTATGCCCATCGATACATGGACAGCATGCGCGTCATGCCCTGATCAGCACAAGATACATGAGTTTTCGCGCGCCGGAAGCGATCTGGCCCCGTCGTGTTGCGCCGAACCATCACCGCGAGGGCCGATGGCACAGCCGCTTGCGCCTGGTCACGTGGCACCGCAGCACGCCTTGACGCGCGCTCAGACCAGCTCGCGATACAGCGCGAGATAGCGTTCCGCCGACGCGCCCCAGCTGAAGTCCTGGCGCATCGCGCGACGCTGCGCCGCTTTCCAGTCGGTGCGCCGCGCGTAGAGCGCGAAAGCGCGGCGGATCGCGCCTATCAGCGCCTCGGGTTCGAAGCGCTCGAACACGAAGCCCGTCGCGAGATCGTCGGCGATGTTTTCGAGCGACGCATCCGTGACGGTATCCGCGAGGCCGCCGACGCGATGCACGAGCGGCAGCGATCCGTACGCGAGCGCATAGAGCTGCGTCAGGCCGCACGGCTCGAAGCGCGACGGCACGGCGATCACGTCGCTGCCCGCGACGATCTGATGCGCAAGCGTCTCGTCGAAGCCGAGCTCGACGGCGACGCTTTCCGGATGCGCGTGCGCGACGCGCTGCAAGCCGATCTCGAGCGCCGGGTCGCCCGTGCCGAACACGACGAGCTGGCCGCCGCGCTTGACGATCTCGGGCAGCGCCGCGAGCAGCAGGTCGAGACCTTTCTGTTCCGTCAGCCGGCTCACGACGCCGAACAGCAGCGCGTCGCTCTTCTGCGCGAGATGGAAGCGCTCCTGCAACGCCGTCTTGCACGCGCGCTTGCCGGCAAGGCGCGTGTCGGTGTAGCGTGCGCCGATCAGCTGATCGGCGGCCGGATGCCACACCGTGTAGTCGACCCCGTTCAGAATGCCCGACAGATCGTGCGAACGCTGGCTCAGCAGCCCGTCGAGCCCGCCGCCTTGCGCGAGCGTCTGGATTTCGCGCGCATAGGTCGGGCTCACCGTCGTGATGCGGTCGCTGTAGAAGAGCCCTGCTTTCAGAAACGACATCTGGCCGTAGAACTCGACGCCGCTCATGTGGAAGAAATCGGCGGGCAGCCCCAGCTGGCCGAACTGATGCGCGGGGAAGATGCCCTGATACGCGAGGTTGTGGACCGTGAACACCGTGCGCGGCAACGGCTTGCCGCGCTCGCGCCCGGCGGCTTTCAGATACGCGGGCGTGAGCCCGGCGTGCCAGTCGTGCGCGTGGACGATCTGCGGCGCCCATGCGGGATCGAGCTGCTGCGCGAGTTGCGCAGCCGTCCAGCCGAGCGTCGCGAAACGCTGCGCATTGTCGCCGTAGGGCACGTGCTCGGCGTCGAGATACGGATTGCCGCCGCGGTCGTACAGCGTCTTCGCGCGGATCACGTACACGACGAGGCCGTTCGCGGGCAGCGTGCCGCGCTCGAGCGTCACGTCGGGCGCGCCGAAGCGCTCGCCGATCGGCGCGACGGGCTGAAGGTCCGACAGCCCGTCGACAACGGCGGGAAAGCCCGGCAGCAGCACGCGGACGTCGGCGCCCAGCTCGATCAGCGCGGGCGGCAGCGCGCCCACGACATCGGCGAGGCCGCCCGTTTTCAGAAGGGGATACAGCTCGCTTGCGACGTGCAGCGCGCGGATCGTCATGGGCTGGGTCCTGTTCGCTATGGGTTGGGTTCGTCGTTCCAGTGCCGCGATCGGCGCGCCCGCCGCGCGTCCGCTATTGCACTGCCGCCGCCTGGCGCCTGAGCGCTTCGGCCGTCACGAGCACGACGCCGCTATCCGTGCGGTAGAAGCGCTCGCCGTCGCGCATGGGGTCTTCGCCGATCACGGTGCCGTCTGGAAGCCGGCAGCCACGGTCGATCACGACCTTGCGCAGGCGGCAGCTCGCGCCGATCGTCACCTGCGGCAACAAGACTGCCTCAGCGATGTTACAGAACGAATTCACGACGACATTCGACGACAGCACCGAGCGCGAAATCTGCGAGCCGGAGATCACGCAGCCGCCGCACACGATCAGGTTGGTGCCCGAGCCTTGCAGTCCGTTCAGGTCGCGCACGAACTTGGCGGGCGGCAACTGCTCCTGATGCGTCCAGATCGGCCAGTTGCGGTCGTAGAGATCGAGCGCGGGGATCGTCGACGCGAGATCGAGATTCGCGGCCCAGTATGCGTCGATCGTGCCGACGTCGCGCCAGTACGGCTCGACGCTCGGGTCCGACGACACGCACGACATGCTGAACGGATGCGCGATCGCATGCCCCGACGTGACGACGCGCGGAATGATGTCCTTGCCGAAGTCGTGATCGGTCGCGACGCTGGTGATGTTCTCTTCGAGCAGAGAGTACAGGTACTCGGCGTTGAACACATAGATGCCCATGCTCGCGAGCGCGATGTCGGGGCGGCCGGGCATCGCGGGCGGATCGGCGGGCTTTTCGACGAAGCCCGTCACGCGGCGCTGTTCGTCCACATGCATCACGCCGAACGCGACGGCATCCATGCGCGGCACCTCGATGCAGCCGACCGTGCAGTCCGCGTGCGACTCGACGTGGTCCATCACCATCCGCGTGTAGTCCATCTTGTAGATGTGATCGCCCGCCAGCACGACGACGTACTTCGGGCTGATCGAGCGGATGATGTCGAGGTTCTGGAACACCGCGTCGGCCGTGCCGCGATACCAGTGCGCGCCTTCGACGCGCTGCTGCGCGGGCCACAGGTCGATGAACTCGTTGAACTCGCCACGCAGGAAGCCCCAGCCGCGCTGCACGTGGCGGAGCAGCGAATGCGCCTTGTACTGGGTGACGACGGCGATGCGCCGGATGCCTGAATTCAGGCAGTTCGATAACGCGAAGTCGATGATCCGGTATTTGCCGCCGAAATGGACGGCGGGTTTGACGCGCTTGTTCGTCAGGGGCCCGAGGCGGGTGCCGCGTCCACCAGCGAGAACGATGGCGAGTGTCGTGTGCTGAAGATCGTTGAGGCTTGCCGGCGTATCCATGTGCGTCTCCTTATGGGTGAGCCCTGGTGGAAGCTTTCTGTCTTCGCCTACTTTGCCCCGGCGTTTTTGTTGTTATGGCCTGGCCCCTGGTGTTGTTGTCGTCGGCTGCGCCAGCCAGCGTTTAGTCTGGACCATGCGCATGCGGCGCGCAACGTTGGGGTGTCGGCCTGTTGCGCGTCGCGCGTTCGACACGCCTCATTGTGCGCCCGGTTGCGATGCGAAACCGCCCCGCATCGGGTAGAAACGGCTCCCATGCACTGCGGCACGAAGTGCGTGCGGTCATTGATGCCGTAGTCAAACGCGTGTTTGGACTGTGCCCGGCGCTCTGTGCAGCCCCGCCTGCGCGCGGCGCTGCAAGGCGGCCGCGACGCGGGCATCATGCGGGCTTGTCCGCTTTTTCTTTCCGTGTCTTTCCCCGTTACATACGCTCACTGCCTATGAGATTGCCTTCATCCTTCGTTGCCGTCGCCTTGTCCGCATGCGTCGCCGCTGTGGGCGCTAATGCCTTCGCCGCCGATGCCGCGGGTGCCTCTGCGTCAGCCGCCACGTCTTCGCCGAATGCGGCCGCGAGCGACGATGGTCCCGCGTACGGCCCCGAACTGCAGGGCTTCAACTATCCGGCGCCCGTGCGGCAGTTCGAGTTCACATCGCAAGGCAAAGCGCTGCACATGGCCTACATGGACATTGCGCCCGTGCATCCGAACGGCCGCACGGCCGTGTTGCTGCACGGCAAGAATTTTTGCGCCGCGACATGGGAAGGCACGATCGAGCGTCTGTCGGCAGCGGGCTATCGCGTGGTCGCACCCGACCAGATCGGCTTTTGCAAGTCGAGCAAGCCGCAGCGCTATCAGTTCAGCTTCCAGCAACTCGCGCGCAACACGCATGCGCTGCTCGAATCGCTTGGCGTGAGCAACGCGACCGTCATCGGCCATTCGACGGGCGGCATGCTCGCGATTCGCTATGCGTTGATGTATCCGGCGCAGACGCAGCAACTGGTGCTCGTCAACCCCATCGGACTCGAGGACTGGAAGGCGAAGGGCGTGCCGTCGCTTTCCGTCGATCAATGGTACGAGCGCGAACTGAAGACCACGGCGGGCGGCATCCGCCGATATGAGCAGGCCACGTACTACTCAGGCCAGTGGCGCAGCGATTTCGAGCCGTGGGTGCAGATGCTCGCGGGCATGTATCGCGGGCTGGGCAAGAAGGAGGTCGCGTGGGATTCGGCGCTGCTTTACGACATGATCTACACGCAGCCCGTCGTCTACGAACTCGGTCAGCTGAAGATGCCGGCGCTGCTGTTGATCGGCGACAAGGACACGACGGCCATCGGCAAGGATGCATCGCCGCCCGACGTGCGCGCGAAGATCGGCCACTACCCGGAACTGGCGAAGCTGACCGCGCAGGCCATTCCGCATGCGAAGCTCGTCGAGTTCGCCGAGTTGGGCCACGCGCCGCAGATGCAGGACCCGCAAGCCTTTCACAAGGCGCTGCTCGACGGGCTTGCCGCCGTGCCGGCCGATCACTGAACGCGCATATTCGATGATGCGAAGGCGGCGCTGCCACCTTCGCCCGCGTCCCATATGCCTGTCATTGCCGTGGTGTCGCTACCGCCGCCGCCTCGCACGCACCACACGCGGCCGTATCGCAACCGCTCAAGACTTCACTTCCCGACGATCTCGTCGCGCACCTGCGCGCCGATCTCGAACGAACGCAGCCGTGCCGCGTGGTCGTAGATCTGCGCGGTCAGCATCAGTTCGTTTGCGCCCGTCTGCTCGATGATCGATTGCAGGCCTTCACGCACCGTATCGCGATCGCCGATGACCGAGTACGCGAGCGAATGCCGCACGCTGCTCAGCTCCATCTCCGATGCATCGATGCGATCGACGGGCGGCTGCAACTGCCCCGGCGTGCCGCGCCGCAGATTGATGAACTGCTGCTGCAGCGACGTGAAGAGGCGTTGCGCCTGATCGTTCGTGTCGGCGGCGAACAGATTCACGCCGACCATCACGTACGGCTTGTTGAGCGTCTCCGACGGCTGGAACTGCGCGCGATACACATGCAGCGCCTGCATCATGTAGTCGGGCGCGAAGTGCGAGGCGAACGCGAACGGCAGGCCGAGCGCCGCCGCCAGTTGCGCACTGAAGAGGCTCGACCCGAGCAGCCACAGCGGCACGTGCAGCCCCGCGCCCGGCACGGCGCGCACGCGCTGGCCCGGCACGGGATCGGCGAAATAGCGCTGTAGCTCGACGACGTCGTCGGGAAACGAATCGGCGCTGCCGCGCAGATCGCGGCGCAGCGCGCGGGCCGTCGTCTGGTCCGTGCCGGGCGCGCGGCCGAGGCCGAGATCGATGCGGTCCGGATACAGCGACGCCAGCGTGCCGAACTGCTCGGCGATCACGAGGGGCGCGTGATTCGGCAGCATCACGCCGCCCGAGCCGACGCGGATCGTCTTCGTGCCGCCCGCGACGTGCCCGATCACGACGGATGTCGCCGCGCTCGCGATGCCCGTCATGTTGTGATGCTCGGCGAGCCAGTAGCGCTTGTAGCCCCATTGCTCGGCGTGCTGCGCGAGGTCGAGCGTGTTGCGGAACGCGTCGGCGGCGCTAGCGCCAGCCGTGATGGGAGAAAGATCGAGGACCGAAAAAGAAATCATGGCAATGGATGTGCGGCCAACCATCGTCCGCTGCAAGGGGGCGGCGATGATCGAGCCGGATCGGCAGGGGCAAAAGCGGATTGTGCCAAAGCGCCCCCATTCGTGCTGGTGGCGTGATCATGCCCCTGACGGCGGGAGGGTCGCAGCGATTGCTGGCTACAAGCCCGGCAATTGCGGAAAAGTGAGGCCACACGCCGACGGCAGAAAAAACCCCTGAAAACAGGCTCGAAATGCGTTGCCGTCTGCGTCGATGCGTGTGTCCTCGCACAGAGTCCCGAGCGTCCACGCGTTAGGGTGAAGGCGTCGCCGTCGACGACGCGGAACTGCGCGGCGCGTTTTCGCGTGGTTAGGTGGCGGCCTCCACGGACCTCGACGCCGGTCGGTCCGTCACGTCACGCGTAGGTCGGCTACGCAGCGCACACCCGGGCGAACCGGGCCGGCCGGGTCAGCCGGGCACGCATCGCCCGCCTGCTATCTTTGCGCGCGCCCGCGAAATCAGCGCGTCAGCGCGCGATTCATCAGCCGATTCGGTGTAAACGCGCTCTCGCGCAATTTAGGTGCTGACGCTAGATTGTCAACACTTGCGGGATAGTCGAGGGGCCAGAGGCCGTCGCTCCGGCGGCCGATCAAGTGGTGAAATTGCGCGACGGCCAGATGCCCAAGGGGCTTCTGGCCGAAACGCTAACTGCGTTGCGGCTCATGGCTGCGGCTTGCGTTGTTCGCAGCGAACCGGTCGCGTCGGCCTGGCCCTCACTCATGCACAACCCGTGCAACGGACTTATCCCGGCACTTCTCCACCCTTCTTTGCACTTCTCCGCACGCGCGAAATCTCGCGTAGCAACTCTTTAACTTTCCAAACACATCCGCCTCGCGTCCGCTCGCGATTTCGCCGTCGAGCGGGTTATCCTCTCTGTCGTTCACACCATTTGATTGACGTGTCATCGAAGATGGTTATCCGCACCTCGTTGCGCAACATGATGCTTTTCGTGGCCATGGCGGGCGCGCTGTCCGCGCTTGCCGGCTGCGACCAACAGCAAAGCGATCAGGCCGTGCAAAAACTCAAGGAATTTTTCAACGCCGTCAAACCGGATGCGCTGCTTCTGAAAGGCCTCACGCCCGGCGTCACGACGGAAGCGCAGATCCGCGACCAGATGGGCAAGCCCGAAACCGAGCGCGATTTCACCGACGGCTCGAAGCGGCTCGAATATCCGCGCGGCCCGCAAGGCCTCAACACCTACATGGTCGACATCGGCCCGGACGGCACGCTGCAAGCGATCACGCAAGTGCTGACGGCCACGAACTTCGCGAAGATCCGCCCGGGCATGACGGAGGACGAAGTGCGGCGGCTGCTCGGCAAGCCCGGCGAAGTGGCCGTCTATCCGCTCAAGCCCGAGACAGTATGGAGCTGGAAGTGGCGTGAAGGCGGCGTCACCCAGGAGGGCTATTTCAACGTGCATTTCGACGTCAATCACGTCGTCTACACGACGTCGCGCTCGGACGTGATGCGCGGCCACTGACGAAGCACGAAGCACGAAGCGCGACGCGAGACCGCGAGCGAAGCGGAGGACGACACACGCAAGGCGACAACCAGGACCGGATACCAGGCGCGAAATACCGTGCGCAAAAGCGGACGATTAAAACAAATGCCGAAAACGCTGGTCCAATCATAAAAATGCCTGCAAACAAGGGAGAAAAGAACGGTGTCAACTCATAGACGCTACCGGCGCATCGGCCTCGTGCTCGGCGGCGGAGCCGCGCGCGGCTGGGCGCATATCGGTGCGATTCGCGCGCTGCACGATGCGGGGATCAGGCCGGATCTTGTCGTGGGGACGTCGATCGGCGCGCTGGTCGGCGCTGTCTATGCGAACGGCGATCTCGACTGGCTCGAGGAATGGGTGTCGCGGCTCACGTGGCAGACGGTGGTGCGGCTGCTCGATCTGCGTTTCTCGGGCGGCCTGCTGGGCGGCAAGAAAGTCATTCAGGTGTTTGCGAACCGTTTCAACGGCCGCGAGATCAGCGAGCTGGACATGCCGTTCGCCGCTGTCGCGACCGAGCTCGATTCGGGCCGCGAGACGTGGCTGCAGGATGGCGGCGTGGTCGATGCGGTGCGCGCGTCGATTGCGATCCCCGGCATCTTCACGCCCGTTCTGCACGATGGCGTGTGGCTCGTCGACGGCGGGCTGTCGAACCCTGTGCCCGTGTCCGTTGCGCGCGGCATGCGGGCCGACTACGTGATCGCCGTCGATCTGAACAACGATATTCTCAACGGCCGCGATTTCGGCGGCGCGGTGGTCGATCTGCCGCCCGTGCCCATCGAAGAAGCGGAGCCCGTCGGCGTCGATCCCGATGCGCCCGCGCCCGAGATCGCCACGGCTGAACCTTCGCCCCTGTTACGGCGCAACGGCAAGCCGTTTCCGAACTGGCTTCAGCCTTCTCCGGAGTATTCGCCCGACGTGCGCGTGCCGCCCCCGCCGAGCGCGCGCGTGCCTTCGTTGCTCAGCTCGATCGCGCAAAGCATCGACATCATGCAGGTGCGGATCACGCGCAGCCGTCTCGCGGGCGAGCCCGCCGACATCCTGATCCAGCCGCGCCTGGGCGGCATGGGCATTTTCGATTTTCACCGCGCGGAGCCCGCGATCGAGGAAGGGCGCGCGGCCGTCGAGGCGATGCTGCCCGCTATCCGCGCGCGTCTCGCAATCGATTGACGGGCCTGGGCCGACCGGCTTCAACCTCCGGTCCCTTCCGTGCGTCTGGCCGCGATGATGCGGCACACGCGCTTGCCCGAACTGGCGCTCGTCGTGTCGTCAGCGAACAGGATTACGCAGGCGCTCAGCGCATTCGTGACGAGCCCAGGCTCGAACGCCGAATACAGGCGCCCGTCCGGCTGGCGCCGATCCTCGCCCTCGGTGACGCGCCACGACAGATACAGCATGCCGCTCGGGCGCAGGATGCGCACGAGGTTGTCGACGGCATCGGTGATCGCATCGGGGGCGAGATGCATCAGCACGGTTTCGCAGACCACGTTGTCGAACTGCTCGTCGATCTCGGCCAGCGACGGCAGCGTCGCCGTGCGAAACGCGATATGCGGATAGAGCCGCCGCGCTTCCTCGAGCAACCCTTCCGACGCATCGAAGCCCGTTACGCGATAGCCGTTGTCCGCGAGCCAGGCCGTATCGCGGCCGTTGCCGCAGCCGATGTCGGCTGTTTTGCCCATCGGCAGCAGATGGTCGTGCCACAGCGCGTACATGTCGTCGGGCGGCGGCTGGTCGAGCCATTCGCGCGAGTAGCGGGCGGCGTCGCGCGTGTACGCGTCGAGCGTCGCGGAGTCGGGGCGAAATGTCATGCGGCGATCCTGGTCCGGTGATGGCATGCGGCGGCGAGGGCAAAAGGGCATCGGCAAGTCTAGCGCGCGGTGGCGAATGCGGCTTCGACGGGACGCGCGTTTCCGTACGAGAGGCGCCTGTCATTCAGGGAAAGCCCCAATGGGCGCGGGTTTGCGGGCTTTTCGCACGGCTTGCGCGGCTATCGAAAAAGCGACCCAAAACTTGTGAAATCGCGGCACGCGGATTGCGCACGGCGCCCGCTTACAAACGGATAGCGCCCGATTCTGCGGGCGTTCAACGCCAGCCGCCCGACGTTGTCGAGGATGTTGCGATGCACAAGAGGCGCCTGCTTCGGTTTGAGGAAAGTATTTTTGCCTGCGAGTATCCGCGCCATGCCGCAGCGGATGCGGCCTTCGAACACTCTGCTTTGCATGGGACAGGAGACGCGCGTGATTCTCTATGGCTTTGGCCCGGTGCTTCTCGACGGCACGATCAAGACGATCGAGCTGTCGGTTCTTTCGCTGGCGGCGGCCGTTGTGCTCGGCCTGATCGGCGCGGCCGCGAAGCTGTCGTTCAACCGCCCGCTGCGCGCGATCGCGACGGGCTACACGACGCTGATCCGCTCGGTGCCCGATCTCGTGCTGATGTTGCTGCTCTTCTACAGCATCCAGATCGCCATCAACAATCTGACCGACGCGCTCGGTCTGCCGCAATTCGACATCGACCCGTTCATCGCGGGCGTGCTGACGCTCGGCTTCATCTACGGCGCGTATTTCACCGAGACGTTTCGCGGCGCGTTTCTCGCCGTGCCGCGCGGCCAGCTCGAAGCGGGCGCGGCGTACGGCATGAGCGGCGCGCGCGTGTTCGCCCGCATCCTGTTCCCGCAGATGATGCGCTTCGCGCTGCCCGGCATCGGCAACAACTGGCAGGTGCTCGTGAAGGCGACGGCGCTCGTGTCGATCATCGGTCTCGCCGATGTCGTCAAGGCTGCGCAGGACGCCGGCAAGAGCACGTTCAACATGTTCTTTTTCATTCTCGTCGCCGCGCTGATCTATCTCGCGATCACGACCGTGTCGAACCTCGTGCTGATCTGGCTGGAGAAGCGCTATTCGATCGGCGTGCGGCACGCCGAACTCTGACTGCCCGAATCCGCAGGAGACGACGACCATGATCGACATTCTCAACCAGTTCTGGCGCGCGTTCCTCTATTGGGACGGCCAGCGCATCTCGGGACTCGCCGTCACGCTGTGGCTGCTGGTCGCATCGATCGGCATCGGCTTCGTGACGTCGATACCGCTTGCCGTCGCGCGCGTGTCGAAGAAGCGCTGGCTCTCGACGCCCGTGCGCTTCTACACCTACGTGTTTCGCGGCACGCCGCTCTACGTGCAGCTGCTGCTGATCTACACGGGCATGTACAGCCTCGAGTTCGTGCGCTCGCATGCGCTGCTCGACACGTTTTTCCGCAGCGGCTTTCACTGCGCGATCCTTGCGTTCGCGCTGAACACGTGTGCCTACACGACTGAGATTTTCGCGGGCGCGATCCGCGCGACGCCGCATGGCGAAGTCGAAGCCGCGCGCGCCTATGGGATGAGCTGGTTCACGATGTACCGGCGGATCGTGATACCGTCCGCGCTGCGCCGCGCGCTGCCGTTGTACAGTAACGAAGTGATCCTGATGCTGCACGCGACCACCGTCGCCTTCACGGCCACCGTGCCCGACGTGCTGAAGGTCGCGCGCGATGCGAACTCGGCGACGTACCGCTCGTTCGAGGCATTCGGGCTCGCGGCGCTGATCTATCTTGCTGTATCGTTCGCGCTGGTTGCGCTGTTCCGGCGCGCCGAGCGTCACTGGCTCGCGTATCTGGCCGTGCGCCGGCATTGACCGGACTTCGCGCGGCGGCGCGCAACGCGTGCGTTACACCGATCGGTCAGCGGCCCGACAGCATCGAAGCATCCGTTTCACCCGTCTTCACTCTGGGAGAGCATCTTGCTCCACACGACTCAAACGGAAGCCTGCAAGCTCGCCGTGCAGGACATCCACAAGCGCTATGGCGATAACGAAGTGCTCAAGGGCGTCTCGCTGAACGCCAACAAGGGCGACGTGATCAGCATCATCGGTGCGAGCGGGTCGGGCAAGAGCACGTTCCTGCGCTGCATCAACTTTCTCGAGCGGCCGAATGCCGGACAGATCATCGTCGACGGCGAAGCGGTGCGCACGAAGGTCGACCGTCACGGCAACTTCGAAGTCGCGGATCACAAGCAATTGCAGCGCATTCGCACGAAGCTCGCGATGGTGTTCCAGCACTTCAACCTGTGGGCGCACATGAACGTGCTGGAGAACGTGATCGAGGCGCCTATCCACGTGCTCGGCGTGCCGCGCAAGGAAGCGGAAGACCGCGCGCGTGAATACCTGGAGAAAGTGGGCCTCGCGCCGCGTCTCGAGAAGCAGTATCCGTCGCATCTGTCAGGCGGCCAGCAGCAGCGCGTCGCGATTGCGCGCGCGCTGGCGATGCAACCCGACGTGATGCTGTTCGACGAGCCGACTTCCGCGCTCGACCCCGAGCTCGTCGGCGAAGTGCTGAAGGTGATGCAGAAGCTCGCCGAAGAGGGGCGCACGATGATCGTCGTCACGCACGAAATGGGTTTCGCGCGCAACGTGTCGAACCATGTGATGTTCCTGCATCAGGGCCGCACGGAGGAAGAGGGCGTGCCGTCCGAGGTGCTGGTCGCACCGAAGAGCGAGCGCCTGAAGCAGTTCCTGTCCGGCAGCCTCAAGTAACCTCGGCATCGCGCGGCACCACTTTGCAGCACACATCAATGGCACGACCGTCGTCCAGTCCGGCACGCACGACTCAGGTCGCAATCGTCGCGTTGCCTCCTGTTTCCATGTCGGGCGTGGGTCCCATCGTCGATGCGCTGAATCTGGCCAACGAGATCGACGGCCGCGCGCTGTACCGCTGGCAGGTGTGCTCGTGGGACGGCCGGCCCGTGCCGCTTGCGGGCGGCGCGCAATGGCCCGCCGATGCCGCGTTCGGCGATGCCATTTCATGCGACTGGCTGATCATCGTCAGCGAGCGTTTTCAGCAATTCGCGGACTACCGCCTGTTCCTCGCGAGCCTGTCGCGCGTCGGCCAGCGCACGCCGCTCGTGACGGGCATCCATCATGGCGTCTGGTGGCTCGCTATGGCGGGGCAGTTGTCGGGCTATCGCGTGAGCGTGAACTGGGAGACGTATCAGCAGTTCACGGAGCAATTCGAGCGCACGATCGTCACGCAGCAGATCTTCGAAATCGACCGTGACCGCGCGACCTGCGCGGGCGGCCAGGCGACCGTCGATTTCATGCTTGCGATGATCGGCCGCGACCACGGTCCGGAGCTTGCGGAACGCATCGCGGACACGATGGGCGTCGGCACGCTGCGCTCGGGCGAGGAGCGTCAGCGCATTCCGTTCGTGACGGCGCCAGGCGAGCGGCATCCGCGTTTGAACGACGCGTTGCTGCTGATGGAAGCGAACATCGAAGACCCGCTGACCTCGGACGAGATAGCGGGGCTGGTCGGCGTTTCGCGTCGGCAGCTGGAACGTCTCTTTCGCCAGTACCTCGGCTCGATGCCGTCGAAATACTACCTGGGGCTGCGTCTTGCGAAGGCGCGCACGCAGTTGCAGCGCACGAGCAAGTCGGTCGTGCAGATCAGCCTCGCATGCGGGTTCTCGTCGGCGGCGCACTTTTCCAATGCTTACCGCGAGCGGTTCGGCGTGACGCCGCGCGAAGAGCGGCGCAACTGGATCGAGAAGCAGCATGGGGCGGGTGTTGCCCGTGCGGGCATCGATGAGCCGCGGCCGGGGGCGTTGATTGAGCCGCCTGATGCTGGCGGGCGGTGAAGGTTTTTGTTGTGGTTGTTTCAGCGTGCCGCTGGCATCCGCGAATGCGTTGGTTTCCTTTGCCCTTGCGCTGGCATCCGCG
>NZ_CYGY02000147.1 GCF_900007165.1 Paraburkholderia piptadeniae
ATCGACGACGGCGATGTCCGTATTCCCATGAACTCGCCGGCGACCGATTCCCTCGGGGCGGCCGGCATTCCCGCCTACATCGACGAGCATTTCTGGCTCCGCTTCAAGGGGGCGCTGATGGTGAGCCTCATCGGCGACTTTGGTCAGGCGCTCGCGAACAAGGCGATCGGAGCGGGCCAGACCATTACCTTCTCGAACAGTTCGAACGCGACGCAGGACGTCGCCGCAGAGACGCTGCGTCAAACGATCAACATCCCGCCCAGCGCTTATTCAAACCAGGGATCCCTGATCAACATCTTCGTTGCGCGCGATGTTGACCTGAGCAGCGTGTACGAGAACGTTGACAGCGACGGCAGCGAGATTGCGCCGGCGGCCCGACACTGACCAACGTGAGGAATATCACGATGGAACTGCAGATCCCGTTTCCCGACTCTTTCCCGCTTCAAGGTGGCGAGCGTGATGCGTTCGAAGAGAAGCTGCGCGACGAAAGGTCGATGCGCGCCGGCCGTACCAGCTGTCTGACCTTCTACCGCTGCGCCGGATTGGCGACGAGCACGTGTTTATGGATGCAACTAACTGTCTCGCAACAACCACCCTTTCGACACCGCGCCGTGCCGGGGCGGGTTTATTCCCTGCGCTTTCACAGCAGGCACAGCGGCGGGAGGTACTGACCACAGTCGACAACGCGATGGAAGTCGACCATCTGGCGACGTCCATCGCGCCAGTAGCGACGGTTGTCTCGATGTCGCCTGCGCGAACGTCGCGCGATCTGGCGAGCAGCGTGCCTGCGACGGGCGACTGTACCGGGTCCCGGTTCAAGTCGAACTGCACGCCACAGAGGCGGGATCGCACGGACGGCGATCCGGAAAGCTTTTTTTTACCAGCTTGCATCAGCCATATCATGAAGGAGTACATATGAGTGCAGTGGTTATCGATGTCATCGAAAAGGGCACCATCGCGCGCAGCTTCCTCCGGCAGATGGGTGTCGCCAGTTTCTTTGACGGCAGTCTCACCGAGGTGGCCATTAACCGGCCCGGCGAGATATGGACACAGGGATCAGCCGGATGGAAGCGGCACGAGGCGCCCGCCTGCACACTCGACGCCTGCTTCAAGCTCGCCAACGCCCTCACGGTGATGAAGGGTGGCAAGTTCTCGACGAAGGAACCGATTCACCCGGTGGTCCTTCCCGACGGTCAGCGCGCTCACGTGCTGATGCAGCCTGCGTGCGAGCAGGACACGATTTCGATCACCATCCGGATTCCATCGAACCAGCGGTTTTCCGTTGACGAATACGAACGCAACGGCGGGTTTGCAGGCTACCAGGACATGTCGCCGCGCCGGGAGGGGTCGGCATCGCTCGACCTGCAGCCGTTCGAGCAGGACATGCTTGAGGCGCAGCGCCAGCGCAACGTCACGCGCCTGCTTGAGCTCGCCGTCGCGAACCGCCTCAATATTGTGCTCGCCGGTGGCACCGGCTCCGGCAAGACGACGCTCAACAAGGCCCTGTCCGATCTCGTACCGTCTGATGAGCGGATTGGCACGATCGAGGATACGCCGGAGCTGTCGCTGCCGAACCATCCGAACCGCGTGCACATGTTTTTCAGCGATACGTTGCCGGCAAAGCAACTGGTGCGCTCGACGCTGCGCATGAAGTTCGATCGCGTGTTCCTTGCCGAGCTGCGTGGCGATGAGACATGGGACTACATGACGCTGCTCAACACGGGTACGCCCGGCGGTATCACGACCGTTCACTGCAACGACGCCAGATCGGCCCACTCCCGTATCGCGACGCTGATCAAGCAGAGCGTGGTGGGTCAGACGCTCGACTGGCAATTCATCATGGATCAGGTCCGCGTGACCGTTGATCTCGTGCTCTTCATGCGCGACAAGCGCCTGTCGGAGATCTGGTACGACCCGGTGGGCAAATGGCAGCTGCTGGGAGGCATCGCATGAAAGAGCGCGCTGTATCACGCACCGGCCCGACGGCGCCGCACGGCGGCTGGCAACGGGATGGCGACCATGCGCTCGTGCATCCCGGCGGCTGGTCGATCGCGCATTACCGCATCGACGGCGTGTGGACCTACATGCTCTGGCATGGAAACGAAACACAGGGCCGGTTTGCGACAGCGGACGCGGCGAAGTCGCGGCACGCCGAGCTGACGGCAGCAACGGTTTCCGGCGCGACGCAGGAGCGTATGGCGTGATCGGACAAATTGTGATTGGCCTGTTCGGCGTCGCGGCGGTGTTCCTGTCGCAGGACCCGCGCGAGCAGCGGCGTCGCTGGGCCTGCGTCTTCGGGCTTGCCGCACAGCCTTTCTGGCTCGTCATGGCGTGGCACGCACACGAGTATGGGGTGCTTGCACTGAGCCTTGTGTACGGATGGGCATGGGCGCGTGGCGTCCGCAGTTACTGGATGAAGGCGGATGCGCGATGAGCCGGTCGCCAGTCGAATGGGCGGAAAAGACGTCGAATCCGCTGCCTGGATGGCGAGCCCGGGTCGACAGCCCACCCGTTGACCCATGTGTGCCGGTCAAGGTCGGCACGAGGGCGGCGACCGGCTGCTCGACGGCCGGCTTCATGAAACGATGCGGGAGGCCGGATGAATATTGGCATGAGTGATATCGAAGCCGCGATAGGCCATTGGCGACGCGCTTCGGCGTCGGAAGAGGCGTTCGCGGCGAGCAGTGAGGGCCGTGCGCTTGCACGGCTCTATGGTGCGGCAATCGCACAGGGCAGTGCACGCATAGAAGAGGGCGAGCTCGACGAGGCCGAGCGCGCTGCGCTGCGTCTTTTGCGTTTCAGTCGAACGGCTCGCGCAACGGAGAAAGAGGCGTGACAACACATCCGCTATTCCACGTTGGTGACAGTGTGATCGGAGCGGAGGGTGGCTCGGGCTACGGGCCGGATCTTCCGGGCCACGTAAGCTTCGCGGTCTGCGAGGTCAAGCGGGGCGGCAAGTCGGTACGCGGGAAGGCGGTCAACCTCGCGTTACCGCGCAGGACCGTGCTCGGGATTGTGCTGCGCATGCTTCCGCATGCCGACGGCATGATGCCCGATACGACTTCTATCAACAGGGAAGCGGCCGCGTGTGCTGGGCATCCGCCGCAGGTGCTGAATCACCGGGAGGAAGACCGCGGGCTCATCGATCGCCTGCGTTGCGACGTACGACTCAATTTCGCGCGCGTGCCGGCACTGCATGCCGCACAGGCCGTGCTCCAATACTGCGACGACGGGACGGCCGCTGGCCTGCACCTGCTGATCGCGGCCGCCGATCAGCGTGACGGTCTGCCGATGAAGCGCGCTGCCGAGTTCAATGCTGGGGGGTATCAGCGCAACCATGAAGCGACCGGGCACTCAGGGGCGAACCATGCCGAAATATCTCCGCATTCTCATTCCGTGTCTGGTCGTGCTGGTGATCGTCGCGGCCGCAGTGACGCTCGGTCAATATCTCGGCGGACTGCTTTTCGCAAAGATGCAGAAGCTGCCACAGGACGCGGTTGGTATTTTTACGCTCTACGACTACTGGCAGGCGTGGGGCGAGGTCCCTGCGGTGAGGCGGGCTCTCTCTGTCTGCACGCTGCTGTCAGCCGTCATTGGCTGCATGCCCGCGATCACGATCACGATCGCGCTGGTGAACTCGCGCGGACGTATCGCGCAGTTCGGCAATGCGCGCTTCGCCACGCGCCGGGACATCGTGAAGGCCGGCCTGCTGGAAAAGTGATCATGCAGCCAGATTCGACTCTCGCTATGCCAACGCGGCCTGGTATGACCGTTTTGCCGGTGCTGCGTCGCCTGTCTGCAGCTGCGGGCCCGGCGCGGCGCGAGGCCCATTGGAATGTGGATCTTCGTGCATGCGGTGTGGCTGCAAGCCCGGTTGTTCTCCTCACGTTATCCACGAGGTAAACACCATGTCCCACACGTATCCACCATTCATCGTCGGCAAATACAGGGGCGAGTATCTGAAGTATCGCGGCCAGGACTTCCTCATGCTCGCCGCTGGCACGCGCTCGGGGAAAGGCGTCTCGATGGTGATCCCGAATCTTCTCACCTATCCCGATTCGGTCGTCGTCGAGGACATCAAGGAAGAGAACTTCATGTACACGTCCGGCTACCGCAGGAAGTGCGGCCACGAGGTCTACCTGTGGTCACCGTTTTCCGAAAACGGCCGCTCGCATGCGTACAACCCGCTCGAGTACATCGCTGGCCGACCGGCTTATACGCGCGTGGGTGACGTCATGACGATCGGCGAGCATCTCTATCCGTCGAATGTCGACGCGCGCCTGAGGTACTGGAATGACAATGCCCGAAACCTGTTCATCGGGATCGTGCTGTACCTCCTCGAAACGCCATCGCTGCCGTGCACGTTCGGCGAAGTGTTGCGGCAGGCCTCCGGCAAGGGCCGCGCGATTCGCGAGCATGTCTCGTCGATCGTCAGTACGCGCGCGAACGCCACCGACACGCTGCCTGCCCTGAGCTTCGAGTGTCTGGATGCGCTCAACCGCTTTCTGTCGCAGTCGAAGGAAGCGTTCGCCAATATTGTATCCACGATGACGGCGCCGCTGAACGTGTTCAGCAATCCCGTCGTCGATGCGGCGACGAGCCGTTCGGATTTCCATCTGGGCGACGTACGAAAGAAACGCACATCGATCTACGTTGGTATCAAGCCGGGAGACCTGAAGGCGGGCGCGCTGCTCGTCAATCTCTTCTTCTCACAGCTGATCGACCTGAACACGCGTGAGCAGCCTGCCGAGAATCCGGAGCTCAAGTACCAGTGCGCGCTGATGATGGATGAGTTTGCGGCACCGGGAAAGATCGACATCATCGATACGGCCAACGCGTTCATCGCCGGCTTCAACCTGCGGCTCATGCTGATTTTCCACGGCATGTCGCAGCTCGAGGATCCGAAGCTGTACGGCAGGCACGGTGCGGAAACGCTGGCGATCAACTGCAAGATGCGCAGCCTCTTTGCGCCGCGCACGCTGAAGGACTCGGAAGAGTATTCGAAGATGCTGGGCACGTTCACGCATCTGTCACGCTCTCGCAGCCGCAGCCGCGGCCGCAGCGCGTCCACGAGTACGAACGAGACCGAGCACGGTCGGCCGCTGATGCTGCCGCAGGAACTGCGGGCCCTGTCCAGCCGCAAGCAGATCATCACGATCGATGGTTGCGAACCGATCCTGTGCGACAAGGCGTACTTCTACGAGGATGCCGAGCTCGTCGACCGCCTGGTCCAGCTGAGTCCCTACCTGCAGGGGGTGATGGCCACTCTCGAAAAGACCAACCGTCGCCGTGCGTGGTTCGGGTTCGGACCGAAGTTCCCGAACGAGGAGCAGATGAAGCACGCCGCGTTTGTTGCGCGCGAACTCAGTGCGCCCGTGCCGCAGATCGATGTCGAGCAGTGGTGGCACTCGCAGAATGCCGCGCGTCGCGCCCAGATTGAGCCTGCAGCGGGCACGGCAGAGACAGCCGGGGTGCGCGATGTCCGCGAACATGAAATTGGCGTGCTCTCCGCCGGGCACTTGACTAACCGCGGCAGTATCCGTGCCGCGCTGTTCCGGCTGATGCCGTACCTGAGCGAGGTACTGCCCGATGCGGCTGCTTCCGCACGGGCGGATACAGCCAGTTCACAAGCCGCGTTGCAGACCGGTTCGCACTCCGATTCGCAAGCCGCCCCGCAACCTGATCAGCAGCCTGAACAAGGAGTTGTCGCATGAACGAGATCGAATTTCCGGCCGACCAGATTGATCACCACGAGCGCGGCGCGGCCAACGCTGACGATGCTTCGGCCATCCGCGCGCGCACCACGCCGCCTGCGAACGAACCGGAAGCAGCGGCTGTACCGCGCCATCCGGAAACGCCCGTCGACAGCACGACCGAAGAGCGCCTGAAGAAGATCCGCGCCGCTGATCGCGAGCGGGCTGGGCGGCTGCTCAGACCCAGTGCATCGAGCGATGCGCAGAGCAGCGAAGGGGTGAAAACGGCTAAAGGCACTGGGCGGCTGATCGGCAGGAAAGACGGGCCGACGCAGAACAGCAGCCACCCGAAACCGATCTTCGAGAAAACCGGCTACGACGTGCCGAAGTCAGTCAGCAACCAGTATGTTGCGCATGACGGGAAGTTTCTGGATCGAAAGAGTGAGACGGTGCACTTCGAGGACACCGGCCGCACGCTCGCGACGGCCAGTGAGGACCGCAGCGTGATCGCGCACATGGTGGAAGTCGCGAAGGCGAAGAACTGGAGCGAGCTGCAGCTCAAGGGCACGGAGGAATTCCGCCGGCAGGCATGGATTGCGGCAGAACTCGCTGGCGCGCCGACGCGTGGTTTCAGGCCGAAGGAACTGGATCGCGCGATGTTGACGGCTGCGCGCGAGGCCATGCGCATCAGCGCCGGCGAGCAGGCTGGCGATGCGAACGGTCCACGCATCAACACCGTCGAGACCGCGGCAGGCGCCAGGCCCGACGTTGCCGGCCCTGAAAAGCCCGTGCGGCGTCCGGCGGCCCGCTCAGGCGCAGGCCCGATCGCTGGTGCGCCGGCGGCGCAGCGAACACAGCGCTCCGGCCGCGCGAGCCCCAGCCCGCGGGCGGCGCCGCCGTCCTCCTCGCTCGAGCAGCCGGCAGCCGGTGTGACCGCGGGCGTGCTCGTCGCGCACGGGCCGGCACCATTCAACCACGACGCCAAACAGAACCCGAGCTATTACGCGACCGTGCGCACCGTCAATGGCGAACGCACGGTGTGGGGCCTGGACCTCGAACGCGCGATTAGCGAGGCCGGTGTGCAGGTCGGCCAGCAGGTCGAGCTCGAAAAAGGCGGCAGCAGGACGGTCACGTCCCAGCAGCGGCAGTTCGACGTGCAGGGCAACGAGATCGCGCCAAAGACTGTCACGAGCCGCCGTAACGAATGGCTGGTTTCCTCGCCGGACATGCCGGGCCTGCCTACTCGCGAGCAGCGTGAGGCGCTTGCTAGCGCACGCCGCGAAGGCGACGAGCGGCGGCGGATCAACGAAGCGCGCGAACGCTTCCTGAACGGCAACTGGCAGTACTCAAAGGAACAGCGAGCGGCGCTCGACGCGGCGCGGGAGCGCATCAAGGAACAGGCCGCGCGAGAGGTCCTGCGCGATGAGATCAGGGCGTTGCCCGAGCAGCAGCAGGAGAAGGTCATGGGGGAGTTCGAGAGCGCCGTGGCCGAGGCGCGAGCAGCGAACCGGCCGCTGGACGTGCCGATGCCGCAGGTCAGCGAGGCGACGATCGAGGCCGTGCGTGAACAGATCGAGCGCGAACAGCGCGGGCTCTCCCAGTCTGCACAGCAGCCAGCTCATGAGACCTCCGGGCACCCATCACAGGAAGCGGGTCCCGAAGCACCGCCGCTTGAACTCGAACCGTAGCTGAACCCGTCTGGCGCGCGGCCGCGGTGATGCGCTCACTCCCTATTAACCGGTAAGGAACATTGCACCATGAAGATTGCCGTTATCAATTTCTCGGGCAACGTTGGCAAAAGCACCGTTGCACACCATCTGCTTGCGCCGCGTCTGCCCGGCGCTGAAGTGATCCCGATCGAATCCATCAATTCGGATGACCGCGAAAAGGAAGGCGCGTTGCGCGGGTCGCAGTTCGATGAGCTGCAGGACGAGCTGATGACGCTGCAAAGCGCCGTCGTCGATGTGGGCGCATCGAATGTCGAAGATTTTGTAGGTCTGATGCGAAGCTATGACGGATCCCATGAAGACTTCGATCTCTTCATCGTGCCGGCTGTATCGACCACCAAGCAGCAGGTCGACACGATCGCAACGCTGCGTGCGCTTTCTGATCTGGGCGTGCGCGCGTCAAAGATCCGCCTGGTCATGAATATGGTTGACCGCAAACAGGACCTCAACCGGGGCTTCGCAAGGCTGTTCGAGTTCCACTCCCGCAGCGACGTTTTTTCGATGCATCGTGACGCCGTTATCTACGAGAACCCGATCTTCGAAAGGATCAAGGGTTTTGACAGATCGATCATCGAAATCCGCGATGATCCGCGCGACTATGTCGCGCTCAACGCAGAGGCAATGGAGAATGGGGCATCGGAAGCTGAAAAAGCGCACATTCGACAGATGGTCGCACTGAAACGCCTGGCGAGCCGGGTTACAACAGAACTGGATGATGTGTTCAAGGTGTTGGTGCGCTGATGGGCGCGTCAGATGACTCGATCCGCGAGGAACTGATCGGCGAAGTGCTGGGCGAGCTGTCCCGCCTGCGTCGCGACGTGAAAGAGCTGACACAACTGCTCCAGGCGAGCGGCAAACAGTTCAAGGATGACGGCGAACTGACGCTGCTGCGCTTTACGTCGCGTTACGAGCGGTTCCTCAAGGACTTTAACGTCTCAACCACCGGCGTGCTCGCCGAGGCAGGCCGTTTCGCCGAGGCGCGTGATCAGCTGCTCGGCGAGCTCGCGCTGCGCGAGTACGACCAGGCAAGCGGGCGCGTGCGGGGCCAACTGCGTGACGTGCTGCGCGAAGAGAATTACTGCGGCGGTATCGGTCGCCTCGAGCTGGCGATATGGGTCGTCTGTGCAGCGCTTGGCTCGGCCGCGCTCTCGGTCGGCGCGATCACGGCACTGCATCTGATCCGCGCATAGGAGTCGTTCCATGCCATCCAAAATCTCTTGTGTGGTCGCGGTGGCGGTATGCACCGCGCTCACAGGCGTCACACCGGCGCGGGCTGACAATGACAACCAGAGCGCGTGCGGGGCAGTGCTCTGCCTTGCCGGACTGATGCAGGGCGGCGATGGTGGTCGAGACTGCAGCCGGTACGAGGCGAACTACTTTTCCATCGTGCGTTATCACCACGGCCATTTCGATCTGAGCGGCACGTCGAGCGCGCGCGGTGATTTCCTTAACCAGTGCCGTTCGGCTGGAAGCGACCAGAAGAGCTCGATAAACGCGAAGTACGGCGCCGTCGAGAACGGCCCGTGAATCATGTCTTTCAGGGGCCGGCGAATGGCCTGCCTCCGGGCAGCACGGCTTTTTATCCGCCGGCGTCATTTTCATATAGCCGGATGTGTGTACAACAGTAGCCGGGCGAATCGACCGTCGTCGGCAAAACCGCGGTGGATATGATCGTGTAGCCGGCATGAGCAGTTCGGCGCATCCAACTGAGCAGGCACCGGGCCGTCGAACCGCAATGAAGCGTCATGCCCGCAGCTGACGGCGGGGGCCACGTTGGGCGCTGTGCAAGCCACGCATCGGGTGACGGGACCGTGGCGACGGCAGTACACTGCCAGCGCTGTTTCAGGGGGAATACGATGAAACTCACTTCTGCAAAACTGATTCAGACCATGGAGTTGGGGCGCGAGTACCAGGCGGGTGAACTGGCCCGTCGATTCGATACGTCGTCGGCGCAGATCAACGACATGCTTTGCACCCTCGTCGAAGAAGGCCTTGTGCGTATGAGCAGCCATTCATCACGCATCATTGGCTTCGAGCGCCTGTCGCTCGCGCCCCGGCCACCATCTACAGTCGCAACGGACGCGGGCACATCGACAACTGTAGCGACGCCACCCATCACCCGCCAGATGCATGGCTCGTTGCGGGGCTATGAGGCGTCGCTGGCGAGCGTGCGCAGTCTCGCCATGCTCGCGCGGCCTTCGCGCTGAACGCATCATGCATCTTGTCGAGCGCGATCACCCCGATACGGTCAGGCGGTACCTGAGCGCTGAAGAAGCCGTAGCCGTCCGCCGCTTCTGCGGCGAGGGACAGGAAGTGCGGCCTGAGGACGTGAGGCTCGTGGAAGCCGTTCTCGAGGAGATGCACGACGGGCGACACGTGCGTCTCTGGCTCGAGTGCGACTGCGTCGGCGCAGGGGCTAGCCGGCCGCGACTGACCGCCCGGGTGCGCGAGGAGGGGCCGCGTCATTTCGTACGCATGCATCAGTACGGCGAACACCGCTGCGCGCTGGCGTTGTTCCGTCAGACGCCGGAATCGGAAAACGTCGGACTGGACGATGATCCCGCGCGGCCAGGCCAGCACCATCCGCTCAGACCGGTGAGCGATGCGCTTGACTACCTGGATAATCTGCATGAAGGCGCGGCGCGTCCGGGCGGCTCGAACGGATCAAACGGCGCCTTTGGCCAGAGGGGCCGTCGCCTGCCCCGCCTTGGACGCATCCTGCACACGCTTCTTGAGGATGCGGACTTTGCACGGCTGCACGTCGACGCGTTGCAAGAAAAGTCCAGATCGTGGGAGCGGTTCGAGGCATACGCAGCCGGTCAGGCGCTGAGCCCGGAGCTGACGCTCTCACAGATACTGTATCTCAAGCCGTGGATCCCTCTCAACGAGAAGATGAGGGAGATCGACGCCCTGGCATGGCCGGAAATGAAGGCCCGCAGTGCGCTCCTGCTGTTCGTTGCCGACGAGATTCGCGCAGGCGGTGCAATCAAGAAAACCAGCATGGGTGAGTGTGTGGTGCGCCCCGAAAAGGGTATCCGCGCCGGCGGCCGCGATCAGCGTCTGACGCAGCCGCCGTACTGGGTACTCACCGTGGTCGATCGCGATCGCGACGGCAACGCGCGCTTCCGCGAAGCGTTCGCGCAGCATGCGCATTCGTTTGCGCGACCGGTACCCCTGGACAGTCAGTATGAGCGCATCACCCTGAAATTGCTATTCCGTCTCATGGAATGGGTTAAAAAGCACGGCGTCGGGGTGACGCTTTCGAAACCGCTCTTTGACCGCGAGGTGAGGCAGATCGACAAGCCGAGCCTGTGGTGCCGACCCGACTTCGAACTGACGTTCCGATCGGCGGGAGCCGTCGGTGTCGCGCCCCGGTTGCATCGCCTCGTCATCGAGACGATGGGTGCCGATGATCCTGACTACCTCGCACGCAAATCGCGCACGCACGAAATCATGAAGCGCCGCGGCATCCTGATCGAGCATCAGGTTGCTGACGACGATGCACAGCAGGAGCGCGACGACGCGTTTTTCCGCAGGGTCGCTGCAAAGGTCCTGCATCTCGCCGGCGTGCCGCAGGCGAAGCCTGACTGACCATTCCGCTGCACTTCGTTATACGCACTCGAAGTTTAATCGCGTATTGTGCGATATGGACATCCGAATGGATGACCTGCGGGCGCGCGTTCAGGGCGCGGAACGATACCAACAGAGAGCGGAGAGCGGGCTTCCGGGAGGACCACTGGGTGTGTATTGTCCTTCGTTCGCGAGGTGTCGTCCAAACGGGGCACTGCGGACCAGATCCAGGCAGGAGACGGGATCGACCGTGACAGGAAGCTTACCATGGCGAGTCAGCGACCCTCAATCGGAGCACACCGTTTGAGGATGCGCTGTCAGCCATTGCGGGCTCGCACAGCCTCATCAAGAATGTCGAGATATTCGGGTACTGATAATCATGTAGCCGG
>NZ_CYGY02000193.1 GCF_900007165.1 Paraburkholderia piptadeniae
GCTTCGCGCTGAAGAGAACCTTCACCGCGCAGTACGACGAACATTTCGACCAAATCCATGCATCGCCCGGCCTGCGTCGAACCGCTTTTCACGCCGTAAGCAATATTCCGCGATGCTTCGCAACGCCCCTCTCAAGTCGAAAATGCCTTAAGACGTGCTATACGGTTGTGGCCGATATAGCGCCTTCATGGGCTAGACGAGTATTAGGTTGACCTTCCGCAAATAACCAAACACATCACGCGTGGTTTCGGTTAGGGAATATCGATCGGTTCGCCACTGCCTCTGGCGTCTCACCTGTTATGTTTCCCGTCAAAGCCATGAAGGAAGGCCTCCGGTTTCACCGCTGCGCGCAGCTCATACAGTGCAACGTGGCGCGGTTAGCTTCTCTCGAATCCTCTGGCCAACTCCCAATCCGTTATACGGCGATCATATTCAAGCTGCTCCCATTGAGCGGCATGCACGTAATGATTGATGACATCGTCCCCAAATACCTCGCGTAGCCATGTCGAGTTTGACGCTATAGCGACCGCTTCTCGTAATGTTTTGGGAATCTCAGGCATTTCGCCCTCGAGATACGCGTCGCCGATCAATGGACTCGGTAGTTCAAGTTTATGATCGATGCCCGCAAGGCCAGCCGTGATTAGCCCCGCGAAGGCGAGATACGGATTGAGATCCGCGCCACCAATTCGACATTCGACTCGAACGGCATGGGAGTCTTTGCCGCAAACGCGAAATCCGGCAGTGCGGTTATCTGGGCTCCACACAGTTCTCGTTGGGGCAAAAGTACCTTTCTGGAATCGCTTATACGAGTTAACGTATGGTGCCAAGAATAGTGTAATGTCTCTCGAATACCTCAGAAGCCCCGCGAGGTAGTGGCGCATAAGATCCGACATACCATAAGGCGAGTCTTTGTCAAAAAAAAGCGGGGTTCCATCCAGTGTCCAAAGGGACGAATGAATATGGCCCGACGAACCCGCTAACTCGTAGCTCCACTTTGCCATATACGTAATTGCCTTCTTTTGTTGCGAAGCAATTTCCTTGCTGCCATGCTTGATGATCGTATGCTGATCCGCCATCACCAAAGGATCAGCATAACGTACGTTAATTTCCCCTTGACCCGCGCCCCATTCTCCCTTTGAGCATTCGATTGGGATTCCTGCTCCATGCAACCCATTTCTTATCGGACGCATGACAGATTCTTGGCGCGACGTCGACAAGATATGATAATCTTGACTGTATGTTCCAAATGTCACGAGGTCGCGGTATTTCTTTACCGACGTTTCCTCATAGGTCTCATTGAACAGGTAAAACTCGAGCTCCGATGCGAAACAGGCAGTCATCCCTCTTTCCGTCAGACGGCTAATCTGTTTCTGCAGGATCTGCCTCGGCGAGTGCGAAACCGGCTGCCCGCTCTGATCGAGAACATCACAAATTACCAGTGCAGTTGCTTCCAGCCAAGGAAGTCGTCGTAACGTCGAAAGATCAGGCTTGAGCACGAAATCGCCATACCCCGCTGCCCAGCTGGCGCTGGTGTAGCCGGCGACTGGTTCCATCTCCATATCGTTGGCCAACAAGTAATTGCAGGCGTGCGTTTCCAGATAAGCGCCTTTAACGAAGAAGTCGCCGTGAAATCGCTTCCCAACAAGGCGCCCCTGCATGTCAACCATGCAGACGAGCACAGTATCAATGGCACCAGAAGCAACCGCTTGCTTCAACATGTCGAATTTAAGACTCATATTTCATATCCTTGGATCGATAATCCACTCTCCACACAAGCCCAATTCCATTGAAATGGAACATGATCAGCAAAAGATTTGTCAACGACAACGCGTATTAGGCGCTGTCCTATATATCTGATTAACCCAGTTTCCGAACAGGAGATGCGCGTGACTGCGCCAGCGATTCCTAGGCTGCAGAACCTCACAATCGTCTGGGAAATAGTTTTTTGGGAAATTTATGCGTCGACCGATTGATCGATCACGAAAATATTCATCCGCTAGCGTCTGTGAGTCGTACTCGATATGATTAAAGATGTGCAGAGAATGATGCTTCGGGTCATCAAGAAGGCACAGGCCCGTTTCAGGCGATTCGATGAGAACGGAGATGCCACTGCCCGACGGAATATCCGCGCTTCTCATCTCCGTCCATCGGGAAACCGGAATGAAAAAGTCATCGGAAAAACCTTGCAGATAGGGCGACCTGGATTCCAGGCTACGATGCCTGAAGATACCAAAAGCCTTCTCGTTCAGCGCGTACTTGGGCAAACCGTGGAAATGATGCATCGCCGCCTGCGCCCCCCAGCAAATGTTAAAGCAACTGTGAGCGTTGGTTTGTGTCCAGTCTAGAATTTCGATCAATTCATTCCAGTAGGCGACTTCCTCGAACGGAATCGACTCAACCGGCGCGCCGGTAATGATGAAACCGTCAAAGGCCTGATCCATTACATCGACCCAATCTTTGTAAAACGTCGTCATATGACTCGCAGATGTATTTTTGGACGAGTGACTGGTGATTTTTATAAGCGTAAGATCGACGAGTATAGGCGTTGCCCCGAGCAGGCGTGCAATCTGCATCTCCGTCTCGATTTTGTTGGGCATGAGATTTAGCAGACCGACGTGCAAAGGCCGGTCACGCGGACGAAATACACTGTCGCCGTCCATCACTGTGATGCCTTCTGTCTGCAGCGCAGTCGTGGCGGGCAAACCGTTAGGGATTTTGATAGGCATGGATCTACAGTCTCCGTTTCAATCTAGACGGCGCGTGGAATTACGGATGGCGCTCAGGCAGCGGCTCGATGGTACGCCGGAGCCTTGAGCAATATCAAAGGAGCAAACCAAGTGCGATGCATGCGTACAGTGTGCCGGTTATTTTTTCCAACAAGGATTTGTTCTTGAAAGCAACACTCGCTCGATCAGCAACAAACATGTAAGTACTATAGATCGCGACAGAAATGGCGGTCGCGGCAATGCCCATTGAGACCGCTTGAGTGGCGTACGAACCATACGGGCTGATAAAGCTCGGATATGTGAGCAATGTGGCTATCCATCCTTTTGGATTGGCCAAGGAGACGAAGAGTGAATCGATAAACACCTGTTTCGAGCTCCAATTGGTCGTCGCTTCGTCACTCGACGCCGATTTTCCACGGAATGTAATAATGGCAAGATATACAAGATATATCGCTCCCATCCACCGCAAATAGCCCAATACCCATTGATTACTTCGGATAAAAAAACCCACTCCTGACAATACAACCGCGGCGTGAACTGCTGCACCGATTCCGAATCCGGCGGCGCTCGGAATTGCAATTTTGAGTCCATGTTTAAGTGTTTGCGCAACGGCAAACGCGACATTCGGTCCTGGCATAGCCACGGCAACGGTGAACGCTACGAGAAACAAAGCGAACAGATGCAAGTCCATTGACTCCGCCAATTCTGTTTGAATACCTGCGAAATGAGAGGAACAACAACGTAAAACTCTGGCCTGATCGCTATGTTGTCGATCGCTGCACCAGATAGGCGTCACAGGCACTTCCGAATGCTCTGAAAATCTTTTGACTCTTGTCATCGCTGGAGGCGTGCCATTCAGGATGCCACTGAAGTGCGAGTTGAAATGTCGATGAATTCTTATATGAAAGTGCTTCTACAATGCCATCGTCTGCGACTGCTTCCGCTTGGATACCTCCACCCAGTTCGGCGATGCCTTGCTTATGCAACGAATTGACCTGTAGCTCCCCACTCTCGATGACCGACGACAATAACCCACCAGGAGCAATTTTGACCGAATGAACGGGGAGGTACTGTTCGTCGCGAGGCAGGTTTGCGTTTTCGGAATGCGTGATTCCTTTGTGTGACAACGACAAATCTTCGTACAGCGTGCCGTTTCGATAAACGTTCATCTCCTGCAAGCCGCGGCAGATGCCCAATATGGGCATCTGAAGCTCTCTGGCAACCGTAAGTGCCATCCACGACAACCGGTCTCGCGGACGATCGGTCTCTCCGGGGACAACGTCGTCATCGGCGCGCGCCCATACGCGCTCGTTCATGCAAAAGATACTGGGATCGAGATCGGATTCATCGCCCGTCAACACAAGGCCGTCGAGACGGCGCATCACTTCACGAAATGTCCGGATAGTCGCGTCAGATGGCTGATCTCCGTCTATCGTCGGTAAAATGACGCACTCGACTGAAGCATACTTCGTCAGCGCCTGGATATAACGTCGCTGCAACCAATCGCGGTGAATGCCGTCGTGAAGATGGCGATTTGCGGTAACCCCCACAACAGCGCAAGTCATATCACGATGCTCGTCCATCATTGCGCTCGCTCCTCGCCGGGCACGCGCTCAAGCTGCGTCTCGTAAAGCCGCCGGTTCCGCTCAAGCAGTTGGCTGATGACACTGGGCTGCCCTTTGGGGCCGCGAGCGAAGAGTCCGCCCCATGAATCGGCAACCTCGGCATATTGCGGATCGCGTAATCTGATCTTTTGTGCCCGTTTTAGGTGCCAGAAAGGGATGCCAGGCGAGAGGTGATGTTCCAGATGATATTCGTCAAGGTTGGCGCCGAACAGTAGCCGCTCGATCAAGTTTCCTTTGCGATTGCGCGTCAAATAGACATCGTCGGTTTCGGTCTCGCACATTGGAGAATGCTCAGCAAGTTCAATGAACCAGCCCAAGGCCTGAAAGGTGGTCAGATAAGGAATCAGCCAGAACAACGCGAGCATATCAAGCGATTTTGCCTGAATGAAGCCGAGAATAACGACCAGCCAGAATACCGCAAATCCATAGGTATCGATGGCGGCTCCCAGCCTGTCGATGTCTTTCCGTCCTTCGCGTGAAATGAGAAACCGGTAGTTCCATAGATATCTGAGATACCGTAACGTTGCACCGCCGAGCATCGCTTTCCAGACGATGGAGAACGCGTATTCACGCGGATGGCGGACATCATATACGCCCGACGATATGAAGAACTTCAAGTCGGGATCTTTCTCTGGGTCGCCGAGATGGGGATGGTGCAGATGAACATGAGAGTAGCGATAAGCCCAATGACGCTGAAGGAGAGGATATGCTGCGAAAACAATTCCGAGCAAATAGTTCCAGCGGGTGTTTTTTGCGAGCGTCCGATGTGCGGCGTCATGGGCGATCGTGGTCAGCCCGCGTTGCTGTGCGCCAATTATGAGCACTGCGATGGGGTACAGCCACCATGTAATTCGTACTGTCGCATAAGCACATGCAAGAATGACCAGATAGTCCTTCAAAATGTAAAGCGCACCAGTGATGTTATCAGGCTTTAATTCTGATAAATCTCGGGTAATGTCGCGCGAGAAGCGGGATGTCCTGAATCGTTTGCCTCTTAGTTGCCAGGCTTCATAGATTTCCATGATTGAATTTCCTCCGTTGAAAGATCGACGTCAGACGGCGTCCAGTCCTCGTTGAATATCCGCGACGATATCGTCTATGTTCTCGATGCCGACACACAGTCGGATGGAGCCGTCGAAAATGCCGGCGGCCTCACGCTGCTCTTTGGGAACAGTCGTGTGAGTCGTCGAGACTGGATGAGTGACCAATGTTCGCGCATCACCGACGTTTGACACGTGGTACATGAGCTCAATGTTGGTGATGAACCTGCGGCCGGCTGCTTCATCCATCAGTTCGAACATGATGATCGCGCCATAACCAACACTCGCGTCAATCAACTCGTCGACAAGTTCGCGTTCGTATCCGGAGGATAGCGAGGGATATGACACACGCTTGACCTTCGGATGATTTTTCAAGAACTCAGCAATCGCCATGGCATTTTCACAGTGCCGCTGCATGCGAAGATGAAGTGTCTCGAGGCCCTGAATTAACTGAAAGCTGGAGAACGGACTAATCGCGGCTCCGGTGTCACGAAGCCACGTCATTCGCGCCTTCAGCAAATAGGGGCTCGCACCAAGATCGTCAAGTTTTCGAACAGCCTCTTTCCAGAGGACGCCACCATGCGCTTCGTCCGGCCCGTTGAACAACGGGAACCGCGCTGCATCATCGAATGCGAAGCGTCCGTTATCTACAATCAATCCGCCAAGCGTCGTCCCATGGCCGCATAGATACTTCGTCGCGGAATATGTGGAGATGTTCGCGCCCAAAGAGGTTGGACGGCAGATCAAAGGAGTCGTGGTATTGTCAACGATGACGGGAACGCCATGTCGTTTGCCGATTTCGGCGAGCGCCGGAATCGGCAAAGGAACAAGACACGGGTTGGAAAACGCCTCCCCGAATATTGCAATGGTCCTGTCATCGGTCAGCAATTCGAAGGATGATATATCGTTCGGATCCGCAGACCGAGCCTCGATGCCCAGCCGTTTAAATGTATTGAAGAGCAGATTCCAGGAATTGCCATATAGGTACTTCGATGCAACTACGTTATCGCCTCGCGTTCCGCTGCACAGGTTAGCGATGGCAAGAAAGGTTGCGGCCTGCCCCGAAGCTACCGCGAGAGAGTCGCTTGCACCCTCCACCGCAGCGAATCGCTTTTCGAGGATGCGCGTCGTCGGGTTGATGATCCTGGTATACGTAAACCCATCTTCCTTGACGTTGTAGATGCCGGCGATCTTTTCCAGATCGCCCTCAAGCTCATAGGCGGTGGATTGGTAAATGGGCACCGACACCGCCTTGGTAACCGGGTCATGGCGATAGCCGGCATAAAGAAGTGCCGTTTCTCTGCACATTTGCACATTGGCATTGTTTCTCGACATATCACAAGGCCTTTTCCACAAATCGGTTTTTGGACGCAGGGAGGTGTCTTCTGATGCCACGGTTGCCATCGAAAAAATCTTTAAATGCAATCGCCAGCAGGCGGATCCACATCGGGTCGATGCGTCCCATGCAACCGATCCTGAAACTGCGGCTCGGAGAATGCAACTTGGTATAGATGTAGAGGTTGTAGTCCACCAGATGGGCGTAGAGCGCGTCGAGGTCTTTTTGCGTACGAATAACATCAGGCGCTGTAAGGGCGAGGCATACCGGCGACCGTATTCGCGCGTCTAAAAGAGGAAAGGCATACGACGCGGTTGCGCGTATGATTGCGTCTCGTACAGAGCAGTAACGCTCAGCGCGGCGAGACACGCCCTCGATGGTCAGTCGCTCAAGTGCTTTTGCGCAAGCTTGAATGACATGTGTTGGAGGGGTGGAGCGCCATTCACCAGATTTCTCAAAAGTATTCCATTGGTCTCGAACATCCAGGACGAAGGAGTTCATATGTTCGACGTTGCTATTAAGCATCTCCAGCGAAGCGATAACAAACGATACTCCCGGCGGACCCTCGATGCATTTGTTGCTAGAAGTAACAAGAATGTCAAATTCCACCTGCTTGGAATTAATCTCCACTGCACCGAAAGAACTCATTGCATCTATGATCGTTTTTACGCCATGCTGCTTCGCAAGTTCTACAATCGGTCCTAGCGGATTAATGACGCCTGTGGTGGTTTCGCAATGCACGAAGCAGAGGTGTGTAATCTTTGAATTCTTTTCCAGATATTCAGAGATCTGGGATATTGAAAGTGGTTGGTCACTGGGAACAGTTATGCTGACGGCATGGACACCGCGGAGTTGCAACATTTTTAGCATCCGCTCGCCATAGATGCCATTGATACAGACGAGAGGCCGATCGGAGGGTGCAACAAAAGAAGCCAACGCTGCTTCTATGCCGTAGGATCCCCCGCCCTGCATCGGGATCGCTGAGTAAGCACCATTACCGCCGACCAAGTCAACTATTAGATTTCTCACCTCAGCTGTTATCGTCTTGAAACTCGCATCGCGCGAGCCGAGGTCATATTGCATTTGCGCTTTAACCTCATCGCTCAACGCCAATGGCCCCGGTGTCAATAGAAAACGATGCTGTCCAGCCATGTATAACACTCCACGATCGAAGACGATTATTTGAAGGCGTGAAACATATATTCAGGCCTCTTGAATGTGCTCTCTTGCGCTGACTTATGGAATAGCCGAACCAGTTCGTTCACCTGTAAAACGTCATGTCATCCGCGCGACGATCTGTTTCCGCCATGCGAGGTGACGCACAATTTTCGCGACAATCTGCGATGAAATCAGCCGCACGAGACGACTTTTCATCACTTTAGGCAAACGGCACACCGGTAAGTCGGGCACAACATACGCAGGCATCTGCGCCATCGTTCACCAACCGACTCCATCCGGCCGGTTGTTGCTCATCTTGCCACAGTGAGACATCTCATTAACATGAATTCTTCTGATGTCAGTCTAACGGTCTTTAATAGCAGCACGTATCGGCAATCTTCTATACGATATTTATCGTCTTCTCTAAAATTAACTGAATTGTAAAAAATTATCGTGAATCAATTTTTTGCTATGTGGCCTATCTAATCTTATACAGGCTGTGTACACGGGATCGAATTTCGTGGTACGACACACAAGCATCACTAGACACAGACAGAAAGCAGATCTCGTATACGACGATGCGGCGCAAGAGACTTCCTCGCACGCGTTGCGTGCCCTTCTTCATTTCTTCGCTCGGATCCGTTCGCCGGCACCAGGAATAGTCATTAACTAAGCGAGCGGCGCATCCGTGGATTTCGCGACCCCAAGCGCAGGCAGGCTTTTCTCACAAGGGTCGTCTTAATCCAGCAGTGCTTCTCGCTCAACTGGCACTTGACGCGCGCTTCGTTCTATCGCACGGAACTCGGCCAACGCTTTGCCAAATTGCATCCGTTCAATGAACTTGCCAAAGCTCCGGCGACCGGTTTCAGGGGCGATTGCCGCTTACCCAGGCGTCCGCCCGAATGTGGCGGGTTGACAATACCCAAGGTCTCCACGACATCGATCCAATCAGGAATCGGCGCCATATCAATCCTTTTCCCCCGTCACGCGCCGGGCTTCTACAGTGATGGGAAGCGCGGTGTCAGCGGCCATTTCGGGCAGCTCGAGCTGCCAGCCGTTCGCGAGCGTAATGAGCCCTCCCCACATTTGCGCGCGCGCCATGGAAACGATCGGCTCCTCAAGATCTTTCTTCGGGACATATGCGGTCAATGCGCCTCGTCTATCCCTGCGGATCATCACTTTCACGTCGGAAGCTCCTCGGTCTGTGTGGGAAACTTATGCTGAACTCCCCGCGTCGCCTTCGAATAACAAGCAAAGCGGACGTTGCAACGCTTGAGCACGTGCTCCATGCCGCGCAGCAACTCATCGACAGTTATGGGCCTAGCTATCCTTCTCTGGGTAACATCCCAACTTGTTGGTGCAAGCGCGATTTTGTTGTCCGCGCAGCCGACCACTACCCCGTCGAACTCGACGAGATACAACGGCTCGCCAGTCTCAACCACTTGCCGTCACGAGACACTCATCTTCACCCCGGTCGGGATATCCGCATCGTTGCAGAGGTCGTCCAGAGCAACGACGTACATATCCCACCGATACGCTGGCGGAAGGGATGAAATGTTCATCCAACGCATCTCCGCAGTGTCGACGCATCAATGCTATCGTCGCGCCATCGCCACCTTATCTCTGGTAGCGACGCCGATCTGGCGAAGGGTCGCTGCGCGCTCGCCCGCACGTGCGAGCACGTCTTCAGGA
>NZ_CYGY02000264.1 GCF_900007165.1 Paraburkholderia piptadeniae
GTCCGACACCGTGTAAAGAGTACGGCCAGACGCACGTCCTTGCTGCGTACCATCAGACGGCGGCAGTCCCGGTCCACATCGCTCCAGTTCACCGGCTCCGGTGTACCAACGAAATCACCGTATTGCGCGGTTGCCTTCGCGGCAACGCTCGCACTCAGCACGACGAATTCCGGGTCGTATTCGAGATCGCTTCCGCACGGCGATCCGGCCGAAATCGGCGCCATCCAGTCGTGGGTCGCGACGCGGCTCCCGGGCTTCTGCGGGTTCTTCTTCCCGTTGCTGCTCATGGTTCGATTCTTTCCTGCTTGATCATGTTCTGCCGGAGCTGCTGCACGTAGCGCTCCGGCTCGAAACACATTCCGGTAACCGGCTCAGACGAAGGCGACTGCCCCATCCAGCTGGACCAGCCGAGTTGCTGCGGACCACCCAGCACGGCCGAAGGCGCGCTGTGCGGCTTGATCTGCAGCTCGAGTTCCCAGTCGAACTCCTCGCTCACGAAAGCCCGCACCCATTCGATCAACCGCAGCAGGTCCGCCCCCTGTGGCGTGAAGCGGTGATAGTCCTCGATATCCAGCGGGCCAATCACGATGCGAAACCGGTACTGGCGGTCGGGCACATGCCCGCCGATCACCG
>NZ_CYGY02000075.1:0-3102 GCF_900007165.1 Paraburkholderia piptadeniae
TCCTCCTGCGGCGCAAGCTCCGATTTCGACGTCATGAAGAGATACACGGTGCCGCACAAAAGCAGCGCGCCCATCACGATGAACACGGGCCACGTGTCGAGCATCGCATGCAGAAGACGCCCATAGCCGCGATGCACGCGCTCGAACTGCCGGTCGACGAAGCGCGCGAAGCGGCCCGACTCCTGGTCGGTGCGGAAGAAGCGCGAGCACATCATCGGCGATAGAGACAGCGCGATCACGCCCGATACGGTCACGGCGCCCGCCAGCGTGAATGCGAACTCGGTGAAGAGCGCGCCCGTCAGTCCGCCCTGAAAACCGATCGGCAAGTACACGGCAACCAGCACGACCGTCATCGCGAGAATCGGTCCGCCGAGTTCGCGCGCGGCGATCAGCGCGGCTTCGAAGGGCTGCTTGCCTTCCTCCTTCATATGCCGGTCGACGTTCTCGACCACGATGATCGCATCGTCGACGACGAGCCCGATCGCGAGCACGAGCGCGAGCAGTGTCAGCAGATTGATCGAATAGCCGAGCAGTTGCATCACGAAGAACGTGCCGATCAGCGAGAGGGGCATCGCGATCACGGGCACGATCACCGCGCGGAAACTGCCGAGAAAAAGGAAGATCACGACCGTCACGATCAGCAGCGCTTCGACGAGCGTCTTCACCACTTCTTCGATCGCCGTGTTGATGAAGTCGGTCGCGTCGTAGACGATGTCGCCCGTCATGCCTGTGGGGAACTGCTTCTGCAGGTCCGGGAAAATCGTTCTCACGCGCTTCGCGACGTCGAGCACGTTTGCATCGGGCGCCACCTTGATGCCGATGAACACCGAACGTTTGCCGCTGAACGCGACGTTGAAATCGTAGTTGTCCGCGCCGAGCACCACGTTTGCGACATCTTCGAGGCGCACGATCGCGCCGTTCTTCTGCTTGACGACGAGCTTCTTGAAGTCGTCGACGGAATGCAGGTCCGTGCCCGCGTTCAGATCGACGCTGATCATCTGGCCTTTGGTCGTGCCGAGCGTCGCCAGATAGTTGTTGTTGCCGAGAGCCGTGAAGACATCGGCGGCCGTGACGTTGTGCGCGGCGAGCCGGTTCGAATCGAGCCAGGCGCGCAGCGCGAACTGACGGCCGCCGAGAATTTCCGCCGTCTGCACGCCCTGGATCGAATCGAGCTTCGGCTTCACGACGCGCAGCAGATAGTCGGTGACGTTGTTGCTCGGCAGCACGTCGCTGTAGAAGCCCATGTACATGGCGTCGGTGGTTTGGCCCACCTGCACGGTCAGCACCGGCTGCTGCGCTTGCGGCGGCAACTGGTTGCGCACCGACGCGATCTGCGTGTTGATCTCCGTCAGCGCACGATTCGAGTCGTAGTTCAGGCGCAGCGTCGCGGTGATCGTCGAGACGCCCGTGCTGCTCGTCGACGACATGTAGTCGATGCCCTGGGCCTGCGCGATCGCGGATTCGAGCGGCTGCGTGATGAAGCCGGCCATCGTGTCGGCACTCGCGCCGTAGTACGAAGTGGTGATCGTCACCACACCGTTTTCGGTCTGCGGATATTCGCCGACCTTCAGCGCGGATAGCGATCGCAAGCCGAGCACGAGTATCAGCAGACTCACCACCGATGCGAGCACCGGGCGTTCAATGAAGATGTCGGTGAATTTCATCGGGCGGCCTCTTATTGTTCCTGAGGCGTCGGGTTCGGGTTATCCGCCGGCAGCACGCGGTTGTCGATCACGAGCGGCGTGCCGTTCTTCAGCTTCAACTGGCCGCTCGTCACGACCTGCGCGCCTTCGCTGATGCCCTTGAGAATCGCGACCTGATCGCCGCGCGTCGGCCCAGGCGTGACGAACACCTGCTGCGCGACGGGCATGATCTTGCCTTGCGCGTTCTTTTGCGCGCCCGGCTTCACGACGAACACGGTCGCGCCGTAGGGGTTATAGGTGATCGCCGTTTGCGGCAAGGTCAGATAGCGCTGCACGGTGCCCGCGTCGATCTTCACGTTCGCATACATGCCGGGCAGCAGCTTGCGCTCGCGGTTGTCGACGGTCGCTTCGATCTGCACGTTGCGCGTCGTGCTGTCCACGCGCGGATTGATCGAGCGGATCTTGCCGTCGAACGTGCGGTTGCTGAACGCATTCGTATCGACGACGATCGCCTGGCCAACCTGCAATTGCCCGAGCTGCTGTTGCGGCAGGTAGAAGTCGGCGTAGATCGGATCGATGGCTTGCAACGTGACGATCGCATCGCCCGGATTGATGTACTGGCCCGGGTTGACCGTCGTGATGCCGACGCGTCCCGCGAAGGGCGCGCGTATCGTTTTCTTTTCGACGAGCGCGGCCTGCTGATCGACCTGGGCTTTCTTGCTCTTCAGGTCGGCGGCATCGGCGTCGAGTTGCGCCTTCGCAATCGCCTGAATGTCGAATTGCGCCTTGTCGCGCTTGTAGACGGTTTGCGCGAGTTCCGCAGCGGCCTGCAGCGACGCGAGCTGCGCGCGGTCCGAATTGTCGTTCAGGCGCACGAGCACCTGGCCTGCCTTCACCTCCTGGCCCGAGCCGAACGCGATTTCGCGTACGAGCCCGGCCACTTCCGTCGTCACGTCGACGCCGCGCACCGCGCGCAGGCTGCCCACGGCGGCAAGCTGCGGCTGCCACGTCTGATAGCCCGCGACAGCTGCCGTCACGGTCGCGGGCGGCACGGTATTGCTCGCCATGAATTTTTTGAGCATGTGCGCCCTGAACCGATTGAAGCCGACCAGCGCGCCGAGCAATACGCCCACGCAGATCAGCATGATGATCATCCGCCTGGTCATGGGTCTTTTCGTTGTCATCGTCGTCTTGTCCTTGCACGGCAAACTGCTCTGCATGGGACGGGAGTAAGCGCTGAAGCGCTAACTCCTGTCGACATGAGGCACAAACTCGTCCGGCGGCGCTGTCGTCGATCGCATGCGACGCGCGGCCATTGCAAAAGAATTCACTGCGGCGTCGCAGACGCCGGAGCGGCCGCTGGCGTGGCCTGGGCTGCCTGGCTCGTCGCCGTGTCGTTCCACCAGCCGCCGCCGAGCGCCTGGAACAACGCCGCCGTGTCCGCATAGCGCGCGGCCTG
>NZ_CYGY02000075.1:3112-163966 GCF_900007165.1 Paraburkholderia piptadeniae
CCGGTTGCATCGTGTTCGAGCGCGCGCAACGTATCGGCGACGTTCTGGAACGCGAGCAGCACCGTCTGCCGGTATTGCGCGTTGGCCTGATCGAAGGCGGCTTCGGCTGCGCGCTTTTGCGCGCTCAGCTGTCCGCCGTGAAAGATCGGCTGCGTGACGCCCGCGCCGATGCTCCAGATCATGTCGGCGTACTTGAGAAGACCTGCGGGCGTCAGCGCCTGCGGGCCGTAGCTCGCCGACAGCGTGAGCTGCGGATACATGTTCGCCGTCGCGACGCCGACCTGCGCGCTCGCCTGATGCAGCGTGGCGTCGGCGGCGAGGATGTCGGGCCGCTGCCGCACGAGCGACGACGGCACGCTGACGGGCAAGCTCTGCGGCAGTGTGAACATCGACAGCGTGAACTCCGGCACGCCCGTGTCGCTCGGCGGCTTGCCCGCGAGCACGGCAAGCTGATGGCGCGTCTGATCGAGCGACTGGCGCAACGGCGGCAACGTCGCGCGCGTCTGCGCGACGAGCGTTTCCTGCGAGAGCACGGCGGCGCGGCTCACGCCGCCAAGCTCGAACTGCTTGCGCAACACGCCGAGCTGCGCGTCCTCGTCGGTGGCGATGCGCTCGGTCGCTTCGATCTGCTCGCGCAGCGAGGCTTCCTTGACAGCGGCCGTCACAATGTTCGCCGACAACGCGAGATACGCAGCTTGCAACTGAAAGCCCTCGTAATCGACTTGCGAGCGCAGCGATTCGAGTTCGCGCCTTGCGCCGCCGAATACATCGAGGTTGTACGACACGCTCACCGATGCGTTATAGAGATTCAGCACTTCCGTGAGTCCCGGCTGGCCGAACGTGACGCCGTTGAATTTCTCGCGCGTCGCGTTGGCCTTCGCATCGACGGACGGATACAGCGTGGTGCCCATTTGCGCACGAAGATTCTCGCCGGCTTGCCTGAGCGCCGCTTGCGCCGCCGCGACGTTGGGACTGTTGGCGATCGCTTCGCGGATCAGCGCGTCGAGCGGCTCGCAATGAAAGAGCGTCCACCACTGCGCGGGAATGTCCTGGCCGGCCACGAACTGTTGCGGGACGCCCGATGCGCCCGGCGACGACGCCGTTTGATCGGGCAGCGGCGTGGGCGTGTAGGTTTCGGTGGCGGGCGGGGCGGGCGTGCGGTAATCGGGGCCGACCATGCAGCCAGACAACGCGATCAGGACAGCGATCGCTACAGCGCGTGCAAAGGTCTCAAATGTTGGGCGGCGACGAAACGCACCGCGCGAATGCCGGTGCCATCGATTGCGACTGCGACTGAAACTGCGGTTGACGTCTTCGATCATCTATCCACCTGTTTTACTGCGCGGACTACGAACGAAATAGCGGATGCAGAATTCAACAGCCTGATGCCGCGCATAGCCTAGCATGGGTCGTTGCAAACTCCGCCATGCATGCAGAACATTTAGGGGATTAGATGCGCATTGCTGTAGGCAAACGTTAAATGCATCGAGCGCGCATGCAATAAAGAAAGGGCGCGGCGTGCATCGTGTGTCGATGCATGCCGTGCCCTTGGTGTGCAGGTAGAAGAATTATTCGGTGAGCGATCGAAAACCGGCGTGGGCAGCGAATTGAAAGTTCAACGCGTGCGCGATGCGCGATGCAGGCGTCGAAGCTAATGCGTATCGGCGTTGCGCTCGCCCGATGTCGCGACCGTCCCCGGCTTGCGCAGCATCTTGTCGACTTCACCCGCATGCATCTCTTCCACCGAGATCATTTGCCGCGCATATTCTTCGAGCGCAACGGAGCGGTCTTTCACGAGCGCAAGCAGATCGCGATATAGGCCGAGCGCGACGTCTTCGGCTGCAAGCGACTCGCGCAGAATGGACGCGATATCGGTCGTATGCGAATCGAGCAATGGACCGATGCCAAGCGACGGATACTCGCCGAGCGTCGTGATCCATTCGCCCGCCAGATGCGCATGCGCGAGCGATTCGTCAGCCTGCTGCCGCAGCCACGACACGATCGGGATGCGGCCAAAGCCGAACACGAGAAAAGAGTAGTGCGTGTAACGGACCACGCCAGCCAGCTCGGATTCGAGAATCTGGTTGAGCACGGCAATGACCTTGTCTTTTTCGATCCCTGACATGGCGCCCTCCGCGAAGCTCGTCGAATGCCGGTTAGACAAAGGCTTTCATTGTTGGCCTCGGCTTTCCAAAGATCAAGTGAATCGGCGCAGCGATGCAATCAGCGTGTGACGACGACGCCAGGCACAACGGCGACCGGCTGCGCATAGACGATGCTTCTTGTCGGCGCAACGGCGTAAGCAGGCGCCGCGACGACGGGCACGGCCACTGTCGCATAGGGCAAGGGCTTCGCGTGCGTGGGCGGCGGCACGACGGCGACATAAGGCACCACGGGCACCACAGGCACCACGGGCACCGAGGGCACGACAGGCGCGGCAGGCGCTCCGGTGACGACGGGCACGACATAGGGCGGTTGCGGCGGCACGTAATAGAGCGTGCGCGGCGGCGCATAGACGACGGCGGGCACATAGGCCGCATGGACGAACACAGTGCCGGCGAAGGCGCTGGTCGAGCAGGCGATACCCATCGCGGCAATCGCGGACGTATAAGCAGAGCGAATGTTCACATCAAACTCCTCGGGCGAACGAGCGGACAGCCGGCGGATGCGATGCGAAGTCCTCACATCGCCGCCGACGTGCAGACGATACGCAACGCATCGTGGGATGGGCAGCGATAACTTGTTTCATTCGATGTCGCCGGAAAAGCACGCTCATGCTTGAAGTGTTTGCTGCGTAATCGCGTAGCGAGCGATGCAGCGGCGCATCGGAAACAGGCGTGAACGCACGGTCCACACGACATACGGCGACATAACTTTGAAATTGCCTTCCGCTTCCTGGACGGCAAGAATTCGCTTCGCCAACGACGAATCGCAACACCACGTGAGCGAAGAAGTTGAATGAACCGATTGGAGATGGAAATGAAGAAGTGGATCGCCATGCTTGCTTTGTGCATTGCATCGACGGGCGTGATGGCGCAGACGGCGCCGCAACCGATGGCCGCATCGCCGCGCATGGAGCGCATGATGCAGGAGTTGCAGCAGCGCTTTGCCGCCGCCAACACGACGCATGACGGCAAGCTGACCCTTGCGCAGGCCCAGACGGGCATGCCGCGCATCGCACAGTATTTCGACGAGATCGACACGCAGAAGCAGAGCTATGTGACGCTCGGACAGATCGAGCAATTCATGGCGCAGCGCGCGGGATCGCACTGACGGCAAATCGGGTCGGCCCGAAGCTAAACTGTTGCAAGTAGCGAAAGGAGCCATCGCATGGACCGACCCGCGCGCATCATCGTGCTCGACGACGAAGCGGAACTGCGCAACATGCTGCAGCGCTTTCTGAGCGGACATGGCTTCGAAGTCCGCGCCGTCGAGAACAGCAAGCGGCTCGAACGCTACCTGCAGCGCGAGCCCTACGATCTGCTCGTGCTCGACCTGATGATCGGCGAAGAAGACGGCTTGCAGATCTGCGCGCGCCTGCGCTCGGAAGGCCATACGATGCCGATCCTGATGCTTACTGCAAAGGGCGATCCGCTCGACCGCGTGATCGGGCTCGAAACGGGCGCCGACGATTACCTCGCAAAACCCTTCCTGCCGCGCGAACTGGTGGCGCGCATCAATGCGCTGTTGCGCCGCCAGAAGATCGCAGCAGGCGACCCGACCGTCACCACGCAAACGCTGCGCTTCGGCGACTTCCGGCTCGATGTCGGCAAGCAGTGTCTCTATCGGCTCGATGCGCCCGTCGAACTGCATTCCGCGCAGATGCTGCTGCTGACGGCGCTCGCGGCGTCGCCGAACCGCGCAGTGAGCCGCGACAATCTGATTGCGCGCGCCAGAGGGCGCGACCACGATGCGCTCGATCGCAGCATCGACGTGCAGATTCTGCGCTTGCGGCAGGCGATCGAAAGCGATCCGTCGAAGCCGCGTTTCATCAAGACCGTATGGGGCATCGGCTATATGCTCGTCGCCGACGTCGAAGCATGAGCGCGCGCATCCTGTCGCGCCTGCTGCCGCGCAGCGTTCTCGCGCGCAACATCGCGCTGCTGATCGTGCTGATGGCGATCAGCCAGGTCTGCGCGCTGAGCGTGCTGATCCACTATGTGCAAAGCCCGCGCACCGAGCGCGCCGCCGCCGTGTTCGGCACGTACATCAAGACATTGGACAACGCGCTTGCCGCGTCGCCCGAGATCGCGCGCGACACGCTCGTCGCGCGGCTCGACGCGCGCAACGAACCGCCCGCCGATGCGGTGACAGAGCCGCGCGTCAGGCTGCTCGCGTTCTACCGGCTTCATCAGTTGCGGGTGTTTCTGGAAAGTCTGAGCCACTATCTGCCGCCGGGCACGGAAGTGCGTTGGCAACAAGCCGGTCCGCGCATGTGGATACGCATGCACGTTGCGGGCAAGCCGTACTGGATTGGCTTGCAGGTGCCGGAAGAAGCGCAGGGCGGCGGCATGCTGACAGCCGTGTTGCTGTCGCTGGGGCTTGGCATGCTGGCGGCGTTGACGGGCTTCGCGCTGCAAAGCTACCTGAACCGCCCGCTGCAGGAACTCGCGCATGCGGCGCGCCGCGTGAGCGCGGGCGAAACGCCGCCGCCTTTGCCCGTCGACGGGCCGACCGAGATCGCGCAAGTGAGCGGCGCGTTCAATCAGATGATGCAGGCGTTGCAGCAGGCAGAGGCGACGCGCGCGCTGATGCTCGCGGGCGTTTCGCACGATATCCGCACGCCGCTCACGAAGCTGCGTCTCGCGATGGCGATGGCGAACGATACGGGCGGCGACGAAGCATTCGCCGGCGCGGCGGAATCGTATCTGGACCAGATCGACACGATCCTTCAGCAGTTCATGGACTACGCGGGAAGCGGCGAGCGCGAGACGCCGCAGCCCGGCGATCTGAACGCGCTGATCAGCCAGCTTGCCGCGGACTTCGCGGGCCTTGGGCACGAGTTCGAGCTGTCGCTCGGCGAGCTTCCCGAACACGCGTTCCGGCCCATCACGATGATGCGGCTCGTGATGAACCTGATGCAGAACGCCGTCGTCTACGGGCAGACGGGGCTTGCTGTCAGGACGTGGGCCGATGCGGATGCGATCCGTGTGGCCGTCGCGGATCGCGGCAAAGGACTGAGCGCGGAAGAACTCGAACGCCTGAAGGCGCCGTTCCAGCGCGGCAAGAACGCGCATGGCAAGACGGGCGGCACAGGGCTGGGGCTTGCGATCGTCGAGCGCATCGCGCGCTTGCATGGCGGCACGCTGGAGTTTCATCCGCGCGAAGGAGGCGGGCTCGAAGTGTGGGCCGTGCTGCCGATCCAGCGACGCATGGCGGCGCAACCGGCGGCGTGATCTTCACGCTGTCGGACCCCACACGTGACGCGGCACCGCGCGAGACTTTTCCGGCGCAAGCCGCTAATCTGTCGGCAGTCTTGATCGGCCACGCCAGTGGAAAGCGGATCTGCGATGACACGCGTCGAATGCCCCTTCGATATCGAACGTCTTGAAGACGAATGGCTCGAGGCCGATGGCTTCGGCGGCTTTGCGTCGGGCACGGTGGGCACGTTGCGCACGCGCCGATACCACGCGCTGCTGCTGACGGCGACGCGCGCGCCTGCGGGGCGCGTGGTGCTCGTCAACGGCATCGAAGCATGGATCGAAGCGAACGGAGCGCACTATCCGCTCACGATGCAGCGCTACGCGCCCGACATTCTCTGTCCCGACATCGCCGCGAGCCTGGTCGCATTCGATACGATGCCGTGGCCGACTTGGCGTTTCCGGATCGACGCACAAACCAGCGTGGTCGCCGAAGCGTTCGTTGCGAAAGCGACGTGCGAAACGGTGCTGCGTTGGCGGGCGGAGTTCGAGCACGATGCGCCGCGCGATTGCACGATCACGCTGCATGTGCGCCCGCTGCTGTCGGGCCGCGACTATCACGCGCTGCATCATGAGAACGGCGCATTCGATTTCACCGCTCGCGTCGATGGCGAGCGCGTGCAGTGGCAGCCCTATCGCGATCTGCCCGCGATTCGCGTACTGACGAACGGCGCGTACGGACATGCGCCCGACTGGTATCGCAACTTCTGTTACGCGCGCGAGCGCGAGCGTGGCCTCGACTACACGGAGGATCTCGCGACGCCCGGCGTCTTCAGCTTCGATCTTCTGAGCGATGCAGCCGTCATGGTGCTGAGCGCGGACACGGGTCATGCGTCGCCCGACATGCGAGCGGCAAGCGCTCACGCCGATGCGCTTGCGAATACGGAAGCGGCGCGTCGCGCTGCTTTCTCATCGCGCCTGCCACGTTCCGCCGATGCGTATGTCACCGCGCGCTCGACGGGCCACACGATCGTCGCCGGGTTTCCGTGGTTCACCGACTGGGGCCGCGATACGTTCATCGCGATGCGCGGCCTGCTCATCGCCACGGGACGCCATGCGCAAGCCGAATCGATCCTGCTTGCCTGGGCGGGCACGATTTCCGAGGGCATGTGTCCGAACCGCTTTCCGGACTATGGCGGCGAGCCCGAGTACAACTCAGTGGACGCGTCGCTCTGGTTCGCGATTGCCGTGCACGATTATCTGGCGACGGGACACGCGTCGAACGAAACGCGAGACCGCTTGCATGAAGCCGTCGATACGATCCTGTCCGGCTACACGCAAGGCACCCGCTACGGCATACGCGCCGACGATGACGGCCTGTTGCGCGCCGGCGTGCGCGGCGTGCAGCTCACATGGATGGACGCGAAGTTCGGCGACTGGGTCGTGACGCCGCGCATCGGCAAGCCCGTCGAAGTGCAGGCGCTGTGGTTCAACGCGTTGCATATCGCCGCGCAGTGGAATGCGCGCTGGCGCGAGCCCGCGATCCGCGTGGCGCAGTCGTTTGGCGAGCGCTTCATCGATCCGCAAACGGGCGCGCTGTTCGACAACGTCGATGTCGATCACGTGCGCGGCGCCGTCGATCGTTCCGTGCGGCCCAATCAGATTTTCGCGGCCGGCGGGCTGCCGTTCGCGCTCGTCGAAGGGGAGACGGCGCGTGCCGTCCTCGCGCAGGTGGAAGCGCATCTGCTGACGCCGCTTGGATTGCGCACGCTCTCGCCCGAAGATCCAGCATATCGCGGGCGCTATGCGGGGACGCCGCTCGAGCGCGATCGCGCCTATCATCAAGGGACCGTGTGGCCCTGGCTGCTCGGTCCGTTCGTCGAAGCATGGCTGCGCGTGCAACGTCCCGATGCCGCGGCCCGCGATGCGGCGCGAACGCGCTTTCTCGCGCCGCTCGATGCGCATCTGGATCGCGCGGGCCTCGATCATATTTCGGAAGTCGCGGACGGCGACGCGCCCCATGCGCCGGGCGGCACGCCGTTTCAGGCGTGGTCGCTTGGGGAACGGTTGCGTGTGGGGGTGTTGCTTGGGGAGCGCGTCAGCGCCGATGTGCCTGCTGCGCCACGCGAACCCCCCAACCGCGCTACGATGTGACTCCTACCGTCACCACGAGACGAAGGACGCTGCCATGCCTGCGCTGCGCGCCGCGAACCTGCTTTCCACAGTCGAGGGGATACGTCTGCATTCCGCCGAGTGCGCGCGGTGGCAGCGCTGGGGTCCGTACCTCAGCGAGCGTCAATGGGGCACGGTGCGCGAGGACTACAGCCCGAACGGCACCGCATGGGACTACCTCCCGCACGATCACGCACGCAGCCGCGCGTATCGCTGGGGCGAAGACGGCATTGCAGGATTCGGCGACGAAACGTTGAACTGGTGCGTGTCGATCGCGATGTGGAATCGTGCCGATCCCATTCTGAAGGAGCGTCTTTTCGGCCTCACGAATCAGGAAGGCAATCACGGCGAGGATGTGAAGGAACTGTACTTCTATCTGGACGGCACGCCGACGCATGCCTATATGCGCATGCTGTACAAGTACCCTCATGCCGCGTTTCCATATCAGGATCTCATCGAGGAAAACGCGCGACGCGGCGGCGACATGCCCGAGTACGAAGTGCTCGATACAGGCGTGTTCGACGATCTGCGTTATTTCGATGTGACGGTCGAATACGCAAAGAACACGCCTGAAGACATCGTGATGCGCGTCACCGTCGAGAATCGCGCGGACGAGTCGGCAGCGCTCGATCTTCTGCCGCAGATCTGGGCGCGCAACAAGTGGTCGTGGAAGGACATCGACGAGCGGCCGAAGCTCGTCAAGGAAACGGTGCACGGCGTCACGCGTCTGCTCGGCACGCACCCGGGCCACGAGCCGATCGTCGTGACGGCATGGTCGCCCGATACGACCGTGCTCGAATGGATTTTCTGCGAGAACGATACTAACGTCCGGCGTCATTTCAACATGGAGGCGACGGGGCCGTTCAAGGACGGCTTCAACAAATACCTCGTGCATGGCGACGCCGACGCGATTCGCCGCGACGCGGGCACAAAGGCGGCCGCGCATGTGCCGTTAAATCTGCCGCCGCATGGAACGACCGTCGTCTATCTGCGCTGGCGGCCCGAATTCGCGGTCAACGACGAGCCGCTCGACGTCGACGAGCTGTTCTCGCAGCGCATCGCGGAAGCCGACGCGTTTTACGCAGCATTGCAGCATGCCATCGACGGCGAGGACGAGCGGCTCGTGCAGCGTCAGGCGTTTGCGGGCATGCTGTGGTCGAAGCAGTACTACCAGTTTGACGTGCAGCGCTGGATGGACGGCGATCCCGCGCAGCCCGTGCCGCCCGCGTCGCGCAAGCAGGGCCGCAACCGCGACTGGCGGCATCTGTGCAATGCCGACATCGTGTCGATGCCGGACAAGTGGGAGTACCCGTGGTACGCGTCATGGGATCTCGCGTTTCATGCGGCGGCATTCGCGTTGATCGACCCCGCGTTTGCGAAGCGTCAATTGCTGTTGCTCGTGAAGGACCGCTACATGCATCCGAATGGGCAAATCCCCGCGTATGAATGGGCTTTCAGCGATGCGAATCCACCAGTTCATGCGTGGGCCGCGTGGCGTGTCTACGAAATCGACCGCGCACTGACAGGCAAGGGCGACCGCGATTTTCTGGAGCTCGTCTTTCACAAGCTGCTACTCAACTTCTCGTGGTGGGTGAACCGCAAGGACGCCGATGGCCGCAATATTTTTCAGGGCGGCTTTCTCGGGCTCGACAACGTCGGCATCTTCGATCGCTCGTCGCCGCTGCCGACGGGCGGCCGTATCGATCAGGCGGACGGCACGGCATGGATGGCGGCCTACGCACTGGACCTGATGCGCATCGCGCTCGAACTCGCGTTTGCAAACCATGTGTTCGTCGATATCGGCGTGAAGTTCTTCGAGCACTTTCTGTATATCGCGCAGGCCGTCAGTTGCGAGGACAATTGCGAGACGGGTCTGTGGGACAGCGAGGACGAATTCTTCTATGACAAGCTGCGCTTGCCCGACGGCTCCAGCATGCCAATGCGCGTGCGCTCGATCGTCGGCCTGATTCCGCTGCTCGCCGTGCATGTACTCGAAGAGCGCCTGCATGGTTCATTGCCGGGCTTGCGCGACCGTCTCGTATGGTTCTTGCGCTTCCGCCCCGATCTCGCGCGGCTGGTGTCGCGCTGGAACGAGCCGGGACGCGGCAACAGCCTGCTGCTTTCACTGTTGCGCGGGCACCGGATGAAGGCGCTCCTCAGGCGCGCGCTCGACGAAGCGGAGTTCCTGTCCGATCACGGCGTGCGCGCGCTGTCGCGTGTGCATCGCGACAATCCGTTCGTCTACCGGCACAACGGTCAGAGCTTTTGTGTGAAGTACCTGCCCGCCGAATCGGATTCGCGCGTATTCGGCGGCAATTCGAACTGGCGTGGGCCCGTATGGATGCCCGTCAACTATCTGCTGATTGAATCGCTATACGAATTTCATCGCTATTACGGCGATGACTTCCACGTCGAGTATCCGACGGGCTCGGGCAACAAACTCTCGCTTGCCGAAATCGGCGATGCGCTCGCGCGGCGTACGACCACGCTCTTTCTGAAGGACAAGAACGGCGAGCGCCCCGTAATGGCGGCCTATCCGTTGCTACAGGCGGACCCGCGCTCGCAGGATCTCGTGCTCTTTCACGAGTACTTCCATGGCGACAACGGGCGCGGCGTCGGCGCATCGCATCAGACAGGCTGGACGGGTCTCGTCGCGTTGCTGTTGCAGCCACGCGAAGTCGCGAGCTCGGGGAATGTGCCCGCGGCGGCAGGGGTTGCTCAATCGGCCGCCGCTGCCGCGCCGACTCCGGTTGCGGTGAAATAGCGCGTGCATTACATCTGCCTTGCGCACGGCTGACGCGTGCTTGACGTATCGCCTGGATTGCATTGTTGAACGCATCGACTGGCTTTGATTGAACTGCGCGGCCTGGCCGCGTGTCTTTCAGATATCGCCACTTCATCTGGCTCATTCAGGGAAGAATGCCATGTCCAATGACGCGATAAACACGGCTGCTTCATCCGCCAGACAACCTGTGAACCGCAAGCTCGACGCCGGGCCGCATCCCGCTTCGTCGGGGCCTGCAGGCAAGCAGCCCGCACCACCGTGCACGCTGGTCATCTTCGGCGCGGGCGGCGATCTCACCAAACGGCTCTTGACGCCCTCGCTCTACAACCTGACGGTCGACGGCCTGCTCGACGATCGCATGAACGTCATCGGCGTCAATCACGGCGAGCGCGAAACGACGGACTGGGTCGATGATCTCGGCCAGTCGCTACAACAGTTTGCCGCGGACAAGGGCAGTGAATTTCATACCGGCAAGATCGACGACAAGGCGTGGCAGTGGCTCTCGACGCGCATGGAGTACATGGCGGGCGAATTCGAAGACGACGCGCTTTACGAGGCGCTCAAGCAGTGCATCGACAACGCGCCCGACGGCAATGCGATCTTCTATCTCGCGGTTGGCGCGCATTTTTTCAAGCCGATTGTCGAGCGACTCGGCAAGCACGGCTTGCTCAAGGAAGATCCGCAAGGCCATGGCGGCTTCCGGCGTCTCGTGATCGAAAAGCCATTCGGCACCGACCTCGCTTCCGCACGCGATCTGAATGCGCACATTCTGCATTTCGCAAAGGAAAAGCAGGTCTATCGCATCGATCACTTTCTCGGCAAGGACACGGTGCAAAGCATTCTTGCCGTGCGCTTTGCGAATGCGCTGTTCGAGCCGGTATGGCGGCGCGAGTACATCGACAACGTGCAGATCACGGCGGCCGAAACGCTCGGCGTCGAAGGGCGCGGAAAGTTCTACGAGCAGACGGGCGCCTTTCGCGACATGGTGCCGAACCACCTGTTCCAGTTGCTCGCGATGGTCGCGCTTGAGCCGCCCACATCATTCGATGCCGAAGCCGTACGCGACAAGAAAGCGGAACTCTTCGATGCAATCGAGCCCCTGACGCCCAACGATGTCATCTTCGGGCAATACGAAAAGGGCGATGCGAAGGCGGCCTATCGCGACGAACCGGATGTCGCACGCGACAGCGAGACGGAAACATATGCGGCTGCGCGCGTGTTCATCGACAACTGGCGCTGGGCAGGCGTGCCGTTCTATCTGCGCACGGGCAAGCGCATGACGGCGAAGCGCACGGAAATCGCCGTGTATCTGAAACGCGTGCCGTTTCTGATGTTCCGCGATACGCCGGTCGATGCTTTGACGCCGAACGTGCTCACGCTGCGCATCGATCCCGCGCACGGCACGAGCTTCGACTTCAACGTGAAGGTGCCCGGACCGACAATGCAGATCGGCGCGGCGCGCTCCGCGTTCGACTACAACGACTACTTCGAGGAAAGCGCGAACGTCGGCTACGAAACGCTGCTGTACGACTGCATGCGCGGTGACGAGACGCTGTTTCAGCGCGCGGACAGCATCGAGTCGAGCTGGTGCGCGGTGGACCGTGTGCTGCATCCTCAGGGCGCCGCGTTGCAGGTGCATGGCTATCCGGCGGGCAGCAGCGGCCCGGCGCAAGCGGATGAAATGCTAGCCCGCGATGGCCGCGCGTGGCGGCCGCTGGAGAAAAGCGGCTCGGCGAATAGCACGCTGAATGGCGCACTGAATCAGCCGCACTGATCAAGAACCAGAGAAAGGGGAACGACTTGGCTACGAGCAGGAAAGAAGCAGCAAGCCGCGAAGAACGGATACTCGCGATCGATGTCGGAGGCACGGGTCTGAAGGCGGCCGTGCTCGATCCGGCCGGCAGCATGAAAAGCGAGCGCGTGCGTGTGCCGACGCCGCATCCGTGCACGCCGGAGCAACTCGTCGATACGCTCGCGAAACTCGTGCAGCCGCTCGTCGACGAACATCATCCCGCGTCGATGTCGATCGGCTTTCCCGGAGTCGTGCGCGACAACCGCATTCTTACCGCACCGAATATCGGCGACGAGAGCTGGCGCGGTTTTCCGCTCGCGGACAATCTCATCGCGCGTGTCGGCAGCATGCCCGTGCGCATGATCAACGATGCCGAAATGCAGGGCCTTGCTGCGATCGAAGGGCACGGTATCGAATTCGTGCTGACGCTCGGCACGGGCGCAGGCACCGCGCTCTTTCGCGACGGCGAGCTGATGCCGCATCTCGAACTCGCGCATCATCCCGTCAGTAAGGCTCGCACCTATGACCAGTACGTCGGCAACGCGGCGCGCGAAAAGGCGGGCAACAAGCGCTGGAACCGGCGCGTCGAAAAGGTGATCGGCATCCTGGCTTCGCTCGTCAATTACGACAAGCTGTGGATCGGCGGCGGCAATGCGTCGAGGCTCACGTTCGAGTTGCCGCCGAATGTCGCGATCGTGTCGAACGAAGCGGGCATCGAAGGCGGTGCGAGGCTGTGGCATCCGAAGTCGGTGCGCGAGTCCCGGCAGCAGTTGCCCGGAGCGAACCGGAAGGCAGGCGCGGTCAAATAGCGCGCCGCACGAATGCCCTGAAGTGCCTTGAACGTCACGCCGCGGAATAATGGCGCAGGGTAGTCCGTTTGTTCTCTGGCGGCCGCGAATGCGTGGCCGCAGTTTGTTCATCCGGGGTCAACGGAGCGGTTCGATGAAAACATTTCCTTATGCACGACTGGCGCGCGCGGCGCTATGTGTCGCACTGTCGGCGGGCGCGATGCAGGCCTTCGCGGCGGACGCTTTCGAAGTCACGTCGCCGGGTACGCCCGACGGCGGCACGGTCGATTCGAGCCATGGGGCAAGCGCGAACAATTGCGGCGGAGGCAACCAGTCGCCCGCCGTGCAGTGGCGCAACGTACCGGCGGGCACGCGCAGTTTCGCGGTGACGCTGTTCGATCCCGACGGCGCGAAAGGCCTGGGCGTGATCCATTGGGTGCTGTACGGGATACCCGCATCGATGACGTCGATGGCACATGGCGCGTCCGCGCCCGAGGGCAGCGTGAGCGGCATCAACCGCACCGGGAAGCCCGGCTATTACGGGCCGTGTCCGCCCGTCGGCGACGTGCCGCATCACTACGTGCTGCAGGTGTATGCGCTCGATCTCTCGCAGGACGCGCTACAGCCAGGTCTCAATCACGATCAGTTCCTCGCGGCCATCAACAATCATGTGCTGGCCGCGAGCAGCACCGTGCTGCGCTACGGACGCTAACGCACAGCGCACGCCTTTTTCATGGCATTTGCCACTCAGCGCGGTGCATCGCCCCAACGGTATTCGACCGTCGCCTCGTCGAGCTGCGTCTTGAGTTCGGAGTCCAGCGTGTAGTCGGCAGCGGCGAGCGAATCGTTCAGTTGATCGACGCGGCTCGCGCCGATGATCGCCGATGTGATGACGGGGTTCGCAAGCACCCACGCGATCGCTGTCTTCGTCATCGGCTCGCCCGTTTTCGCGTTGATCTCGCGCAGCGTGTCGATCGTCTTGAACTCGCGCTCGTGCCAGTAGCGCTCCGAGTACATCGCGCCTGCGTTACCAACTGTTTCGGTGAAGCGTCCGTCCGCCGGCTTCGCAACGTGACGATGCTTGCCCGTCAGCAGGCCGCCTGCGAGCGGGTTATACGGCATCACGGCGAGACCTTCTTCGTCCGCGAGCGGCAGCAGTTCGCGCTCGATCTGCCGGAACAGCAGGTTGTAGCGCGGCTGCACCGACACGAAGCGCGCAGTGCGCAGCACGTCCGCGCGGCCGAGCATGCGCGCGAGCCGGTACGCGAGATAGTTCGATACGCCGACATAGCGCGCCTTGCCCGAACGCACGATCACGTCGAGTGCTTCGAGCGTTTCGTCGAGCGGCGTGTCGCGGTCATCGGAGTGCAGCTGATACAGATCGACGTAATCGGTGCCGAGACGGCGCAGCGATGCATCGATGGCATCGAGCAGATGCTTGCGCGACGCACCCTGGTCCCACGGCGACGGGCCAACCTTGCCGACAGCTTTCGTCGCGACAATGAAGCGGTCGCGCTTGCCCTTGAGCCAGCGCCCGATGATCTCCTCGGTGCGGCCTACGACACCTTCGGTGCCTCCGAGCGGATAGACATCAGCCGTATCGATGAAATTCACGCCGGCGTCCGTTGCCTTGTCGAGAATGCCGCGCGATACGTCTTCTTCGGTTTGCAAGCCGAAGGTCATCGTACCGAGACACAAACGCGAGACAGTAAGGCCGGTGTTGCCGAATTTGCGGTATTGCATGATCGACTCCGCGAGAAGGGAACTATGAGTGATGTGATGTTGTGATGTGCAGCAGCACGCGAAACAAAAGTGCAGCAAAGGAGCAAGCATAGCGGCTATCGCGGATTCGCGTCGCTGGCCTGCCATGCAGCGTCGTGCGCAGTCGTATCGCCGATACCGCTTTGTCCTTTCTTCGTCCCGTAATGGCGAAAACTTTCCATTCACGTAAGGTCTAAACGGCTTTGGCATCGAGTCGAGGTTTATGTCCGATGAGTGTCGAACGAAGCGTCAACGACAATATCGAGCGAAGTAGTTTCTCTGCGCGTGGTGCGATCGTCGTCGCTGCAGGCGTGGCAGTCGTGACATTAGGCATTGCCGTCACGTACGCAATCAGGTTGAAAAGCAAAAAGGGCAATGCACGCGTGCCCGAGCCGGCAAAGAGCGTCGATCTGGACCGCTACACCGGGCACTGGTACGAGTTTGCGCGCTACGACAATCATTTCGAACGGGGCCGCGATTTCGTCACGGCCAACTATGCGAAGCGCGATGACGGTTCGCTCAGCGTGATCAACACGGGCCGCGACGGCGCAAACGGCGTGCGGCGCATCGCGAGAGGCAAGGCGCGCGTGATGCCAGGCTCGGACAACGCCAAACTGAAAGTGTCTTTCTTCGGACCGTTCTACGTTGGCGATTACTGGGTGCTCGATCACGCGGACGACTACCGATGGTCGATCATCGGCGAACCGAGCGGCGCGTATCTATGGATACTCACGCGTGACGCAAAGCCCGCAGGTGAACTGCAACACGCGCTGCTCGAACGCGTGCGCGCGCTCGGCTATGACCTTTCGATGCTGCGCCGTACGCAGCACTGAAAGCGCGCCTGAAAATTTTTCTGCTTTTGCGAAGCGGTTGCCGGCTTATTGCGTGCGTGGCGATATCGAACGGCGCTTCACGGTAAGTTTTGCTCTTTGCCCGCTCGTCATGCGTGGTCGATGTCAACGCTTTTGCGTCGATCCGCGCACGATCAGTCGCGGCTCCGATGTCACGCACATGCGCGGCGCCTTTTGATGCGCACCATGCTTGCGTGTCGGCCGCTCGATCAGATCGCGCAGCAGCGTCACGGCAAGCTCGGCGGCCTCGACGGTCGGCACGGCGACGGTCGTCAGCGGCGGGCGCGATTGCTGCGCGAGCTGGATGTCGGTGATGCCGATCACGGAGAGATCGCGCGGCACGTTGCGCCCGAGATCGGCGGCGGCATGCATGGTGCCGAGCGCGGGCAGGTCGTTCGTCGCGAAGATCGCTGTCATGTTCGCGTCGTGCTCCAGCAGATCGCGCGCGGCCGTATAGCCGCCCTGGATCGTGTCGGGCGCATAACGCACGTTTTTGGCGGGCACCTTCAGGCCCGCTTCGCGCATCGCATCGATGAAGCCTTCATAACGCGACGCGTGAATGCCCGAAGGCTTGCTGCCCACAATCGCGCCGATGCGCCGATGACCCAGTTCGATCAGATGCTTCGCGGCCAGCTGGCCAGCAAGACGAAAGTCGACGGCAATGCACGGCAAGCCCGGCGGATCGTCGGGGCGTTCCCACATGCACAGCACCACGGGCGCGCCGCGCGCCTGCGTCTTGTGCAGGTCGTCGAAGTCGAGATTGGCGTTCATCACGAGCACGCCTTCGGAGAGCGTGCCCGCAATCTGGTCGAGGTACGCACGGCCAGCGTGCGGGTCCTCATTCGTGTTGCAGATGATGACGAAGTGGCCGCTCTTGCGCGCCTCGCGTTCGACAGCGAGCGCGAACTCGGGATAGAACGGATTCGCGATGCTCGATACCATCAGCGCGATCGTCGGTGCGCGGCCTTCGGCCAGCGCGCGTGCGGCAAGATGCGGACGATAGTTGAGCGCTTCGACGGCTTCGAGCACGCGCTGACGCGTCTGTTCGCCGACGCGTCCGCGATTGCGCAGCACGTTCGAAACCGTGGCGGATGTGACGCCGGCCCGCCGCGCGACTTCGCTGAGAGTAGACATGGTTTGCGCGTCTTCAATATATGGGACAGGCGTTCATCATTTGCATTGGTTTCGAAGGCGGGGCACCATGCGCGAAACACCAGAACGATGATCGGAGACAGCGTTGACCGGCCCACGGCAAGGGTCAACGGAAGGCCGGAGAGCCCGCGGTCGCGACGCGATCGCGTTTTTTCGGCCATTCAGATTAAGCGCTTAATCTCCGCTTCGCGCTGATTAAATCACGGAGTCGAAGCGATGGCGAGCATTTCCTTGAGGGGCGTGCAGAAAGCGTACGGAGACAACGCGCCCGTGATCCGCAACGTCGATCTGGAGATCGGCGAGAACGAGTTTTGCGTGTTCCTCGGTCCGTCGGGCTGCGGCAAGTCCACGCTGCTGCGCATGATCGCAGGGCTCGAAGATGTGACGGACGGCGACCTGTCGATTGGCGGGCGCATCGTCAACGACGTGCCTGCCGCCGAGCGCGGCGTCGCGATGGTGTTTCAGAGCTATGCGCTCTTTCCTCACATGAGCGTGTACGAGAACATGGCCTTCGGCCTGAAGCTCGCGAAAAAGCCGAAAGACGAAATCGACCGCAAGGTTCGCGAGGCCGCGCGCATCCTGCAACTGGAGGCGTTGCTCGATCGCAAGCCGCGTGCGTTGTCGGGTGGGCAGCGGCAACGCGTTGCGATTGGCCGCGCGATCGTGCGCGAGCCCGGCGTGTTTCTGTTCGACGAACCGCTTTCGAATCTCGACGCGACGCTGCGTGGCCAGACGCGCATCGAAATCGCGCGGCTGCACCGGCAATTCGCGTCGGCGAGCGTCGTCTACGTGACGCACGATCAGACGGAAGCGATGACGCTCGCCGACAAGATCGTGCTGCTGCATACGGGCAAGGACACGGAGCGTTACGGCAGCATCGCGCAGATCGGCGCGCCGCTCGAGTTGTATCACCGGCCCAGGAGCCGTTTCGTCGCGGGCTTCATCGGCTCGCCGCGCATGAATTTTCTGCCAGCGAGAGTCACGGCGATCGATGCGCAAGGCGTCGATGTCGTGCTCGATCACACGAATGAAACCGTGCGCGTCGTGGTCGACGGCAGCACGCTGCAAGGCGCGCAGCCGGTGACGCTCGGCGTGCGCCCCGAACATCTGCGGCTCGTCGCAGCCGATGTATCACAACGTGAGGCAACGCTCACGCGCACCGTTTCGCTTGTCGAACGTCTGGGCGAGCACAGTTACGCGCATCTCGAACAACACGGCGGCGACGTGCTGATCGCGAAAGTGCCCGGCAATGCCCGCATCGAGCAGGGCGAGCGCGCGGTATTCGAGGCGCCCGCCAACGCCTGCCATCTTTTCACCGACGACGGATTCGCCGTGAAGGCGCTCAGCACCGTCGAACACTACGCATAAGGGACATGCGCATGCGCCTTGGAGTCTGCTATTACCCGGAGCACTGGCAGGAATCGATCTGGGAAGACGACGCGCGCCGTATGAAGGCGCTCGGCATCGAACAGGTGCGAATCGCGGAGTTCGCATGGAGCCGCATCGAGCCCACGCCGGGCGAATACGATTGGGGCTGGCTCGATCGTGCCGTCGACGTGCTCGGCAATGCGGGCTTGCAGGTGGTCATGTGCACGCCGACGGCCACGCCGCCGAAGTGGTTGATCGACCGTCATCCCGACATTCTCCCGGTTGGTGCCGATGGCCGGCCGCGCGCGTTCGGCTCGCGACGTCACTATGATTTTTCGTCGCCGTCGTATTTCGAGGCGTCGCGCAAGGTCTGCACGGCCGTGGCGGAGCGTTATGGCAAGCATCCTGCCGTCGCATACTGGCAGACGGATAACGAGTTCGGCTGCCACAACACGGTGGTCAGCTATTCGCCTGCTGCCGTCGCGCGTTTTCGCGTGTGGCTCAAGGAGCGCTATCAAAGCATCGACGCGTTGAACCGTGCGTGGGGCACCGTGTTCTGGAGCATGGAGTACCGCGGCTTCGACGAAATCGACGCGCCCGTTGCGACGGTGACGGAAGCCCATCCGTCGCATCGTCTCGACTATCGGCGTTTCGCTTCCGACGAAGTGGCGCGCTACAACCGCATGCAGGTCGAGATCATTCGCGCGCATTCGCCGGGGCGGCCCGTCGCACACAACTTCATGCAGCTCTTCACCGAGTTCGATCACTACAAGGTCGCGCGCGATCTCGATGTGGCGACATGGGACAGCTATCCGCTCGGCGCGCTCGAAGAGCAGTGGTTCGCGCCGGAGATCAAGGCGAAGTTTCTGCGCACGGGGCATCCCGATTTCGCGACGTTCAATCACGACGTGTATCGCGGCATGTCGAAGCTGCCGTTCTGGGTGATGGAGCAGCAGCCCGGTCCCGTCAACTGGGCGCACTGGAATCCCGCGCCGCTGCCGGGCATGGTGCGCCTGTGGAGCTGGGAAGCGTTCGCGCACGGAGCGGGCTGCGTGTCGTACTTCAGATGGCGTCAGGCGCCGTTCGCGCAGGAGCAGATGCACGCGGGCCTGAACACGCCCGACAATCGCATCGATATCGGCGGCAGCGAAGCGGCGAAGGTCGCGCAGGAGATCGCGCATGTGCTGTCGGCCGACGCGGATGCGAACGCCGATGTGCGCAGCAAGATCGCGCTGATCTACGACTACGAAGCGAAGTGGCTCTTCGAGATACATCCGCAGGGCGCGGATTTCCACTATCCGCGTTTTGCGTTCGAGTACTACTCGGCGCTGCGCTCGCTCGGTTTCGATGTAGACGTGATTTCCGCCGATGCGCCGCTCGACGGCTACACGATGATCGTCGTGCCGCCGTTGCCTGTCGTGCCTGCCGACTTTGCGCAGCGGCTCGCGGCATCGGGCGCGCAGATCGTGCTCGGTCCGCGCACGGGCTCGAAGACGACCGATCTGCAGATTCCCGCGAACCTGCCGCCGGGCGTGCTCGCGTCGCTGCTGCCGATCCGCGTGTGGCGCGTCGAATCGATGCGGCCCAACGTAACGGAACCTGTGCGTCTCGACGGCACGGGCGATGCGCATCGCGAGGGCCATGCGCGTCACTGGCGCGATCTGATCGATGCCGTCGATGAACGCACGTTCGGCGTGCACGCACGCTTCGCCGACGGCCATCCAGCGTATGTGCAGCATGGTCGCGTTCATTACTTTGCGAGCCTGTTCGACGACCGTCTCACCGGGTCGCTGTTCGCGCGCATCGCGATGGAAGCCGGGCTCACGCCGACGCCATGTGGAGACAGCGTGCGCATCAGCCAGCGCGGCAAGCTCACGTATGTCTTCAACTATGCGCATGAAAAGCACGTCATCGAAGGCGTCGATGCATCGCGCTTCGTGATCGGCACGCGTGAAGTCGAGCCGCAAGGCGTAGCGGTTTATCGGACCGAGTAGGCAAGTGACCATGCACGTAAAAACCAGGATACAAATGACAGGAGACGAAAGGATGACAACAAGCCAATTCAACCCTCGCAAGGCGTTCGCGACGATGGCCATCGCGGTTGCGGCAGCCGTGTCGTCGTTCGCTGCGACGACCACGGTCGCGAAGGCGGGCACGATGACGATGAACATCGCGTTCAAGGGCGCAAGCCAGCGCGCGGTGTGGCAATCGGTGATCGACGACTTCAAGAAGGCGCACCCCGACATCGACGTGAAGGTGTCGTTCGTCGACGAAGAGGCGTACAAGGTGCAACTGCCGGGCTGGCTGTCGACGGTCGCGCCCGATGTCGTCAACTGGCACAACGGCGAGCGCATGGCCTATTACGCGCGGCGCGGCCTGTTCGAAGATCTGAGCGGCGACTGGAAGAAAAACGGCTGGGACAGCATGTATGCGTCGACGAAGGAATCGTCGACGTACAACGGCAAGCAATACGCGGCGCCGACCGTGTATTACTCGTGGGGCCTGTTCTATCGGAAGGACCTGTTCCAGAAGGCCGGCATTGCGTCCGAGCCGAAGACATGGGATCAGTTGATGGACGCGTGCAAGAAGCTGAAGGCCGCGGGCATCACGCCGTTCGCAGTGGGCGGCCGCGACGCATGGACGCTCGCGGGCTGGTTCGATTATCTGGACCTGCGCCTGAACGGCAACGCGTTCCACCAGAAGCTGATGGCGGGTGAAGTGCCTTATACCGATCCGCGCGTGAAGAAGGTCTACACGACGTGGAAGCAGATGCTCGACGATCACGAGTTCATCGACAACTCGCTGTCCTACGATCTGGATGCGGCGCAACCGTTCCTGTTCCAGGGCAAGGCCGCGATGATGTTGATGGGCACATTCATCACGGGCGGCTTCCCGGCGAGCGTGAAGTCGAACATGAGCTACTTCCAGTTCCCGATCATCGATTCCAACGTGCCGACTGCCGAGGACGGCCCCGTCGAGTCGCTGCACATTCCGGCGAAGGCAAAGAACAAGGCCGATGCGCACACGTTCCTCGCGTTCGTCGAATCGCCCGAGCAGGGCGCGAAGCTCGCGGCGGGTCTCGGCTCGCTGTCGGCGAACAGCAAGTCGCCGGAACCGGAAGATCCCATTTCGAAGATTGGCTTTCAGATTCTGTCGAACACGAAGGGCGGCATCGCGCAGTTCTACGATCGCGACATGACGAAGGAAATGGCCGACGAGGGGATGAAGGGCATGCAGCAGTTCGTCTCCGATCCGTCGAAGCTCGACGCGATTCTCGCGCAGCTCGAACAGACGCGTAAGCGCATCTACAAGAAGTAAGGGCGGATGCGCCGGGCGACGACTGCATGCGCATGTCGTCCGGCGCACGCAGCAAGTCAGCAGCCCGCCTGCATGAAGAGGAGCATCGTCGTGTCGCACTCCGTCACACGTCAGGACATCAACGCCACGCCGCCTTCGCCGCAGGCCGCGCCTGCGCCCAGAGCGGCGGGCAGGCGGCGCGGTCCGTCGCCCTCGGCGCGTCGGCAGCGCAAGGCCGCGTTTCTGTTTCTCGCACCCGCCTGCCTGATGGTCGCGGTGTACGTCGTCTGGCCGATCCTGTCGTCGATCTGGCTCAGCTTCTACAACTGGGACGGCATGACCGACAAGGTCTTCGTCGGTCTCGCGAACTACCTCGAGCTGTTTCAGGCGCCGACGTTCTACACCGCATTGAAGAACAACCTGATCTGGCTCGTGCTGTTCCTGCTCGCGCCGCCGATGGGACTCGCCGTCGCGCTCTATCTGAACCAGGCGGTGGTGGGCATACGCATCGTGAAGTCGCTGTTCTTTGCGCCGTTCGTGCTGTCGGGTGTCGTCGTCGGGCTGATCTTTTCGTGGTTCTACGATCCGACATTCGGCCTGCTCGCGATGATCCTCGGACACGGCGTGCCCGTGCTCGGCGATGCGCGCTACGCGACCTTCGGCATCATCTTCGCCGCGCTGTGGCCGCAAACGGCGTACTGCATGATTCTCTATCTGACGGGTCTCACGACGCTCAATAGCGAGCAACTCGAAGCGGCGCGCATGGAAGGCGCGAAGGGCTGGTCGATGCTATGGCACGTGGTGCTGCCGCAATTGCGGCCCGTCACGTTCATGGCGATCGTCGTGACGGTGATCGGTGCGCTGCGCAGTTTCGATCTGATCTCGGTGATGACGGGCGGCGGTCCGTTCGAAAGCTCGACGGTGCTCGCGTATTACATGTACGACCAGGCGATCAAGTACTACCGCAATGGTTATTCGGCGTCGATTGCCGTCGTGCTGTTCGCGATCATGCTCGTGTACATCGTCTATCACCTGCGCCGCATGCTGCGCCACGAACAGTAAGGAGCGGACCATGTATCCGATGCCCATTGCGAAATGGAAGCCGCTCAACCAGCGCCTGTACAAGCTGTCGTTGCCCGTTGCGCTTTTGATCTGGCTTCTGCCGATGATCGCGGTGCTCATCACGTCGGTGCGTTCGACGGAGGAACTGAGCGAAGGCAATTACTGGGGCTGGCCGAAGCACATCGCTTTCTTCGACAACTACCGCGAAGCGCTCACCACATCGCCGATGCTGCATTACTTCTGGAATAGCGTGCTGATCACGGTGCCTTCCGTGATCGGTTCGATCGCGCTCGCGGCGATGGCAGGCTTCGCGTTGGCCATCTACCGGTTTCGCGGCAACACGACGCTCTTCGCGACGTTCGTCGCGGGTAACTTTGTGCCGATCCAGATCCTGATGATTCCCGTGCGCGACCTGTCGCTGAGTCTTGGGCTCTTCAACACGCTTTACGCGCTGATTCTCTTTCACGTGTCGTTTCAGACCGGCTTTTGCGCGCTCTTTCTTCGCAACTTCATCAAGCAGTTGCCGTATGAACTGGTCGAGGCGGCGCGCATCGAAGGCGCGGGCGAATGGACCGTGTTCTTTCGCATCGTGTTGCCGCTGATTCGTCCCGCGCTCGCCGCGCTCGCGATTCTCGTCTTCACGTTCGTCTGGAACGACTACTTCTGGGCGCTGTGCCTCACGCAAGGCGACGAGGCCGCGCCGATCACGGTGGGCGTCGCTGCGCTCAAAGGGCAATGGACGACGGCATGGAATCTCGTGTCGGCCGGTTCGATTCTCGCTGCGCTGCCTTCCGTCGCGATGTTCTTTGCGATGCAGAAGCACTTCGTTGCGGGGCTTACGTTTGGCGCTACCAAAGGATAGTCCTGCGATCGCGATACGTCACTGCCCCGGTTGCGCAACCGGATGCACCCCTGCAAGTGGCGATCCATAACCGCCCGAGTGCGCATTGTTCGGCAGACCGTTCACGAGTTGCGCGCGCGGATCAATCGGATTCAGATTGAGTTCGCCCGCCTGCTGGTTGCCATGCGTCGGGTATTCGCTGCCGAGCGGCGCTGTTGGCATCAGGCGCGTGTTGTTGATCGGCGAGTTCACGTCGTCATAAACGGAAAGCCCCTGTGCTTGTGATAGACCCGCGCTCAACGCAAGCGCGAGAGCTGTGGCGACTTGAAGAGAAACGGCGGTCTTGTGCACGATGCACTCCTTGATCGATGATGCCGCGCTCATGCGAAGGGACTTGCCTCGCAAACTTCAAACGACGCGGTTCGCCTTAAACTATTGGCCATCGCATCCGGGAGTTCAAGGCAGCGAGCACGCCGTAGTGCAGGGCGCGTCGCGGTTTTGTTTCAGTTCGTCACGACACCGCTCTTAGACCTTTTCTCCCGCAATCTCACCAACCGTGCGCCGCACCGCGCGCAACATCTCATTCGCCAGTTCCGGTCGCGCCTTCAGCACGGCACGCGAAGCCGCGATGCCGCCGATCAGCGCCGTCGTGATCGCAATCGCCTTTTCGCGCGCGTTGCCCTTCGCCTTGCGCGCGCGCAGATGTTTCTCGAACACGCCGACCATGTTCTCGATCCCTTCGCTGTAACGCGCGCTGATCGTCTCGTCCTGCCGGCCGATCTCGCTCGCCGAGGCTGCCATCGCGCAGCCATTGGCAACATCGTCGCGTCTTTCCTCCGACAAATAACTGTCGAGCAGCTCGCCGAGGCTCGGCATATGGCCGTTGCGCGGCGTCGTCATTCGCTCGTGGCTGATCTGCACGCCGTACGCGAGCGCTTCTGCCGCGAGCGCCTCCTTCGACTTGAAGTGCGCGTACAGCGCGCCGTGCGTGAGCCCCGCGGCCTTGCCGATCTCGGCTACGCCGACGCCGTCGATGCCCCGCTCGCGGATCAGCCGCGCGGCCGTCTCGACAAGGGCCGCGCGGTTCTGCGCCGCCTTTTCCTTGCTTACTTTCATGAGTGTTCCATCCTGCCCAACGATACCGACGCAAATGCCAGCGCAAAAAAGCGCTTGACACGTATTCATTGCGATCACTATCATTAATTTAAGATTGCAGTTGCAATTATAAAGCAGCTGCCGGCGGATGTCCGCCTCGATCTCTCAACTCTGGAGAATTGCAATGTCATTCGAAAACAAGACGGCGCTCGTCACGGGCGGCAACAGCGGTATCGGTTTTGCGACGGCGCGGTTGCTGATCGCGCAGGGCGCGCGCGTCGCGATCACGGGCCGCGACCAGGCGAAGCTCGACGAAGCCGTCGCCGAACTCGGTCCGAACGCGCTGCCGATCCGCGCGGATGTGAACGATCCGAAGGCCATCGATGAAGTGATGAAGGTGATCGGCGAGAGGTTCGGCAAGCTCGACATCGTGTTCGCGAATGCTGGCGTGAGCGGCGCGACGCCAGTCGGCGGTACGACGGCGGAGAAGTTCGAATCGATCATGCGCACGAACGTCACGGCCGTGTTCCTGACGGTGCAGGCGGCCGTGCCGCTGATGGGCGAGGGCGGCGCGATCGTGCTGAACGGCTCGGTGATGCGCGAACTGGGGCGCGCGGGCTCGGCGGCTTATTCGGCTTCGAAGGCCGCGATCTCCGGTATGGCCCGTGTGCTCGCGTCCGAACTGGTGACGCGCGGGATTCGTGTGAACACGGTCATCCCCGGCGCGACGCGCACGCCGATCTGGACCCGTGGCGACCGCGCGGGCACGACACTCGACGCCGCAGAAGCCGCGATGACGCCGATGATCCCGATGAACCGGCTCGCCGATGCCGAGGAGGTCGCGCAAGCGGCCGCGTTCCTCGCGTCGGATGCATCGTCGGGGATGACGGCGGCGGAGATCGTCGTCGATGGCGGCAACACGGGCGCACCGATGGGTGCGCCGATCTTCCGCGGATAAGCGCGCAAAGCGTTGAACCGGACTTCGAAACATGAAGTTCTGGTGAGAAAAAAGGTCGATGCGCAGCCGCGCGGCTGCGCATTGCCCTGTCATCAGAACGCGCGTCGTCGTGCGAACGCAGCGCGAATACAGCGTGAACGCCATTAACAGGTTTCCGTCTCTGATGCACGTTTGACATATAGCGCCGATACGAGCTAATGCACTACGCCGCGCTCCTGACCGGTGCCCGTATCCATAACCTCGTCTTCGACAAGGAGTGCTTCACCCATGAGGGGAGTGCCGCCAAGTCAGAATCGAGCTTCCTGGCCTACAGCTTGGCCTTGCTGTTCTCGGACGAAGACCTCATCGGCGAGGTCCGTGGACGGGGCGCGGCCAGAATGCAGCAAATGGTATCCAGCCGTCCCAAGGAAGAGACACCGAAACTCTTCCGTGACGGCAAGCTGGCCTACCGCGAGACCGTCTTGGGCGGTTGCATCGCCGTGGAGGACTGCAATCACACGCCGCTGGAACCCATCCCTTGGGACTGCATTGAAAAGAACTGCACCAACGCAGTGGTGTTTGGAAAACGCCTGGGTTTGCTGATCAAGACGCAAGAATCAGTCGTCGCCACGCTGGCCAGCACAGAAGCCGGCAGCGTTGAGCACCGCCTGGAAGCCGATCACCTGCAGGTGCTTCTGAAAGCCCGCAAACGCCTCACGGAGTACGTCGTGTGAGCGCCAAGATCCAAGTCGACACATACTTCGCCGCCTTAGAGCGTCTGACGGCACGTGGCGAGCCCAACAGCAACGATGCAGTGGCGCTGGAGGCCGGCAGCGGCCGGGAGAGCATCAAGAAATCCAGGCCCGCCTACGCCGAACTGATCGCGGCCATCGACGCGGCCGCCCCAACTGGCTGAGGCCAAGGCTGCCTCAGCCCCTGTGCCTAGCATGCGCAAGGACATCGAGAATCTGACGAGACGACTGGACCAGTCAGTCCCTCGATAGAGCTCTGAGGCGTCGAGACCTGATCAGTGAGCCAGTGTCAAATTTGGTCTCAGACCGTATGGCCGTTCGTTGCCAAAGGTCGGTATCCCGTACCGGCCGTTGGATGCCGCAGGATCTCAACGGCCGTTTCCAACGGACAGCGACCGTTCGTCTAGTCACGGTCCCGTTACCCTCATTCACAAAAAGGGTTGGCCCTGACACGCTAGTCGAACGTCGGGTGGAAAGGACTTTCCAGCGGTTCTAGACGCGCTTAAACGTGCGCATCCGACGAGAAAAGGCCTACAATTCGTTTGCCGAACGTCGTTCCCCTGGTCATCAATGTCGGGATTATCTTTCGCCGCACTTTGATTGACCAGCGATCTTTTCGGGTCTCTCCCACCCAGTTTTGCTACTCACCTGAAGGAGAAGAGATGAAAAAATCCATGAAGACCTACGTTGCCGCAGCGATCGCCATCAGCGCCATTGTCGCAACGGTACCGGTCGTTAATGCACAAGAGACGACCGCGGCAGCTTCACCATCGAATAGAGCAGCAAATAGGGAGTTGGCGAAGCGGGTTCAGACGGCGCTGTACAAGCAAAAGGGCATGGACTGGACTGATGTTCACGCCATCGCTCGTAGCGGCAAGATTTATCTTGTAGGAATGGTTCCAAAGCAGGCGCAGATAGATCTCGCAGGGAAGGTTGCTGAGGGTGTTTCTGGAGTTACGTCGGTCCAGAACAATTTGACAGTGGAAGAAGAAGGACATTAACGTTTGAGTCCAAACGCATCCTTTGACTGCACTGGCGCGCCTTGAGAACAGGAATGTTATGTTCTCAACGGCGACGCCGTTCTCGAGCCGCATAGGCCTTCTTGCGAGCCAGCCGGGCCGCCAGCTTGCGCCGGTTGCTCGAGCCTTTCTGGCTCCTGGCCATCCTGCGCTGATGGCGCTTCGCCCCGATCTCCCTGCGCTTGATGCGCTCGAGCACAACCGCGTCCAGGCGATACTGGCGGCCATCGCTCGTCGCAATGCAGTTGTCCCGCACATTACGATCAATGCCCAGTGCCACAGCCGACAGCTCCGCAGCCGACAGCTCCGTATTCTCAAGCCGGTTCAGTTCATATGCGAGTTCTCCTAGCTCACGCAGGATGATGTCGCTCTTACGCTCGTAGCAGAAGCTTACGTACCACTGGCCCGCTTCCTCCCGGATCACGTGTGCGATCGGATTTTCGATCGAATCAGCGAGCGTCTAACGGTGCCTATGATTTCACGGCGTAGTGAATGCCGCAATCGCCGGGCGCGATTTACAACACCGTCAATGTTTCGACAGATTACGGCAAGCTGCGTGCGATGGCTTTAGTGCTCAGCGCACACCGAGCCGGTAGACGGTGGTGTGCCGGTAGTGCGCGCCGGGCCGCAGCACGACGGCTTGCGCGTCCGGCATATTGATCTGGTTCGGAAACGCCCCTGTTTCGAGGCACAACGCCGCGTGCTTGCAGTACGTCCTGCCGATGCGGCCCTTCACGCCGGCGAGAAAATTGCCCGTGTAGAACTGCATGCCCTGCGCGTTCGTCGATACGGTGAGCTCGCGGCCGCTCGCGGGATCGTAGAGCACGGCCGCCGTGCGCATTGCGGTCGCAGCGTCGCGCAGCACATAGCAGTGATCGAAGCCGCTCGCGCGCGCAAGCTGTGCATCGGGCCAGTCGAGCCGCGCGCCGATGGGCGCGCCCGCGCGAAAGTCGAACACGCTGCCCGCGACGTCTTTGCGTTCGATCGGGATCATCGCTTCGTCGACAGTAAAGAAGGCGTCTGCATCGATCGAAATCACATGGCCGCGGATGTCGGAAGCGTCGGCGAGCGCATCGCCGGACAGATTGAAGTACGCGTGATTCGTGAGGCTGATCGGCGTGGGCGCGTCGGCTGTCGCATCGTAGTCGATCGTCAGTGCGCCATCGTCGTCGAGCGCGTAGCGGACCGTAGCCGTCACGGCGCCCGGAAAGCCCGCATCGCCCTCGGGTGATTCATGCGAGAGCACGAGCGCGCCGTCCACTTCGCGTGCCGTCCACAGCACCTTGTGAAAGCCGCTTGCGCCGCCGTGCAGCAGATTGTCTCCTTCGTTGCGATCGAGCTGGTACGTGACGCCGTCGAGCGTAAAGCGCGCGTGCGCAATGCGGTTCGCCCAGCGGCCGATCGTCGAACCGAAAAACCAGCGGCTCGCCAGATAGTCGGCGGGCGTGTCGTGGCCGAGCAGCACATCGGCGACGCGGCCCGCGCGGTCGGGCGCATGCCACGAGACAAGCGTCGCGCCGAAATCGCTGATCGTCGCGCGCATGCCGTGCGCGTTGCGCAGCGTGAACAGACGAATGTCGCCGAGCCCGGGCAACGTGCCCCAGCGCTCGATCTGCACGCTGGATGAAGTAGAGGTATCGGTGCTTTGCATATCGGCGAAATTCATAATCGGTCGCTCGTTGAGACCCGAGGGTGAGTCGAAGGTGGAACCAGAGTGTGAGTCCAGATTAAGGCATTTGCGCCGATGACGCTGAGGATGCCTGCTGTGCGGCCGGCATGCGCTCCTGATACTCGCGCGGCGTGCAGTCGAGTTCACGGCGAAACACGGCGTACATGTACTGCAACGAAGTGAAGCCACAGCGTGTTGCGACTTCGGCGCTCGACATGTCCTGCTGCGCGAGCAGTTGCTTCGCGACATCGAGCTTGTGCTTGAGGATTTCCTGATGCACGGTGCAGCCGAGTTCGCGCCGGAAGTAGTCTTCGAGCGACGAACGCGACACGCCCACATAGTCGGCTACCTGTTCCGTCTTGATGCCCTGGCACGCGTACTGGCGGATGTAGTGACGCGCGCGCATCACGTAGGGGCTTGCGAGCGGCTCATGCTTCGTCGATTCGCACACGTTGATGCCGACGGGCGGCACGAGAATGCGGCGTCCGGCGAAACGCGCGCCGCCCAGCATCTGATGCAGCAGATGCGCGGCCGTGCGGCCCATTTCCTCAGTGCCCTGGATCACCGACGACAACGGGATGCGCGTGAGCGAGCGCGTCAGCGGATCGTTACCGATGCCGATGATCGCCACTTGCTCGGGCACGGCGATGCCGCTGATCAGACATGCCTGCAACACCTGACGCGCGCGCGCGTCCGTCACGGCGATGATGCCGACGGGCTTCGGCAGGCTTTGCAACCACTCCGTCAATTGCACGCTGGCCTGGTGCCAGACGGGCGCGCTCGTCGGCAGTCCGCGATGCACGTCGCCTTCGAGTCCATCCGCTTTCAACAGCGCACTGAAGGCGAGCTCGCGCTCCTGGGCCCAACGGTTCGTCGGCGATTCGGGCAGGCTATAGAGCGCGAAGCGTTGCAGCCCCGCGCCGATCAGGTGTTTGTACGCGAGCGACACCAGTTGCATGTTGTCGGTCGCGATGTACGGCAGGTTGGGCGGGTACTTCGACGCGTCCTCATACGATCCGCCCACTGCAACGACAGGCAAATGCGACTTCGACAATGCCTCACAGACGGCGGGATCGTCGAAGTCCGCGATAAAGCCATCGCCTTCGAAGCACTCGATGCCGTTCAGGCGCGCGCGGAAATCTTCTTCGAGGAACAGGTCCCACGCGACGCGCGTCGACAGCAGGTAATTGCCGATCCCCGTGATGATCTCGCGGTCGTACACCTTGTTCGCATTGAAGAGCAATGCGATCCGGTGCGTGCGTTGAGCGGCATGTTGTCGTGTCATCGGGATTCCTGGCGCGTGGTGCAGCGCGGTGGGCTTGTGACGTTGATCGTCACGTTGTCTCCGGATTTGCGTTTTGATGTTTGCGGCTGCTTTCGCAGGGATTCTGCGCGCCGCAGACATTTAAGTGTTCTGCTTATTCTAGGCGTCACTTCCCCCTGCCTGCCAATGGATTTTAAGCGCCAGCAAGAATCACCAAGCGCGCTGGCGAATTTCGCAATTGCCGCGCAAAGCGTCAAGCGTCAGCATGGCGTCACATCATGCACGGCCCGATGCAATGTCGGGCCGATACCCAAGGAGACGCGCATGTCTTACTTCGAACATTTGCCCGCTGTGCGCTACGAAGGCCCGCAGACGGACAACCCGTTCGCATATCGCCATTACGACAAGGACAAGCTGGTGCTCGGCAAGCGCATGGAAGATCATCTGCGCCTTGCCGTCTGTTACTGGCATACGTTCGTGTGGCCGGGCACGGATATCTTCGGAGCGGGGACGTTCGAGCGTCCTTGGCATCGTCCGGGTGACGCGCTGCAAAAGGCGCATATGAAAGCCGACCACGCATTCGAGCTGTTTTCGAAGCTAGGCACGCCGTTCTATACGTTTCATGACACCGACGTCGCGCCCGAAGGCGACAGCATCAACACGTACGTGAACAACTTCAAGGCGATGACGGACGTGCTCGCGCGCAAGCAACAGGAGACGGGCGTCAAACTGCTGTGGGGTACGGCGAATCTCTTTTCGAATCCGCGTTATGCGGCCGGCGCGGCGACCAATCCGAACCCGGATGTGTTCGCGTTTGCCGCCGCGCAGGTCTTTCACGCGCTCGAAGCGACGCATCGTCTTGGCGGTGCGAACTATGTGCTGTGGGGCGGCCGCGAAGGCTACGATACGCTGCTCAATACCGATCTCAAGCGCGAGCGTGAGCAGTTGGGCCGTTTCATGAGCATGGTCGTCGAGCACAAGCACAAGCTGGGCTTCAAGGGCACATTGCTGATAGAGCCGAAACCTCAGGAGCCAACCAAGCATCAATACGACTATGACGTCGCCACCGTTCACGGCTTTCTGACGCAATTCGGTTTGCAGAATGAAATCCGCGTGAACATCGAAGCGAATCATGCGACGCTCGCGGGCCATTCGTTCCACCATGAAATCGCCAATGCATTCGCGCTGGGGATCTTCGGCAGCGTCGATGCGAATCGCGGCGATCCGCAAAACGGTTGGGATACCGACCAGTTCCCAAATAGTGTCGAAGAACTCACGCTCGCGTTCTACGAAATTCTGCGCAACGGCGGCTTTACGACGGGCGGCATGAACTTCGACGCGAAAGTGCGGCGCCAGAGCATCGATCCCGAAGATCTGCTGCATGGCCATATCGGCGCGATCGACGTGATCGCGATCGCGCTGGAGCGCGCCGCGCATCTCGTCGAAAACGATCGCCTGGGCGCATTCAGGCAGCAGCGCTATGCGGGCTGGGACAGCGAGTTCGGACGCAAGGTGCTCGCAGGTGGCTATACGCTCGAGTCGATTGCAAGCGATGCTGTGCAGCGAAACATCGCGCCGCGCCATGTCAGCGGACAGCAGGAGCATCTCGAGAACATCGTCAATCAGGCGATTTACTCTCACGCCAAATAGGCACTCTGAACGGGCCTTCCAGCCAGGCCTTCAAAGCCGCACGAAAAATCGTTAGCAGCGCCGGCAGATTTCGCAATTGCTCCGCCGGCGCGCACGGCACACGCTGTCGTGCGAATAAAAATGGGGCACGGCTTTCGACAACAACAGACGCTCGCGAACAGGCATTCGCGGCGCGCCCTTGAGGTGAAGACGGCGTTTTCGAGTTCTCGCATTCGATACCGCACGCAACCCTAAATGGAGTGAGACATGAAATCCGCAATGCGTCGTTCCGTATTGAGTTCCCTCGTTTGCGCGGCGATGGCCGCGGGCCTGACGATGATGGCGCCGCTCGCGCACGCGAGCAAGGACAAGCCCGAGATCGGCTTCTGCATCGACGATCTGCGCGTCGAGCGCTGGTCGCGCGATCGCGACTATTTCGTCGCCGCCGCAACGAAGCTGGGCGCGAAAGTCTCCGTGCAATCCGCCGACGCGAGCGAAGCGCGACAGATCTCGCAGATCGAGAACCTGATTTCGCGCGGCGTCGACGTGATCGTAATCGTGCCGTTCAATTCGAAGACGCTCGGCAACGTCGTCGCCGAAGCGCACAAGGCCGGCATCAAGGTCGTCTCGTATGACCGCCTGATTCTCGATGCCGACGTCGACGCCTATATCTCGTTCGACAATGAAAAGGTGGGCGAACTGCAGGCGCAGGGCGTCTTTAACGCGCAGCCGAAGGGCAACTACTTCCTGCTCGGCGGCGCGCCGACCGACAACAATGCGAAGATGCTGCGCGAAGGGCAGATGAAGGTGCTGAAGCCCGCGATCGATCGCGGCGACGTGAAGATCGTCGGCCAGCAGTGGGTGCCGGAATGGAGCGCGGCGACGGCGCTGCGCATCACGGAAGATGCGCTGACCGCGAACAACAACAAGATCGATGCAATCGTCGCGTCGAACGACGGCACGGCAGGCGGCGCGATCCAGGCGCTCGCGGCGCAGAAGATGGCGGGCAAGGTACCCGTATCCGGCCAGGATGCCGACCTCGCGGCTGTCAAGCGCGTGGTCGCCGGCACGCAGACGATGACCGTCTACAAGCCGCTGAAGCTGATCGCAGGCGAAGCCGCCAAGCTCGCCGTCGATCTCGCGAAGGGCGAGAAGCCCGCGTTCAACGCGAAGTACGATAACGGCAAGAAGCAGGTCGACACCGTACTGCTGCAACCGACACTGCTCACGAAGAGCAATGTCGATGTCGTGATCAAGGACGGCTTCTATACGCAGGCGCAACTGGCTGGCAACTGATAGCGGGCGCGGGCGCTTTCCGGTTTTCGAAGGCGGGAGAGCGCCCGCGCATCTTTCATCCATCCAGGACATTACGCATGGCACAAGCGCTACTGGAGATGCGCGGCATCGCCAAGTCGTTTGCCGGAGTGAAAGCGCTCGACGGTATCGATCTCGTCGTCGCGCCCGGCGAATGCGTCGGACTGTGCGGTGAAAACGGCGCAGGCAAATCGACGCTGATGAAGATTCTGTCCGGCGTCTATCCGCACGGCGAATGGACGGGCGAAATCTTCTGGGACGGCAAGCCGCTCGTCGCGCAGAACATCCGCGATACCGAACGCGCGGGCATCGTCATCATCCACCAGGAACTGATGCTGGTGCCGCAGCTGTCGGTGGCCGAGAACATTTTCCTCGGCAACGAAATCACTTTGCCCGGCGGCCGCATGAATTACGCGGCAATGTATCAGCGCGCCGACGCGCTCCTGCGCGAACTGAACATCACGGGCATCAACGTCGCGCAGCCGGTGATGAACTACGGCGGCGGGCATCAGCAACTGATCGAAATCGCCAAGGCGCTCAACAAGCAGGCGAGGCTGCTGATACTCGACGAACCGTCTTCTTCGCTGACGGCGGCGGAAACGAAGATTTTGCTCGACATCGTGCGTGACCTGAAGAAGCGCGGCGTCGCGTGCGTGTACATCTCGCACAAGCTCGACGAAGTGGAAGCCGTATGCGACACAATCACCGTGATACGCGACGGCAAGCATGTCGGCACGCAGCCGATGAAGCAGCTTGATACCGATCGCATCATCGCGATGATGGTGGGGCGCGAGATCACGAATCTCTTTCCACGCGAGCCGCACGACATCGGCGACGTGATATTCGAAGCGCGCAACGTCACGTGCTACGACGTGACGAACACGAACCGCAAGCGCGTCGACAACGTGTCGTTTGCGTTGCGCAAAGGCGAAATACTGGGCGTCGCGGGACTCGTCGGCGCAGGCCGAACGGAACTGATGCAGGCGATCTTCGGCGCGTATGCGGGCATCAGCGAAGCGGAAGTGTGGATGAACGTCAAGCGCCTGAAGATCCGCACGCCCGCCGATGCGATCGCGGCCGGTATCGCGATGGTGCCCGAGGACCGCAAGCGCCATGGCATCGTGCCGCAACTGGGCGTGGGCCACAACATCACGCTCGCGGTGCTGCAACGCTTCGCGAAGGGCGGGCGCATCGACACGGCATCGGAGCTCGACACGATCAACACGGAAATGAAGCGGCTGTCGGTGCGCGCCGCGCATCCGATGCTGTCGATCGCGAGTCTTTCGGGCGGCAACCAGCAGAAAGCGGTGCTCACACGCATGCTGCTGACCGATCCGTCCGTACTGATTCTCGACGAGCCGACACGCGGCGTCGATGTCGGCGCGAAGTATGAAATCTACAAGCTGATGTTCGCGCTCGCGAAGCGCGGCGTGTCGATCATCATGGTGTCGTCGGAATTGCCGGAAGTGCTCGGCGTCAGCGATCGCGTGCTCGTGATCGGCGAAGGCGAGTTGCGCGGCGATTTCGCCAACGACGGCCTCACGCAGGAACACATTCTCACGGCCGCCATCGGCGCCGGAAGCAACGACACCCAAGGCAACGACCCCAATCAACTGGCGAGCGTCGCATGACTCCTGATCTCACTTCAACCGATGGCCACGCAAAACACGGCGCGTCGCTCGCGTCGGGGCAGCGCATCAAGCTGCTGTTCGCGCGTTACAAGCTGCTCGCGCTGCTGCTGGCCGTCGCCGTCATCTGGATTTTCTTCTCGGTCCTCACCGATGGCGCGTTCGTCACGCCGCGCAACCTGTCGAATCTGCTGCGGCAGATGTCAATTACGGGGATGCTCGCATGCGGGATGGTGTTCGTCATCATCTCGGGGGAGATCGATCTGTCCGTCGGTTCGCTGCTTGGCCTGCTGGGCGGCGTCGCGGCGATTCTCGACGTCACTTATCACTGGCCGCTCGCAGCGACGCTGCCCGTCGTGATGGTGCTCGGCATCGCCGTCGGGCTTTTCAACGGCTGGTGGTCGACGTATCTGCGCGTGCCGTCGTTCATCGTCGGACTGGGCGGCATGCTTGCGTATCGCGGGGTGCTGCTCGGCATTACGGGCGGATCGACGATCGCGCCCGTCTCCGACAACTTCGTGTTCATCGGGCAAGGCTATCTGCCACGTATCGCCGGCGACACGCTTGCTGTCGTGCTGTTCGTGCTGCTTGCCGCGTTGACGGTGCGGCAGCGGCAGAAGCGTCAGCACTACAACCTGAGCGTCGTGCCGCTGTGGCAGGACGGCGTGAAGATCGTCGCGGCGGGGCTGATCCTGCTTGCGTTCGTCGCGACGCTCAACCGCTACGGTGGCATTCCCGTGCCCGTGCTGCTGCTGCTCGCGCTGCTCGGCATCTTCACGTACATCGCGACGCAAACGGTGTTCGGCCGGCGCATCTATGCGGTCGGCTCGAATCTCGAAGCGACGCGGCTGTCCGGCGTCAACACGAACCGCGTGAAGCTCGCGATCTTCGCGCTGATGGGCCTGATGTGCGCGTTCGGCGGGCTCATCAACACGGCGCGTCTCGCGGCGGGGTCGCCTTCGGCGGGATCGATGGGCGAGCTCGATGCGATCGCCGCGTGCTTCATCGGCGGCACGTCGATGCGCGGCGGCTCCGGCACCGTCTACGGCGCGCTGATCGGTGCGCTCGTGATGGCGAGCCTCGACAACGGCATGTCGATGCTCGACGTCGACTCGTACTGGCAGATGATCGTGAAGGGCGGCATTCTCGTCCTGGCCGTGTGGATCGACGTGATCTCGGGGTCCGAGCGACGATAGCGCATCGCGCACGGCTGTGGTGCGCTGCACCACGGCACAGCATCCGCGCGCTTCGTCGAGGCGCGTGCAGGCGCCCTGCAAAGGGCGCTTTTCTTTTGTCGTACGTGGATGGAAACGGGCGGGACATGCGGCACGTCAAAAAAATAAAAGAAAGCGCGCAAGCCTTATCCTGCAAGCGATTGAGTGATGCTCGCACGCTTCGCGCGCGTTTCCGCAAGCCCGTTTCGACATGAAAGCGACGGCCTGACAGAGGCCGATGGCATACCTATTGCATTATTCGCCGCGGGGCCAACGGCGGCTTCAAGGATTTCTGAATTTTCGCGGTCGCTCGCATGGCGGGCGGACGACAGGGGCAACGGCGTCCCGAAACGCAACGCGAGGATCGCTCGATCGCATCGGTCGACGGCACACGCGTACGGTTCGGGACGCTTTTTTCTTGCGCACATGAAACGCGCTCATTTGACACGCGTATCCGACGCGCCCATTTGAAACAATCGGCACGATGAACGAGCAGACGAGCACGCAACGCATCGAGGTATCGGGACAGACGATCGGTGAACTGATCAATCTGTCGGGCCGTCAGCGGATGCTTTCGCAACGCATCGTGCTGCACGTATTGCTCGCGTCGCATGGCGACGTGGCCGCGCTCGCGGTCGCCCGCGAATGCCTCGCGACGTTCGCTTCGACACACGCGGTGCTCGTGAACGGCAACGATCATCTGCCGGGCGTGTTCTCGGATGCGCTGCGTCAGCTTTACTACGGCACGCGCAAGGCCGACGAGCGCGTGGGACGTTTCATCGCGCTCACGGAGCAAACGGCCGCACACGTGGAAGCGCGCGACGACGCAGCGCAAGCACACGTCGAAGCGCTCGTCGCGCAGGCGACGCCGCTGCTCGAACTGCTGCAGGACATCACGCTCGCGTACCAGCACGAGATGCGCGGCATCGAAGCAGCGGCGCAGCGCCGTCAGGCGGCCATCGCGGAGCAGCTGTCGGGCATTTCGATGCAGGCGAACATCGTCGCGTTGAATGCGCGCATTTCGGCGGCGCGCGCGGGTTCATATGGCCGCGAGTTCGCCGTCATCACGACCGTGCTCGCCGACATCATCAAGGAGATGGACGCGCTGATCTGCAGCGTCGTCGACCGCGATGGCGACGACGCCTCATCGCGACGCGGCTCGCCGCGTACGCGCAATGCGTCGCAAAGCGTACTGCCCATTTCCGCGCGCAACGGGATCGCCGAACGCGCCTGATCTTTTCTTCTTCACACGACGTGAGACGGACATATTCAATGAGAGAGACCGTTGACATCCTCCTCTCCCTGAAGGGAGAAGATTCCCACTTCACGGAATGCGACCCGACATCATCTCAAAGAGACATGGGATTTACGCTTTCTCCATGGGCTGACACCGCCAGTCCTGCGGCCAGAATATTGCGAGCGGCGTTCACGTCTCGGTCGTGGATTGACCCGCACTCCGGGCAAGTCCATTCACGTATGCGCAGAGGCATTTTTGCTGCTGTGTGGCCGCAATCGCTGCATCGCTTGCTGGACGGATACCAGCAAGCGATTCCGATAAGCGTGCGCCCGTACCACTCGGCTTTGTACGTCAACTGCCGCACGAACTCCGACCAACCTGCATCGCTGATCGACTTCGAGAGGCTTCGGTTTTTCTGCATGCTACTAACGGCGAGGCTTTCGATGGCGATCACCTGGTTCTCGTTTATCAACCGGGTCGAAAGCTTGTGCAGGAAATCCCTGCGTGAATCCGCCACCTTCGCATGCAGCTTTGCTACCTTCAATTTCGCCTTGGCTCGGCGAGCCGATCCTTTCTGTTTCCTTGCAAGTCTGCGTTGCAGCTTTGCAAGCTTGTCCTCATATTTGCGGAACATATTCGGCGCAGCAATCTTCTCACCGGTCGAAAGGATCGCGAAGTGCGTCAAGCCAAGGTCAATCCCGACTTTGCCGCTCACCTTCTTCTTTGACGACACTACATCGTCGCAAAACATTGAAACGTGGTACCGGCCTGCTGTGTCTTTCGATACGGTGCATGTCGTCACCTTAGCGCCCTTGGGAATCTGTCGAGAAAAGCGGATTGCCAAAGGTCCTTTCATCTTTGCCAATGTCAGCGCGGACCCGTCCCACTTAAAGGCGCTCGTCGTGTATTCAGCTGACTGGACACCATCCTTCCGGCGAAAGCTTGGGTACTTTGCCCGCTTTGCAAAGAAGTTGGCGAATGCGGTTTGCAGGTGGCGAAGCGCCTGCTGGACAGGAACCGAACTGACTTCGTTCAGCCACGCATGCTCCGCAGTTTTCTTGAGCGCGGTCAGCGCTGCGGAGCTTTCGTGATAGCCGATACGTTCCTGTCGCTGATACCACGCATCAGTGCGCAGCCTCAGCATGTGGTTATAGACGTAGCGCGCACAGCCGAACGTCCGCGCAAGCATGTCTGCCTGTTCGAGAGTCGGGTAGAACCGAAATCGGTATGCGCGCTTAACGTCCATCGCTCACACAATATCGCATTTTTATGTAAATCAGGTGCAGACATGCAGCTCCTTTCACTCCCCGTCCTAGAGGACAGGATTTCTCGGAACAAAATCCTATGAAAAACCTGCTGAATTCGCTTGCAAGCGGTAACTGGCGCGCGCTGCTCGCGTGCTTCCTGTACTTCGATACCGGCTTCACCGTGTGGGTCATGTTCGGGCCGCTCGCGCCGTTCATTCACAAGGACATCGCGATGTCGCCCGCCGAACTGGGCTTTCTCGTCGCGGTGCCCGTGCTCGGCGCGGCGATCCTGCGCGTGACGCTCGGCAATCTCTATCAGGCTTGTGACGGAAGACGCGTCGCGCTGATGGGCGTCGCGTTGTCGGCGATTCCTTCGATCGTGCTGCTGCTGATGCCCGGCGCGCCGTCATACACGCTGCTGCTGATTCTCGGCGTGTTTCTCGGCGTCGGCGGCGCGAGCTTCGCGGTCGCATTGCCGATGGCGGGCAGCAACTATTCGCCGAAGGTGCAGGGCCTCGTACTGGGCCTCGCGGCGGCGGGCAACATCGGCGCGGTGCTCGACGGCTTCATGTTCCCCGCGCTCGCCGATCACTTCGGCTGGGCGAAGGCGGCGGGCGCCGGGCTGCCGCTGCTGTGTCTTGCCGCTGTCGCGCTGTTCTTCTGGGCCAGGGATCTCGGGCCGAAGACGGGCAGCGGCTCGCAGGCGCTGCGCAGCTTCGTCGTGACGCTCGCGGGTCTTGTCGCGCTCGTCGTCGCCGTGCACTCGGGCGTGTTCGGTGCAGGCAAGACGGGCGTGCTGCTGTTGCCTGTGCTCGGCGCGCTGCTCGCGATCGCCGTGCTGCCGAAGCATTATCGGAGCGTGCTCGTCGAGGGCGATACGTGGATCGTCATGCTCGTCTATAGCATTACGTTCGGCGGCTTTGTCGGCATGTCGTCGTATGTGACGACGCTGCTCATTTCGCTCTATCAGATGCCGCGTCTTGAAGCAGGTCTCTTCATGTCGCTGCTCGCGTGTATCGGCGCACTCGTGCGGCCTGTCGGCGGGCTCGTCGCGGATCGCATCTCCGGCGTGCGCGCGCTCGTGATCTTGCTTGCGGCGATCTCGCTGTGCGACTTCCTGTTCGCCGCGTGGATGCCGCCGCTGTCGGCGGGTATCGTGCTGCTGATCGCGACGTATGTGTGCTTCGGTCTCGGCAACGGTGCGACGTTCCAGCTCGTGCCGCAGCGCTGGAAGGGCAAGACGGGCTTGATGTCGGGCATCGTCGGCGCGGCGGGCGGTATCGGCGGCTTCTATCTGCCCGTCATCATGGGCATTGCGAAGGAAAGCACGGGCAGCTATCAGATGGGCTTTGCGACGTTCGGCGTGCTCGCGGCGATCGCTTTCGGCCTCGTGGTGCTGCATCGTGCGCGCTGGCTGGAATGGGCGCTGCCGAAGGAGGGCCATGCTGTCGTCGAGCCGATTCGCGCGGGCGTGAGTGCGGATAGCGGGGCTTGATCGTCTTCGCTTCATTGTTCGCGAAGCGCAGTTTCATCGGTCGCGCCTGCCTCGCGCACCCGCGATCAGCGGCGGCGTCAGGTCGGGATTCCGTCGTCGTGCCGCCGCGTGATGGCCTGATCGAGCGGGGCGGGTGCTGGATCGGTTGGGCGAAGCGGCGCGTCGCGCGGAGTCGGAACAGATGACGTTGATGCAGTCTCACCCGATTCGCGTTGCCGCGCGGCGTGAAATGCACGGACGGCGGCCCGCAGCGTCGGAAAGTGCAGCTGCGCGGCCGTCACGTTGTCCATGCCGTGTCTTTCGAGCCAGTCGAGTCGTTGCGTGCGGCGTCCCGCGAGCACGAACGACACGCCGCGCTCACCGAGTTCCTGCCGCAGCTCTTCGATCGCGTGACGCCCAGTGACATCGACGCCCGTCACGGCCACCGCGTCCAGCACGAACCATTGCGGCTTCGGCGCCGTCTGCGCGACGACGTCGAGCGCCGTCCGCTTGAAGTATCGCGCGTTGAAAAACACGATCGGCGAATTGAAGCGAAAGAGGCATAGCCCGGGCGTGCGGCGCGCATCGGCATGACGTTCGGTGCTGTGAAATCCCTTCATCCCATCGACGGTGCCGAGCACTTCATGCGAAGGGCGCGCAACGATGCGGATGAAGCGGAACAGCGCGAGCGCGACGGCAAGCAGTATCCCTTTGAGTGAGCCGAGCGCAACCACGCCCACTGTCGCGGCCAGGCAGATGGCGAACTCGCCGCGCGCTTCGCTCCATAGCCCCTTGAGCGTGGTGATGTCGACGAGCGAGACGGCGGCCATCACGAGCACCGCGCCGAGCGCGGCAACGGGCACGAATCGCAGTGGCCCGGTGAGAAAGATCAGCACGAACGCGATCGCGGCGGCAGCGACGATCGATGCCAGTTGGGTGCGTCCCCCCGTCATGTCGTTCATTGCTGTGCGGGAGTCGGCGCCGCTGATCGCGAAGCCCTGCGAGAGCGCCGACGCGATGTTCGCCGCACCGATCGCCGACATTTCGCGGTCGTCATCGATCTCGTAGCCGTTTTTCGCGGCGAAGCTGCGTGCCGTCAGCGTCGCGCTGCAGAACGAAATCAGCGCGATGCCCGCGGCATCGACGGCGAGCGTATCGAGTGCGTCCCAATGGATGCGCGGCACGACGAACGAAGGCAGTCCGGCAGGGACGGCGCCGATCGTGCGTACGCCGTGCGTGTCGAGCGCGAACAGGGCCGTCACGCAGGCGGCCGATGCGAGCGTGGCGAGCGCAGCGGGCACGCGTGGCGCGAACCTCGGCAATAACAGCAGCAGCGCGAATGCACCCAGTCCGACGGCGAGCGTCGGCCAATGCGTTTGCCCGATCTTCGCGACGATTTCGATCAGCGGTCGAATGACGCCCGTCGATTCGATCTTGAAGCCGAGCAGCTTGCCCGTCTGTCCGAGGGCGATGGAAATCGCGATGCCGTTCATGAAGCCGGTGAGAATCGGGCGCGACAGAAAGTCGGCGCAGGCGCCGAGACCGATGAAGCTCGCGGCGATGCAGAAGAGGCCCGCGAGAAACGCGAGCGTCGTCGACATCGACAGGTATTCGGGCGTGCCGACGGCCGCAAGCGGCACGATCGACGCGGCGACGAGCGCGCACGTCGCGGCGTCCGGGCCGACGATCAATTGGCGCGAGGTGCCGAAGAGCGCATAGGCGACGAGCGGCCAGATGCACGAATACAGGCCGATGGCCGGGTTGAAGCCAGCCAGCTCCGCATAGGCGACGCCGACAGGCAGCGCAACCGACGCCACGCAGACACCCGCCACGACGTCATGGCGCAAGTCTTCGCGGCGATAGCGCACGAAGGCGACGAGGCCCGGCGCAATCCGCGCGAGACGGTCAAGCGCTGGAGCGGCTACACGAGACGATCGCATACCGGAGGTCCGAAGGTGCGCGCGCGCCGAGAGGCGACCCGATGCGGCGCGCGGTGCTGTCGACATTGCTCAGTGTAGTAGCGAATGAGCGTTCTTGCGGCCTCGCGGCACTTGCTACGCGTGTGCAAAAAAGCCGGCCGGTCATCGTTCCCTTTCTGGAATCAGGATGCATGTGTGCGACAGGTAACAAACGCGACTGTCGCGCCGTGCGAAAAATCCCGTATTGCACAAACCGCGGCCCATGACGAACAGACTGGGCCAACCGCTACCCAGCGGATCTGGATCGTGAGTTCCGCCGACTCCGTCGTTTGCTTCAACCTCGATCCTGAGCATGTCGAAATGGCATCGCCACCAACAGCGTGGGGCTCAAGCATGTCTGCTCAAACGACACCCGCTCAACTTTTTCCTGCGCCGTGCGTACGTTGCGGCGGCGCGCTGTACCAACATGTCGCGTTCTGTCCGTACTGCGGGGTCAGTCATCCGCTTGCAAGCGTGCCGCGCGGACGGGCGGAGGCGCCGTTGAGAGCCGTCGAAAGGGGCGCATCGCTTGCGCCCGTGTCCGACAGTGATCAAGAGGAACAGTCTTCGCCTGCCGTTGTCTGGCCCGACATATCGGACCCGCCGCCCGAATTGCCGCCGCCGCCTTTCTGGAAAAGCGCGGCTCGCTCGTTCGTCGCGCGGGGTGCCGCGCTGCTGGTGTTGGTGCTGGCGGTTGGTTATGCGGGGTATCTGCGCCTTGGCGGCGATCGTCACGACGACAGCGGCAGCGTGGCCGATAGCGAAGCGGCCGTAACGGCTATGAGCACGTCGGACGGCGCTGTTACATCCGATGTGGCGCGGCCGGGGAGCAGCAGGCCTGCGATCGTCACAGGTGAGCGCGCGGTGAATACGGCGGCGCTCGCTGTCGCGGCTCCGCCGCGCGCCGTGCAATACGGCAGGGGCGTACCCGCCGCGCTGCGCGACGCCCATGCGAGTCTCGAGCAGAACGACCTGACGGCGGCGAAGGCCGCGGTTGCCGAGGTGCTGTCGGTTGCGCCCCACAACGCCGACGCATTGCAGATGCGAAGCGACATCGGCGATCGCGAGAACCAGCGTGACGTTGCGTTGGGCGTCGCAAATGCCTGTGCGAGAGATCGGGTGTGGAGTTGCGTGCTCAAGCAGGCATCGCAGGCGCTCACCGTCGATAGCAGCAGCACGGACGCCAAGGCCTTGCTTCAACGCGCGATCCGGTCGACGGGCTGGAAGCCGCTTGCAGCCAGCAGCACCGTTGTGTCGGCGCCGCGCGATCCCCCGCGGCCCGTGGCGGGCAGCGCGCCGGCGCTTCCGACACAGCCGGCATTGCCAACACTGCCGCCGTTGCCACCGGGCATACCGGCGGACAGCACACCCAGCCCGGTCACGAATGACGTGGTTCATGGGGATCGGACCGCAATGAATCGCGCATCAGCGGCCGGCGATGGCCTCGATGCGCAGGCGCGTGCGATCCGCGACTCGGGCTGGCGACAGCCTTCGCCGCCTGATGCGGCGGACAGTCAGTGAGTTGAACGGCTCACGCGATCGGCGGGAATGCGGGTCGTTGGTGCGACCGAAGGGATGTGCAGAACGAGGGCTAGCTAGATTTCCCAATCCCATTGCTGCTGCCCGGCTTGCTGCTCGGCCGCAAGGCGCCGGCTCCCCTCCTGAGAAATGACCACGTGGCTGGATGGTTCGATCGGCATGAGAACCGCTTTCTCGACATGCGGATTCGATGGAGGCTTTTTGCCTTCTCTCAGATACTCCGAGAAGGGTTGAAACTGACGGACAGCGTGAATGGCGTTGGTCATGATTCAACCTCGGAAGCTGCATCAGCAGATGCGTATAGCCACTTTGCCTTGATACGAAGCGTCTGGGTTTGATCTGGCAATCCTTCTGGAAAGTCTATTCGCTTCGATTCAAGGCACCTGTGCGCGATCGCACAGAACCCCGCGAAGCCTCTGCAAGACTGAAAAAGACTGAAATGGCTGATGAGGCCGGCGAAGCGGAGGGATAAGCGATGCATCGTTCGATGTCGATCGCGTCCGCGATTACGCGTTGTTCCGCCAACAGTAAGGAAATCGTTTCGCGTCCGCCGCTCTCCTGACGCGGATGATCAGGGTTTTCACGTAGGCGTCCGTGCCGTAGCGAAAACGAGAGAATAACGGTCCCTTCAGGCGGATCCGTATCTTTTTCTGATCCTGGCTATCTGCCGTAAACCCTTGTCGCAAAAGAGGAATCGATCGACGGGCGAAGCCGGTCAGCTACTGGCCGACGCCCTGCGTGTCGAGATTCACTGACCTTTGAACTCCTTGCGTCGCTAGGACAGGGCTTCCCGGGCGGGATGCTCAGCCAACTTTGAACCCGCGGTTCGTTTAAGTTTGAACTATCCGCGATTTGGTTCAGTGAACTTTGAATTTCCCGTTGCCGGTCACTCTGGGGAGCGCTGAGCTGCTGCGCTGTATGGGGCGCTCCTGCTGGGGATGGCCCCTTGATAGGCTCGAGTCGGACCGATCAGCGACGTGCGGACCTTTGTGTTCGCTATGCAATCAGATCTCCTCGCGAGCTACGCAAGGCGACAAGGCGATACAAATTTCACAGAGAACGTTTCCAAACACTGCGGCGACGAACGCACCAGATCAGCACCGTGACGCTATCGGGAAAGGACTTGCTTCAGTTCCTGCGGGTGCCGTTCCATGTATTTAGGGAATAGCAGTGAGCTACCAGCAGCGCTCAAGTGATGATAGTCGTCGAAGCGGTAGATCGGCAGTCCGTCGAAATTAAGCGAACAGACGCTCGCCGTGCAAGGCACGTCATACGTATGCATGATGTCGATCTGGGGATGAGCGTTCCGGAGCCGCTCCAGCATCGCCTGGATCGGCGCGTGCTGCTCCCGGGCAATCGAGGCATCGAACTGACAAACGTGGCGACTGACAGGGAATAGAAGATCGTTGTTGAAGTCGCAGTTGATGAGACCCATGGGAATCATAGGCACATCATTCATCAGGACCACGTGCTTGCCGGCCGCCGACAACTTCACGATCGTACTGGCCAGTTCCCGTTCAAGCTGTCCGGGCAAGAATCCGTGTCCGTTAGGACCAGCGTTCGAATCCGTAGATTGGTTAAGATAGTTTTGCCATGCAGCAGCCATAAAAACGGTCTTGATTTCTGGCCGTGCTATCAGGTACGCCAGCACGGCCTTGTCGTGATCAACGCACTTGAGATGGTCCTCAAGATACGTCATGTCGCCAGGTTTGGGCGGTTCGTTTTCGATGGGCGGACAGAGGGTCAACGCTACATCATGTATCGCCATACGCTCGGCCTTGCCAAGCCTGTCGAAGAAATAGACAAGATGATAAGCGTGCGAATCACCCCAAAGCACGGCCTTGTCGCTTGCGCCCACATCGCCGAGCGTGCAGGTCGCCTCATCGGTGATCTCGACGTGAGACCAGCACTTCTTCCCGCGTGGCATGTCAAACAGCGCATCACCTGACCAGCGTACGTCCTCGCGGATCTTCGTCGGGTACGCGAAAAGGAATCCGTCTGTCAGTTTGCCCGTACCGGCGAGCGCTCCCGAAACAAGCAGCGGCAGCAAGAGAAATCCCACTAGGGCGCGTCCTGTCGGCATGCTAGTTCGCCGAACTGCGCCCTCGACGTACAGATAGGTCAGAACAGAAAGTGCAAATGCCACGGTGATCGCGACTGCATAGCCAGTCGTTGAATCGAGATCAAGCCTGCGCAAGGCGAAATAGACTGGCCAGTGCCAAAGGTAGAACGGGTAGGAAACGCGGCCAATGAAGACGGCACCTTCGTTTGCGAGCAAACGATGAAGCGCCAAGGAGCGGCGGCCTGCATAGATGACCAGTAGCGTCCCACCGCAAGGACCGATAGCGCCAATGCCCGGAAAATGCGATGTCGTGCTGATACCGAGCACTTCCGCCAAAATGATCAAGAGACCGGCAAGAAACACTACATCGAAGAGCCGCGACTTTTGCGGCTCCTTCTGATGCTCGCGTATTGCTAGCAGCACTCCGACCAGAAATTCAAAAGCGCGGTACTGCGCGAAGTAATACGAGCCAGCCGTCGGCACGCGCGCAGCGGCCAAGGCCGAAAGGAAGGACGCAACAGTAAGAACCGCCAATGCTGGTAGCATCCAGCGCCTTGCCTTTCTGTTCAGCCAGAAAAGCAGCAGCGGAAGGACGACGTAGAACTGCTCTTCAACCGATAGGGACCATGTGTGCAGCAAGGGCTGATCGGCAGCTTTTGCGTCGAAATAACCCGTCTGCTTTGACAGATAGATGTTTGAGGTCATCGTGGCGACCGCAAGAATGTTCTTCGCCAGATGAAATGAGTCGTCGGGAAACGAAAAAAGAATGCTGAACGCAAACGTCGCAGCAAGGACAAGAAAAAGCGCCGGGGCTAACCGTTTTGCTCGTCGGGCATAGAAGCCGGGAAACGAAAATGTACCAGTCCGCAGATCCCCAAGAATCGAAGTCGTGACAACGAAACCTGAGATCGTGAAGAAAACGTCGACACCCGTGAATCCGCCCGCGAATGACGAGAATCCGGCGTGTGCGAGCGCGACGGAGAGAACTGCTACGGCACGTAGTCCGTCAATGTCGGAACGATAATGAGGAGACAGATGTCGGGGCGGGTGATTCACAAGGGTTCTCGCTTCAAATTGCGGCCCAAATCATATCAGGCTGTGGCGCAGCCCCTGGACCCGCTGCGCGCTCATTGACAGCGCGCGTCAAGGCCCCACGTGCCATCAATTCCGATGACATCGTCGTGCGATGGATTTGAATGGCTGCTTTTGGAAAGCGCGAATGTCCTTGTGGGGTCATTCACGGAAGAAGTTCCGCACGGCGAGAGGGAGAGCGAAATCGACGGTAGGCGACAATCTTCCCGTGTGACTAAGTTACCCTCAGGAACGAGTCACTGCTCGGTGCGCCAGAGGTCCGTCAGTAGCATGAGCACGCCGACGATCGCGACGAGTCAAGAGTGGACCGAACGTTTTACCTAGAGCCACATATGAAACGAAACGGCCCTGCATGGGCCACGACGATATTCGCGATCGCGAGAACGACGTAGAGCCCTCCTGCCCGGCCGTGAAGTCGTCTCCAAAACGATTCGCGGCGCGCGGCGATGCTTCCCGTCCTGATGTTTCCTGTATCAACGCGTGCGCGGTCACTTAATCAAGCGCATTCCTGCGACCTTCGAAGCCGCCACGTCGAAAGTGGTCGTGTACTCGCATCCGGCGACGTGCCCCGACCGCTCGATCAGACAATCCGCAAAGTCTCCCTTCGCAGATGCTGAGAAAATGCGAAGCGCCTTTCGCACCGTGTCAGCACCTTCAACGAGCAGCTCCTTGGTGCCGATCATCGAATCGATGATGTCCTTCATCTGCTCGCGCTCGACGCCATAGCAGCGCTCGAGCACCCATACCACCTCGACCAGCGCAACCTGAGAAACGTACCCCGGCCGCTCGGCCGACAGGGACTCCATCAGCGCCGTCGCCTTCTTCGATTGCACGGCATCGTCCTGGGCGAAGTAGCGGACCAGGACGTTCGTATCCAGTCCGATCATCGCGCGGATGCTCCCTGTTCCGCGACGGCCCGGTTCATGTCTTCGACCGACACCGGTTTAGCGGGCTTCTTCACGATGCCCTTGAGCGACGTGAGCGAGCGCGTGGCCGGATAAACTTCATACCGGCCCGTCGCCTCATTGAAGCTGAATTCGATCCGATCGCCGGACTGCAAGCCAAGCTGATTGCGCACGTCCACGGGGATCGTGACCTGGCCCTTCGAAGTGATAGTTGCTGCGGTCATGATGGTACCTCCAATATTCCTTACCTTAAGGTAAGGCAATAGGAAAGGCAAGGCCACCGGAAAACTGCCTGATGAACTGCAAACGATTGTCGGAGCCAGGGGCCGGCTGCGTCAGGATGCGCGCGTGCGCCAGCGGCACAAGGCGCGCAGCACGTTCATGAGCCGGATGACGGTGTTGACGCCCTGCACGAGCGCGGCCAACTGCAGCGTGAATGGTGTGGCCCGGTCCGACGACTCGACTTAACGGGCGGCCCCATGCGCCGCGCGATGCACCGGCAGATATAGAGGCCGGAGCCCGTGCCGCCCGTTAAGCCGTCGTGCGCGGACGACGGCCCAACTCAGCGGATCAAACAGCGTGGACAGCGCCGCGGCCGGAATCAGCGCGCCCGGGTTCGAGACGTCCAGCGTGAGCACATCACCCTGGCACTATGCGTCCACGCTGACGGGCCCCGTGCCGTACTGGACGGCATTCGTCAGCAGGTGTCGGGATACGACGCTGGCGCATGCCATGTCCGATGATCTGCTCCTCGCGGCGGGGCTCAGTGTTGGCTAAGCCTCTTGCTGCGCCGGGCGCCAAGGGTTTTTACTGATGTTGTGCGGGCTGCGTCATTGCGCATGAAATACGACGGGCGGGACGTTAAGGCTGCTGCGTCAGATGACGATGGTTCACGATAGTAAATTATTGTATTTGCGAGATATTTTCGTCTTCGACGGCACGCTCGAAGTTCAAACTTAAGTGAACAAAGTTCAGAGTTGGATGAACCTCGACACCCCTTCTTGAATTTGTAATTCCCCGTCCATATAATTAGCACTCACTGCACGAGAGTGCTAACAACTTCGCCGGCTGGCTCCGCCAGCTGGCTTTCCTCAGCGTACTTCAGTCCCAATCAAGAGAGGATCTATCCATGAACCTTCGTCCTTTGCATGATCGCGTGATCGTCAAGCGTCTGGATCAGGAAACCAAGACCGCATCGGGTATCGTGATCCCCGACGCAGCAGCAGAAAAGCCGGATCAAGGCGAAGTGCTGGCCATCGGCCCGGGCAAGCGTGACGACAAGGGCAACCCGATCGCGCTCGACGTGAAGGTCGGCGACCGCGTCCTGTTCGGCAAATACGCAGGCCAGACCGTCAAGGTTGATGGCAACGAACTGCTGGTGATGCGCGAAGAAGACATCATGGCCGTTGTCAACAAGTAAGCACTTGTTCCAGTAAGTACTTGTTCCGGTTCATTCTCAAGAATTCAAGGAGTTAGAAGATGGCAGCTAAAGACGTCGTGTTCGGCGATTCCGCCCGTGCCAAGATGGTTGAAGGCGTGAACATTCTCGCCAACGCAGTGAAGGTTACGCTGGGTCCGAAGGGCCGTAACGTTGTTCTCGAGCGCAGTTTCGGCGGCCCGACGGTCACGAAGGACGGTGTGTCGGTCGCGAAGGAAATCGAGCTGAAAGACAAGCTCCAGAACATGGGCGCGCAAATGGTCAAGGAAGTCGCTTCCAAGACCAGCGACAACGCCGGTGACGGCACGACGACGGCAACGGTTCTGGCCCAGTCGATCGTTCGCGAAGGCATGAAGTACGTCGCATCGGGCATGAACCCGATGGACCTGAAGCGCGGCATCGACAAGGCCGTCGCTGCAGCAATCGAAGAGCTGCGCAAGATCAGCAAGCCCTGCACGACGAACAAGGAAATCGCGCAGGTCGGCGCGATCTCGGCGAACAGCGACACGTCGATCGGCGATCGCATCGCTGAAGCGATGGACAAGGTCGGCAAGGAAGGCGTCATCACCGTCGAAGACGGCAAGTCGTTGCAAGACGAACTGGACGTCGTCGAAGGCATGCAGTTCGACCGCGGCTACCTGTCGCCGTACTTCATCAACAACCCGGAAAAGCAAGTCGCCGTTCTTGAAAACCCGTTCGTGCTGCTGCATGACAAGAAGGTTTCGAATATCCGCGATCTGCTGCCGGTTCTGGAACAAGTCGCGAAGGCTGGCCGTCCGCTCTTGATCATCGCTGAAGACGTCGAAGGCGAAGCGCTCGCTACGCTGGTCGTCAACAACATCCGTGGCATCCTGAAGACCGTTGCCGTGAAGGCTCCGGGCTTCGGCGACCGTCGCAAGGCAATGCTGGAAGACATCGCGATCCTGACGGGTGGTCAGGTCATCGCTGAAGAGACCGGTCTGTCGCTGGAAAAGGCAACGCTGCAGGAGCTGGGCCAGGCGAAGCGCATCGAAGTAGGCAAGGAAAACACGACGATCATCGACGGCGCTGGCGAAGCAGCGAGCATCGAAGCGCGCGTGAAGCAGGTTCGCACGCAGATCGAAGAAGCGACGTCGGACTACGACCGTGAAAAGCTGCAAGAGCGTGTGGCCAAGCTGGCTGGCGGCGTTGCAGTGATCAAGGTTGGTGCCGCGACCGAAGTCGAAATGAAGGAAAAGAAGGCACGTGTCGAAGACGCACTGCACGCAACGCGCGCGGCCGTGGAAGAAGGCATCGTGGCTGGCGGCGGCGTCGCGCTGATCCGCGCTCGCGCCGCAATCAGCAGCGTGAAGGGCGACAACGCTGACCAGGACGCAGGCATCAAGATCGTGCTGCGCGCGATGGAAGAGCCGCTGCGCCAGATCGTCACGAACGGCGGCGAAGAAGCCAGCGTCGTGGTGGCGGCTGTTTCGGCTGGCAAGGGCAACTACGGCTACAACGCAGCAACGGGCGAGTACGGCGACCTGGTCGAAGCTGGCGTCGTCGATCCGACGAAGGTGACGCGCACGGCGCTGCAAAACGCAGCTTCCGTCGCTGGCCTGCTGCTGACGACGGACGCAGCTGTCTGCGAACTGCCGAAGGAAGATGCACCGATGCCTGGCGGCATGCCCGGCGGCATGGGCGGCATGGGCATGGACATGTAATTTCCGGCAATGGGAATACATGCGGGAAGCGCGTCGCGAGGCGTGCTTCCCAAAAAACAAATCTATGGTCCCCTCCGTTTTTGCAACACTGACTTTCGATGTGTGATTGGCTTGCCTAAATCTATCCGGCGTCGTTGTGGGGATTACTCCCCGCGCCACGATGAGAGTCGCGCCTGACAGTCCTTAAAAAGACCGCGGCCTCGAAGGCCGATTTTTGTGGCAGGTTGTCCGTCAGGCCGTTGTGCCGTTTACGTCATCAAATTTCAGCGGTCGCAAAACCAGTTGGTGATTCGTCACTTCGTTTCAGCAAGATAGGGCGTCGGCGGATCAGGCAGGTCCGCCGGTCGGCTCCGGGTTAAAGGTTGCATAGTGGGTTGCCAGCGCCCATGCCGTTCGAGCGAGCTTGTTTGCCAGCGCGCAAGCCACGACGTTCGAGTGCCGTCTGGTGAGCATGCCCCGGACCCAATCGGCAAGCCGGCCCGTTTGCCGCTCCAGCCGCTGCATATAGGAACGGGCGCACTGCACCAGCAGGCGCCGGAGATTCTTGTCACCCCGTTTGCTGATGCCCAGCAAATTTGATTTGCCTCCCGTACTGTACTGGCGGGGCACCAGGCCGATGGACGCAGCAAAATCCCGACTGCAGCCGAACTGTTTGCCATCCCCCATCTCCGCCGCCAATACACTGGCCGTAATGGGGCCAACGCCGGGGATGCTCAGCAGACGCTGACCGAGATCGTCGGCGGCGAGTTGCTGGGTGATTTCCTTCTCGATGGCCGTAATTTGTTCGCCGAGATACTTGTAGTGTTTGTGCAGGCGTTCAAGCGTCGTGACCAGGTGCGGCGGCAATGAATGCTCTTCTAGCACGGCGGGCAGACGCGTGATAACCGCCTTGCCCTTGGGCAGGCTGATGCCAAATTCAAGCAGGAAGCCGTGGATCTGATTGGTAGTCTTCGTGCGATCGCGCACCAGCGACTCGCGGACCCGGTGCAGGGCGGACAGCGTTTGCTGCAGCTCCGTCTTTGGCGTCACAAATCGCATGGACGGGCGGGATGCCGCTTCGCAGATCGCCTCCGCGTCCACGAAGTCGTTCTTGTTGCTCTTGACGAAGGGGCGCACGAACTGCGGCGAAATGAGCTTGACCTCATGTCCGAATCCAGCCAGCCTGCGTGCCATGTAATGGGCTCCAGCACAGGCTTCCATGACCACCGTACAGGCGTGAAACGTGGCAAAGAACTCAACCAGTTGCTTGCGGCTCACCTTCTTGCGAAACACAGCTTTACCTTGCTTGTTCTGGCCGTGAAGATGAAACGAATGTTTGCCCAGATCGATTCCAACCAGCGTCACGCTATCCATTGATGGTCTCCAGAAAGAAAAACACCCTACAGCGTAACCCGCTCGTAGGGTGGAGGGGACCATCTCATTAAGACCCGCAGCGATGCGGGTTTTTTGTTTGCGCTTCCGGCAGGCAAGCCATGTTCTGGCCGCCGCGATGCCGATTGCTTCAGCGTTGTTTCAACAGAAAGATCCGACTTGCCAATTCGTGCTTGATTATCGGGTTGATGCGAAAGCAGTGATGTGGACGCGCCCTCCGCAAGCTGCGAGCGGAGGGCGGAAAATGACGGAACCCAACAGGTCAGTGCCGTGCCTCGCCCGGCGGCGGCTCCTTGCCTCCGGCAAGCGGCACGTCTTCATCGCTGCTGCGTGCCCAGAAGAAGCGGTCCGGCAGGTAAGCGCCCATACCCGGGCGAAACGCGGCCTGCGTCGCCTGGAACAGATACTCCTGCGCTTCGCGCACCGCTTCGGCGGGCTCCTGGCCGTTCGCCAGCAGCGCGGCGATCGCGGCGCCGAGCGTATCGGTGATGCCCATGACGCGCTGCTGGGCGCGATCCCACATGTCCTGCCGTATCTGGCCTTCGTCGCTGAATAGCGTATTGACGAGCCGGTGCGTGCCCGTTTCCGTCGACAGAATGTATTCGCAGCCTTGCGCCAGAAGATGCGAGATCGCCGCATCGAGCGTCGGCGCTTCAGCGTCGCCGTCCGGCTGCGCAAGCGCGAGTAGCGCTGTGGTGTCGGCGACGAGCAGCGTCGTCTGCGGCGCGAGCAGATCGGCGATCGCCTCGCGCAACTCGTCGGCGGCGAGCACGTGTTCGTCGTCGAGCGTGAAGTCGGGGGCGAGAATCAGCGGGATGTCGTCGTAATCGGCGACCACTTCGGCGATTGCGCTGACCACTTCCGCGCGCGTTGCCGCACCGACCTTGAACGCCGCGATGGGCATGTCTTCCAGCAGCATCCGCGCCTGGGTCGCGACGACTTCCGGGTCGAGCCCGGTCACTTCGTCGCAATTCGCCGAGTCGCGCACCGTGTAGCCGGTCAGCACGGACACGCCGTGGCAGCCCATGCTGGCAAGCGTCATCAGGTCGGCTTGCAGCCCGGCGCCGCCCGTCGGATCGGAGAGGCCGAAAGTGAGAACGATGGGAGGGGTGTCGCTGGCCATGAAATCTTTGATGAGTCGATAAGCGGGGCGTTCGTGGGCCGTGGGCGCGCGAGGCGCCGATGGGGCCCGCAGACGGCTCAATTATGCGGCTTTATATCGGCAGCCGGCATTTTTTCGCATCAGCCGGTCTGTCCCATCATAGATAAAGCGGCCACGGGGCCGCTCGGAGCCGCTCGGGCCCCGCATCCGCTAGGCATAGGGGCGGCAACACGGTACCATCATGGCTCCCGTTTCCACGGACTTTTCGACGCGACTCAAGAATGGAATATAAGAGCTGGATGTGCCTGATCTGCGGCTGGATCTACGACGAAGAAGCCGGTTTGCCAGAGGAAGGAATCGCGCCGGGCACGCGCTGGGAAGATGTTCCCATCAACTGGACCTGCCCCGAGTGCGGCGCGCGCAAGGAAGACTTCGAGATGGTCCAGATCTGAGCGACCCATCGTTCGGCGACGGGCGGCGTTTGTCCATCGCGTGAAGTGAAAGGGCGCAAGACTCGAATTGCATGTTTTCGCGCGGGATGGAACATCCGCGCACACGCGGTGTCGCAGGTAACGCGTCACCGGGCTTTCATTGCGCTTTATGGTGCGCTATTGCGCCTGATTGTGGTTTTGGTCCAGCAGGTGCCGTCTCGTCGGCGTCGACGTTTGCCGACGATCGCCGAAATGCGCGATGGGCGCGCTTGCCGTCTCGCGTAGCCATCGCCGCCAGGCTGTCGCATCGCGTCTTCAAGTGATCAAAAGACGCGGCGCCGTTTCCGGCCGGGCGTCCGATGGCCCTGCGGTTGCTTTACTTTCGCCACTGCGGCAGTTCGGGCGGCGCCTTGCGGGTGCACGCCTGACATGCCGGCGTTCCTGCAGCCTGCTCATGACTCCTCGATCCGCATCGCCCGATACGCTCGACGCTTTACCGAATCCCCGCGGCGGCGCCGTCCGCCCGGCGGAACAGGCCATTGCCGACGCCCTCGACGCCTTCGACGAGCGTCGCGACATGACTGCGCAGCTGCTCGTCGCGGTGCGCGCGCTGCGCGAGGCAGGCTGGCTGGCCGCGCAACGTTTTACCGACGCGCTGTTGCTGGTGTCGCCGATGGCCGCCAGCGGTCTCGCCGACGAGGCCCCCGTGCGCGCCACGTTCGGCGCGGCGTTGCGCGCTTTTCACGCGGCGCTGGAGCGGCGCAATCTGCGCGAGCTGAGCTGCTCGCCCTCGTTGTTCTCGCACTACCAGGCACTCAGCACCCATATCGCGCAGCACACGCCCGGCTACAGCGTCGCATTCGAAGACATCGCGCTGGCCGGCCGGCCGATTCCGCCCGTCACGCTGCGCTCGCAGCCCGCGGCGCGTCTCGCGCATGCGCGGGCCCGCTACGAGCAGGCGCTGCTGCCCGTGCTGCGCTCGAAGGGCAATGTCGGCACGAGCGCGGTGGCAGGCGCCGTCAACGCCGCGCTCGTCGATCTCGACGCATGTCTTGCCGAACTGACGGGCCCCGATCCATACGACTTCTGGCGTCTCGCGTCCGCTTGCGCCCGCGCTTTCCGCGCACGCGGCCTGCCGATCGAAGACGCCGAAACGCGGCGTTTCTATGCGCGCTGCAATCTGGCGCTCGCGGACGCGGCGCGGGGCATCCCCCTCGCGCCGCGCTCGCTAGTGCGCGCGACGCTCGCGCTTTTGTGGCGCGACTACGCGCTTTTCGGCGCCGCCGCCGAAGACACCGAACACGTCGAATTGCTGCGCGACTACGGTCTGACGGTGGACTGGCATGTCGCGGGCACGCAGGCGTCGGAGGCACTATGGGAGGCGGGCGCGCACCAGGCCGAGGCATTGGCCGCGCAGGCCGCGGTGACGCGCGAGCTGGGCGTGCTCACGGTCAATGCCAACGCCTACGAGGACTTCTTGCAGACGGCCGATGGCGCGATCGTCGCGCTGACCGACCATGCGCGCGCCGCGGACAACCCACAGAAGGCCGACCCAAGCGCCGCGCTGCAGGCGGGCGATGCCGCGTACCGGCTGGGCGCGGCGGCGTCCGCGCTCGGACTGGGCCAGGTGGCGCTGCTCGCCGATGCGCTCGGGCTTGCGTGGCGTCGTCGCGCGCACGCTGGCGTGTCGACGCCCGCGGTTCGCGCACATGTCGCCGTCGATGCGCCCGGCGCGCCTTCGCTCGAAGCCGCCGCCGAGGCGCTGCGCGCGATGTTGCATAAGGTGGCGGCGGGTGTCGCGCCGCAGTCCGCGACGACCGCTCTCTCGGCGCTCACGCACGCGATCGAGCAGGGCGTCGCGTAGCGAGTCGAAGCTCACGCGGGTTGAATGGGGACGGTCACTTGTCCTATGCCATTCGCCGCGCGATAGCGCACGTTCCTCTTGCCCGGCGAGGGCGAAGCGCGTGATAGAGTGCAGTTTCATGAACTGCGGTTTTTGCCGGCCGCGCGCCGATGCACAGAGGCTGCGCACAGGTTGCAAGCGTGGCGCGCTGTACGATCCGGCAGGCCTCCGTGTATGAGGCCGGAAGCCCGCAGTTGCGCACCGTCTTTGCTAAAATTCGACCTATGCCCAAGAGTAACGATCGCATCAATCTGACCAACCAGTTCCTGATCGCCATGCCGAACATGGCGGACCCCACGTTTTCAGGAACGGTGGTCTACCTTTGCGATCACAGCGAGCGTGGCGCGCTTGGCCTCGTCATCAACAGGCCAACCGATATCGACCTTCAGGCGCTCTTCAATCGCATCGATCTCAAGCTCGAAATCGAACCTTTGCTGCATGTTCCCGTGTATTTCGGCGGCCCCGTGCAAACGGAACGCGGCTTCGTGCTGCATGACGCATCGGAAAGCACTTATACGTCGTCGATGCAGGTGCCAGGCGGGCTCGAAATGACCACGTCGAAAGACGTACTGGAAGCCGTCGCGAGCGGCAAGGGCCCGCAGCGCTTCCTGCTGACGCTCGGTCATGCCGGCTGGGGCGCGGGCCAGCTCGAAGAAGAAATCTCGAAGAACGGTTGGCTCACCGTTCAGGCCGATCCGAAAATCGTGTTCGACGTGCCCGCCGAAGACCGCTTCGAAGCCGCGCTCGCACTGCTCGGCATTTCGTCGTCGATGCTCTCCGGCGAAGCGGGTCACGCATGAGCGACATAGCCGGACGTGAAGCGACGCTGCTTGCGTTCGACTATGGCGAAAAACGCATCGGCGTCGCCGTCGGCAATTCACTGACGCGCAGCGCGCGGCCCCTCGTCGTTCTGCAAAACCGCAATCGCGAATACCGTTTCGAAGCCGTCGGCAAACTGATCGACGAATGGAAGCCCGATGCGCTCGTCGTCGGGCTGCCGATGCATCCCGATGGCACCGCGCATGAACGAACCCAGCTTGCCAAGCGCTTCGGCAATCAACTGAACGGGCGTTTCAATCTTCCCGTCTCGTGGGTCGACGAGCGCTATTCGTCCGTCGAAGCGGAGGCGGGCATCCGCAGCGGGACGAGACAGGCCGGCATGCTCGACGCCGAAGCTGCGTGCATCATTCTTCAGCAATATCTGGACGGACTTTCCGACGATCATGAGTTCCATTGACGCCGAGGCGTTTTATCGCGCCGTGCTCGAACAGATTCGCGCCGCATACGGCGACGCGCTCGGTGGTCCCGACGGCGCGGTGCTCGCCGGCATCTACAGCGGCGGCGCATGGCTCGCCGAGCGGCTCGCCAAGGACCTGAACGTCGCGACGTTCGGCGTCGTCAACGTCGCGCTGCATCGCGACGACTACGCGAAGAAAGGTCTGCACACGCAGGCGAGCCCGACTTCGTTGCCGTTCGAAGTCGACAACCGCCGCATCGTGCTCATCGACGACGTGCTGTACACGGGCCGCACCGTGCGCGCCGCATTGAACGAACTGTACGACTACGGGCGCCCCGCAGCCGTCGAACTCGCCGTGCTCGCCGACCGTGGCGGGCGCGAGTTGCCAGTGGCCGCGGGCTTCGTCGGCGGCACGGTCGAAGTGCCGGCGAATGCGACGCTCGTGCTCGCGCGCGATGGCGAACGCTTCACGTTTCACACCGAGCCGCGCGTGGATTGAGCGCGCTCGCGCGAGCAGGACGGCAACATCCGAAGCAGGGCATCGAAAATGTGGCGCGTATAGCGCACGTAGCATGCCACCAGCGCGAGCACAGGTCGAAAGAGATCCATACCTCGCAGCGGCATCCGAAAAGCGGCACCGCAACGCAACACACCAAAGCACCACCCGCAGTCCCAAGTCTGATTCAGGAACACCATGAACACGCCCAACCCGGTTTCCCAAGGTTCCACCGATTCGAACGATAGCGCGGCGTCAGCGGGCCGTTTTCGCTACGGTTTCCTGAAGGGCAATCCGCAGCTCACGAAGAACGGCGAGCTGAAGCATCTGCTGACTATCGAAGGCCTCCCGCGCGCGATCGTCAGCCATATTCTCGATACGGCCGAGCAGTTCGTCAGCGTGACCGACCGCGAGGTGAAGAAGGTGCCGCTGTTGCGCGGCAAGTCGGTGTTCAACCTGTTCTTCGAAAACTCGACGCGCACCCGTACCACGTTCGAGATCGCCGCGAAGCGGCTGTCGGCGGACGTGATCAATCTGAACATCAACGCTTCGTCGACGAGCAAGGGCGAGTCGCTGCTCGACACGATCAACAACCTGTCGGCAATGCATGCCGACATGTTCGTCGTGCGCCACGCATCGAGCGGCGCGCCGTATCTGATCGCCGAGCACTGCGCGCCGCACGTGCACGTGATCAACGCCGGCGACGGCCGGCACGCGCATCCCACTCAGGGTCTGCTCGACATGTACACGATCCGCCATTACAAGCGCGACTTCACGAATCTGCGCGTGGCGATCGTCGGCGACATTCTGCATTCGCGCGTTGCGCGCTCCGATATTCACGCGCTCACCACGCTCGGCGTGCCCGAAGTGCGCGCGATCGGTCCGCGCACGCTGTTGCCGGGCGGTCTCGAGCAGATGGGCGTGCGCGTGTTCCATAACCTCGACGAAGGCCTGAAGGACGTCGACGTCGTCATCATGCTGCGTTTGCAGAACGAGCGGATGAGCGGCGCGCTGCTGCCGTCGGCGCAGGAGTACTTCAAGAGCTGGGGGCTGACGCCCGAGCGTCTCGCGCTCGCGAAGCCCGATGCGATCGTGATGCACCCGGGCCCGATGAATCGCGGTGTCGAAATCGATTCGCAGGTCGCCGACGGGCCTCAATCGGTGATCCTCAATCAGGTGACGTTCGGCATCGCGGTGCGCATGGCGGTGATGGGCATCGTCGCGGGCAACAACGACTGATCCGCGGACAGTTCGCACAACCACATCAGGCACAGGCAGGTAACAAAAGGCAGCGCATGAAGATCCATATTCAAGGCGGCACACTGATCGATCCGGTCGCGGGCACCGAACAGCAACAGGACGTATTCATCGCGGCGGCCAAGATCGTCGCGCTCGGCAGCGCGCCTGCCGATTTCAACGCGGCAAAGACGATCGACGCAAAGGGCCTTTATGTGGCGCCCGGTTTCGTCGATCTGTCGGCTCGGCTGCGCGAACCCGGCTATGAGCACAAGGCGACGCTCGAATCGGAAATGGCCGCGGCGCTCGCGGGTGGCGTGACGACCCTTGTGTGTCCGCCCGACACCGATCCCGTACTCGACGAGCCGGGCCTCGTCGAAATGCTCAAGTTCCGCGCGCGCAATCTTAATCGCGCGCATGTGTATCCGCTGGGCGCGCTGACGGTCGGCCTCAAGGGACAGGTGATCACCGAGATGGTCGAGCTGACGGAAGCCGGCTGCGTCGGCTTCTCGCAGGCCGACACGCCGATCGTCGATACGCAGGTGCTCCTGCGGGCGCTGCAGTACGCGAACACGTATGGCTATACCGCGTGGCTGCGTCCGCAGGATGCCTATCTCGCGAAGGGCGGCGTCGCGGCGAGCGGACCGCTCGCGTCACGCCTCGGTCTGTCGGGCGTGCCCGTATCGGCGGAAACGATCGCGCTGCATACGATTTTCGAACTCGTCCGCGTGACGGGCGCGCGCGTGCATCTGTCGCACGTGTCCTCGGGCGCGGGCGTCGCGCTCATGAGCGCGGCGAAGGCTGAAGGCCTGCCCGTCACCTGCGACGTCACGATCAATCACGTGCATCTGATCGACATCGACATCGGTTATTTCGATTCGCAATTCCGGCTCGATCCGCCGCTGCGCTCGCAACGCGACCGCGAGGCGATTCGCGCGGGTCTGCTCGACGGCACAATCGACGCGATCTGTTCGGACCATACGCCCGTCGACGACGACGAAAAGCTGCTGCCGTTCGCAGAGGCGACGCCGGGCGCAACGGGGCTCGAACTGCTGCTGTCGCTGACGGTCAAGTGGGCGGATGAGGCGGGCGTTTCGCTCGCGAAGGCGCTGAATCGCATCACGGCCGCGCCTGCCGACGTGTTGAAGCTGCCCGCTGGCCGCATCGAAGCCGGCGCAACCGCCGACCTGTGCGTGTTCGACCGCGGCGCGCATTGGCGCGTCGAGCCTCGCGCACTGAAGAGCCAGGGGCACAACACGCCGTTCCTCGGCTACGAGCTGCCGGCGCGCGTGCGTGCGACGGTTGTCGGCGGGCAGGTTGCGTTCGAGCAGCGCTGACAAAGCCGGGCGTTGGCAGAGAAGCGGAAAAGAAACGGAAGGTAAGCGGAAGACTCCAATCATGAAGCTCGCATTTCGCAAGGTTCGGCTGGTCGTGCATCTGCTGTGCGGCATGTGGACCGTCTGGACGCGTTTTCCTCGTGCGACTGCGCAGCAGCGTCTGGAACTGAATCGCGCCTGGTCGGTGCGTATGTTGCAGCTGTGCGGCATGCGCCTCGTCGTGCACAACGATGGCGTGCGGCTCGATGAAGGCGTGCTGGTCGTCGCGAATCACATTTCGTGGATCGACATCTACGTGATCAACGCGTGGCGGCCGACGCCGTTCGTATCGAAGGCGGAGATCCGCAGGTGGCCGATCGTCGGCTGGTGCGCGCAGCAACTGGGCACCGTGTTCATTCAGCGCGAGAAGCGCAGCGACGCGAAGCGCATCATGCACGAACTCGCCGACCGGCTGAACGCGGGCGAGCTGATGTGCGTGTTTCCGGAAGGCACCACGTCCGACGGCACTCAACTGCTGCCGTTTCACGCGAACATGTTCCAGGCGCCCGTATCGGCGTCACGCCCCGTGCAGCCCCTTTGCCTGATGTACGAGGATGCGCAGGGGCGGCAATCGACGGCGCCTGCGTATATCGGCGAGATGTCGTTGGGTGAATCGCTCGATGCGCTGTTGCGCGGCGGCCCGCTGACCGCGCATGTGTATGTCGGCGCGCCGCTCGCGCCGGGCGCCGACCGGCGCTTGCTGGCGGCCGAGGCGCAGGCTTCCGTGCGAGCGGCGCTCGCCGCGTTGCAAGACCCGGAAGCTCGCCGCGCCGGACAGATCGCCGATCGGACTCAGGAGTTCATCGATGCGAGCGTGGTTCAATCAAAGGAACCGCTGGGTGGTTCGGACGTTGACCTGACGCGCCACGCGTAACGGTTCAGGGCGCCAATCAGTCGACGACGGCGCGGCAGCCTTCGCATTCCACCTGTGTGACCGTGCGTTCGGCGGGCGACTGCGCCAGCCGGACGGCCGTCAGTTGTTCGCCCCATACACAACCCGAATCGAGTCCGATCAGGTTGTCGCGCATCATCAGGCCGAGCGCGGCCCAGTGTCCGCAGACGATCGTGATGTTCTCCGTCTTGCGCCCAGGCACGTCGAACCACGGCATGAAGCCCTTCGGCGCAGAGTTGATGCCGCCGCTCGACGAAAAATCCATTACGCCATCGACATTGCAAAAGCGCATGCGCGTGAGCGCGGTACAGGTGATGCGCAGCCGGTCGAGGCCTTTGAGGCCCGGCGTCCACTGGTTCGGCTCGTTGCCGTACAGCCCCGCGAGCGTCTCTTTCCAGCTCGGTGCGCGCAACGCGCGTTGCAGGTCGTCGGCGAGCTCCATCGTCAGATCGACATCCCACTGCGGCAGCACGCCAGCGTGCACGAGCAGAATGTCGTTTTCGTAGTGAGCGAGCGGCCGGTGGCGAACCCAGTCGATCAGGTCTTCCGCATCGGGCGCAGCCAGAATATCGTCGATCGTGTCCCCTTTCTTGGACCTGCGGATGCCCGCGTACACGGCGAGAAGGTGCAGGTCGTGATTGCCGAGCACGGGAACGGCGCGATCGCCCATCTCGATGATGTCGCGCAGCGTTGCAAGCGATTCGCCGCCACGGTTGATCAGGTCCCCAGCGAACCACAGTGGAGCGTCGGCAGGCGGCGCCGCTTTGGCGAGAAGCTGCTGAAACTGTGTGCGGCAACCTTGCAGATCGCCAAAAGCGAGTGCAGGGGGCTTCAGGAATGCTGTCATCGTGTCGATATTCCAGTGTGTCCGATTGTCGGAAATATTGTGCGGTTGCTAGCAGAAGTGTCGCCGCGGCGTCCTCACAATGGCGTCACGGCGTCACTGCGGGCCGGCAGCGAGCGCATGACAGCGTGCCATAATAACGCGTTACCGGGTGGGGTATGCCCGTACCGCCGGTCGCTGCTGGTGCAACTGAGAGGAAAATATGATTCTGGTTACGGGGGGCGCCGGCTTCATCGGTGCAAACTTTGTGCTGGACTGGTTTCGCCAAGGCAGCGAGCCTGTCGTCAACGTCGACAAGCTGACATACGCAGGCAACGCCACCACCCTGGCGCCGTTGTCTGCTGATGAGCGCCACATTTTTGCGCACATCGACATTTGCGACGCCGCTGCGCTCGCCGCGTTGTTCGCCAGGCATCGGCCGCGCGCCGTCGTCCATTTTGCAGCAGAGAGCCACGTTGACCGCTCCATCCGTGGGCCGGGCGAATTCGTGCAGACGAACGTCGTCGGCACTTTTATGTTGCTCGAAGCCGCGCGGGCCTATTGGAACGAACTCGACGCAGGTGAGAAAGCTGCGTTCCGGTTTTTGCACATTTCAACGGATGAGGTCTTCGGCTCGCTCGAACCGGACGACCCGCCGTTCAACGAGCGAACGGCGTATGCGCCCAACAGCCCCTATTCGGCGAGCAAGGCTGCATCGGACCACTTCGTCCGCGCCTATCACCACACGTACGGTCTTCCTACTCTCACGACCAATTGTTCGAACAACTACGGTCCTTATCAGTTTCCCGAGAAGCTGATCCCGCTGTCGATCACGCGGGCTATCCAGGGCGAGAAGCTGCCGGTGTACGGCGACGGCAAGAACGTGCGCGACTGGCTGTACGTCGGCGACCACTGCGCCGCGATCCGCACCGTGCTGGAAAGGGGAGTCGTCGGACGTACCTACAATATCGGCGGCTGGAACGAGAAGACGAACATCGACGTCGTGCGCACGATCTGCGATGTGCTCGACGAGTTGCGCCCGGCAACATCGGGTGGTTGTTACGCAGAACAGATCGAGTTCGTCAAGGACCGCCCCGGACACGACCGGCGCTATGCGATCGATGCGTCGCTGATCGAGCGCGAACTGGGCTGGCGGCCCGCCGAGACCTTCGAAACGGGCATCCGGAAAACGGTGGCCTGGTATCTGGACAATGCCGGGTGGGTCGATGGTGTAACGAGCGGAAGCTATCGAGACTGGTTGGACACGCACTACGCGCGGTCGAACTGAGGGCACGATATGGCACGTAAGGGAATCATTCTCGCGGGCGGGTCGGGGACTCGCCTTTACCCTATCACGCACGCGGTGTCGAAGCAGCTGCTGCCCGTGTACGACAAGCCGATGATCTACTATCCGCTGTCGACACTGATGCTGTCCGGCGTACGCGATGTGCTTATCATCTCGACGCCCGACGATACGCCGCGCTTCCAGGCGATGCTGGGCGACGGCAGCCGGTGGGGCATGCAGATCCAGTACGCCGTGCAGCCATCTCCGGATGGCCTCGCGCAGGCATTTCTCATCGGGCGCCACTTCATTGGCAACGACGTTTGCGCGCTGATTCTCGGCGACAACGTTTTCTATGGGCACGATCTTGCGCGGCAGCTCGTCACCGCGAACGCGCACGTCAATGGCGCGACGGTCTTTGCCTATCACGTCAATGATCCTGAGCGATACGGTGTCGTCGAATTCGATGCGCAGTTCCGCGCGCTCTCGATCGAAGAGAAGCCCGCGCAGCCGAGATCGAACTACGCCGTCACGGGCCTATATTTTTACGACAACGACGTCTGTGAGATCGCTGCGAGTATCAAGCCTTCAGCCCGCGGCGAGCTGGAAATTACCGACGTCAACTCCCATTATCTGAACGCCGGCAAGCTGCGAGTTGAGATCATGGGGCGTGGCTACGCGTGGCTCGACACGGGAACGCACGATTCGCTGATCGACGCGGCCACGTTCATCGCGACCTTGCAGAAGCGTCAGGGCCTCGTGGTTGCCTGTCCGGAAGAAATCGCCTTCCGCAACGGGTGGATCGCGGCGGAAGATGTCGCAAGGCTCGCCGCGCCGCTGACCAAAAACGCTTACGGCAAGTACCTTTTGAAGCTGTTGACCGAGCCCGCCGCATGAAAATTTCCATTATTGCCACTTCGTTGCCGGAAGTGAAAATCGTCGAGCCAAAAGTGTTCGGGGACGAGAGAGGCTTTTTTTTCGAGAGCTTCAACGAGCAGGAATTCGCTCAAGCGATAGGTGAGCAGGTCAAATTCGTGCAGGACAACCACTCGCGCTCCACGAAGAACGTACTGAGGGGCCTGCATTATCAGATTCAGCGAGCGCAAGGCAAGCTCGTGCGCGTGATCGCCGGTGAGGTCTTCGATGTGGCCGTCGACATGCGCAGATCGTCACCGAATTTCGGCAGGTGGACGGGGCATCGTCTGAGTGCCGACAATAAGCGCCAGATGTGGATCCCGCCGGGCTTCGCACATGGCTTCTTTGTCTTGTCCGAAGCCGCCGACTTCCTTTACAAGACGACTGATTACTGGTTTGCGGAACACGAGCGCTGCGTCGCGTGGAACGATCCGGAGATCGGGATCGACTGGCCCTTGGATGCCCCGCCGATTCTGGCGACGAAGGACGCGGCAGGCAAACGCTTTGCCGACGCCGAGGCCTACGACTGACCGTCCGGAAGAGGGACACGCAGGCGATGCGTTTGCGCCCTGAATTAGGGGCGGGATTGTATCAGTTCGTTACGACCGCTTCGGCCGCCGGCCGGGCGAATCTATAATTTGCGGCTTGACGCAGATCTCGATTCGGTAAGAACGACGCGCCGAGCGCCAATTGGTATTTTTTACTCATGACTGATCGCCGTGAACCTGTCGTTCTAGTGACCGGCGTGACCGGGCAGGTTGGCGCTGAATTGCTATTGCGTCTGCGCAATGACATACGGGCGGTTGGGGTCGACCGGAATCAGCTCGATTTGTCGGATTTGGGGCAAATTCGACGTGTGATCTCGGACGTCTGTCCTTCGATCATTCTGAACGCCGCTGCCTATACGGCCGTCGATCAGGCTGAAAGCGACCAGAGCAAGGCGATGCGCATCAATGGCGAGGCTCCGGGTGTGCTGGCCGAGGAAGCACGTCGGATCGGCGCACTGCTTGTTCACTATTCGACAGACTATGTATTCGACGGTACGAAGGACGGTGCCTATGACGAAACCGATCTTCCGAACCCGCTGAATGTGTACGGGGCGACGAAGCTCGCTGGCGAACGTGCCATTGCGCAGGTAGGTGGTGCGTGGGCTGTACTGCGGACCAGCTGGGTGTACGGCATGCACGGCAAGAACTTTCTCTTGACCATGCTGCGTCTTGCACAGCAAAAGTCTGAGCTTTCCGTAGTCGCAGACCAGTTCGGTGCGCCCACCTGGTCGCGAACAATAGCCGAAATGACGGCACGCATGCTTGAGCAGCCGTCCGGTGGACTGGCGGCGGCACGGGAAGCGTGGATAGACCGCAGCGGTGTCTATCACCTGACAACTGCGGGTGCAACGAGCTGGGCGGGATTCGCGCAGGCGATTTTCGCTCACGCTGGATTAAGTGCGCCGCCGACCGTGCTGCCGATTTCGACGGATCAGTACCCGACGCCTGCGCGGCGCCCACACAACTCGCGGTTATCGAATGCGAAGTTGACCGAGGTTTTCGGAATCCGGCCGCCGCAGTGGGACGATGAACTGGGCCGCTGCCTGACGGTGCTGCGCGCGGCTCGCGAGGGAAGATAACGATCCGGCCCTTCGGAACCTGGCAGGTTGCCTCCCGACCAGACGATAACGGACAATAGCGTGCGTCCGATCTGCCCTATGGCTGCTGCAGGTCGGCGTCATCTGCGGAATGGCGTCCCATTCCCCTCGCGACAATTGATTGAGGGCAAGACTTGAGTGCTTTGTTGAGTGCCGTCTTACGGTACAGGGGCTTCATTATCGGAAGCGTAAAGCGTGAATTTCAGACACGCTATCGCACGAGCATGCTGGGTGCGGCGTGGCTGGTGCTGCAGCCACTCGCCATGATTCTCGTGTACACCGTGATTTTCGCGGGTGTGATGAAGTCACGGATGCCGGGCGTCCAAAGCACGTTCGGCTACAGCATTTACCTGTGCGCCGGCATTCTGACCTGGGGCCTCTTTGCCGAGATCGTCTCGCGTGCGCAGAATGTGTTCGTTGAAAACGCAAATTTGTTAAAGAAGCTCAGTTTTCCGCGGATCGCGCTACCTGTGATCGTGACCGTATCCGCCTTGGTGAACTTTGGAATTATCTTTTCGCTGTTCACGATATTCCTGATATTGAGCGGCAACTTCCCCGGAATTCCTTTCGTCGCACTGATCCCGCTCCTGGTCGTTCAGACCATCTTCGCAATTGGTCTTGGCATCTCGCTTGGCGTCCTCAACGTTTTCTTTCGCGACGTCGGGCAGTTTATGACGATTTTTCTGCAGTTCTGGTTCTGGTTCACACCGGTCGTCTATCCGTGGCATGCGCTGCCCGACGAGGCCAAGGCGCTCGTGAAGTTCAATCCAATGGCCGACCTCATCATGGGCTATCAGGCCATTCTCGTGAACCGCGAATGGCCAGACTGGAGCGTTGTCTGGCCCGTGCTTGTGGCCGGTCTGCTGCTGTGCGCATTTGGCCTTTATCTGTTCCGCCGGCACGCGGCGGAAATGGTCGACGAACTGTAGGGTCCACGCCGTTGGCTATCTTCCGGCGGGCGGATGCGGGAGGTCCGTCGGCTATAATCCGTTAGTTATTGGTATTGTTGCCTTTGCCGCGAATATCACGCGAAGGGCTTTCTCGAGGAGATGGAATTGACGAGCGCAGTAGTGACTGGTATCACCGGACAGGACGGGGCGTACCTTACCCAATTGCTGCTTGAGCGCGGCTACGTGGTCTATGGTACCTATCGGCGCACGAGTTCGGTCAACTTCTGGCGTCTCCAGGAAGTGGGTGTGCTGGGTCACCCGAATCTTCATCTGGTCGAGCACGATCTGACTGACCTCGGCGCGACCATTCGCCTGCTCGAGATGGCAAAGCCGCGCGAGGTCTATAACCTCGCGGCGCAGAGTTTCGTGGGTGTGTCGTTTGAACAGCCGGCAACGACGGCTGAGATCACGGGCGTCGGCGCACTGAATGTGCTCGAGGCGATTCGCATCATCGATCGCTCGATCCGTTTCTACCAGGCATCGACGTCGGAAATGTTCGGCAAGGTGCAGGCCATTCCGCAAAAGGAAGACACACCGTTTTATCCGCGCAGCCCCTACGGTGTCGCAAAGCTGTACGCCCACTGGATCACGGTCAACTATCGCGAGTCGTACAACATCTTCGGTTCGAGCGGCATTCTTTTCAATCACGAATCACCGCTGCGCGGCCGTGAGTTCGTAACCCGCAAGATCACCGATTCCGTCGCGAAGATCTCGCTCGGCAAGCTCGATGTGCTCGAACTCGGCAACCTCGATGCCAAGCGCGATTGGGGCTTCGCCAAGGAATACGTCGAAGGCATGTACCGCATGCTTCAGGCCGACGAGCCGGATACGTTCGTGCTCGCGACGAACCGTACGGAGACTGTGCGCGATTTCGTTTCGATGGCGTTCCGTGCTGTCGGTAAGGACATCGAGTGGCGCGGCAAGGCTGAGCAGGAAGAAGGTCTCGACGCGTCCAGCGGCAAAGTGCTCGTCCGCGTGAATCCGAAGTTCCATCGTCCGGCGGAAGTCGATCTGCTGATCGGCAACGCTGCAAAGGCGAAAGAGAAGCTGGGCTGGGAGCCGAAGACCACGCTCGAGGAACTGTGCAAACTGATGGTCGAGTCGGATCTGCAGCGTAACAAGATCGGCTTCTCGTTCTGAGATGCCTATGCGCCGTGTTTTGATTACAGGTGCCCATGGCTTCACGGGCTCGTATGTTCGAGACGAACTGGTCAGCGCCGGTTATCAGGTCACAGGCACGTGTGTCGGCGGTCTTCCGCGCGAAGGCGAGTTGCGGCTCGATATTACTTCGCTCAACGATTGCCGGCACGTGATCGAAACGGTCCGCCCGGACTTCATTGTTCATCTGGCCGCGATCAGCTTTGTCGCGCATGAAGTGCCGCTCGACATGTACCAGGTCAACGTGCTTGGCACGTTGAATCTGTTGCAGGCCTGCGCGGATGTCGGCCACCGGCCGGACAAGATTCTCATCGTCAGTAGCGCGAACGTCTATGGCAACGCTGGCGGTGTGATCGAGGAAAGCATCACGCCAGCGCCAGTGAATCACTACGCGGCGAGCAAGCTCGCGATGGAAAACTTGGTCAGAACATGGTTCGACCGGTTGCCGATCGTGATGGTGCGTCCTTTCAACTACACGGGGCGTGGGCAGGCTGCCCGCTTTCTGATTCCGAAGATCGTGTGGCACTTCGTCAATCACCGCCCGGTCATCGAACTGGGCAATCTGGACGTTGCGCGAGACTTCTCCGATGTCCGGACGGTGGCGAAGCTCTATCGCGCGTTGCTCGAGTCGGACGCGCAATCGGAAGTGGTCAATATTTGCAGCGGCAAGCCTTATACGCTGGAAGAAGTGCTGGAAATGGTGCGAGTGGCTTCTGGCCACGATCTGAAAGTCCAGGTCAATCCAGCATTCGTGCGACAAAACGAAGTCAAGACGCTGGTCGGCTCGCCCGACAAACTGCACGCACTGGCCCCGGGTATTGAGCCGATCGATATGCGGGCTACGATCAACTGGATGGTCAAGGGCTGAACTGCAGCAGGCCCACGCGGGGCGGGAAATGTTGTCGACCGGTCTGGAAGGTTGGAACAGATGGCGGCGCGAAGCGTTGATCCTGAGATTCGGTCAGGAGCAACGGCGCGCCGCCGCTGCACATGTGGACGATGCAGTTGACCGATGCGTATGCATGGGTCGAGTTCCAGTCTTTCGAGCCAGCAACTCGATAAGCGGATCAAATATTCATGGGCAGTATCTCAGTACAGAAGGTCAGTAAGGCGTACAAGCAATACCCGTCTCGCTTCGGGCGCCTCATCGAATGGGTTTCGCCCGTCGCGGTCACTCGTCACAACGTGAAATGGGTGCTGCGCGACATCAGCTTTGAAGTTAAGCAGGGCGAGGCGATCGGCATTGTCGGCATCAACGGCGCGGGCAAGAGCACGCTGCTCAAGATGATTACGGGAACCACCCAGCCGACGAGTGGCAACATCACGATGACGGGCCGCGTGGCCGCGATGCTGGAGCTTGGCATGGGCTTTCACCCCGACTTCACGGGGCGTCAGAACGTCCTGATGGCGGGTCAGTTGCTCGGCTATAGCATCGACGAGATCAACGCGAACATGCGCAAGATCGAAGACTTCGCAGAAATCGGCGATGCCATCGACCAGCCCGTGCGCGTGTATTCGAGCGGTATGCAGATGCGACTTGCGTTCAGCGTCGCCACGTTTCACCGGCCCGATATTCTGATCGTCGACGAAGCGTTGTCGGTTGGTGATGCCTATTTTCAGCACAAGAGCTTTGACCGCATCCGTTCGTACCGGGAAGAAGGGACGACGCTGCTGATCGTCTCACACGACAAGTCCGCGATCCAGGCGATATGCGACCGGGCCATCCTGTTGAATGGCGGGAGTCTGGTCAAGGAAGGACCGCCCGAGGAGATATTCGATTACTACAATGCGCTGCTGGCCGACAAGGAGGCGGCGTCGGTAACGCAATCGGTTACGCGCGAAGGCAAGACGCAGATCGTGTCGGGTTCCGGCGAGGCAACCATAGCGGACATCCGTTTGATCGATTCCGAGGGCAATGCGAGCGAGATTCTCGATGTCGGCGCTCCTGCCGTGCTCGAGATCGAGGTCGCGGTCCATGCCGCGGTTGAAGAACTCGTGCTTGGTTACATGATCAAGGATCGCCTTGGCCAAACCATTTTCGGCACGAACACGCATCACCTTGAGCAGTCGGCGAAATCGGTAATTGCAGGGGACCGCATTCGATATCAGTTCACCTTCCCCATGAACCTCGGCGAAGGTACCTACTCGATTGCGACCGCGCTTCATGCAGGGCATTCGCACGTCGGCGCGAACTACGAATGGCGGGACCTGGCCGTTGTTTTCCAGGTATTGAATATGTCTAAAAGAAAGTTCGTCGGCTGCACGTGGATCGAGCCCGAGTTGAACGTCGAACGTCGCTAAGGTCGGAACGCGGGGAATTATATGGTATCGGATGATTTTTATCGTGCGCTGGAAGATCGCTTCCGCGGTAGTCGTGATGTCATCAAACGGCGGCAAAGTGTCTATATGCCGTTCGTGGAAGCACTGTCGACCCGCATCGGCAAGAAGATGCTCGACGTGGGATGCGGGCGCGCTGAATGGCTTGAATTGCTAAAGGAACGCGGGATCGAGTCTGAAGGGCTGGATCTGAACGAAGATTTCGTGCGGGCCGGTCAGGAAATGGGGCTGTCGGTGTTCAGGGCTGACGCGATGGAACATCTGCGAGCACAGGCGGACGGGGCATATGCGTTCATCAGCGCGTTTCATGTGGTCGAGCACCTGGGCTTCAACAATCTTCTTGCGTTTTTGAAGGAAGCTCATCGTGTCGTCGATGACGGTGGCGCGATTTTGCTGGAAACGCCTAACCCGGCCAATCTCGTCGTCGGCGCGTGCAACTTCTATCTGGATCCGACGCATGAACGCCCCATTCCATCTATTTTGCTCAGCTTTGCAGCGGAGTATTCTGGGTTCGAGCGCGTAGTGGTGGTTCCCGTCAATCGGGGTGAATTGCATAACGACCTTCAACTCATGCCGGGTGAGTTGACGGGTGCGACAGTTATAAACAAAGTGGTTTCGGCTCTGGATCAAAATCTGATGCAGGCGCCGGACTACGCGATCATTGCTTTCAAGAAACAGGATGCTGATCTGATCAGGATCGCTGAGTCACTCGTGAGCGCTTCTCCACTCTCGACCTCGAAGGAAGAGGAGGAAGACGTGAATGCATTGATTGAAAGAGTGCTTGAGGCTGAGAAGGAAGCTGTGCTGTGGCGCGAGAAAGCGGCGCAGACGGCGGAGTCGTTGCGCCGGGCCGAGCAAGCTGCCGTCGATGCGCAGTCGCGTGCGGCCGCTGCCGAAGCCGACGCCAACAGTGCGAAGCAACAGGTTGTAGCGTTGGTTAACAGTACCACGTGGCGGATGATGGGTCCTGTTCGAGGCGCCGTGCAGGTCCTGAAGACAGTTGGCTTTTCGCGTGCGGGTGCGAAGCGTGTCGCGAAACCGGTGCTTGTTCGAGGCGCGGCTTTCTTGCACGCGCACCCGAAGCTGAAAGATCGTGTTGCGTGGACATTGCGGCGCTTCCCCGCGCTGCGGTCGAGGCTAGTCGGCATCGCCGGCAATGAGGCGCTCGGTACGGCGCCCGCTGCGCCCGCAGTTGAGTCCGTCGAGCAATTAACGGCACGAGCTCGGACCGTCTATCAGGATCTGTTGCAGTCAAAGAAGTCAAACCATCGGTAACCGATAACTACTCGCCAGAATAACTATGCGCATCGTTTTGGATTTACAGGGTTGCCAGTCTGTTAGCAGACTGCGAGGAATTGGACGCTATAGCATGGCCTTGGCGAGGGCCATCGTACGCAATTCAGGCGAGCACGAAGTATGGATCGTCCTTAACGACCTGTTTCCCGAAACGGTCGAAGTGATTCGACATGCGTTTGTCGACTTGTTGCCGGCGGAACGCATTGCAGTTTTCTCGTTGCCGCCGCTGACGTTGTATCGAGGCGTCGACGATTGGCGTACTTCGGCAGCCGAAATGATCCGCGAACATGCGATTGCCGAGCTAGAACCTGATGTGGTTCACATCAGCAGTCTCTTCGAAGGCTATGTCGATAATTCGGTTACGTCAATCAAGAGGCTGTATCCGGAGATGCTCACGGCAGTGACGCTGTACGATCTGATTCCGTATCTGAATCCGGACAAGTATCTGGTCGATGCCGGCTTCAAGCAGCACTACATGGGCAAGATCGAGGCGCTCAAACGCGCTGATATTCTTCTCGGCATATCGGCCTATTGCGGCGAAGAAGCTGCCACCGAACTTGGCATTCCGCGCCAACGGATCACCAATATTTCAACCGCTGTTTCCGATGCGTTCAAACCGATCGATCTCTCCGCGTCTCAACGAGATGCGTTATTCGGTAAGTTCGGCATCACACGTCCTTTTGTGATGACGACAGGTATCGTGGAACCACGGAAAAACCTGGAAGGTCTGATTGTCGCGTACTCGAAGTTGCCGGCCGAATTGCGCAAGCAATACCAATTGTTCATGGTGTGCCAGGCGACGGAGTCGAATTCGGCAAAGCTGTATCAACTGGCCAAGTCGAATGGCCTTTTAGAGAATGAACTCGTACTTGCTGCCTACGTGTCGGACAAAGATCTCGTCGCCCTGTACAACCTTTGTCATCTGTTTGTTTTCCCCTCATTGCACGAAGGATTTGGCCTTCCGGCGCTCGAAGCCATGGCATGCGGCTCGGCAGTGATCGGATCCTGCACCACGAGCATTCCGGAAGTGATCTGCCGCGACGACGCGCTCTTCGATCCACTCGACCTGAACCAAATGGCGGCAATGATGGAGCGCGCGCTGGGCGACCATACGTACTGGCAGTCGCTCCGAGAAAACGCGATCGAGCGCGCCGGTAAGTTCTCCTGGGATGCGACGGGGCAGCGCGCACTGAAGGCATTCGAAGAAGCGCACGCATTGCGGCGCGCGGAAGTCGCTGCTCGGCATGAGACAGAGCCCGGTTCCTCATCGGAGTCGCAGGCACTCGCGTCGCAACGTTATCGCCGGTTGGTTGACGCGCTCAGCAAGATCGACCTGCCGACTACGGATGGTGATTTTCTTTCGAGCGCGGACTCGATCGCCGCAAATCAGAGAGTGGGACGCGCCCGGCAACTGTTCGTCGATGTGTCCGTGCTTTGCCATGTCGATGCAAAATCAGGTATTCAACGAGTCACGCGCTCCATACTGCTTCAGTTGCTGAAATCGCCGCCGCCAGGCTTGCAGGTTCGCCCCGTCAGGCTGGATCGAAGCGTCATGGCCTATCGCTATGCCAACGAGTTCTGGCGCACGATCGGCGTAGGCGAGAAGCCGGTTGACGACGCAGACGAGTGGCTCGATACGCAGCAGGGCGACATCTACCTCGGCCTCGATCTCGTGGCCGATTGCGTGCCGCCGGCCGAGCAGTGGTTCGTGCGTCAGCGCCGGCGCGGCGTGAAGATCTATTTCGTGGTTTACGATCTGCTTCCCGTCATGCATCCGGACTGGTTCCCGGAAGTCATCGCGCTGTGCTTCCCGCCGTGGCTGAAGACGATTTCGCACGTGTCCGACGGCCTGATTGGTATTTCTCGCGCGGTGGCCGACGATCTGCGCGTATGGCTCGACACCGGTCCCGTTGACCGGCTGCACGATCTGAAGCTGGGTTACTTTCACCTGGGCGCCGACATCGAAAGCAGTCAACCGTCGAAGGGCTTGCCGCCCGATGCCACCGGGACCCTTCATGCGCTGCGTTCGCGACCGACCGTCCTGATGGTGGGCACGGTCGAGCCGCGCAAGGGGCACATTCAGGTCGTTGCCGCATTCGAGAAGCTGTGGGCGGAAAACGTCGACGTCAACCTTGCCATTGTCGGCAAAGCGGGTTGGGGATTGGCCGAGTTCGCACAGAAGCTTGAGCAACATCCCGAGCGGAACAGGCGTCTGTTCTGGCTGCAGGGCGCGAGCGACGAATTCCTCGAGCAGGTTTACGAGGCATCCGCTGTGCTGCTGACGGCGTCCAATGGCGAAGGCTTCGGCTTGCCGCTGATCGAGGCCGCGCAGAAGGGCTTACCGATCATCACGCGCGACTTGCCTGTTTTCCGCGAAGTCGCGGGCGAGCATGCTTTCTATTTCAATGGTGATTCGTCCGGGGCGCTGGCCGATGCCGTGAATGCTTGGCTTTTGGCGAATCACGAGGGCAATGCGCCTGTGTCGACGGGCATGCCGTGGCTCACGTGGGCGCAAAGCGCCGATCAGATCAAGAACGTACTGCTGCGAGAAGAGTGGTATGGGACGTGGTTGCCGGTGGAGGCGCACCACTGAGGGTTCGGCGCGTGATCGCGATGGAGGCGCGGCTCCTCATCCGACTTGAAACGCCGCGATTGAAGTGACAATCTGAACCGACTTGACTCTTACATTGCGAGGGCGATGATGTTCCTGAAAAGGCGTAGTTCGACTGTGGCGCAGGAAATTCCTGTGGAGAGCTCCAGCGTCGCACCGGTGATGCAGGAAAGCGGGACGGATACAAGGCAGCTGTATTCACTGGAAAGCTTTCCGTTGCGGCCGCCCTTGCCGCTGCCTGAGGGTGTGGGTCGGGACGATCTGTTCGAGTGGTTGCGACATGTCCATGTCGAAGATGCGCCGGATACGATCGCGAGCTATTGCGAGCAGGATTTCGAGCGCTTCCTGCACACGTTCGGCTTAGTGCAACGCGCGATTGCCGGTTCGAGCGAATCCGTAACCGGGCTTGAACTCGGTGCCAATCCCTACTTCACGACCATGCTTTTGCGCCAGTTCACTCCGGTGGACTGGCGCCTCGCGAACTATTTCGGCCCAACGTACGCAAACGGCAATGCGACGCAACGCGTGTTCTTCAATGAGTTCAGCAATGCGTCGATCAAGGCGGACGTTCAACTTGAGTACGCTCACTTCAATATCGAAGAGGACGCATTTCCTTTCGAGTCAGAGTCGCTTGGGATCGTGCTGTTCTGCGAGATCATCGAACACCTACTGAACGATCCGATTCGCGTCCTGCGAGAGATCAAGCGGATCCTCAAACCAAACGGGACATTGGTATTGACTACACCGAACGTCGCCCGCATCGAGAATGTCGCGCGGATGATCGTGGGTTCAAATATCAACGACGGCTACAGCGCATATGGTCCGTACGGGCGACATAACCGTGAGTACAACAAACACGAGCTATACACGCTGCTGAACTATCTGGGCTTTACGGTCGACGAAATTTTTTCTGCGGATGTTCATCTCAATCAGGCCGATGCGCACCTCGACACGGCGCTGTTCGGTCATCTGATCGACTACCGCAAACACGATCTCGGGCAATACATTTTTATTCGTGCGCGAAAGACCGGGCCCGACGGTGGGAAGCGTCCAGGCTGGCTCTATCGATCCTACGATCCGTCGGAGACGGACTGAGCGCCGGAAGCAAGTGAAGAAAGCCGACCAGGAGTTGGCTTCTTCGTTTCGCGATCAACTCTTCTTCCGTACGACGATGCCCGCGGACGTCGTCACGTGCTGGCCGAATTTGATCTTCAGATGCGGAGCGTCAGCGTAGGGTGGAAGATCGACATGGAAGTCGAGGAAGTGCGAATCTGGCGCGACGATAAATCGCTGAACTTCGTGACCGGCCGTTCTGAGACGCTCGACAAGTTCTTCCAGATCGCGGCGACGATAAAGTACCGTGTGACCCTCTTTGATCGTCTCGTCATTGGATGACAGATTGAATTCTGTCGTATGCACCGCGACGCCGCCTGGTTTCAACGACTTCTCAACGCTGTTTATCACAAACTGCATGCCTGCCTCCAGCGAGCCGAGATGCTCGAAACTGCAACAGGACCAGGTAAAATCGAAGCTTGTGAGATCATCGCTGATTGCGTTCATGTCGCAAAAGCGATGCGCCACTTTTGCATCGAACACCGCGTCCGAGACGATCTCCGGAAATTTGAGCTCTGCGAGGCTGTCGCTATGTTGTCCCGTTTCGGTCCAGCCGCTCGACACGCCGATTTCCGGTGGAGCGTCGGTTGCGAGCACGGTCACCCCGCGGTTCGCGAAAACGGCAGGCAGTCGTTCCTGACCGACGCCGAACCCGATCCCGCGGTTTCCTTCCTTGAGCACGCCTGCTTGTTCGAGATGGTGGAACACGAAAATCCATTCCCACAGTTTGCGATGGAATTGCAAGCCGTGAGCAAGGATGCCGCAAATCTCCTCGTAACGTGGATGAAGAAAGTCCGCTGCGCTGCATGTGGAGAAGGGTAGGAACGGTTTTTCCGCGGACCAGTGCGATGGTTTCGGCAAATACAAGTGGTCGCGAAGGGCTTTTGAGACGCGCGCGTCGAACGATGCTTCGAGCGTAGCGACCTGGTGACGAAGGCCATCGATCTCTTGTCGCAGCGACGGCAAAGAGATCGCATCCCTGATTTCGCCCAATGCCTCTTTCTGCGACTGAGGAAGCTGGGTGATCGTGTGATTGATATTCAATAGCGCGGAATAGGCGCGGGCCAGCTGGCGAAACGGAGTAATTTGTCTAATGGCCATCATGCTTCTGTGCGGTTACAGCGACGATGTAAAGGAGCCAGTTCATGCTGGCCCCGCGATAGAATGTTCTCCGTGCGAGGTGCCTTACTGCCTCGAGGACATCAGAGAGTCTACGGTGTAACGTCTATTTTGCCAATTCTGAGATAGTGTCCCGACTGGATCGGTCCGGAGATGCCTTTGTGGGTGCTGTGACGTCTGTCTGAGCTAATGAGACGCCGTTAGAATACATGCAATGCGAAGGTTCAGACGTGGAATCAGTCTGGCTTCGGTTTTTCAGCATTCAATGCAGAGCCGAACAACAGCATCTACTTCGACGGAAAGATCCCGTATTGCGTCGCTCCGGGAGCGGGTGGAAAACCGCTTGGAACCGGCCATTTCGGCTGATTCGATTACCGCATGCAGGTGGTCGGAAACACCGATGCAAGCGGCAACATCGTTGCAACGTACAACCTCGGCGCGACCCCAACTATCATCCAGCCGTCCGTGCAGAACGCGGGAGCCGTGCAGCTTACCGCGCAGCCGTCGACGGCACCGCAAATGGCAACTCTGCAGCGATCAAGGTTTTCACCGGTGGCTCTCGTCTGGTGAGCAGCGCCACGAAAGTGAATGTGACGCTCTCATACGAGTCCACATCAAGGAACAGAAGAATAAAACGGATCCTTCTCGCTCTCGTATCGCTCTATGCGTAGATCGCTTTCGGCGCGAGTCTCGCACCGATCCAGCGGCTGAATCCTTCGGGTTCATCGAGCGGCCAGACCATCGTCTCGACGGGAGCGTCGAGCGCACCGGCGTGGGGAGGGGCGGGGCTGAACGGTATTGCCGTGATCGTCGCAAACACAGTGCTCGCGAACGCGACCAGCTCTTCAGCGGCGCCGACGGCATTTGCGATGCCGAGCTGCAGCACGTCATCGAGCATCCTGCAATACACGAGCAATACCGGCTTTACTTGCAGCACGACTATCTGGGCATCGCCTCCCGCCATAGGAGGAACGGCGGCGGCCGTAGGCTCATTCACGACGCTGAACGCAAGCGCGCCGATCACACCATCCAGCCCGATCGGGATCAAGGGCACGGCGACGCACGACAGCGCGCAGGCCGGGAGTATTGGCGAATATCCGACGCCGGGATCGGCAACTGGTGTCTCCGTTACCAGGTTACCAGTGGCACGCCTCTCACAGTAACAAGCATGTTCCTGACCGCCGGTGACTGGGATGTGACCGGGATAGTGAGCTTTACGCTGTCGAGTTCGACGATGTCAGTTGCTATCGCAGGGATCAGCACCACTGCGGCGACGTTCCAGAACGCGGCAACGGGCGTTCAGAACTCGCAGGCGCAAATCAGTTCGATGACGATTGGAACCAATGTAGCGGCACCCATTACCCGGATCAGCATCGCCTCCACGACGACGGTCTATCTGGTGGGGCAAGGCAATTTCTCGGGCGGCACAGTCACAGCCAGCGGATTCATTCGCGCGCGGCGCGTACGTTAATCGCCTTCACGCCAAGACCCAGCACGCGCTCGTCAGCCGGGCCGCCATCCTGCATCGGGGAGACGGCGCCCGGCGTTCTGAAGACGATCGACACCTTTTCCTCCTTCACGAGATCAGCCGGTATCACCGCAGTCCGGTGACCGGCGGGTCCCTCCTTGTCAGCGTCGAAATACCACGTCGCAACGTCCTTTCCGTTGACCGAGACGATTACGGTCTGCGCCTTGTGCGTGGGCGTGATGTACGCCATCACGTCGGCGTCCAGATCGAACGGTCCGCGCTTGTCCTTCGGCAGGTTGAAACTCAGCTCGGCGTCGGCTTTCCCGTCCGTCCATGTTCCCCATGATTCAGGGGTATTCCATCCATCGCCTGAATACTGCCGCCCATTTCCGGCCGTTGAGAAGTTCAGCGGGCCATCCATCGTGTACAGGCTTAGACATGACGATGGCACTATCACGAAGTCTGTGCCTTCTGCGTACCGCTGCTCGCACTTATGGTCGACGTCCGGCGAGCTGGCGACCATCACGTATTTCACGTCGTGTCGGATGCTTGCGCCACCCTGCCATGCGATGGACTTGTCATTGAACGGATACTGGAAGGCGGTCAGAGACACCATCACGTTGGCGATCACGGGGAGTGCGCTATCGTCCGACGCCGTGTTCCCCGGCGCGAACGGCGGAAAGCCGATGTTCGTCGCACTGTTGGCGTACGACAAGACGCGCACGAGCGGGCGCACGGGCTCGGTAAATCCATGAAGGACGACGCACGCGATCGCGGTCGCGCAGGCCATAGTCGCCGCGCCGGCGATATCCTCGACGGGCTTCATCCTGATCGGCAGCGTGACGATGCGCACCGCATTCATGATGCCAAGTGTGACAATCAGGAACATGTGCTTTTTGATGGCATAGGCTGAGCCGTCGCCATGAAACTTGAGAGCGGCGAACTGCACGACCGCCAGCGCCGTCGCGGCCACCACTGCGCAGCCCAGAACCGAATCGACGTATGTGCCCCTGTTGCGCAAACGCAGCACAAGATTGAGCACACCGATTGCGCCGCACAGGATCGCGACGGACATGATGTGCGTGTAGCCGAAGTTCAACGCGCCGTCGTTCGCCGAGATGCGGCGCATGATCTTGAACACAGGATGCTCGACCACGATGACGGCCGATGCGATGGCGGCAAGCAGCACGTAGGCGAAATACCTCAGCGGGAGCTGCTTCTCGCGTACCCAGCGGTGCAGGCCGTCGAACGCCAGCAGCGCGAGCCCGGCGCCGAAGATATGAACGGACGCCAGCGGCTGTACCCACATCGTCAGGCCACCAGCAACAGTCAGCACGATCACGCGTTCCAGCAGATCGCCCGACCGCGCGAGCCACATGAGAATGCCGAAATAGATCACATCGCCGACGAGCTGCGGGTAGAAGAAGTTCAGCACGACCTCATAGCCGACCATCGCTTTCGTGAACTTGAAGGCATAGAAAGCCGCTGCGAACAGGACGATGCGGACAATCGACCCTTCTCCAACCAGACCTATGATGAGGGCGTAGACCAGAAACGCCGATGCGATCGTGATCAGGTTGATGCCGACGAGGCCCGATCCGCCGATCCAGCCGATGACGGCGGCCATCCAGTGCGTCGCTGGTGGGTAGAACGCCATGATGCGCATGCGATCAACTGCATCCGGCCTGATCTCTCCATACTTCATAATCTCGTCGACCAGCATGTAATGCTGCACGAGGTCGAAGCTGCTGGTCTGGAAGTAAGGGCCGAATCGGACGAGAAGGAAAACGAGCGCGCAGGCGGCTACAGCCGCCACGACAAGGCGGGAATGCGTTCGGGTCATGGGACGGGGTGCTGCCGGACGATTACCGGTAGAGATTGATGTGATTGAGGAGCCAGCTCCACGCGGCGATCATCAGAACGACGCCAGCGAGCAGGATAGCTTCTTTAAGGCCGGAGCGAAGCGCGGGTGACATTGAGCCTCCTATATAGGTTTCTGCTGGATATTACATCAGCCGAAAGCGTTCAGCGGGTGAGCGACAGTAGCGACGATCTTTCCTTCGGGAAGGTTATTGCATGCCGCAATCGGTCGCTAAAAATTGATCCGCTCCGCCTCGATAACGTGAGGCAAATTGCGCACCTGAGTTTGAATCGCGCCAATGTATTCGCCAAGGAGACCGAGGAACATCATTTGCAGTGCGCCAAAGAAGAATATGCCAATGAGAATCGGCGCCGTCCCTAACACGAAAGCATTCCAGAACAGCAATTTGGCCACAAGATAGCCAAATGCGATGATCAGACTCACGAATGCCAGCAAGAAACCCGCGATAGTCATCAACCGAAGCGGGACCTTGGAATGCTTGGTTATTCCGAGCATTGCCATATCATACAGTGAGTAGAAGTTCTGGCTGCTTACGCCGCGAACTCGACGTGGCTGCTTGAATGGAACCGTCGCGATCGGAAAACCGACTTCGCACACGAGGCCGCGAAAGTACGGGTACGGGTCCTGAATCGAACGCAGTACATCAAGCACGGCGCGATCAAACAAACCGGACCCGGTCGCGTTCTGTACTAGCGGCACCTCGGAAATGCGCGTGACGATCCTGTAGTAGAGCCTGCGCAGCCGGAACATTATCTTCGATTCTTCGCTGACCGGTTTAACTGCCATGACCGCCTTGAAGCCCTCCTCCCACTTCTGGACGAATTCAAGAATCATTTCTGGCGGATCCTGCAGATCTGACGCGATTAACACTACTGCATCACCGTCCGCTTGCAGCAGGGCATGGTATGAAGATCGGATATACCCGAAATTCCGCGCGTTGACAATTACTTTGACATGCGGATCAGATGCCGTAATCTGGCGAAGCAGCGGGACAGTATCGTCTGTAGAGCAGTTGTCGATGCACAGATGCTCGTAGTCATAGGGGATCGACTGCATGACTTCCGCAATGCGCCGGCAGAGCTCGGCCACATTAGCTTGCTCGTTAAACAGCGGCGTGACCACACTGATTTTTTTCATGTCTTGAACACAAACTGGCTATTTAAACGGTACGCAAGCAGCGCAAGGGGCAAGATCATGACCATGCCGCTGTAATAGGCATTCATTCCCAGCCGCATCAGCATGCCGACACCAAGCACGTTCACACAATAGACAACGACATAGACGAGCAAGAATCGCACAATCTTTGAGTTGTCGTGAGACTTAAATACAAGCGCACCCGTGCTCTTAAAGTTGAACAGGGTGCCAAGTATCGTCGAGCCTGCAATTGCCACACTATAGTGGCATCCGGCATAGATCATCAGCGTGAATACGCCATATCCAAACAGCGTATTCAGACCGCCGACTATCAGATAGTTAAAAAACCGCACCTCGCCACGTACCAGCGCTTTTGCGAGCGACCACAGGCGGTTCGGCTGGGTGCGCGTCTCGTTCATTGCTGATCGAGAGCTTTGAGTGTGAGTTGAGCCCGCGCGCGCAGATACTCCTGGCTACCTGAGACGCCGATGAAACGATTGGGAATCGCAATCCGGCGCACCTTCGGCATGCGTCCGATGCCGCCTGCACTATATAGGTCGCTCAGCGCCTCGACGATGGAACCGCCGAATCCACCATTCAATTGATGCTCTTCCACTGTGATCAACGTATTGAACGACTGCGCAAGCGAGGTCAGTGCACTATGTGAGTAATTTCCGATAAACGGCACGCTATAGACGGCATGGTCGAGTCCGCCATCGCGCACTTCATTCACGACATTGCCCAGCATCGCGCCAGTCACAAGCACGGCGGCGCCACGTCCAGCGCGAACCTGGATGAATTCTCCTGGCGTCAGCGTGAGTGCGGTTTCCGCCGCGTGCACAGCCGGCTCTCCCGACTTGTTGATGCGAACATATCCTGGCCCACGATGCTTTACCATGAACTCTGCGGCCGCGCGCGCTTCGATCGCGTCGGCGGGCGCGCAAACCGTCATGTTCGGGATGGCGCGCAGCATCGCAATGTCTTCTGTAGTGTGGTGCGACACGCCTTGCGGCCCGTAGGCGTACCCAGCGCCGACAGCCACCACCTTGACGCTGGACTCGTGGTAACAGACGTCATACCGGATCTGCTCCATGCAACGGAGTGTCGGAAAGTTGCCGATCGAATAGGTAAATACGTTATAGCCCTCACGCGCAAGCCCGGCGGCGACTTGCGTCATGTTCTGTTCGGAGACGCCGACATTGAGAAAACGGTCAGGAAACGCAGTCGCGAACGGCTCCAACACAGAATATCCAAGGTCTCCGCAAAGCAGGAACACGTCATCGTGCGCGTCCGCAAGGGAACACAGGGTATTGATGAATGTGTTACGCATTACTTCACCCCCAGCTCAATGCGAGCGTTCCTGTAGTCATCTTCGCTCGGCGAGCGGTAGTGCCAGGCGAGTTGCTGCTCCATGAAGCTCACGCCCTTGCCCTTCACGGTGTGCGCAACGATGCACTTGGGCTTACCGGAACGGTCGGCCTTGAGTGCGCGCAACGTGTTTGAAAGCTGCTCGAGATTGTGTCCATCGACTTCATGCACAGTCCAGTTGAACGCGCGAAACTTGTCGACGAGCGGCTCGAGGTTCATCACCTCCGCCACTGATCCGAAGCTCTGGATTTTGTTGTAGTCGACGATCGTCACGAGGTTGTCCAGTTTCTGGTGAGCCGCGAACAGAATCGCTTCCCAGTTGGAGCCTTCGTCCAGTTCGCCATCGCTCACCACGGTAAAGACCGTGTACGGCAAGTTGCGGCGCAAGCCAGCAAGAGCGGTCCCGCACGACACGCCCAAGGCATGGCCGAGACTTCCCGTGGAAAGCTCGATGCCTGGCACGCGATGATTCACGTGGGACGTGAAATAGCTTCCGTCGGTGGCAAAACCCTCTGTCAGTTCGGCAGGCGTGAAGAATCCGCGCAACTCCAATGCGGCGTACAGTGCCGTGCACGCGTGCCCTTTACTGTAATAAAGGCGGTCTCGCGAGGGTGCCTGTCGCGTCGCCGGAGCAACGTCGAGCACCTCGTTATAGAGCACCGCGAGAATATCGGCTACGGAGAACGCGCCGCCGATATGAGAGGTGCGCTTGAGGTGGCAAAGTTCGAGTGCTCTCAAACGCATCGCGTTCGCAAATGAAGCAGTATCCATGGTAGTTGATCGCATTAGCTTGGTTGTTTGCGGTACCACTTGTAGGTCCGGCGGATCGCTTCGTCGAGCGGCACGGTGAGTCGTAGACCGAGTTCATCGGTCGCCCGGCTGATGTCCGGCAGGTATTGATTCGGTGCGGCGCCAGGTGCGGCTTGGCCGAGTACCTGAATTGAGTCTTCCGATCGGCCCGTCTCGTGTGCGATGGCCGCAGCCAGTTCGCGGATGGAGACCCCATGATCAGAGCCGACATTGTATGCACGGGCTGTTTTTCCCCGAACAAGAATTGCGAGCAGCCACGAGACGAGATCGGTGGAATACATATATGAACGCACTGCCGTACCGTCCCCTTTGATCACGAACGGTTCGTCGCGCAGTGCGTTGAGCAGGAAGTTGCCTGCCGCGAACTGCTTGTCGAGTGCGAGCGTCGGCCCGATCTGCGCGAAGATACGCGCTGACGAGCAGGACATGGCACCCGAATCACCATACGCTGTACCCAGCCATTCGCTGGCGAGTTTGCCTATGCCGTACGCCGACGCCGGCGAGTCGGTCGATGGAGAGCCCGTGTAGTCCTCGCGAATACTCTGGACTCCAGGCGGAAACTTCCCATACACCGCGCCGGAACTCATCAGCAACACACGTTTTGCACCACACCGTTGGGCGAAATCGAGTACCCTGCGCGTGCCAGCAACGGTGACATCGAAAGTCTGCAGGGGCGTATGTTGGGCGATGACGTCGGTCGCGCCGTGAATCACATGTGTGAACGAGCCGGACGGGAAGGCGAAGTCGCGGATATCGCCTTGGACGAGTTCAACTGATTTGTGCCCGGCCAGGTGCGCGTATTGTTTGGCGAATCGCTGCGGATCTCGCGACAGTATCGTTACGTCGAGACCCAGCTGCAGGTTGGTGTCCGCGTGAAGCAGACTCGTCAGCACCCAACAGCCGATATATCCGGTCCCGCCTGTCAGGAATATGCGAGCATTGCGCAACCCATCCAAGTCCTCGCGCGCGGCGAGCAGCACTTCATCTAGATCACTTTGACTAACATGCATCGACTGCACCTATCCCGATAGTCCTGCCCTCAGGCGAGGGCAACGACTTCACCAATCCGTTGCTCAACGGTAATCTGATTGCCGACAAGGGTATTGGCGCGCAACGACAGGTCGCTCTTGAGGAGCAGAATCATCGCAAGCAGCGTCACTTCAACCTCTGTACCTAGCTGTGTATGGCCGAGGATGTCCTTGTTGTAATGCCGGCGGTTCTCGAAAAACGTTAGCCAGTAAAGATAGTCGTAACCATCAACACCCCAGAACGCGTCTTCCCAGTCGATGACGACAGGGCGGCCATCGACGGTCATGATGTTACGCGGTCCCAGATCGCCATGGCAGATGCAAGGCGAGAAGGATTGCCATTTCTTCGTGAGCTGCTCGAGGCGCGCACTCAAGGCGTGGTGCATGTCTACGCCGATCTGCCCAGCCGACGCGAGATTCGATAGCCCTCGCTTCGCGTCAGTAATGAGCGTTCCGAGCGTGTCGGCCGTCTGGAGAGCGTTGGCGGGCAGGGAAGCTAGCTGCGCGCGATACGTTTCAATGAGGGACCGCGTTTCGCCCGGAGTAAGCGGCGCATCCAGCGGGCGAAGCACATCCATAAACAGCCAAACGCGCGTAAGTCCTTGGTCACCCGGAACTTCAATGCGCCTGATGTCCAGCCTCTCGCCATACAGGTGCGTCAGAATCCGAAACTCTTTCTCGAGATTCGGCTTGCCTTCGGCGGACGCATACGATTTGAGAAATCGGTCACGTCCATCGACCTGTGCTATGAAGCCAACGCCTAATGTGCCGCCTTTCACCGCCAGAAACGGGGTATTGGGCGCGCCTAGTGCGCCCAATACCGACCGCACGTCAACGCGAGACCGTAGTCTCGCCAGATCGTTCGTCTCGTCGTTAGTAAAATGACGGAGCTTACTCAGCACGATAGAACTTGGACAGGTACGGCACCTGATCGTATTTGAAGTGACGAGCAAGCGCGGCGGTACCCTGAGCGATCTGTGCCTTTTCTGCTTCGCTGAGTTCGTCGATGATCTCCTCGTTGTAGGCAGCAGTGCTCTTCAGGACCGTGCCCCACGGAGCGATATTGTCCTTGATCTCAACGCCGTTCCAGCTCGGGTAGAGCATCGACTTTTCGAAATCAACACCGATGAACCGAGAGACGTCATTCATGAACGCTTCTTTGTCGGCGACCAGATCTTCGTAGCGGAAGATTTTCACGTTGCGCGGATACATGCGTGCGTACATTTCGACCGTGGAGTGATAGATGTTCCACGTGATCAGGTACATGCTGAGCGGCTGCGGGAACGGACGACGCTTCGTATCACGGTAAGCCGAAAACGGATTGCGCACAATATGCATGATCTTTGCGTAGGGGAAGTCGCGCACGATACGGTCCGCATCGATGCCGATAGCGGGCGAGTAGCCAACGTACGTCATGCCTTCAGCGGGCGTCGTGTAGTAGTTCTTCCATGCTGAGAACGTCGAGCGGAAGAATGCCTCGATGACCTGACGACGCGTGTAAGGGCCCTCGCCGAGCAGCTTCTTGAAATCCGCAATACGATCAGCTTCGTTGAGAGCCAGATCCGCGTCCTTGAACTTCGAGCCGTTGCGTTTGCGCAGGAACGTTTTCATTTCCTCGTCAATCAACTGTTCGTAGAGTTCGGCAGCCGTCAGCCCTTCTGGAAACTCGGGATAGCGATATTGGACTCGCTCCACAGACGCCAGAAAGTCGTTGAACCGGCGATTTCCCAGTTGCGACTCGAACGGGTAGACGAGCAGTTGCGAATGGCCGTCAAGGTGACGGTGCGTAACGTTGCCACCGTGCTCGAAGCCAGCGGAGATCATGACGAAGTTGAACTTGCTCATATCAATGGTTCCTGTGAAGTCGAAATGCACGCCAGAACATCAGGCGCTTTGCATGTAATTCTCAATTTGTGCGAGCGTGCAGGCACGCATATCTTTACCGCCAACGTAAGCCTGATGCCACGCAACGATGCGTTCAAGCGAGTCCGCAAGCGACCATCGTGTTCTCCAACTAAGCACCTGTCGCGCCTTGGAAGAATCCAGCTTCAGATGAGCCGCCTCGTGCGGATGATCTCCGCCATCGACGACCCATGTCGCACCTGCTCCCCACTGACGGGTAATCTGTTCGACGATCCATTCGACCGGCCGAACGTCCGTGTCGGAAGGGCCGAAGTTCCAACCTTCTGCATATGCAATTCCGTCCGAGCACAACCGCTGTGCAAGCAGCAGGTATCCTGCCAGCGGTTCAAGCACGTGTTGCCAAGGTCGAATCGCCTTCGGATAGCGAATCTTCACTGGTTCTTTTGCGGTGACCGCGCGCAGGACATCCGGAATGAGCCTGGCCTCTGACCAGTCGCCGCCGCCTATTACATTCCCCGCCCGGGCAGTCGCGACAGCGCAGCGGTGCTTGTCGAAATCGTCGGGCGAGAAATACGAGTTCCGGAACGCCGAAGTGACGAGTTCCGCGCAACCCTTGCTGCTGCTGTAGGGATCGAACCCGCCCATCGGATCCTGTTCACGGTATCCCCACACCCACTCGCGATTTTCGTAGCACTTATCGCTTGTGACATTCACAACTGCGCGTACGCTCGACACGTGCCGCACGGCGTCAAGCAAATGAACTGTACCGAGAACATTGGTGTGGTACGTCTCGATCGGGTTTTCGTAGGAGTAGCGAACCAACGGCTGAGCCGCCATGTGGATCACGATTTCCGGCTGAACATCCTCGACGAGCGAGGCAATCGCAGCGGCATCGCGGATGTCCGCCAGCACCGAGCGCATACCGTCGGCGGCGTTCGTCAGGTGGAACATGCTGGGTTCGGTGCTTGGCGATAAGGCGAACCCTGTGACTTCCGCGCCGAGGTAATGCAGCCATAGCGAAAGCCATGTGCCTTTGAAGCCGGTATGTCCCGTCAGAAGAACGCGCTTGCCGCGCCAAAATTGCGCATTCATTTTTGCCAAATCTTCCATGGAGCCTTACCTGTCTGCCAAAGATCTTCAAGCAGGTTCTTGTCGCGCAATGTATCCATCGGCTGCCAGAAACCGTGATGTTGATACGCAGATAATTGGCCCTGTTTCGCCAGCGTTTCGAGCGGTTCCCGTTCCCAGATCGTGCTGTCGTCGACCAACAGGTCAAGGACCTTTGGAGAAAGAACGAAAAAGCCGCCGTTGATCATGCCCCCGTCACCGCGCGGTTTTTCCTGGAACGTCATAACTCGATGATCGGCCTGGATGTCGAGCGCGCCAAAGCGACCGGGCGGATAGGTCGCAGTCAGCGTGGCAAGCGAGCCTTGCGAGCGATGAAACGCGATGAGTTCGGTAATGTTGACATCGCTGATGCCGTCGCCATACGTGAAACAGAAGGCCTCTTCATCGCGCACGTATCGTGCGACACGTTTGAGACGTCCACCCGTCATCGTGTCTTCGCCCGTATCGATCAGCGTCACGCGCCATGGTTCGGCGTTGCGTTGATGGACGTCCATGCGGTTGTCCGCCATGTCAAACGTGACATCAGACATATGAAGGAAGTAATTGGCAAAATACTCCTTAATGATGTAGCCCTTGTATCCGCAGCAGATCACGAAGTCATTAATTCCGTGCTGGGAGTAGATTTTCATAATATGCCACAGGATCGGCTTGCCTCCGATCTCGATCATCGGCTTCGGTCGCAGGTGTGTCTCTTCGGAGATACGTGTTCCCAAACCGCCCGCGAGAATGACCGCTTTCATTCGCTTCCTCGGCAATTTCGTTTGTCCGGCCGTTGCGCATGCAAACGCAAAGTGTTATTACCTGGCACGGTAGATTGTAATGATTGGGTTGACTCAACGACGCTTGATTTGTGTTGCAGTGTCGAAGGCGGCGGCTATTATAACAAATCCGGATCGGTCCAAATCCGCCACCAGTGCGGTTTTGGATCTCTATCGTGCCCGTTTGCCGGCTAGCTGCATGTACAGAGCGACATACGATTCCGCCATTCTGTCGGCGGTGAAAAAGTGCTCAAAACGTTGACGGGCCGCAGCGCCCATGTTTGCGGTCCGTGCTTCGTCCGTCCACAGCTGCGTCATTGCCTCCCGTAATGCTTGCGCATCATTCGGCGGTATCACGAGGCCTGTTACGCCGGCAATATTGACATATGAAGTTCCAGTCCCGATTTCCGCCGACACCAGCGCTTTGCCAAACATCGCTCCTTCGAGGAGCGAAATCCCGAACGCTTCGGAACGCAGATGCGACGGGAAGGTGAGCGCATGGCATAGCGTGAGCAACGCGATCTTGTCTTCGTCATCTACAGGGCCTACAAACTCGACGTTTTTAAGCTTCAAGCTTGCCGCTTGCGCTCGCAACGCGCCTTCGGCGGGCCCAGCTCCAACTATGACGGTCTTGAATTCCGTTCCGCGCAGCGCGTCCAGTAAAATATGCAACCCCTTGTAGTAGCGCAGATTTCCAACGAACAGGAAAAACTTTGGGCCAATTCTCTCGCGCCAATACTTCAGTTTTTCTGTAGACGCGGCCGGGTAAGCGCGCTCGTCGAGCCCGATCGGAATAATTTCGACCTTGTCCTTGTAGCGCTGCAGAACGTCGCTCGTCGCCAGATAATTGGGCGACGTCGCAACTATCCGGTCGACGCTCGACAGAAATCGGTCGCGAAGTGGCCGGTAAAACTGCAGCAGGAACTTCTGTCGCACGATATCCGAGTGATACGTGACGATCGTAGGCTTGCGCACACGCGTCGCGAAGTGTACGACATCCGCAAAGGGCCACGGAAAGTGATAGTGAATCACATCCGCATTCCGGGCCAGCTGCGCAAAACGCCGGAGCGCCGCCACGGAGAACGCCGACGAAGCAACCATCACGTCGAGCTTCGCGCGATAGTGCTTGTGATCGCCGAAATCAACCGTCGAGGTATCGTCGCTGACCGTGAGCACGTCACTAGACACACCCCGTTTAGCCGCGCCGGAACAGATCTGGCCGATCAGTTCTTCGACGCCGCCCATCGAGTCTGGCTTATAGGTTTTATAAAAATGTAGTACGCGCATGGACCCGGCTGGATTGGTGTCTTCCGCCAGCTTCGATGGCTGGCGGCGCAGGGCTACGGGTCGCCCTGTGTGGTAGAAGGAACGGATAGGGCGGGAGGCGCCGGACGATCCCCGCACAAGGCCGAATCAGGCAGCCGGCGCGCGGCCGTAGACGTCTTCGAAGCGGACGATGTCGTCTTCGCCCAGATATTCACCGCACTGAACCTCGATCAGCACCAGATCCATCACCCCCGGATTGATGAGACGATGCTTATGTCCGGCCGGAATGTAAGTCGACTCGTTTGGTTGCAACGAAATCAGCTTATCGCCATTGACGATATCCGCGCAGCCGCTGACCACGATCCAGTGTTCGCTGCGATGATGATGCATCTGAAGCGAGAGTGACGCACCCGGCTTCACGACGATCCGCTTCATCTTGAAGCGCACGCCTTCTTCGAGCACGGTGTAGGTTCCCCACGGGCGATGCACCGTCCGATGCAACCGGTATGCATCGTGATTGGCCTTCTTGAGCTTCGCGACGATCTGCTTGACGTCCTGCGCGCGGTCGCGAGCGGCAATCAGCAGTGCATCGGCCGTATCCACGACGAGCAGATCGCGAACGCCGACCATGCCAATGACACGCTCGTCGCTGCGCACGAAGCAGCCATCGACGTCATGCAGCTCCGCCTCCCCATGAATGCGGTTGCCACGGTTGTCTGCAGGTGTCAGATCGCTGATCGACTGCCACGAGCCGATGTCGCTCCAGCCCATCTGGCAGGGTACGACATTGACATTGTCCGAGCGCTCCATGACGGCATAATCGATGGAGATGTCTTCGGCATTGCGAAATTGCGCAGCGTCCAGTTCAACTGCATAACCGTCGTCCGACGTACTGCGCTTCGACGTGCGCACCGCATCCGCTGCCGGGCCAGCAACGCCGGGCGCATACTGCTCCAGTTCGGCCAACAGGGTTTCTGCGGTGAAGCAGAACATGCCGGCATTCCACAAATGGCGTCCGTCCGCGACCAGCTCGCGTGCGACATTCAGCTCCGGCTTTTCAACAAACCGCATCACCTTGTGAACGGCCTCGGCACCCTCGATAGGCGCCTGATCGTATTCGATGTAACCAAAGCCCGTTTCCGGCGCGGTTGGCCGAATACCGAATGTCACAAGCCGTCCTTCCTGCGCAGAGCGTGCTGCATGCTGCACCGCAGCGCCGAACGCATCTTCGTCTTCGATCAGATGGTCGGCAGGCATGACCAGCATAATGGCATCCGGGCCGTGCTGCTCCCGTACGACTTCCGCCGCCACCCCGATCGCGGCCGCCGTGTTGCGGGCCATCGGTTCCAGCACGAAACCCAGCCGGGACACGTTCGACTCGACTTCGACGCATTCGTCCTTCGTCAGGAAATAAGTGTCACGATTTGTAACAATGACAACTTCATCCGACTTGCTGACATTCAATGCTCGCAGGAACGTTTTCTGGAGGAGGCTTTGCCCATCTGCCAGTTTCAGGAGCGGCTTGGGAAATGCTTCGCGAGATACCGGCCACAGACGCGTGCCCGCGCCGCCGCAGATAATGACAGGGATTATGTTCATTGAATTGCTCTGGAGCATCTTGATGGCTATGCGTACCGGATTCTAGCGGAAACGGCAAGTGCGGTCGCCTCGTTATCTACATTTGGTTACCGCTGTTGCAGCGCAGCGTGTGATTATGGGTCGCGAACCGGCGTCGAATGCGATATCGTTGTAAAGTTGCAACGGTAACGCCCAGACTCCTGTTAAATTGCTCTGCCGCGGCCTTGCGCAGTGCGCGTGAGGCGGTGTCTGGCCTCGTCTCTGCCTTTGCCGGACGGTGTAATGGTACGCATTCGTGCTGGCATGCATGGTAATTGCTTGTGGCGGTGCGGCATAATGGCGTCCTTAGATATAACGTCGTCCTTGATCGGCGTACGGTATCTATTGATAAAAAGAGATTGGGCCCGGAGAGAAGCTGGTAGAAGATGAACTCGCAGGTGTTCCATACGAAGCGGCACGGGCGACCTCATCTCATCCAACCGTTCTGAACAACCTGGGATTTAACGGGAATGCTTCGATTCAAGTCCAAGTGGCTGTCGTTTTGTGCGTTCGGATTCGATATCTGCGCCGTGACAGTCGCATGGCTCGTGGCTTACGCGATTCGCTTCAATGGCAGCGTGCCGCATGATTTTCTGCATGGCGGCCTGCATGCACTTTTGTGGGTTGTCGTCGTGTACGCGGCGATGTTTCGCGTATTCGGCCTTTACCGCGGCATGTGGGTCTTCGCAAGTCTGCCCGACCTGATGCGGATTTCGAAGGCAGTCGCTTCCGGCGCGTTGCTCGTCATGACGTGCGCCGTGATGTTCCAGCCAGTGCCCATCATTCCGCGTTCGGTGCTCGTGGTTTCGCCGCTGCTGCTGTTTCTGGCGATGGGCGGCTCGCGCGCGCTTTATCGTGCGACCAAGGAGTTTTACCGATACGGCGGCCTTGTCGGACAAGGCAAACCGGTCATCGTGCTTGGTGCCGGGACGGCTGGGGCGAGCATTGCCCGGGAGTTGTCCAGGTCAGGCGAATGGCGGCTGGTGGGACTTCTGGACGACGATCGCTCGAAGCAGGGCCGCGAAATCTACGGCTACAAGGTGCTTGGCGCGACGTCGGACCTGGAACATTGGGCGACCGAGCTGCGCGCTGAACACGTCATTATCGCCATGCCGTCTGCCACGGTCGATGCGCAGCGTCGTGTAGCCACGCTCTGCGTGCGCGCCGGCGTACGCGCAATGGTACTGCCGGCACTGACGACGGTCTCTGAAGGCCAGGCGTTCATGTCGCGCGTGCGCCAGATCAATCTCGAAGATCTGCTTGGACGCGAGCCTGTGCGGATCGACACGCCACATGTGGAAGCGCTGCTGCGCGCGCGGACTGTCATGGTGACGGGAGCGGGCGGGTCCATCGGTTCGGAGCTTTGTCGGCAAATCCTGCGGTTCGAACCCGCACAACTCGTCGCGTTCGATATCTCCGAGTTCGCCATGTACCGTTTGACGGAGGAACTGCGTGACCGTTTTCCGGGCGTCTCGGTCGTTCCCATCGTCGGCGATGCCAAAGACTCGTTGCTGCTCGATCAGGTGCTGTCCCGCTATACCCCGCACATTCTCTTTCACGCGGCCGCCTACAAGCACGTTCCGCTGATGGAGGAACTGAATTCATGGCAGGCCGTGCGCAACAACGTGCTGGGCACCTATCGCGTTGCACGCGCCGCCATTCGTCACGATATACGTCATTTCGTGCTGATCTCGACCGACAAGGCTGTGAACCCGACCAACGTCATGGGTGCGAGCAAGCGACTCGCGGAAATGACGTGCCAAGCGCTGCAGCAAACCACGCAACGCACCCAGTTTGAAACGGTCCGCTTCGGTAATGTGCTGGGTAGTGCAGGCAGCGTCATACCCAAGTTTCAGCAGCAAATCGCGAAGGGTGGACCCGTAACCGTCACCCATCCCGAGATCACGCGCTTTTTCATGACGATTCCTGAAGCTTCGCAACTCGTGTTGCAGGCATCCAGCATGGGCCAGGGCGGCGAGATCTTTATTCTGGATATGGGCCAGCCTGTGCGCATCGTCGATCTGGCGCGCGATCTGATCCGCATCTACGGTTTTACCGAAGAACAGATCCGGATCGTGTTCACTGGACTGCGGCCTGGCGAGAAACTCTACGAAGAGCTTCTGGCCGATGACGAGACCACCACGCGTACACCGCACCCGAAACTGCGGATCGCGAAGGCAAGGGAAGTCCCAGATAGCCTGGTGGACGAGTTGTTGCCATGGCTCATGCAGCATCGTGTCCCTGGCGACGATGAAGTCAGGCGCGACTTGCGCCGCTGGGTGGCGGAATATCAGCCGACGACCGCGCCTGTGCTGCAGAGTGTCACGTCGATCAACGAGGCACGTGTGGCGGGCAGTTGAAGTACCGCCGATGGTCGTTTGGTTTTTCCCGAAATTTCGTCTGGTGAGCAGCGTCGCGTTATGCGCGACGGGTTCGCGTTCACTGGCCCTCTACCAATTCGAATGAAACTGCTTTACGACCTGAATTCCCTGCGACCTCCGCGAAGCGGCGTCGGCTATTACACACAGCATCTTCTTGAGGGGCTCTTCGATCGGGACGATGTCGAAGAACTGGGCGGATGGATAGGCTCCAACTACTACGACCGCAGCGGTGTGACGGACCTGATTTCCGGGCATGACGCGCTGGAAGCAGGCGCGCAATTCAGCGAGGGATTGAAGGCGAGCCTGCTGCGTGCAGCCCGCAGCTTGCCGGGCGTCTATCACGGCCGCACAGTGTGGCGGCGGATCAAGTCGGCGAGCTTGCGCGCCGAGTACGCACGCCGCGGCTTCATCTATCACGAGACGAACTTCGTCGCGTCACCGTATGCGGGCCCAAGCGTCGTGACGATCCACGACCTCTCCCATCATCATTTTCCCAAATTTCATCCGCAAGCCGCCGTTGACTATCTGGACAGGAACCTGCCCGACACGCTGAAGCAGGTGTGCAAGGTCATTGCGGTCAGCGAATACACGCGACGTGACACGATCGAGGTGTATGGTCTGCCTGAAGACAAGGTCGTGGCAATTCCTCTCGGCGTCGAGCCCTGTTTCCAGCCGCATCGCGAAGAGGAGTGCGAGTCGGTGCTGGCCGACTTGGGGCTGCGGTATCGGGGATTCATCCTGTCGGTGTGCACGCTGCAGCCGCGCAAGAATCTGCCGCGACTCGTGAGCGCGTTTTCGAAGTTGCCCGCCGATATGCGGGACGCCTTTCCGCTTGTGCTGATCGGCGCCGACGGCTGGATGAATACCGCGCTGCTGCGCGATATCGAGCGGCTGGCGCAGGCGAAGCAGGCCATCTTGCCGGGGTACGTGCCGCGGGAAACGCTGCTGAAGCTGTACGCGTCGGCTGCAGTGTTCGCCTATCCATCGCTGTTCGAAGGTTTTGGCTTGCCCGTTGCCGAGGCGATGGCGAGCGGCGTTGCCGTGCTGACTTCCAATACGACTTCGTTGCCGGAAGTCGCCGCGGGTGCCGCGCTCGAAGTCGACCCGCACTCAATTGACGACATCGAAGCGGGACTCGAACGTCTGCTGAACAATGAAGCGCTGCGCGCTACTTTGATCGCGAAGGGATTGGCGCGCGCGTCTCAGCTCACGTGGGACACGACGGTACGCCGAACGTATGACGTGTATCGATCGATTGCCGCATAGGCGAATTCCGTCGGCGCATGCAATTTGACGCAGATCTGTACAAGATCGGCAGGTTGGCCAGAGAGGAACAGAGTCATGCAGATCGCTGTTAGCGGCGCAAATGGTTTCGTTGGGCGCGCGTTATGCCGGATCTTGAAGAATGCCGGGCATGGCGTGACCGCGCTCGTGCGCCGCCCGTCGTGCATGGAAGAAGGCGTGCTCGAACGCGTGATCCCCGATGACCATTTCGCAAGCGTTGCGCGCGGAAACCCTGCGATCGGCCCCATCGATGCGTTCGTGCATCTCGCGGCGCGCGTGCATGTAATGCAGGACGCTGCGACTGATCCGCTTGCCGAATATCGCGCTGTCAATGTTAAGGGAACGCTGGATGCCGCATCGGCGGCCCTTCAGGCAGGCGCGCGACGCTTCGTGTTCGTCAGCAGCGTCAAGGCGCTAGGCGAGGGAGAGCCGGGACGCCCCTGGCGCGAAGACGACAAGCCGGCGCCGACGGACCCCTATGGCATTTCGAAGTTCGAAGCCGAGCAGGCGCTGCTGGCGTTCGGGCAGGCACGCGGGCTGGAAGTGGCCATCGTGCGGCCACCACTTGTCTACGGCCCCGGCGTGCGTGCGAATTTCCTGGGTCTGATGCGCGCGATCGCGCGTGGTATCCCTCTGCCGATAGGCAGCGTCGAGGCGCGTCGCAGCATGGTGTATGTCGACAATCTCGCCGATGCGCTGCGAGCGCTTGCGACGTCGTCGCGTCCCGTTCACGGCGTTTACCACGTCACCGATGACGACGACCTGACGGTTGCCGGCATGGCTCGCGCGATCGGCGTCGCGCTTGACCGACCGGCCAGACTGCTCCCTGTGCCCGTCGGCCTGTTGCGCGGCGTGGGGCGCGTGACGGGCAAGGTGGCGCAAGTCGATCGTCTCACGAGCCCGTTGCGCGTTAGCGGCGTTCGCATGCGCGCCGAACTGGACTGGACGCCGCCGTGGACCGTCGCGCAAGGGCTCGCAGAAACGGCGCGTGATTTCAATGCGAGCCAGATGCAATGACGCCATTTTCCAATGCACCGCTCGCAGCAGTTCTGCTGATCGCGGCCGTCATCTCTTTTGCGATTCTTGTGACGCTGCTTAAAACGGGCTGGGCATGGGACATCGCGGTAGACATCCCCAACCAACGTTCGCTCCATCACCGACCTGTGCCGCGCGTCGGCGGATGGGGTATCTTGCCGAGCGCGCTCATCATCGGCGCATTGGCGGCGCCGTCGCTTCGCGTCGTGCTGCTGGGAGCGGCCATACTCGCCGTCGTTTCGCAGATTGACGACCGGCGCGGCTTGCCGGCGCGCGTGCGTTTTCTCGCGCATACCGTGGTCACGGCCGCCGTGGTCATCGGGACGGCCGTTGATCTCCCCTGGTGGCTGGGTGTGCTGGCTTGCATTGCGATTGTGTGGCTGGTGAACCTCTACAACTTCATGGATGGCTCCAACGGTTTGGCCGGCGGCATGGCCGTGTTCGGATTCGGGACTTACGCGCTCGCGGCGGCGGGAGCGCAGCCGGGGCTTGCCGTCTGCGCGATGGCGATCGCCGGCGCGGCGATCGGTTTTCTGCTGTTGAACTTCGAGCCTGCGCGCATTTTTCTCGGTGATGTGGGCTCGATTCCACTGGGCTTTCTGGCCGGTGCGCTGGGCTACTGGGGTTGGCAACACGGCGCGTGGCCGCTCTGGTTTCCCGCACTCGCTTTCGCTCCGTTCATTGCAGATTCAACGACTACGCTGCTGCGTCGCCTGTCCCGCGGAGAGAAGGTCTGGGAAGCGCATCGTCAGCACTACTATCAGCGGCTGGTGCAGATGGGGGCGACGCATGTTCGTGTTGCGCTGATTTACTACTGGTTAATGCTCGTCGGGTCCGCCATTGCGCTGCTCGCATTGAAACTGCCCGTCGTAGCGCAATGGGCGATGGTGGCATGCTGGTATCTGATGCTGGCTCTTATCGGATGGCGGATCGATCAACGTTGGACTGCGCGCGAGCGCTGATCGGCTGCAAGCTGTTGCGTTTTCAGAAGCCTGGCTTGCATGGGTTGGGCACACTTCCGTTGCTATGCCCGACCGTCGAAAGCGCCGCCTCTGCGGCGACGGTACCCAACACCTTCAGCCGGTCGCGACGGGATCGATGGACGCGTGGTATGCGCGATTCGCCGTTCCGTCTAGGCTGTGCACTCAGCCGCGGGTTGGGTGGCGACATGCGTCACGCTCCAGGTGACATTGTCCGCCGATATACTGGGGATAGCGTGTTGAACGGCAGCGAGCGCGCGAAGTGCAACGATGTTCCTGCATACGCATATCCGCTTCTCCGAGATTGGATCGCGCCGCCGGGTTCCTGCGAAAGAGGTGCCTCAGATATCATCACCAGCCATTTCGGCGATTTGAACCGGACGATGCTCGAGCCACACGTAGGTCAGCGCGAAGACCACGACAAAGCAGAACAGGCGCAGCGTATGGCGCCGGAATAGCGTCGCAGGGATGACTGCAATGAGACAGAGCAACCACAGGTAAGGCGAGGTCAGCGAATTCCGCCGCGTCAACCCCCGCGCAGTCCGCGCGCCCACGGCCCACCGCACCAAGCGCTTATAAACGAACATATGCAGATGCGCGCCATCGGGGATGCCCGGCGACATCCCGCGGATGAACTTCTTGCGGTAGATCGAGAAGCAGGTCTCGAAGATTGGATACGTGAACAGCAACACCGGGTACCACGGCGACACATCGCGATTGCGCATGACTACATGATCGATAGTTCGTCGAGCATGAAGCCGATGAAATAGGAGCCGCCGTCTCCGAGAAAGATCCGTCCGGCAAGGAAGTTCCAGATAAAAAAGCCCATGACGGCGCCCATCATGATGAGCGACGCCGACAGCACGATCGGGTCATGCACCTGAAACGCGACGACATACGCGAGCGATGCGAATATCATGAATGCAACCATCGACGCGAGCCCGTTGAAGCCGTCGATGATATTGATCGCATTCGCCAGCGCGGCAACGGCCAGCACGGTCAACGGCACACGAAATCGCCGCATACGACAGCAGAAAATCGAGCGGCGGCACGCTGATGCGCGTGACGGCGATCTCAAGCACGAAGTACGCAAGCGCCGCCGCGACGATCGTGCAGACATCTGCTGCGCGATTCCGCATCCACCCCACCGCATCCATGGCCAGAACCATTCCCTTCCAGAAATTTACGGACCGCCCGTGCTTGCCGCATCCGATGAATTTTCCCTGGAGGTCCGAGTAGCGCTCTACTGGAAGCTTCGGCGACACAGGACGGCTCGAGCCCCGACCGAAAAGCCCGGAGGTTGAAACCAGCGTCAGATTTAGCGCAGAGCTGGAGGAAAAGCTATGCGATATTGCGGAGCTTTTCGGGTTAAGAGCGTGAGCCGGCTCGTCCAAACGTCGGGTGTCAGGAGACACTGTGCTCTTTCTGATAGTCGGAAAGTCGCCGTTTGTCCTTGCAGCAGGGTTCATTGAGCGATGTCCACGGGGCTGCACGTCGCTCTTGCTCGCCGACGAGCGGCGAACGGGTTCTTTTTCGTAAAAACCCGTGTAAGGACTGGTGGAATGCTTGGCCTCTTCATGGCCTCTCCTCGATAGGAATGGCTTACCAGTCCAGGCCGCGACAGTCCCGAGTACTGCCTGCCCGTCCGTGTTCCAGGCATGGGCCACGCGCTGTATGCAAGCCTCAGCGGAAACGGGCGACTGGAAGACAGAGCGCGACGGGAAGCCAGCGTTGAGCCACCTATCGAAATATACGGGACAGGAGGCGGGGCACACTGTCGCCAGCACAGCTCAGGTTAAAAGATCTACCAAAAGCGTCACCATTCCGGATGCCGCTAGTCCTTAGGCAGCGCTACGATCATCATTGCTGGCGCGACCGGACATCAGTGTGTCAAACCAGATGACAATGGGACGACAGGAAGGCTCAAGATGACTAAACATTACCCGGAATGCGGGCGAATCCGCACAAACTTTTTCATGCCCGCCCACGCAATCCTCGGATATGCAGATGGAATAGTAAATGATCCCACAGCTGCGGAGCGTCGCCTGAGATATATCGATTTTTCGCAGAAGCTGCATGCGGTCCTGGGTCCCACGCTTGGGTCGAAATACCGCTTGCTTGAGGGCCTGACGGTGTTGACGTCGGTCGGTCTGGCCGGCCCTGCTGTCCACGTCGACTGTTTAGCCATTACCGACATCGGAGTATTCGTGATCAGTCAGATCGACTGGGCAGGAAAGGTGGATAGGAGCATTGATAAGGATAAGCTGCAGGTCAGTACCGCTGGAGCGATGACCGAAGTACATCCGTGCCCGCTTCGATACACCGCGCCGGTCGTTCACTATCTAGGAGCTATCCTTGATGACGTTGACTGCCCAATAGAGAGCATCGCAGTGTCCGACAATGAAACATGCGAGTTTGGACTGGGCATATCAACCTCATTTATCAAGTTAAGCGACTTGCATTATTTCTTTCGAGTGAAGCGGGAACACTATCGTCGCAGTGAAGCCCGTTTCGTCGATATCGAGGTAATGCAGGAGCGATTGCTCATCGGATGCATGCGCGTACTGAAGACGTGACGCGCGTTCGAGCCAGCTTGGGAGATGGTAGAAGTTCTCGAGCTTGGATCATGCAATTACCAGGCCCCTGAGTTGCTGCCGATGCGGATTCGTGGGCATCTTCGCAATATGCGCCGCTTCGACGGCGCACGGCGGTGCGTCTTTAGCAGGCGCTGGCGTTCTGTTAGCGCGTGTGGTTATCTGCCGACAGTTCGTGCGGTAGAAAAACATCTTAGCTTCAAGTGACTTGGATGTTCGGTCAAGGCGAGTGCTTTCTAAACGTGACGGGTGCCGGCCGCTTTCTCTGTCCAAGACCGGCGAATGGCCAATTCGTAGCTTCGAAAAGACGGGAGCGATCACCGCTTGTTTCATCCGTTGGGCTACCAGACTGGTTCTAGGCAACGCTTGTGGCAGTGCTGGACGCAGAGCCGAAGGGTGGAAATCATGCCGACCACGGCGGCCGCGGCGTGACTTTTCGGGCCCTTGCGCCGGCGACGCTTGCCCGGCAATCTCACGCATTGATACACGACTTTTTTGCAGACTGTTATGAGCGTACGGGACCTGAAGCAATGTGCCACAACGGCGCTTCTTAAGCCATCCGCAGCGGTTCTCGCAAGTCCGCGGCAAGTAAATCGCAGCTCTGCCCGCAGTTGGAACGCAATGATGCCCGAAATCCGCATTATGCCTTTGGATGCTCACGGGCCGTTTTCATGGCGCAGTTATGCGAAAACGGGGCGGCTGTGAGGTCGGTGGTTTTTCGCAAATTGAGTCGCTTCCTTCGCAAGATCAGGCGCTTGGAGCCATATGCCCAAAAAATCAGCACCGTGATCTGGCTCCGGTCTCTGATGTCTGCTCGGCCTTCCTTGACGGCGCAGTTTTGCGAAAGCGGGCCGCCTGTGCGGCCAATGGTTTTTCGCAAATCAGGCCGTTTCCTTAGTGAAACCAGGCACTTGGGGCAATATGTCCAAAAAAACAGAGACCTGATCCGGCAAAGGTCATGTACGACTGATCGCCCTTCGTGATCAACGGCCGTTGCGACGTCGCTTTGGCAGCCCGCGACGTGCCGCCGGGCGGTCACGGGCAGGGCAATGCAATGTGAACATATGGCCACGTCGCGCGTCCGTCCCGAGGCAGCGTGCAGGGCAGGCGCGGATGTCACGAACTCACCGATCCTGTCTTTTCAGCTGCGCTGGCGGAGGGCTTGCTGGGTGCTGAGCAGCGTATCGCCGAAAGACGCTGTTTTTTGCACCTCATAGCGCTGCCATCTTGCAGACAGTTCGCGTATTTTAATGCTTCGTCGCTGAACTGGCCGACCGAAATGGGGGAGAAGTGAAAAAACACATAAGCCGTAGTGAACCGCGTCGGGGGAATGCCCTGCGCCGTTGCTTCCTGGTTACCTATTTATATCAACGAGGACTCGAGAGCGGGGAATGGACCACGCAGGCTGGCGCGTCGCGCGCGCTCAACGTGAGTCAGGCGGAGCTGTCGATGGCGCTGCGAATGGGCTCACTGCCAGAGGAGCTGCTCTCGATCTTTGCGGATCGCACCGAGATCAGCAGTCATACCGTGCGCGTCATACGCGAAGTCATGGCGCGTGACGGTCTTGAGACGGTACGTGAGCGAATCCGGCAGCATGTTACTGTTGGCATCCAGTTGCCCGCGAAGGCGGTGCTCGCGCTGGTAAAAGGCCGGATGTCTGAAGCAAGGAAAGTGGCAGCGTCGGCTGGCAGGGAGCAGGACAGACCCATTCCCCGGTCACAGGACTTACCCATGGCTCTGTTCGATCGATACCATCGTGGAATCGTCGACGGGGAATGGACGAGTTACAGCGCCTGCTCCCGCGCGCTACGCATTTCCCGAAGGAACATAGGCGATGCCGTCGCTATCGGACAGCTACCGCCTGGCGTCAGATCGCTTTTCTGGGAAAGCCAGCTGACGTTCGCGGTGGGACGCAAACTGCTTGCAGTCGAAAGAAGGGTGGGCGCCCGGGAGCTAGATGCGCGTGCGAACAAGATCCGCTACATCGCGGACAAGTATACGGCCGGGCAAGTCCTGCGTGAGCTGAATGGCGAGAACGTCCCGCCAGGGCCGTTCTCGCGCCTACGCATCAAAAAGGGTAGAGGCGCAGGGCGACTCATTATCGAGTGCGATCATCCGGATTTTCTGCTCCGTTATCGTCGCGAAATGGAAATCGCGCTTAACAAGGTCGTGAGCAAAATCGCCGTGGCTCAGGAAAGAGAGAAGCATTCCACGCTATTTCAGCTGGTCGAGCCATCGCAGCGTCCTCGCTCCGGCGGCTAGGGCGAGCCGTTGTGCCGCGGCGTTGCCTCCCGGCAGAGCGCCTCAAGCTACATGAGCGGCGTCCACTTCAATGAGACATCACTCTGCATCCGGCGCTAAATTTCTTGCCAGCTCGGCCCGTTCGCCCTGTTGCTATTGAACGGCGTAATCACGGCAGACGCGCTACAACCTTTCTCAGGTTGCCGGCCAATACGACCGGCAAGACGGTCTGCGCTCGTCCCGCACACCCATCTGCCCTTTCTCCAGCAGACGGGAAGCCAGTTCTTCGTTGTCCTCCCGACCTGCAGATAGCGTTCGCTCTGACAGCGGACTCACGGGTGCCGTGGGCACAGCTCGTGCCGCTGTGAGCACCTGACTGCGTCGAACGTCCTGCCATGCATGCGCCGCTCTGCCCGGCGCCGCTCCCTTGACTTTGGCGTGGCGTGGGCATGATGAATTAACGAAAGTTACTTCAACGTGCCATGCAATGCATAACGCGGCTTCACCGCCATGTGGTCAAAAGAAAACCGGACATCGCATTCATCGCGCTGGCGTCATTGCTTTCGTGCGTCTGTACTTTACAACGAACGGGTTTTTGCAATCTGGTGCTGGACGTCCTTGGTCGTTCATGGGGTATGCGATGAAGCGCAGATCATCAGCGATCCCAGTACGCCAAGCGCCCAAATCACCGGCGGCACTAGCCGACGCCGAATTGCAACACCTTGAAACGGTAGTACGCCATCTCTGCAATACGGACGTCCTTGATGCGAAACTTAGTCTCGGCGTGTCTTACTGGCTTAGCCGGATTGCAGAGATTGAACAGAGATTTTATTTGGTCCCGCCGCAGCTCCGACGGCTGGCGCTGCTGCGAAAGATGCTAGCGGATGTGAGCTGAACGACCGGACATTCGAACCGGCGGGTACATCCTGTCTTCGCCCTGACTCTGGGGAGTGTCGGAGTAAATCGGGATAACGAACCTCTTTCCTCAGAGATTGTTCTTCATGCCATCAGGTGATCTCGCACGACGGATTGGTTGATGCAATAAACGCAGCGCGTCCACGCCCACTTGCTCGACGAAAGTAGCAAAACAAAAAAGTCATAACCTGCCGCGCTCCCTGATCGACAGACTTGCTTTGATAGCGCCAGGTCTGACGGGAGTACTGGCGGGACATGCGAAAGGCCTGCAACGACGCTGGCAGAAACGAGCGCCGAAGGCGTATGCGTCGGTTGTTGGCGAAAAACGTTGTTCTGCGGCGATCGCCGCCCAGATGCAATGGCGCGCCGTGCCGACTGGGGTGAGAGCCGACGGAAGATTTGGGGGGAGGCGGGCAGTCTGAGGAGACCTTGCCTTCCGCTAATTGTCGTTGTCGTCCCGGTGGGCACGGGCCGCCCCGACACGGAGCAAGCTCTTGAACGAGGCCGTGGGCGTCCTCGTCGCTGTGGTACCCTTTCTTCAAGGCATGAATTCCATGAACGGAGATTGACCATGAATCTCGGTTTGTTCGTCCTGTTTCTCTTAGCGCCGATTCTGGGCTACGGTGCTTACATGAGCAGTCGCGGTCGCAAGCACGATCGGCAACGGCGGCACCGGCGTATCGCGCGCTGATTGATGAACTGAACTAAAGTTGCCGTGTTTCTACCTGTCTAGAGGCACGCGTTCGTCGTGCGTCGCTTTTTTGTTGAGTGCCGTGCACGACCAGACGGAAAGAGCGCCGCCAGTAGGTAGGGCCGTTTCTGCCACACACGTCCTGCTGGTATTTTTACCTGAGGGCCGCGCATGTGCGCCATTTGACGCGGGCTTGGACCGTGTCAGAAATAAAGACAGGGTCTTGTCGAGAGTTTCGTGCTAACGTTCATTCACGGAGTGTTCGTGCGAAGGAGAGGGCGCATGGATATCAGTTTTCTGGTACTCGGCGCCGCACTTGTCATGTGTGGACTTGGCTCGCTGATGGATCACAACGCACGCAAGGTCACGCGGCAACGCCGTCGTCCGCGCATTCCTCGATAGGCAGCGACGAGCAGTCCGGCGGCAAGACGACGCGCACCGAACCGCGGACCCGACGTGCGCCGGATCTTCGGCGTGTCGTGACTGTTCTAACGCGGGTCTCAAGTTTTTCGGCGTCGCCACGGTTGGAACGCCTGCGGTTTCCACAAAACGGAGAATCACATGGGCTTCAGTTTTTTTTGCGCTTGGCGTGGCTGTGGCCTTGTCTGTACTTGGTCTGGTCATGGACCGTAACGGCCGCAAGGCGGACCGCGCTCGTCGGCGCATGTCATAACGCCGTTGCAGGGTTATCGCCGGGCAGACAGCAGACAGACACAGGAAGGCTGCAGCTTCGGGTGCGGCCTTTTTCATTTTCTGATTCCTGTGTCGGAGCTTCTCGCCTTCGGACATGCATGCCAGCGCGCCGTTTGAATGCAAGCTTGCGCTTAACCTCGATTTTGATTGTTGTTGCCCGACCGCTACCGCTATTGCGTCGCATGACCATAACGGATGGTGGCTCCTGTTATGGGAACAGGCGCCCTGGTGTCCCTCCTGGCGAGCGCTTCACCGGTGCTTGCGGACCACCAGCCAGCGCGGCGCCCTGAATCGGACGATGCTCACGTAGAGCCACACGTATGTCGCGGCAAACACGATGACGAAACAGAACAGATGCAGCGTATGCCGCCAGAACAGCGTCGCGGGAATCACAGCGATCAGGCAAAGCAGCCACAGATAAGGCGACGTCAGCGAATTGCGCCGTGTCAGTTCGCGCGCCGTGCGCGCGCCAACGGCCCAGCGCATCAGACGCTTGTAGACGAGCATGTGCAGATGTACGCCATCGGGAATCCCCGGCGACATCCCGCGAATGAACTTCTTCCGATAGATCGAAAAGCAGGTCTCGAAGATCGGATACATGAACAGCAGCACGGGATACCACGCTGACACGTCGCGGTTGCGCATCACGAGCATGATCGACAGTTCGCCGAGCATGAAGCCGATGAAGTAGGCGCCGCCGTCGCCGAGAAAGATCAGGCCGGCGGGGAAGTTCCAGATGAAGAAGCCCATCACCGCGCCCATCATGATCAAGGACGCCGACAGCACGATCGGATCATGTACCTGGAACGCGACATATGCGAGCGATGCGAACATCATGAACGCGACCATCGACGCGAGCCCGTTGAAGCCATCGATTATATTGATCGCATTCGCCAGCGCGGCAACGGCCAGCACGGTCACGGCGCACGAAATCGCCGCATACGACAGCAGAAAATCGAGCGGCGGCACGCTGATGCGTGTGACGGCGATCCCGAGCACGAAGTACGCAAGCGCCGCCGCGACCATCGTGCAGATCAGGCGCACGAGCGGCGAGACCTTCTTCGTCAGATCTTCGATCAGGCCGGAAGCGAACGCCGGCATCCCGCACGCGACAACGCCCAGAATGCCCGCCGACACGCCCGGATACGCGCCATGCAGCTGGATCGCGGACGCGACGAGCCCCACCAGAATCCCCGTTCCGCCGATACGCGGCACGGGCCGCGCGTGGAATTTCTGCACGCCGCCCAGATCGGTGTCCGCGAACGTTTCATGCAGATGCGCATAACGCACGATCACGAGCGTGACCAGTAGTGAAACGATGAAGCCGAGCGCGAAACTAAGCATGAAAGTGGGGGCCGGAAAGCAAACGGAGGATTATACAAATGAAACGCAGCCCGCCCAGACGGGTTGACGGGCACTTCGGCGCATCACCTTAAGCGGTGATGCCGATCCCATGCTATGCGGTTGGGGCCCCGGGCGCAGATCGTCTATAACCGTCTTGAGCAGGTGCGAAGAAACTATATGGCGGGCAAAGCGCTCGGGCAGATGACGCGGATTTGCGCGAGTCCGCGCGTGAGTTCCATCGCACCGGTACGTGGCGTTGTTTTCGACGATAATGCGCCGCAACTACTGATTTCGTTCTTCGAAGATGCGACTCAGAGTTCTCGCGTGCCTGACTGCGGCGTTGCTCGCCTCGCCGCTATCATCCATCGCAGCCCAATCAACCGCTCCGTTTTCGATGACGGGCGTCGCCGACAACGGCGATACCGTTGAGCTTCACATTGACAGTTCGCCCTCGAAATCCGCAACGATTCTAATAAAAGGCGACAGAACGGGGTTCCCTCCAAAATCCATCGCGTGTTCGTATGAACTTGAACCGATCCAGAAGGGCGCTCTCGAAAGTCCAATCGTCAAGATTAAGTTCAACGACAGGCAGACAATGACAATCGCCTGCGATCCATTGTCCGACAACTGCCACGCTGATGGTTACCCAACGATCGGCGGCACCAGCTTCTCCATCCTTTGGCGTATCAATCGGACTGACGCGCAGTCCGTCCGGGTAAAGACTCGCGCTTTGCACTAGCCAGTCCGCGCGCGTCACGCATGCTCGAGCACGCGCGCCATCCCAAATCCTGCGTCATGGATTTTCCCTATCCAGAGCACGCGAACCGTCGCCGTTAGCCATCGATGGGGCCGCCATCCCGGCTGCCCATTGCATGTCACGGACTCTCCATGCTTAACAACCTCACTATCCGACAAGGACTGACGCTCGTCATCTGCGTATTTGCAGCGCTTCTTTTGGCGGTGATCGGCGTCGGTTGGGGCGCGCTGAAATTCAGCAACGACGGTCTGCAGAACGTGCAACAGACTTCGGCTGCGATGAACGCGCTTTCGTCGAGCTCGGAGAAGCTGTTGCAGGTCCGTCTGTCGCTGGGCAGCTACGAGACGCTCTTCAGCGTCGGCAAAGACACGGATGGGCTGCTCGCGGCCGCGCACAAGGTGCTCGAAGCGTCGAACGACGAGTTCCGGGTCTACATGGCCGGCCCGTTCGGCAGTGACGAAGAGCGCAAGCTCGCACAGACGGTCGCGGACGCACGCACCGCGCTCGTCAACCAGGCGATCGAGCCGGAGCACAAGGCGCTCGTCGACAACGACTTCAATACGTTCCGCACGATCCAGGGCGAAACGGGCGACCACTACTACGGCATCTACGCGAAGGCGATCGACGCGCTCAAGCGCGCGCAGGCCGACAACCGTCAGCATCAGGCCGACCAGCTGAACCAGCGCTTCAGGATCTCGACGGGCGTTTTCTTCGCGGTCGGTGTGGCAGCCGTCGTGGTGGGCGCGCTGGCGCGCGCGGGTCTTTCCGCCGCCGTCGTAAAGCCCGTGAACCAGACGATCCGCCACTTCCGCAGCATGGCCGAGGGCGATTTGACCTCGACGGTCAAGGTGCGCTCGCGCAACGAGATGGGCCAGTTGCTGCAGGCGCTCGCGCAGATGCGCGACGGGCTCGTCGAAACCGTGTCGAAAGTGCGCGGCAGTACGCAGTCGATCACGATCGGCGCGAATGAAATCGCCGCCGGCAACGCCGATCTGTCGAGCCGCACAGAGCAGCAGGCGGCCGCTTTGCAGCAGACGGCGGCGAGCATGGAAGAGCTGTCGGCGACCGTCAAGCAGAACACCGACAACGCGAAGCTGGCGAACCGTCTCGCGCAAGGCGCGTTGCAGACGGTCGTGCGCGGCAGCGATGTGGTCACGCGTGTGACGGAAACGATGGACGGCATCACCGAATCGTCGCGCAAGGTCGGCGAGATTATCGGCATCATCGAGGGCATCGCGTTTCAGACCAACATCCTCGCGCTGAACGCAGCGGTCGAGGCGGCACGAGCGGGCGAGCAGGGGCGCGGCTTTGCCGTCGTCGCATCGGAAGTGCGCGCGCTCGCGCAGCGCTCGGCCGCCGCAGCGAAGGAGATTTGCGATCTGATCGGCGATTCGACGGCGCAGGTCGAGCAGGGCGCGTCGCTTGTTGCTGATGCCCGGAAGACGATGCAGGAAGCGATGACGTCCGTCGAGCGCGTGACGGGCATCATGACGGAGATCGAAGGCGCCGCGCACGAGCAGAGCGAAGGCATCGAGCAGATCAACAAGGCGATCGGCCAGATCGACGAAGTGACGCAGCAGAACGCAGCGCTCGTCGAGCAGGCTGCTGCTGAGGCGAAGACGCTTGAAGCGCAGGCTGTTTTGTTGCGCGAGGCGGTCGCGGTGTTTCGGGTTGATGAGACCGCGGGCGGTGCGTGAAAGGCTGGCTGTGCCCATGACGCAGATGGTCCAGCATGGGCAGCCTTCATCAAAACGCAAATGCAGCGTCGCTTCGAAAAATCCAATATCACGTGTGCCATCCTTGCGACTGCCTGCTATCCAGGCGTCGCCGAATTGATGCACGAACCCCTCGGTTTCTGTTCTTCGGCACATCTGCTGGCCCGGAATGGTCACATGTTGGCTTTATCGTCAGGGGACCCCGAGGTCTTTGCAAGAGAACGGAAATGCCGCGCGTTATCAGCGAACAACGGGCCGGGCATACTTCCGCGGCAGGCCGCTCGGCCGATTTACAGACTTCGCATGATGATGCGAAGAGACGTTCTGCGTGATGGTTCGCATGTGGAGCCATCGTGGCGGCGCGCTCAGGTCTAGGCGCTCGTTGGCCATCAATAGCTCGACGAGCGAGACGCTTTGCGGCAACTTCCGCGGCAAACGGGCGACGAAGTGCAAACGCGGCTCGACGATTGTTGACCGGGCCCATCGGTCATTGCAAAACGCGGGTATCGACTTCCGGGATTCCCATTCTCAAAACGGATGTCCCTGCCAGTGTGAGTTTTAACTCGCGCGTACGAATCGCATGCACCCGAAAGAAGTAAACTTTGTGTTTCAAGCCCAACCGATCAATTCCTCATCGAGAAATTGCGCGATGTGGTTGGTCTGTACCTGAGCCCACCAGAGAACGCCCTGGTACCAGTGTCAGGCGCTCGAACGCACGCAACCCATGCTGCCGATGGGTTTCGGCTACGTCGAAGGCGTCACGCACGACTACGTTCGTCATGGCCCCACTACGTTGTTCGCCGCGCTGAATGTCGTTCATGCGCGAAATCGACAAGGCCGTACCGGCTGAACTCGACGCGCACTGCATCGTCGACAAATACAGCAGCCACAAGCATCCGAAGGTCAAGGCGCGGCTGGCGGCCCGCCCCCGCTGGCACATGCATTTTCTTCCCACCTACAGTTCATGGCTTAAAGAGCATTGTGCGTACACACCAGAATTCGGCTGGCGCATTAGAAAAGCGGCCCGCAAGCGCTCGGCGTTCGCGAGTTGGGCTGAGTAGCAAGCTGCATCAGGCGGTGGATGCACAAGGAAGGCCGTTGCGACTGATCGTGACCGAAGGGCGAGTCCACGACATCCCGTGTGGTCGAGCGCTTCTTCAACGGTATCAAGCATTTTCGGCAAGTCTCCACTCGTTCAATCGAAATTGCACCAGGACCTGCACAGCGTTACCCGCTCGCGCTTTATCGGTCCGAGCCATCGGTCTCTTCCGAATGCCGCCCGGCGAATCGGCGGACGGTTGAACGAACGCTCCAGTAATCTCGCCGCGTTCCGACGTGAGCTTCGACCCGGACGAGCAATGATTACCTCTCGCGTATCGGCTATGTAACAAAATGTGACGAGGTGCGTTCGGCGTGGCGGATCCGGTCAAAGAAGTACACATTCATCAGTGTAATTCCCAATATTCTCACCGAATAGAAGCATCTCACGACGATTTACTGGCAACAATTACCTAAAAATCAGAACTAATGCCGGTCCGGAGCGCCCGCTGAGAGCGAAATTCTCGTTTCACGGCTGTAACAATTTGTGACGTGAGCATTCTTCTCACGATCTTCTGCGAATGGGATTTTGTCGCAATCGATCTTCTTACCAATAGTTCGGCCGTGCGTTGCAAATGCTTGAATTGTCGGAGCGGCGAGCCATCACGTGCAATTCTCCCTGATGGTTTCCTCTGACTTTTTCTGTTCGCCTCCTCACATTAGTGCCTGCGTGAACTACGCACGCCCCGATTCTTCCAATTTTCACTTGTGAAACATTCGCCGTCACGGACGCATCAAGACATCGTTCTTTTTGCTAAATGAACCAATTGTGGCAAGCCTTTCGGCATGCATGGCACCGTTCTCGCTCTATGTGCCGCGACGGTGACGCGTATGTCTCAGCAGTTGCAGCGCGTCCCGGTTTCAGGCGCCACGGAACAGCTGACGGGGGGTTCGGTTCTGCGGCGTCGGAAAGCTTCGGCACTTGCCGGCCCTCACAGCGGGCGGTGGCGAGGTCAAGGGAACAACAACGACGAACCTGGAGCGTTGATGCAGTTCCCGAACAACTGGCGTTGGGGAGGGGGAGGGTCTGGAGTGCAGCAGAACAACGATGCGTTCCGGCACCGACCCGGTAGTCCAGGCCAACTTCCGGCTGTGCAGTCTGCAGCTTTTCACCAATGCTCGGTCCCGCAGCGGGCATGTTTGAGTACCTGAGTACCTGAGTACAAACCTTCAAACCAAGGAGCTTGAAAATGCAAAAAACTCTCGACCTCATCCGCGCCTTTGCCCGCGACGAAGATGGTGTGACGGCGATCGAATATGGTCTGCTGGCCGCGTTGATCGCGGTGATGGTTATCGGTGGCGCCACGGTGGCCGGTACTAGTCTGAACTCGATCTTCACCTACATCGGTACCGAGCTGAACACCGCAAACGGGAACAAGGGTTAAGCGACAACCGGCGTGAGCGGAGCTGCCGGTCCTTCGCTGGGCAGCTCCGCGACAGGCGACGCGAAGTGAGTTGAGGAACACGAAGAGTCCTGAAACAAACCTTCAAACCAGGGAGCTTGAGATGCAAAAAACTCTCAACCTCATCCGTGCCTTTGCCCGCGACGAAGATGGTGTGACGGCGATCGAATATGCTCTGCTGGCCGCGTTGATCTCGGTGATGGTTATCGGTGGCGCGACCACGGCCGGTACCAGCTTGAACACCATGTACGCGTACATCGCTAACAAGATATCCGACGTGGCGGCCGGCACGGGGGGGTAAGCGACAACCGGCGCGAGCGAAGCTCCCGGGCCTTCGCCGGGCAGTTCCGCGATGGACGACGCGAAATGAATTGAGGAACACACGGAGAGTCCTTGAAAAGCAGAACCGAAAAGGCGCATCGCGCGTCGGTCTGAATTTGCAGCAGCACAAACGGGGGAACGCCATGAACGCTTTCGAATTTCCGATCGGCATCTGTCTGCTGGTTTTGCTGGCGACGGCAGCAGGTACGGATCTGCATTCGCGCCGCATTCCCAACTGGCTGGTGTTGGCGGGGCTGACGCTGGCGCTTGCGGCGCAGTGGTGGCAACACGGTGCAGCTCAGGGGTACGCGTCCTGGGGGCTCGGTGTACTGACGGGCGGATGCCTGTTTCTCCCGCTTTATCTGCTGCGCGGCATGGGCGCAGGCGATGTGAAGCTGATGGCGATGGTCGGTGCGTTCGTCGGGCCGGAACTGGCGTTTGAGATCGTGCTGGTGACTTGCACGATCGGTGGCATCTGGGCGCTTGCAGTCGTCGTGTTCAAGCGTGCGTTGAAGTCGGCAGGGACCAACATGCTCGCGATCGTACTTTCGAAGGGCCATGTTGAAGCAGGAAAGGGCGCGGCATCGTCCGTCGGATCGCTGCCTTATGGCGTGGCCATTGCGATCGGGACGTTGAGCATCATGATCCTGCGCGCGGGACAGAGTATCGTCTGACGAGCACGAAACAGAAGATTTGCGAAGAAAGTTTCGCACATCAGATTCGCACTACGAAAAGAGCCAACGTCGAGTGGCGACACGAAGCAGGCAAGAGACCTTTCGCACAACGCGCAGGATCTATCGGGGATACAACGTGAAAGACGAAAAACAGACGGGGCCACAAGTATCGGCCGACGTGACGCGCCTGCATGATGCAAGCCGCTCACGCGCCGACGGGGATCATGCCGACGCGAGCCTGCTGGCGCGCGCGCCGCGAACCATCGCCGAGACGGGTCTCGACCAGAACCTGCTTCTTGAGCTCATCGCCAAGTCTGCATTCGTGATGGGCAAGGTGTCGCTGTCGCAGCTCGTGCAGCGGCTCAAGCTCGGCGCCAGTGTACTCGACAGCGTCGTATCGTTCGGCGTGCGGGAACGGATTCTCGAAATCGTCCGGCGTGGCGCAAGCGACCTCGACGTCGACATGCAGCTGACGGAAGGCGGGCGCCAGCGCGCGTCCGAGTTCATGAGCCGCTGCCGTTACGTCGGCCCGGCGCCCGTCTCGCTCGCGTCGTATGAGGCGATTCTGGAACGGCAATCGGTGCGCCGGATGCACGTCACATGCCATCAGGTGCGCGCGGCCTTCGCGGGCCTGGTCGTCAGGCAGACATTGCTCGACGACATCGGCGGCGCGGTCAACAGCGGCAAGCCGGTGATCTTCTTCGGCCCGCCGGGAAGCGGAAAAACTTCGTTAGCCGAACGACTGGGCAAGCTATTGCCGGGCCGCGTCGCCGTGCCCCATGCGATCGCGGTCGAGAACGAAATAATCCAGATTTTCGACCCGCTGATTCACGAGCCAGTCACTGGCGCCGCGCACGACCCGGCATCAGGCGCGCCCGCCGATGCGCGCTGGCAGCTTTGCCGCCGGCCGACGGTGGTGTCGGGCGGCGAACTGACGCTCGACATGCTCGAGCTGCGCTACGACGTAGCAAGCGGCTTCTACCAGGCGCCGCCGCATGTGAAGGCCAACGGCGGCCTGTACGTGGTCGACGACCTCGGCCGTCAGCGTGTCGAGCCGGCTGAACTGCTCAATCGCTGGATCGTGCCGTTCGACCGCGGCCGCGACATGCTGACCTTGCATACGGGCTTGCGCTTCTCGCTTCCGTTCGATGTCTGGGTGGCATTTTCAAGCAACTTCGCGCCGGGGGATCTGGGCGACGAGGCCTTCTTCCGGCGCCTCGGCTGCAAGCTGTACGTCGGCGCACTCGACGTCGCCGAGTACCGGGCCGTGTACGAGCGCCGCTGCGAAGAGCTGCGCGTGGGATCGGACGACGACGCCTTCGAATACCTCGTCCATCACCTGCACATGACGTCGGGCCGGCCGTTGCTCGCCTGCTATCCGGGCGACCTTCTGCGCATCGTGCTTGCGAACGCAAAGTATCTGGATCAGCCGCCCGTTGCGGATGCGCTGAATCTGCTGCGCGCTTGGAACAGCTATTTCGCGGTCGCCGGCGAGCACGACGCCCCGCCGCCGACGCAACAGCAGGGCGCCTCGGAGCGGGGCGCAAAAAAATCAGCGGCCGGTTAATGGACCGGTTAAACGGCCGCAAACCCTAACCAGGAAACAGGTCAGGAATCAGGGAGGTTCACCATGAAGAACGTACGCGCCCTAGTGATGTTGGTGATAGCTGCCGTGGCCGGACTCGGCGCCGTGGCAATGGCATCGCGCTGGCTGATGGACAGGTCGTCGGGCATGACGACGAAGGTCGCCGTCGCGGCCGTCGACATCAATCTCGGACAGCGGCTCAATCCGGAATTCATCAAGATGATCGACTGGCCGTCGGGCAGCGTGCCGCCCGGCGCGTTCAACGACGTGCAGAAGCTCGACGGACGCGTGATGAAGAACAGCGTGCTGCGCGGCGAGCCGATTCTCGACGGCAAGCTCTCGCCCGAAGGCACGCAGGGCGGTCTCTCGGCCGTTATCGCGGAAGGACGCCGCGCAATCACCGTGCGGGTGAACGACGTGATCGGCGTGGCGGGATTCGCGTTGCCCGGCAACTACGTCGACATCATCGTCAGCACGCAGCAGGACAAGGGCAACGACAAGGGTGCGAACAAGGACGAAAGCATCTCCAAGATCGTGCTCGAAAAGATCCTGGTGCTGGCCGTCGCGCAGGAAGTCGGGCGCGACGAGACCAAGCCGAAGGTCGTCAATGCCGTCACGCTCGAAGTCACGCCCGAACAGGCGGAGAAGCTCGATCTGGCGCGCAGCGTAGGCACGCTGTCGCTCGTGCTGCGCAACCAGGTCGACACCGTCACGCTGCCGACGGCGGGCGCAACGAAATTCACCTTGCTCGGTACGCAGGCGCCCGTGGCCGCCTCGGCGCCCGCTCCGGCGCCCGTGCGCCACGTGCGTGCGCACTATGCGCCGCGTGCCGCCGCGCCGCGCGACTGCGTCGGCGTTCTGTCAGGGGTGCTGGGCAGCGTCGAGTGTTTCTAGGCGGAACTGGACAGGACGTGAGCGAGCGCCCGACATCAGGCGCCGCAAGGACCACACGTCGCGATCGAAAGACATCGGGTAACGGGGGCATTGAAAAATGAAGACGAAACAGGGGGTTTCGGGCGGCTGTCAGATGCACGGCCGCTCACTGCGCAGCACGGCGCTCGTCGCGGCGCTTTGCTTTGGGCTCGTGGCAGCGCAGACCAGTGAGGCGCAGGAAGCGATCGAATACCCGACGCTTGCGAAGCGCGGTGCGAATCCGCCGCTGCCGTCCGCGCGCGGCGCAGCGCCGATGATGGTCGCGATGGCGCCGATGCAGGCACAGGCCGGCGCCGCTGCGATGAACGGGCCGATTCCGTTGCGCGGCCCGAGCTGCACGGGAGAAATCCGTGACGAAACCAGCGTCACCGTACCTGTCGGCAAATCGGTCCTCGTCCCGCTTGCCGAGCCTGCGCGCAATCGCACGCTCGGCAACCCCGTCGTCGTGCAGGCCGCGCTGGTGTCGCCTCGTACGCTTTACGTCGTCGGGATGACGGTCGGCACGACCAACATGATCGTGCAGGGCAAGAGCGGCGCGTGCCAGATGATCAACGTGATCGTCAATGTCGACGCCGAGGGGCTGCAGCGGGCACTCGGCCAGCTGATGCCGGAAGAGCGGGGCATCCGCGTATCGACGGCGGCCGGCAACCTGGTGCTGGCTGGCCGCGTGTCGAGTGCGCCCGCGGCGCAGCAGGCGATGAAGATCGCACAGGCCTTCGCGGACTCTCAACCCACGCAGCAACAGCAGTCCGCGTCGTCGAATTCCGGCAACGGGGCGACGAGCATGGGCCAGCAAAGCTCCAGCACCAGCAAGGCGACCGAAGTCATCAATATGATGTCCGTCGATTCGCCGCAGCAGGTGATGCTCGAAGTCAAGGTCGCGGAGGTGGCGAAGACGCTGATCAACCAGTTGGGCTCAGCCATCAACATCCAGGGTGGCTTCGGCTCGTGGACGGGGGCGCTGGTGAGCAACCTGCTGGCCGGCGTGACGAGCGCGCTCGCCGTCAGCAAGGCCAACAACCGTCCGTTCAATCTCGCCGTCGATGCGCAGAAGACTGACAATCTGGTCAAGATTCTTGCGGAACCGAACCTCGTCACGGTCAGCGGCCAGGAAGCGACGTTTCTCTCAGGCGGCAAGATCTTCATTCCCATTCCCCAGAGCAGCGGCAACGGCGTGTCGAGCATCACGCTGCAGGAAGAAGAGTTCGGTGTCGGGCTCAGGTTCACGCCCACCGTGCTGGCGGGCGGCCAGATCAACCTGAGGGTGGCGCCTGAAGTGTCCGAACTGTCGCCCACGGGTGTGACGGTCTCGGCGTCCGGCTCGGCGGGTATTTCCATCCTGCCGCTCATCAACACGCGCCGCGCATCGACGGTTGTCCAGATGCACGATGGCGAGTCGTTCGCGATCGGCGGCCTGTTGAGCAGCAACGTGACGGGCGCACTGAAAGCCGTTCCCGGACTCGGCGAAGTGCCCGTTCTCGGCGCGTTGCTTCGGAGCACAAACTTCCAGCAGGACCTGACGGAACTCGTGTTCATCATCACTCCGCACCTCGTGAAGCCGATGCAGACGGCGAACTATCCGCTGCCGACGGACAGCTTCTCACAGCCGAATGTCGCCGACGTCTATGCGACGGGCAACATGGAAGGCCGTCATGGCAGGACTTCCGTGGCGCCCGTGGGCACGCCGCCGGACACGCAGCCGATGCCTGGTCCTGCTCCGGCGCCCGCTCCCACGCCTCAGGCGCCCGCGGCACCTGCCACGATGGCCCTGCCACCGCACGACACGCAGGCAACGTCGGGCACGCCGGCACAGCCGTCCACGACGGGCACCGAGGGGCCGCCGGCCGATACGCGGACATCCGCACAGCCTGCTGCCCAGACCTCGATGAAGGACGGGAACACGGACGACAGGGCGGCGCGCATCGAAGCCACCGCCAGAAGAATCGCCGCGCGCGAAGGTCGACAGGATGTCGCGAATGCCGATGCGTCAAGCCATGCGCTGGGCCGCTGATCTGATGCCAAGGGGAATCTCATGAAACTCGAACTCATTGTCTTCGCGCGTCGCGCAGCGCTCGTCTTGCCCGCCTGTCTCGCGCTGAACGGATGCATGACCAGCACGCCGATCTGGGATGCGCATTTCGGCCAGGCGCTCAAAGCCGTCAAACAGGCGCAGATCATCGATCCGCACGCTGGCGAGCACGCGCCCGCCACGCAGAGCATCGACGGCGTGGCCGCCACTGCCGCAATGGACAACTATGACAGGAACTTCCGCAAACCCCCGCAGACGGCGAACCCGTACGTCATCGGCATTGGCAGCGGAAGCTCGGGGCAGTAGGAACGGAAACAGGCACGGGAGATCGTCATGCGTCGCGTTAATCAACCTCGTGGATATGGTGCCGCTCGTCGTGGCGAGCGCGGCGTCGTGGCGATCATTGTCGCGCTCACGCTCGCGGTGCTGATCGGCTTCGCCGGCATCGCACTCGATCTGGGCAAGCTGTATATCGCGAAGAGCGAACTGTCGAATGCCGCCGACGCGTGCGCGCTGGCGGCGGCACGCGATCTGACGCACGCGGTGTCGCTCGACGCGCCCGAGGCGGCGGGCATGACAGTGGGCGCGAGCAACCGCGTGCTGCTGCAAAGCGAGAACGTGGCGCTCTCGGTCAACAGCAACGTCACGTTCAGCAGGCAGTTCGCGGGACCGTACCAGACCAAGGACCAGTTCACGGCGGCGGACGTGCCGAACATCGGCTTTGTGCGTTGCACGGTGAGCCGCACGGGTATCGCCAACTGGTTCATGCAGGTGGTCAACGCGGCACTCGGCCAGTCGGCCGTCGCGGCAACGGCGGTTGCGTCGACCACGCAATCGCAGACGACGTGCGCGTTGCCCGTCGCCGTTTGCAAACCGGCAGCGGGCAGTCCCTACAACGTGGGTGACTGGATTCCCAGCAAGGTGGGCGGGGGCCAAAACGGCCAGATGTCGGGCAGTTTCATGTGGGTCGCGTACCCGGGCGCCGGCACCGTGCCCGACATGAAAGCCATGCTCACGGGTGCGGGACAATGCACGTTGCCGACGCTCGGCACCCAGGTCGGCAAGCCCGGTAACGTCCAGAGCATGGACGGCGCGTGGAACACCCGCTTCGGCATCTACCAGAATCCGTACAACGGTCCGCCGAACCCATCGGGCGTATCGGATTTTACCGGCTACTCCTACTGGCCGACTGACCCGGCGCTTCTCGGCACCATCATTCGAGGCAAGAACGTCTTCCCGGACTTCCGCGACAACCAGCGCGCGAATCACACGCCCTACCAGGGAGGCCTGACCGTGCAGGGAACGACTCAATCCCAGACCGATTACGCCAGTGGTGCAGACCGGAGGCTCGCCCTGGTGCCCATGGTCGACTGTGCCTCGCTAACGGGCGGCAGCCAGCAGGCGCCGATCCTGTCATGGTCCTGCATCCTGATGCTGCACCCGATGGAGAAGAACAACAACGGCACGATGAAGGGCTACCTCTACCTCGAATATCGCGGCGATGCGACCGATCCGGCCACGCCTTGCGCCACCCAGGGCATCCCGGGCAACACCACCGCCGGCATCGGGCCGATGGTGCCAGTGCTGGTTCAATAGGAGAACTGTCATGCGCTCGCACAGACAATCGATGCGCAGGATGCAGGGCGCCGTAGCCGTCGAGTTCGCGCTGCTCGCAGTCCCGCTGATCACGCTGCTGCTCGGCATCGCCGAGTTCGGCCACGCGTTCTATCAGTACAACACGGTCGTCAAGTCGGTGAGGGATGCGACGCGCCTCCTGTCGACCTTTGACCCGACCGACACCGCCGACTATCCGATCGATGACGCGCGTTGTCTCGTCGTCTACGGCAAAAGGAATTGCGTCCCACCGCCGGCCACTGGACCCGACCCCAATGGCACTCCATTGGTAGACGGGCTGCAGTTGAACATGGTCGTGGTGTGCGATCAGGTCAACACGACGGGCTGCAACGGGCAGTACAAGAACGTGCAAACCACGCCCGCTGCCGAGACGATCAACCTCGTGCAGGTCACGGTCACGGGCTACCCGTACTCGCAGATTACCGGGTACTTCCCCCTGCGCGGCTTGGTCTTCGGGGATATCAGCTGCGTGATGAGGCAGGTGCTATGAACAGAACCGCAATCCGCCGTCTGCCGGGCGCGCGGCGCCAAAGAGGTGTAGCGGCCATCGAGTTCGCTCTCGTCTCGACGCTCTTTTTCACGCTGCTAATCGGCGTGATGGAAATGGGGCGCGTGCTCTTCTACTGGAACACGGCAGCCGAAGCGACCAGGCTGGGCGCGCGCGTGGCCGTCGTCTGCGATGTCAACAGCAGCTCCGTGGTCAGAAACATGCAGCAGATGCTGCCGATCCTGCAGCCCGCCAACATCACGGTGACGTACACGCCGGCTGGATGCGATGCGACATCGTGCACGGCGGTGACGGTGGCCATTACGAACGTCACGGTCAATACCGTGGTGCCGTTCGTGCCGTTCGACGTGACGATGCCGCCGTTCTCGACGACCTTGCCGCGCGAAAGCCTCAACAGCGTGGGCGGCACCAATCCAACCTGCAGCTAGACCATCGCTCATGACAGGACGAATCAAATGATCGACATTCTCACGATTTCATCCGATCCGGCGCACGCCAACGCGATCGCGCGGATCGTCGAGGCGGGCGATTCCCACCATCGCGTCAGGGCCTCGACGGCAACCCTGCTCCATCTCTGCACGGATAAGGAAGCGCTCGATGGCGTCGACCTGCTGATATTCGACGGCGCGCAACTGACACAGCAGGACTTCGATGCGCTGCTGGCCATTGCAACCCGGCATGCCGAACTGACCTGCATGCTGCTGACGCCGTCGCCGTCCGCGGACCTGGTCATTCGCGCGATGCGCGCGGGCGTGCGGGATGTCCAGCAGTGGCCCGTCGATCCGAAAGATTTTCGGCATGCGGTCGAACGCATCGCCAGCAAGACGAACCGCACGCGGCGCGAGGGCCGGGTGATTTCATTCGTGTCGTGCAAGGGCGGAAGCGGCACGTCGTTTCTCGCGGCGAACCTCGCGTTTGCAGCATCGACGGCAGGCAAGCGCGCGCTGCTGATCGACCTGAACCAGCAGTTTGGCGAAGCGGCATTCCTCGTGTCCGAGATGACGCCGCCCGCCACGCTCGCTGATGTCAGCGCGCAAATCGAACGGCTCGATCCCGCATTCCTCGACGCATGCATGACGCACGTGTGCGACTCGTTCGACGTGCTCGCCGGTGCGCCCGACCCGGCACGCGCGAAGGAGATCAAGCCCGAGCATCTGCAGCGCATTCTGAATCTTGCGCGTCCTCAATACGACCTCGTCATCTTCGATGTCGGTCAGAACATCAGCAACGTGTCGATCGCCGTGCTGGACCAGAGCGAATGCATCTTCTCCGTGCTGCAACTGAGCCTGCCGTATCTGCGGGCAGGCCGCAGGCTGTTGGAAATTTTCCGTTCGCTCGGCTATCGCAGCGACAAGGTCCGCGTGCTGGTCAACCGCTATGAAAAGAAAGGGCCTGTGGGGTTGCCGGAACTCGAGAAAGCATTGGGCCTGCGCGTGACGAGCGTGATCCCCGAAGACGAAGCTGCCGTGTCGGCGTCGATCAACCAGGGCGTGCCGATCCTGCGTCTGGCCCGATCGAGCGGCGTCGCAAAAGGAATCAGCGAACTGGTGCGCAGTCTTTCGCCTCCGCCGGCCGATGCACGCAGCGGCAGCATCCTGCAGAAGTTCTTTGCGCGGCCGGCGTTGAGCAGGGCCTGAAGCGCGGGATAGGGCAAGCGAGAAATACAAGGAGAACCAGAATGGACAACGTAATGACACTGCGCGAGCAGTTTTTCCAGCAGCCCGATGCATCGGTGCGTGACCCGGGCCAGCATCGCACGACAATGGCGAAGAAGGCCTATCAGGAACTCAAGAGAAACGTCCATCAGGCGATTATCGACCGCGTCGAACTGGAAAAGTTGCAGCGTCTGTCGAACGAGCAGATCCAGCAAGAGCTCGCGCACCTCGTCGAGCGGATCATCGAAGAAGACAACGTCCCAATCAACGAGGTCGAGCGTCGGCATCTGGTGCGCGACGTGCGCGACGAGATGCTTGGCTTCGGGCCGCTCGAACCGTTGCTGGCCGATCCGACGGTTTCGGACATTCTGGTCAATACGCACAAGCATGTCTATGTCGAGCGGCGCGGCAAGCTCGAGCTGACGGACATCACGTTCTATGACGATGCGCACCTGATGAAAGTGATCGAGAAGATTGTGTCACGCGTCGGCCGGCGCATCGACGAGTCGAATCCGATGGTGGATGCCCGTCTTCCCGACGGCTCGCGGATGAACGCGATCATTCCGCCGTCCGCCATCGACGGGCCGCTGCTGTCGATTCGCCGTTTCTCCGTGAACCCGCTCACGACTAAAGACCTGATCGAGAAACAGAGCATGACGCCGCCGATGCTTCAGGTGCTCGAAGCGATGTCGGCCGCGAAGATGAACGTCCTGATCTCGGGCGGCACGGGCAGCGGCAAGACGACGCTGCTCAACGTGCTGTCGGGCTTCATTCCGGCCGACGAGCGGATCGTCACGATCGAAGACGCCGCCGAGCTTCAGTTGCGCCAGATGCACGTGCTGCGCCTCGAAACGCGGCCGCCCAACATCGAGGGGCGCGGCGAGATCACGCAGCGTTCGCTGGTGCGCAATGCGCTGCGGATGCGGCCGGACCGCATCATCCTCGGCGAAGTGCGCGGCGCGGAGGCGCTCGACATGCTGCAGGCGATGAACACGGGCCACGAAGGATCGCTTGCGACGTTGCACGCGAACACCCCGCGCGATGCGCTGACGCGGCTCGAAAACATGATCGGCATGGCGGGGCTGAACCTGCCGCCCAAATCCGCGCGCCATCAGATCAGTTCCGCGATCAGCGTGATCGTTCAGGTCGCGCGGTTGACGGATGGACGAAGGAAGATCACGAGCATTCAGGAAATCACCGGCATGGAAGGCGACATCATCAACATGCAGGAGGTTTTCACGTTCAAGCGCGAGGGCATCGACCGGGACGGAAAAGTGTGCGGGCATTTTTGCGCAACGGGCGTGCGGCCGAAATTCTCCGACCGCTTGCAGGCATTCGGCGTCGCCGTGCCCGATTCGCTGTACGACCCATCGAAGCACTACCCCGTATAAACCCCGCATGACGGGGAACCACCAAGGGGAGGCGGCCACGGCTGCGCCACTGCGAGGGATCTGGACATGAACTTTCAATTCTATGGATTCGTCATCCTGGTGTTCTTCTCGATCATCCTGCTGATCGAATCCGGCTACCTCTGGTGGCAAAGCCGGCACAGCAGCGAGGCGAAGCGCGTCGAAAACCGCATCCGCATGATGTCCGCGGGCGGCCACGGCAACGCTCAAACCGAGTCGATTCTCAAGCAGCGCGAGTTGAGCACCTCGGCGCTGATGACCCGGCTGCTGCTGAAGCTGCCGCGGGTTCATGCACTTGACGGCTGGCTGGTTCAGTCGGGCCTCGGCTGGTCGGTCGGCAAGTTCCTGATGCTGACGGTCTGCACGCCCATCGTGCTCGGGCTGATTGGCCAGCTGCTTCCCATTCCGGCGCCGGCTGTCGTCGCGCTCGCGCTGGTGGGGGCCCTGTATGCGCCGTTCAAGGTCAACCGTGCCATGAAGAAGCGCCTGAAGAAGCTCGAGGCGCAATTGCCGGAAGCCGCAGACATGATGAGCCGCTCGTTGCGCGCGGGCCATTCGTTTGCGACCGCGCTCGGGATCGTCGGCGACGAAATGCCGGAGCCGATCGGCGGCGAGTTTCGCGCGGCGTTCGACGAGATCAACTTCGGTATTCCGCTCAACGAAGCGCTGGGCGCGCTCGCGAACCGCATCCCGATCAGCGACCTGCGCTACTTCGTGATCGCCGTGCTGATCCAGCGGGAGAGCGGTGGCAATCTGGCTGAGATTCTCGGCAACATCAGCCAGCTGATCCGAAACCGGCTCGCGCTGCTTGGCAAGGTGAGGGCGCTCTCGGCGGAGGGGCGGCTGTCGGCCTGGATACTCGGCATCCTGCCTTTTGCGGTAGCACTGATCATCTCGCTGATCAACCCCGGGTTTTTGAACGTGCTGTGGACCGACACCGCAGGCCCCAAATTGGTCGGTGTTGCGCTCGTCTCGATGGTGTCTGGCGTGGTGTGGATGCGCAAGATCATCCGGATTCATGTGTGAATTTTTGAATGGAGATGGGTTCGCCCATGCCTGCGATGAAAACAGAGCAGATTGTATTGCTGGTCATCGTCTTTGTGATTGTTGCCGTCGTCACCTTCGGCGCGATCGCGTTGCTCATGCCCAACTCGGTGCACCGGCGACTCAAGACCATTTCGGATGGCGATAGTCCGCAACAGGACGCATCGAACGATCTCGATGCGCAATGGGTCAAGAAGATCGCGGAAGTATCGAAACCCATTGCACGCCTGTCGATTCCGAAGGAAGGTTGGGAGAATTCGGCGCTCCGGACCCGCTTCATGCACGCCGGATGGCGTAGCACATCGGCGCCGGCGCTTTACTTCGCCGCGAAGACAGTGCTCGTCATCGGACTGCCGCTGATCAGTCTGGTGGCCGCGGCGCCCTATGTCGCGAAAGATACTAACCACGTCTTTGTGTTGGTCCTGCTGATGCTCGCCGCGATCGGCTACTACCTGCCGAATGTCGTGCTGGCGCGCCAGGTGCGCCGTCGTCAGCAGACCATCTTCGAGGATTTCCCGGACGCGCTGGATCTGCTCACGGTCTGTGTGGAAGCCGGGCTGGGACTCGATGCTGCGCTCATGAAGGTCGCGGACGAAATGCACATCAAGAGCCGCACCCTGAGCAGCGAGCTGCAGCTGCTTCTGCTCGAACTCAGGGCGGGAATGAGCAAGGAGACGGCGCTCAAGAATCTCGCGATGCGCACCGGCGTGGAAGACCTCGATGTGCTGGTCGCGATGCTGATTCAGGCCGAACGCTTCGGCACCAGTGTGGGCGACTCGTTGCGCGTGCATTCGGAAAACCTCCGCCTGAAGCGCAGGTTGCGTGCGGAGGAGGCTGCTGGAAAGATCGCCGTGAAACTGCTGTTCCCGCTGATGTTCTGCATCTTCCCCACGCTGATGCTGGTGCTGTTGGGACCGGCATTCATCCGGGTGATGCGGGTGTTGCTTCCGACTATCGCTGAACGGATTGGCGGATGAATCGCATTCACGCGATGACGGGAGAGATGTCATGACAGACGCAGAAAAAAACGCGGAGGTCGTCAAGCTGCGGTTCATGCTGGGCGTCAAGCTGGCGGCCTTCAACCAGTTCGTGGCCGAGCGTCTGGGGCTGAACGTCACCGACCTCAAGTGCCTGGAAGTTGCCTGTTACGACGAGGTTCAGCCCGTCACGCCCGGAAGGCTGTCGAAACTCATGCGGTTGTCCCCAAGCAGTATCACGACGTCGCTCAAACGTCTGGAAAAGGCCGGATTGATCAAACGGGAAACGGACCCTACTGACGGGAGGCGCATTCTGCTGCGTTTCGTCGCCGGGCGTCGAACGCTGATCAATGTGTGCTATGAGCAGATAAATCGCAGCCTCGCCGAATTCGACAGCAGACTCGATAGCACGGAACTGGAGAGCATCAGGAACTACCTTTCCGGTCTCGTGCAAATCGTGGACGGCTACCTCGCGGAAAACCAGACGGACTGACGGTCACGCACGATCACATACGGGCCGCCAGAGGATAACGAAGAGACAGGCGTGAATCGGGGAAAGACATGGGCACAATCATCGATCAAGAGGGGACTCCTGCCGCGCAACAGGAGCCATGTTTGAGCGAGGTCGGAGCCCCGGCTTCGCCGCGGGTCGGGGATGTGCTTCTCGAAGTCATGTCGCGGGTGTGCGCGGCGCTGATGCTGAGCATCTTCAGCTATATGGCGATCCTTCACTGGCGTGCCGATCCGGGGCGCATCACGCTGCTGCTGCTCGTCGTCACGGAATGCTTCACGGTGGGCCTGTCGCTGTTTGCGCGCGTGCCTGTGCGGCGCGACTGGTCACCGTTCGCCTGGTTCTGCTCGATGGGGGCGACGTACTACTTTCTCGCGGTTCAACTCGCGCCGGGCGTGCGGCTCGTGCCGGAGTCGGTGGGGGGGGCACTTCAGGTTGCCGGGATCTGCTGGCAGATTTTTGCCAAGGCGTCGCTCCGCCGTTCATTCGGACTTCTACCGGCAAACCGCGGTGTCATTTCCACAGGTGCGTACCGTTTTATACGGCATCCGATGTATCTCGGCTATTTCATCGCGGATATGGGTTTTCTGCTGACGACCTTTGGTTTGCAGAACGTTCTCGTGTACGGTTTTCAGTTCGCGCTGCAGGGTGTGCGCATCATGCGTGAGGAACAGCTCCTGTCCTCCGATGAGAGCTACCGTCGTTATAAAGGCAAAGTGCGCTTTCGGATTATCCCCAGGGTGTTTTGACCCGGTGAGCCGTACGCCTCCGCTGCGGCCACGACCGGCGCGCGACGAGATGCGGCTTGGATAGCACTTAGCGGATGAAAGGGATGACCGTGGCGCGGGTACGGCGATTTGCGTACGTTGTTGAGTGAAAAAACAGAGAAACTGATTGGGGGCTTAGGTGAAAAATACATTCATTATCGAAAGAACAACGATTTCCGAATCATGGGGCAGACCACCCTTTGCGATGTTGGTCGCATTGATCGGCTACGGCATCGTCCTGTTCGCAAGGCAGGTGCTAAATGACGGCGACACCTACTGGCACATTGCAGCGGGCGACTGGATACTTCGGAACGGCTTCGTCCCGCACGCGGACCCGTTTTCGTTTTCTGCCGCGGGAGCGCCGTGGGTAGCGCAGGAGTGGCTGTCTGAGGTCACTATGGCGCTCGCCTACAAGGCTGGCGCCTGGGACGCCATCGTCATGCTATTCGGCGCCGTAACCGCGTTGGCATTTGGACTGTTGGCGCATTTCCTTCGACGCTGGTTGACTCAACCGGCCGCGATGGTCCTGTTTATACTCGCAGCTGCATGTGTTGCGCCGAGCCTGCTTACGCGTCCGCACATTCTCGTGTTGCCGATCCTGGTGCTTTGGTCGGCCGGTTTGATTCTGGCGAAGGACAAGGGCACGTCGCCATCGCTGCTTCTGCTTCCACTCATGCTGCTCTGGGCGAATCTGCATGCCAGCTTCGTGTTTGGCCTTGTGCTTACGTTGCCGATTGCACTCGAAGCATTGGTCGAGACGAAGGCGGACCGGGGCCGGGTTGTACGCAGTTGGGGCATATTCTTCGTCGCGGCAACCGCGGTATCGCTCTTGACTCCGAACGGCTTGCATGGCCTGCTGTACCCGTTCGAAGTGTTGAGCATGCCGCATCTCTCGTTTATTGGGGAGTTTGCGCCGACCGATTTCGGGAAATTTCAGCCTTTGGAAGGGATTTTGATGGCGTTGCTCTATTTCGCGTTCACCCGCCAGATTCGCCTTCCGATCCCTCGGCTGATCCTGCTCATTGGACTGCTCCATCTCGCGCTTCAGCATGGGCGTAATCAGATGATCGCTGGCATCGTGGGTGCACTGATTCTGGCGGAGCCGATTGGTCGTGCTCTCGGCGGCGGACGAGATGAGAGCGCAGATTGCCTTCCTTCAGTGCGTTGGGCTTTCTTAGGGCTGGCTTACGTGATGCTGCTTACCGTATTCCGCGTGGCGCATCCTGTTGTGCACACCGATGATGGCGCGTCACCAACTACTGCGCTCAATCACGTTCCGGCAGAGATTTTGCGGCAGCCTGTTTTCAACAGCTATGAATTCGGCGGCTATTTGATATTCAGGAATATCAAACCATTCATCGATGGCCGCGCTGACGTATACGGGGATGAATTCCTTGCAAATTACGTCGCAGCCACGACGCCGAATGGCGCTGCTTTTGAGCGGATCGTAGAGAAATACGGAATCCGCTGGGCGATCCTGAACGCGAAGAGTACCACGCTAGACATGTTAGATGCACTTCCACACTGGCGGCGTCTGTACGCGGATCGTATTGCAGTGGTGTACGTCCGCGATGAAAAGCGACAATAGCTGGTCGCGCATCGTTTCCTGGCATGGACTCGAACAATTCATGGACGGTTCCAATGTATTCAGGATACGATCGCTGGATCGGCACGTTGGACGATTCTTCGTACTGCAACGCTTTCATGGCACGACGGCCAATGAAACTGTTTCGCCATTCGTCGGTGCGATATGCGCTGGTAGGCGTGTCGAACTCCGCGGTCAGATTCGCCGTGATCTGGCTAACCCTGCGCGGGTTCGGCCTTGACGACGTCGCCGCCAATGTCAGCGGCTACGCGGTGGGCTTTCTATGGAGCTTCGCGCTGAATCGCGCGTGGACGTTTCGCCATCACGGCCCGGCGGGGAGTGGCTTGCTCAGGTACGCGGTCCTGTGTCTTCTGGCTTACGGCGCGAATCTGCTTATCGTCGCGTGGCTCGGCGGACAACTGGGGCACGGCAAGCTGATCGTGCAGATTTGTGGAGTCTTGACGTACACGGTGTTTGCATACGCGGGATCACGGCTTTATGCGTTCCCGCCAGATCGGATACCCACTCCGGAATGACAGAGTGCTGCATCACTAACAAAGACGGGGGGCGTCATGCTGGCACTGATTCTGACGATTCCATGCTACAACGAAGAGGCCGTTCTGCCGGAGACGGCAAAGCGTGCGTGCGCTAACGTTGCTTGATAAGCTCGGGACGATGGCGCTATCGACAGGCATAGCGAAGTCACTTTCATTGATGACGGTTCCCGCGACGGGACGTGGGCGCTGATCGAAGCATTGCATTCGGTCGATGAGCGCATCCGTGGCATCAAGCTTTCGCGCAATCAGGGACATCAGAACGCGTTGCGGGCTCGGACTGCTGAGCGCGCCAGGAGACGTGCTGGTCAGTCTCGACGCGGACCTGCAGGTCGACCTTGATGCGATTCCCCGCATGCTCGCCGCGCATCGCAGCGGCGCGGAGATCGTGTACGGCGTGCGGTCGCGCCGCGACACCGATACGTTTTTCAAGCGCGTTACAGCCCAAAGCCATTACCGCCTACTGCGCCGGCTCGGCGTCGAAGCGCTGCCGGACCACGCCGACTTTCGCTTGATGAGCCGACGCGTACTCGAGGCGCTGCGCGATTTCCGCGAAGTCATCCTGTTTCTTCGAGGGATCATTCCGCTGCTCGGCTTTCGGACCGCGATCGTCGAATATGAGCGCCATGCCCAGCTTTGCTGGCGAGAGCAAGTACCCGCTGATCAAGATGCTCGCGCTTGCGTTCGACGGTATCGCGTCGTTTTCATCGAGGCCGCTGCAGTTGAGTACCTACGCTGGAGCGACCCTGTCGATGGCATCAGTCGCCATATCGGTCTTTGGGCGCTCTTCGCCCGATTGTTCACCGATCTGACAGTGCCGGGTTGGGCGTCAACCGTGATGCCGATTTGTTTTCTCTGTGGTTTGCAAATGCTCTTTCTCGGCGTGATCGGCGGTTATGTGGCGAAGATATACTCGGAAACCAAGCAACGGCCGAGATTCATTGTTGAGAAAGCGCTGAGCATTTTGCTGCGCGATGCGACGAAACGCTTCGGCACGTCAGTTGTGCCTTGCAGTGAATTTCGCAGGGGGCAATTCTTAAAATGAATAAAACGGAATTTGACAGTTTCGCGAACGAATACTCGCATTGACGTCGAATTCGCAGGTATTGACTGCCCTCACGGTCAGAGGATTGTATGGATTGTGTTTGAAGATCGCGAGTGTTCCCGAGGGCTCGAGGACTCGTCCGATCTCGCGTAATAGCGGCACGTGCTCTATATGAGCAATGTGGTGAAATACGCACATTGCGTACGCAAGATCAAACTTCCCTTCCTCGAACGGCAGATTCAGCCCATCGAAATGCGCAAAGTTCGCGTGCTCCGGGAACCGCCTTGCGGCAACTTCCAGTGAGCGCCTGGACACGTTAACGCACGGTTGATTGCAGCGCACCGGATGAAAAACGCTTGAGGGTACACGCATCCGGGCGAATGCCCGCGGGAAGATATGACTGGCATCCCGCTGGGCGCTCAGTACGCCGTCTATGCATCGAAATCGTGACCTTTGTTACTAAGAGCTCGGCTCTCTAAAGACCCCTCTGTACGGTGCGCATGCCTGAGGATGTTCCCGCAGGCGCGAAGGCGCCGCGCACGACGAGAGCGAAGGCATCGAGCAGATCAACAACGCGATCGGCCAGATCGACGAAGTGACGCAGCAGAATGCGGCGCTTGTGCAACAGGCGGCGGCCGCCGCGAAATCACTCGAAGCGCAGGCGATAGTACTGCGCGAGGCGGTGGCGGTGTTTCGCGTGGAGGCCGCTGCTGGCGTTACCTAAAAGCCTCAGACGTCCGGATAAGTCTTACAAGTCTTGCGAGGTCGTCCCCTCCGGAATAGCTGACCCGTTTCACGCTACGCTTTTGGATTGGCCCGACGAGTGACCTCCGAAGGCAGCGACTCGCTTGACCGCCTGATGCGGAGGGGCTGTTGGTTAGAAATTCGACAATACCTCATGCATTTTTGTTTGAGCCCAGAAAACTGGGCAACACATATCAGCACTAGCACAGTCTCTTTCGGATGGAGACTTGACTTCGCTACGGAGAAGCGACGATAGGTCTGGCTCTGGTGTTCATGGCGCGAGGCGCGATGCATGGGAGCCTTCACTACCGAGGTGGAAATATGCTGGAACTGATCGAGATCTCGCGGCTCTTTCTCGCGTCGCTTGCCGCGTCTGGCGTCGCAGGCTGGTACAGCTTCGATGTCGTCGAATATTTCAAGAACAGCAAGTCGGAGGAGTAAATGCGCGCTGCGGACTGGCTGACGTTGTCCTACGTGAAGTTCATGGCGCTGCCTTTCTTCGCGCGCAGGGCAATTATCTTTGTCGTATCGCTCGCGCTGTGGTGGTTCGCCGCCATGCTCGCGAGCATGCATGTGAACAACGACCTGTGCGTTGTGTTGCTTCTCATAGGCGCGGCAGGCGCGATCTGGTCCAGCGAACTGTGGCGTATGTGGAAGATGTTCGCCATCGTAGTGGCGGTCTGTCTGGCGATCATGAAGTAATCGAAGCGCAGCATAAAAAGCGGCTCCCTAATACCGGGGGCCGTTTTTGCGGGAGCACCATTATGCGATTCCGGCATCGGCTTGAAGCACATGGGTTCTCGTCCAGCATGGTGGCCACGGTCAACGGGATGCTGCAGGCGAGGGATCGATACTCAAGATGGGCTTTCCGGGAAGCTTTATTTCAAGCAGAATTGGGGCTATCCTGACCTTGAATTCTCGAAACGGAGAACGACGATGGGTTTCGGTGTTGTTGCGTTGGTTCTGACGGCTGCGATTTGTGCATATGGTGTGCACATGAGCAATCTGGGACGCAAAGCGGATCGCGCACGTCGGCACCCGCGCGTACCCCGCTAATTCCTGCGCGGAACGGTTTTTGGTCGGCCCGTCTTGAAGCCGCACCTGCGCGTGCGGCAATCTCATTTCTCGATTGACAGGTCGTAACTTAAACGGATGCAGTGTCCTCGGTCGACGCTCGGGATGACAATTCAGCTCCGTCCCGCTCGTTCGTTTTCATCCGTGTTTCCGAAGGTGCGGCGTTGCAGTAACGCTTGGCGCGTGCCTGCGCCGCATTTCACCAGACAGGCCTGCCGCTAGACTCCGGTGCGCCCGTACTGATCGTCGAATCGCACGATATCGTCTTCACCCAGATAACCGCCCGACTGCACCTCGATGATCTCGAGCGGCGTCTTGCCCGGATTTTCCAGCCGGTGCTGCACGCCGAGCGGAATGTAGGTCGACTGGTTTTCGGTCAGCAGGAACGTTTCGTCGCCGCGCGTCACGCGCGCCGTGCCGCGCACGACGATCCAGTGCTCTGCACGATGATGATGCATCTGCAACGATAGCCGCCCGCCCGGCTTCACGACGATTCGCTTCACCTGGAAGCGGTCGCCGCGATCGATCGAGTCGTAGCAGCCCCACGGCCGCTCGACTTTGCGGTGCACCTTCGCTTCCGTGTCCTTCGCGGCGTTCAGCCGGTTCACGATCGCCTTGACGTCCTGCACGCGGTCTTTCGCGGCGACGAGCACGGCATCCGCCGTCTCGACCACCACGACGCCGGTCACGCCGACACACGCTACGAGGCGTCCTTCGGAATGCGCATACGTGTCGCTCGCGCTCTCCAGCAGCACGCGGCCGCGCGCGACGTTGCCTGCCGCATCCTTCGCGCTGATGTTCCAGACGGCGTCCCATGCGCCGATATCGGACCAACCCGCCGTCAGCGGCACGATGATGCCCGTCAGCTTTGGATCGTCGCCGATGCGTTCCATCACCGCGTAGTCGATCGAGTCGCTCGGGCATGCGGTGAACGCGGCGCGGTTGATCATCAACGCGCCGTCGCGATCCGTGCATGCGCTGTCATACGCCGCGCGGCATGCGGCCGCGATGTCGGGCCGGCACGAAGCGATGGCCGCGAGCCATACCGACGCGCGCATCACGAAGATGCCGCTGTTCCACCAGTACTCGCCCGACGCGACATAGCACTCGGCCGTTTCCTGCGCGGGCTTTTCGACAAAGCGCTCGATGGAACGCGCGCCGTGCGCGTCGGCGGGCAGGCCCGTCTTGATGTAGCCATAGCCCGTTTCCGCGCGCTCGGGCGGCACGCCCAGTGCGACGATCGCATCGTGCAGCGCATGCTGGACGGCTTGCTGCAACGTGGCGGCGAACGCGGCGTCATCGACGATCAGATGATCGGCGGGCATCACGACGAGAACGGGGTCTTCGGCTTGCGGCGCGTCCGCGAGCGCGGCAAGCGCGGCGACCGTCAGCGCGGGCGCTGTGTTGCGCGGCGCGGGTTCGAGCACGACACGCGATTCGCACACGCAGCGCTCGAGCCGTTCCTTCGTCGGCAGCCGCAGTTCTTCGCTGCAGACGACGAGTGCCCGCTGCGTTCTCGCGATATGTTGGGTCGGAAGTCCAGGCGTCGGCACGCGCAGCGCTTCCGTTCTGCGCAACGTCGCTTCGAGCAGCGATTCGTCGCTCGTCAGGCCGATCAGCTGTTTCGGGCATTGCTCGCGCGACAGCGGCCACAGACGTGTGCCCGAGCCTCCTGCCAGCACGACAGGCTGGACGATGCAAGCGGGCTGCGTCGCGTGCCCGAGAGCGTCCTTGACGGACGCTTCTGCGATGACGTTCATTTTCCCTCCGAAGACGCCGGGACGAAGCGGGTGCCGCAGCGCCCCTCATGTCCGGGATTGAAGCATCAGAGGGAGGGAATTTCTGTGCGTCGGTGCACAGAACGGCAGGCGGAAAGAAGAAGAGGAGGTGGAAAGAGCGGGAAGGAAGCGGAACGGATCGCGGCGGAGCGATCCGTTCATGGGTGCAATCTGCGTGTGATCGCGCTTACTCGAACCCGCGCGGATTCTGCGCCTGCCAGCGCCAGTGATCGGCGCACATGCGCTCGATGCCGAATTGCGCGCTCCAGCCGATCACGTCGAGCGCCTTCGCCGGATTCGCGAAGCACTGCGCGACATCGCCCGGACGGCGCGCGACGATCTCGTACGGCACCGGCTTGCCGGACGCCTTCTCGAAGGCCTTCACGACTTCGAGCACGCTATAGCCCTGGCCCGTGCCGAGATTGACGACAAAGCTCGCATCGCGTTTGACGAGCGCATCGAGCGCCGCGATATGCCCGCGCGCCAGATCGACGACGTGAATATAGTCGCGCACGCCCGTGCCGTCCGGCGTCTCGTAGTCGCCGCCGAACACGCGCAGCTTGTCGAGCTTGCCGACTGCAACCTGCGCGACATACGGCATCAGGTTGTTCGGAATGCCGCCGGGGTCTTCGCCGATCAGCCCGCTTTCGTGCGCGCCGACCGGATTGAAGTAGCGCAGCGTCGCAATGCGCCACGACGGGTCGGACACTTCGAGATCGCGCAGGATCTGTTCGGCGATCAGCTTGCTCTGGCCATACGGGTTGGTCGCCGACAGCGGGAACGTTTCGTCGATCGGCGAGCTTTCCGGCACGCCGTACACAGTCGCCGATGAGCTGAACACGAACTGCTTCACATTGCGTGCGCGCATCACGTCGAGCAGCACGAGCAGACCGTCCATGTTGTTGCGGTAATACTCGAGCGGCTTTGCGACCGATTCGCCGACGGCCTTGAGCGCCGCAAAGTGAATCGCGCCCGTGATGGGGTGTTGGTCGAAGATCGTGTTGAGCGTGGCTTCGTCGCGCACGTCTGCTTCGTGGAAAGCGATCTTCTTGCCGGTGATCTTCTCGACGCGCGCGATCGATCCGCGCTTGCTGTTCACCAGATTGTCGATCAAGACCACTTCGTAACCGCTATTGAGCAATTCCACGCACGTATGCGAGCCGATAAAGCCTGCACCACCCGTCACCAGAATTGTGCCCTTCGTGGTCATGCTGAACTCCCTTAAAGTGATACGCCCGTCAATTGCCGAATGACATCCTTGTACCGCTCGACGACACCGCGTTCGTCGAACTCCTTCGTCACTTTCTCGCGGCCGCGCGCGCCCATCGCGCGCCGTTCGTCGTCGCTCATGTCGAGCATCTGCGCGAGCTTCGCCGCGAGGCTGTCGACATTGCGTACTTCGCACAGCAGGCCGTTGACGCCGTCGGCGACGCATTCGCGGCAACCGGGCACGTCGGTCGCGATGATGGGCCGGCCCATCGCCGATGCTTCCATCAGCGTGCGCGGCACGCCTTCGCGATACGAGGGCAACACGACGCAGCCGGCGGCTTCGATCAGCGGACGCACGTCGTGCGCTTCGCCCAGATACTCGATCACGCCTTCGCGCACCCACGCGTCCACTTCGGCCCGCGTGATCGCGCTCGGATTGTCGACGCCCACGGGGCCGAGCAACTGAAAGCGTGCATGCGGATAAGTCGCGCGCAATCGACGCGCAGCCTCGACATATTCGCCCACGCCTTTATCCCACAACAGCCGCCCGATTAACACAAAAGAAAATGTCTCGTGTGCATTTTCACGCTCACCTGGGCGCTTAGGCAACGGCGTGAAATAAAACTGGTCGATGTCCACGCCTTCGCCATGCAGCAGACGCGCTCGCTCAGGATGCACGAGCAGTCTCTGATCGAGAAAGGCGGCCTGATCGTCCTTGTTCAAAAACCATACTTCGCGCGGAAAGCGAAACGCAAAGCGGTATAGAAACTTTGCGATTTGCGCGGCACGGCTCTTCTGGATGAAAACATAGCCCAGGCCAGTCGTCACGGCAACCGAGACGACGCCTGCCAGTTTCGCGGCAATCGTGCCGTAGATATTCGGCTTGATCGTGTAATGAAACACGATATGCGGACGAATCGACCGATAGAGCCTGTACAGCGTCCAGGTCGTGCGCAGATCGTCGCGCGGATTGGTGCCTTTCGATGCGACATGCAACTCGATGCAGCGGCAGCCCATTTCTTTGAGCAGATCGAACGTACGGTCGCGCGGCGCGATCACCGTCACTTCGACGCCGCGTTCGATGAGCATACGTATCAGCCCTTGCCGGTACGTATAGATCGCAAACGCGGTATTGCACACGAGACAGATGCGCAGCGCGCGGGCGGATTCGATCGGGTGCTTCATGCTTGCGATGCGGGACAGGAAATAGTGAGGGTATTAGAGGCTCGCGCGCGGCGCATAGAGACGCTTCTTCACGCGCTGAAGCGTCTGGTACGGCGTTACGAAATGCAGCAGCGTCTTCGCGACGCCCAGCCAGTCGCACGGATTGAGCACGTTGACGTATCGCATCTGCAAACGCAGCGTCGATACGATCTGGCGGCGCCGTTTCGTCGCGCTGATGCCGCCTTCGTTCAGTTCGTAGTAAAGGCCGGTTTCCGGCAGATTCGCGCAGTCGTAGCGTTCCATCAGGCGCAGAAAAAGATCGAGGTCTTCCGCCGCCTTGTACGCCTCGCGATAGTTGCCGACAGCGAGTACGGCATCGACACGCAGCATCATCGACGGATGCACGAAGCAGGTGCGCAGAAAGCGCACGCGTCGGATGGCGCGCGGCTCGGTGGGCGGCGTCAGCATGAAGAGCGGCGTGCCGTCGCGCGAAACGACCTGCGTCCACATGCCGAGTCCCGCGACTCGCGGATTCGCTTCGAGATACGCACGCTGTTTCGCAAGACGCTGCGGCGTGCTCAGGTCGCCCGCATCGATGCGCGCGGCGTAGCGAAAGCCACGCGCCGCGAGCGCTTCGATGCCCGCCTGCAACGCGCGCTCTATGCCGCCGTTCTTCGGCATGCGCAGCACCTCGATCGACATATTCGGCAATGCGGGCGCGACGATGGGCGGTGTGCTGCCATCGTCGACGATCAGCACATGGATGCGCGCGTCCTCGCTGAACGCGGCCAGCGTGCGCTCGACGTCGGCCTGGCCGTTGAAGGCGGGCATCAGCACGGCGACATCGTCGAGCGAGGCCGCGCCCCTGGGCGGAAAAGAAGACGTCATGGACGCAGCTTGAAACGGATGTAGTAGAAATTGACGGACGCCGCGGCCAGATATCCGGCTGCGAGGCCGACCAGCGCGCCATACGCGCCCATGCGGGCGATCGCGAGCAGATTGACGACGCACGCGACGGCCAGCGCGAGCAGCCATTTCGACAGCAACACGAACTTCGCCTGATACTTCAGCACGACCAGGTTGCCGATCGCCTCGATGCCCGCCGGCACGGACAGCCACACGGCCCAGCGAAAGATATCGACGGCCTCTTCGAAGTTCGGCCCGAACACGCGGCGGATGATAAAGCCCGCAAGCAGATCGAGCACGCACGCGCCCGCGATCATCAGCACGGCCGTCATCGCCGTGAGGCGCCACATATTGCGACGCAGTTGCACGAGATCCTGGATGCGGTAGACGAACGCGGGCGCGAGCGTCTGCGCGAGCATCAGCGCGAGCGTGATCCAGTTCTCGTTCAGCTGCTGCGCGGCCGAATAGCGGCCGAGATCGGCGAACGAGATCGCGCGTTCGAGCATCAGCCGGTCGAGCTTCAGGAACAGGTACATGCAGATGAGCCCGAGCCAGAACACGGCGCCCGCCGTCGCGAAGTGACGAAAGAGCGCGCGGTCCAGATGCCAGCCGAGCTTGCCGCCGGGTTTGCCCACGTCGCGTCGAACGTAATAGACGATCAGCACGAAGCCGATGACGGCCGATTCGAGCGCCCACAACCAGCCGAAGCGCGCGGGCGCGGCGGCCGCGCGCACGAGCAGCCAGACGAGGATCGCTTTCGCGATCGCCGTGGTCATGCTCGTGACTAGCTGCGGCTTGCTGTAGGTCATGCTCTGCAGCCACGCGTTGATCACGCCGACGAGCGGCTCGCGCAACAGCATCGTGACAGCGAGCCCGGCCAGCATCGCGCCGACGAGCGGATCGGTGAAGCCCGCGGCAATTCCGGCCCACGTCAGCAGGAGCGCCACGGCCGACACCAACAGCCGCAACGCGAACGCGCTGCCAAGCACGGTCCCGAGCTGTTCTTGCTGCCGATGGACGATGGTCGGCACGAGGATTTCCGCGCCGCAAACCCATGTAATCGGCGACAGGACGAGCAAAAGCGTATTGGCATATTGCCATTTGCCGAACACGTCGGGACCGAAATAGCGCGCCAGCACGCCGCTGATCGCGATCGCCACGCCGATCTGCGTCAGGCGCTCGAGGCCAAGCCAGACAAGGTTCGCGACGGCGCGCGTGACGTCGGGATTCGTGAAACGCTTAAGCGCCAGCATTCGCATGGTGTCCGTTTGCCGTCTGCGGGCACGCGTGGTGCAGCTTGTCGGTATTTTGGCGTGCCCAGCCAATCTTACGATGCGGCAACTTTGTGAGCGCGGGGCGTTCAAGCATTGGAATGGCGCTGGTAAGGCGTCGCTGAAAAGCGCAATTATAAGTTCTCGCTGCCCGTTCCCGGTCCCGCCGGGCATGCTTTGACCTACCCCCGGATAACAGAGCCAACAGGAACCTAGTAAAGTTCGCTGCTGCTCTGCGCGCTCGCGCGATGTACCGTACCAGTACGCCCGAATCGGTCGAACCCGCTGCGCTTCAACACTGCACCACACCATTCGCTGTTTTTCATTCCCGCAGGCGTAGGCATCATGCTTCCCGCGCAGGCGTACGCGGCGAGGCGTTCGCCGTGTTCGCGAACCTCATCATGAGCACGACGCTCGGCATCGCCGTCACAGCGCTCGTCACGCGTGCGCTATTGCGGCGTCAGCGCCGCCACGAAAACGCAGGGGCGGGCGCGTGATGAATACGCACCTGCAGTGCGCGAAATTGGACGCGATCCGGATCTGCGTTGCCGCCTCGCCGCTTTTCGGCCTCACGGTCGTGCTCGTGGCGTATCTGATCGCGCTGAGAATTTACGCGCGCGAAGCGCAATCCGATTGCTAACCCGAAGTTTGATCCGGCAGCCAAACTAACCCCTTGAAGCGTTGGGAGATTTTCGAGCGAGAGGGGTTCGCTACTGGGAACAGCCGGGATCGATGCCGAGTAGCGCAAAGGCTTTGGCCTGCAACGGCGTGGGACGAGTGGTGATGATGATCCTGGCCTGCGGATTGACGGGTGTGGACGTGACGTTATAGGTCAACGTGGCGAGATCTTGCAGCAATGAATGCAGGCTGTGCACCGGCAGGTCGTCATCAGTACGATGGCGCGCGGCTTTGGCATTGGCCGTCTGCGAGCGCGGCGTTGGCATCACCGGGTTAGCACGCTGATCCCGTCGCCCCTGCAGTTCTTCGTCGTCGTGCAGGAGCGGCTTGAGTGCCTCGCGCAGATGCCACTCGACGTAGTACGCCAGCATGCATAGAAACACGTGTGCGCGCACGCGCGATTCGCTGAAGTGATAGATCGGTCGCACGTGCAGATCGACCGTCTTCATCGAGCGGAAGGCCCGCTCGACATGCGCCAGCCGCTTGTAGGCCAGGACCGTCTGGACGTCAGAGAGCTGATCACCCGGTACGTTGGTGCGCAGCACGTAGAGACCGTCGAGCGCGGCCTCGGCATCGATCTGCGCCTGCTTGCGGCTGAACGTCAAACTCGTGTCGGTGATGTTCAGCTCGAAGTGCTTGGCCATCCGGTAGCGCTCGATCACGCGCCCCACGCGCAAGCCAATCTTGTCCTGGCCGCGCAGCCGATTACGCGGGCGTGCGGTAGCCTGCGCAATCGCGGCCAGTTCCGCTTCGGTCGCCGCGAGCAACTCGACGCGCTTGCGGGCACGCTCCTCAGCGAGCACCGGGTTGCGGCACACCACGAGCCGCTCACCCGGATAACGGGCGCTGTTCACTGCGATGAGCCCGCGCTCATCGAACAGCGAGGGCTGCCACGGACCGCGCTCCTCGATCAACTCGGCAATCTGCGGCGAGCGCAGTGCGGTGATCCAGCTCATTCCGGCCGGGCGCAGCACCTGCTCGATGCGCGCACTGGTGATCATGCCGCGATCGCCCACCCACACCACCTGTGACAGACCAAAGCGCTTCTTGAGCTTGTCGATCTGTGCGCCAAGCGTGGCCGGATCCGCGGTGTTACCGGCAAACACTTCGACCGCCACCGGACACCCGTCCGCTGCGCACAGCAGGCCAAACACGATCTGCGGGTCATCGCGTTTGCCATCGCGCGAATAGCCGTAGTGGGCAAGCGCACAGTGTCGACCGGTGACCCACGTCGAGGTGAGGTCATACAGCACCAGTACGCCGTCGCCCAGATGTCTGGTCGCCAGCGTGCGCTCGATCCGCGGTTGCGCCTCGCCGAGCCAGTCCAGCGCCGCGTAGAGGCGCTCGGCCTCGAACGCCTCAAGCCCCAGCACCTGCGACAGCGAATGGGTGGCTGACTCGGGCTGCAAGCTGCGCCATGTGGCGAGCTTGGAGCCGGGCTCCAGCACCCGCGCCACCACCAGGGCCAGCACCAGCGAGCGCACGGGAGCCGGTGCCGCGTCGACCAACCTGGCCAGGCCGCAACGCCGGGCGATGCCGAGCACGGCAGCCACATGGCCATGCGGCAGCGAGCGCTCAATGTGCATCAGCGCCTGGGGAGATTCCACGGCGACACCGCCCTTGAGCAGGATGCGGAAATGCTCGACGAGTTGCGGATCCCAATGCGACAGATTGGCCAGGGTGCGTTTGACGATCTTGCCACCTTCGCGATAGCCCTCACGCAGCAAGATCGCGGGCGGCGAGTTTCGGTTCGGGACGGTCTCGATATACATGGGCTAAAGCATAGGAGATCAGGTCACCAAATCAAGTCATAAATTGATAAAAATCGCCAATTTACATGGGAACATTTAAGACACAAAAAATGGCGCGAAACCGCGCCATGTCTAGCTCCGCAATGTTTCAGTTACTCAAAGTTCGGGCTAACCGGGTGCTGATCGCTGTGGCGATCGTCGTCGCCGCGCTGAAGATCACCAATACGCCTTATCGCCCCTTTTCTGATGGCGCGCAGTTCATCCACTTCCTGTACGGTTGCACTTCCTTTGCTGCTGCGGCGGCAGTGGGACAAGCTCTAGCGCGGCACGCTATCGCTCCTCAGCGGTCTGGTGGCCGGCTCGCTCACTGCCGTGCTTTGATTTCGACGGGTGTGTTTGGCGTCGTGACAGCGCGCTGGGTCCTGGATGGCGTGCGCTCGGAAAGGAGCCGGCGAGCGGCAGCGCATTATCCGCGAACGGAACGGTTGCCGTGCCATTACTGCGAGAGGGGAGGAGAGGAGGCAACGCGTCGCGCTTCAATGCGATGCGGGTTCCCGACGCGCACCTTTGTCTCTCAATTCGATGGCCGTAGGCCGTCACTGGAGATCGTCCGCGCGTAGTCCGTCTTGTCTGGGCGTCACGCTCGCAGTCTTTTGACTTGAACCTCCATGGGCGCCCTGACGATGTCCACTGGCGCGACTTGACTTTGCAATTTCGGGAGGAGACTGGTTTGGCGAATGTCCTCCGGAAAGAGGCGATCGCTGACCTCATTAACCAGGAGAGCTGAGATGACGAGTGATGAAGCACCGACGTGCCAGCGTGGCCAGGGTCCCATGTGTGCAGCATGCCAATGCAGTATGGAGACGCTTGCGCACGAACCACGCGAACAGCAATGTGCCCGGAAACACACGATTGCCGCATCCCAGGAGAAAGGGTTCGGGCGAGCGGAGCGTGGCTACAATTGCCGCGCGTGCGTGGTGGGATGCGCCGACGGACGGGACACCTGGATCGCTTCCTATGTCCGTACGAAACTGAGAACGATGTCAGGCGACACCTTCCCAATCTCTCGCCACACCACTGACTGTATAGCCAACGCATTGCAGGACCGTTTTCTCTCGGATACGGACGCGGTATTGAAACGAATCCTTGATCTTGCTGCCCTTCGGTATCTGCGTGACGGCTCAAGTACCGTTACGCTCGAGGACGTTGCGATTGCCTTGCGCTCTCTCGCGTGCCCGCATCGATGACAAAGCTGTCATGCTGTGGCCGGTGCTGGCGAGAAATACCGGGTTGGTATGTATGAGAGGCTGGCCTGGTTGTGGTCTGGTCCGGGTCAGCTCAGGCGACTTCAGCAGATGGAGCCGGCGCCAATCTGGCATCATGAACGGCGGCAAGCCCCTCGGGGGCTTAGCTTCCAGCCAACAGCACCTGAAGGCTCATCTCTGTGCTCACTCGCGCAAGTGTCCTGGTCAGGAAATGTGCGAGTCACATCCAGTGCTTGAGCGTGCCGGAGACATGCTCGACAGTGCTTCGGACGGGCGGTCATTGCATCGGGCTTCCGGTCCGGCCGACGTTGCATGGCTTCCAGTGTTCCTTCGTGCTCCCATCGTCGGATACGGCGATAGTCGCTGAGCGAGCATCGGGCCTTTAGCACAGTCGCACGGTCTTCATGTCGAAACCTGTTGGACTCGTCCGGTCCGCTGTCCTGCTGCCATCGATTGCCACCATGTCACTGGACAGCAGCTTGAGTCCTCGACACAGTTCGACGAAACGCCGGCATACGTTTCGAATGGCCGCGCCGTTGTGTCGCGGCGGAAATCGGCGATCATCTTGAAGTCCCGCACGAGACGTCCCGTCAGCCCACATCAGTCCGACATTGCCTGGCATTCACGCTCAAGGCGCCGGTCGGACTGAGCACGGTTGAGATACCTGTAGAGTTCCGGCGAAACCGAGATCCTCAAGCTCCAACTCGTCCACGCAGACATCTATGACCCTGACCGGATTGTCCTCCCCGATGTAGTCATCGACGCATCGGGGAGCAGTGCAACCTGCTTGCGGTCATCACCTTCGCGAATCGCTTGATGAGCCACCCGGTCTCAATGCGTTGATCCAGTCTAGGCGATCAACGCGTTTTCACACAGGCTCGACCCTCTTCGGCCAGTCGAATCGGGGTAATCTTGAGTCGGTCGCTGGGAGCGCTGCCACATGTTTGTCTTTATGTGCTTTACCTAACATTGAGAAGTTTGTTCTTGAGATACGATCGGCTCCGGCCTAATCGTCGGCAGTACGCATAGGCGCAAACAGTAAACCAAAGTCTTAGTCATGTGTGAATTGAATATCAACTTGAACGGGGGATACGTGAATATTCGATATGTTCTAGTGCTCACGATTGGCGTCGTTCTTTCGGGCTGCGCGACCAAGCATTACGGAAGAGAGGGTGAATTAACCCAATTCGAGAAATCCACAATGAACTGCAGGGAAATCGCTCTTGAGCAAGCCAAAGTGAACGGCTTTGTTCAGCATATCGATGATGAGAGTGGGTTTGACGGACGTTCAATCCTTTCTTTTCTGGGTGATTTCGGCATCGGTAACGTCCTCGAAGAAAACGCTGCACGAGATAGCGCTAAGACGCGGCAAACAGAACTTTGGGCTATAGGTACACAAAAGAACTGTGGTGTCAGGACGATCGGTAGTTCTAATTGAGCGAAAGATCCGGTAAATCGCCGGATCTTTACTTTGGGTGCGCCCAGCATGGACGCAATCTTGTGGGCGCAAGTCCCACTATGAGTTGACCCCACCATGAGTTGACCACAGCGAATGAAGCGAAGCGCACCTCGCGCGAGTCTTCGTTGCTGCGGCGTGGGCCTAACTATTAAAAAATGGCAAGGCCGAAGCTATTAATCTAGCGCGCCACCCGGTATCAGATAAGGACGGGGAACTCAATGTCTGCAGATCCAAGAAATTCACGTTGGTATATTCGCATCGGAAGCGGTTGGTGCGTCTGGCTTAAACATTTGACACGGCTGCATATATTGGTTCTGGTCTCATACGCGGTGCCGTCAATGGCGGGATGGATAGATCAAAACGGGAAACCGATTGCGGACAGGCAAGATGCCAAAAGTTTCGTTGCGTTCGGTGTGATGCTCGTACTAACCGCAGACGAAGCAGCGTTTATGCGAGCATGGAACAGCCATGCGCAACGCCCGAATCTGCAGACCACGAAGAGTATGCAGAGAGGGAAATCTGTGAGCGCCATGCTCTTGTTCTCTGGGTGCACGCCAAACGCGGCGGGCACGTGCAACGTAAGTGTCCGATACCGACTTGCCGGACCCGATGGAACCGTTCAAGACATAGGCCCATACAACGTGTGGCAGCGCGTCGCGCCAAAACCAGGCATTGTGGAGTTAGGAGACTCTCGCTTGGCGATAAGAGTTGCCAAGAATGACCCCACCGGGAATTACTCGGTATCTGCGACATTAATGGACCTCAACTCGAAAACATCAATCGCCGTCTCCACCACCGTGACGGTCACTGATTGAGTTAGCAACGGAGCACAGCCGGCGGATCAACATGATTGATTGTCGCGGTGCGGGCACAATTCATCCTGACAATCGGGACGGTGCGCGGTTTGTTTGCTGTGGTTTCGAGGTGCACGCCTATGACAATGCCACCTGCAACATCAGACGAGAGGCATTGGGCGGCTGCGACGCGGCGAGTACAAAGCTGTGAGGACCAGCAAACGTGTCGCGCTGGTCAGGCGGCAAGGTATCGAACTCGACCGGCGCGCAGTCGGCGCATGCCTGCGAGGGCGAAAGCCCTCGTCCAGAACATCGGATGGAGCGGACACAAGACCTGTTGGCTGCGTAAGCGGTTCAACGGGCAGTCTGCGGTGACGCAGGAAAAAGATCCCCTCGGCCTTGAGGAAGCCCCGGCATTCATGCCGGGGAGCCGTCACCCGCCTTGCAGTGGCTTCGTTACCCGAAGGCGTATTAAAAGCCCTTAATCGAACGTCACTGTCTTCGCGCGCTTACGGTTCGTAGTTGGCGCGCATTCGGCACGCCACTCGTCCTGCGAAATGCACGGAAGTCCGAGTGTGCCGGCAACGCGTTTGAACGTATCCGCAGTGCCCAGCAGATCGCGCTGGGCGATTACCTTATGAGCGAGCGCATGCATGATTTTCTCGGGCGCACCATTGACCCGCGCCGAGACCAATTCCGTTTCGAAATCGACCGCGCGGTTCAGGACAGCGGCAATCGGCATCCTGAATTGTTGAGCCTTCGCGAAAGATGTTGACACGGGCAGCACTCCATCCGGCGTTACCGTGATTTGGGCTTCACGGGCGTATTCAACGACTGACGGGCAGACATCGTCAACACGAGCGTCCGCCGGGACGTCGGTAGCGAGAATCCGGATGCCGGCCGGCGCCACGCCCGACGCGCAAATCGCGGTAAGCGTTTCTACGGCAGCCTGCTGTGACGCAGTATCCGGGGACACTGAGACAATGATCGTTTTCAGTTCGGTAAGCACGTGACGCCTCAACTGGATAAACGCAATCATGGCGGCCCGATGCTCGGTCGAGACGTCTATGATGCCTCCGCGCGGGGAAGTCATCATGGTGCAGTAATGATCCTGAAGCGCATTTTCGCTTTCTGTCAGACGCTGGTTGTTGTTCACGTGTTCACCGTGTCCATCAAGCGTGCCGGGTTTCAGGAGCAAACCTCCCGTCTGTGCGTGAAGGATTTGCGCCGCCGATGCTTGCGCTGCGCTGTTCGAGCTTTGAAAGTGAGCCACAATCAGATGAGTCATTGTTGTTCCTGCAAGAGTTATTAGTTAGTGGAGTATGGAATGGTCAAGCGCGTTGCTTCTTACGTGACGGAGTCTTCGATGCGAGCTGGATCGCTGGCAGACGCCTCGTGCCTGGCCCGGCGTCTGCGACTTCGGGCGAGTTGCGAGTATTCGAGTGGTTGATACGTTCGTAAGCGGAATGCATCCCATTGGCGATTCTGGACGGGGCGACGAATGCGCGGGATTACGATGGAGCGCAAAACCTTGACGTTGTAGCTCGCGTGCAGGCACACGAGAAGGACGGCGCTCAGGGCGATCAGGGCATCATCGACGTGCCAATCCCGGTAGTCGAGAAACGTCGCGTACGCGCGCAGCGATTCCTCCGGAATGTCAGAGATCGAAGATGGCAACGTGCCGCGCGATTGCAAAAAAGCTTCGAACTGGAGCCATAAAGGCAGCAGTGTCTGGGCTGCTTTGTCGCTGCTGTACCGGGATAGCGCAATGCGCGCTTCCTCTGAGAGTCGGGATTCCAACACTTCTTTTACCTCCTTTAGACAGATGGATCGTGGTGGGCGGCTGGTCGATGTGTAATGCTAATTATTGAAAATTGCGCTTACGCTGAAACCCCGCGTAATTCGTCTGGGCGCGGCGTCGGCGCGCCGGCCGCCGACGCCTATGTTCGGCACCATTTCCCAGCTCCACCCGGTCGCCCGCGCTGGCCATTGCAGGCAATGAGCGGTTTCTTTCGTCTGTTTTCTTCAAAGGTACGAAGTCGCTGGGTAACTGGATCTTTTCGGGAAACCGGTGCCGGATCTGCCAACAGTAAACGTCGAGGATCATCTTCCCGCGTGACGGACCGTGCCCAAGGCGGTCCGATAGTTCGGTCAGTACCTCGACGGGCGGCATCCCGCGATCGAGTGCGGCATTGGCAAAATCGACCGCATAGGTAAATCTCAGGCTGTGACTTCCGAGCTCTTTGCGCATCGGTAATTGGTCAAAGCGAGACTTCAGGCGGGCCTTTGCGCTTTTGAGGTCATCGTTGCAGCCGGTGATCAGTTCAAAGTCGCGACCGCGGCAGAACGCCAGCGCTGCGTTGATTGCGTCGAGCGTTTCCTCAACGTGATCCACAAGCACCTCGGTACGACGCGGACGTCCGTTCTTGGCGCCGCGTTCGATGGGCAAGCGTCGATTTCCCTGCAGGATCAGATCTCGCCAGGTTTCCAGCGACTTGCCGCACATGAGTGCTTCGCGCATGCGAAGTCCCAGCCAACGCATCAGGCGAATCACGTGCACGACACCGTCATCGAGCTTTTGTGCCGCGGCGAGCAGTTCGCTGAACTCCTGCGGCGTGCGAGCACGATGTTTGCCATGCCGGTTTCGTCGCTCAAGCTTGAGGGCCCGGCTGCGGGTTGAGCCGGACATATCCTGCCCGGCCGTATCCTGTATCACTGAGAGCGACGCTCGATAGTTTGCGAGCGTGCCAGGCTTCATCGCCCCGGCAACCAGGAACCAGACAAAAAACTCGAGCATCCAGTCTTCCGCTTCGTTGACTGCTTCCAGCGTGTGACCAATCCGGGCCGCGAAACGCGAAAACTCGCTCCAGTGCAAGCGACGATGTTTCTGCGAGTCTTTGCTTCCGCCGGCTTCGCGGCTCATCTGGGCGGCATGGTTAACGCCTCTTGATCTTCGACCCATAGCACTCCTTTCCTGTGGCTGGTTGTTCCGCCTGTACCTGACCTCATGCGCGGGCGGAGAGCGCGAATGAGGGCACCCTGTTGCCATCGGTTGCGATGGCGGTGTGTCCAAAGAGGACACGTGAGTGAAACGGGCAGGTTCAACGAGGGTGCGACGTTGATCTGCTGGCATGCGGGAGTACAAGGAGATGGGCAGAGGCGGTTTAGCTGTGGGTCCCCGGATGGCACCGGTGGAAGGGTCTGCGCACTTGGAAGAGAGAGAGAGCCCGGAGCGGATTGAAGACCGCGCGTCGCATGGCGGCGCGTTCGATGTTCAACCGTATTTGCGTGCATGCAGCACGTGGGCAATGACGGCTCGCGTGAGGGCGAGCACGAGGTGGGCGGATTCTCGGGTGAGCACGTCACACCGGGATCGCGCTTGATGGCGTGTGAAAGGATTGATGTGCGCCAGAGCGGCGCGTCGCAGACCGAAGCGATCGATGAGGTCGACCGGTTCAAGACGAAAAGAAAGCCTACGACCGTCCGCAAGCGGACAATCGGGGCATGCGGATGATCCCGGTCGCACCGGGAAGCAACGCATGCCTTCGGATAGGCCCCTTCTCACAGGCAGAAGTGACGTGTGCTGCTTTCGCGCGAAAAAGTGCATTCCGCGCGAAAAGCCGCACGACCGTTGAGCAGATGAAGAGAACGTGCTTGAAGGATCCGCGCTCGTTGCGAGCGCAAGCAGGGGGCACGCGCAGATTAAGCCGCGTGCGTTTCATGGTGGTGTGCTGCGAGTGGCAGCCAGGAAGATGTTTTCGCCAGACGGACTACGGGAGCCGTGCCCGAGGCGTTCTATCGATGCGTCAGAGACGCTACAACAGCCGGTACGTTAGCACAGTGTTTTGTAGTTGCAAACTAAATCACGCATTCACGCATCGGCGCTCGGAAAGCTACCCAAAAACATGTCTCTTTTCATATGTTGAATCGGTTTAGTCCCTCTCGACGCGTTGCTGACCCGACCTGGAAAGTTAGAATCGCGGTCTGGCTCCGATGCTGCTGGCGCGTATGCGCCGCCCATCAAGTGGCTCCTTTACGGTGCAAGTGGGGGCGCCATTACGCCGCCCTCGAAATCGCTCCATAGTGCCGCCCCGTGACAACCTGCCCTGACTGTTCTCGGGCTGGATCTACAGGGAGGGGCCGCATGATGCTGCCGAGCACCTGGGTACTGTCTCGAGCATCGGCTGCTTCTTTGCGGTTGGCGGCTGCGTCTATTTCAGCGGTGCGAGCTAATGCCCATTCCGGTTGAGCGATCCCAACGGAAGGCAGGCACGGTAAGAATGAAGTCTGTCTTGAAGAGAACCGGGCAAGAGTGAATGCCGACTGCCTTGAGCAGGATTTCACTTTTTTTGGCAAATACACCCCCAAACCCCCAAGAAGGGGCTGGATGGGTCGATGCTCGTCACGTGAGCGAACGGTGCGCTGATTAAATGTCAATCGCATGGGGCACGTCAAGCGGTATCTTCGGGCGCGGCGTGAATGTCGTCCAGGCGATTGCGTAACCGTTGTTCAACCGTCCCCCGAGCGACAGGTCAACCGCTATGCGCTGAGTACGATGGCGGGGAGTTCGACGTTTCGCGTCTTATCGCGCCGCATCGATCAGGTCTTGCCGGTCCTTCGCCGCCACGCGACATCGCACACCGTGGGTCGCGCTTTTGATGGGCTCCTCGACGTATTGCGCGCGAGGCACGCGAACCTCTTACCGCAGGACATCGGGGATGACGGAAGTATTCGGCTGGCAGGATGCACGTGATTTGTCCGTGCCCAAACACACAGAAGCGGATCACCAAACATGCCAATAGGCGGTGATGCTTGCCTGGCGCGTGCAGACCGAACTGAAAAGAGACTTACGGCAGCGCGCGTGACGTCGGAATCCGCGAAACGCTTAAGCGCCGGCATCCGTCATGGCGTCCGTCTGCGGGCACGAATGGTGCGAATTGTCGGTATTTTGGCGTCCCCAGCCGATCGTGCGATGCGGCAACCTGGTGAGCGCGGGGCATCCAGGCATTAGAATGGAGCAATGACGCGTCGCTGAAAAGCGTCAATCATAAGTCGTATCCGGACCGCTTCCGGCAAGGCACAGCGTCATGACCACGCCGTGTCGAACATATTTCCATTGCACGTAAGTGAGCCAATCCATGATCTCGCAATCCATATTCAAGGCATATGACATCCGCGGAGTGATCGGCAAGACGCTCGATGCCGAGACCGCCCGTTCGATTGGCCGCGCCTTCGGCAGCGAAGTGCGCGCGCAGGGTGGCGATGCCGTTGTCGTCGCGCGTGACGGCCGCCTCTCTGGGCCCGAACTGATCCAGGCGCTGTCCGATGGCCTGCGCGCGGCAGGTGTCGATGTGGTGAACGTCGGCATGGTGCCCACGCCCGTCGGCTACTTCGCGGCCAGCGTTCCGTTCAAGCTCGCGGGCGGCGAACGCCGCGTCGATTCCTGCATCGTCGTGACGGGCAGCCACAATCCGCCCGACTACAACGGCTTCAAGATGGTGTTGCGCGGCGCTGCCATCTACGGCGACCAGATCCAGGCGCTCTACAAGCGCATCACCGAAAACCGCTTCGAGAGCGGCAGCGGCAGTTATCAGGACTTCGACATCGCCGATGCGTACGTCGAGCGCATCGTCAGCGACATCAAGCTCGCGCGGCCGCTGAAGATCGTCGTCGATACGGGCAACGGCGTCGCGGGCGGTCTCGCGCCACGCCTCTTCAAGGCGCTCGGTTGTGAACTGGTCGAGCTGTTCACGGATATCGACGGCAACTTCCCGAATCACCATCCGGACCCTGCACACCCGGAAAATCTGCAGGACGTGATCCGCGCGCTGAAGGAAACGGACGCCGAAATCGGCTTCGCGTTCGACGGCGACGGCGACCGCCTGGGCGTCGTCACGAAGGATGGCCAGATCATCTATCCGGACCGCCAGCTGATGCTTTTCGCCGAAGAAGTGCTCTCGCGCAACAAGGGCGCGCAGATCATCTACGACGTGAAGTGCACGCGCAATCTCGCGAAGTGGGTGAAGGACAAGGGCGGCGAGCCGCTGATGTGGAAGACGGGCCACTCGCTCGTGAAGGCCAAGCTGCGTGAAACGGGCGCGCCGCTCGCGGGCGAAATGAGCGGCCACGTGTTCTTCAAGGACCGCTGGTACGGCTTCGACGACGGCCTGTACACGGGCGCGCGTCTGCTGGAAATACTTGCGCGCGTGCAGGACCCGAGCACGCTGCTTAACAGCCTGCCGAATTCGCACTCGACGCCGGAACTGCAACTGAAGCTGCAGGAAGGCGAAAACTTCGAGCTGATCGCGCGTCTGCAGAAGAGCGCAAAGTTCCCGGACGCCGATCAGGTCGTGACGATCGACGGTCTGCGTGTCGAGTATCCGGACGGCTTTGGCCTCGCGCGTTCGTCGAACACGACGCCTGTGGTCGTGATGCGCTTCGAAGCCGACAACGACGCGGCGCTCAAGCGCATCCAGGAAGATTTCCGCCGCGTGATTCTCGCGGAGAAGGCGGACGCGAAATTGCCGTTCTGATTTTATTTTTGTTTGTCTGCGATGCGGGTGTGCTGCGGTTTGCTTTGCTTATCGCTGGCATCCGCGTTGCGCCTACCGGCGCCAGGTCACGCCTGTGCGGGGCGGCACTTGATTTCTTTGCGGCCGCCGCAAAGAAAGTAAGGAAAGAAAGCGGGCTCACGCCGCCAGCGCTTGACGTCTACCACCGGCTCTCAACGTCCCCGTACTTCGCACGGCAACTTTCTGGTCCATGTCCGTTGCGAACGCACCGGCTAAATATCTCACCCGCTTCACCCCACGACAGCTATCCGTATCTAACGTTTCGCCGCCCCCTGTGGTAAAGAATGTAGGTTGCCTTACCACACAGGGTAACGTCCGCACTGTGTAGGCAAGTCGCGGAGCGAGGTTGTCCTGTGCGGCGCGAACGCCTACATATGTTTGCCGCAAAGGGCACAGGGATATTCGATGTCGCGGGCCGTATGAAGCAGGTGAGGCATTAAGCAGTCCGTTGGCCATGAACATAAGCTGCGAGACGACGGCAGAGAACGTATGCACGCAACCATGGCAGAGCACAGCGGCCGGTTGTGGTGATGACGGATTGGGGTTCGTTCACTACCGAAATGGTAGGCAGGTCGGGCCACCTGAAGCCATTCGTTGACGCGACGGACGGAACATTCGAACGTCGGGTCAGCCTAGAACGTCCCTCGCGAATCACGCACGCCGTCGGCCGTCACTAGAATTTGGGGCGGTTCAGCGTGCGATCAGTGGCCGGGGGCGAGGCCGTGAGCAAACCCATGCCGAGCGCGGTACTCGAATAAATCGCTGCCTTCACATCGCTCCGCATCCGCTTCGCAGGACCAGTTTAGCGGCAGCTTTCGGGACTTATACGATCATCATGCCTGCGCTGGGCGGGTGTTCGAAAGCCAGCGGGGAACAGAATAAGCCGTGCAAAGGCTTCCGGTGATTCACTTGGCGGCAGACGGCTCGCATCCCGGTTCTACCGTCTGCAGCGGCAGGGTGTTCCCCCAGCAACGAAGGTCAAAAAGTTACAGAATCTGACAAAATTATTAATGTATATTACGAGAGCTTTTACCCGCAAATTCAGTTTCTTACAAATATATTTCGAGGCCGGATCGGCGCATGAATGTTTTGCACAGCGAATCTTCAGCAGGATGGGGCGGTCAGGAGATTCGCACACTAAAGGAGATGGTCGCACTGCGAGAACGGGGGCATACCGTTGAACTGGTCTGCCCGGCAAGGGCGGAGATCGGCCGGCGCGCGGCGGCTGACGGCTTTTCCGTGCACCACGCTCCCATGAGAACCGGAGGCGACGTCCCGTCAATGATGGCGATCCGGTCACTGGTGAACCGCCGTGCGTTCGACGTGGTCAACACGCACAGCGGTCACGACACCCTCGTCGCCGGGCTCGCGGCTCGCTCCGCCGGTACACCGCTCGTCGTCAGGACGCGGCATCTGGCGTTGCCGGTCACGTCGCTGGCGACATACCGGTGGATTCCGCACCGCGTGATCGCCGTCAGTTCGTACGTGCACCAATATCTGGTCTCGGTCGGTGTCGATCATGACCGGATTACGACCATTTATGACGGCATTCCCGAGCCCGAGCAGCGGATCGAATCGACGTTGCGCAGCGAACTCGGCCTTGGTGCCGACGCGGTGATCGGCTGCATGGTCGCGATGATGCGAGACCAGAAAGGCCACGACGATCTGATTGAAGCGGCGCGGCCGCTGTTGACAAGCCGGCCCAATCTGCATCTGGTCATGGCTGGCGACGGACCGAGCTTTGACCGAATTCGAAGCCGTATCGAAGCGTTGGGCCTGAGTGGCCGGATCCATCTGCTCGGTTTGCGTCCGGACGTGCCGAATGTGCTGCGCGGCAGCGATTTTTTCGTGCTGCCGACTCATCAGGAAGCGCTCGGGCAGTCGTTCATTGAGGCCATGTCGCGGGGCTTGCCCGTGATCGGCACGCGCGTCGACGGCGTGCCGGAACTGATCGAGGATAGCGTCAACGGGTTGCTGGTTCCTCCGAAAGATCCTGCCTCGCTAAGGGCGGCAATTGTGCGGCTGCTCGACGATCGCGCGCTGGGCGCGCGCCTTGGGGCGCAGGCGCGCCGTATCATCGGGCGCTTTACGGTCGCGCAGATGGCAGATCAAACGATCGCGTTTTACCGCCGATGCCTCACCGAACGAAACTACCATCCGAAACTGGCTGGACTGGAGCAGGTGCCATGAAGCGCGTTGCGCGCGCGGTTCCGGTGCTGATGTATCACCACGTCAGTACGTCGCCCGGCATGATCACGGTTACGCCCCAGCATTTCGCCGACCAGATTGCATGCCTTGCGCAGCTTGGCTACCGGACGTTGAGCGGACGCCAGTTCGCGGATTACCTGGCGGGAGCGCCGGTGCGGCCGAAGTCGGTCGTCATCACGTTCGACGACGGGTATCTCGACAACTGGGTGCATGCGCATCCTATTTTGCAGCGGCATGGCTTCAACGCGTTGTGCTTCCTTGTAAGCGCGTGGCCCGGCGGGGGCGCGCCGCGGCCTAACGCGGGGGGTAGCGACATCACCGCGCTGCCGCGCCTGCTTAGTCACGAGGAAGGTGAATCAGCCATCGAGCAAGGTCGCGCCGATGACGCGATCCTGCGCTGGTCCGAAATCGAGGCGATGCGGCGCGCTGGTACGTTCGAGTTCCACAGCCACACGCACACGCATGTTCGCTGGGATCGGCTGACGGAAGATCGTGAAGAAAAACGGGAACGTCTGCGCGGCGATCTGGCGAAAGCACGTACGACGCTTCGTCAGCGGCTCGGCGATGTATCGGACCATCTTTGCTGGCCGCAAGGCTATTACGACGACGACTACTGCGAGATCGCGCTCGCTGCAGGGTTCCGGTACTTTTATACGTGCGACCGAGGCACCAACTCAGTCCAGCGGCAAACTCTGTCAAAAGAATCAGGGCGATCGATAAGGCGGCTTGAAGTGCGGGACAGGCCGGCTGCTTGGCTTGCTAGTCGTCTCTGCGTACATTGCCGTCCGGCAGTTAGCCGAGCTTATCTCGCCATCAAGCGCTGAAAGCCGGCGTGCAGCTGGTCCGTCTTTGCAGCCACCGCAACGACGTTCGCTCCGAGCCGCTGCACAGAAAAATTCGAAAGCTCCGGGGTGCGCGGCTTCGTGAAGGTCGTGCGGGAGATTGATTCGATATCGCGTCAGTCATACGGGAGCCGGTGTCAGCCGCCTCTTTCATTTTCCCGGGGCGCACCATCTGCTCGGCGGCCATTCAAACCTCGCGGTCACCCTGCAGCGTGTGCCAGATTCGATGCCCTTCGTGCTGACCGGCGAGATACGCGTCAGCCTGTGCTGTGCCGAGTTTGTAGGGGATTTGTCATCGGGAATCCTCCCAAGCGCAGGCTCAAAATGGAGCGCACCCTACCCTGTACTCGGCGCTGCGCGGGTCGCGGGAGCGTCAAAAGCACGCTTCTCAGCTCGTCAACGGTGGATTTGTCCATCGGTTTGCGTGGAGTTGTTCTGCAGTCAAGCTCCTCAATTTTTACGAGCACAACCCGCTCGCCATGTCTGGTCCGCGCGGGCTCGCGAGTCGTGTTGCGAGTCACGCACATACCTGCCGGGTCCGTGCGGGTCAGAGCTCGAAACCCCCTGCCTGGTTGATCGAGCGTGTTCAAGGTTTCATCGCGAAACCGTGATCGCCTGAACGAACTGCGCTTCGGCCGGATCGCCTGTCACCCGAATCCGGTGCCCGTAGGCGCACTGCGGATGCCAGTGATAGCGAATCGCATTGCAGATGCCAACGCGAAGGCGGGTAACCAAAGCAAACCAGCGACGCAGACCCAAAAAGCAAACCAGCACCCAGAATCCGCGCGCCCCCATAGAGCGCGCTAAAATTGCGTCCTTTCGAGCATCTTCACGCCGGATCAGCCGGCGTTCTCCCTTTCTTGAGCGCGCAAAAGATACTGATCGTGAGAGTGTCGTCGCTGGGCGACGTCGTTCACAACATGCCCGTCATCGCCGACATTCGCCGCCGCCATCCTGACGCGCAGATCGACTGGCTCGTCGAAGAGAGCTTCGTCAAGCTGGTGGAACTGGTGCACGGCGTGCGGCGCGCGATCCCGGTATCGCTGCGGCGCTGGCGCAAGCGCATCCTCTCCGTCGACAACTGGCGCGAGATCGGCGCATTCCGCCGCGCGCTCGCGGCCGAAAACTACGATCTCGTGATCGACTGCCAGGGGCTCATCAAGACCGCGTGGGTCGCGAAGATGGCGCGCGGGCCGCTCGTCGGCCTGGGCAATCGCACGGACGGCGCGGGCTACGAGTGGCCCGTGCGCTTCTTCTACGACCGGCGCGTCCCCATCGAGCCGCGCACGCATGTCGTCGAACGCACGCGCCAACTGGTGGCCGCGGCGCTCGGCGATCCCGCGCCGCAGCCCACCGACGAGATCGACTTCGGCCTCGACACGCGCCGCGCGACGCTCGCGCTCTCCGAAGCGCAACTGAATCTGCCCGTGCCTTATGTGGTTTTCGTGCATGCGACATCGCGCGCCGACAAGCAGTGGCCCGATGCCGCGTGGATCGAGCTGGGGCAGTCGCTGGTGCGGCGCGGCGCGTCGATCGTGCTGCCGTGGGGCAGCGACGACGAGCGCGCGACGAGCGAGCGTCTCGCGAAGGAATTCGGCGCGGCCGCGATCGTGCCGCCGAAACTGTCGCTGCCGGCCGTGGTCGGTCTGATCGAGGGCGCCGCGGCTACCGTCGGGGTTGATACAGGTCTCGTTCACATCGCAGCCGCGCTGAAGCGGCCAACGGTCGAGTTGTACAATTTCGCCACTTCATGGCGTACGGGCGGCTACTGGTCGCCGAACGTCGTGAATCTCGGCACGGCGGGCCAGCCGCCGACGCTGCAGCAGGTGAAATCCGCGCTGGCCGGGTTTGGCCTGCTCTGATGCGGCGCGGCGATGCCTGGTGGCCGCGTACCGTCTCCGTTGTGTCCTGCGTTCCATGCGGGCGTCCCGCACGGCAGCCGGATGCCGCGATGCGCAGCAGGAAGGGCATGGGCACACGGCGCGGCCCCAATGGTGGCTAGCCGTTGCGCGCGCCCGGTTCCATCCGCTTTGAAAGGCGATCATGAACGAATCCCAGATCATCGAAGTAGCAAGCGCCGACTGGCACGGCAAGAACCTGTCCGTGCCACGCGAGGCGCTGCTCGCCGGCGTCGAGCGCGGCAAGGTGCTGTATTTTTCGAACCTCGCATTTGCGATCGACGGCGGCGAGCGAGCGTTGCTCGATCCCGCGCTCGCCGATCCGAAGCGCAAGAACATCAGCCTCGAACCGAACGGCGGCGCGCTGCATGGCGTGCTCGGCGACGCCGTCACGCAGTCGGCCGTGCGCGCGCTGATTGCGCGCTATCAGTCGAATGCGCGAACGCTCGTCGACGGACTCTTTCCCGAGTACATCGGCAAGCTGCGCGTCGCGCCGACGAGCCTGCGCCTGCATCAGGTGGAGACGCGTCAGACGTCGTGGCGCAAGGACGATAGCCGCCTGCACGTCGATGCGTTCCCGTCGCGTCCCAACTATGGCGAGCGCATCCTGCGCGTGTTCACGAACGTCAATCCGAACGGCACGCCGCGCGTGTGGCGCGTGGGCGAGCCTTTCGAGGACATGGCGAAGCGCTTTCTGCCGCGCATCAGCCCGCAGATGCCGGGCTCCGCGTGGCTGATGAATCTGGTGCACGTGACGAAGTCGCCGCGCAGCGAGTACGACCATCTGATGCTGAACCTGCACGACGGAATGAAGGCCGATCTTGAGTATCAGAAGTCGTCGCCGCAAGAGACGATGCCGTTTCCGCCCGGCAGCGTGTGGGTGTGCTTCTCGGACCAGACGTCGCATGCGGTGATGTCCGGCCAGTTCATGATGGAGCAGACATTCTTCCTGCCCGTCAAGTCGATGGCGCAGCCGGAATGCGCGCCGCTCGGCATTCTTGAACGCCTGAAGGGCAGGGCACTGGTTTGAACGGCGCGCCTGCTCCCGTTCACGCGATGCCGGGCGCTTCGTGCGCGGCCATGTTCATGCCGCGCGTGGAAGCCCGATGCTGAGGGTCGTCTATAACGCGCTGTGGTGGCTGATCGCGCCGCTGGCGGTGTTGCGGCTTTTCATCCGCTCGCGCAAGGAGCGCGGCTATCGCGAGCATATCGGCGAGCGCTTCGGCTATGCGCGCGGCCGCGTGCCCGAGGACGACACGCCGCTGATCTGGGTGCATGCCGTGTCGGTGGGCGAGACACGCGCGGCGCAGCCGCTGATCGACGCGCTCATCAAGGCGCGGCCCGATGCGCGCATCCTGCTCACGCACATGACGCCGAGTGGCCGCGCGACGGGCGAGCAGATCTTCGGCGACCGCGTGCTGCGCTGCTATCTGCCGTATGACATGCCGCATGCCGTGCGGCGTTTTCTGAAGGCCTGGCGGCCCTCCGTCGGTCTCGTGATGGAAACGGAAGTGTGGCCGACGCTGATCGACGAATGCCGTCGCGCGGACGTGCCGCTCGTGCTGACGAACGCGCGAATGTCGGAGCGCTCGTACCGGCGCGCGGCGAAGTTCGGCAACGCGACGCGCGGCGTGTTCGGCGGCTTCGCGCGCGTGCTCGCGCAGAGTCCGTCGGATGCGACGCGGCTCTCCGCCCTGGGCGCGCGCAACGTGGCCGTGCTCGGCAATCTGAAGTTCGACATGAACACGCCGCCCGAACTCGCGGCGCGCGGACATGCGTGGCGCGCGGCCATCGGCGCGCGTCCCGTGTGGGTCGCGGCGAGCACGCGCGAGGGCGAAGAGGAACTGGTGTTGCAGGCGCTCGAGGCGCTCGGTGTCGACGACGCGCTGCTGATACTCGTGCCGCGTCATCCGCAGCGCTTCAACGAAGTGGCGGCGCTCGTCGAGAGGAAAGGGTTGCGTTGCGTGCGCCGTTCGGAGTGGGCGCCTGAGGGGGCGGTGGCTGCGGGCCAAGGCGCTGCGAAAAACTTGCCGCGCGACGTGAAGGTGCTGCTCGGCGATTCGATGGGCGAACTGGGCGCTTATTACGCGGCGTCCGACGTGGCGTTCATCGGCGGCAGCCTGTTGCCGTTGGGCGGGCAGAATCTGATCGAGGCTTGCGGCGTCGGCGTGCCCGTGCTGATCGGGCCGCACGTGTTCAACTTCACGCAGGCGACAGCCGATGCCGTGGCGGCGGGTGCATGCGTGCAGGTCGACGATCCCGCCGGTCTCGCGCGCGTGCTGCGCGAACTGTTCGAAGACAAGCCGCGCCGCGCGGCGATGGGCGCGGCGGCATCGGCGTTTGCTGCGAGACATCGCGGCGCGACTGCGCGGACGGTTAATGTGTTGACTACGTTGTTGCCGGAGTGATGGCTATCGCAGTGGGCGTTCTCCGGCGCGGGTGATCAACCTGATCGATATCGATATTCGCCGCATTGACGCCCGCGCACCACATCGCGATATCGCCTTGGGGCAAAATCGAATCCCGCAGACGAACCGTCCGGCGCACAGTCCGGCGCGCCAATCGGCGCAATGGCACGGGCGTATTGACGAGCCCTCTTCGGTTCTACGTCTCTGCGCTCAAATCAGCCAGAAAGTCCCGAGCACGCTCTGACAAATTGGGTACAAGAGTTAGGGTTTGGGCCGCCGCCGCCCTGACGCGTATACGTGCGGCCTTCTCCAGTTCATTGGCAGCGGCCGTCAACCAGTCTGGAAACCGCTCCGTCAGTGCATCAATCAGCGTTGCGGCTTGCCGTTGGTCCTTCTCCGCCTTAAGGGCGCGCGACGGGTCGCGAAGTGTGCTCACGACAAGCTTGTGGAGAGCAAACCTCGCGGGGTCCGGCAGCATGACCGGGACGACATGTTCCTTCCCGAGGATGAAGCCGCGCGCCGGATTCGAGACCAGATACCCGAAGTAGGGGAGCCCAGTCGCGTGTGCGCGCAACTGGGGCAGGGCTTTCGTCTCATACGCCTCGGTACCCGGCACGAGCAGGTCGACCTTTAGGGGCTGTCCTCGCGCCTTGAACGAGGTTGATGGCTTTCGTGAATCCAGTTCCGGCACCTCAAGAAAGGGAATGCCGATGTCACACAGGATGTCGAGAAAGCTGCGGTCTTCCGGGATCGCCATCGTAATAGAGCCCCTGCTTTCGATGTCGATGTCCTCGGTCCTGTAGTTCGCGGGCAGACGAACGCCGAGACCGTTCAGGAGCGCGCCAAACGCGTGAGAGCCGACAAGCACCCCGCCGTGGCTGAAGATGCCGGCATTAAAGAGCGTTGCGATGGTTAGCGCTGCTGAATTGTCGGCAGCAGCGAATCCTGCCTTACGCAAAATCTGGGCGTCGGCGGCGAGCGAGCGCATCTGCGCGCTCTCAAGCATTTTCGCCTCAAGCGCCGCGTCGGCAGCCGGCTCGCCAGTACGGCCCAGTGAGGTTTCCCTGTGCTTTCCCGAAGCGAGATACACCCTCCAGTAGGTGTAGGTTTTTCCGTCGACGGTCTTTTGAGCTGCCGAACCGGGAGAATGCAACGGAATAATCGGCTGCGCACTGGCCCGTTCGGTGACAGAGGAATACAGGGCTTGCAGTGCTTCGTTATGGAAGTTGGCCATATCACCGCTCCCTATACCTTATAATTTTATCCTAGGGTATAAGACCCGGTGTGTCAAACTCGATGAACTCGTAAGGCACTTGCTGCCTTGGCGCCTGGAAGTCGGGATCGCTCAGGCGACAAGAGGATGGTTCACGACGCCTGGCGTCGTGGGCGCTGTTCGTTGAGCTCACGCCAGGCCAGGAGTTGTTCAGCTGAACCAGATACATATCCCGGCCGCACGTGGCGCAAGGTTCACTGATGAAATACCTCCGCCGATAGATGCTCAGGTCGGGTCGTAATCCGCATCTATGATCCCAAACCAGTCGCGGGAACGTCCGCGCTGGTATGTCGAATCGAGTCGTTTGGCGAGCATGCCCTCGAAACCATGTTCACGATCGCGCTCCCATACCCATGTGCTTATCATTTCGACGCCAGTCACGTGGATCAGCGTTCCGGTGTTGACGAAGCTGCGGCACAGATATGGCCGATCATGCACGTAGCTCGTCCGTCAGATTCCGGAGTATTGCAGCCGTTCCAACGGCGCGGGGCCACCCGGCGCGTACGGGCTCACTGGTCTCAGTGGGCGCCTGGCCCCTTTGATCCGTGCGATCTGGGCGTCAGCTACACAGGTTTTGTTCGCGAAATCAGCCGAACGGAACACTGCCTGGCATGCGTGGCGCGGCTCATTTGCGAGCCCACTTATATGGGTTGCCGGCGCGATGTTCAATGGCTGTCGATCGATCCCCGCGCCGGCTTCGTGTACACGTCCTTCCGGATGGGTATGGATACTTGCTCCATCTGAGTTTTCCCAGTACCCGCGAACTACTGATGCGTGATTCTGCGAATGGTGCTCGTGACCAGGTCCACGTAAAAGAGATCGCCATTCGGACCGCCCTTCAAGTCCACCGCTCCGCCCTGAAGGCCTTTCGCAAACGCCTGTGGCTGTGGCAGGGACGTATTGCTCGGCGGCGGCATCTGAATCATCCAGATGCATCTGCGCAGGTAATCGCCGAAGTACAGCGCGTTTTTATAGATGGCCGGATAGGTCGTGCTGCTGTCGTCCGTGAACCCGATGGCCGATATGACACTGCCGTTCTGATCCGGGCCGCCGCCCGACGGCCTGCCGCCACACGTCTTCGCCTTGCTGTCGGCTGGCGTGACGTAACTTCCATGCGCATACGCGAAAAACGGTGCAGACGCGCTGATATTCGCACAGTAGCTTGTGTTCCCCGTGTTCGCCGGGTTCTGATATTCCGGCTGTGGTGCCGCCGCGCCGGTCCCCGGATCCCATCCTTCGAAGCACGGCCAGCCAAAGTTTTGCCCGGCATTGCTCAGATGATCGATAGCCTCCCACGTGTTCCAGCCTACATTGCCAATGTACAAATCGTGGTTGACGGGATTGACCGCAAACCGGAAAGGATTGCGCAACCCTTTTGACACGACCGCTATGCTCGGAGTCGCAGCGCTCAAATTAGTGACGGCGAGAATCACTCCATCTTCGTAGGGTTGTCCATTGAGCTGCTGACTGCGAAACGCACCCTGCGGGAGGTTCATGCCGTCACCGCAAGCGGTATCCAGTTGACCGTAGTCGACCGTGTTGAAACTCGCGCCATCGCCCGCGCTGACATACAACGTCGTATTGTCGGAGCCGAAAGCCAACCCGCCGATGCTATGAGACGTGTAGTAAAAGCACCATGGCTGACTGGACGCCGTGCTGGACGGAAGGATTTTGGTTTCAGTCACCGTCCCATTTGCCGACGACAAGCGGGACAGCTGCCCGCCTGTAACAGCAACAACGTTTCCGGTACAGACCACCCCCGGGGAAGGCGTCGTATAAAGCACGTAGACGTTTTGTGCGTTCAGCGGGTCGACCGCGAGCCCGAGAAGCCCTCGGTCCGCGTCGTTGCAGACTTCACTGCTGAGGTCGGCCAGTTGCGTGCACGTTGACGCCGACAGATCGCATTTCCAGACCTTGCCACCCTTTTCAGCAACGAACGCGAGTGTCATGTCTGCACTGAAGCTCAGCGCGGTCGGCTGGTTGAGGCAGCCGCTGAAGAGAATCTGTTCGGTGAAGCCTTTGGGAAGCGTTGGCTGCGGTCGAGTGATAAAAGGAGGCTTGCATGATATCGTCGGACCGGGACCGGACACGACCTGCGCCTCCGATTTCCCGGGGGTAGTCGCAAGCGCTACATCGAAGATCAAGGACACCAGCAATATTGCGAGGCCCAGCAGACGCTGGATCTGATCGGTCGAATTTCTTGTGAGGCGCACCATCTCGTCCTCCCGCTCTCGACTGAACGACGAGTCGACTCATTGAAGGACCTGCGTTCGCAGGCGACCCACCACGGGTAGGAAGCGCGCTATGAGGGAAACCAGCGTTGGTCTACCGAAACCCATAATAGGTCTTACCCCTTACATGAACAAATTTTTGCAGCACCCGCACGTCAGACCTGGCGCGGCAAGAAAGAAGTAGTTGATCAAATGCGCGGCAAACCTCGTCGTTTACGGCGAGGAAGGATAGCGCGGACGCCGAAGGCGTCCTTGACAACACGTCAATGCTGATACGATTACTTCTATGCAACGACTCCAGGCCTTCAAATTCGAACTGATGCCCAACGGTGAACACCTGCGCTTCATGCGTCGGACTGCCGGTGCGTGTCGTTTCGTCTACAACAAGGCACTGACGGTGCAAAAGGAGAACTACGAGGCAGGTGGCAAATTCATCGGCTATGTGACGATGGCAAGGCACCTGACCGGGTGGCGCAACGGCGATGAAACGCCCTGGCTCCGGGATGCCCCAGTCCATCCGCTGCAACATGCCCTCAAGGACATGGAGCGCGCGTATCGCAACTTCTTCGAGAAGCGCGCGGCGTTCCCGCAGTTCAGGAGGCGCGGCCAGCACGACAGCTTTCGCTACCCCGATCCGAAGCAGATCAGGCTCGATCAGGGTAATGGCCGGATCTTCCTGCCCAAGCTCGGCTGGATACGCTATCGCAAGAGCCGCGTCGTGCCGGGCGAACTGCGCAACGTCACCGTCAGCCACTCGGCCGGCAAGTGGTTCATTTCGATCCAGACGCGGCGCGAGATCGCGCAGCCCGTTCCGCGGGCGACGTCGGCCATCGGCATCGACGTGGGCATTGCGCGTTTTGCCACGTTCTCCGACGGTTCGCACCTTGAGGCGCTCAACAGTTTCAGGCGGCACGAGAAACGTCTGGCGCGCGCCCGGCGCTCCATGAGCCGAAAGGTCAAATTCAGCAGCAACTGGAAAAAGCAGAAAGCGCGCATCGCGCGTATTCACGCCCACATCGCCAATGCACGCCGCGACTACCTTCACAAGGCCACGGCCACGATCAGCAAAAACCACGCGTTCGTGAGTATCGAAGACCTGAAGGTGCGCAACATGTCGAAGTCGGCGGCGGGCAGCGTCGAGTTGCCGGGCAGGAACGTTCGGGCCAAATCCGGCCTGAACAAGTCGATCCTCGACCAGGGCTGGTGCGAGTTCCGGCGGCAGCTGGACTACAAGCTCGACTGGCAGGGCGGCTGGCTCATCGCCGTGCCGCCGCAGCATACAAGCCAGACGTGCCCGTGCTGCGGCCACGTCTCGGCCGACAACCGCACCACGCAGGCGGAGTTTCTCTGTGTCGAATGCGGCTACGAGAATCATGCCGACGTCGTCGGCGCGATCAACATTCTGGCGCGAGGACATAGCGCCGCAGCCTGTGGAGAGCCGGTGCACTTGGGCCGCTCGACGAAGCAGGAACCCGCCAAAGCGATTGCGCGTGAGGTTTCTCATGCGTAGCGCCGTAGGAATCCTTCCCCTTTCCGCGCAAGCGGCGACCGAAGGTCGAGGGGGGGAGATGGAATGAACACGTCCCCTCTCTTCGGGAAACATTGAGCGCCCCACTGCGCAGGTTGGATTGACCCCGGCGCTATAGCCCCGCCATGCGGGTTGCCCACCGTCGGGCGGTCGTCATGGTCGAGAGAGGCGACCCGCCGCCCGCCCGTGGACAACCTGCGACGCAACCCTTAACGGAAATTCTCGCGACGACATCGATATCTGAGTGGCCAGATCTCAAAATCCGTTGAACCGGGTCTTGGGGGTTGGTGCGGGGCTCCCGCTTGACCAACGGCATCGACGTGCCAAAGTGAAAGTTCAGCCAGTCACTTGAGGTAAGGAGAGCCCAAATGAATGCTACGACATACGGGCTGGACATTGCAAAGTCCGTGTTCCAGCTTTACTGGGTGGACCCGGAATCGGGCGAGGTCTTCAACCGCCGCTTCAGCCGCGACCAGCTCATCCGCTTTCTGGGCAAGCGGGAGCCAGGCCGTGTGGCACTGGAGGCATGTAGCGGTGCTCACTGGTGGGCCCGCAAGATCGTCAGCCTCGGGCACCAGGCCATCCTGTTACACGCCAAATACGTGCGCCCCTTTGTCCAGACCAACAAGACCGATGCAGCAGATGCACGGGCGATCTGGACAGCCGCCCAGCAACCGGGCATGCGCACTGTGGCGATCAAGAGCGAAGCGCAGCAGGCCATCCTGAGTCTGCACCGGATCCGCTCCGGACTCGTCGACACCCGCACGCGCCAGGTCAACCAGATCCGCGGCCTGCTCGGCGAATACGGCCTGCACTTCCGCTACGGCCGCAAGGCACTGATGAACGAACTGCGCGCACGCATCGCCGAGATTGAGCAGACGGTACCGCCGCTCATCTGGCGCGCCCTGCAGCGCCAGATGGCGCACCTACGGCAACTGGAGACGGACATCGCCGAGGCCGAGCGCGAAAACCTCAACTGGATGAAAGCCAATCCCGACGCGCAGACCCTCGCGACCATCAACGGTATCGGCCCCTTGACAGCCACCGCGACGGTTGGCGTGATGGGCTCGCCCGACGCGTTCCACTCTGGACGAACCTTTGCTGCCAGTCTGGGCCTGGTGCCTGCGCAAACTGGCAGCGGCGGCAAGATCCGCCTGGGCCACATCAGCAAACGTGGTGACCCCTATCTGCGCAAGCTGTTCATACACGGCGCGCGCATCGTCGTGACCCGTTCGAAACAGCGCCCTGAGTGGGTCGAGGAGCTCCTGAAGCGGCGCCCGGTGAACGTCGTTATCGTCGCACTGGCCAACAAGATGGCCCGCACCGCCTGGGCACTGCTCGCGCACGGCCAGACGTATGACCGGCAGCACGTCAGCGTGCGACCTTGCGCAAGCGGGCCACAGTCTGTCGAGAGCATTTGAGTCAAACCACAGTCTTGC
>NZ_CYGY02000199.1 GCF_900007165.1 Paraburkholderia piptadeniae
ATGACCACCCAGTCGAAATCCCGCTCACCGACGAGTGACGCCCGCGGCGACCGCTTGGGTAACAGGGCGCTCCATCCATTGGTGTGGTCGTCGTTCGGGAGGCGGTCAATCAGGCGGGGCATGTCGAATCCAGGTGAGGTGCAAAAACGCCGCGAACTTTCAGCGGGCCCCTCAACTATAGAAAAACAATAAATTATTATTATTGGTGTTTGTACCTATCCTGCCGGAGAAGACCGTTGCAGGTGGAAACGAATTTAAAAGGGCACGATCCAGCGCGCGAAGAGCGGCTCCGCGGGGCTTCCGCGTAGAATGGGATTGCGAATAAGCGAGAAGTATTTATTATTGTTTTCGTGTGACTGAACAGGCGAGAACCATGGAATCACCATCACAGCCCGCGCGCACGCGAACGCCGCAGAGCGAACGCATCGAGGCGACACAGCGAAAAATCATCGAATCAGCGCAGCGACTGCTTCGCGAGGAGGGCTTCAAAAGTGCGACGCTGCAGAAGATCGCACGGGGGGCCAACGTCTCGCTTGGCGCTCTGCAACACCACTTTGAAAGCCGCGACGCGTTGATGGAGCGACTGGTTGACGAAGCAATGGCACCATTGAGTGACCACGGTGGGGTATGGCCTGATCCCGCGCTTCCGCTGCGTGAGCGCGCGGAATCATTTGTCCTGCAGGCATGGAAGCAGATCTTCGGCGCTCGTGACTACCTCACGGCGTGGAGTCTGTTCTTCGGCTGCAAGGCCACGCCATCGATCTTCACTCGCATCGACGCCAAGCGTGCGAGCGAGGACAAGAAGTTTTTTTCGCTGTTCCTGGCGGCGTTTCCCGAGCTTGACGAATACCATCCCCATCCGAAAGGATTCACGTCCTCGGTGTTTTCTACGCTACGCGGTCTGGGCGTATTTGAATTGTTCGACGTATCGTCGAGCGAGAAGCGCGAGGAGCTTCAGGCCCTCGTAGAGACCATCGTCAGGGCATGCTCGCCGGTCGTTGTCGACGGGTCCAGGGCGAAGTCGAAAGCGCGCCAGCCACGCAAAGTCACAACACTGGCCTAAAGAGGGGCAGCGCCGCTGGCCGTGCGACGCTCCCGGCGCTGCGCAGCAGATTGCGATGCAGTGAGCCACGACAAGTCGAATTACCTGACGGTTGTGGTCGAGGGCAAGGCCACTGGCTGCCGTCGGAAATGACGTGGTCAGTCAGATGGCCGCTCAGCACATGTCACCCGACGTAGCAGTTTTGGTCGGACGAAGGTCGGTTCGATGCGTTCGTTGTCCTCCCGAATTCCACCATGAACGGTGGTTCGCCGACACGGCATTCTTCCATGCCAATCGCTCGCATCCAATTGGCGCTCATCTGTAAGAGAAGCCGCACTTACCACACGCCATCGTCAGGCGCGGTGATCGCATACGACTCAACCACTCCGTATCGCGCGAGCGCCGCACTCACGTCCGGACGATGCAGCACGTCGTCGAGGCGACGCGCCATCGTCGCGAGAAAAGGCGTGAGGTTAGGTCTGGGGGCATAACCCTGATTGCTCGCAAGCTCGTAGTTACGAGTCAGCGGATCCTCGAGGCGTCCGAGGATGATCTTTGCCAGGCCGTCTTTGTCGTCCATGCACAGCAAGGCCGCCCGTACGGACTCGGGGTCGAGGTTGGGATTTTCTAGCAGCGAGTCGGTGGCGGCGCGAGCTTTCGCCTTGTCGCCCAATTGCGCATAAGCACAAGCCTTCACCTGCGCTACCTCTGACATGCCGTACGGGCTCGCGGTATTTTCGTTCATGTCACGCACTGCGCGCAGCGCCTCCTGCGGTCGTTCAAGCCGATAGAGCATCTCTCCCAGGTTAATCGCCTGACTGGCAGTGTCCTTTTTTTGCCTTTCTGCTTCGTCGCGCGCGGCCTGCGCGGCGTACAGGGCGTCGTCCCACCTTCCTAGGCGCGACAGCGCTTTCGCACGCGTGTCCAGCATCCAACGCAAATTGTCAACGAGGTCGTCGAATGCCGGCTGGCCAGCGGGGGCGCTGTTGACCTTTGCGAGCGCGGCATCAGACACCGCGAGCGATTCGGCCGCTTGGCCCGAATTCCGTAGTGCCTCGGCGAGCATATGCATCGCGGCGATTCTGCGCGGTTGAGCGGTAGCCTGCGCTCGCACATAGTCGAGGTAACGCTGGGTCACCGCGTCCTTGTCCGTATAACGCGAATCGTCGAGCAGAGCCTGCCGGTAACGCTTGTCCGCTCGAAGCCTGACAATCTGGTACGGATCGGTAATCGCCTTCAGGTAGCTTCGAGCCTGATCGTTCTCGCCGCGGTCGACGTCGTATTCGAATAGTTCTGCCCAGAAGGACTGAAGGCCCGTGCGCTTCGCTTCGTCGTCGGGGCTGTAGCCGGCCTGCCACAGTGCTTGCTGCACCATGTGCCGGTGATAGCCGCCATCGTTCATTGAGGTTGACCCGGTTC
>NZ_CYGY02000074.1 GCF_900007165.1 Paraburkholderia piptadeniae
AGATTTTAGTGACTACATTATTGAGCCAATAAAAACGCCCTAATGGCGCCAGTGCCCAGCAATCACGCGGACTTGCGACCGCGTGATGACTACAAGAAAGGGAGGAACTTCGGGCTAACCTGCGTGAAGCTCGCGGCGGAGATCGCGGCTGCCTGCGAGCGGCTTCGCAATGCGCAAAGGGAGAATGCGGCACAGGCCGCTTAGCCGGGCAGCAAAAACGCAGCGCAGGCCACCTCGGGTCCGCGCTGCGCATGCATTGTCAAAGACGCGCGCCGTGGCGCGCTTAAGGATCAGGCGCCCGCCTTGATCCGATGGGCAAACTTCTGGCGGAACTTCGCCACCTTCGGCGCGACGACGAACGCGCAATAGCCCTGATCCGGATGCTGCGCGAAATAGTTCTGGTGATACGCCTCGGCGGGCCAGTAGTTGCCGTCGAGCGGCAGCACCTGCGTGACGATCTGGCCACCGTAGATGCCTTCCGCGCCGATCTCGCGGATCGCCTGCAAGGCCGTCTCGCGCTGCATATCCGAGTGCGTGAAGATCACCGACCGGTACTGCGTGCCGACATCGTTGCCCTGGCGGTTGAGCTGCGTCGGATCGTGGATCGCGAAGAAAATATCCAGAATCTCGCGATAGCTGATGCGCGCCGGATCGAACTCGACCTTGACGACTTCCGCGTGCCCCGTGTCGCCGTCGCACACCTGCTCGTACGACGGGCTTTCGACCTGCCCGCCTGCGTAGCCCGACTCCACCGACGTCACGCCATCGACGCCCAGAAACACCGCCTCAAGACACCAGAAACATCCGCCGCCCAGCGTGGCGGTCTCGACCGACTCACTCATGTTCGCTCCTTAGATTGGCTCGCCGCGCCGTCCGCCTCGACGCGCGGAACGTGCTGACTCGTCACAGTAACCTTGAAACCCGATGCTTCGTCGCATCCGGCTGGCGTGGCGATCGTGCGGCACCTCGCTTCTGTTCAACGCGTGCCGCCCGCACTATCCATACCATGCGCGATCCGTGGCATCAGGCGCAAGCCTTGCAGCTCGCGACGGCGGACTGCACTGCCACGCCGACCGTCTGCGGCGCCAGGCCCTCTGCGATTGCAGTTAAAATTGGGACAATTCGCCGAATTTCTACATGACCTTCAAACCGATTTTCTCCATCTGGTCGCTTCATCAAGCGCTCCGTTCGCCGGAATGCCTCACGCGATGAAGCGCGCCGCCCCGCCCAATTTCGACGATGCCGCCTTTCGCCGCGCACTCGGCCAGTTCGCGACGGGCGTCACCGTCATCACGACGCGTGCGCCGTCCGGCGCGCTGATCGGCATTACGGCCAGTTCGTTCAATTCCGTCTCGCTGACGCCGCCGCTCGTGCTGTGGAGCCTCGCGACGCGCTCGGCATCGATGCCCGTGTTCCAGGCGAACAGTCATTATGTCGTCAATGTGCTGGCCGCGTCGCAACTCGATTTGTGCAAACGCTTCGCGACCGTCAAGGGCGACCGGTTCGAAGGCGTCTCGCATGCGGCGGGCAACACGGGCATGCCGGTGCTCGACGGCGCGCTCGCATGGTTCGAATGCCATAACCGCAGCCGCTACCAGGAAGGCGATCACGTCATTTTCGTCGGCGAAGTCGAGCGCTGCGGCGTCCACGAAAGCGCGGGCCAGGTCCAGCCGCTCGTGTTCCAGAACGGCGATTTTCATGGACTGAAGCCGCTGGGCTGACGGCTTGCTTCATTTCAGCGGCGGCGCGAGAAAGAAAGACTTCGCAGGTTTTCCGCGCGGAGTTTCCGCCGCCTGCGCCGCTATCCGTTCGATTGCACCTTCGCGCCCGTCACCAGCGACACCGGGACGCCCGAATCCTCCTTGAGCGTCTGCAGCACGATGTTCGAGCGGATGTCCATCACGCCCGGCGCCTTGTAGAGCCGGCCGAGCACGAAATCGGAATAGTGCTTGAGATTGTGGGCGAGCACCCGCAGCAGATAGTGCGTCTCCCCCGTCACGACGAACGCGCCGACCACTTCCGGCCAGTCGCGCAGCGCTTCGGCGAAGCGCTCGTGCCAGTTTTCCTGGTCGTTGCGCATCGATACCTGCACGAACGCTTCCAGTTCGAAGCCGAGCACTTCGCGGTTCAGACACGCGCGATAGCGCTCGATCACGCCCTGCTCTTCGAGCAGGCGCAAACGGCGCAGACACGCCGACGGCGAAAGCGAGATTCGCTCCGCCAGATCGAGATTGCTGATTCGTCCTTCGTGCTGCAGCACCGTCAAGATACGGCAATCGGTGGCGTCGAGTGAGATCGCGTTCATTTTCGGTCTCCCTTTCCCGTTTGCCTCAAATTATGTTCCAAAGGGGTCGAAATAAACAGTTTTTTTAGCAAGCACATTTCACTTCATGCCGCCTATCATCCAAGGATGGACGTACAACGACATGACAGACGCATGGAGACACTTTGGGATATCACGCCCGCCGTCGATACGGCGACGCCCGTCTGGCCGGGCGACACGCCCGTCGGCATCGAGCGCGTGTGGCGGATCGAGGCAGGTTCGCCCGTCAACGTAGCGCGGCTGACGATCTCGCCGCACACGGGCGCGCACACTGACGCGCCGCTTCACTACGACGCCCAAGGCGCGGCGATCGGCGTGGTGCCGCTCGATGCGTATCTGGGCTGCTGCCGCGTGATTCATTGCATCGGCGCGAAGCCGCTGGTGACGCCGGAGCACGTCGCCGCGTCGCTCGACGGCGTACCGCCGCGCGTGCTGCTGCGCACCTATCGCGCGGCGCCAACGACAGCCTGGGACAGCGACTTCTGCGCCGTTGCGCCCGACACGATCGATCTGCTCGCGGCGCACGGCGTGAAGCTGATCGGCATCGACACGCCGTCACTCGATCCGCAGGAGTCGAAGACGATGGACGCGCACGGCCGCATTCGCGCACACCGGATGGCGATTCTCGAAGGCATCGTTCTCGACGCCGTGGAACCGGGCGACTACGAACTGATCGCGCTGCCGCTCAAGCTCACGACGCTCGATGCGAGCCCGGTACGCGCCGTGCTGCGAGCATTGCCAGGGTAACGACAAGCCCGACGGTAACTTACGGCCTTGCGCCTCGACACACTCTCTCGATTAACCCAACCGAACCATCATGAATCAACGTGACGAAGCACTCGCGCTCGACGCAGCCGATCCGCTCGCGCCCTTGCGCGACCAGTTCGCGCTCGCGCCGGGCGTCATCTACCTGGACGGCAATTCGCTCGGCGTGCCGCCCGCCGCAGCCGCGCAGCGCGCGCAGACGGTGATCGACGCCGAATGGACGCAAGGCCTCATTCGCAGCTGGAACACGGCCGGCTGGTTCTCGCTGCCGCGACGCCTCGGCAACAAGCTCGCGCCGCTGATCGGCGCGGCGCACAACGAAGTCGTCGTCACCGATACCATTTCGATCAACCTGTTCAAGGTGCTGTCGGCGGCACTGAGCTTGCAGGACACGCGCGATCCGAAGCGACGCGTGATCGTGTCGGAGCGCTCGAATTTCCCGACCGATCTATACATCGCGCAAGGGCTGATCAAACAGCTGGATCGCGGCTATGAACTGCGCCTCGTCGACGATCCGTCGGAGCTGCACGCAGCGATCACCGACGATGTCGCCGTCGTGATGATCACGCACGTCAACTACCGCACGGGCTACATGCACGACATGGCCGCGCTCACGCAACTGATCCATCAGCAGGGCGCGCTCGCGCTGTGGGATCTCGCGCACTCGGCGGGCGCCGTGCCCGTCGATCTGAACGGTGTCGGCGCGGATTGCGCCGTCGGCTGCACGTACAAGTACCTGAACGGCGGTCCGGGCTCGCCCGCGTTCGCGTGGGTGCCGCATCGTCATCAGAGCGACTTCGAGCAGCCGCTGTCGGGCTGGTGGGGTCATCGCGCGCCGTTCGCGATGGACCCGACCTTTGCCGCCGACGATGGCATCGGCCGGTTCCTGTGCGGCACGCAGCCGATGGTGTCGATGGCGCTCGTCGAATGCGGGCTCGACGTATTCCTGCAAACCGACATGCAGGCGATCCGCAAGAAGTCGCTCGCGCTGACCGATCTCTTCATCAAGCTGGTCGAAACGCGCTGCAAAGAGTTTCCGCTCAAGCTCGTGACGCCGCGCGCGCATTCGCAGCGCGGCTCGCATGCGAGCTTCGAGCATCCGCACGGCTATGAAGTGATGCAGGCGCTGATCGCGCGCGGCGTGATCGGCGATTATCGCGAGCCGCATGTGCTGCGTTTCGGTTTTACGCCGCTGTACACGCGCTATGTCGATGTGTGGGATGCCGTCGAGCATCTGCGCCACGTGCTTGCGCACGAGACCTGGCGCGCGCCCGATTTTGCCGCGCGCGGCGCCGTGACCTAAGGAACGACGATGACCGATCACATGAAGATGATGGAAGAGAAGCCCGCGCAAGGCTGTCCGTTCGGACACGGCGGCACGCAGACGCCGCACTCCGATCACACCGGGCACGCGTCGCACATGGCCGCCGACGAAGACAAAGGCTGGCACGACGCGCAGCTCGATTTCTCGAAGTCGATGAGCTATGGCGACTATCTGTCGCTCGGCTCGATCCTGCATGCGCAGCATCCGCTTTCGCCCGATCACAACGAGATGCTGTTCATCATCCAGCATCAGACGAGCGAGCTGTGGATGAAGCTCGCGCTCTACGAACTGCGCGCGGCGCTCGCGTGTGTGCATCGCGATGAATTGCCACCCGCGTTCAAGATGCTTGCGCGCGTGTCGCGGATTCTCGAGCAGCTCGTGCAGGCCTGGAACGTGCTGTCGACGATGACGCCTTCCGAATACACGTCGATGCGGCCGTTCCTCGGCAGCTCGTCGGGGTTTCAGTCGTATCAGTATCGCGAGCTGGAGTTCATGCTCGGCAACAAGAACGAGCAGATGCTGAAGCCCCATGCGCATCACCCGGATATCCATGCCGAAGTGAAAGCGGCACTCGAAGCGCCTTCGTTTTACGACGAAGTGATCCGTCTGCTTGCAAGGCGCGGCTTCGCGATCGATCCGTCGCGGCTCGAACGCGACTGGACACAGCCGACGCGGCACGATCCTTCAGTCGAAGCGGCATGGCTAGAGGTGTATCGCAATCCGTCGCAGCATTGGGAGCTGTACGAGATGGCGGAAGAACTCGTCGATCTTGAGGATGCCTTTCGGCAGTGGCGGTTTCGGCATGTGACTACTGTCGAGCGGATCATCGGGTTCAAGCAGGGTACGGGCGGGACGAGCGGTGCGCCTTATCTGCGCAAGATGCTGGATGTGGTGCTGTTTCCCGAGTTGTGGCACGTGCGGACTGTTTTGTGATTTTGTTTGCAACGGCTTTTGTTTTGGTGTTTTTGCCTTTGCGCTGGCATCCGCGTATGCGCCTCGCGGCGCGGGTGTTGCCCCTGTGCGGGGCGGCACCTACTCTTCTTTGCCGCGGCAAAGAAGAGTAGGCAGAAGAAAGCCGCTCACACCGCCAGTGCTTGACGTTTACCCACGGGCTCTCAACTTCCCCACGCTTCACACGGCAGCGTACTCGCCCATGTGCGTTGCCAACGCACTACTTAAGCGCCTCACCTGCCTCATACCCCTGCGTCGCGGTCAGCGACATCAAATATCCCCGCGCCCCTTTGCGGCAAACTGTGTGTAGGCCTTCGCGCCGCACAGGAAACTCTCACTACGCGATGCGTCTACAAGTGCGGGCGGTGTCCCGTACAACACAGCAACCGACATTCACTACCGACATGCGGCGCAGAAACGTTCAATACCCTTAGCCGTGCCACACGTGCATGAAGTGGGTGAGGCGTTTAGCCGGAGCGTTGGCAACGAACACAAGCCAGCACGCTATCGCGCGAACTATGGGGACGTTAAGAGCCCGTGGGTAAACGTCAAGCACTGGCGGTGCGAGCGGCTTTCTTCTGCCTACTCTTCTTTGCCGCGGCAAAGAAGAGTAGGTGCCGCCCCGCACAGGGGCAACACCTGCGCCGCGAGGCGCATCGCGGATGCCAGCGAAACCGGCGAAAAACCATTCACGTCGCCGTATACCCACCATCAATCGGCAACGCCACACCGCTGATCATCGAAGCCGCGTCGCTCAGCAAAAACAAAATCGGCTCGGCCACTTCACGCGGCTGCGCGAAACGCTTCAACGGAATCGCCTGCAATGCGGGCTCACGTTTCGCCGGTTCGCTCCACGCCTTCACCGCCATCGGCGTCAACGTCACGGTCGGATTCACGCTGTTCACGCGTATGCCGTGCGGTCCGAGCTCGACGCACAGCACGCGCGTGATCGCATCCATCGCCGCCTTCGACGCACAATAGCTCAGATGATCGTCGAGCCCGACGAGGGCCGCCTGGCTCGACACGTTGACGATGCTGCCCGCCCGCTTCGCATCGATCATCGCGCGCGCCACATGCCGCGCGACCAGCGCCGCGCCGCGAGCATTCACGTTCATCACGCTGTCGAAGCTCGCCGCCGTCGTCTCGACGGCCGGTTCGAGCACTGTCGTGCCCGCGCAATTCACAAGACCGTCGAAGACGACATCAAGCGACCCGAGCGCGTCATCGATAGCCCCTTCATCGCCAACATCCAAAACCAGGGGCTCGCAGCCCGTCTCCTCCGCGAGCTTCGCAAGCTCGTTAACGTTGCGCGCGGCCGCGACGACTTGCGCGCCGCTTGCGCACAGCCGCTCGACGGTCACACGGCCGATGCCGCTCGATGCGCCCGTCACGAGGAACGAGCGTCCGAAAAAATCGAAGGTCGCGTTCATTTCGCTTGCAGCCGATCCATGACGGGCTTCAGTGCCGGATACAGATCCGTGTAAATGGAAAAGCGCTCCGCGTACAGGGCCTGGCGCGCAGGATCGGGCTTCACGCGCTCGACGAGCCTGACCCAGCCGCCGCGCGCCGTCTCCTGCGAGATCAGCTTCACGCCGTACGCGGCCAGCAGCGCCGCGCCCAGCGGCGCTTCCACCTCCTGCTCGATCGTATGGACGGGAAAGCCGGTGACGTCCGCGATGATCGACATCCACAGGTCCGAATGCGCCGCGCCCCCGACGACGATCAGCTTGTCGTCGAGCGACTTCGCGCCCTTGCGCCCCGCGACGATGTTGTGTTGCAACGCGAACGCGACGCCTTCAAGCACCGCGCGATACAGATGCGCGCGCGTGTGATAAAGACTCAGGCCGACGAACGCGCCGCTCGCTTTCGCGTCCCACACGGGGCTGCGCTCGCCCATCAGATACGGCAGGAACATCACGCCGTCCGAGCCCGCTGGTATGTGTGCCGCGTCTTCTTCGAGCAGCTGATGCGGATCGCCGTCCGGTATCGCTTTCGCCGCTTCGACTTCCGCTTGACAGAACTGCTCGCGATACCACGTCACCGATGCGCCCGCCGTAATCGCGCCGCCGAACACATAGATGTCGTGTTGGCCGTTGAACACATGCGGCATGCTGACGAGACCGTGCCGCGCATCGACGCTCTGGTTGATATAGCCCCAGCACATGCTCGTGCCGATCATCGCGACATGCTGGCCCGCGCGCGTGACGCCCGCCGCGTAGGTCGCCATTGCCGCATCGACGCCGCCCGCGACGATAGCCGTGCCCGCTTCGAGTCCGAGCTGCTCCGTCCATTGGGACAGCAGGCCGCCCACCACCTCCGACGATTCGACGAGATGCTCGGGCATCATCGTCGCGGGAATGCCGAGCATGTCGAGCGCTTCGTCGGACCAGTCGCGCTTCTCGATGTCGTACACGCCACCGATGTTGCCCGCCGAACTGTGATCGACGGCCACTTCGCCTGTCAGCAGATAGATCACGTACGCGTTCGGCGGCAAGAAGAAGCGCGTATTGGCCCACACGTTCGGCTCGTTCTCGCGCAGCCACAGCATCTTCGTATAGCCGTAATAGCTGTCGACGCCATTGCCCGTGATCGCATGGAGGCGGTCGAGATCGACGTTGTTGCGCACCCACTCGACTTGAGCCGTCGCGCGCCGGTCCATCCAGATCAGGCACGGATACAACGGTTTCATTTCGCTATCGACGGGAATACCGGAGCCGCCATACAGGCTGCTCACGCACACGGCCTTGATCGCGTTCGACGCGACGCCCGCCTCGCGCGCTTTCGCGACACAGCGCGCAATGCATTCGACGACGGCCTTCATCCACACCGTCGGCCATTGCTCGGCCCACAACGGCTTCGGCGTATCCGGGTGATAGCTGCTCGAATGCTGCGCGACGATTGCGCCGTTCTCGTCGACGAGCACGGCCTTCGTGCTCTGCGTGCCAATATCGACGCCGATGACGTAATTCATAGTGTCTCCGTGTGCGCGTCCTTGCGACGCGCACTGTCTGTTTTCCTTCGGAATGACGGATCAGGCACGGGACTATCGGGCCGGCTTCAACAGCACCTTGATCGAATCGAGCGAGTTCGCGACCTTGATCGCTTCGTCCCATTCTTCGAGAGAGAAGCCATGCGTGACGATGCCTTTCGATGTGACGAGCCCACGCGCCAGCAGGTCGATCGCAATCGGATAGCAGTAAGGCCCGAGATGCGCGCCGCGCACATCGAGCTCCTTGCGGTCGCCGATGATCGACCAGTCCATTGTAGTCTCGGCGCCGAATACGGAAAACTCGACAAAACGCCCGAGTTTTCGAATGAGGTCCATGCCTTGATTCACGCCCGCAGGCACGCCCGTCGTTTCGATGTAGACGTCGCAGCCGTAGTTCTCCGTCAACGACTGGATGATGGCGAGCGCATCGTCTTTCTTCGGATTGATCGTCTCGTCCGCGCCGTATTCGCGCGCGAGTTCGAGACGCTCGTCGACGAGATCGATCACGACGAGTTTCTTCGGTGTTTTCAGGTGCGCGACTTGCGTCATCATCAGACCGAGCGGCCCCGCGCCCGCGATCACGACGACGTCGTCCAGCTGGATGTCGCCGCGATTGACGGTGTGAATCGCGCACGCTAGCGGCTCGATGATCGCGGCATCTTCGAGCGAGATGCCGTCGGGAATCTTGTGGACGATGGCCGTCGGCGGAATGCGCATGTATTCGGCCATGCCGCCGTCCGCGACTTCGCGTTGAAAGCCGAAGATGTTGTGCACTTCGCACATCCAGTACTGGCCGGACTTGCAGTAGCGGCATTTGCCGCACGGCACGATCTGCTCGGCGATCACGCGATCGCCCTTCTTCACGCCGAAATGTTCGGCTGCGCCCTCGCCGAGTTCTTCGACGTAGCCGAAGAATTCATGGCCGGGAATCACAGGCGCCTTGACCCATGGACTCGGGCCGCCCCAGAACATCTTAGCGCCCGAATGGCATTTGCAGTCGCTCGCGCAGATGCCGCATGCCGCGATGCGGATCACGAGTTCGTGCGCGCGCGCCTGCGGTTTCGTCACGCGTTCGACGCGATAGTCCTTCGGCGCGTGGCACACGATCGCCGTCATGCTTTTGGTGGTGTCCTGAGTGGTCATTGCATTGCCCTGCTTTTAAGGGGAGAACAAAGGAAAGGGAAATTCACTTCTTGCGGTCGCGGCTGATGTAGATCGCGAGCAGAATGATTCCGCCCTTGATCACGTTCTGCACGTATGGATTCACGCCAACCATGTTGAGCCCGTTGTTCAGCACGCCGAGCAGCAGCGCGCCGATCAGCGTGCCGATGATCGAGCCGCGTCCGCCCGAGATCGACGTGCCGCCCATCACCACGGCCGCGATCGCATCGAGCTCGAAGCCGACGCCCGCATTCGGCTGGCCGCTCATCAAGCGCGACGTGAGCACGATGGCCGCAAACGACGACGTCAGGCCGGCGAGCGTATAGACGATCAGCTTCACGCGCGCGACACGCACGCCGGAAAGACGCGTCGCCTGCTCGTTCCCGCCGATCGCATAGACGTAGCGTCCGAACGGCATGCGTTCGAGCAGCAGCCACGCGATCGCATAGACGACGAGCATGATCAGCACGGGCGCCTGAATGCCGAACACCTTGCCGCTGCCGAAGAAACTCACCCAGTCGGGCAAGCCGTCGATCGGATAGCCGCCCGTGTAGATCAGCGCGAGGCCGCGCGCGATGCCCATCGTCGCGAGCGTGACGATGATGGGCGGCATGCCCGCGAACGCGACGAAGAAGCCGTTGCCAAAGCCGAAGCCGAGTCCGACTGCAATGCCGATCGCGATCGCCGCGACGCCGTTGAGTCCCGCCACCATCAGGCCCGCTGCGAGCGTGCCGGAAAGCGCCATCACGGAACCGACGGACAGGTCGATGCCGCCCGTCAGGATCACGGCCGTCATGCCGACGGCGATGATTGCGTTGATCGACACCTGCCGCAGCACGTTCTCCAGGTTCGCTGCCGACAGGAAGCTGTCGCTCGCGAACACCATCACGATGCACACGACAAGCAGGCCGATGAACGGATAGAACAGCGTCGAGCGTTTGATGCTCGACCAGTTCAGGCGCGCCGCTACACCTCGACTGGGCGCGCCCGGCGTATTGGACGCGACGGTCGATGTCTTGGGGGAAGTGTCAGGCGTGTTCATGCTGTGTTGCTCCACGAGTGCCGGCTGTTGCACCAGCGGTTGCATAAGTCATCACGGCATTCGATTCGATCTGATCGCCTTCGAGCATCGCTTCGATGCGCCCTTGCCGGAACACGGCGACGCGGTCGCACATGCCGACGATCTCCGGCAATTCCGACGAGATCATGATGATCGAGTAGCCGCGCGCGGTGAGCTCGCGCATCAGCAGATAGATTTCCGCTTTCGCGCCGACGTCGATGCCGCGCGTCGGTTCGTCGAAGATCAGGATGTTCGTGTGGTGATTGAGCCAGCGCGCGATCACCACCTTTTGCTGATTGCCGCCCGACAGCGTCGCGACTTCGGTGTTCATCGTCGGCGCCTTCACGCCGACGCGTTTCATGATGTCCGCCGTTGCGCGCGCTTCGCTGCCGTGATCGATAAAGAAGCGCGAGGTGCGGTACTTGCCGAGGTTGTTGATCGAGATGTTCTGCTTGATCGAGAACGACGTGATCAGCCCTTCCGTCTTGCGGCTTTCGGGCAGGATGCCGATACCCGATTTCAATGCGTCGGCGGGATCGGACAGATTCGCCGACATGCCGTTGATGCGAATGTCCTTCACGTGCGCCGCATCCGCGCCGATGACGGCGAGCGCAGTCTCCGTGCGACCCGAGCCGACGAGTCCCGCAAAGCCGAGTATTTCGCCTTCGCGCAGCGCGAAGCGATTCACGGGGCCGTCCTTGTGCAATTGCAATGCGTTCACTTCGAGCACGACCTTCGCGTCGGTGGGCAGCGCGGGCTTCGGCGGAAAGCTGCTTTCGATCTTGCGCCCGACCATCATCTCGACGAGCCGGCCGACATCCGTCTTCGCCACATCCGTCATGCCGACATACTGACCATCGCGCAACACGGTGATGCGGTCGCACACTTCGAAAATCTCTTCGAGGTGATGCGAGATGAAAATCATCGCGACGCCGTGCCGCTTCAGGTCGCGCATGATCGTGAACAGATGCTCGGCTTCGGCGGGCGTAAGCGTCGCTGTCGGCTCGTCGAGAATCAGGATGCGCGCGTTCAGCGACAGCGCCTTGCCGATTTCGACGAACTGCTGCTGCGCGACGGACAGTTCGCGAATCGGCACCGAAAGATCGATCACGACGCCGAGCCGCGCGAAAATCTCCGCCGCCGCGCGCCGCATCCGCGACCGATCGAGCATGCCGAAGCGATTGCGCAGCTCGCGTCCGAGGAACATGTTCTCGACGGCGTTCAGATACGGAATCAGGCTGAACTCCTGAAACACGATGCCGACGCCCGCCGCAACGGCATCGTGATAGTTCGCGAAGTGCCGCGCTTCGCCGTCGATCACGATCGTGCCGTCGTCGGGCTGATAGATGCCGCACAGGATCTTCATCAGCGTCGACTTGCCCGCGCCGTTCTCGCCAAGCAGCGCGTGAATCTCGCCGCGCGCGATCTCGAGATGAATGCGCTGCAACGCCTGCACGCCCGGAAAGCTCTTCGTGATGTTGTCGAGTTTGAGGACCGTGTCCATCGCGTTTCCTTGTTCATGCGGTGACGCTTGCTTGAAGAAACAAGCGTCACCGCATACGCAACACATCGCTTACCAGCTGAAGCCCTTCGCGTTGTCCTTGTCGACGAGCTTCACGTCGACGGGAATCGCCTTCGGCACATTGGCGCCCCACTTCTTCGCGAGTGCCACGCCGATCGCGAGCCGGATCTGGTCGCGCGGGAATTGCGCGGACGTTTCGATGAACTTCGAGTTCGGCTTCTGGATCGCGGTGATCGCTTCCGGCGCGCCGTCGACGCTCGTTAGCTTGATGTCCTTACCCGATGATTCGATCGCGGACAGCGCGCCCATCGAGCCGCCGTCGTTCACGCTGAAGATGCCTTTCAGGTTCGGATGCGCCTGGATCATGTTCTCGGTGACGGACAGCGCGGTCGCGCGCTCCTGCTTGCCGTTCTGCGTATCGACGAGCTTCACGTTCGGGAACTTTGCGAGCGCCGCCTTGCAGCCGCGTACGCGTTCGAGAATCGGCACGACGGGAATGCCGTCCAGAATCGCCACTTCGCCGCTGCCGCCGATCGCTTTCCCAAGGTACTCGCACGACATCTGCCCCGCGTCGAAATTCTTCGAGCCGACGAACGAATCGACGGGACCGTTCGCGTTCGCATCGACGGCGACGACCACGGCGCCCGCCTTTTTCGCCGATGTCACGGCCGACTGGATGCCCGTCGAATCGGTCGGATTGACGAGCAGAATGTCGATCTTCTTCTGCAGCATGTCTTCGACGTCGCTCACCTGCTTGCTCACGTCGTGATGCGCATCGGTGACGACGACCGTCGCGCCGATCGATGCGGCCGCATCGTTCAGCGCCTTTTGCATCGTCACGAAGTACGGGTTGTTCAGCTCCTGGAACGTCATGCCGATTTTGAGCGGCGCGGCGTTGGCGCTCGCCGGCGCCAGGAGCGGCGCGCCGAGCGTCACGGCGGCGAAGGTCAGCGCGGCGCGCAGGCGCAACGTGCGCGAAGGATGCGAAGTGGTGTGCGTCATGGTTGTCTCCGTTTATGAGGATGAGTGCGTCCCTCGCGCGGTTTGCAGCGCGATGAGCAGGTGAAACATCGGTGATGCTGAAGTGCTCTATGTCGTGGCGACTGGCGAACCCAGAGGCGGATACGCCGCGGGCGCGGCGCGTGCCTGAGCGTGCGCATGGCTTCGGGCCTGCCCGGCGGGCACGATCGAAGGCGCATTCGCGATGCCCTTGCCGAGCGCGGCCGCGGCTTCCGAAGCGGCGCGGCTCGCGTCGTTCAGTTGCTGGAAGCGGCGGAACTTCGACGGGGCCATGCCCTTCGCCGTGAGGAACTGCCGGTTGAAGTTCGACAGATTGTTGAAGCCGACCTTGTAGCAGATGTCGGTGACGCTCAGTTCGTCATCCATCAGCAGCTGACACGCGAGATTGATCCGCATGCGGTTCACGTACTGCACGAACGGCAGGCCCGTATGGCGACGGAAGTACCGCGAGAAGGCGCTCACGCTCTGCCCCGCGAGTTGCGCGAGATCGGATTCGCGCAACTCCGACGCGAGGTTCTTGCCGATATACGACAGCACATGGTTGATGCGCGTCGATGCATAGCTGGTTGGGTCGCTCTGGTACGCAGGGCTCGCGAGTAGTTCGCGGTCGCTCGCGTTCAGCAGGATTTCCATCATCGACAGGAACAGCACGATGCGGCGCAGGCCGCGCGCTTCGAGCAGTTCCATGAAGAGCGGCTGGATCGCCGCGCTCGTCTGCGTGCCGAACGACACGCCGCGCCGTGAATCGGCGAGCAGCGCTTCGAGCGTGCGCCATTCAGGGAAGCTCTCGGTGCAATGCGCGACGAAGTCCTGTCCGAACTGCACGACGAGATTGCGCTGCGCGATCGTCACGCCCTCGGGCACTTCGCTGACCCAGTTGTGCGGCAGGTTCGGCCCCATCAGCACGAGATTGCCCGGCGCGAAGCTGCCGATGTAATCGCCGACGAACATCTTGCCCGTCGTCGCGACGATCAGATGGACTTCGAATTCCGGATGGAAGTGCCAGCGCACTGTGCGATACGGATAGCCGTGATACCACACCTTGAACGACTCGTCGCGGCGCACGCTCACCAGTTCGAGATCGGGTTGCACGTCGGTCCTCCTCCTGTTCCTTCGTCGGGCGCATTGCGTTTCAGGTCTTGCGCGAGCGCCATCGGGTTCATTGCTTTTGTGTAGCGAAAGTTAGCCCCCGAGCGCAATCGCGGCCACTAGAAATGAGACCGTCGACTGATACTTTTTTGCATTCGGGTTAATCCTGGCCTTCTGGCTGTCAAATTTGATGCAATGCAACAGCCAGCCGACCGACCTTTGGCAAGCGTCTCACCGGCAGCGCATAAGCCGTTGAAAATCCCGCCCCGCCGCGCTGCGCAACGATTCGCCGTAAAAAAGCACTGTCCTTCGCCTTGACTTTCGATCGACCGGATACGATCATTAGTTCACGTTGAGAGCAAATGCTCTTCGCTTCGAATCGTCGGCTCACGTCGCCGAGACAGCTTCTAGACTTATCCCAAGTAACGCACGCGAAAGACCGTGCGCATAAGACTTCACTAGCATGGGACCCGAGCAACGCATGGAACGGGAATGAGCGCGAAAGCGCCAACGCCCGTCGATACGCCAGCCCGGGTCGACACAGGAGACGCACATGAACAGCGGCCAAAGCAGCGGTGCAAGCAACGGCGCAAGCACGCAGGTGATCCTGCACATCGGCGCGGGATCGTTCCATCGCGCGCATCAGGCGTGGTATCTGCATCGGCTCGACGAAGCGAGTCAGCCTGGCGATCCGCACTGGTCGCTTACCGTCGGCAATATCCGCAGCGACATGAATGCCGTCGCCGATGCGCTGGCCGCGCAAAACGGCGTGTACACGCTCGAAACCGTCACGCCGCAAGGCAAGCGCGACTACGAGACGATCCGCTCGATCAAGCGCGTGGTGCCGTGGTCGGCGAATCTCGATGGGCTCGTCGAAGCGGGCACCGATCCCGCGTGCAGGATCATCGCGTTCACCGTGACGGAAGGCGGCTACTACCTCGACGAGCACGACAAGCTCGACACGGCGAATCCCGATCTGTCCGCTGATCTGAGCGGCGCGTGCACCACGATCTACGGCGCGCTCGCCGCGATTCTCGAAGCGCGCATGCAGCGCAACGCCGGCCCCGTCACGCTGCAGACCTGCGACAACCTGCGCAGCAACGGCGAGCGCTTCCGCGCGGGCATGACCGAATTTCTGGAGCGGCGCGGCGCGAACACGCTGCGTCAGTGGTTCGATGCGAACACGGCATGTCCGAACTCGATGGTCGACCGGATCACGCCGCGCCCGACACCCGATGTGCGCGAGCGCGTGAAGGCGGCAACGGGCGTCGACGACGCGTGCCCCGTGATGGGCGAATCGTTTATCCAGTGGGTGATCGAGGATCACTTCGTCGCCGGGCGGCCGGCGTGGGAGCGGGTCGGCGCGGAGCTGGTCGAATCGGTGCTGCCGTATGAGGAAGCGAAGATCCGCATTCTGAACGCGACGCACAGCTGCATCGCGTGGGCGGGCACGCTGGTCGGCCTCTCGTTTATCCACGAAGGCACGCTCGATCGGGAAATCCGCCAGTTCGCGCACGACTACGTCACGCAGGACGTGATCCCCTGCCTCACGCCGAGTCCGCTCGATCTCGCGAAGTACCGCGATGTCGTGCTCGAACGCTTCGGCAATCCTTATATCCAGGACACGAATCAGCGCGTCGCCGCCGATGGCTTCTCGAAGATTCCCGGCTTCATCGCGCCGACGCTGTCCGAGTGCTTCGAGCGCAAGGTCGAGCCGAATGCGACAGCGATGCTGCCCGCGCTCTTCTTCCGTTTTCTCGACAGGTGGCAGCGCGGCCAGTTGCCGTACACGTATCAGGACGGCGTGATGGACGAAGGCGTTGCGCGCGGCTTCTTCAAGGCATCCGATCCGGTGCAGGCTTACTGCGCGGACCGTCTGCTCTGGGGCAGCATGGCGGGTACGGCTTCGCTCGAAAAAGTGGTGCGCGCGGCGCTCGAACGCGTCGATGCGTGGCTCGCGAAGCGCGGCGCTTGAAGCTGGCTGAAGTTGGCTAAGTGAACTCGGTTGGCTAAATGAACTCGGCTGAAGCCGTCGACATCGCCTTGCTCGACACACGACAGCATGGCCGCGCGTGATGCCACCTCCACGCGCGGCCGTTCCCTTTGATCGCCGCTTTCGACGCCTGCCATGCGTCAGGTCTATTGCGCATGGCATCGTCAGCGGCATGCGGCTAAAGTAGCGCATCTCCTACCGACGAAGGTTTCGCGCCCATGTATCTCGGCATCGACCTCGGCACGTCCGAAGTGAAAATTCTGCTGCTCGCGTCCGACGGACGCGTGATCGGCACGGCAGGTTCTCCGTTCACCGTTTCGCGTCCGCATCAGCGCTGGTCGGAGCAGAACCCGTCCGACTGGTGGAAGGGCACGCGCACCGCGCTCTTCGCATTGCGCGACCGTTACCCGGAACAGTTCGCGCAGATTCGCGGCATCGGGCTGTCGGGACAGATGCACGGGGCTGTGCTGCTCGACAACGAAGACCGGGTGTTGCGTCCCGCGATCCTGTGGAACGACATGCGCGCCGTCGAGGAGTGTGATGAGTTGTACCGGCGCGCGCCGGACCTGCATCGCATCGCCGGCAATCTGGCGATGCCCGGCTTCACCGCGCCCAAGCTGCTGTGGGTCGCGCGCCACGAGCCGGAAATCTTCCGGCAGACGGCCTGCGTGCTGCTGCCGAAGGACTATCTGCGTCTTCAGCTGACAGGCGACAAGGTCTCCGATCCATCCGACGCAGCCGGCACGCTATGGCTCGACGTCGCGCAGCGCGACTGGTCCGATACGCTGCTCGCCGCCTGCGATCTGAACCGCTCGCATATGCCGCGTCTCGCGGAAGGCAGCGCGCCGTCGGGCATGCTGCGCCCCGAGCTCGCGCGCGAACTGGGCTTGCGCGAACCCGTCGTAGTCGCGGCGGGCGGCGGCGACAACGCGACGAGTGCAATCGGCATCGGCGCGACGCAGCCGGGCGACGGCTTCGTGTCGCTCGGCACGTCGGGCGTGTTGTGCGTGATCGGCAACAGCTTCCGGCCGAATCCGGAGTCGGCTGTGCACGCGTTCTGCCATGCGATTCCCGACCGCTGGCATCAGATGAGCGTGGTGCTGTCGGCGGCGAGTTGCTTGCGCTGGGTCTGCAAGCTGACGTCGACCGACGAGCCGACGCTGCTCGCCGAAGTCGAAAAGCTCCCCGACGACGCGCTCGCGACTGCGCCGCTCTTCCTTCCGTATCTGTCCGGCGAACGCACGCCGCACAACGATCCGTATTCGCAGGGCGTGTTCTTCGGCATGACGCACGCGACCGATCGCGCGCTGCTCGGCTATGCGGTGCTCGAAGGCGTGACGCTCGCGCTGACGGACGGCCTCGACGCGTTGCGCGCGGCGGGCACCGAAGTGAGCGCACTGTCGCTCTTGGGCGGTGGCGCGCGCAGCAACTACTGGGCACAACTGCTCGCCGATTCGCTGAATACGGCGACGCGCAAGCATGGCGGCGGCGAAACGGGCGCGGCGCTCGGCGCGGCGCGTCTGGGCTGGCTCGCGGCGGGCGGCGATCCGTCGACGGTGCTCACCAAGCCGCCCGTCGAAATCGAATTCACGCCGAACGCGCCGCGTCATGCCGTGCTGCGCGAGCGGCTCGCCAGCTATCGCGCGCTGTACCAGCACGTGAAGCCGATGTTCGCGCCCGCGCGCGACGCGAATGCAGCGTAGTGTGAACCCGTGATGCGCACTACGATGAATGCGTACGGCATGCAGCACACTAGAACGTCCGATGCGGGCTTCCTGGTGTTACGCGCTTCGGCGCAATCCTGAGCGAACCCATCGTGCCCAAGTCCACTGAAAAGCTCGATCTCGCGACGCGCGCAGCCTGGCTCTACTATGTCGCCGGCAATACGCAGAACGAGATCGCCGAAAAACTGCAGGTGTCGCGGCCCGTTGCGCAGCGGCTCGTCGCGTTCGCCGTCGAGAAGAACCTGATCCGCGTGCGCGTCGATCATCAGCTCGCGGACTGCCTGTCGCTCGCTGCGCAGTTGTCGAAGCGCTACGGGCTGTCGATGTGCGAAGTCGTGCCCGTCGACAACGACAACCCCGAAGAGATCGATCGCAAGCTCGCCGTCGCGGGCGCGCAGGTGATGGAGCGCTATCTCGGCGAAGAACGGCCGATGGTCGTCGCCGTGAGCAGCGGGCGCACGCTGAAGGCCGTCGTCGATCAGGTCGCGCAACTGGAGCGGCCGCAGCATCGGCTCGTGTCGATGGTCGGCGCAATCGCGCAGGACGGCTCGTCGAACCGCTACGACGTCGCGCTGCACATCTCCGAGAAGACGGGCGGCAAGCACTTCCTGCTGCCCGCGCCGCTGATCGCCGACAGCGAAGCGGAACGCGCGCAGTGGTGCAATCACCGTCTGTACCGGATCGTCGAGTCGCTGTCGGGCGAGGCGGATGTGGCATTCGTCGGCATCGGCAATATCGGCTTGCATTGTCCGCTGCATGAGGACGGCTTCATCACGTCGGACGAGGTGGAGGAACTGGTGTCGCTAGGCGCCGTCGCCGAATTGCTCGGCCTGCCCATCGACGCCGACGGCGCGCGCGTCGAATCGCCGACTGGCCGCCGCGTGACGAGCTTGCGGCTCGATTCGCCGCCGAAGCGTCCCGTGATCGGCTTCGCGGGCGGCGAGCGAAAACGCGGTGCGGTGATTGCCGCGCTCAAGGGCGGCTGGCTGTCGGGACTCGTCACCGACGAGCTGTGCGCGCGCGCCGCGCTGAATCACGGTGCGGATGTGTCGGTTGCGACACGCGCTTGATGAGAGGACGCTAGCGCCCTCTCGAAACGACCGCAGCGCCTGAACCGTTCAAAGCGCTTCGAGCGCGCTGCCCAACGCATCGATCACAGACGTCCAGTCGCCGAGCACCTGCTGCCGGAAAAGACGCGCAGTCGGATACCACGGGTTGTCCTCGCCCGACATCATCCAGCGCCAGTCGGCCTGCTTCGGCAGCATCACCCACACCGGCTTGCCGAGTGCGCCCGCCAGATGCGCGACGGACGTATCGACGGTGATGACGAGATCCAGACACTCGATGACGGCCGCCGTCGCGTCGAAGTCGTTCAGCAGTTGACCGAGCGCGCAGATCGGCCAGCGATGCGCGAGCCCGTCGAGCTGCGCCTCCGCCGCGCCCTTTTGCAACGCGAACCATGCGAGGCCGCGCACCGACGCAAGCGGTTCGAGCGCCGCAAGAGGCGCCGAACGATACACGTCGAGGTAATGCTGCGGATTGCCCGCCCACACGAGCCCGATCTTCTTGCGCTCGCCCGCGGCCTGCGCGAGCCGCTCGCGCCAGACGGCGACCTGCGCCGCATCCGCCGACAGATACGGCACCGTGTTCGGGATCGCGTCGTCGGCAAGCCATGCGGGCACGCTCATCATGCGGCAGGAGTAGTCGTAGCCGCCGTCGGGCTGGCTCGTCAGAACGCGGTTCACGCTGGGCATGCGGGAGATGAGAGGCGCCAGTTCGTTGCTGGTCCACACGTCGACGGTTGCGCCGAGATCGCGCAGCACATCGGCATAACGGATGAACTGCAACTGATCGCCGGCGCCCTGCTCGCGCGCGAGCAGCAAGCGCTTGCCGCCGATCGGCTCGCCCCGCCATTCGGGCATGCCGAGCTTCGGGTAGTCGAGCAGGCCGCTCGGCGTGGTCTTGCGATGCTCGTAGTACGTCCAGCCACGGCGGAAATTCCCGCGCCGCAATTCGGACATGCCGAGCAGTTTGTATGCGTTGGAAAGCTCGGGGCTGAGTTCGATCGCGCGGCGCAGATGATCGTCGGCTTCGTCGTAGCGCGACAGGCACGTCAGCGTGAACGCGACGTTGTTGTGCAGCGTCGGCGAGTCTGGTGCGATCTCCAGCGCGCGAGCGTAGATCGCAAGCGCATCGTCGAACTTCAGTTGTGCATCCGTCGCGAATGCAAGGCCGAACAGCGCGTGGATATCGCGCGGCTCCTGCTGCAATGCGCGTTGAAAAACGTCGGCCGCCTCCGTATGCCGGCGCACCGCGTTCAACGTCACGCCCAGGCCGCGCAGCACCCGCATGTCCTGCGGCGCCAACTGCTCCGCCCGTCGATAAGCGACGACAGCCTCCTGCGGACGCGCAAGCTCTTCGAGCAGATCAGCACGGCCTAGCGCCGCTTCGAAGAGATCGCTCTCCAGTTCAACGGCCTGCTGGAAACTGGCTAGCGCCTCTTCACGCTTGCCCATAAGCCGTCGCACCTTGCCAAGATTGCTGTGCGCCAGCGCATGTTGCGGCGCGTACTCGACGGCCTGGCTGAAGAATCGCTCCGCGCCTTTATCGTCGCCGCGCGCGAGAGCCGCGATGCCGCGATCGATCAGACAATCCGCATCGTGCGGCTCAAGCGCGAGCGCGGCATCGAAGCGTTCGATCGCGCGCTCGATGTCCTCGCGCTGCAGGTACAGCACGCCGAGCATATAGAGCGTGCTCGCGTCGCACGGCTGCGCGTCCAGAATCGCGCGATACGCCTGTTCGGCGCGATCGAGCCGGCCCGCGCGATGGAGCGCAAGCGCATTTTCGACCGTGTTCCCGGCAGTCGATGTCGTGAAGGTTTCTTGTTGCGGGAAGGCGGGGATGTTGTGCATGGCGTCTTGGGTCGTCGGCGGCACGCACATGCACGCGCGATTCGGATTGCGATCGCGCTGATGGCGTATTCGACGGGATGGACGGGAAATCGACAGAACGCGTCGGGCCGTTTGGCCTCAGGCGTCCCGTCAGACGATGCACAATTTTGATATGGGATAGGTCGCGGAAATATCGGATAAGTCCGAGTCTGCAAAAGCAAGGCGCCGTTGTCCGCCGTCACCTTTGCGGCGAAGGCGGAACAACGGCGCCCGTATCTGTGCGTTCGAACAGCGCTTGAATCGCGCTCGAATCGCGCTCGTTCGGCGCTTTACTTATCGTTCAATCAGGCCGCGAGCACTTCGACGATCTTGCGCTGGAACGCCTGGCCGTCGCTGTTGAACAGATGGCAATGATCGGGCGTTGCGCCGAGCCGGATCGTTGCGCCTTTCTCGTGCCGTTCGAGCGGCGGAATGCGCGCGATCAGGCCATCGGGCGCGACGCTGCTTTCGGCGTAAAGATACGCCGCATCGCCGAGCGATTCGACCGCCATGATGCGCGCCGACACACCATAGTCCGCCACGTCGATATGCAGATGCTCGGGCCGGATGCCGACCGTCACCTTGTCACCCTCTTTCGCGCGGCCCGCTTCGACCAGCACGAGCTGCGTCTCGCCCGTTTCGTACTTCACGAGCACGCCGTTCGCCGACACCGACTGCACGACGCCTTCGAGGAAGTTCATCTTCGGCGAGCCGATGAAGCCCGCGACAAAGCGGTTCGCGGGCGCGTGATACAGCATGTTCGGGCTGCCCACCTGTTCCAGATTGCCCGCCGACAGCACGACGATCTTGTCCGCGAGCGTCATCGCTTCGACCTGATCGTGCGTGACGTAGATCATTGTCGTCTTCAGTTCGTCGTGCAGACGTGCGAATTCGAGGCGCATCTTCACGCGCAGCGCGGCGTCGAGGTTCGACAGCGGTTCGTCGAAGAGGAACACTTTCGGCTTGCGCGTGATCGCGCGGCCAATCGCGACGCGCTGCCGCTGGCCGCCCGACAGCTGCTTCGGCTTGCGTTCGAGCAGATGGTCGATGTGCAGGATCTTCGCGGCGTTGCGCACCGCGGCGTCGATCTCCGGCTTCTTCGTGCCCGCGAGCTTGAGGCCGAACGCCATGTTGTCGTACAGCGTCATGTGCGGATACAGCGCGTACGACTGGAACACCATCGCAATGCCGCGCTTGGCGGGCGGCACGTCGTTCATGCGCGTGCCGTCGATCTGCAGATCGCCGCCCGTGATGTCTTCGAGGCCGGCGATCATCCGCATCAGCGTGGACTTGCCGCAGCCGCTCGGCCCGACGAACACGACGAACTCGCCGTCCTGAATGTCGAGGTTGATGTCGCGCATCACCTCGTTGTCGTCGTAGGCTTTCCTGATGTTGCGCAGAGTTACGCTTGCCATGATGTGTCTCCATTGTCGACGGGAGTTCGCGCTTTAGCGTCTACTTCCGTCCCATGCAAAATAGTTGCTGCTGCTCTACTACGTTCAATCGCTTTGCCGGAAAGCGGGCTTAGCAGATGCCCGTCCGATCATCACGCGTCCGACATGCGACCTTCACGCGACCGTTATGCGCTGCATCCAGTCCGCGACCAGTCCCGGCAATTGCCTCATGTCGTCGAATACCTGTTGCGCACCCACGCGGTGCAGCGCGTCGATCTGCGCGTCGCTCGCATGGCCGCCGCCGATGAATCCATACACCGTCATGCCCGCCGCCGTCGCCGCCGTGACGCCCGTCACGCTGTCTTCGATGACGAGGCATGCATCGGCGCTCACGCCCAGTCCGCGCGCGGCGGCGAGATAGACGTCAGGCGCGGGCTTCGGTTGCGCGACGGCATCCGCGCAGAACAGCCGGTTGCCGAAATGCCGGACGAGGCCCGTGCGCGCCAGCGCCGCTTCGACGTACGCGCGAAAGCTGTTGCTCGCACAGGCCTTCGTGAGCGGAATGCTCGTGAGCGCCGCCTCGATGCCGTCGACCATCGGCGCCTTCACGGCAGCGGCTTCGACTGCGCGGCGAATCGCGGCGATGTCCGTGGGCGTCAACGTCTTGCCCAGTTGCGTCGCCGTGCCTTGCAGCACACTCTCGATGCGCAAGCCCAGCAACGGCATCACGACGGGCGTCACGTCGGCGTCGGGCCAGCGCGCTTCGAGTTCGTGCACGAGCATCGCGGCCGCGACGGCTTCGCTGTCGATCAGCACGCCGTCGCAATCGCAAATCAAAGCCGGCTTCGCGTCGGTTCTGATGTCCGTCACTTGACCGCCCCGAACGTAAGGCCACGCACGAGCTGTTTCTGCGAAACCCAGCCGACGATCAGGATCGGAGCCACGGCCAGCAGCGACGCCGCCGACAGCTTCGCCCAGAACAGTCCTTCAGGGCTCGAATACGACGCGATGAATACCGTGAGCGGCGCGGCGTTCGAACTCGACAGGTTGATGCTCCAGAACGCCTCGTTCCACGACAGGATCACGAGCAGCAGCGCCGTCGACGCGAGCCCCGGCAGCGCCATCGGCATCAGCAGATAGACGATCTCCTGCCACGTCGCGGCGCCGTCGATGCGGCCTGCTTCGAGAATGTCGCGCGGTATTTCGGCGAAATACGTGAACGCCATCCACACGGCGATCGGCAGATTGATCAGTGTGTAGACGATCACGAGGCCCGTGACGGTATCGAGCAATCCGCTGTTCTTCCACAGCAGATAGATCGGCACCAGCACGCCGACGGACGGCATCATCTTCGTCGACAGCATCCACAGAAGCACTTTTTGCGTGCGCCGGGTCGGGAAGAACGCCATCGCGTACGCGCACGGCACGGCGAGGATCAGGCACAGCAGCGTCACGCCGACCGAGATCAGGATCGAGTTCCACGCGAAGCCGAAGTAATTGCTGCGCGCGAACACCTCGCGGAAGCTGTCGAGCGTCGGCACGAAGAAGAGCGACGACGCGTACGCCTGCCGCTCGGTCTTGAATGCCGTGATCGTCATCCAGAAGATCGGGAAGAACAGCAGCAACGCGAGCAGCCACGCGATGATGCCGGGGATGCTGCGCCGGATGACGGCGAGCGGCGAAGCGGCCGACGACTGGGTCGTCGTAACGGGTGTAGCAGCAACCTGGCTCATTTTTCGTACTCCCCTTTCAGGTTCTTCGCGAGCATACGCACGAGGAAGAACGACACGATATTCGCGAGCACCACGGCGAGAATCCCGCCTGCCGATGCAAGGCCGACGTCGAACTGTTGCAGGCCCAGCGCGTAGATCAGGTACGACAGGTTGGTCGTCGCGTTGCCCGGACCGCCGCCCGTCGTCGTGTAGATTTCGGCGAAGATCGACAGCAGGAAAATGGTTTCCATCATCACGACCACGGCGATCGCTCGCCTCAGATGCGGCAGCGTGATGAAGAAGAACATCGAGAACGGACCGGCGCCGTCGATCTTCGCGGCTTCCTTCTGCTCCTGGTCGAGCGACTGGATCGCCGTGAACAGGATCAGGAACGCGAACGGCAGCCACTGCCACGCGACGATGATGATCACGGCCGTCAACGGATAGTCGGCGAACCAGTCGATCGGTGTAAGACCGATTGACCGCATGCCTTGCGCGACGAGCCCGTACACCGGGTGCAGGATCATGTTCTTCCAGATCAGCGCGCTCACCGTCGGCATCACGAAGAACGGTGCGATCGCGAGCAGCCGCGCGATGCCCTGCCCGTAGAACTTGCGGTCGAACAGCACCGCCATCAGCACGCCGCCGACCACGGTGATGACCAGCACGGCGACGATCAGTTGCAGCGTGTGCAGGATCGACGGACCGAATGCAGGATCACTGGCGAGGAACTTGTAATTGTCGATGCCCGTGAAACCTTTTTCATCCGGGTTCAGCAGGTTGTAGCGCGAGAACGAAAACCAGATCGTCATCGCGAGCGGTATCGTCATCCAGAGCACGAGGAGGCCTACGGATGGCGATACGAGCCAGCGCGCGTGCGCGGCCTTGCGCTCCTCTCGCTCGTGTTCTGTTTTGGGCTGGGGTTGTGCGTGCATGAGGGGTAGACGCAAATGAAGACGCATGATGAACCACCTCTTCGGTAGTGCGCGGGTCGCGGGGCTTGCGACTCGCTGTGCTGCCAGGGTCCGGCTGACGGTGCGCTGTCAGCCGGCGCGTTACATCGTTACGGCCTGGTTTCGAGGCTACGGGCTGGGTACGCCGCTTGCGCCAGGGGAAACGCAAACGACGTGCCCATTTTCACTTCATCGTTATTTCTGGTATCCGGCCTGCTTGACGGCGCGGTCGGCGGTCGCGTTGCCGGCTGCGAGCGCCTGATCGACGGACATCTGGCCCGCGACGGCACCCGAGATGCTCTGACCGACCACCGTGCCGAACGACTGGAACTCAGGGATGCCGACGAACTGCACGCCCGTGTACGGCACCGGCTTGGCCGTCGGATGGTTCGGGTCAGCCGTTTCGATTGCCTTCAGCACGAAGTCGGCGAACGGCGCGGCCTGCTTGTACTCGGGGCGCGCATACGTCGACTGGCGCGTGCCCGGCGGCACCGAGGCCCAGCCTTCATCCTTCGCGACGAGTTCGATGTACTGCTTCGACGTCGCCCACGTGATGAACTTCTTCGCGGCATCGGCCTGCTTCGACGACTTCGGAATCGCCAGCGCCCATGCCCACAGCCAGTGCGAGCCGTTCGGCGTCGCCTCGGTCGGCGCGGCCGCGAAGCCGACCTTGTCCGAAATCTGCGATTGCTGCTTGTTGTAGAGCATGCCCGCCGCGACCGTCGCGTCGATCCACATCGCGCACTTGCCCGACGACATCAGCGTGAGGTTCTCGTTGAAGCCGTTCGAGCTCGCTCCCGGAGGGCCGTCCTTCTTCAGCAGGTCCGTGTAAAACGACACGGCCTTTTTCCATTCCGGCGACTTCAACTGCGCATTCCACTTTTCGTCGAACCAGCGGCCGCCGAACGTATTCACGAGCGTCGTCACGTATGCCATGTTCTCGCCCCAGCCGGCCTTGCCACGCAGGCAGATGCCGTAGGTGCCCGCCGATTTGTCGGTGAGCTTGTCGGCGAACTGGGCGATCTGGTCATACGTCGGGGCGTCGGGCATCTTCAGGCCCTTCGCCGCGAACAGATCCTTGCGGTAGTACGTCATCGAGCTTTCGACGTAGAACGGCAGCGCGTACAGCGTGCCGTTGTACGACAGACCGTCGCGCGCCGTCTTCACGACGTCGTTCAGGTCGTAATCGGCGGGCAGGCCCGTGAGCGGCGCGAGCCAGCCGCGCTTGCCCCACTGCGGCGTTTCATAGGCGCCGATCGTCATCACGTCGAACTGGCCGCTGCCCGTCGTGATGTCGGTCGTCGCGCGCTGACGCAGCACGTTTTCTTCCAGGATCACCCAGTTCAGCTTGATGTCCGGATTCGCTTTCTCGAATGCCGGCGACAGCTTCTTCAGCTCGATCATGTCCGGGTTGTTCAACGTCGCGATCGTCACGGTCGCCGCGTTCGCGCTGAACGCGGCGCACGCAAGCGCCGCAGCGCCGAATACATTGAGCGCGGGTTTGAAGGTGGGCTTCATCTTTTGTCTCCTTTATTCGTACGTGCGTTTTGGTACGTGGCCGGCGGGTGCGCGCAGGACGCCGGAAATTGGATGCCGGTGAATGAATGACGGTCAGCTCATCCAGTTGCCGCCGTCGACGTTCAGGGTTTGCGCGGTGATGTAATCCGCATCCGAAGACGCGAGGAACAGCGCCGCCCCCGTCAGATCCGCGGGCAGCCCCATCCTGCCCAGTGGCACCGCTTCACCGACGAGACGCTTCTTCTCGCCGAGCGGCCGGTTCTCGTAACGCGCGAAAAGGGCATCGACCTGATCCCACATCGGCGTATCGACGACGCCCGGGGCGATGCCGTTCACGTTGATCTTGTGAGGCGCGAGGGCCAAGGCGGCCGATTGCGTATAGCTCAGCACGGCCGCCTTGGTCGCGCAGTAGTGCGACACGAGCGCCTCGCCGCGGCGGCCCGCCTGCGACGACATGTTGATGATCTTGCCGCCGTGTCTTTGCTCGACCATGCGCTGCGCGACGGCCTGCATCAGGAAGAACATGCCCTTCACGTTGACCGCGAAGAGCTTGTCGAAGATGTCCCAGGATTCGTCGAGCAGCGGACGCATATCGAACAGCGCCGCGTTGTTGAAGAGAATGTCGATCTGGCCGAAGCGCTGCACCGTCCCGTCGACGATGCGCGCGATGTCTTCACGGCGTGTCACGTCCGCGCTGATCGTCAGCACGCGCTCGGCTTCCGTTTCGCGCAGCGCGTGCGCAAATTCGCCAGCCGGCTTCACGTCCACCAGCACGCAGCGCGCTCCCTCCTCGAGATACCGGCGGGCCACCGCCTCGCCGATACCGCTCGCTGCGCCCGTCAGAATCGCCACTTTGCCTTGCAGTCGGGCTGTCACAACCTGTCTCCGGTTCGTTTGCTTCTTCGAATCAGCATGAGCGAACGCTCGCTATCCGAGCAATTGCTCTCGTTGTGATCGAATGATCGGATACACGTCCGGTGATGTCAAGGCGCGTCGCGCAATTTCGATGGTGCAGCGCGGCAGCGTCAAAAGGCTTCCGATACAGCGCTCCTTTCTAAGAATCGGCGATGACTTTGCAACGGGCAATGACAATTTTTCGAGATACGTTATATCATTGCGCCTTCGTCCATTCCGATGTTGCCCGGAGGTGGTGGCATGGCCCGCTCATCCGATGCTCACGCTTTTCATGACGCTGCCCGTCCCGGCGATCAGGCCGCGCCGTCCGCAGACAAGCTCGCTCGCAAGCTGGCGCGCGCCGATGCGCTCGCGTCCGAGCGCGGCCTCGCGCTGACGACGCTGCGCCGCCAGGTCTATACGCTGATCGCGCAGAGCGAGCGCCCCGTCGGCGCATACGACCTGCTCGCCGCGCTCGAACCACAGCGCGGCCGCGTGCCGCCGACCACGGTCTATCGTGTGCTCGAGTTTCTCGTCGAGCATGGCTTCGTGCATCGGATCGAATCGAAGAATGCGTTTTTCGCGTGCTGCCAGATGGGCGAGCCGCATCAGAGCCAGTTCCTGATGTGCGAAGCGTGCGGCGAAACGGTCGAGGTTCCCGGCGACGGAGTGGCCGCGCAGTTGTCGCACAGCGCACCCGGTTTCGAAGTGCATCACCAGGTCGTCGAGCTGAGCGGGCTGTGCGCGGCGTGCAAGCACGCTCATCCATGACATCTGCCCCTTTCGTTCAACCCGACGCCTCTCAAGCCGCAGGTCAATCCGATATGAAGAAGAACAACCCGATGTGGAAGTTTCTGACGCGAGCCGCCGTTTCGACGCTGATGGCCGTCGCATTTACTCATGCCGCGCATGCTCAGGATGCGAAGATTCCCGTGGTCGCCGCGGAGAATTTTTATGGCGATGTCGTGCAGCAACTGGGAGGCGACCGCGTCGACGTGACGAGCATCCTGAGCAATCCCGACCAGGACCCGCATCTGTTCGAAGCGAGCCCGAAGACGGCGCGCGCGTTGCAGCGCGCGAGCCTTGTCGTCTACAACGGCGCCGATTACGATCCGTGGATGACGAAGCTGCTGAACGCGTCGAAGAGCGACAAGCGCAAGGTGATCGTCGCGGCCGATCTCATCGGCAAGAAGAGCGGTGACAATCCGCACCTGTGGTACGACCCGCCGACGATGCCCGCCGTCGCCCGCGCGGTGAGCGCGGCGCTGGCAGCAGCCGATCCGTCGCACAGGGCCGTGTACGATGCGAACCTCGCGAAGTTTCTCGACTCGCTCAAGCCGATGAACGACAAGATCGCCGCGCTGCGCAGCCAGTACGCGCATGCGAGCGTGACGGCGACCGAACCGGTGTTCGGCTACATGTCCGATGCGATCGGACTCGATATGCGTAACCAGCGCTTTCAGCTTGCCGCGATGAACGACACGGAAGCGAGTGCATCGGACATCGCCGCATTCGAACGCGATCTTCGCGAGCGACGCGTGCGCGTTCTGATCTACAACGGCCAGGCAACGGAAGCCCTCACGAAACGCATGCTGAAACTCGCGCAGCAATCGCACGTGCCGACCGTCAGCGTCACCGAGACGCAACCCGCCGGCAAGACCTTCCAGCAATGGATGCTGGCGCAACTCGATACGCTCGGAAACGCGCTCGCCGCAGGCAACGGCGGCGGCGCGAACCAAGGAAAGACTCCATGAACATGCCTCGCCGCGCGGCATCGCCTGGCAACGCGCCCGTGCTCGAACTGGATCGCGTGACGCTCGAACTCGGCGACCGCAAGATCCTGCGCGACACCAGCTTCACGATCAACCAGGGCGAGTTCATCGGCGTGCTCGGGCCGAACGGCGCGGGCAAGACGACGCTGATGCGCTCGGTGCTCGGACTCGTCCCCGCTGCAAGCGGCACGATGCGCGTGCTCGGCGAGCCCGTGGTGCGCGGCAATCCGTCGATCGGCTACATGCCGCAGACGCGCAGCGCGCTCGCCGGCCGGCGCGTGCGCGGACGCGATTTCGTCGCGATGGCGGCCGACGGGCATCGCTGGGGTCTGCCCCACGCCGATGCCAAAACACGCGCCGATGTCGATCGGGTGCTGGAGCTGGTCGGCGGCAGCGCGCTGGCTGCGCGGCCGTTGTCTGAGCTGTCGGGCGGAGAGCGGCAACGGCTGCTGCTCGCGCAATGTCTGCTCGGCAATCCGCGCCTGCTGCTGCTCGACGAGCCGCTGATCAGCCTCGATCCGCATCACCAGAAGGCGGTCGTCGAGCTGGTGAAACGCGTGCAGCAGGAGCTCGGCATCGCCGTGCTGTTCTCCGCGCATGAGCTCAATCCGCTGCTGCATGCGCTCGATCGCGTGCTGTATCTCGGCAACGGCGTCGCCGCGCTTGGCACTGTCGATGAAGTGATCACGAAGCCGGTGCTCTCGCGCCTTTATGGCTCGACCATCGAAGTGATGCGCGTGAACGGCCGCATCTTCGTGATGTCGGGCGATGTCGAAGTCGAGAAGCACGATCACGAGCACGAAGACGACGACCATCATCATGGCGAGCCGCACAGCCACGGGCATTCGCATGGCCACGCGCACGGCCACGGGCATTCGCATGGCCACGCGCACGGCCACGGACATGCGCACCATCACGCCTCACGCGACGGACACACGCACGATGTTTGAATACGATTTCATGGTGAACGCCTTCGCGGCGTCGGGGATTGTCGCGGTGCTGTCAGGCATCGTCGGCTACTTCCTCGTGATGCGCGGGCAGACCTTCGCGGGACACGCACTGTCGCACGTCGGCTTCACGGGCGCGACGGGCGCCGTGCTGATCGGCATTTCGCCGATCTGGGGGATGATCGGCTTCACGCTTGCGGCAGGCGTCGGCATGGGCGCGCTTGGCGAAAAGCTCGCGGGCCGCGATGTGGCGATCGGCGTGATCCTGTCGCTCGCGCTGGGCTTCGGTTTGCTGTTTCTGCACTTCTTCACCGCGTACGCGACGCAGGTGACGGCCTTGCTGTTCGGCAACGTGCTCGGCGTCAGTTCGGCGACGCTCGCGGTGCTCGCCGCGCTCGGCGTCGTCAGCCTGCTTGCGTTGGCGGCGATCATGCGGCCTTTGCTGTTCGCATCGTTGCAGCCGGAACTGGCGGAAGCGAAAGGTGTGTCGCTTCGGCTCGTGTCGGTGCTGTTTCTGGCGATCGCCGCGCTCGCGGTGGCCGCATGCACGCAGATTGTCGGCGTGCTGCTCGTGTTCACGCTGATGGTCGGACCGGCGGCGGCAGCGCAAAACCTGTCGACGCGTCTTTCCGTCGGGCTCGTCGTCGCTGCACTGCTCGCGCTCGCGCAGGCATGGATCGGCGTGACGCTCGCGTTCTACACCGACTGGCCGACGAGCTTCTGGATCACGTTGCTCGCGGCGCTGGTGTACGGCGCGAGCCTGATGGCGCAACATGTGCGCCGATAAAAAACGGGGTGGCTTGCGAGCCACCCCGTTTTGCTTCAGGCACCAGCGGCCTCGACGCATTGACGATTAGCCGAGCAACACCTTCGCGTGATGCGCGAGATGATCCTCCATGAACGTCGAGATGAAGAAGTAGCCGTGGTCGTAGCCTTCATGCCGGCGCAGCGTGAGCGGCCGCCCCGCTGCGTTGCAGGCGGCCTCGAACACATCGGGGTTGAGCTGCTCGGCGAGAAACTGATCGGCGAGCCCCTGATCGACCAGAATCCCTTCCGTGAACTTGCGTGTCGCCTTGCCGACCAGCTCGCTTGCGTCGTACTGCTTCCATGCCTCGCGATCCGCGCCGAGATAGCCGCTGAAGGCCTTCTCGCCCCACGGACAGCGCATCGGCGCGGCGATCGGCGCGAACGCCGACACCGACCGATAGATGTCCGGATTGCGCAGCGCGAGCATCAGCGCGCCGTGCCCGCCCATCGAGTGACCGAAGATGCCGAGTCTTTCACCATCAACCGGCAACTCGCTCAAGACCGTTTCGCGCAGTTCGTCCCGCACATACGAGTACATCCGATAGTGCTTCGACCATGGCTCCTGCGTCGCGTCGACATAGAAGCCCGCGCCGACGCCGAAGTCCCACGACGCGCTCTCGCCCGGCACGCCCGCGCCACGCGGACTCGTATCGGGCGCGATCAGCGCGATGCCATGCCGCGCGGCGAAGCGCTGCGCGCCCGCCTTGATCGGGAACGTCTCTTCGGTACAGGTCAGGCCGGCGAGATAGAACAGCGCCGGCACCTTCCGCTGCAACGCCTCGTTCGGCATGAAGACCGAGAAGCGCATCGGCAGCCCGATCGTCTTCGACTCATGCCGGTAGATACGCTGCGTCCCGCCGAACGACGCATGCGATTCGATCAGTTCGAGCATCGCGCGCTCCTTAGTAGATGACCACCGAGCGGATCGACTCGCCCTTCTTCATCAGATCGAAGCCTTCGTTGATCTGGTCGAGCTTCAGGTGGTGCGTGATCAGATCGTCGATGTTGATCTTGCCTTCCATGTACCAGTCGACGATCTTCGGCACGTCGGTGCGGCCGCGCGCGCCGCCGAACGCCGAGCCCTTCCACTGACGGCCCGTCACCAGCTGGAACGGCCGCGTGCTGATCTCCTCGCCCGCCGCCGCCACGCCGATGATGAACGACTGGCCCCAGCCCTTGTGCGTGCATTCGAGCGCCTGGCGCATCAGCGTCGTATTGCCGACGCATTCGAACGAATAGTCCGCGCCGCCATCGGTGAGCTGCACGATATGGTCGACGACGTTCTCGACTTCCTTCGGGTTGATGAAGTGCGTCATGCCGAACTTCTTCGCCAGTTCGACGCGGCCCGGGTTGATGTCGACACCGATGATCCTGTCCGCACCGACCATCTTCGCGCCCTGGATCACATTGAGGCCGATCCCGCCCAGACCGAACACGACCACATTCGCGCCCGCCTCGACCTTCGCCGAATAGACCACAGCGCCGACGCCCGTCGTCACGCCGCAGCCGATGTAGCAGACCTTGTCGAACGGCGCGTCCTCGCGGATCTTCGCGACGGCGATCTCCGGCACGACGATGTAGTTCGAGAACGTCGACGTGCCCATGTAGTGAAAGAGCGGCTTGCCGTCGAGCGAGAAGCGCGACGTCGAATCGGGCATCAGGCCCTTGCCCTGTGTCGAGCGGATCGCCTGGCACAGGTTCGTCTTGCGCGACAGGCAGAACTTGCACTGGCGGCACTCGGGCGTGTAGAGGGGGATCACGTGATCGCCCTTCTTCAGCGTGCCGACGCCCGGCCCCACATCGACGACGACGCCCGCGCCTTCGTGACCGAGAATGGCCGGGAAGATGCCCTCGGGATCTGCGCCCGACAGCGTGTAGTAGTCGGTGTGGCAGATGCCCGTCGCCTTCACTTCGATCAGCACTTCACCGGCACGCGGCCCTTCGAGGTCGACTTCTTCGATCGTCAACGGTGCGCCGGCTTTCCATGCGATTGCTGCTTTCGTCTTCATCGTGAATGCTCTCCTGTGGTTCGCTAAGCTGTTCCCTGAATCTGTTCCCGACTGCCGTGAACGATTGCGGCCCGGATTGTCTCGCATGTTCGCGCGCCGCGCTTCGGACATCATCGCCGACAATCGCGACGCGCCCATGGCATGCCGCGTCGCGCGCTTGTCGTCATGCGACGCGTGGCGCGCGCTTCAGGCGGATGGCAGCGCGAACCAGCCTTCAACGCGGCCGTACAGATCGATAAGGCGCGCATACCGCGCCGCAAGCGCCGTATCGTTTTGCGGTCCAGCGACGCGTGTCGCAGCGGGCGCGAGCGCAGCCAGATCGCTTGCATGCCAATGGCCGCACGCGATTGCGCCGAGCATCGCCGCGCCGCGCGCCGCCGCGTTGGGACAATCGACGGCATGCAGTTCCACTTCGAGCGCGTCGGCGAGCAACTGGCGCCAGCGCGCATCGACAGAACCGCCACCCGCGAGACGCAACGCCGACACTTGAGCGCCGCTTTGCCTGATCGCGTCGAGCCCCGCGCGCAACGAAAACGCAACGCCTTCGAATGCAGCCCGCATCATCGCGCCACGCGACGCGCCCAGCGCGAGCCCGAGCCAGCCGCCGCGCGCCGAGGGATTAAGCCAGGGCGTGCGCTCGCCCGTCAGATAAGGCAAGAACGTTATGCCCGACGCAGGATCGGAATCGAACGCATCGCGATATGCTTCAGACCATTCGTAAGACAGCCAACCTCGTACCGCTTCGAGCGCGACGCCGACGTTCTGCATCGCGGCCATCCGATACCAGTGGTCGGTCGCGGCCCGATAGCGATGCAGACCCTGTGCCTCGTTCGGCTCTTTCGTCGTGAGCACGACAATTTGTCCGCCCGTGCCCGTGGTGAGCAGCGCGTCGCCGTCGTTCGCGAGGCCACTGCCGAGCGCGGCGCAGGGCGTGTCGCCAGCACCTGTGGCAAGCATGATGCCAGCGCGCAAGCCGAGCAGATGCGCCGCGTCGTCGGACAGCGAGCCACTCGCCGCATACGACGCAGCGAGCGGCGCGAACCAGTCGCGAGGCAATCCGAGACGCTCCAGCAAGACACGATCCCATACGCCGGCTGGATCGGCGAGCGCGGTCGCGCACGCATCGGAAGGATCGGTTGCAATCGCACCGCCCAGCCTGAAGCGCAGCCAGTCTTTCGGTTGCAAGGCCCAGCGGGCCGCTCGCATGGACTGCGGCTCGTGCAGCGCGATCCATCGCAGCAGCGGGCCTGCCATGCCCGGCGCGACGGGGTTCGGCTGCGGCGCGGGCCATGCGTCGAGCAATGGCAACGCGCGTGTATCGGGCCAGAGCATCGCGGGCCGCACGGCGTTGCCTTGCGCGTCGCTCAGCACGACGCCGTGCATCTGACCGGAAAAGCCGACCGCCCGAACAGCGCTGCGTTGGGCCTGCGGCAGGCGCGAAGCCGCTTCGCGCAGCGCGCGCCACCAGACCTCCGGATCGATTTCCGCCCAGCCCGGCTGCGGCGTGTCGATCGAATACGCGACGCTCGCCGCGCATTGCTCGCGGCCTTCCTCGTCGATGATCGCGAGTTTCAGTGAACCTGTACCGAGGTCGATGCCAAGAAAGGACATGAATTCGATGGGTTAAATGCGGTTTGAAAGGGGGTGTTGAAGATAATCGTGCGCTTCCGGGGCACGCTGCGCTCCGTCGAGATGGAACAGCTTGCGTCGAAACGGGACAGGTTGCGAACGGCGCATTTCCATGCGCAACGGCCGTCCGCGCGGGTTAACCCGCCCCAGACAGAACGCGGCCCAAAAACGCATTATGTGCGAACCGCAATACACATCATATGGCCGCCGATACGTCACCATTGAGCGCTCCGTTGATGAAAATCCCGCACGCCACCACGCCACAAGGGCTGCGGGCAAATTCTTCCGATTCCGCATAGGACGTGGGTTCCAAATCCGGTTCACGCATATCGTCGCAGCAAAGGTTGAAATAGAACGACGTGGTCTTGTCGCGTTTTTTCGTCCCGCATACCTTGGAGTCATCCCAAAACAGATGTGGAGAGAGACAAGATGCACTCGAACACGGTTCATCCGTGCGACGAGCGACTGCCCTTCGGCCAGTTGCTGACGCTCGGCATCCAGCACGTGCTGGTGATGTACGCAGGCGCCGTCGCCGTGCCGTTGATCATCGGCAGTGCACTCAAGCTGCCGAAAGAGCAAATCGCCTTTCTCATCAGCGCCGACCTCTTTTCCTGCGGCATCGCCACGCTGATCCAGACGCTCGGCCTGTGGATCTTCGGCATCCGGCTGCCCGTCATCATGGGCTGCACGTTCGCCGCAGTCGGTCCGATGGTCGCGATCGGCACGAACCCGAACCTGGGCATCCTCGACATCTTCGGCTCGACGATCGCGGCCGGCGTGATCGGCATCGTCGCCGCGCCGATGATCGGCAAGCTGCTGCGCTTTTTCCCTCCCGTCGTGGTCGGCGTGGTGATCTCGGTGATCGGTCTTTCGCTGATGGAAGTCGGCATCAACTGGGCGGCAGGCGGAGTCGGTAATCCGGATTACGGCAACCCGGTCTACCTCGGACTGTCGCTCGTCGTGCTCACGCTGATCCTTTTGATCAACAAGTTCGGCAAGCGCTTCATCGCGAATATTTCGGTGCTGCTCGGCATCGTGGTGGGCTTCGTCATTGCCGCGCTGCTGGGTCGCGTGAACATGGATGGCGTGACGAACGCGCCGTGGGTCGGCTTCGTGATGCCGTTCCATTTCGGCCTGCCGCACTTCGATCCGCTCTCCATCGCGACCATGGTCACAGTGATGTTCGTCACGTTCATCGAATCGACGGGGATGTTCCTCGCCGTCGGCGACATGGTGGACCGCCCCGTCGACCAGAAGACACTCGTGCGGGGTCTGCGTGTGGACGGTCTCGGCACGCTGATCGGCGGCATCTTCAACTCCTTCCCTCATACATCGTTCTCGCAGAATGTCGGCCTGATCGGCGTGACGGGCATCAAGAGCCGCTTCGTCTGCGCGATGGGCGGCGTGATCCTCGTGCTGCTCGGCCTGTTCCCGAAGATGGCGCAGGTGGTCGCATCGGTGCCCGCCTTCGTGCTGGGCGGCGCGGGCATCGTGATGTTCGGCATGGTGGCGGCCAACGGCATCAAAGTGCTGTCGAAAGTCGACTTCGTGAAGAACCATCACAACCTCTTTATCGTCGCCGTGAGCATCGGTCTTGGCCTCGTGCCCGTGGTCTCGCCGAACTTCTTCTCGAAGCTGCCGCCCGCACTCTCGCCGCTGTTGCACAGCGGGATTCTGCTGGCATCCGTTTCGGCTGTCGTGCTGAACCTGATCTTCAACGGCGTGAAGGGCGAACGCGCAGCGAAGCGCGATATTCGCCGCGCCGGTCATGACTTCGACGGACGCAGCGGCAACGACGACACCATCGCCGGCGACGAAATGCTGCGCGCCGCCGACATGCACTAAGCCTCGCGCCAAACGCTGCACCAGGCGCCAGGCGGCAACTACCGCCTTACGCGTGCGCATGACTACGGTCGTGCGCACGCAAACGGCAGAACAGCCGCCTTCGTCCCGCCTCAAGCGACCAGGTTGTTGAAGTGTCGCGTCACCTTCGGCTCAAGATCGCGAGCCTCCTTCATCAGATTGATCTGCTTCGCCGATCTCGCCACTTCGAAGACCTCAGGTGCGATGTCATAGCCGCCGCGATCGTGCATCCATTCGAGCACGTCCGACAGATGCCACAGCGACGTGCTGCCCTCATGAACGGGCGCGGGAAATTCCGTGGCATGCGATTGCATCAGCTTGCGCATGTTCTGGCGCGACACGCCCGCCACTTCCGCAACATCCGTCAGTCCGACGAAATCCGGTGCGGCCTCGACCAACTGTGCCGTCGACACCGCGCGGCGCACGTCCTTCAGCGCGCTGACGAGCGCATGCGTCGCGCTTTTCGCCTCGCGAGCAAACGCGAGCGCAAGGCGCCCAGGCTGACCGACACCCACGGTTGCATCGTCGCAACCTTGCTGCGCGAGACGCTCGACGATCTCGTCGTGATCGCAGTCTTCCGCGCTCAGACGGTACTTCAGTGTGAAGGTGTATTCCATGTTTGCTCCTTGTCCTTCCCTGGTTGCTACTCCTGTTGCTCTTCTTGCTGCCCGTGCTGCTGTTGCGCCCGCGCTCGCCTTTTCGCTTCGGCAATCACGCGCAGAGAAATGACCTTGTGCCGATGCGGCGCGCAATTCTCCACGATGCGGCGCAAGGTTCTGGCGTGACTGACTGCATTGCGCGGCGTGCACCAGATGCTGGTGATGCAAAACTCGCCACATCGACAATCGGTGTCGTTGTAGGGGCAATACATTCGCCCCCAGGCATGCCCGCAGCCCGTGCCTGGCACGACGCGCCAGCCGTTTTCTTCTGCATAGCCGAGTGCTGACTCGACTTCCTTCTTCGAATGAGTTCGACGATTCATGAACGACTCCAGTCTATAGCTTCCGCCACGAGGTTGTCAAGTGACAACCAATGAACGATCAATTTCCGTCCATCAGATGCCGATACTAGCGGCTCGCGACGCGCATGAACGATCTGGAGACCTGAATTGGCCATCCGGACGAGGTTTGCAGGACGACAATAAAAAACGCCACGGCATGCCGTGGCGTTTTGCGTGAAGCAAGGAAAGGGTGCTGTCGATCCAGCCAGAAGCTCAGCCCGACGTCGCAGCCGATGCTGCAACGGGCGCGCTGGCCGCGCCGTAGTCGACGGGTGCGTCGGCGGGACGCGGCTGCTCGCCCGCGTGCTCGATCCAGCCGCCGCCGAGCGCCTTGTACAGATCGACGAGGTTCGTCAGACGCTGCGTGCGCGCCGTGATCAGCAACTGCTGCGCGTCGTACAGGGCGGTCTGCGCGGTCAGCACGGCGAGATAGCTGTCGACGCCGTTCCGGTAACGCAGGTCCGACAGATCGAGTCGACGCTGTTCCGCGAACGTGTCGCGTTCGAGCGCCTTGATCTGCTGATCGTACGTGCCGCGCGCAGCGAGCCCGTCGGCCACTTCGCGGAACGCCGTCTGGATCGTCTTCTCGTACTGCGCGATCTGGATGTTCTTCTCGACGTTTGCGAGATCGAGGTTTGCGCGGTTCTGGCCGCCTTCGAAGATCGGCAACGTGATCTGCGGCGCGAAGCTCCACGCCGCCGAACCCGGCTTGAACAGTCCGCCGAGCGTCGGGCTCAGCGTGCCGAAGCTGCCTGTCAGAGAAACGCGCGGGAAGAACGCTGCGCGCGCCGCGCCGATGTTCGCGTTGGCCGCCAGCAGGTTCTGCTCGGCCTCCATGATGTCGGGACGGCGCGTGAGCAGATCCGACGGCAGACCGGCGGGAATGTCGGTCAGCAGGTCCTGGTCGTTGAGCGCAAGTCCGCTCGGCATATCAGTCGGCAACGGTTCGCCGATGAGTAGCACGAGCGCATTCTCAGCCTGTGCCCGCAGACGCGCTTGTGACTGAAGATTCGCATTCGCCTGTTCGACAACTGTCTCAGCCTGACGCAGATCGAGTTCAGAACCTGTGCCCGTGTCGTACTGCAGCTTCGTGATGCGATACGACTCTTGCGCGGTCTTGAGCGTGTCCTGCGTGACCCTCAACGAATCGTCAAAGGCGAGCACCGTCAGATACTGATCCGCGACAGAAGCGACCAGTGCGATCTCCGCGGCCTTGCGCGCCTGCGCCGTCGCCAGATATTTCGCGAGCGCCTGGTCCTTCAGGCTGCGGATGCGGCCGAAGAAGTCGATTTCCCACGATGCGTTCAGACCGACCGAGTACTGGTTGGAAATCGTCCGGCCGAAGAACGACAGGTCCTTCGGCGTGCGCTGCTTCGTCTGCGACGCGACGGCGTCGATCGTCGGCATCAGCGCCGCGCGCGCGATCTGATACTGCGCGCGCGAAGCCTCGATGTTCAGCACCGACACGCGCAGATCGCGGTTGTTCTTCAGCGCGATATCGATCAGCTGTTGCAGCCGCTGATCGACGAAGAAATCGCGCCAGCCGATTTCGACGGCCGCCTGGCCGTTCGCCGAATGCGCGCCTGCGCCAGGCGCGGGCTGCGTCGCGTAGACACCGTCACTCGGGAACGCGCCCGACACCGGTGCGGCGGGCCGCTCGTACTTCGGCTCCATCGTGCAGCCTGCGGCGAAGAGCGCGACTGCCACTGCCATCAAAGAATATTTACGCATCTCAATGTCCTCAGCTGGCGTTGCCCGGACCGCTGCCGCCCTGCGGGTCATGCGGATGGTGCTCGTTGTAGTGTTTCAGCGCCTCGTCGGGGTCTTCCTTCTCGCCGGTGAACTTCGCGCGAATCACGACGAAGAACATCGGGATCATGAAAATCGCGAGGAAGGTCGCCGTCAGCATGCCGCCGATCACGCCCGTACCGATCGCGTGCTGGCTTGCCGAGCCCGCGCCGTTACTGATCGCGAGCGGCAGCACGCCGAGAATGAACGCGAGCGACGTCATCAGGATCGGACGCAGCCGCAGACGCGCCGCTTCGAGCGCCGCTTCGATCGGGCCCATGCCTTCGCCCTGCTGCAGCTCGCGCGCGAATTCCACGATCAGAATCGCGTTCTTCGCGGACAGGCCCACCGTCGTCAGCAGACCGACCTGGAAGAACACGTCGTTCTCCAGTCCGCGCAGCGTCGCGGCCAGCAGCGCGCCCAGCACGCCGAGCGGCACGACCATGATCACCGAGAACGGAATCGACCAGCTTTCATACAGCGCCGCGAGACACAGGAACACGACGAGGATCGAGATGCCGTACAGGATCGGCGCCTGCGAGCCGGACTGGCGTTCCTGGAACGACAGACCTGTCCATTCGTAGCCGATACCCGTCGGCAACTTCGCCGCCAGCGCTTCCATCGCCGTCATCGCCTGGCCCGTCGACTTGCCCGGCGCCGCCTGACCCTGGATTTCCATCGCCGAAATGCCGTTATAGCGCTCGAGCTTCGGGGAACCGTAGGACCACTGGCCGCTTGCAAACGCCGTGAACGGCACTATCCCGCCCGACGTATTGCGCACGTACCAGTCGCTCAGGTTCTCCGGCGTCATGCGGAAGGGCGCGTCGGCTTGCAGATACACCTTCTTGATCCGGCTGTCCGTATCGAGGAAGTTGTTGACGAACTGCGATGCCCATGCGATCGAGAACGTCTGGTCGATCGTCGCGAGGCTCACGCCCAGCGCCGACGCCTTCTCGTGGTCGATCGACACCTTGAACTGCGGCGTATCGTTCAGCCCGTTCGGACGCACCTGCGCGAGCGTCGGGTCCTTCGAGGCCATGCCGAGCAGCTGGTTGCGCGCCGCCATCAGCTTTTCGTGGCCGAGACCCGCGCGATCCTGCAACTCGAAGTCGAAGCCCGACGCCGTGCCGAGTTCGGGAATCGACGGCGGATTCACCGGGTACACGGTCGCGTTCTTGTACGTCGAGAAGTGCATGAACATCCGGCCGACCAGCGCCTGCACCTTCTGATCCGCATGCTGACGCTCCGAATAATCCTTCATCCGCACGAACACGAGACCGGAGTTCTGGCCACGGCCCGCGAAGCTGAAGCCGTTCACCGTGAACGTCGATTCGACGATCGACTTCTCGTCGTTCAGCAGATAGTCGGAGATGTCCTTCAGCGCGCGCGCCGTGGTTTCCTGCGTCGAGCCCGACGGCGTCTGCACCAGCACGAACATCGTGCCCTGGTCTTCGTCGGGCAGGAACGACTTCGGCAGACGCACGAACAGCAGACCCACGGCGACGATCACCACCAGATAGATGATGAGCCAGCGGCCCGAGCGCTTGATCACATGGTGCACGCCCGCGTGGTACTTGTCGCGGCTCTTGTCGAAGGTGCGGTTGAACCAGCCGAAGAAGCCCTTCTTCTCTTCGTGATGGCCCTGCGGAATCGGCTTGAGGATCGTCGCGCACAGCGCCGGCGTGAGAATGAGCGCGACCAGCACGGACAGCACCATCGCCGCCACGATGGTCAGCGAGAACTGCCGGTAGATCGCGCCGACCGAGCCGCCCGAGAACGCCACGGGCACGAACACGGCGGAGAGCACGAGCGCCACGCCGACCAGTGCGCCCGTGATCTGGCCCATCGCCTTGCGGGTTGCGTCGCGCGGCGACAAGCCTTCTTCCGACATCACCCGCTCGACGTTCTCCACGACCACGATCGCGTCGTCCACCAGCAGGCCGATTGCGAGCACGAGACCGAACATCGACAGCACGTTGATCGAGAAGCCCACCGCGCTCATGATCGCGAACGTACCGAGCAGCACCACGGGCACCGCGATCGTCGGTATCAGCGTCGCGCGCAGGTTCTGCAGGAACAGGTACATCACGAGGAACACCAGCACGATGCCTTCGAGGAGCGTCTTGACCACTTCCTCGATCGACAGGCGCACGAACGGCGTCGTGTCGTACGGGTACTTCACGACGAGACCGTGCGGGAAGTACTTCGACAGCTGGTCGATCTTGTCGCGCACGGCCTTCGCCGTCGCCAGCGCGTTCGCGCCCGTCGCCAGCTGGATACCGAAGCCCGCCGTCGGCTGGCCGTTGTACTTGGTGTCGAAGTTGTAGTTTTCGCCGCCCAGTTCGATGCGCGCCACGTCCTTGATGCGGACCTGCGAGCCGTCCTGATTCACCTTCAGCAACACGTTGCCGAACTGCTCGGGCGTGTTCAGCAGCGTCGCCTCGGTGATCGTCGCCTGCAGCAGCTGGCCCGGAATCGACGGCGTGCCGCCGAGCGAGCCGCCCGCCACCTGGACGTTCTGCGCCTGCAGCGCGGTTTCGACATCCACGGGCGTGAGCCCAAAGTTAGTCAGCTTGTGCGCGTCGAGCCAGATCCGCATCGCGTACTGCGAGCCGAACAGCGTGACGGTACCCACGCCGTCGATACGGCTCACCGGGTCCTGCACGTTCGACGCGACATAGTTCGCGAGGTCGTACTTGCTCATGCTGCCGTCCGTCGACACGAACGCCAGCACCAGCAGGAAGCTGCTGCTCGACTTCGTCACCTTCGTGCCGAGCTGCTGCACCACTTGCGGCAGGAGCGGCGTCGCGAGCTGCAGCTTGTTCTGCACCTGCACCTGCGCGATGTCCGGGTTCGTCCCGGGTGCGAACGTCAGCGTGATGGTCGCCGTGCCCGAATCGTCCGAAGTCGACGACAGATACAGCAGGTGGTCGAGGCCGCTCATCTGCTGCTCGATCACCTGCGTGACGGTGTTTTCAACCGTTTTTGCCGATGCGCCCGGATAGGTCGCGCTGACCTGCACGGCAGGCGGCGCAATCGTCGGGTATTGCGCGACCGGCAGCGTGAAGATCGACGCCAGACCCGCCAGCATCAGAATGATGGCGATCACCCATGCAAAGATCGGGCGATCGATAAAAAACTTTGCCATGAAACAGGCTCCCTTTGATTACGCGCCCGATGCAGCGGAGGCCGCAGCCGCGCCACTGGCTGGCTGCGCGCCGCCCGCAGCCGGCGAGCTCTGCGCGCCAGCGGCTGCCGCGTCCGACGCGGCGGCGGGTGCCGAGGGCAGTTGCGCCGGCACGCCCTTCGCCTGTGCGCCCGGACGGACCTTGTCGGTGCCTTGCACGATCACGCGGTCACCCGCATTCAGGCCACCATCGACCACCCAGTACTGGCCATACGTCGCCGACGTCTGCAGCACGCGCAACTCGACCTTGTCGTCCTTGTCGAGCACGAGCGCCGTTGGCTGGCCCTTCTGGTCGTGCGTGACGCCCACTTGCGGGACGAGCAGCGCGTTGTCGTTCATGCCCTCTTCGATGCGCGCGCGCACGAACATGCCCGGCAGCAGCACGTGGTCCTTGTTCGGGAAGATCGCGCGGATCGTCACCGAGCCCGTGGACTGATCGACCGTCACGTCGGTGAACTGCAGCTTGCCCTTCTCCGAATAGACACGGCCGTCTTCGAGAATCAGATCGACCTTGGCGGCGTTCGGACCGCTGGTCTTCAGACGGCCCTGCTGGATTTCGCGGCGCAGCTTCAGGCCCGCGAGGCTCGATTGCGTCACGTCGACATAAACCGGGTCCAGTTGCTGAACCGTCGACATCAGCGTCGCCTGACTTGCCTGCACGTACGCGCCCGGCGTCACCTGGGAGATGCCGACCTGGCCCGTCACGGGCGAAACGACATCCGTGTAGCCGAGGTTGATCTGCGCGGTGTCGACGGCAGCCTTGCCTGCGGCGACATCGGCAGCGGCCTGGCCTTCGGCGGCCACGGCGTTGTCGTAATCCTGCTTCGACACCGCGTTCGCCGCGACGAGCACCTTGTAGCGGTTCGCCTGCGCGGTCGTCGACGCGAGATTCGCCTGCGCCTTCGCGAGCGACGCCTTTGCGTTGTTCAGCGACGCGATGAACGGCGCCGGATCGATCTTGTACAGACGCTGGCCGGCCTTGACCTGCGTGCCTTCCGTGAATTCGCGGCGCAGCACGATGCCGTCGACACGCGCGCGCACCTGCGCGACGAGGAATGCACTGGTGCGGCCCGGCAGCTCGGTGACGACGGGCACGGACTGCGGCTGAACCGTGACGACGCCGACTTCGGGAGTTTGTGGCGGAGGTGCTGATTGTTTTTGTCCGCACGCTGCCAGCATTACGGCAGCCGTCGCGGCAGTGAGTAAGCGGAATGGAATCCGTTCGACGCGCATGGAGCGACCTCTGTCAAAGACTGAGAAGGAAAAAGTGCGTGCATCTCTCTCCGGAGAAGGCTGCGCACATCGGCGTCTCGACGACGACGCCATGACCGGACGCTCACGAATGCGCTTCCTGCGGGTGCACCCATTGCGAAATGCGCGAAACCGGGAATGCAGCACCGCGCCGCCCAATAATTGAGACAGCGCAAGGCACCTGTAAAAGGCAACAGTGACGGATATTAACCGTTCACTCCGACATGAGCTATCCGATCGATGGGGTGCTATTATATATACATTCATGAATGCACGTAAAAGAGCGTTCAGCCCGAAAGAAGGCGTTCTCCCGAAAGATCGACCAGGCAATAACCGGCATGGGAAATGATCTTTATCACGCGCGTTTAAAAACGTCAGGGAAACCCCGTAATCACCCGCAGGTCACACGAATGGTCCGTCGAACCAAGGAAGAAGCGCAGGAGACGCGCACCCGCATCCTCGATGCCGCGGAAAAGGTCTTTTTTGAGAAAGGCGTGTCGCGCACTTCGCTGGCCGACATCGCGCAGACGGCGGGCGTCACGCGGGGGGCGATCTACTGGCATTTCGCCAACAAGGGCGAACTCTTCACGGAAATGTTCGACCGCGTGCTGCTACCGCTCGTCGAACTGAAGGCGGCCTCGGTGGACCCGAACGAGGCCGATCCGCTCGGCCGCCTGATCGACATCTGCACCGTGTGCCTGCGCGACACGGCCAACGACCCGCATCGCCGTCGCGTGTTCGAGATCCTCTTTCACAAGTGCGAGTTCGTCGAGGAAATGGGCCCCGTAATGGCGCGCTATCAGAACAACATGCGCGAAGGTCTCGCCAACATGCAGGTGGCGATGCGCAACGCGATCTCCAAAGGGCAGCTGCCGGCGGACATGAACGTTCCCGTCGCCGCATCGATGGTGCATGCGTTCATCAGCGGCTCGCTGCGCGATATGCTGTTCGTGCCCGAAGCGCTGGACTTCGGCCATTACGCGCGGCAGATGGTCGAAAGCATGATCGACGGGCTGCGCAGTCCGGCGTTGCGGCTGGGCGCCTGAGGACGGGCGCCGTCAACAGGCTGTTCGTGCATGGGCTGGACCGCTTCTGACTGGCCGCAAAAAAGCCGGCTCACGCGCTTTTGACCGGCTCACGTTCACTTCGACTTCGTTCAGGCGACCGCCCTCGCGCGCGCCTTCTGATTCGACGCATAGATCGAACCGCGCTCGAGCTGGCCGCCCGACTCCACGGCCGCGATCCACTGCTGCGTGCTCGCCACCGCCGCGAAGCGCGACTGCAACACGACGCTTAACACGCGATGAATCTCCTCGGCGCTCGCGAAGCCCGCGCTATTCTCGTACGGCACCGAGCCCGTCGCGTCGTGCAGAAACTCGACGGCCAGTCCCATGTGCAGCGCGTGATTGATCGTCGATGCGTCGCAGTTGTGCGTCATGTAGCCGACCACCGTCAGCGTGTCGATGTCGCGCGCGGCCAGCCAGTCGGCGAGGTCCGTGTTCGTGAACGCGCTCGGCAGCGCTTTCTCGATGAAGTGATCGCGTTCCCGCGACGCCACCACGGGATGCAGTTCCGCGCCGTCGCTGCCGCGCGCGAAGATCGGCGCGCCGGGCGGCGTCAGGTTCTGCACGACGACAACGGGAATGCGCGCGGCGCGCGCCGCGTCGATTGCGCGGCCGATGTTCGCGAGCGATGTCTGCACGTCGGGGTATTCGATCGGCAGGTCGCCCGTGACGTATTCGTTCTGGACGTCGATGACGATCACGGCGCGACGGGGCGTCGACATGGCAGGTCTCCTCAAGCTGGCGTTGAGCGGCCGGCGATTGCAGCCGCGATGCCCGCATTCTTCGCTTTCCGGCCGCCGCGCGACAGTGACCCGAATGACAATTTTCGCTAGGATTGGGTCATTCGCATTTCCGCTCCGGAGGCCACGAATGGCCCGCCACGCTTCCCGTTCTGTTTTTCCCAACGCTGCCGTCCCCACGCCTCGCCGCGTCAAGACCGCCACCCGCAACGCCACGGCGAAAAAGCCGCGCAGGCATGTGATCGCCGCGATCGCCTTCGACGGCATCAGCCCATTTCACCTGTCCGTGCCTTGCGTCGTCTTCGGCGAGGATCGCAGCGACGGCGGCGTGCCCGTTTTCGATTTCCGCGTCTGTTCGATCGAGACTGGCCCGCTGTCGACGACAGCCGGTTTCTCGATCGCCGCAACGCATGGCCTCGAAGCGCTCGCCGATGCCGACACGATCATCGTGCCCACCTGGCGAGATCCGCACGAAGATCCGCCCATAGCGCTGCTCGACGCATTGCGCGCCGCTCACGCGCGCGGCGCGCAACTGGTCGGCCTGTGCCTCGGCGCGTTCGTGCTCGCCGCCGCGGGCCTGCTCGACGGGCGCCCCGCAACGACGCACTGGGCGTGGGCCGGCGACTTCGCGCGCCGCTTCCCGAAGGTGAAGGTCGATCCGCAAGTCCTGTATGTCGACGACGGCGACATCCTCACGTCGGCGGGCACGGCGGCGGGACTCGACTGCTGCCTGCATGTCGTGCGCAAGCTGTGCGGCGCGCAAAGCGCGAACTATGTCGCGCGGCGCCTCGTCGTACCGCCGCATCGTCAAGGCGGACAGGCGCAATACGTGCAGCAGCCGATGCCGCAAGACGTGCGCGGCGATCGTCTCGCCGCGCTGCTCGACTGGGTGAACGGCTCGCTCGACGCGCCGCATACGCTGGATTCGCTCGCCAGCCGCGCCGCAATGAGCCGCCGCACGTTCACGCGTCACTTCAAGGCCGCGACGGGCACGACTGTCGGCGCGTGGCTGCTCGCGCAACGGCTTACCCGCGTGCAGCAATTGCTCGAGAGCACCGACGAGTCGATCGAATCGATTGCGGGGATGGCGGGATTCGGCTCGACGGCTTCGCTACGTCAGCATTTCACCGACGCGTTCAGGACATCGCCGTCCGCATGGCGGCGGGAATTTCGCGGCGTGTGACGCGCGGCCGACACAGCCCGCGATTCGCCGGGCCGACAGCTACTAAGGCCGTCAGCCCTGGGTGAAGTACCGCGCGATATAGAGCAGCAGCGCGACGAAGAAAATCATCGCGGCCCATGCCCAGTGGGGCAGCACGTGCGGATCGTGCTCGTGATGCAGGCCGTGCAAGAGCGAATGCGCGGCGCGGCCCGTCAGCGTGCCGCCGTGATGGTGGTCGTGCAGCCGCGCCCGGCGTGCGACGCCGCTCAAGCTGATCGGCCGCAGGAACACATGCTGGCGGCGCCCCTGCGTGGCCGTCGCGCGATTCGGCCCCTTGCCGTGCTTCGCCTGAACGACCGCGCAGAACTCGGTGAAGAAATCGTCGGCGAGCTCGTGCAGCGCATTTTCGATCTGGCGCGCGGGCAGTTCCGAGAGCGGCCCGGTCGCGGTCGCCCACACCGAATAGTCGATGCGCGTGCTCGGGCCGCGACCCGGCAAATGAAGCGCATCGTCGGTGCGCAGCGATACGTCGATCTGTCCGCGCAGCGAGCCGACACCCTCCGCGCGCGCCTTGAAATTCAGCGTGCGGTGCGGCTTGTCGCTATCCGGGCCGTCTTCGCTCGCAACGTGCGCGCGAATCTGGTAATGCGCGCGCAATGGTCCGAGCGGCACGGTCATCGTCAGCAGATATTCGCCGCCCTGGAGCCGGCGCAGCGACTCGCAGTTGTCGAGACTCGCGCGCAACAACGCGAGATCCTGCAGCGCGTCCCAGACTTCGGACGGCGCGAGCGGCACCCTCAACGCGTCGTTCAATTCCATGGCAGCCTCCCCGAAATACGCGCGACTGCGGGATCAGGACGTCTGATCGATGCGGTCGACGCGCGATGCGTAAAACGCCAGATAACCCCTGATCTGCTTGACCTCTTCTAACGGGTTTTCATAACTCCAGACTGCGTTTTCGATGACCTCGTCTTCGGTGCGAAGATGAAAGTACGACGCCTCACCCTTGAACGGGCAGCGCGATTGATGAGTCGATCGTTCGAGCCGCGCCATGTTCACGTCGGCGCGGGGAAAATAAAACACGTCGGGATAGCCGGTTTCGCTCAGCGTGAGCGCGCCGAACGTATCCGCGAATGTCACGCCCTGGTGGATCACGCGCACCCGGTGCCGGTTGGTCGTGATACGGATCGTATGGGGCGCCCGCCCATGCCCGCCGTGCGCTGGCGCACCACCGGACGCATCGCCGGGGTGGCCGCCTCGTACGGCATCGGCGCCGTCCGCGCCGTCGGCGCTTCCGCTAGCTGGGGCATCGTTCATGTCGTCCGCTCCGCTGATGGGCACGTGCTTGTCCTGTCCGACTGGCCGCATGGCTGAACCGTCAGCCCGGCACTCGCGGCACGCGCCGCCTCGTTGTGATTCTGCGGGGCGCGTCTCCCTCGGCCACGCAGCGCCGGCTTCGCTTCGATATGGCGACCCTGGATGCGGCGAAGCGACGAGCGTGTTCGTGGCGTGGCTTCATTATTGACCAAACGCCGGGGGATTGCGCGACCTTCGTTGGCTGGATGGGGTCTCTACCGATTGCCGGCGCGCACGTGTTGCGCCGCGCCCACGCCGCGTGCGGAAAGGGCGTTCGGCGCGGTCTCGGGCAAGCCTTCGGGCATGCGTCGGGCCGCGCGTTGCACAGCCTCGCAGCCCGCCCGCCTGCCGTCGTTCCCGGCGAGCTTTGCGGGCAATTCCGGCCCGCTTACTGCGTGGCGAAGTAGAACCCCGCCTTGGCCGTGCCGCTCGCCGGCACCGTGACGGCCTTGGACTGGTCGAGATCCTTGTAGGAAGCGTGCACGGTGTAGCGGCCGGGACGCAGCCTGACCAGCATGTACGGCCCGCGCGAAGTCGCGTCGAGTACGTCGGCGCTATGCGCATCGACGATCTTCACCTTGACGTCCGCGAGGTAGTCTGAACCGGGGCCCGTGAAGCGCAGCGACAAAGGCCACTGGCTTTGCGCCGCGAGCAGTGCCTTCGATTCGTCGAGACCGACGCCGCCCGACGTGTACGACACGTCGCCCTGCTGCTGAACCTGCGGCAGGCCGCCGCCGTTGACGTTGCCCGCGCTCGTGTTATCCGTGGTGCTGCCGCCCGTGGTTTCGCTCGCCTGCTGTGCGAAGGCGCCGCCCGCGAGACCGAGCGTGAGAACTGTCGCAGCCGCGGCCGTCACGGCGCGTGCGGGGATACGACGATGGATCATTGCGTGGCTCCTTTTGGGGCGATCCCAAACAGTCCTGACGAGCGTATGCACGCAAGCTGTATGCCCGTTTGTTCGCCATTGCCGTCATTCCCGTCATTCCCTCTCCGCGCCGTAAATCGGCGCCTGCACAGCCGGCACGCATTGCGCGCGACCACGAAAAAAAGCTGCCGCCCTTTTCCAGGAGCGGCAGCTTTTACCGGTCACAGCCGATCGTCAGTCCAGCATCAGCCCGATTGTCATCTGATCGTCAGCCGAGATCGACGGGCACGAAGATCTGCGCGTTGTCGCGCTGGATCAGCAGCGCGAGGCTGTTGCCCGCCGCCGACACCGCCTGCTTCAGCTGATCGACGTTCGATACAGCGCGTCCGTTGACGGCCAGAATCACGTCGCCCGGCTGGATGCCCGCGCTGGCCGCCGCGCCGCCCGCATCCTGCACCAGCAGACCGTGCGAGACGGAAGCGCTGCTCTTCTCCGCCGGCGTCAGCGGACGCACGGCGACGCCGAGGCGCCCTTGCATCTGCGCGGGGCCTCTATCGTCGTTTGACGCGACCTTCGCATCCGACAGCGAGCCGATCGTCACCTTCACGTCCTTCGTCGACTTGTCGCGCCATACCTTGACATCGGCTTGCGTGCCCGGCTTGAGGCCCGCGATCTGCGACGGCAGGTCCGACGAATCCGTCACGTCCGTGCCGTTCACCGACAGGATCACGTCGCCCGGCTGCAAGCCCCCCTTCGCGGCAGGACCGCCCGGATCGACCGAGCTGACGAGCGCGCCTTGCGGCTTCTTCATACCGAACGAATCGGCGAGCGTCTGGTTCATGCCCTGCACGGCGACGCCGAGACGTCCGCGGCTCACATGACCCGTCTTCACGAGATCGTCCTTGACCTTGATCGCCTCGTTGATCGGGATTGCGAACGAAAGGCCCTGGAAACCGCCCGTCTGCGAATAGATCATCGAGTTGATGCCGATCACTTCGCCTTGCAGATTGAAGAGCGGTCCGCCCGAGTTACCCGGATTCACGGGCACGTCGGTCTGGATGAACGGCGTGTAGTTCTCGTTCGGCAGCGAGCGCGACTTCGCGCTGATGATGCCCGACGTCACCGTGTTGTCGAAGCCATACGGCGAGCCGATCGCGACGACCCACTGGCCGACCTTGCTTGCGCGCGGATCGCCGATCTTCACGGTCGGCAGATCCTTCGCGTCGATCTTCAGGACTGCGACATCCGACTGCTTGTCCGCGCCGACCACTTTCGCCTTGAACTCGCGCTTGTCGGTGAGCTTCACGGTGACGACGTTCGCGCCGTCTACGACGTGCGCGTTCGTCAGGATGTACCCGTCGCCGCTGACGATAAAGCCGGAACCGAGGCTCGCGCTCGGCTGGTCGCCGCCATCATCGCCGCCACCACCATTCGGGCCTTGCATGCCCGGCATCTGGTCGAAGAAGTGGCGGTAGAACTGATAGAACGGGTCGCTCGGATCGATGGGCAACTGGCCGTTGCCATTGCCGTTGCCGTTGCCGCGCATCGACGCCTGCTTCACGACGTGCTTCGCGCTGATGTTGACGACGGCGGGACCATACGTTTCGACGAGGCCCGAAAAATCCGGAATGCCCGTTTTCGCCGCGGCCTCGGCGGGCATCATCGCGGCGGCCTGCGCGGGCGAGATCACCTGCGGAGCGGGCACGTTGCGGTGGCCGGCGACGTAGCCCGCCGACAAGGCGATAACGACGGCCGCTGCAACGGCGCCTCGGGTCAGCATTCTTGCTTTCATCGCGTACTCCTGACTGGGAGAGATTGGACTCTGATGTCTCGAAGAGTACGTGGCGTCACTTAAATCAATCTTAAACAACGCTAACGGGATGCAAGCCTTGCGCGGGCGGCAAATTCAGAAACGCACGTTGACTTGCAGGCCGCCGGCGGGTGCATCGTCGAGCGTGACGGCCGCGTGGTGCTGAAGCGCGATGCGCCTCACGATCGCAAGCCCGAGACCGCTGCCCGACACGTCCGTGCGCGCGCGATTCACGCCCGCGCCGACGCGATAGAAACGGTCGAACACGCGGTCCCGCTCGCCGGGTGGAATGCCCGGACCGCTATCGGCGATCTGCACGACGGGCCTGCCGTTCTCGACGCGCAGACATACATCGACGCGCCCGCCGCACGGCGTGTATTTGGTTGCGTTGTCGATCAGGTTGTTGAGCATCACGCGCAGCGCTTCGGCATCGCCGGGGACGGTGGCCGGTTCGCTCGCCTCGATGCCGAGATCGACGCGGCGCTCCTGCGCGAGTGGCAGATAGGCGGTGACACATTCGTGGATCAGCGCGTCGAGATCGACGGTGGCTGTTGCCGCGTGTCCATCCGGTTCGGAGCGCGCGAGCGCGAGCAGCTGCTCGGCAAGACGCGTCGCACGCGTGACGCCCGCTTGCAGATCGTCGAGCGCTTCGCGGCGCTCCGTTTCGTCGTGCGCGCGCGCCACCAGTTGGGCCTGAATCTGCACAGCGGCGAGCGGCGTGCGCAACTCATGTGCGGCATCGGCGACGAAGGCCTTTTGCGTATCGAGCGCGCCCGCCAGTCGCTCGAGCAGACCGTTCAACGCACGGACGAGCGGCTGCACTTCGAGCGGCAGACGCGAATCGGGCAGCGGGTCGAGCGCCTCGGGGTGGCGCGTGTCGAGCGCGCCCGTGACGCGCCGCAAAGGCGCAAGCCCGCGTCCGACGACGCCCCACACGGCCACGCCCAACAACGGCAGCAAAACGATCAGCGGCCACAGCGTGCGCAGCGCGACGTTCGCCGCGAGCCGGTTGCGCACCGACACGGGCTGCGCGAGTTGCACGACGTTATCGCCGACGATTGCGCCATACACGCGCCAGTCGCCGCGCTCGGTGCGCTCCGTCGAAAAGCCGAGCTCGGCGCGCGGCGCGAGCGGCGCGCGCGGATGCGAGTAGTACATGAGCACGCCGTTGCGATTCCAGATCTGCAGCACGATGCCTTCGTCGCCCGTATCGCGCGAGCTGAGCACTTGCGAGAACGGCTCGGCGGGCAGCGCGGCGGCGATTTCCTGCAGCTGGTAATCGAACAGTTCGTTGGCTTCGGCGAGCGCCTGACGGTAGATCAGCCAGCCCGCAATGCCGACGCCGAGCAACACGATAGCGAGCAGCCAGAACAGCAATTGACGGCGAATCGAACGCATCGTGTCAGGCTTCCTTCGCGATCATGTAGCCGAGACCGCGCACGTTGCGTATCAGTTCGGCGCCAAGTTTCTTGCGCAGCGCGTGGATGTAGACCTCGACGGTATTGCTGCCGATCTCCTCGCCCCAGCCGTACATCTTCTCTTCGAGCTGGCTCTTCGACAGCACGGCGCCCGGCCGCGCGAGCAACGCGGCCAGCAGCGCGAACTCGCGCGCGGACAGCGCGACGGGCGCGCCATCGAGCGTCACCTGATGCGACGCGGGGTCGAGCGTCAGATTGCCGTGGCGTATCGTCGATTCGCTGCGTCCCGACTGGCGGCGGATCAGCGCACGCATCCGGGCGCCGAGTTCGTCGAGATCGAACGGCTTGACGAGATAATCGTCGGCGCCGGCGTCGAGTCCTTTCACGCGATCCGCGACGGCATCGCGCGCGGTGACGATCAGCACGGGCAATTGATGGCCGCGCGCGCGCAGCGTGCGCAACACGTCGAGGCCGTCGCGCCTGGGCAAGCCGAGATCGAGCAGCACGAGATCGTAAGGCTCGCCCGCCGCCGCGCTCAACGCGGACTCGCCGTCCTGCACCCAGTCGACCGCGAAGCCTTCGCCGCGCAGCGCCTTGCGGACGCCTTCGGCGATCATCCGGTCGTCTTCAACGAGAAGTATGCGCATCGCTTTGTATCCGTTCCGGCTGTTCCGCCGTCGTGTTCCGGGATGGTTTTCCAATGCCAGCATTCTAGCGCCCGAGCGCTGCGCACATGGCCGATGCATGCAGGCTGCATGTCCTCGCGATGCGCCGCCGGACGCGGCGTGGCGCGCGCTACACGCCGCACTGCGCGCGTCTCATCATTTTGTTCTCGGTGTCACGGCAACTCTCTACAATGAGCGCTTTTGCATCGGGCGTGCGGTCTCTTTCGCTTGCCGGTGCTTGCATTTGCCTTTCCAGGCCGTTCGTTCCACGCTGCTTGTCATGGTGCTTGCCGCGCTGCGTTTGCGTTGTCCGCCGGTGCGCCGCGACACCGACTTGCGCTGATCATTCGCCGAATTTCTTCTACATGCCGCTCGCCTTCGCTTCACCTGTTTCGTCGTATGCCCGTTCGCTCGCACGCCGCTTCAGATCGTTGACGGTCTCGCGCGCCGCCGTCGTGCTGTTCGCCTGTTCGGCGCTCGCCGTCGCCGCGCCCGCACAGGCGCGCAAGAAAGCGCAGCATCCCGCCGTCAACGTCACCACGGTATTGCCCGCGCCCGTCATGGCGGGCTTGCAGCGCGCGCATGTGCCGCTGTCGTCGATCAGCGTCGTCGTCGAGAAGGTCGGCGACCGCACGCCCGTCCTCGCGCTGAATGCGGGTCAGCCGATGATGCCCGCGTCGACGATGAAGCTCGTCACGACCTATGCGGGCCTGTCGATGCTCGGCCCCGACTACCGCTGGAAGACCACGGCCTATGCGCAAGGCGACGTCGACGGCAACGGCGTGCTGCACGGCAATCTGTACATCCAGGGCACGGGCGATCCGAAGCTCGTGCCCGAAGAGCTGATCGATCTGGTCCAGAAGATCCACAAGGCGGGCATCACGGGCATCGACGGCGCGCTCGTGCTCGACAAGCGCTTCTTCGATCCGTCGACGCGCGACCTGCCCGCGTTCGACGACGACGTGAGCGCGCCGTACAACGTCGGCCCCGATCCGCTGCTGTATGCGTTCAAGTCGCTGTCGTTCACGATGTCGCCGAACGACGACGGCAAGGTGCAGATCGACGTGCTGCCCGCGCTCGCGCAGTTGCAGATCGACAACGAGCTGCGCGCGACGCGCGGCCCGTGCCGCGGCGAACTCGTGACGCCGGCCGTCACGCCCGCTTCCAACGGTGTCGTCAATGCGTCGTTCGTCGGCGACTATCCGCTGCGCTGTGGCGAGCGCACGGTCAACGTGGCCGTCCTCGATCACACGACCTTCTTCGCGGGCGGCTTCCTCGCGCTGTGGCAACAGACGGGCGGCACGTTCAATGGCACGACGCGCGAAGGCGCCGTGCCCATCGATGCGAAGCTCGTCGCGACGCACCAGGGCCCGGTGCTGTCGGACATCGTTCACGACATCAACAAGTTCAGCAACAACACGATGGCGCGCAATCTGTTCCTGACGATCGGCGCCGTCACGAGCAAGCCGCCCGCGACGCCCGCGAAGTCGGCGGCGGCCATCGAATCGTTCCTGCATCGCAGCGCGATGCCGATGGAATACCTGACGCTCGACAACGGCTCGGGCCTGTCGCGCAACGAGCACGTCACGGCGCTCGCACTCGCCGATCTGCTGCAAAGCGCGAACGCGAGTCCCGTCGCGCAGGTGTTCGTCGATTCGCTGCCCGTGGTCGGCGTGGACGGCACGATGCGCAACCGTCTGGCGTCGAAGCCCGTCAACGGCAATGCGCACATCAAGACGGGCACGTTGCGCGACGTGCGCGCGATCGCAGGCTACGTCGCCTCCGCCGATGGACAGAGCTATGTGGTCGTCAGCCTGATCAACGATCCGCACGCGGAAGCGGCGCGCGCCGCGCATGACGAACTGCTCGAATGGGTGTACCAGGGGCCTTCGACGATGCTGGCGGAAACAGCCGCGCCGGTCGCTGTCGAACGCAGCGCGGCGCCGCACCGCAAGACCAGGACAAACCCTCAGCGGCGCGGCGCTCACTGAGGATTCCTTCTAGCGAAGCGCTGCGCGGCGCGTCGCGAGGCGTTGTACGCTGTCGGGCAGTATGAAAATGGCGTCGGCAAACACGCACAAGCAGGGCATCATCGCGCGCAAGCCGCACACGATGCACGCCGATCGTCGAACGATGCCGCAAACAATAAAGACAATGCCGGCCTCCTGAAGGAGGCCGCAGGGACCCTCGGAGGGAGACGTCAATGCAATTCGATGCCGAATTGCTCCTGCTCGCCATGGCGCCGGTCTTTCTCGCGTGCATCGGCTGGGAAGCGTGGCGCACGCGGCGCACGCATCCCGAAGCGCGCATCTACAGCTGGCGCGACACGTTGTGCAACACCGCGCTCGCGCTGATGCATCAAGGCGCCGACAAGCTCGCCTGGCTGTTCGTCATTCCCGTCTACGCGTGGTGCTACGAGCATTACCGTCTCTTCGACTGGCACGCGGGCTGGTTGTCGTTCGCCGTGCTGTTCGTCGCGCAGGATCTGCTCTACTACGTGTTCCATCGCTGCAGCCATCGCGTGCGCTGGCTGTGGGCCGCGCATGTCGTGCATCACTCGTCGGAACGGATGAACTTTTCGACGGCGTTCCGGCAGAGCCTGATGTATCCCGTCGCGGGCATGTGGGTCTTCTGGATTCCACTCGCGTTGCTCGGCTTTCCGCCGAAGCAGATCGTCGGCATCGTGCTGATCAATCTGGCGTTTCAATTCTTCGTGCATACGCAGGCAATCGGCAAGCTCGGCTGGCTCGAATACGTGCTGAACACGCCGTCGATTCATCGCGTCCATCACGCGCGCAACGACCGCTATATCGACCGCAACTACGCGGGCGTGCTCGTGATCTGGGACCGGCTGTTCGGCAGCTACGTCGACGAAGATGCCAACGAGGCGCCCGTGTACGGCATCGTCGAGCCGCTGCACACGTACAACCCGTTGCAGGCGACGTTTCATGAGTGGGCGTCGATGGCACGAGATGTCGTGCGCGTGCGCGGCTGGCGCAACCGGCTGAACGCGCTCTTCGGGCCGCCTGCCTGGGCCGCGCAGTATCACGCGAGTCTTTGCGACGGACAAAGCACTTTTGAATCGGCAGGACACACGCCGCAGAACAACAACGCGGCCGTCTAGTCGCCACGAATCGAATAACAGGGGAAAATTTTTGCAAAGCCGTCGCCGCGTCCACACGACGCTGGCCACTGCCTGCATCAGATGGCTCAAGAGACGGATCGCTCGAGGCCAAATACATACGAGGAGATAAGGACCTTATGAAGCAAGCATCGAACAACGCTGGCGTCGTGCGCCTCGCACGGATCGCGGTCGCGTGCGCGGCATTCGCGACGCTCGTCGCGTGCGGCGGCGGCAGTGACAACAACAATAACAACGCGAGCAGCGCGCCGGCTGGCGGGGTCAAGCTGCAGGTGGTGTCGTTCGGGGACAGTCTGTCGGACGCCGGCACGTATTCGCCCGTGATCGCCGCGAACTTCGGCGGCGGGCGCTTCACGACGAACCCCGGCGAAGTGTGGACGCAGAAGGTCGCCGAGTATTACGGCGATACGTTGACGCCCGCCTACGTCGGCGGCTTCGGCGTGCCGCTGAAGGCCAACGGCGGCTTCGGTTACGCGCAGGGCGGCTCCGATGTGGCGAACCCAGTCGGCATCGGCTTCGCGCCCAACAACATGGCGGCCACGACCGTGCCCGTCACGTCACAGGTCAAGCAATACCTGACGGATCACGGCAGCTTCAACTCGAATCAGCTCGTGCTGATCAACGGCGGCGCAAACGACATCTTGCAGCTGCTCCAAAACACGCAGTTCATGACCAACCTCCAGACGCAGCTCGCGACGGCCACCACCGTACAGCAACAGCAGCTGATCATCGGGACGGCGGTTGGAACGCAGCTTCAGACGACGATCGCGAGCTTCGTGGGTCTCGTCGGCACCACGCTGTCGAACGGTGCAACGCACGTGGTCGTGGTCGATGTGCCGGACATCGGCCTGACGCCGCTTGCGACGGGCGAGGCGGCAGCGAATAACGCTCCGCAACTGCCGGCGCTGATCACGGGCATCGTATCCGCATACAACACGCTAGTTGCAAATGGCCTGAAGACGGCCGGCATCGACACGAAGGTGATTCAGGTCAGTTCGTTCATCTGGCTGCATCAGTTGCTCGGCAGCTACCAGTCGCAAGGCTTCACCAACGCGACAGGCACGGGTTGCAACATCACGCAGATGGAACAGAACGCAACCGCTTATGCGACGGCGAACCCGTCGGTGCTGGTCGGCGGCATGACGGCGCAGCAGTACGGCCAGCAATTCGGCTCGTCGCTGTTCTGCTCGCCGCAGACGCTGACGGTCGCGGGCGCGGACCAGTCGTATGTCTTCGCCGACCAGCTCCATCCGACGACGCACGCGTATGCCGCATTCGCCACCTACGTCGAACAACAGATCGCGGCGACGGGTCTGGGCAAGTAAGCGGGCACCCGGGGCCTGGCGGGAGCGCGCTTCCCGCCGACGGCTTCCCGAACTCTAGTTCGATACGAAAAAGCCCGGCTCTTTGTGAGTCGGGCTTTTTTGCGCGTTGGCTTCGGGCATCGCGCGCGAAGCGTTGGGGACGAAGCGTGGAGCGGTCAGGACTCGTGCGCCTCGAATGCGGCCGCCGCTCTGCCGAGCCGGTCGTTGACGGCGATCCACTCGATCGTATCGGGCAACTTCTCGATCAGAATGCGCGATACGTTCGCGCGATCCAGCGCTCGCAGCAAGCCGTACAGGTCGCGCGCATAGAGATGCGGATCTTCCGGCGCGGCGACGAAATGCACGCCATCCGCGTCGGCCCAGCGTCCCGCGCGCGAGGCACGCGCGACCAGCGCGACGCGCTCGTCGGGCGCGCGCGCGGCGAGCATCGGTTCGAGCACGTCGAACGGCAGCAGCGCGAGCGGCGTGCGCGGCGCATAGTGCGCCTTCAATGTGCCGGACGCGCGCGGCGCGCTTGCATCCGTTCCGTCCGGCAAGCGCGGCATCTCGCCAAGCACGTCGGCGATATCTTGCGGCGTCACGTGACCCGGGCGCAGCAGCGCGGGAAACCCACGCGACAAATCGATGATCGTCGATTCGATACCCACATCCGACGACCCGCCATCGAGGACATGAATCGTATCGCCGAACTCGTCGCGCACATGCTGCGCGGTGGTCGGACTGACATGCCCGAAACGGTTCGCGGACGGCGCGGCCACGCCGCCATGTCCGTTGCGCAGCGCGCTGAATGCTTCGAGCAACGCCTGTGCGACAGGATGCGACGGACAGCGCAGTCCGACCGAATCCTGGCCGCCGCTCACGGCAGCCGGGATATGCGCTGCACGCTTGAGAATCAGCGTAAGCGGACCCGGCCAGAACGCGTCGATCAAACGCTGTGCATCGGACGGCAGTTGCTCGACCCAGTAATTCGGATCGCCGTTCGGCGCGAGATGCACGATGACGGGATGATTCGCCGGCCTGCCCTTCGCCGCGTAGATACGCGCGACGGCCTCGGGACTCTCCGCATCGCCGCCCAGCCCGTAGACCGTCTCCGTAGGAAACGCTACGAGTTGTCCCGCATCGAGCAGCGCCGCTGAGTACGCGATCTCGTCGGCGCCGACGCGCGACGCTACATCGGCAGGTTTCGTTTGATCCGGCATGACGGCTACCGCTCAGCTAGTCGGGATATGCAGCAGGCGCGCGCAGTCGCGGGCCGCCGTGCGTGCACGCTCGAGCGTCGCGGCCGTGAAGTTCACGTGACCCATCTTGCGGCCCGGACGCGCCTCTTCCTTGCCGTACAGATGCAGACGCGCTTCCGGCATCGCGGCGACTTCATGCCACGGTGGCGTCACGGCCGCGCTCGGCCTTTCGCCCTTCGCGTTGACGGGGAACCACACGTCGCCCAGGATGTTCAGCATGACGGCGGGCGAATGCTGGCGCGTGTCGCCGAGCGGCATGCCCGTCATCGCCCGCACCTGCTGCTCGAACTGGCTCGTCGCGCAGGCGTCGACCGTGTAGTGGCCGGAGTTGTGCGGACGCGGCGCCATTTCGTTCGCGACCAGCGTGCCGTCTTCGAGAATGAAGAATTCGACACACAGCACGCCGACATAGCCGAGCTTGTCCGCGATCTGCAGCGCGGCCAGCTGCGCCTGTTCGACGAGCGTCGCATTGGCGTCGGGTGCGGGCACGATGGTATGCGACAACACGCCATGGCGATGCGTGTTCTGCGCGAGCGGATAGACGGCCGACGAGCCGTTCGTGCCGCGCGAGATCAGCGCCGACACTTCGAACTTCAACGGCAAGCGCTTTTCGAGCACGCAAGCGACGCCGCCCAGCGACGCATGCGCCGCACGCACTTCCGCTGCGTTGCCGACGCGCACCTGGCCTTTGCCGTCGTAGCCGAGCCGAGACGTCTTCAGGATGCCCGGCAGCACGGCTTCGAGCGCAGCATCGTCGAGCGCGGCGAGCGCATCCGACGATTCGATCACGACGTGCGGCGCAACGGGCACGCCCGACGACGCGATGAAGCGCTTCTCCGCGATGCGGTCCTGCGCGACGGCGACGCAACGTCCAGCGGGGCTAACGAACGTCGTGCGCGCGAGGAAATCGAGACTCGCCGCCGGCACGTTCTCGAACTCGGTCGACACCGCCGCGCACAGGCGCGCGAGTTCGGTGAGAGACGCTTCGTCGTCATAGGCCGCGCGCAGATGACGATCCGCGACGGCACCCGCCGGACTGTTTTCGTCCGGATCGAGGACGGCGACGCGATAGCCCATCGCCTGCGCGGCGAAGCAGAACATGCGGCCAAGCTGGCCGCCACCAACCATGCCGAGCCATGCGCCGGGCATAATCGGTGATACCGGAGTGTTGTCTGGATTCATCTTGGTGGTCGTTCGCGGCCGATGTGAGGATCGGCCGGTCAAAGCGTTGGACTGCGTTGAACTTCTTCGGGTACTAGCCGCTGCGCATCTGAGGCGCTTACAGCGGCGGCAGCGTCATCGCGTGAGCCGCTTCGTTCTGGCGCACGCGGAAGGCGGCGAGCTTCTCCGCATATTCCGGCGACGTGCCGCTCAGCATCGACACCGCGAACAGCGCCGCATTCGCCGCGCCTGCTTCGCCGATCGCGAACGTCGCGACAGGCACGCCCTTCGGCATTTGCACGATCGAGTGCAGCGAATCGACGCCCTTCAGATACTTGCTTGCCACGGGCACGCCGAGCACGGGCACCGTCGTCTTCGCGGCCAGCATGCCCGGCAGATGCGCCGCGCCGCCGGCGCCCGCAATGATCGCACGCACGCCGCGTTCGCGCGCGCTTTCAGCATAGGCGAACATTTCATCAGGCATGCGGTGCGCGGAAACGACCTTCGCTTCGTACGGCACGCCGAATTCCTGCAGGACGGCGACCGCGTTCTTCATGACTTCCCAGTCGGAGCTGGAACCCATCAGCACGCCGACGAGCGGCGCGTCATGGGTATGTGCTGTCTGAACTTCACTCATGATGTTGCTTGTTCCGTGTGCGTGGCGCTCAGGCGAGCTTCTGGCCCGTCAGGCGCTCGAGCGCTTCCTGATACTTCTGCGACGTCTTCTCGACGACTTCGTCCGGCAGTTTCGGCGCGGGCGGCTCCTTCTTCCACGGCTGCGTTTCCAGCCAGTCGCGCACGAACTGCTTGTCGAACGACGGTGGGTTCGTGCCGACCTGGTATTGATCCGCCGGCCAGAAGCGCGACGAATCGGCCGTCAGCGCTTCGTCCATCAGATAGAGCCGGCCCTTGTCGTCGAGACCGAATTCGAACTTCGTGTCCGCGATGATGATGCCGCGCGTCGCCGCGTAGTCGGCGGCTTCCTTGTAGAGACGGATCGAGATGTCGCGGATCGTCGCCGAGAGTTCGGTGCCGATGCGGCGCTCCATCTCTTCGTATGTGATGTTTTCGTCGTGGTGGCCCATCTCGGCCTTCGCGGCCGGCGTGAAGATCGGCTCGGGCAGTTTCTGCGCGTTTTGCAGGCCCTCGGGCAGCTTCACGCCGCACACGGCGCCCGTCGCCTGATAGTCCTTCCAGCCGCTCCCGGCCAGATAGCCGCGCACCACGGCTTCGACGAGAATCGGCTCGAGGCGCTTTACGACGACCGCGCGGCCCTTCACCTGCTCGACTTCATCGGGCGCGACGACGGTTTCCGGCGCAACGCCCGTCAAATGATTCGGTACGACGTGCTTCAGCTTGTCGAACCAGAAGTTGGCCATCTGGTTCAGCACGCGCCCCTTGCCCGGAATCGGCTCGCCCATGACCACGTCGAACGCGGACAGACGGTCCGTCGTGACAATCAGCAACTGGTCGTTGCCCACCGCGTAGTTGTCGCGGACTTTGCCGCGGCCGAGCAGCTGCAGCGAGCGGAGCGTGGATTCGTAAAGGGTAGACATCGTCGTGATTCACTAAAATGGGGCTGAAAAACGGCCCGGAACAAAAGGGAAACGCCGTTCCCCGGATCATGCGGGAACGGCGATCGGACGACAACCTGGCCAGATGGCCAGGCGCGTGATGCTCGTGCAGCGCGCGAGCGGGGCAAACCCGCCCGCCGCTTAGCGGACGACTTGCGCGAGCTCGCCCACCTTGTACTTCTCAGCCATCTTGTCCATCGAGATGGACTTGATCTTCGACGCCTGGCCTTCGCAGCCGAACGCCAGATAACGGTCCACGCAGACCTTCTTCGCGGCTTCGCGAGCCGGCTTCAGGTAATCGCGCGGATCGAACTTCGAACGGTTCTCGGCCATGTAGCGGCGGATCGCGCCCGTGATCGCAAGACGCAGATCGGTGTCGATGTTGATCTTGCGGACGCCGTTCTTAATGCCTTCCTGGATTTCCTCGACGGGCACGCCGTAGGTTTCCTTCATGTCGCCGCCGAATTCGCGGATTTCCGCGAGCAGTTCCTGCGGCACCGACGACGAACCGTGCATCACCAGGTGCGTGTTCGGAATGCGCTGGTGAATTTCCTTGATGCGCTGAATCGACAGGATATCGCCCGTCGGCTTCTTCGAGAACTTGTACGCGCCGTGCGACGTGCCGATCGCGATCGCCAGTGCGTCGCACTGCGTGAGCTTCACGAAGTCCGCTGCCTGCTCGACGTCGGTCAGAAGCTGTTCGCGCGTCATCGTGCCTTCCGCGCCGTGGCCGTCTTCCTTGTCGCCCTTCATCGTTTCCAGCGAACCGAGCACGCCCAGTTCCGCTTCCACCGTCACGCCGATCGAGTGCGCCGCTTCGACGACCTTGCGAGACACGTCGACGTTGTACTCGTACGACGCCACCGTCTTGCCGTCGGCTTCGAGCGAGCCGTCCATCATCACGCTCGTGAAGCCGCTGCGGATCGCGGCCATGCAGACTGCCGGCGACTGGCCGTGGTCCTGGTGCATCACGACGGGAATGTGCGGATACGATTCGATGGCCGCTTCGATCAGATGGCGCAGGAACGGCTCGCCGGCGTACTTACGCGCGCCTGCCGATGCCTGCATGATCACGGGTGCGTTGACCTGATCGGCCGCCGCCATGATCGCCTGCACCTGCTCCAGGTTGTTTACGTTGAATGCCGGAAGGCCATAACCGTGTTCGGCGGCATGGTCCAGCAGTTGACGCATTGATACGAGAGGCATTGATGTACTCCTTAGATTGAAACGAATCCTGTGCCGACGGCATCTATTTATGCAATTTCATGCAATTTTATCGTGAAGCAGACCGTGTCCCGAGCGCACCCTTCCCAAACTGCGTGCGCCGCCTCTCTTTCGGGGACACGGCGCTCCGCTTCACGCGCGCCGTTCGGCTCGCCGTCGCGGTTCCTTTACGGTCGCGCGACGGCTCGTATTTCCTCGCGCTTACGGCTATCGATGGCGTGCCGGTAAATCAGACCGGCTCGCCGACGCGGACGATCTTCAGCGTGTTCGTGCCGCCCGCCTGGCCCATCGGCTCGCCGACCGTCAGCACGACCATGTCGCCGCGCGCCGCATAGCCCTTGCCGACGACCACTTCGAGCGCTTGCTGGAGCGCGATGTCGCGATCGCTGCTGGTGTCGAGATGTAGCGGGTTCACGTTGCGGTAGATCTGCATCGCGCGCTCGCTGCCCTCGCGCGGCGTGAGCGCGAAGATGGGAACATGCGTCCAGTGACGCGACATCCACAGCGCCGTCGAGCCCGACTCCGTCAGCGCGACGATCGCCTTCGCACCCAGGTGATACGCCGTGAAAAGCGCGCCCATTGCAATCGACTGGTCGATGCGGGTGAAGGTTCGGTCGAGGAAGTCCTTGTCCAGTTCGACGTGCTCGGACTTTTCCGCTTCGACGCAGATTGCGGCCATCGTTTCGATCGTCTGCACCGGGTATTTACCCGCCGCTGATTCCGCCGACAGCATCACGGCGTCGGTGCCGTCCAGCACCGCGTTCGCCACGTCCGAGACTTCGGCACGCGTCGGCACGGGCGCGTTGATCATCGATTCCATCATCTGCGTGGCCGTGATGACGAACTTGTTCGCCTCGCGCGCCATCTTGATCATGCGCTTTTGCAGCGCGGGCACGGCCGCGTTGCCGACTTCGACGGCGAGATCGCCGCGCGCGACCATGATGCCGTCCGATGCTTCGAGAATGCCTTGCAGCGCCGGGATCGCCTCGGCGCGCTCGATCTTCGCGATCATCTTCGGCTTGATGCCGTACGGCGCGCCCGCGATGTTTGCGAGCTGGCGCGCCATTTCCATGTCCGTCGCGTTCTTCGGAAACGACACGGCGACATAGTCCGCGCCCAGCGACATCGCCGTGCGGATATCCTCCATGTCCTTCGCGGTCAGCGCGGGCGCCGTCAGGCCGCCGCCCTGGCGGTTGATGCCCTTGTTGTTCGACAGGTCGCCGCCGATCTTCACGACGGTGTGAATCTCGTTGCCGATCACGCGCTGCACGCTCAGCACGATCAGGCCGTCGTTCAGAAGCAGCGTGTCGCCGGCTTTCAGGTCGCGCGGCAGGTCCTTGTAGTCGAGGCCGACGCGCTCGTCGTTGCCGAGCTCGCAATCGGCGTCGAGGATGAAGGTGTTGCCGGCGACCAGCGTGGTCTTGCCGTTTTCGAATTTGCCGACCCGGATCTTCGGGCCTTGCAAGTCGGCCATGATGCCGACTTCATGGCCTGCCTGCCGGGCCGCTGCACGCACGAACTCCGCACGCTGACGGTGATCGTCAGCGGTGCCGTGGGAAAAGTTGAGGCGCACCACGTCGGCGCCCGCTTCGATCATTTGCTGCAGGATTTCCTGCGTGCTGGAAGCCGGCCCGATGGTTGCGACAATCTTGGTGGCGCGATGCATGAGTCTCCTCGTTTGGATGAGATCGCTGGGATGAACGTCAGGAGTCGGATGCGGAGGCTGCGCAACGACAGGTGCTACATGGGGCAGTGCGCCGTTCGTTCCCTTCGAACCTTGAAGGCCCGGCGTCGTATCGTGGGGGACTGCTGCGACATCATGAAACCGCGGCGACGGCTGATCGGCCGCGCGCAAAGACTCATCATCGGCTTCGGTGTGCGAGGCGGAGGACACCGTTGCACCTGAACCGGCCTCTGCTTGCGCGTCTGTCGCTGCGTTTGCGGCGACGGCGTCGGAGGCCAGTTCCGTATTCTGTTCCGCTCGATCTGAGCGGTCTGCGGCAACGACTGCGGTCTCTGCCGCTGGCGCGTTGCCGGAAGGTTGCGAAGCCGCCTGCGCGGCGGCCTCGGGTTGCAGCGCTTTTGCGGAGCGCGCTGCGCGCTCCCCTGCCGCTGCCGTGCGCGACGCGTTGCGCGTCTTCTGAGGCTTGTTGGGGGAGCGCGTCGCCATTATCAGGCCCGCGATTCCAGCACTGCGACGGCGGGCAGCTTCTTGCCCTCGAGGAACTCGAGGAATGCGCCGCCGCCCGTCGAGATATAGCTCACCTTGTCGTGGATGCCGTACTTCGCGATGGCCGCGAGCGTGTCGCCGCCGCCTGCAATCGAGTACGCCGACGACTTCGCGATCGCGTCAGCCAGCGTCTTCGTGCCGTTGCCGAACTGGTCGAACTCGAACACGCCGACAGGGCCGTTCCAGACGATCGTGCCAGCCTTCTCGAGCTGCGACGCGAGCGCCTTCGCCGTTTCCGGTCCGATGTCGAGGATCATGTCGTCGTCTTGAACGTCAGCGACCTTCTTGATTTCGGCCTTGGCCGTCGGCGAAAACTCTTTGGCCGTAACCACGTCGCTCGGGATCGGCACCGACGCGCCACGCGCCTTCGCCGATTCGATGATCGCCTTCGCTTCGTCGACGAGATCCGCTTCGACGAGCGACTTGCCGATCTTCAGACCTGCCGCAAGCATGAACGTGTTCGCGATGCCGCCGCCGACGATCAGCTGGTCGACCTTGTCGGCCAGCGACTTCAGGATGGTCAGCTTGGTCGACACCTTCGAGCCCGCGACGATCGCCACGAGCGGACGCTTCGGCGAGCCGAGCGCCTTGCCGAGCGCTTCGAGTTCGGCGGCGAGCAGCGGGCCCGCGCACGCGACGCTCGCGTACTTCGCGATGCCATGCGTCGTCGCTTCGGCGCGGTGAGCGGTGCCGAACGCGTCGTTCACGTAGACGTCGCAGAGCTTCGCCATTTTCTGCGCGAGCTCGTCGGAATCCTTCTTTTCGCCCTTGTTCACGCGGCAGTTTTCGAGCAGCACGACCTGGCCCGGCGCGACGTTCACGCCGTTCTCGACCCACTGCGACACCAGCGGCACGTCGCGGCCGAGCAGTTCGGACAGGCGCTTCGCAACGGGCGCGAGCGAGTCTTCGGGTTTAAAGTCGCCTTCCGTCGGGCGGCCCAGGTGCGACGTGACCATGACGGCAGCGCCGGCGTCCAGCGCGGACTTGATGGCGGGCACGGAAGCGCGGATGCGGGTGTCTTCGGTGATGTTGCCGGCGTCGTCCTGCGGTACGTTCAGGTCGGCGCGGATGAAGACGCGTTTGCCGGATAGCTTGCCTTCGGCGATCAGATCGGAGAGACGCAATACCTGTTTCATGATTCGTATGCGAGTTGATTGGAAGGCGGTGCGGACGCTGCGCGAACGGCCTCTCGCGAACGGTGCCGGCGGCTTCGCGCGTGTTCCGGGAGACGGGTATTTTAACCGATCGACAGACCGATCTATCCCGTGGCGCGAGAATCCCGGTATTTGGCGGCGCCAGTGGGGCCCGGCAGGTTATTGCACCGCAACATCCGTGCACCGCATCAGAAGATCAGCCGCAACGCCGTGAACACCAGCATCCCGACGACGATCGTGCCCAGCATCGTGCGCCGCCAGAGGAACCACGCGAGGCCCGCGAGCGTGCCGTACAGCTCGTGATTCGACAGCGCGACGGACACGCCGCTGTCCGTCACCAGCACGTCCGGCACGACGACGGCCGCGAGCGCCGCCGCGGGCGCGTAGCGCAGCATCCGTTGCGCGCGCTCGGGCAAAACCGTGCGCTCACCCCCGATCAGAAACAGCGCGCGTGTCAGCGCTGTGACAAACGTCATGCCGATGATCGCGAGCCAGATCTGCAGCGTGGTCATCGCGGGTTCTCCGTGCTGTTGCGAATGCGGCGCAAGTCGGCGCGCTCGGCCATCGCGTCGGCGGCGCTGCCGGCGACGATCGCCGTCAGGACGGCGAGCGGCAGCGCGAGCCGGTACGGCAGGTCGAACGCGATCAGCGCGACGATGCCCGCGACGCTGACGGCCGCGAGCGTCGAGCGCGACGAGATCGCCGATACCATCACGGGAATCAGCGCGAGCGTGCCCGCGAGCGAAAGGCCCCAGTTATCGGGAAAGAGGCTCGCGAGCAGAATGCCGACGATCGACGACACCTGCCACGACAGCCAGCTCGAGACGGCCATGCCCCAGAAATACGCTTCCTTGCCGGGCACATAGCCGGTCTGAAAGGCCTTCTTCTGGAACAGCAGGTAGATGACGTCGCCGTTGAAATAGCCGACGAGCAACCGTCGGTACAGCGGCAGATACGAAAAATGCGGCGCGAGACCGGCGCTGAAGATGATGAAACGCGTGTTGACCATCGCGGCCGTCAGCAGAATGGTCCAGACGGGCAGCTTCGCGAGCATCAGCGGCAGCACGGCCAGTTGCGACGAGCCCGCATAGACCAGCAGCGACATGGCGAGCGATTGCGGCACCGTCATCACCGATTTGCTCATCGCGATGCCCGTCACGAGGCCCCATGAGAAGATCGCCATCAAGGTCGGCGAGTAGGCGCGCATGCCATCACGGAAGGCACGGCGATCGAGATCGGACAGGCGAGCGAGCATGAGGCGAAGGCAATGCGGCGCGATGAACGCCGCGACGGCTGGAGGTCAGCGCCAGATCGTAAGGCAGCCGCTGGCGCATGCGGTTTTCTTTTCAGCGACCGCCGGATTATAGCGTCCAGGGTGCCCGCGAATGCCCGTTGCCTCTGCAAATGACGGTAAAATATCGCGTTTGCCGCGTGTCCCCGGCGCTTCGTGTAGTCGGCGCGCCACGCGCAGCGCGCGTCACAACAAGTCCGTATCACGTCGGAACGTTGGAACGTTAGAACCCGAACCCGCACTGCCTGGAGAACCGTATGTCAATGGCCGACCGCGACGGCAAGATCTGGATGGATGGCAAGCTCATCGAATGGCGCGACGCCAAAATCCACGTCCTCACCCATACGCTGCACTATGGGATGGGTGTTTTCGAGGGCGTGCGCGCGTACAAGACGGTCGACGGCGGCACGTCGATCTTCCGTCTGAACGAGCACACCAAGCGCCTGCTCAACTCGGCCAAGATCTTCCAGATGGACGTGCCATTCGACCACGAAACGCTCGCCGCCGCGCAGCGCGAAGTCGTCCGCGAGAACAAGCTGGAGTCGTGCTATCTACGCCCGATCATCTGGGTCGGCTCGGAAAAGCTGGGCGTGTCGGCGAAGGGCAATACCATTCACGTCGCGATCGCCGCATGGCCGTGGGGCGCGTATCTCGGCGAAGACGGCATCAAGAAGGGCATCCGCGTGAAGACGTCGTCGTTCACGCGCCATCATGTGAACGTATCGATGGTCCGCGCGAAGGCATCGGGCTGGTATGTCAATTCGATCCTCGCGAACCAGGAAGCCACCGCCGACGGCTACGACGAAGCGCTGCTGCTCGACGTCGACGGCTATGTGTCGGAAGGCTCGGGCGAGAACTTCTTCCTCGTGAACAACGGCAAGCTGTACACGCCCGACCTGTCGTCGTGCCTCGACGGCATCACGCGCGACACCGTCATCACGCTGGCGAAGGACGCGGGCATCGAGGTGATCGAAAAGCGCATCACGCGCGACGAAGTCTATACGGCCGACGAAGCGTTCTTCACTGGCACGGCCGCCGAAGTCACGCCCATCCGCGAACTCGACAACCGCACGATCGGCTCGGGCGCGCGCGGCCCGATCACGGAGAAGCTGCAATCGGCGTTCTTCGACATCGTGAACGGCAAGAGCGAGAAGTACGCGCACTGGCTCACGAAGATCTGAATTCCGCGGGCGCGGCTGCGGCCACACGTGAAGGCAAACGCCAGCCGCGCCTGCTCTTTGCATACAACGAGAAAGTCCCTATGAGTGAAATCAAGGAAATGCCGCTGGTCGAACTGTCGGCGAAGGATCTTCCTGCGTACTGCCCGAACCCGTCGATGCCGCGCTGGAGCAACCATCCGCGCGTCTTTATCGACGTGACGCACGGCGAAGCGCGCTGCCCTTACTGCAGCACGCGCTACAAGCTGCGCGACGGCGAAGTGGTCAAGGGTCACTGATCCGCGACTCGCTTCGTCTGCGGCACGGGCTGCGGCGTCACGCGTCGTTCGGCAATCCGCGCTGGAAGCCGGACTTCTCGCCGCGCACGCCGATATAGCCTGGGCCGCAGTCCAATGTTCCTGACAACCCCGGCCCCGCGCGCTTCAGGCGCGCGGCGCTTTATTTTCGACATCGGAAACTCCCCCTGATGCGTCGCGCGTTGGTTATCGCACCGAACTGGATCGGTGACGCATTGATGGCGCAGCCTCTGCTTGCGCGCCTCGTGAAATTGCATCCGCGTATCGCGATCGACGCGGTCGCGCCCAGCTGGGTCGCCCCCATCCTCGAACGGATGCCTGAAATCCGCGATGTCTACGCGACCGATCTCGCGCACGGCAAGCTGCAGATGCTGCGCCGCTGGCAACTGGCAAGCGACCTGCGCGACGTCGGCTATGACGCCGCCTATGTGCTGCCGAATTCGCTGAAGTCCGCGCTGATTCCGTGGATGGCGGGCATTCCGCTGCGCATCGGCTATACGGGCGAAAGCCGCTACGGTCTGCTGAATGTGCGGCACGGAAACCCGCGCAAGGACGAGCGTCCGCCCATGGTCGGCCATTACGCCGCGCTCGCCTACGCGCCCGGCGCGAAAGTGCCCGACGATCTGACGCAGCCCCGTCTCGACGCCGACCTGAACGAAGCGGCGCGCGTCTCGACCCGCTTCAACCTGGACACGCGCGTGCCGCTGCTGGTCTTCTGCCCCGGCGCCGAGTACGGCCCCGCGAAGCGCTGGCCACCCGAGCATTTCGCAGCGCTCGCGCAGATGGTCGGCCAGTCGTTCCCGTACACGAAGATCGTCGCGCTCGGCTCGCCGAAAGACGCGCCCATCGCCCAGGCGATCGCCGACCGCGCGCCGAACGTGCGCAACCTGTGCGGCCAGACGGCGCTCGGCGAAGCGAGCGCGCTGATCTCGCGGGCAAGCGCCGTCGTGACCAATGACTCCGGGCTGATGCACGTCACAGCGGCGCTGCGCCGTCCGCTCGTCGCCGTGTACGGATCGACCGATCCGCGCCACACGCCGCCCTTGTCGGACCTCGCAAAGGTACAATGGCTGCATCTCGAGTGCAGTCCGTGCTTCCAGCGGGAATGCCCGCTGGGTCATCTGAACTGCCTGCGGCAACTGAGCGCCGAGCAGGTATTCAACGATCTGCGCGGCATGCTGCTCGCGCAACGCTGAGCGTTCGGGCCGCGCCGCCTGTCGAAAGTTGCCTGTTGCGCGCTCGCTGGAACGCGTCGCGGGCAGGTCGGCGGCCATCGGTCATGTGTCGTGCGCGAAGCGCGCCGCGTCCGCTCGATGCGTCATGCTCGCGTCTTGCAGCGCGGGCATGCTGGCGGATGGCCTTGCAGGCGCCTGGGGAAAGGCCCGGAACATCGGCTGAAAACAGGCCGGAGAGTTGACCTGGAATTGACCTCGGATCGACCTGAAATCGGCCCGGAGCTGTTCTGGAAAAGGCGTGGAGACAGCCTGTGCATCCGTGCCACGAGCCAGCCCGCGCGAACTTTGCCGCGGGCGGCGCGAAAAGCCGACCACTGACCCGCAACCGCGCGCCTAGCGCGCAAGAGACTGACGAGCCATGCCACGTTTTGCCCACATCTTCGAAGCCGCTGCGGACACGTTGAACGCCTACTACCAGGCGGTCGCGGAGGTCAATATCGACAGCTTGATGGGCCTGTGGATCGACGAGGAGTTCGTGAGTTGCATCTGCGCCGATGGCTCGCATCTGCACGGCCTCGACGCGATCCGCGCTGGCCTCACGCTTCAGCTCGAAGCGCAGCCCGTGTCGATCGAACCGCTCGACATCCGCGTCTACGACAGCCTGGGCACGGTCGTCTATGCGATTGCCGAAGCGCATCGTCCGGCTGACCCGGCGGCCGTTCCGTCGATGATCTTCACGACCTATGTGATGGTTCACGAGCGCGGCGAGTGGAAGATCGCGCATATCCACGCGAGTGCGATGCCGAACGAAACGGCCACGCAGTTTGCTGCCAAAATGAGACATGGTCAGGGCGCGCTGCACTGAAGCGCTCCGCGAGACCTGCTTTGTCGAAGCCTCGCCTTGAGGCTTCACTTGAATACCGGTGTTGGCATGAGCACGACCCACGACAAGAAAGCTTCTTCCAGACCGGCCCTCGGTGCAGCGGCGGCGGCCGTAGAGGCTGCGGTGGGAATTCCCGTCGAGGCGACTGTCGACCTGCTCTACCGCGCCCCGCTCTGGCTGCCCAACAGCCATATCCAGACGATCGTCCCCGCCCTGTTCGGCCGCCCTCCCGTGGTCTCGTACCGGCGCGAGCGCTGGAACACGCCCGACGGCGATTTCATCGATCTCGACTGGCTCGCGCCCGATCCACTCACCGGTTATCGCGCGCGTCCTGACGCGCCGCTTTTCGTGCTATTTCATGGACTCGAAGGCAGTTCGGACTCGCATTACGCGCGCACGCTGATGGCGGCCGCCTACGCGCGGGGCTGGCATGGTGTCGTGCCGCACTTTCGCAGTTGCAGCGGTTCGATGAACCTGTTGCCGCGGTTCTATCATCTCGCCGACAGCAATGAAGTCGACTGGGTGCTGCGCCGTCTGCGCGAGAGGCACACGGGGCCGATCGTGGCGGCGGGCGTGTCGCTCGGCGGCAACGTGCTGTTGCGCTGGCTCGGCGAGCGCCGCGAGGACGCGTCGATCATCGCGGCGGCGGCAGCGATCTCCGCGCCGCTCGATGTGCACGCCGGGGGCCACGCGCTGTCGCAAGGCTTAGGCATGATCTACACGCGCAGCTTCCTGAAGACGCTCAAGCAGAAGGCGCAGCAAAAACTCGCGCAGTATCCGGGCCTGTTCGATCTCGACGATGTGCTCGCGAGCCGCACGATGTATGAGTTCGACGACGTCGTGACGGCGCCCTTGCACGGCTTCCGCAATGCCGACGACTACTGGACCCGCGCGACCACCCGCCCGCTGCTGCCGGAGATCACCGTGCCGACGCTCGTGCTGAATGCGCGCAACGACCCTTTCCTGCCAGGCGCCGTGCTGCCGTCGCGCGGCGAGGTATCATCGGCGGTGCAACTCGATCAACCGGAGCACGGCGGACACGTCGGCTTCATGACGGGCCCTTTCCCCGGCCGTATCGACTGGCTTTCGCGCCGCGTCTTCGGCTATTTCGATCCGTTCACGCATCATGGATGACATCGTCAGGCAGGCACTCGCCAAATGGCCGAACGTGCCGCATTGCACCGGCTGGCTGCTATTCGACAGGCGCGGCAACTGGCGCATGCGCGACGAAGCGGCGCAAGCGGCTGGCGCACTCGGCGAGCCGATCCGCCACACCGCGCTGCTCGGCTTCATCAACCGCAACTACGAAGCCGACGACGAGGGCCAATGGTTCTTCCAGAACGGGCCGCAGCGCGTGTACGTCGAACTCGTCTACACGCCGTTCGTCGTGCGGCTCGCCACCGACGACGCGACTGGCAAGCTCACGCTGACCGATCAGGCGGGCGCAGCGTTCGAACCCGCCGCCGCGTATCTCGACGACGAAGGCGGCATTCTCTTCACGGACAAATCATCGCCCGCACGCATCGCGGTCCTGCACGATCACGACCTCGACCTGTTCTCCGAGCACGCGGAACTCGCCGGCGACGGCCGCAGCGGCCAGTTCCTCTGGCGCGACGACCTTGTGTTGACGCTGGAGCCGGTGCGCAAGGCTGAAGTCGAGAAGCGCTTCGGATTCGTCGGAAGTCCCGCTGCACGCGCCGCGGCAGAGGCAGCCTCCGATTCGGACAAGTCCGCACGCTAGCTGCTGTTCTTTTCGTCTTCGCGCTCTTCCTTGTAGCGCGCCTCCAGTTCATGCAGACGCGCGTCGATGGTCGACAGGTCGTAGTAGCCGACCGACTTGATGTCGCGCGCCTCCTTTAGTTGCCGGATGGCCGACGGCCACGCCCCTTCCAGCGCGAACTTCTCCGCGAGCGCGCGATGCTGCGTCAGCGCATCGCCCGTGCCGACGCTCGCCTGCGCGAGATAGCGCCACCAGACAGGCTGCTGCGGATCGGAGCGCGTCTCGCGCAGCGCCTGCGCTTGCGCCTCGCTGAAACGGCGCGCGGTCAGGAGCGTCTGCAGATGCATCTCGATGGCCGCGTGCGATTGCGGCCAGCGCTTTTGCGCGAGTTCCGCGAGACGCACGGCTTCGTCGTTGCGGCCGGCGCGCCGCGCGATATCGACGGCAAGCACATCGAGGCTCGGCGAACTGCGCGTCGCGTCGCCCTCCGCGCGCTCAGCCGACTCGAACGCTGCGCGCGCATTGGCGAGCGATGCGGCTGCATCGTCGTAGCGTTCGAGCAGCGTCTGCGCGTAGGCGATGCCGTACCAGTTGCCCGCCACGTTGATCGCGGTGCGGTCCTCGATCTCCGAGCGCATGCGCGAAATGTCGTCCGCGTACTCGCTGCGCGAGCGGTCCTGCAGCACGCGCGCCCGCGCGCGCACGAACGCGTATTCCGACGATTGGCGCGGCTGCCGGTACGGCGAGCGGCGCGCGCGGTCGGACATGTCGGCGATACGCTCGCCCGTCAGCGGGTGCGTGCGCGCGTAGGCGGGCGCGCCTGCGTCGCTCATCGCCGCGCGATCGAGCCGCTCGAAAAACGCGACCATCCCGTATGGATCGTAGCCCGCACCCGCAAGCAACTGAAAGCCGACGCGGTCCGCTTCGTGCTCGGCCGCGCGCGAGAAGCGCAACTGGTTGTCGACGGCGTAGGCCTGGCCGCCGACGGCGATCGCGCTGCCCAGATCGCCGCTATGCGCGAGCACGCCCGCCAGCACGCCGAGCAGCATCCCCGCCAGCGCCGCGTAGCCGCTGTGCTCGCCCGCCGTGATCATGCGCGCGATATGCCGCTGCAACACGTGGCCCATCTCGTGACCGAGCACCGATGCGAGTTCCGATTCCGTCTGCGTCGAGACGATCAGGCCAGTGTTCACGCCGATAAAGCCGCCCGGCAGCGAAAACGCGTTGACCTGCGCATCGCGCATCGCGAACAGATCGAAGTCCGGACGATAGCCGCCGACGTATTGCGCGACCGCGGCGGCGGCGAGCTTCCCGGCGATCGAGTTCAGATAGTCGCGCACCAGCCAGTCGTCGAGATAGTCGGGATCGGCGCGGATTTCGCGCATCACGCGCTCGCCGAGCTTGCGCTCGGCCTGAGGCGTGAGCGTTCCGCCCGAGCCGTCGCCGAGGTCCGGCAGCTGTTGCGTCGACATCGGCGCGCGCAGGCTCGCATTGCCGCCGGAGTTGCCCGAGAGGCGCGCCTGCGCGCCGCCATACATGCCGAACACGCCTTGCGCGATGTCGTGCGGCACGGGGGCATCGCCATACGCGTCGAGCGGCCCGGTGACGAGCGGCAGCTCCGAGGTATTCGACGGCTGCGCGATGATCGCGGGCGGAACGGCGAGCGTGACGGACAACAACGCAGCGATAAACCGTTTCAGACGCATTGCGGACGATGGGCGAAATCGAAAGCGGCGTAAGGAGCCGGAAGGAACGGGCCTGTTGCGATTGTACCGACTGCAGCGAATGTGCAGACCAGCTGAAACGCCTGGGCGGCGGCTCGCGCGCGATCAGGCGCTTTCACGCGATCCAGGCTATCGTGAACTGATGGCGATTCGCGCCCGAGTGCGCGGCGGCATCCTGCGCTGCTATGATAGGCGCCCTCTGAAGGAGCCAACATGCCCGAACTCACTCATTTCGACGCAGCCGGCCAGGCGCATATGGTGGACGTCGGCGGCAAAGCGGAAACGAAACGCATCGCCGTCGCGCGTGGATCGATCCGCATGCTGCCAGCGACGTTCGAGCTGATCCGCAGGGGCGAAGCGAAGAAAGGCGATGTGATCGGCATCGCGCGCATTGCCGCGATCCAGGGCGCCAAGCGCACCGCCGATCTGATTCCGCTCTGCCATCCGCTCGCGCTTACGCGCGTGGCCGTCGATTTCGAACTCGACGAGACGGTGCCCGCCGTGCATTGCCGCGTGCAGGTCGAGACGCTGGGGCGCACGGGCGTCGAGATGGAGGCGCTGACAGCCGTGCAGGTCGGCCTTCTCACTGTCTACGACATGTGCAAGGCGGTGGATCGCGGAATGACGATCACCGATGTGAAGGTGCTAGAAAAGCACGGCGGGAAGTCGGGGGATTGGGTGGCGCAGTGACGGCGCGCTGAGCGCGCCGCTCACGTTTCTACGACATCGGAACGGGCGACTCAACTTTCGTCGTCGCTATCTTCCTCGTCATTGTCATTGATGCCCTTCGGCGGCGTTCCATACTTCTTCATCAGTTCCGCCTTGAACGCCCCGAGCGTCTTCTGCTGATCGCACAGATCGTACAGATACGCGAGCTGTGAAGGCCAGTCGTGCAGTTCTTCCGCGAAGATCTTCAGACGGTCGACGGTATCGAACGCGCCGTTCGTATCGCCGGCGAGCGCCTGCAGTACCGCATAGCGACGCAGCACCGTTTCGCCCGGCAGCAACGCGATCGCCTGACGATGCATCGCGAGCTTGTGCGGCAGATCCTGCGCATTGATCGGCAGAAGCGTCGCCATGCCGTACTCGCCCCATGCGCCGAACAGGAACGACGGGTCCTCGCGATACTGGTCGAACGGACGCGAGCCGTAGTACAACACCTCCGAGCGCGCGTAATCGCGATAGACGGGATACAGCGCAGCCAGCCCGCCGAACACGATCACGACGAACGCGCCGAACGACACGCCGCCCGGAATCAGACGCAGCGGCTTCGTATCGAGCAGGCCGAAGACAAACATCGCGGGCAACAGGAAGAACATGTACTGCTGCGGATATTCGACGAGCGCGTGCATCACGAGCACGCCGATCATCGCGAGGCCGAACACGCGCGCAGCCGTGTGCGGCGCGCGCACGACGCGCACGAACCACGCACCGAGCCCGAGCAGCACGATGCCGAGGCCGATCAGACCCGTCTTTGCGAGCAGATCGATAAATATGTTATGCGAGTTGTTCGCGATCTCCACGCCGCCCAGCGCCTTTGCCAGATCGAACTCGTAGCGCGGAAATTCGCCCCAGCCGACGCCGAGCAACGGGTGCGTGCGAAACATAGTCAGGCCGTATTTCCACAGCGCGAGACGCGGCGCGATCTGGCCTGCGTCCTTCATGCGCTCCGCCGCGGACCGGGCAAGACCGAGGTCGTAATGCAGGTTCGCCCAACGGATCGCCGCATTCACCACGATGAACAACACGGCGAGCACGACGGGCAACAGCCACTCGCGACTGCCGCGTCGTCGGGACACATTGCGCCGCTGCTCTGCGAACGCCATCCAGAAGCCCGCGACGACGATCACGCCCATCTGCAGCCACGGACCGCGTGACACGGTCAACGCAAACCCGCCCGAGTAAATTGCCGACACCAGCAGCCAGATAAAGACGTTGATGCGTCGCGTCTGCACGAGGTACATCGCGCCCACCGTCGCGAACGCGATGCAGGTTGCGAGGTGATTGGCCTGCGCCATGTTGCCGAACGGCCGGCGGTCGGACGTCAGGTTGTACGCGACGACGAGCGGCGTCACCTTCACCTCCAGGTGGAACAGCTGCATCACCTGGCAGAAGACGGCAAACAGCCCGCCGACCACCAGCGCGAATGCAGCCACCGTCACCACAGTCTCCGACAGATTCGCCCGGCTGAACCCATAGCCCGCGTGCACCGCCATGAACGCGGCAAGCAGGAAGCCCGCGCCGAGCCAGTTCATCGACGGCTGCGCGACGGGCAGCACGATCGACTGCGCAATCAGCACGAGCCCGAACGCCAGAGGCACCAGCGCCACCACGGGTGACGCGAACGCCACGCGCGGCCGGGCCGTCGACACCAGAAAGGCGACGCCCGCGCCCAGCAGCAGATACAGCGAAAGCGCCGTGAATTCGGCATAGAACGTCGGGATCGGGTACGTGTGGTTGACGACGGCATACGGCAGGATCAACGCACAGGCCAACAGGAATAAGGACAGGTAACGTGCAAAGGGGTTGGGCATGAGTAAGCGGGGATCTCAGCAACCGGCGCACTATACAAAAAAATCCTTGCGCTGTGCGCCGGCCGGCCGAAATAACCTCGAATCGGGCCACGGCACGAAAGCTTTTGCCGTGACCCTTGACGATGTTCAACAGATTCAGGACGCGCCACTCTTCATCGAGTTCCCGTCAGCTGCGGCACTCCGGCGGCGCGAGATTCGACGCCAACGTCGGAGCGTCGACAGGCATGGGTCCGGCGCCCGGCGCGGGCAGCGACGATGCGGCCTTGCCGCCCGCGAAGCATTCCCACGTAATCGTGCCTTTCTGTACCGCGCCCTTCGCAAGCGCGACGCGCGCAGTCGGCGTGTCGGCGTTATCGGGCGCGGACGGCACGAACACGATCGTATTCGCGCCGTCTTGCGCGACGCGCGCGGTGAACGCGATGGTGATCTGGCCGGTGTCGTCGTCGATGTGGATCGACTGGACATTGCGCGTGGCGGGCGGCGATGCATAACCGCTGCCGAACGCGTTGCCGCTGCCGGCGTTCTCGCCGACCGTCAACTGTGCGACCGCCGCCAGCGACATTCCTTCGCCGACGCGGCTTCGCGCGAGATAGTCCTGATAGGCTGGAATGGCATACGCCGCAATCACGCCGACGATCGCCAGCACGATCATCAGCTCGATCAGCGTGAAGCCCCAGAATCGCCCGATGCGCGCAAGGGCGGCGGACCATGGGGGCATCGAACGGGCGCGCCGCCCGGGGGCATGAAGGGTGGACAACGAAGCAACGGCAACAGTAGCGATCATCGGCAGACTCCTCAAAACGAAAGCGCCTGCCCCGGGAATCAGGACAGGCGCTTCGATCGTAGCGAGCCGCGAATGGCGCCGGCAGTCGGCCGAATGGCTAATGGTGCGCGTGCGAATGCATCGGTAGAGTGAATGGCGTCAATGCATTCCCGGCGGCGTACCGGTGATGCGCGCCGCGTTTCGCCGCTTCAGCGCGTAGCCGGCTATCACGACGAACAGCGCGCAGGCGATGCGCATGCCGTACTCGGCAAGCGGCGTGTCGAGGATCGGCCAGCGGTCGCCGGCCGGGTCGTTGACGATGAGGCTGCCCGCGATCCAGCCGAGCAGCGCGCCGCCGACCGTGACGACGATCGGGTAGCGGTCCAGCAGCTTCAGAACGAGCTGGCTGCCCCACACGATCAGCGGAATGCTGACGAACAGCCCGAACACGACCAGGGCAATGCGGTGATGCGGCTCGGCGGCCTCGGCGGCGCCTGCAATCGCGATCACGTTGTCGAGGCTCATCACGGCATCGGCAATGACGATCGTCTTGATCGCCGTGATCAGCTTGTCGGCGGGTTTGACGTTCGCGTGCGCGTCGGGTGCGGGCGCGAGCAGGCGAACGCCGATCCACAGCAGTAACAGGCCACCCGCGAACTTGAGCAGCGGCACGTCGAGCAGCGCGACGGCGAACGCAATCAGCACCACGCGCAGCAGAATCGCGCCCAGCGTGCCCCACAGCACGCCCTGCGTGCGCTGCGCCGCCGGCAGATTGCGGCAGGCGAGCGCGATCACGACCGCGTTATCGCCACCCAGAAGGATGTCGATGACGATGATCTGGAAAACGGCGCCCCAATGGAGCGTGGCGAGGAACTCGAGCATGGAAAGCAGAATAAAAGGTGGCGAAAGCCGCAGGCAACAAAAAAGCGAGGGAGCAATCGCTCGCTCCCTCGCTTTGAACTGCGTCTTACGAAAGAATTTCGTAAGAATATCAAAAAACGCCGCAACCAGCGGGCGTTTCCGGCGCTATCGCCACACGTCTTACAGGATCGACTTCAGCAGGCGTGCCATTTCCGACGGGTTCTTCGTGACCTTAATGCCGCAGGCGTCCATGATTTCCAGTTTCGCGTCGGCCGTATCCGCACCGCCCGAGATCAGCGCGCCGGCGTGGCCCATGCGCTTGCCCGGAGGCGCCGTGACGCCGGCGATGAAGCCGACCACCGGCTTCTTCATGTTTTCCTTAATCCAGTACGCCGCGTTCGCTTCGTCCGGGCCGCCAATTTCACCGATCATGATCACGGCGTCCGTATCCGGATCGTCGTTGAACATCTTCATCACGTCGATGTGCTTCAGACCGTTGATCGGGTCGCCACCGATACCGACCGCCGACGACTGGCCGAGGCCCAGCGCCGTCAGCTGGCCGACTGCTTCGTACGTCAGCGTGCCCGAACGCGACACGACGCCGATGCGGCCTTTCTTGTGGATGTGGCCCGGCATGATGCCGATCTTCAGTTCGTCCGGCGTGATCGTGCCCGGGCAGTTCGGCCCGAGCAGCAGCGTCTTGCGGCCTTCGCGGCGCATGCGGTCCTTCACTTCGATCATGTCGCGAACGGGGATGCCTTCCGTAATGCAGATCGCGAGATCGAGATCGGCTTCGACGGCTTCCCAGATTGCAGCGGCAGCGCCTGCGGGCGGCACGTAGATGACCGAGACGGTCGCGCCCGTTTCTGCCTTCGCTTCCTTGACGCTCGCGTAGATCGGAATGCCTTCGAAGTCTTCGCCAGCCTTCTTCGGGTTCACGCCCGCGACGAACGCTTCGCGGCCGTTAGCGTATTCACGGCATGCGCGCGTGTGGAACTGACCGGTCTTGCCGGTGATGCCCTGCGTGATGACCTTGGTGTCTTTGTTGATCAGAATCGACATGTATTGACCTCTGTTCGTTTGGCGACATGCGCATTAGCGTCTTGCGGCAAAACTCTCTACCCGCGCCGCTCGCACGCCGCCATTCGTAATCCGGTGATAAGCGCCGGGGCGATCAGGCCTTGCCTGCGGCAGCCGCGACGACCTTCTGCGCAGCTTCTTCCATGCTGTCCGCCGAGATGATCGGCAGGCCGGAGTCAGCCAGCATCTTCTTGCCGAGGTCTTCGTTCGTGCCCTTCATGCGCACGACGAGCGGCACTTGCAGATCGACCGCCTTCGAAGCCGCGATCACGCCTTCCGCGATCACGTCGCAGCGCATGATGCCGCCGAAGATGTTGACGAGAATCGCCGTCAGGTTCGGGTTCTTCAGCATCAGCTTGAAGGCTTCCGTGACCTTCTCCGTCGTCGCGCCGCCGCCGACGTCGAGGAAGTTCGCCGGCTCGCCGCCGAACAGCTTGATCGTGTCCATCGTTGCCATTGCGAGGCCCGCACCGTTCACGAGACAGCCGATGTTGCCGTCGAGCGAGATGTACGCGAGGTCGAACTTCGATGCTTCCACTTCAGCGGGATCTTCTTCGTCCAGATCGCGGTAAGCGACGATTTCCGGATGACGGAACAGAGCGTTCGAGTCGAAGTTGAACTTGGCGTCCAGCGCGATCACCTTGCCTTCGCCCGTCAGGATCAGCGGGTTGATTTCGGCCAGCGATGCGTCCGTTTCCCAGAATGCCTTGTACAGACCTTGCAGGATCGCGCGCGCTTGCGGAATCGATGCGTCGGGCACGCCGATCTTCTTCGCGAGATCGTCGGCTTCGGAATCCTGCAGACCCTTGGCAGGGTCGACAGCGACCTTGTGGATCGCTTCCGGAGTCTTCTCCGCGACTTCTTCGATGTCCATGCCGCCTTCGCTCGAGGCCATCACGACGACCTTCTGCGACACGCGATCGATCACGAGACCGACATACAGTTCCTTCTTGATGTCAGCGCCTTCTTCGATCAGCAGACGATTCACCTTCTGGCCTTCCGGGCCCGTCTGGTGCGTGACCAGCTGCATGCCGAGAATCTGGTTCGCGTATTCGCGAACCTGGTCGAGCGACTTCGCGACCTTCACGCCGCCACCCTTGCCACGGCCACCCGCGTGGATCTGAGCCTTCACGACCCACACCGGGCCGCCCAGCTCTTCAGCGGCCTTGACCGCATCGTCCACCGAGAAGACCGGCTTGCCGCGCGGTACCGCGACTCCGAATTTCCGCAGGATTTCCTTACCCTGGTACTCGTGAATCTTCATGCGTGATTCCCTTCAGTCTGAGAGTTGGATTGAACTTCGCTTCCGCCTGGACCGCTTACTCGGGACGCGCCGTCTTCACGGTCTGTCCGTCGGCTGCGACGTCCGCACGATCCGCTGAACGCGGCGCGTGGCCATACCAGCGCGGATAAAACTGGCGCACCGCCTCGCCGTCGAATCGCAGCGCATGGCAGCGACCCAGCTGGAATGGCGGTTTGTCGTTTGATTGCTCGCTTGCTTGACCGCTCGCGTGCTCGCTCGAAGCGTTGAGTTGTACGTCCCGTCCGTTGCTGCCCAGTGCGTGCTGGCTCGAACCGTCTCCCGATCCGTTTTGCGAACCCGCTTGCTGCCCGTCCCCCGGCTTTCCCCTCGCGGTGTTCCACACGTCGCCGGCGAATGCCTGGATGGCCGCCGTCGGCAGGACTGCGCACAACTCGGTGAGATGCGTGCAGCCAGCCGTGCCCGCCAGCAAGCGGGCGGCATCACGACGAAAGTTGCGGAACAGATTGAGCCCGATGAGGGCGCGATAGGCGGGATTGGAGGCTTCACACAGACCGGGATACGGCACCCAGTCGGACGACGCTTCAGCGTCGACGACATTGAGCTTGCGATCGATCGTGATGCGGAGCCAGAGTTCATGGATCGGCAGGCCGTTCGGCCGGACACCCGACGCAAGCGCCACATCACGTGGCTTTTCGTCGGTGAGGCACGCCTCGATATCCCACAGGTCATCTTCACGCTCGTATGCATCCACTCGGATTGCGCGGCGATGGCGCAATTGTCGGGACACTGGCGGGGAGAGCGGCATGCGAGAAAAAAGGCCGGATTGAAGAACCGTTGAATTTTAGCATACTGGGTATTTGAGACTGGCCGAAGCCCGCAGGGGCTTGTTCCGACGGGAGTTGCGCGGAGTTGCGGCACAGGTCTTAGGCGCGTTTCATCCGGCGCTTCTGTCGTGGAACGCGCCCGACTTACTCGCCTTATTCCGACGCCCAGTCTTCGTCGATACCCTTGAGGATTTTCCCAATGATCGCCTGCGAAAACCCACGCGCGGCAAGGAAGCGCGCCTGCTTCGCCCGCTCATTGGGCGTCTCGGGGAGTTGGCCGAACTTCTTGCGCCATACAGCTTGAGCGCGCGCCAGTTCCGTTTCGCGCAACTGCGCGCTGACTTCTTCGACTAGCGCCTGCCCGACCGAATGGCGCTTGAGTTCGCCGACAATGCGGCCCGCGCCCATGCGTGACGCACGCCGGTTGATCAGGCTTTCCGCGAAACGCGAATCGGATAGCCAGCCTTCGCTTTCGAGCGAATCCAGCAGTTCGTCGATGGATTCGCCCTCCTCCGCGTAGGGCGCGAGCTTGCGTGACAACTCGGCGCGACTGTATTCGCGGCGCGAAAGGTAGCCGAGCGCGCGGCCTTTGAGCGAACGCGCGGGACGTTGTGATGTGCGGCTTGCCGTATCGGCAGATTTGGCTTCGCCAGGCTGGCGACGTGATCGGGTGTAGGGTGTCTCGCCACTGTCGTCGCCCGAGCGGTTGGGAGGAGACGAACGGGACGGACCGAGCCCCGCGGCACGATCGTGGGCATCGAACGACTCGAACGGATCGAAATCTTCCGATGACGAGTCGTGTTTACGCGACGACGAGGCCACAGGCGCAGATGAAACTGAAGATGAGCGTGACGACGATTCGAATGCCTCGTCGTCACGCGGGCCGCCCGCATCGTGTCCTGCGTCCTTGGTGAAGGAAGCAGGACGCGAAGAACCGCGGCGGCCCTTGCGTATCACGCGACGATTATTCTTCTTCGCCCGCGACTTCCGCGTCCGCGGCCACCGCGGTGTCCGTCGGCATTGCGCTCACGCCGAGTGACTCACGGATACGGTTTTCGATCTCGAGCGCGATCTCGGGATTCTCACGCAGGAATTCACGCGCGTTGTCCTTGCCCTGGCCGATACGCTCGCCGTTGTAGCTGTACCAGGCACCGGCCTTGTCGACGATCTTCGCCTGCACGCCGAGATCGATGACTTCGCCCTGACGCGAGATGCCTTCGCCATACAGGATGTCGAAGATCGCTTCGCGGAACGGTGGCGACACCTTGTTCTTCACGACCTTCACGCGCGTTTCATTGCCGATCACTTCGTCGTTCTTCTTGATCGAACCGATACGGCGAATGTCCAGACGTACCGACGCGTAGAACTTCAGCGCGTTGCCGCCCGTCGTGGTTTCCGGATTGCCGAACATCACGCCGATCTTCATGCGGATCTGGTTGATGAAGATGACGAGGCAGTTCGTGCGCTTGATCGTGCCCGTCAGCTTGCGCAACGCCTGCGACATCAGACGCGCCTGCAGGCCAGGCAGCGAATCGCCCATTTCGCCTTCGATTTCAGCCTTCGGCACGAGCGCGGCAACCGAGTCGATCACGATCATGTCGATCGAGCCCGAACGCACCAGTGCGTCCGCGATTTCGAGCGCCTGTTCGCCCGTGTCCGGCTGCGAGACCAGCAGGTCGCTCACGTTCACGCCGAGCTTTTGCGCGTACTGGATGTCGAGCGCGTGTTCCGCGTCGATGAACGCCGCCGTGCCGCCGAGCTTTTGCATTTCGGCGACGACCTGCAGCGTCAGCGTGGTCTTGCCCGACGACTCCGGCCCGTAGATTTCCACCACACGGCCACGCGGCAGACCGCCGACGCCCAGCGCGATGTCGAGGCCCAGCGATCCCGTCGAGACCACCTGGATATCTTCAACTGCCTCGCCTTGGCCGAGCCGCATGACCGACCCCTTGCCGAACTGCTTTTCAATCTGCGCAAGCGCGGCAGCAAGTGCCTTGCTCTTTTCCGCAGTCAGTCCAGCCGAGCCTTTCTTGCTTTCTTCCATGAATCGTCCTTTGCTATGATGAACGGCGTCTGAGGCAGGTGCACCGGCTGATTCGACACCGCTTTGAACACGGTATGAACAGCCAGCACGCTAAACGCAGACACTGTATAAAAAAACAGTAGTTTTGGCAAGCCCGAATCACATGTGGACGTCCACATGTGCGAAGCGGGCCACACTCGCTACCCACAAAAAATTTTCGGAGACGCTGTGCGCCGGAGCGCCCCGGTGCCGGCCGGGCAAGGCGCAACATGCGAATTCTCATTGCCGAAGACGACAGCATACTCGCGGACGGTCTCGTCCGATCACTCCGCCAATCGGCATACGCCGTTGACCATGTGAAGACGGGCGCGGAAGCAGATACCGCGCTGTCGATGCAGACTTTCGACCTCCTGATTCTCGATCTCGGACTACCGAAAATGTCCGGCCTCGAAGTGCTGCGGCGTCTGCGCGCGCGCAATTCGAACCTGCCCGTGCTGATCCTGACGGCCGCCGACAGCGTCGACGAGCGCGTCAAGGGACTGGACCTCGGCGCCGACGACTACATGGCCAAGCCCTTCGCGCTCAACGAACTCGAAGCACGCGTGCGCGCGCTGACACGGCGCGGCGCGGGCGGCGGCCCGACCGTCGTCAGGCACGGATCGCTGTCGTTCGATCAGGTCGGCCGAATTGCCTATGCCAACGAGCAGGTTATCGATCTCTCCGCGCGTGAGCTAGGATTGCTCGAAGTCCTGTTGCAGCGGATCGGGCGGCTGGTATCGAAGGAACAGCTCGTCGATCATCTGTGCGAATGGGGCGAGGAAGTCAGCAACAACGCGATCGAGGTGTACGTGCACCGGCTTCGCAAGAAGATCGAACCGAGCGGAGTACGCATCATCACCGTGCGCGGGCTTGGCTATTGCCTCGAGAAGGCCGCGCCGTCACCGCAGACGCAACCACAAACGGCTAGCGAGCAGGCATCGCCGCAGACGCCGGCGCCACAGCAATCCGAGGCGGCCGCGTCGGCGGCGATGCCCGCCAGCCACCACTTCAAGTAAAGGCGCTCCATGTCCGTCCGCGCACCACGCGCCACGGCGCACGCGGCGGATATCGACGAAGTCCGCGACGCCCGTTACGCGAATCCGTTCGCGCCGCCCGACGAAACCGAAGCGGCCACGGAGACGCGTCCGCGCTCGCTGTTCGGCGAAATCCTCGACTGGATGCTCGCACCCCTGTTGCTGCTGTGGCCGATGAGTCTCGCCGTCACGTATCTGGTCGCGAAGTCGATTGCGAACGGGCCGTTCGACCGCGCACTGGAAACAGACGCGTACGTGCTCGCGCGGCAGATTCATCCCGTCAATGGCGTCGCCGAACTGACGTTGCCCGAGTCTACGCGCGATTTCCTGCGCGCCGACAACATCGACAGCGTGTTCTATCAGGTGCTGGGCACGCGCGGCGAACTGGTCGCCGGCGATCGCGACATGCCGCTTCCGCGTGAAGAAGACCGGCCGCAGCCAGGCATCGTCGAGTTCCGCGACGATCTGCTGCGCGGCAACGACATCCGCGTGGCCTATACGACCGTCGAGTTTCCGCAGACGCCCGGCGCGCAGCCCGTGCTCGTGCAGGTGGCCGAGACGCTCGACAAACGCAGCGCGCTCGCCAACGACATCATCAAGGGCGTGATCCTGCCGCAGTTCGTGATCCTGCCGCTCGCAATTTTGCTCGTGTGGTTCGGGCTGTCGCGCGGGCTCGCGCCACTGCACGCGCTGCAGGCGCATATCCGCGCGCGCCGCCCCGACGACCTGTCGCCGCTCGAAGCGCGCCGCGCGCCGCCCGAAATCGAGCCGCTCGTCACATCGTTCAACGACCTGCTGACGCGCCTCGAACAGAACATGGAGCTGCAAAAGCGCTTCATCGCTGACGCCGCCCATCAGATGAAGACGCCTCTCGCGGGCTTGCGCACTCAGGCGGAGCTGGCGCTGCGGCAGGATGCGTCGGCGGAAGTGCATCGTTCGCTCGAACAGATCGCGACCAGTTCTGAGCATGCCGCGCGGCTCGTCACGCAGCTGCTCGCGCTGGCGCGCGCGGAAAATCGCATGTCCGGGCAGATCTTCACGCGCGTCGAAATCGGCGACGTCGCCCGCAGCGCCGTGCGCGACTGGGTCCAGGCCGCGCTCGCGAAGCAGATGGATCTCGGCTACGAAGGACCGGAAACGCCCGAAGAAGCGATCGAAGTCGAAGGCAACCCGGTCATGCTGCGCGAGATGCTGTCCAACCTGATCGACAACGCGATCCGCTACACGCCCGCCGGCGGACGCATCACCGTGCGGGTGCGGCGCGACGATGTCGCGGGGATGGCCCATCTGGAAGTCGAAGACACGGGCATGGGCATTCCTCCCGCGGAGCGCGAGCGCGTGCTCGAGCGCTTCTACCGAATTCTCGGACGCGAAGGAGACGGCAGCGGACTCGGTCTCGCGATCGTCCGCGAAATCGCGACGATGCACGGCGGCAAGCTCAGCATCGACGACAACGTGTATCAAGCGTCGCCGCGTCTCGCCGGGACGCTCGTCCGTGTCAGCCTGCAGATGTTGGAACGTGCACAGGACTTACCCTAACCCGTCAGTTTGGCCCGTTTCCGTCAGCAATCGCATGCGGACGGTTTTCAGACGATTCGCGCATTAATAGACGAAATTAGCGCGAAATTGGCCAACTTTAGCCAATTTCGATGACTCCCAAAAGCATACGCGCCGAGTCAGAACGCCGTAAGTTTCCGCTCCAATAATCGCTAGACGGCAACGCCTGTCCGGGCGAACCGCGACTGATATCAATACTGGAGACGACATATGGCTACCGTAAGCGGGCAAATCTCGCACGCGCCGATGACGAAAGACGAGAAACGGGTGATTTTCGCGTCGTCGTTGGGCACGGTTTTCGAGTGGTACGACTTTTACCTGGCCGGCTCCCTCGCGGCCTACATCAGCAAGAGCTTTTTCTCCGGCGTCAATCCGACGGCCGCCTTCATCTTTACCCTCCTCGGCTTCGCGGCCGGTTTCGCGGTGCGCCCGTTCGGCGCGCTGGTGTTCGGGCGGCTCGGCGACATGGTCGGCCGCAAGTACACGTTCCTGATCACGATCGTCATCATGGGTCTGTCGACCTGCGTGGTCGGCTTCTTGCCGGGCTATGCGGCGATCGGCTTCGCATCACCGGTGATCTTCATCGCGATGCGTCTGCTGCAAGGCCTCGCCCTCGGCGGCGAGTACGGCGGCGCAGCGACCTACGTCGCGGAACACGCTCCAGCCAACCGGCGTGGCTTCTACACCGCGTGGATCCAGACGACGGCGACGCTCGGCCTCTTCCTGTCGCTGCTCGTCATTCTCGGCGTGCGCACGGCGATGGGCGAAGAAGCGTTCGGCAGCTGGGGCTGGCGCATTCCGTTCATTGCATCGCTGTTCCTGCTGGGCGTTTCGGTGTGGATTCGCCTCCAACTGAGCGAGTCGCCGGCATTCGCGCGGATCAAGGCTGAAGGCAAGACGTCGAAGGCGCCGCTCTCGGAAGCGTTTGGCCAATGGAAGAATCTCAAGATCGTGATCCTGGCTCTGATCGGCATAACGGCCGGCCAGGCTGTTGTCTGGTACACGGGCCAGTTCTATGCGCTCTTCTTCCTGACGCAAACGCTGAAGGTCGATGGCGCGAGCGCGAACATTCTGATCGCGATCGCACTGCTGATCGGCACGCCGTTCTTCCTGTTCTTCGGTTCGCTGTCCGACCGCATCGGCCGCAAGCCGATCATCATGGCGGGCTGCCTGATCGCGGCGCTGACGTACTTCCCGCTGTTCAAGGCGCTGACGCACTACGCGAACCCGGCTCTCGAAGCCGCGACGCAAAAGGCGCCCATCGTCGTGATCGCAAATCCGGACGAGTGCTCGTTCCAGTTCAACCCGGTCGGCACGGCCAAGTTCACGACGTCCTGCGATATCGCGAAGAGCGCGCTGTCGAAGGCCGGCCTGAACTACGACAACGTGGCTGCGCCGGCGGGCACGCTTGCGCAGATCAAGGTCGGCGACACGACGATCGACACCTATGACGGCAAGGCCGCGGGCGCCAAGGAAGCCGGCGCGACGTTCGACAAGACCCTGAACACCGCTCTGAAGACTGCCGGCTATCCACCGAAGGCCGACCCGTCGCAGCTCAACTGGCCGATGACGGTCGTGATCCTGACGATCCTCGTGATCTACGTGACGATGGTGTACGGCCCGATCGCGGCGATGCTGGTCGAGATGTTCCCGACGCGCATCCGCTATACGTCGATGTCGCTGCCGTATCACATCGGCAACGGCTGGTTCGGCGGCTTCCTGCCGGCGACCGCGTTCGCGATTGTTGCGGCCAAGGGCAACATCTACTCGGGGCTGTGGTATCCGATCGTGATCGCGCTGGGCACCTTCGTGATCGGCCTGCTTTTCGTGCGTGAGACCAAGGACTCCAACATCTACGCGCAGGACTGAGCACCGCGCAACTGACGAGGAGCCGCAAAAAAGATGCCGGCGGGGGTTGACAGCTTCCAACGGCATCTTCATAATTTCGCTTCTTTCGGCGAATTAGCTCAGTCGGTTAGAGCGACGGAATCATAATCCGCAGGTCCGGGGTTCGAGTCCCTGATTCGCCACCAGCTTCAACAGAAAAGCCGCTGCTCCGCCAGGACAGCGGCTTTTTTGTTCTGGAACGCCGGGAATGCGCCCGAACAGGCGCGTTGGGCGTCTAAAGCGCGCGTGCGTTTTAGGTGCGGGGCGTTTTTCGGGCGCGGGTGCTACACGCCACTGTTACCTTCCGTGGAGAGCACACCGTGAAACACCCCTACCTCGCCCCCCGTCGCGGTTCGTCGAACTACTATTTCCGTCGCAAAATTCCGCTCGAACTGCAATCCCTGCTCCAACGCAAGGACTTCTGGCTCAGCCTCGAAACGCCCAGCAAGGAGGTGGCCATCACCCGCCTGCCGCTGGCCGCCCTGGAATTCGAACGCCTCATCGCCCCAGCGCGGGCTGCGGCCGACGCGGCCGCAGCGACCTGCGACAGCTGGCTGCCGCACAGCCTGCGTCCGGCGGACGACGACGAGCCTCATCCGTACCACCCGACCGCACAACCGCCAGGCACGACGCGCCTTTCCGCCGTGCAGATTCCCCGACTGGTCGAGCGCTACACCGTCAACGCGCTGGCGAACGATGACGAAACGCGTCCGACTTACTTCAAAAAAAAGAGTGACGAAGTCGAAGCCGAAGCCGAAGCCGAAGGCAAAGACAAAGACGACTACGACGACGAGGCACACCGAAGCTTGTTGCTCGAGGCTCGCCAGCAGTTGCGCCGGGCCCGGGCGTCGGACGACTTTTCGGACGTACGCGAGTCCGTCGAGGAACATCTGACGTGGGAGCGCGCCTGGCTACCCGCTGCGTCGACGGAGTTCGTCACCCTGTTGAGGGCGATTACCGATGCGCAGTTGGCCGTCGTCGAAGAAGAACTGCGGCGCCTCGAGGGCAAAGTCAGCGAGACGCCCGAACTGATTCCCCTGGTCGACGAAGACGATACCTGGGAGGCCGCCCTCAAATGCTGGAAGGCGGAGCGGATGCCCTCGCCGAAAACCGTCAACGACGTGACGAGGCAGGTACAGCGCTTCAAGTCGCATGTGGGCAACCTGCCCCTGTCGGTCCTGACGCCCGACCACGTTGAACGATTCAAGACGCTCTGCCTCGAGAAGGACGAAGTCGAGCACGGCCGCGTGAACACGATTCTGTCGCTGCTGTCGCCGCTCGTCACGCTCGCCATGCGCAAGAAGCTGACGAAGCTGGCCAGCACCCCGTTCAGCGGCATGAAATATCCCGCCAAGGTGGTCGAACGCAATCGGAAGACGGTACGCACCGCCTTTACCATTGAGCAGCTAAACGCCATTTTTGCCTCACCGGTCTGTACACACGGACACCGTCCGGGGAAGGGAGGTGGCGAGGCCGCCTACTGGCTGCCGCTGCTCGGCCCGCATACCGGCGCCCGGGTCGAAGACCTGTGCCGGCTCACGGTCGCCGATATGGTCCAGCGCGATGGCGCATGGTGCTTCCACCTGCACGACTCCAAGCGCGAGAGCCGGACCGGGAACCGGACTGTCATGCGCCACGTTCCAGTCCACCGTAACCTGCGGCGACTTGGCTGGCTCGACTACGTCGAATCCCGCCGGCCAGCTGGCGGCTCGGCATGGCTCTTCCCTGACCTCTCGACCAACCAGTATGGCAAGCGCGGCGCTGTGTTCTCCAATTGGTTCAACGCCTACCTGCGCTCGCCCATCGGCCTCACGGACCCCGCGCTCGTGTATCACAGTTTCCGCCACACCTTCCAGACGTTTGGCGAGCTGGCGGGCATCAGTGGGCACGTCATCGACGAACTGATTGGGCACGCGCCTGACAGCCGTTATGGCAGGAAGGAAGGTCGGTTCAAACGGCTGCCGTTTGAACTGCTCGTCCAGGCAATGGAGAAACTGGATTTTCCCGGGCTGGAACTCGGTCACCTGATGCACCGCACATGATGGTGTCAGCGCCCCGAGCATGGGCCAGTCGACAGACGATATGCGAATGCCTGCGTGAGTACGGCAGACGGGAGGTTACGCCTCGGTGGTTCCACTGTTGCGTGTCCACGCTGAAACCTGCCAGCGTCCGCGTGAACTCCGAACTTGCTGGAGCGTCGCGAACGCCGCCTCCTTGGAAGCACGGGAAGCCTCCTTGCAGATGCTACGAAACCTATGGCTGGACCATATCGAAATAGCCACGAATTGGCAGCCCTCGCTTGTCGAGGCGAGGGCTGCCACCAATAGACCGCAGCACGGACCGCGATAGCAGCTTGTTGCCTGCGATGCAGGATGTCTCCGGCATCATCACGCAGTCAGGACAGGCGCCACCACGTTCCGTGCAAAGAGAACCCGTGCCGCACTGGGTTGCCTTAGAAGCCAGCAACGCGGTCAGCATCGCCGTACCGGCATTGCGCCAGAGTGAGGACAGGTTACCCAAGTCCATCGTCGTGCCGTTCCGGTAAACCACAAACGCCAAGTCTGCCGGGAAAATGTACTCGCCCAGCGAACCCAAGTCCAAACCTGAGTACTCCGACACATGTTTCATCAGCAGGTGCGAGTAGCTGTGCAGCAGCGTGTACAGGTAGAAGTAAACGGGCGGTGACGTAGTCTCGGGCAGATTATCCAAGAAGGGGTTCATCGACTGCGCCGCGCCCAGCAGACCGGCGCCAATCTTTTCTCCGGGGTTCAAATTGAACATATCCGAACACTTGAGGCTTTTCAGCCATTCAAGAACGATTTCTTCCTTGAGGCGCACATAGAGCGCCTCATTGCCCTGCTGCACAACATACACCGGATACCGTATGGCGTCGTTCTGCTTGACGGGTGGAAATAAATTCAGGCGGACCGGCATATCCATACCGCGTTTATCTCGGAGGATGGGCGTCGACTCCATTCGCGAGTAACCGAAACTAAAGCGGCATAGGTCAAACTCCCGGATAAGGCCCATGTCCTCCAGACCCAGCCTGTCGAGCAGAGCACGCGTCACCGCCTGCACCTCGCCCGTCTTGTTCTTGTCCTCCGGTGCCAGGTCCTCATCAAGCCTGGTGAAAGAGACGTACGGCTTCTTACCGTTTGTCTTCTTCTCAACATCGAGTCGCGTGTTCTTGAGCGTAGCGTGTTCGATTGCCAACCGGAACGGGTCGAATTTCGACGCGAACTTGGACTGCCTGTCCCGAATGTTCGACATAACAGACATCGGCAAGTCTACCTTCGGTACCAGAATCTGCCTCTGCCGAAGGTCATCGAGGATGCGCTGTCGGCTTTTGTACGCGGTATCCAGTAGCCCCTTCATTGCCGCACGTGCAATGTCGGGAAAGGATTCCAAGTGAGGTTCGACGTCCCGAATTTTCCCTACTGCATCTAGGTAGTCCGCGAGGTCGTTGGCACACTCGGGTTTGCCGTCGCAAGCACTCTTCACGTCATCGTCAGTGATGCTCTCAGCGGTGAAACCGTACTGCCTGGCAACGAAATCCTTGAGTTCGGCGTCGCGTCCAGGCAGCAGCCGCGTCAGCAACTGCTGGCTACCATCCTTGAAGTCGATAAAGAGGTCCGACTTGACATAGTAGGCGCTTGACGCGCGATAAGGAGCCGCCTGCATGCGCACCTCAGTGAGCCGGTCAGGCGCCATCGCTGGTCCAAGAATGCGCAGCGTGTCGCGGTCGTTCTGCAGCCACTTCGGGGACAACGGTTTGTCACAAGCGGCACACTCGAAGAACCAATCCCCAATGCCAGCCGAGCGTCGGTTCAGCTTGAACTGGAAGCTTCCGCAAACGCAGTTGTCAAAGCGCTTGATGACTTTGGCATCACGGTCGCTCCAGTGCCACTGACCTGGAAAAGCTGCCTCCCAGTGGCCGGACCAGTGCACGAAAATAACGTCCAGTTGCTCCCAGTCGCACTGGCCTTTCTTCTTCGGATTGGGGCAATGTTCAGGAGTCAGGTCCTTGAGATTCTTGTCCAGCTCAGCAAGAGTCTCATAACCTTGGAACATCCCACATGTCCGGCAGACGAATGTCAAAGGTGCCGGCGTGTACTCCATGTGTGATGGGCGGCAGAGATAAAAGCGGTCTTGGCCCGGCAGTTGAAATTCGGTCCTAGCCGGGTCCAGCATAGCGTGGTCGACGCATTGCGCCGGCAGAATGCGAGGTTTGGTAACGTCGCCATCGCGTGCAGACGAAGCGGTATCGAACCATGCTTGGCCGAGCTCGCTTATGCGATGGAATATCAAGTCCATGGTCAACTCGGATAGTTGAACCGGCTCCCCGGCCGAAGAACGGGCAATGCATGCCCCCATTCCTCCCTCGAATGTAAAAAAGCTTTCTGGTGCGTAGGCCGTCGCAAGCTGGTTGCGAGAGCGATTCATCGTTTTGGCTTTGGCCATTTTTTGTCTCCCTCAGCTACGCGCTTCCGTATCACTGTCAGTTGAGTCGATGTCTGCACCGGACCCTCGCCGGATGAAGGTCATCGCCCGCGCCGTCATACCATCCTTCACGGGCTTGAATGATGCGTCAAAGCGCGACTCTTGAATCAATCCGGGTTGGTCCACGTCGCGCAGCGATGTCATTGGGCGCAGCAGGCTGTTACGCACCGCGAAAAACTTCACCAAGTACGTCGCGTTGACCAACCGCTCAACGCTGAGGTCTTGTTGGTAGTGAGTGAGCTCCCCCTTAAGCAATGACCGGTAGTAATTCTTTCCTTCTGGCGGAGGAGAAGACGACAGACCGAGGGCCTTTTCGATAAAGAGTTCGGTTGCCTTCATGTTGGCTGGCACGTCAAGGAAGTCTCGTACATCTGGCGCCTTCGCAAACGTGGGGCAGATACGCTTCCGGTCGTCATCGGCTGCGCACAGGTACTCAATAGCGTTGACTCCACACACGTACTCCTGGAAGAAGCTCGGCATCACACGCACGAGCGCCTTTTCGGCCCATCGGTCAACCGCCGCCGGCAGTATCATCCGCTCCAGGAACCGATGGAAAATATCGTGAATCTCAAGCACGAATCGGTCTCGATAGCGTTGTGGTACCGGCACTAGCAGCGAGAAGCCTACGTGTGTTCGGCCTACCCGAGACGACGCCTGGATGTACTCGGAAATGTCCGACGGGATACCCGCGAAGAACATCGCGTTGAACTCTTCCACGTCGACGCCATGAGAAATGGCTGAGGTGGCAATGACCGACCGGAGAGTACTGTTGAGTTCTGGGAAAGGCTCGTTGACACCAACACGAGTCTCGGCTCGGCGGACAATATCCTGAATGTCTGCCGCAGAAACGGCGCCGGATATGAGCTCGGAGTTCAAAATGTGGTCGGCATATCCGTCAGCTTGGTGGAGTTTCTCGAATTGCACCTTCTCGGTGTCAATGACTTGGTCACCGCCCTTCTTGTTGGTGACGTAGGTCAGCGCGATACGGTGCAGGTCCACCAGCGTCAGCAGTGTCGCAGCATCGGCGCTTTCAAGGAGCCGAACGAACTGAGCCTGAAGTGGACCGGGCGAAACCCACCGAATCAACTCGGCGCGCGCGATTTCCGTCTTGGCGGTGTCTTCACTGCGCAGCCCCTCATACAGGCCAGTGAGCATGAGATGGAAGTGGCCAAGTACTGAAGCCATCGCTACGGTGTGGCGATGGCCGTTGGTCAAGACGGAAGCATAGACGCGTGCCCAATGGCTGCGCAGCTCCACTTCATCCACCGGAACGGCCGCTCGCTCGGTATCGTTCGACGTGGTGTCTGGTTGGAGGGGCGTTGAGTAGAACGAGTCGTAAAGGGTCGGCCCGGGGTAAGGGAACTGAACTGTGGAATCGCGCTGGTAGAGGTTGCTCATCTGCCGTTGCGGTTCGCTGACTGTGGCCGATGCGGCGATTACCTTGATTTTTCGTCTGATTGCAGAGTCTGGTTCATATGACAAGTGCCCCTTCAGCAATGGAGCAAGCTGGTCGAACCCAGCTTCGAGCGCGGACTCGAACAGTCCGGAGAAGGTGCCGAGGGACTCGTCCAAAAGGTGCGCCTCGTCTTGAATGAGCAAGGCCGGGAACGGGTCGAAGAACCTTTTTTCTCCCGACGCGAAGGAAGGAAACAGCGCGCGTGTGCCCGCTCCCGGGTGCCCATCCCAATCCCTAACTTTCATCGGCACGTATAAGCGCTCACTGTCGGTTTCGACCAAAGGCGCAAAACCGAACATGCCAAAGAACTTGCGGATAGTTCCCTGCGACTGACCGATGGCGGCCAGTTTGTCGACCGTCCCTAACAGAACAGATGGCGCCAGGTCGTAGATGTCCTGGTCCACGATATAGAAAGGCAGCGGGGTCGGCCTGGAGAAACGCGCGTTCCAAGAGCATGCTTCCTTCGACGCCGTGCAATAGTGCCCCATCGCATTGGCACCTATGCCAGAATGGCGGCGGAGAGCCAGCATACTACCGTCCTTGTTTCCACAGAACGGGCACGACGCGAGCTTCAACCAGCGTTCCCTGGCGCTCTTGTAGGGCTGGACGTCCTTTTGTTTCGGCTCCATATCCGGCGTAGTCCAGCTATCGCTGGGGACCTCGTCGTATCCCTCCTCGGAATGCCAGTTGGGCGTATTACTGCCGCCAACCCAAAATCCCAGCGAGAACGGCTCGCCGAAATGCCCACGCGAGTACCGAACCTCTTCAGCCGCGCCGATGGTCGCGAAGGTCCGGCGCGCCTGCTGCAGCGTGAGCAACCGCAACGGGTAGCGCATCAATGTCGAAACGCCTCTTTGCTTTCCCCGCAGGCGGTCAAGAAAGAGCACGAATGCAAGCAGTCCGAGGAAGGCCTCGGACTTGCCACCGCCAGTCGCGAAATACAACAATGTCACCGCATTGGCGTGTTCGGCAACATCAGGCGTGTAGAAGCTGTGGAACTCGGGAATGCGGGTCGCGAATGCAGGAATGGACGTCAGGATGAAAGCGAGCTGGAACAGGCGCCAGTCGGAATAACCCTTCGATTTCGCCACCTTGGCCATTGCGGTGTTCATCGACACCCACGCTTCGAATGGGATGCCAAGCGGTGACTTCTGGACGCCCGGCCCGCTCCAGTGCGCGCGGGATTTTTCAAGAATTTCCAGGCCGCACCGGATGGCGCTCAACTCACGACGCCACGCCATTAGGTCCAGGCGCAACTTTTCGCGCTCCGCAACACGCTGCTCGGCGGCAGTCGGCCCCTCAAGCCCCTGTTCCACCGGACAATCCTCAATCTTGGTCCGCCACGCCTCGTAGGCGCTAATGAGGGGTTTCAGGCCGGCAAGGCAGTCCGGTTGCGCCAGCTTCCCAATGTTGAGTTCGACGGTTGTGTCACTTGGGATGATTCGCGGCAAGACGTAGCGGGGTGCCCAGGTCGTCGTAAGTCGGTGCAGCGCACCGTCGGTGATGAGAGTGACACCACCGTTGAAGCCCAACGCCGGGTATTTGAGGTACTGGTTGTATCGATAGGACGGCTTGACTCGGTCCAAGTGGAGGAATTGGTGGTCTCCCTCCGGCACTGTCACGGACACCGATACCTGAAAGAGCGAAGGCTCCAGTTCCTTGAAATTGTTCTTCGTGAGTGGCGCAGTCCAGTTCTCCAAGGCCACATGGACAGTCATGCGGGTCGCGTCGACTGGGTCAGGCACCGCCTGAACGACCCAACGCAAATCGATATTCGGTATAAGGACAGCAAGATTAGAGGCGCGAACTGCCTCCAAGTAGCGTTTCCAGTCGCGCACGTCGGAGGGACGGACGCGCGCTCGACGGTAGCCCCACAACTTTCCCCCCATCTCTGGGTCGGCACTGACCGCCCAATCCGCTAGCTGCGTGGCGATGGCCGCGTTCAGGGCAACAGTGGCCTTTTGGGCATCGACCGCCGCGGTTGCCGGCGTGAACTCGAATGACGGCAGAATAAGGTCGAGCCGGACCCATTTCGGTGGGGGAGCGATATCGTCTACCAAACCATCGGGCATGGCGAGGCTGACAGTAACCTCCTGAGCCGGGCGTGATTCGCCCTGCTCGCCGTTCTCGCCAGTTTCATCTTCGGCGCCGTTAGCCTCGGCTTCTCCGTCCGTCGACTCGCGGTCCAGCCTGTTGTCGAAAGGCAAGCCCATCGATTCATACACGCCCTTGCGCGCCTTCTAGCTCTTCACGGCCCAGTCCGGATTCGTCTTGCCGCCAGGCAGCGCAGTGATGAGCCTGGTCAGCGCGTCCTTGACCTTACTTCGAATTTCAGCACGAGCCTCTCTGGTCAGCGGAAACGTGGCTTCCAGCCGCCCCCCAAGCTTCACCTCGTCCTCGGTCGGCAGGATTCGGACGTACACGGCACCAGTCAGCGATACGCCGAGAGTTGTGCCCACCGCAGACGAGCGAATCTGAAAGTCCATGCCGTGCGCGCTGATGCGAATGGGGTCCGCCTCCTCATCACCGGCGCGCTCCTCGGCAGGCATCGGCACGATGAATTCCGACATCAATGCCGCGCTCGGCTTTGTGCCGTAAACGACCTTGTAGAATTCACCCCGGCCGGCAAGTCGCGCAGATAGTCCATTGAGCAAGCTGTCGACAACGGCCTCTTTGTAGGCCGGGTGAATGCCGCGCGGATTCTCACTGAGGATGGGCATTGGTTTCCCCTTTCTTGCTTGTGGTCACACGTGCCGGAGGCGGCACAACGCGTTCGACTCGATAGACACAGTGCAGCGCTTCCTGCTGGAGGTCCCGGATGACGGCCTCGGGCACCTTGCGATACGCCGCTGCACTATCAGGCTGGAAGAGTATTTCGGCGTACCGGGCGACCAGCTCTCTCCCGAGATGTTGGTTTAAACGCCGCGCGTTACGGACGAATGCCCAGTGCTGTTCGGCGGCTTCATTGCTGATTCCCAAGGCCCTACAGAAGACATTGAAGTACTTGGCATCCTGGGGCGCATGAGCGCGCGTGTCGTTCGCCGCTTGCAGTGACAACCAGTAGTACACGCGACTCGGTTTGCACTCCACCGCTTTGGGGTCCAGCTCGACCATCTTGGCATGAATCACGCGTGCTAGCGCCGACCGCGTGGTGCATTTGAACAGTAACGTGCAGCGCCTTTGCACATCATCGTGGTAAAGCTTAAGCAACATCCGTATGGGGTCTACCACAGAACTTGTCCCGTCACCGTTCAACTGAAGCGACGACTCCAGCTTGGCACGCAACTCATCGCTCATATCGAAGATGAAATCGCCAGGCTCAATTTGGCTCGCGGTTACGCGCCGGAATGGTGGGTCTTCATCAGGTGCATAACGGTAAACCCATCCAGAGACATACGCCCGGCCACCACCTTCAAGCTCGAACTTGAAATATGTCTGTTCACTGCTTTGAGCGTTATGCCCATTCTCGTCAAACTTGAACGTCAGCGGCATCTCGCGGAGTTTGCCGATGACCAAGGGATTCGGAATCTCGGCGAGGCGCCGTTCGAGCTCCAAGGCCAGTAAACCGATACGCCCTCGGTAAGCCTTAAACTCCTCTATCTCCTTCATACTGGTCAGCGTCTTTAGGGTTGCTTCAGCTTGTCGATAGGCGACCAAGACCAAGGTGCCGTGAGGCACTTCCGGGTGTGTCACCAAGACGCGAAGCACATCGGGATTGATACCAACGAACGCCAGGTGCTTGCCTTTCCGTTCGCCGGAGAGTGTCTTGTTGACGGCGGAGAGTGTGTGCCATTCAATGCGCGCCTCGGCAGCGGACCAGTCGTTGCCAAGCTTCCGCTCGAGAAAGCGATGAGCGAGCAGCACATACCTCTTGCTTGGCAGCACTAGCGAGATGCCCTGCCGGCTGTGGACCGCATATTTCCGGAGTTCAGCCAGCATGCGAGACGCCATAGGCGTGGCATCGCTCCAGTCATCGATGAGCCTTTCCGCGCGCGCAATCGTTCGTTCCACGGAGTCGCGAATCTCGTTCAACGCTCCAGACGCAAGCGCTGCTACGAGTGCGAGCTTCACAGGTGCCCAGGCATTTTGCTGGCTACTATAGTCGCCTTCATCAACCTCTGCCGACATCGCGGTGAGGTCGGTATATCCCGCAGGCATATTTGACAACCGCAAGATATACATGCACGCATGAAGTAGCGCTTGGTGGGCCGGACCTTCCTCATTGTCTACCGACGCCGCTAGACGTTGAAACGCCAGAGCAAGCTGCGATGCGTCTCGGTCGACGACACTGACGCTGAAGTTCGAATTGTTGCGCTGCACTGGACGCCAGTCGGGAGCAACCGGATGCGTCGCGAGCAACGTTTCGTCAGCTTCCGCTGCCCACACTTTCGATGTAAATGTGACCTTGGATTCATGGAGTTGCGCGCGCAGGATGAAGAAGGTCTTTGGGTCATCTGTCACAATAACGGCCCCCATATCGGAGCAGCCATTCTCGTGCGCAAGCGATAGGAAACTAGGAATGCGCTTAACGGCAGCATAGTTCGTGCGTGTTGCGGCATCTGTCGCGTCAAGCAGCAAGACCTCTGGACGCCCCTGCCCCTTCAATGCCGAGGCACTCAATGCCGTCCGCCACGCACCCTTCTTCGCCGAGTGATGCACAACCATGAGGGCGCCGGGGGCCTTGTCAGGAACATCCCACTCAAGGCGGACCTTCTCGCGCAGGTCGCGCCGAAGCGCGAGGCGCTCGACCTTCGCGAGAGTGCGTTCGAGCGGATTAGAGATTGTTGAGGTCCAAGTAAGCTTGGTGGGGTCAAAAACGAACGTCGGAATGAGTTCGGCGAGTGAGGGGTCGGGAGAGTCAGGGTTGTGCTGACTAAGGTCGTTCAAAGCCCATAGTGCGGCCAGGAACGCTGGCGATTCCGTGCATGACTTCATTTCGAAAGAGTCATTCTCCTGCACCCACAGACTGCGATAGAAAGCGCTCAGTAATTCGCGGTTGGCGACAACGCTGTGGAGCGGCGCGCGACAGGCATGGGTGCCCGGATAGAGCAAGGTCCGTATGCCACGCAAATCCTTGGCGAATACCCTCTCGATGTCTGCCAAGGCATGCAGCAACGGCAAAGACGTCAACTTGGCAGGCCAGACCAAGCAAAGTGATACCCCACCTTGGTCAGCAGCAGCGAGCATCGTGCTCACAAGTTGCTTCGCCCAGGGCTGCGGAGCGATGGGCACGCTCGCTGTGCGAGAAAAGTAGGTCAGAGGCGCAATTCCGGCGCGAATCTTTGCCCACGGTCGTTCCACACGCGTCGGCGTCGGCTGTGCAGGGGGGGCGGCTGGAGGTGCTTTGGATTTGGCCGGTCGACGTGTCCGTCCCATCGGCTGAACAGTCAGCTTTCGCGCGAGTTCAGCAAGCTTTTCTCGAGCTTTCGCCTGGTCGGCTTTGCGCACTGCCAAGGACTTCAATCGAGACATTGCGACATCCGTACTGTTTGATGCTCTGTCGAGTCATTTCCTAGAACGAGTCCGAACGCTACATTCACCGCGTCGTCCATCGACCTGCCACCGACCGCGGCCGCGATGAGCGCCCGCGGGTCCGGCAAGGCGAGCTGCTTGAGTTCAAACGCTGACACATTCGTGGCGCCGGAGATGCACCTGAAATACCGGTCCACCGTCCGCGCGCTCAACAGCTTGGCGAGCTTCGTCGGAGGCAGCGCCGGCTTTTCGCTCACCGCCTCTATGATGACAATGTGGTTTTCACCGATGAATCCGCCATAGGCGTCGAAGACGCCCGGCGATACTGCTGCCGCCACCAGCCGACGAGGCTGGTCATTTGACGTCACACGCTGCATGACCACGCAGGGTGACGTAACCACCGACGTATGCCTCTTGTTGCCCAAATCCACGAAGCGATGCTCGCCGTTATAGGAAGGCTTGTCTTCCAGACGAACGATTCCGCCAAGAACGATGTCTCGTGACCACATCAAAGGCATGGCCGTGTGCGCCTTTACCCGGCGAGCATCATTGAGTGATTCGAACTTGGGGCGCTTGTCGCGATTCCATACGTATGCGCCGATGCGTACGCGATAACCGTAGTCTGAGAGTCGGAACCGAGAGAGCGCCGCCCTCTTAAGAAGAACCACATCGTCGACGGAGCGGGGAATGGGCCATACAGAGCCGGCGTTGGGAAGCACGCATTCGCCGACATTCGTGTACTGACCAGTAACTGACACGACCGACACATTGGCTTTCACAAATGTACGGTCCTCTTCGGTGCGCCGACGCAGCACGGTCAGTGCGGTTTCTTGCTCAACGTCGATGAACACGCCCTGTCTGTCACTGACCATACCGATATGTGCCACATCCGTGTTTCGGAGGAGGAACTTGCGCAGGCACCCGAAGTACTGCCCGGACAGGAAACTTGTCGGCGTGACCAACGCGGCATAGCCGCCGATACGCAGCAGGCGCACGCAAAGCGTTATAAAAAGCGCGTAAAGATTTGGCTGGGCCTCAATAACGTCCGCATATACAGGGCGCAGGGGTAGTAGCTCCTCGGCCGTCATCTTCCGATATGGCGGATTGCAAACGACCACGTCCACCGTCCCGAGAACTGGGCCCAATTGCGTCAGCGAATTCGCCACATGGACCATGAACGACGGAACGTAGCCAGTCTCTTGGATATCGTCGTACAGGGCCATGCACAGAAAGTGCCGGGACAGTATGCACAACGTCTTGTCCAGGTCCGCGCCGTAGAGATGCTTTTCAATGTGCTTAAGCAACCTAAGGGATGTGAATCCCCGTTTCCTCAGCGCTGTTCGCATGCGCTGCGCAATCGGTGCCAAAAAAGCTGCGCCGCCGCAGGCCGGGTCCAAGAAGGTCTGACTTCCGAAATCGACGCCTTGAGCCATCAGGTCATCTAGCAGCCCGTCAGTAATCGATGCCGGCGTGAAATACATCGCAAGCTGTCTCCGATGGCCTTCGTCAGCCAGCATTGCGTATGACGAGCTGAGCCAATATGTCGCATCCAGAAAAGTCATATGACTGAGGGACGAGACAAATGCGGCCAACTCCGGCTCATCGGCAAGAGCCTTTGAATATGGCAGAGACGGCTTGGGAAGCCCAGGAAAAGCAGTCTTACACCACATGCGCAGCACCGTACCGACAAGCGTTGCCACGTCGCTTTCGCAACGATTAACCGCCACGCCGAGACCTCTTATGCGCCGCTTGATAGAAAGCTTCGACAACGGTGCCATCACCTGGTCTCCTGGGTAAAGACGTCGGGAGCCAGCCGCTCTGTCTGTCGCGCTGCGTTCATTTCAACACCGTCGGCGTTCCTCTTGTTTCACATGAACAAGCGATAAGGATAGTGGTTGCCTGGTAAGCCCGGAACATTAGCTATGGTTTTCGCAAGTTTCTGTGAATAGCGGATAGTCACTGGAACAGGGTCATACAGTGCGTCGTTATTCCAGTCCATCTTCGTCAGCGCAACTGTTTCTAAGGCCGCTATTTCGAGCGGTCCACTACCCGCGTGACGAATGATGTTCAGCGGCTTCGGGATGCTCTTCGCGCCTTGGTAGAAGAGCTTGTCACCGAGACTGGCGGTGGGCGCATTGCCTGCGACCCAGACCAACGCCGAATTGCCCGTACGCATCAGCATCGCACCACGCGGGACAGGCGCCCGGTCCGGTTCGCTATGCACACCCTTTTTGCTACTTGCCACCAACCAGACTCCGCGCCACGTACCCCTACTGCCTATTTCGAGGCATTCGACCTCCTTCACGGTGGAGAACGCGTCAAAGACACCACGCAGCTCCTCTTCCTTAAATGATGTCGTTTTGTGGATGACAAGCCGGCGCGGCAGCCGACCGCCGTTGCGCTTGAGGTAAAGATTCAGGCTGCGCGCCATCACTGCTCGCATGTCACTACGACTGAGGAAAGGATTTCGGCGGGCTTCTTGGACGTCTGCGACGGGGTCGCGAGCCTCGAAGGCGACGAACTGCATCCCTCCACCGTCGGCGTCGAAAACCTGCGAGCAACAGGTCACGAATTGTGCCGCGCGTGGGTCACCGCGCAGCGCGTAAGCTAGACCAACGTATGCCGTGTCCTCCGGCACCCCCTCCATCGGGGCGAGTTTCCACGGCACGCCCCCTGCCTTGACGAACAGCGCAATAGACAGACGCCAGGCGAGCGAGGCCTTGTACTTGAAGCTAAAGACACGGTCGTTTACGACCTGCGTCGGAATTGCATATTGAGCGCCCAACGCTTTCAATGCGTCGTGGGCGTCGAATCCCAACCCGGTAAACGCCATTTCCCATCTGTCCGGCAGATGCACGATTACAACATCGAACTCGTCATGCATCGCATTCAAGCGCACCATTGCCTCGGACATTGCCGCAAACAGTCGCTCGTGTGGCGCCCCCCCGCCGCCCAGCGCCATCAGGTCATCGGGCCACTTGATGTGGACGCCTTTCGGCGCAGCAACAATCGGAACCCGGAAAAGCTCTTCAAAGCCTGGATAATGCGGCACATAATTGCGCCGGTCCCCAGCAGCATGGTTAGCGCGTACAGTCTCGACCAGGTCCCGAATCTTCGGCCATCCCGCTGCTGGTGCCACAAGCGCCACGCGGAGCTTCGGCGTGTACCCCTCGAACGCGGTGCCGTTATACGCACCGTGACGCTTGAGTCCACGCAGGGGATTGACCTCGAGGGCGGTATTCTCGCTGTTGAACGTGAGTTCCGGTTCAGCCAGAAGTGAAAATGGTGGGAGCTTGGATGTCTGATAGTCCATCTTCAGTTCCCAAGATGCAGATAAGGTGCATCGTGCCCCGGCCGGCTCCACGCCGTCACCGGAGAAAGCTGGAATACGGCATCGATACCTTCATCTTCCTTGACACCGGTCGCGCGGACTACCGCCCCATCAGTGCCTGCCAGCAGGTGTGCCCAAGCATCGATGATTCCCGCCCATACGTTGTTGTACCGCCGCGCCCATCGCTCGCGTCTCCAGTCCACCGAGGGGTCGACCCAGCGCTTGCGCTCAAAGCTCTCGGATTCATCGCCCTCGTCTTCTTCTGAGCGGTCGCGAGGCACATCGACGAAAGTCGTTGGTTCAAACGCCAGCCACCAGCGATTCGCCGCTTGCTCGAGACGCAGCAGCACGCCTTCGTAGAAGGGGTGGCCATGTTCCGTCTTACCGTACAGCGAACCCGAGTACGCGTTCTTCAATTTCGCCTGACGCTCGACTCGAAGCGCACGCGCCTCCGACGTTTCCTTATCAGTTTCTCCTTGCGCCATTACGGCGTGCCCCTGACGACGCATCCGTGCTCTGATGGGCCTACGCCGGCATACGGCACGGATGAGTGCGTCATAGAGCAAACCGAGCGCCCAGCTGTCGTGCTCGGGCGACAGCGCAATTGTGTCAGCCAACCGTCCACCAACCGGCTCAAAGGCTTGAAGGAGTGCGGCGTCTTCTCCGAACGCTGCGACGTCCCGCCCGTTGCTCGCAACGATGGCCCAGACCCCGGCATCTCGAACCAGCTTCCGGGCGTCGGCGCTCGTAAGCGGCTTCGCCGTGGTGATTCGGCGAGCCATCGTAGGCATGGAAATAACAGGTAACGCCGAGCAGCGAAGAACGGGGTAGGAGACGTGGTCTTTCGTCGGCAAAGGAACCGGACGCAGAACCTCACGTGCGTTGAACTCGCCAATATGCTGCTCAAGCGCTGGCGGCATACTCAGGTTGTCGAGGATGTCGGCGGCAAGCTCATCAAACGTGTGGCATTCTACGAGAGAGGTCCGCACGCCGGCGGCATCCGCTGCTTCCAGAAACTCGCGAACTGCGGGCAGAATGTCCTTCGCCGAGCGCGCGACCCAGTGAATTCCACCTGGGAACGCGTTCGGTTGTGCAATTGCGCTGGCCAATGCTTGCATGACTGATTCATCGCGACCGCTATATCCCACGATGACGAGGCCATACCGACCGCATGCAAGAGTCAGCACCTGGCGCATCTGCTGGTCCTGATGACGAAGCTCCGCGGTGGTGTTCTTGATGTGAACCGACTGATAGTCGCCGTGAATCTTTGCGAGCAGGGGGCGGCTCTCTCGCAGGGCAAGCGTCGCCCGCTCGACGTTGTCGATACCAGCCACCGCGATGTTTGCGCGGTCGCCCGCCGGGACCAATTGGTCCGTCATCATCGCAGCCGTTTCGACCAGATTGTCAAAGTTGGGCGAGAAAACGCACGGAACCCGGCCCGTTGTGATGAGAGAGGCGAGTACACGATGCGCGTACGACGGCGTGCCTTTCTCGACAGCCGCCGAGATGTAGTTACGACGGTCTTCCGGCGTGGGGTGCACGGCCTCGAACGCGGTGGCGTATTCTCGCGGGTCACCCGGTGGGGGCAAGTCCGAGCGCGACTCGAGATAGGAGTTGATGCGGCCAATCCAGAGCGGGTCGTCGGCATCAACATCCTTGAGCTTCACGCCGGCGAGTTCGCAAAAAATCCGCTTCTTGAAGTCGGTAATCATTGCGTAGCCGGTCGGGATGCCGGCTGCCGCCGATGCGCCTGCACCCAAAAACCATGCGTATTGAGTAGGGCGAAGACAGAACATCCTAGCGAACTGTGCGCCCGAAACTGTGTGAATCGCCAAACTGCCCCCGATGGCTGTGGTTATCTCCCACCTGCGGCCTGCCCGTGACTGGCATTCCCCGAACCATTGTAGCGAAAACGAAACCACCGAAAACCAAGCAGTGGATTCAATCAATCGACGACAACTGTGCAATCGTAGCCCAGATAACGCGCTAAGGACCTTCGACAGGCACCCGGCGGCGGAAAGTTCAACAGATGCCGGACCGTTGGTCAACCAGCGCGCGTGTTCAGACCACCTCCCTCCATGGCCGCACACTGCTAGTGGTGTTTTGGGCCGCGTTTGATTTAGAACCGTAGCTACACTCCGCTGGCATGCTGCCCAACAATAGAGAAGCTCTTTATCCCGCTCAGTATGGCGCGTCTCGTGCGTCGAGCGAAATCACCATGCACTTGAACCGCCCTGCTCCGCGTCCGGAATGGTCTCTTCGCATCTCAGACCCGCGTGCGACAAGGTACCGTGGCGACCCAGCAGTCCCGGAAGGCGGTCCGCAAGCAACCTCGCCCGAAACCACCAAAACTGGATTTCTTGCAGCGTTTAAAGTCGCCGACGTATACCCTTGGCTGGAGGAGAGGGCTAGATACCCCGCGGCCAGCGGAATGGCGCCAAGCGGGAGGCTCGGGGCGCGACCTGGGAGCAGCGGCTGGAGGGTGAGCGGCAAGGTGTGCATACCTTGTGATAGTCCAGCCGAGTCGGGGCGATGCACGCGACCCCGATGCCCCGTACGAGAGACCGGCTCCGCAGTCCAGCGCGCAGGCTCAGGGGCGAAGCTCCCCCTAGCCCAGCGTCCTGCTGGGCTAGGGGGGAGCTTCGCCCCATAGCTCAAGACGCCCACCACAATCCAGAACTGGAAAGTCTTATGTGAGAGAAGGACTTCTTTCAGACCATCCATGGGTTTTCCGAGTTGTAGGCGAGTTATTAGCAGGCGATGGGCGCGCGCATCCGTACCGTCAATGTTCCCGTGCGGACAAAGCATCGCCCTCGCCTCGCTCCCGAGCTGCCCGACCATATCCGACGAGCGCTTCTCTACAGCAAGGTTGAATATTTCCCCGCTCCCTGTGCACGCGTTTCTGAAGTTTTAGAAACGCATATTCGCGGCAAGATAAACATCCATTCGCTATATGGCTGCGACACCTCAGCTGAAGATGAGCCGCAGATTGCGTCCGGTCGACGACACGTGATGTGGTGTCAGCAAACTCAACAAGGAACACCAGAATGAAACTCTTTCGAATTTGCAACACCACTTCCGGCCACCTTTTCGGCGACTACGAGGCGCGCGATGAGCACCACGCACTGGACGTGCTTTCGCTAGAAAGCTGCGGACAAACTCACGCGGAGTATGTCGCTCAGTGTCAGGCGGAATTGGACGCAGAAGGCAGTGGGCGCGAATACAAGTGCGACTTGCACGTGGCGGAGGTGGACGACCGCGACTACGAAAATCTGTTTATTGACATCGACGGCGGAAAATACAACCACGTCTTCGGCTTCCGTCTTGCGCGATTCGTGCGAGCCTGGTACCCAACCGCGACCAGCGCTGAAAACTGCTCCCTTGAGGACATGCTAAAGCGAGGTGGCGACGGATATGACGCCATCGATTTTCTGCTCCACCTGCTGGGCCAAGCCCGGAACGAGTGGGTGAGCGAGAACGACCGGGAGCCTTCGTTCGAGCAGTGCTGTGACGAGCTGGCAAGCTGGGGCCTGCACTATGATTGCCACTACGGTGTACGGGTGATTGTGTGGGAGTCCGGCATGCGCGAAGTGCGGTGGGGTTACGGGGATAAGTACTGCTGGACAGACCTGGATGAAGTGCTTAAGAGCGTGACGCTGAAAACAGGCGACGCGCCGGACTGGTGGGACGAAGACTGGACAGACTACGAGTACTGGGACTTCCGCGGCCAGCTTTTCCTTAAACGCGAGGACCTGCCAGTAGACGACCCGCGAAGCCACGACTGCGAAGAAGAAGAAGAAGAGGCCGAAACCTGATAGCGAGCCCCACTCACCGTGGGGCTTTTATATTAAGGGCCGAGATATATCGTGATACATGGCAGACGCAGCGCCTAGCGCTGCGGGAAGAAAGCGCGAAAGAAGCACAAAGGCTTCCTCCGCACTACCGTCCACGGGGTAGTCCCCGCGCTGGCCAATCCACCTTGGATGATACGGCGTGTTCCAGAGAGTGATAACTCTTCGACGGGGTCCCTGAGCGTTGGGTTCTTGGAATTCAACTAACACACGGCACAAGCGCAGTGCCTGAGAGCGTTCGCGGTACGCCGACGCTAGTAATGCCGCGTTACCAATCTCGCGCCTCCGTTTCACATGTGTCCGACATCGCTCCTTACACTCCGAGCCGTAGTCATTGACATTGCACTCAATGTGCGAGGAGTAGAGAAGATGAACAAGAACATTCTTGGCGCAGCACTTGGTCTGGCGGTTCTGGCGGCATCAACTGCAGCATCGGCACACGTCGACGTCGCCATCGGCTTAGGCATCCCCGGCGCCGTGTATGCGCCGGCAGAGCCAGTCTACGCACCGCCACCTCCCGTCGTGTATGCTCCCGCACCGGTCGCCGTCGCGTACGGCGGTGACGACGACTGGCGAGCCCGCGAATGGCGCGAACGTCGCGAGTGGCGTGAACGTCAATGGCGCAGCCAGGAATGGCGTGAGCACGAGTGGCAGAAGCATCGTGATTGGCGCGGGTATTGAAACAGCGCAGGAAAGCGCCACATCCGAAAAGTCCAACCTCAGAGTATCTTCGAATGAAAGCTAGCCCGATAAGAACCGCCTTGATTGCAACGACGCTGGCCTTTACGACGGCAGGCACAGCAAACGCCGCCGGCTGCCTCAAAGGCGCGGTCGTGGGCGGAGTCGCTGGACATTACGCGGGACACCACGCTGTCGTTGGTGCGGTCGGCGGCTGTATGGTCGGCAGGCACCTTGCGAAGCAGCACGCTCAACAGCAAGCCGCGCAACGTCAGGCAGCGCAGGCGCAATAAAACGTCGTCGGGTTGGTGCACCCGGTGGAACCAGAAAATCGCTGGTCCACCGGGCACCTGACAACTGCGATTAGGTCGTCAACTCGGCGCCAGACTCGACTGTGACCATCGGAGCGGTCACGGCCGCCTCTGTCATCGATACTTTATTCGTCGACGCCTTCTTGCTTGCAGCCGGCACCGCCTTCTTCGCAGTCCCTTTCTTTGCCGGTGCCTTCCTGGACGCAGATGTCTTTGCGCTCATCGCCTTCCTGGCGGCAGCCTTCTTCACGACGACCTTCTTGGCCGCTGTCTTCTTGGCGGCCACTTTCTTCGCGCTCACCTTTTTCGCCGCTACAACGCTCTTCTTCGTAGCCAGCGTCTTCGTGGCCACCTTCTTCGCCGACGCCTTCTCGGCTGCAGTCGCCTTCGGCTCCGCCGCGCGCTCTCCTGCACCTGCAATCAGAAACTTGCTGCGGTCCTTGGCACCAGCCAACCATGCCGGCGCGGGGCCGCGGCCGCTCCATGTTGCGCCGGTCTTCGGATTGAGATACATGGCCGGCTGAGGACCACGCACATACGCGCCAGCTTTTGCTGCCGTCTTCTTGGCGGCAGGTGCCGAAGCGACGGCATTGCCTTCAATCAGATACTTACTGCGGTCTTTGGCCTTGGCAATCCACGCGGGCGCTCGACCATGACCGGTCCACGTGGCGCCGCTTTTCGGGTCGCGATATCTTGCCGCTGAAGTCGACGACTTTGCGGCAGCCTCGACGCCCGGCTTGCGCCCACGCTTCTTGCCACCAAGGTGCGCTTCGATGTCCGTAGTCGTCAGACCGTGTCGCTCCATAATGTCGCGAATCTTTGCGATTGCTCCGGATGACTGATTTGCAGCCATTGCGCTCGCCTGAGCCTGCAGCTTTGCGATTTTTGCTTGTACCTTTTCCAGTGTGGTCATTTTTCTTTTCCCTTTAATAAGCAATGGCCGCACTATGCCACATAACTGCAGAAATAGGCTATTGAACGGTAGACCCATATGGGTACCGAATCAATAGTGGTATTCTGAAGGCACGGGGTTTGCGCACAGGTGGGAACGCCCACCTAGAAACCACAGTGTCTTTGAAGTAGAGGAAATCCAGAATGGACGAGCGAAAGCGAGACAGCATCGTCGCTTACTTGCGCCGCAGAATGGCCGAATTCGGAATTGAGTTGGACGACGTGGCAACTGCAATAGCACAGGACCACCTCGACGAGAAATCCGCGAGGTATCGCAGTGCAACGGGAGAAACGTGGTCGGGCAAAGGCGAGATGCCCCGATGGCTCAAGCAGGCAATCAGCGCGGGCCAATCACTGGAGCATTTCGCCGTGAGCGACAAACTGCAGCAAGTGCCCGGTGCTGCAAAAGCCGGCGTCAATTGGAGCCAGGACCCGTTTGCAGGCAGCCGACTGGCGACTGTGCATACGTCAACCATCGAAACACGTTAATGCTGTCGATGTCCTCTGGCAGGCCCCCTGCTGCCACCTGCACGTGACAAATTCCAAGCCTTCACGAATATGACCGGTTGTCGGTCAAAGATGTAGACAAAGCGCTCGATTTTGCACCGAGGTTCTTGCATTCGAAACAGCGGCGTATGCAGCAGCAGTCACCGCCGTCGACATTTCGACGTCCGCTCATTGATAGCACCGCAGCATGCGGGCATTGCGTCGCGGCGGTCGATTGCACCATAGGACCATATCGATTTTGCGGGGAGTCCACTCGTTCGTGCCGAACTGGTCATTCAGTTCTTTTGCCTTGCGCCGCATGATGCCGATGAGCGTCACACCATTTTGTACAGAGAGATTCGTGGGATTCATTCGCGCAAGCTCTTGTCTTTCCGGCAAGTCATTGAGTTCTCGCAGCTGCAGCGCGACAAACTGGTCTACCGTCGCGAACGAGGCTGGATACATTAGCGCAAGCAGTCCCGAGGCGCCGGCTGTCCCCAAGCCTCGGATTTCGCTGGCTTTGTTCAGACTCGCCCTAATGTTGCTCGTGTCCAATTGCACCAACGCTTGCCGGATGGTGTCGAGCTCGCCCAGACGGCCCTCTTGGACGAAGCGGCGAAGATGGGCTGTCGTGGTGGCATAGCGGTTAGGGGCCGTGTATTTCCAGCGAAAGTACTCGTCCTCAAGGAAGGCGTACCAGTCGAAGGCACTGAAGTTACGCAGTCGCTCGATGTCGAGGGTTGACATCGCGAGTTCCAACGCCAGATTCTCAGGACGGACGAAGCTCCAATAGTGATTAAGCGCGGCCACCCACGCCGATTTGTCAATTGAACACCACAAGTCGTTAATGTCCATGATGTCCGAGTTCTCCCCGTCTGATGTTGCAATACGAGCCCCTCGGCGCGGCCTGCAAGTGCTAATCCGGAACGTGTGCTTCGTCCAACCTGCACAATCCAAGTCCGGAACATTAACCACTAAGTTTTCGAGCAACTCTGTCAAGTGGGCGAGTGAAGCCACTCCTCATCTTCTTAGCCAGCAGAAGGACTGTCTGTCTGCAACCCAACAAAGGGCAAATCCTGTCCGCAGTCACGATGCACTCGCTGAGGTGCAGACGAGGGATGGCCGAACGTGGTGCGGTGCGCCTATAAAATGGCAGTCGCAAAAGTTCCAGGCGCAAGACTTGCTCGGCTGACTGCAGGGCGGCCGACGTTTTGGAACCCTTGCAAGCTCGGACGCTGCGGTGACCGCACCAGCGCCGTACTGGGCGCCCAAGCGGCTAGCCAGCCCTTGCATAGGTGTTTCATGCCGACTCGGGCTGGACTGCAGAATCCGGAACCGTTAGGCTAGGTGTGCGAATAGCTTGGCTGCACGAGCCCTTAATAAGGTAAGGAGCTGATACGTGGAAGTGAGCACCGAAACGCTTGTGGACATGCTGCGAGAGGTCGAAGCCGAGGACCCCATTGACTACGCGGAGCTGCCATTCGCGGAGCAGGAGTTCAGGCGCCTCGTCATGAATTCACTCGTCGAGCGCCACCACGTGATTGAGGCGGGCATGTCTGTCTCCGACGTCCACGCGATGTACCTGCTGAGCACGGCGAAGCTTGTTCTTGAAAACACGGTGCTTCACGCGCGACTGCTTCTCCTACAAGGACAGCAGGTCGACGTACAGTCACTCCTTGCTCCCTTCACCATGAAGGGCAAGCGGTAGCCGCCTTGCGCTGTCGTTCGATTTGGGCGATTGCAGCTCCGGCTTAGGCTGCTAGCCGATGCTCATAATACGGCCGGTCCCTGTCATCAAGAATCGCATACTGCGCCGCGAGGTCCTTCGGGTCGGGGTTTAGCCACGCATCGATATGTTCAGGCTTTATGGGTATGATGCATCGGTCATGACCAGCCGCCGCAACTTCCTCGGGCGGCTCATCTGTGATTGCCGCGAAAGAATAAAGGTCCGGCTCACCGGGCGCCGACCACTTTGACCACAGACACGCCACAAGCTTTTGCCGCCCCTCGTTCGGTCGAAATTCAAGGATAACGTTCTCGTCTTTCTCACCGTCGGCGAGTGCTCGTCCTTCCATCTTTGACCGCGCTACGTTCTCGTAAAACGCGTCGACAAGCATCAGTCCGTGGGAGTAGCCGAAAAGGGTCTTCCAAAACCCTTCCAGGCTATCCCGCCGAGCGTTGTATGTGCCAGGAAATTTGAAGTCATAGTTTGCGGGCTTGCCCGCAATCCGACACTGGTACCGCATGGGTTTCACAACTCGTTGCCCATCTTCGACGATGAGTACCGGCGCGTAGTAACCGGGAAAGATGCGTGAGTCTTGCGGTTCGCTCTCGGTGCGCTTGATGTCATCGAGCCGGCGCAACGTCGCGTCGATTTTGTCCGTCGCAATGCGTTTGCTTTCTGTCGCAGCTTTCGTTGTCTTTGTTTGCAGTGTCCTCTCTGCCGCCACAAATCGTGCGCGCTGCTTAAAGAGCTCTTCCTCGAGCACCGCAGTCTGAGCAACGTTGTACTGCTCGATGAGCTTCTTGATTTCAAGCTCGTCTTCAGACTGCGGCGATGCAAACGCTTCGTCCATCGCCTTCGGGATTTTTGCCTTCAGTCGTCCCTCCGCGCGTTCCCAATACAGCCGGGCAAATTCGCGGATATCCATGTGCGCGCCGAACATCCTGACATATCGTTTGTAGTCGGCTTCAATTTGCGCGGAATAGCACATTGCTCCTCCGATTTCGTCCGGTGGCTTTGCGGCGTTACAAGTCTACGGTTATGCGTGCGTCGGCTCAACCGCACTTGGGACTTGGCCGACTTCTTCGAGGGGTCGCCGCGTAACCCGGGGTCGATTTGAAAGCAGAACAGGCGTCGGCTGCAGCGCCACGGAAATTGGTTCCCCCAGCGTCGGGCCTCGGCGCTTTACGATGTCAACAATCAGTCCCTCGGACGTTGGTCGCAAAGTGAGCCGCAAGATTGCCGGCGACGCGTCTTGCGCCGTCGCGAAGGGCCTCACCATGACAAACAGGCTCTCGGCCGATTGAGCGGCCAGGTGTAGCCGCCTCAACGAGGAATTCTTGACGTGCAGTGCCCAAAAAATGACGCTGGTGCACGTGCCCGCCCGAAGAAGCTGTTCGACGGACCACAACGCATCGGCTGTGGTCGCCGCTTTGACCAGAACAACCCTGTCGATAGGTACACCAATGTGGTACAGCCCAAGGCCGTCAGGCTGGTGCGGTGCATTGACGAAGGCAATTGTTCCCTTCGAGGTTGCACTCAACGCCGGACGCAGCAGCCGCAGTTCGCCAACGCCGGGATGTTGCACGAGCAGGTCCACGAGCGCCGCAAGCGGCCATCCTCCGCCTGGCAGCTCCCTGGACAACGCGGGATACCCGGTGTCGACAACCCGGCCGCGACCCTGAGCGAGCTGCGAAGCGCGCCACAGCGATGGATGGATGTCCTCGGGGCAGGCAATCGAAGCGCTCATGACGTGGCAAATATACCTGTATAAATATAAGGGCTATCCAC
>NZ_CYGY02000234.1 GCF_900007165.1 Paraburkholderia piptadeniae
ATGCCCGGCCCCGCATCTCGCGTATCTCCACGGTCGCACCATCAAGCAATGTGCCCGGCGCAATCGCTTCGAGCGCGAAGCGCAGGGCGCGCACGTCTACCCCGCAGAATCCACCTGCTTCGAGCAGAAGATGCGTGACACGGACGAAACACTCGCGCTCTGCAGTCTTCTCCATCAACGCCAGGATGCCGCCTGCAAGACTGACTTCATGCATGATCCATCCGAGCGTCATCCTTGTTCGCATAGCCTATTTGATATGCGACGCAGGGATCATAGGCGGCAGCTAGCACAGCGGCACGCTTCCAACCGGACAGCGAGGCGCTCGCTGGGAATCGTTCGAGCGTCCGGGCTACGGCGCCGCGCGGGTGGAAATTCCAGTCGGTCGGCGAAACGATCCGGTAGTCGCCGACCATGGGACCATGCGCCGTATCGCGTAACTCGACCCAATGCATCAGCAATCCTCGCGACATCTCACACCAACTGATCGCACGCAGTTCTCCGGCGGGCAAGGCACCACATACCAGCCCTTTCGTACCCCGCCGGTCGGGCACGGTCGCCAGCAGTCTCGCCAGTTCGGCAACCCGACAGCCCAGCCGCAGCCATACTGTATCGATCGCCGAGCCCACGAGAC
>NZ_CYGY02000093.1:0-491 GCF_900007165.1 Paraburkholderia piptadeniae
CCAACTCACCCAGCACGCAAGGACAGCCAACCTTGCAGCTGCAAGGCGCATAGTAAGTTCCCGCAATATGCCAAGCCATCGCACGCCTCCTTTTGTTCGCAAGTTGTCGAACGCGACATGACGCGCGAGTGCGTGCCGTGTCGCCGCCTTTCTTCCCGGCTACCGGACGCTGCCGAGCCAGGGTGTCGCCAGCATTGCGAGCCCGCCTGCGATCAGCGCCACACCCAGCGGACGAGCCACACGGTGTCCGCCGGGCAAGGACTTCTCTATGAAAATGATGACCGCCGCCGTGAGCATCCATGCCATGTTCATCGCGCCCAGCGCGACCAGCGCGACCATCAGGCCGGCGCAGCATCCGATGCAGTCAGCCGCATGGAGCAGGCCGAGGCGCAGGGCACCGCGCGCGCCCGGCCGCCAGTGCCGCATCAGGAAGAACAGCGGGTTGCTGCACCTCGTGTGGCAACCGCGTTTGAGCCGCGTGAACTGGTAGA
>NZ_CYGY02000093.1:501-33617 GCF_900007165.1 Paraburkholderia piptadeniae
GGTTCTCCCGTCTGGCGACAAGTGTCCATCCGGCGGCAGTCCATCCGATGGGCGTCTTCGAAGCAGGTGGGTGGATCATGGTGCTTGTCTTCGTGGCCGCTTATGCGGGTATCGGGATGGACAGCGCAGCGTGCCGTCTGCATTCAATCGCCGGGCCAGCCCCGTCGGGGGGCCATCCATGACAGGGACGCCGTGGTCATGTCGCCCACCCGGGGATTCATTACCTGCGTCGTCGGGGCAGTCCGTCTACTACAGAGCTTGCGGAACGACGCTGATTAAGATTAGATGCCGCACAAGGCGAAATCCAGCCGATTTGTGCTTGCCCGGCAGTCGTCTGCATCGGTGTCAACACCCTGGGGGTGCACACTTTCTTGTTTGCGAAGTTGCCATGCGACATCAGCCGAATGAAAGAAGATAGACCGACGGGATCCGTCGACGCGATAAAGGAAGCGCCGACGGTGCAGTCGCCAATGGACCACTTAGCCGTTTAGCGAAGCCCCCTTTTGAACCTGCACCGGGATAGCCCGATGGCCAAGGCTGCGCGCGACCCATGGGCAAAAAGAAGATCAAGGCACTGGCAGACCGTGGATACTTCAGCGCGCCGGAAATCAAGGCTTGCGCAGACGCGGGCATTGCGGCGCTGGTACCGAATTCGCAGACCTCAGGTGCGAAGGCTGACGGGTGGTTCGATCGGGCTGACGTCATCCATATTGCCAAGGACGACCAGTACCTGTGTCCGGCCGGTCAACGGGCAATATGCAGATACACCTCGCTTGAGAGCGCCAATCTACTGAAAACGCATACCTACTGGAGCAGTGCATGTCCGCGTTGCCCGATCAAAAGCCAGTGCACGCCGGCTGATTACAGGCGCATCCGCCGGTGGGAACACGAGGCGGTACTTGAGAAGATGCAACTCAGACTGGATCGCCAGCTTGACGCAATGACGATACGACGCCGAACGGTTGAGCACGTGTTCGGCACCCTCAAACACTGGATGGGTTCGACCCACTTCCAGACGCGCGGGCTTGGCCGCGTTGCAGCCGAAATGAGCTTGCACGTGCTGGCATATAACCTCAAGCGCGTCATCAGAATTCTGGGATTCGCTGGCGCGATGCGGGCAATGAAGCTGCGGGGCGCGTGATCTAACGCGCTCAATTCACTCGCGGGTAGGCGACGCAATCAGCCCAGACGCACGCAATCTGGCGTGCGGCAAATGCGCGACATCAGGTCCTTTGCAAGCCGGCCGGCCCAGGCGTTTTTACACAGCCTCGGCCGGCCGTAGTCAAGCTTCACTAGCGGGCGTGGTCAGGCGTGGGAAACGATTGGCGGGCGGGCCGTTGCAATCAAAAAGTTGCAACGGCATGTGTTCGACGACATTCAGCTGGCGCTGCGCAGATACCACCACATCTATCCGCACAGCGCCTGTGCATGCGGGCTGCGTCAGGCGATCCAACCGCCGTCGACAGTCAGGCTCTCGCCGGTTGTGTAGCGGCTTCGGGGCTCGCGAGATAAGCCACGGCCGCAGCGATTTCTTCCGGCTTGCCGAAGCGGCCCACGCTTGCCAGCTTCGTCATCGTTTCGTGGTCTTCCGTGCCTGCCGGGCTGCGGAGCAAGTTCTGTATCGATGGGACCGGGCTGCACAGCGTTGACGGTCACGCCGTACTTACCGAGCTCACGCGACAGACCGCGTGTGAAGCCGCGAATGGCGAACTTCGATGCGATGTAGAGCGTCACGCCGGGCAGCGGCGCTGCTTCGCCGAAGGCGGAGCCCGCGTTGATGATGCGTCCCAAGCCCGCCGCGACCATCCGCGCTGCCGCGTCCTTCAGCAGTTCGATCGGCGCGCGCCCATTCAGGTTGAAGTGCGTGTCGTATGAAGTCTCCGACGAATCGAGGAACGGTCCGTATTCGACCGTGCCCGCGTTGTTGACGAGGATGTCGAGCCGCCCTTCGAAGCGGCCGCTGAACACGTCGTTGACCGAATCGATGAGCGTCTTCACGCCTTCCGACTGCGCCAGATTCGCGCCAACTGCTTCGGCCTCGCCGCCGGCATCGCGGATCGCCTTGACCACGGCGTCCGCGCGCTCCTGGCTGGACGCATAGTGAACGATAACCGATGCGCCGTCACGCGCCAGACGTGCCGCGATAGCGGCGCCGATGCCACGGGAAGCGCCGGTCACGAGTGCAAGTTTGCCTTTCAGAGCTTGAGTCATGGTTGACCTCAATAGGGATTTTTCGATGGCTCCGCCGGCCGAAGCGGCGCGTAGCGGAGTGCGGCATCTGCGCCAATGCGTTTGTGCATTGGTTGATGCGTATCCCGTGCTCGGGCGAGATTGCGCGGTAGCTGTCGACGAGGAATAGCTCCTATTCCCAATCTGACGAGGCGTGTTGGGATGCGCGAAGCGTAGGCGGCACTTGCATAGGCGACGAGGTTTTTTTCCGGGATCATGCTCGTTGACGACGTGCTCGACGAAGGCAACGAAGGCGCGCGCTTTCGTCGTCGCCATGCGTCCGGACGGGAAGCCGGGAGCAGCCACGGGGCTGCGGCTAGGCCAGTCGCGCCGACTCAGTCGCACAGTCGCAAAAAAGTGTGGCGCCGGTCGCAAATACTCTGGCGCCCTACGATGCGGCAGGCGCTGGCTGAGTAGCGCGCATCGTGATCCCTTTCTCTTACAGCGCGCGCACCGCCTTCCGGCGACCCAGCTTTTTTGCGACTGGCGACAATATTCCTGATCCTGAATCGTCATCACACGCATGGAACCGCCGCACACCACGAACCGGATGAACGAACGAGACAGCGACATCGCCGCAACCGTCGTGCGAGAGCGCACGAGACTCGGCAACTTCATCCGCCACCGCGTGCGCGATCCTGGCGAAGCGGAAGACATCTTGCAGGACGTGTTCTACGAGTTCGTGCAGGCGTATCGGCTTCCCGAGCCGATCGAACAGGCTGGGGCATGGCTCTTCCGCGCAGCGCGAAACCGCATCATCGACCGGTTTCGCAAGAAGAAGGAGCAGCCCTTGCCCGCGCTGGTAGACGACGACGTCGAATACAGGCTCGATCTCGCGCTGCCTGCCAGCGATGCCGGCCCGGCAGCTGCCTACGCAAGGACCGTACTTTTAGAGGCGCTGCAAGACGCGCTCGACGAATTGCCGGCGAATCAACGCGATGTTTTCATCGCGCACGAACTCGAAGGACGCAGTTTCAAAGAGCTGGCGGCCGAGACTGGCCTAAGCGTGAACACCCTGCTTGCGCGCAAGCGCTATGCGGTGCTGCAACTGCGTGCTCGTCTGCAGGACATTTATGACGGGTTGGATATTTGAAGGAGTCGATGGATGAAATTCAGCGTGAGATGTTTCGGAAAGGCCCTATTGGTTCTGACAGGCATTGCCCTGTTGGGTTTAATGGTGATGCTGCTCTGGAACTGGGTCATTCCAACGGTATTCGCGGGCGGCCGCTCGATCGACTATCTGCATGCGCTGGGTCTGCTGATCCTGAGCCGGATACTGTTCGGCGGATTTCGAGGACACGGCGGCTGGCGCGGACATCGGCACTGGCGCCGTTGGGAACGGATGACGTCAGAGGAACGCGAGCGTTTTCTGAAGAGCATGTCTTCCACTGGCGGCAAGCCTCAGGAGGATCAGGCATGAGCCGCGCAGCGATACCTGTATGCAGGCAGGACGAGGGTGTGTTTGCCCCAGTGGTCAACTTGAAGCGTTGTGAAGGCAAAGGCGATTGCGCCGTGGTGTGCCCGGAGCAGGTTTTCGAAGTCCGCCGTATCGACGCGGCAGACTATCAGCAGTTCGGACCGCTGCAGAAACTCAAGTTGCGTGTGCACGGGATGAAGATCGCTTATACGCCGAACGCCGAGGCATGTCGGGCGTGTGGGGCGTGCGTAACGGCCTGTCCGGAGCGGGTGATTACGTTAGCGCGCGCGACTTGACGCGTCAATTGTCGTTCAAGAGACTGAGATCCCTTGTAGCGTCATCGCGTTACAAAAAAGGATCTCATACCGACACCTCCCCACGCCAGTGTCGCTACCCGACCCGTACCCTGCCGGATGCGGTCGGCCGAGGTCGGACCCGAAGCGACCCCGTAAATCTCTGCCGTTCCTCCAGAGGGGCATGAAACCAGCGCCCTCCCACTCTGATCCTGGCGCCCCAGGATGTTGCTCACGCGGCGCGGGTACCCTGGTCGACGCGAGACAGATAATCAGCGCATACTTCTCCGCACCACCGCTTCAGATAGCAGGAGCGAATCATGGCGCCCCGGCTCGTGAATTTTCTCATCCTGGCGATAATGCTGGTCGGGATGCTCGACGCGTTGACCGGCTGTGCGGGGAACGCCGTCGCGCCCTCGCCTTCCGCGAGCGCCCCTGCGCCTGGGATCCCTGGCGGTGCGACTCCCGCTGGATTATTCAAGATCTGCAAGGCGCAGACGTACGCGCTCTGCGCGACCGCCAGCTGCACGGTGATAAACCAGGTGGCCTACTGCAAATGCGACGTCAAAGAGGGGGACAGCATCAGTTTGCCGCTGCGGGTCGACGGCGAGGACGTCTGCTCGATAAATGCCAACGGCGTCGACAATGGGTACATGGTGAGCACATTCAGCTTGCCGGAGTCCGTGGTCGCGCCGAACGGCCATCGTGCGCTCTATACCTGTCCAGCGGGGTCCACCGGCGGCTACGCGCAATGCGACGGCGGCATTTGCTTCACCAGCAGCAACGGCAGCTCGTTCCCCGGGTTCGACAGGCAGCTCGGAAGCACGGATATCATCTGCGCGTGTCCGATAACCCAGGCTCAGGGATCACCAGTCGGCTATCAGATCGCCGGTCCCTATCCTTGCGCCGATTCGTATTTCCGCTACTGCAACAGCCAGACCGCCAACACTAGCACGGGCTCGACGGTCAAGGTCGGCGCCCCGACAGGAACGGCCGGATTCCTGGCCCTGCAGCTCAACGGAAGCGTGCCGAAGTTGAACGAGTGCCGCGCTCCCTCTCAGTAGCCGCGAGAGCATAGCTCGGCCCGGGCGTTGTCACGTTGAGGTGCTGGCAACGCAGTAGTACCAAGGAAGCACATCTGCTCAGAAAGCAGACGGATTTCGGGTGAACTCGGTGAAGAGATGCCACGGCTCACCGCGCGGCGTAACAAACACTTTGTCGGGATGCCATGTGGCGCCGGGCTTACGGCGAGCATTCTTGACGCAACGGGCGAAGTCTGTGCCCGCCGGTGGATTTTCCACAAAGCAGACACCCATCAGCCGGCCGCTGTCAAAAGTAAAAAATGAAAACGTCACAAGTCAATTGCGTTCATTAAAGTCACAACGCCAGGTTGGTTATCTGTTCTGGATAAAGGCCTTTTCGGCGCCAATACTCAGTCAGCCAATTGCATCGAGCGGCGCAGTTGCCAGCACGCCTGACTCCTTCTCTTTTTGCAGTCGGTGCCTGTCTGGGAGACACATAAACCTCGCTTGAGCCGCTGGCACGCGCGCGCATGAACAATGGATCAGCCAGCGTTTGCTTCTGCCGCGCTCGCGAATGGATTAATGGCAGGGTCGGACTCAAGGGCTACGAATCGAAATACCCTTAATCTGCCGACCCACGGCAAAATGGAAGTCCAGGCACCGTTCCCTTCTTTTTTCGCGATTTGTGCACGGTGTAAAGACTCCAGGACGAACATGGCGACCGTATTCCTGACCGGCGCAAGCGGATTTCTGGGCGGACATTTGCTGCGCGAGCTGTGCGCGGCTGGCTGCGAAGTGCGCGCGCTGTCGCGGCGCGCGGAATCGGACAACGCCATCGCTGCTCAGGGCGGCATTCCGGTCCGCTCCGACCTCGCGGACGTAGCGTCTCTGGAAACGGCGCTTAACGGGTGTGAGGCGGTATTCCATGCAGCGGCCAGCACCAGCATGTGGCGTGCTCACGCAGCGGTGCAAACAGCCACCAACGTCCAGGGAACCGGCAACCTGCTGCGTGCCGCCGAGTCGTTGGGCGTGCAGGCGTTTGTGCACACGTCGTCTGTGTCCGCTTACTCGCATCTCGAACACCGGACGCTCGACGAGTCGATACCGCAGCGCGGCGCCGAAAGCTGGATCAACTACGAGCGCACGAAATACCTGAGCGAAGAGGCGGTGCGCCGCGCCGGCCTGCCCTGGATCGTCTTCAGTCCGTCGCACATCCTCGGTCCGGGCGACCGTCACAACTGGGCACGCCTTATCATGCTGGTAGACCGCGAGAAGCTGCCCGGCATTCCGTCCGGCAGCGGGTCATTTGCCGATGTGCGGGAAATTGCCCGCGTACAGGTGCGCGCCTGGCAGCGGCAGCGGTTCGGCGAGGCGTACCTGCTCGGCGGCGAGCATGCGAGTTATGTCGATTTCGTGCACCGCGTGGGTGCCGCGTTGGGCAAGCACACACCTCGCGCCGCAACACCGGCGTGGGCATTGATGACATTCGCTCGCGCCGCCGATGCATGGTCGCGGGTCACAGGGAAGGAACCCGACGTGACGCCCGAGGGGGCGGCGATCGTCTGCGAAACGCTGCGCGTCGATTCCTCAAAAGCAAAGCGTGAACTGGACTATGTAGAAACCCCGCTAAGTACGCTGCTTGCCGATACCCTCGCCTGGATGAAGCAGGAAGGTTTGATCGCTGAATAACGAGTCGGTCAAGCTGCGCGCTCTGATCGACAGGCCGCATTGAATCTCCTGCCTTCACGCTGCTGTATCTGGCGGCCTGCACATCGCCGAGCGTAGCGCAACGCGGTAGAAATACCGGTTACCCGGTCTTATCGGCTGGACACGCACCCGTGATCGGTCATCTTCTTCCAGCGACGAATCACGTCAGGTACGAAAGCAGCCGAAGCAGAGGCCGGGCTGCCGGCGAAGGCGCACATGTCAATGCACGACGACTTGACCGCCATTGCTCAAGCCGCAATTCTGGGGCGCCGTGCTTCTGCAAGTGCATACATGCTCTGGAGCAGCGACTGACCACAGCCTCGTTCAACATACTGAACGATCCCGTGGCACGTGGACATTTCCTCGGCAATTATATGGGCCTGGCTGCCAGCGGACCCACGACCGTGTACCCGTTATTCGGCGTAGCCGGGTCCCAAGGTCGTCAATGTCGGCAAACACTGCGGGAAAATCGGCATTGGTGATCGGCAATGAGTCTGTCTACCGCAAGCATGGTACCGCGGGGGTGCGGCCGGCAGGTGCCGCTCACCGGCATCCAGGCAGACACAGGCCGTCGCCCTGCTACTTGCTGGCACTGCGCGTCCAGTGCGCACGCAGCAGCCCTTCGCCGTCGCCGTAGCTGATCGTGAGCTGGCCCTGGTGAGCCCTCGTGAGCGCCTCGCCCAATCTGCGCACGAGGTGTGGCCCGGTGGTGCGCACCGTAACCTGATCCGGCTGTGCGTCGACGGCCATGATGCGTTCAAGCGGGTGCTGCTGCGCTTCGCCCGCTGCCTCGTTACGCAGTAATCCGAGCACCTCGTCCCGCCGCGGCGCCAGATAACCGCCGGCAAGCACGAGCTCGCCGGCCGGCACCTGGTCGAGAATGCGGCGGCAAGCCGGGCATACGATCTGGCGGGTTTTGTCCGCCGATGCGTGCCAGGTCCAGCGGCCGTTTTCATAGGTCGCGCCGCATTTGCTGCATGCCGTTCCGCTCCTCATCCGCAACGGCGACCGGTAACTGTCGTCCGTATGCGCCTGCGGTTGCTGATCGCGACGCATCCTCGTCGTGGCGGTTCGTTCGTTAGTGCGGTTCATCGTCCTGTCCTCCGTTCACGTTGCCTTGTCGATCCCGATCGCCCGTTCGCCCCGCGAAATTCACACGACGGCGAGACGGTCGAGTACTTCGCGCACGCCCCTCGGCGAACCATGCCGCCCCGATGGGCCGCACGCTTTGGCCGGCGAGCGGACCGCGCCAGACCGCGACACGGTCCTGCGCACCGATCGATGTCGGCGAAATCCCGCATGCGTTGCCAGCGCAGCGAATCTACGCGCCGATATCCGCGGCCGCCTCGTTCGTGCACATCGCGATCCGACTGATTGCGACCGACCATCCCGCGCACGCGCACTGACCGGCATTTCGCAGGCGTGCCGCTGACAATTTCAGTCTACTTCGCCGCTGAGCGTCATGCAGCCGCGTTCCACCTGGAGACGGCACCACAAAGAACGTCGAATCCGCTGCAGGGTGTTTCAGCAGACCAGGCAACAGCACCTTTCTGAGGAGTACTTCGTGAATGTCGGCGCGGCATTGCCCGGCGCGGCCAGCCTTCATGGCTGACGTGCGATACGCTGACTCGGACGTGTGTGGCTGTCTCTATCCTTCCCGCATCAGCCACTCCGGCCGGCGCGACACCAACGATGGCTTCCGGGTCATTAACCGGCCCGTCACGGCTCAAGAATCTCGAGTCCGTTTTCTGCACACCATCGCCTCAGCGCTCCTTCGACAGAGTCGGCTTCAAACTTATACCAGCGTTCGAGAGCGCCTTTGCGCGCCAGCAAATCCTTGAAGCGAGCGTAAGCACCCTGCCGATGGAAAAAACCCTCGACCTGGTCGTAACACGCAGGCAACTCGTGTGCGACAAAGCGCAATGCGAGACTTCTTCCAAGGTCGAGCTCGTTCTTATGCGGTATCGCAAGGTAGCGATCCGAAGTTTCAAGGTCGTCAGGAACATCCTCGTCGAACGCGTCGTTGGACCCGGAAGTCCAGTAGACCTTACCCGTATCGAGGGAGACATACGCGTTGTGCTCCATCGGCGCCGCGTAGCTAACGAAGTCGAAGGCCATAGAGAGATCGTCGTGTTTGACTGCGACCATGGGTTACTCCCACAGGTTGCAACGTTTGAGATGGGCGGGCCTCGCCGCAGCAACCCTCCTGCGTGAGATGCCTACAGAACTTCGAGGAAGGGCCGCCAGCTACGCGACGTAGCACGCGAGGTTCACCTGGAGGGCATCATCGGCAAGGGTATTGAAACGCCCTATCGGTCTAAGAAGCTTTAACAAAATGATGCACGGGGGGCTGTTAACTCGCAGCGATTGATGTTAACTTCATCGTTGTTTCGGTAACGGAAAGGACATGGCCAAGCCGATACTCGATGATGAGTTGTGGGCACTCATTGAACCCTTGCTGCCCCCACCCAAACCACGCCGTTCACGCTACCCCGGACGCAAACCACTCGATGACCGGTCAGTGCTCACCGGCATCCTGTTCATCCTGCAGACGGGCCTGCGCTGGGACCTGCTACCGCGCGAGATGGGTTGCGGCAGCGGCATGAGCTGCTGGCGCCGTCTGCGCGACTGGCAGGCCGCCGGCGTCTGGGACCGACTGCACGAACTGCTTCTTGCAAAGCTACGCGAAGCTGACCGCATAGACTGGTCGCGCGTGGTCGTCGACTCCTCCTCGATCCGCGCGGTGGGTGCGGGTCAAAAACGGGACCCAATCCCACCGACCGTGCGCGACCAGGTTCAAAGCACCACCTCATCACCGAAGCGCAAGGCATCCCGCTCGCGGTAATCCTCACTGGCGCCAACCGCCACGATGTCACCCAGCTTCACGCGCTGGTTGACGCCATCCCGCGCATCGCGGGCAAACCTGGCCGCCCGCTTTCGAAACCCCGGATCGTTCAAGGCGACCGAGGTTACGATCACGACAAATACCGCCGTCCACTACACGCTGCCGGCATCGACACTGAAATCGCCCGACGAGGCGAACCTCACGGCAGCGGACTGGGCAAAACCCGCTGGGTCGTCGAGCGCACCATCTCCTGGCTTCACAACTTCCGACGGCTGCGCATCCGCTTCGAACGTCTTGCATTCATCCACGAAGCCTTCATGAAAATCGCATGCTGCATCATCTGCTGGAGAAGACTGAAAACGTCATTTTGTTAAGGCCTGTAAAGCAGAAACCGTTGCTCAAGTCCCCTTGTAGCCCGGCAGTGTCCGGGCGTGCTCACTTTTCGCGAGGTCGATGGCGTACAGGACCGCAGCCTGAAAGTTAGATTTGACGTGCTCGACGGCAATTGAACGACGGAAAAAATCGGCCCACACAAATTCGGCGAAAGCGGTGGGCGTCTTTTCATAGCCGCCGGCATTGCGCACGTACCCGGCGAGCGAACGATAGGGGTCGTCGATCAGCTTTTCGAGGTGATGGGGTATAAACGAGTAATAGTGCCGCACGCCATTCTCGTCGAGGGGGTGAACCCACCGGTTCTTATCCATCTCCGTCCAGAACGCTTCTTCAGTCGCGCAATTGGACAGGTCCGCCTCGACCAGAAAGAAACCCTTGGCGACCCCCGCTTCGTAGGCAGCTCGCCCGAGGTGATGGTGGTCGGTGATGTATAGCTTTTTGGCCGGCCCAACCACCGCAGGTATCGGGTGAACTTGCATGAACGCCCGTTGATCTCCGGGCGTGAGCGATTTCAGGTGATGCTTTTTATCCATGACTTCGATCATGCCAACCGTGAGCTGCGTCGGGTGGAGTTCATGAATCATGGACTCGTGGATTGCTGGCATCTGGAACTCCTTCAGCTTTTTAGGTCTTCTTGATCAGCGGCACCTTGCCTGGCAGCGCGTACAGGCGCTGTTCAGCAAGCGCACCGTCGGGAATCTCGGCGAAACCCGGTGCAGCGAGCTGCCGACTCTTCGGCGGCCGGAATCCGCAGCGGTCTCGGCGCCGCAAGGGCACCCGCTCCGGCAGCAGCCAGAAGTGTGCGGCGCAATCCACTGCTAATGGACTGGTTCATGAAAGCTCCTCCGCATGCTGATAGCTGGAGCTTACTCCACGCCGATGGACAGACAAACCCGACGCGGACGGTTTCAACTTGCAGCAACCCTATGGCGCCGGACACAGCCTGTACCGGGTCGTCCTTCGGGGTCGAAATTCCCGTTCGTGAAGCCAGGATGCGGCGCTGACAGACAGGCGCGGTCGGTGAAAGTGAGCGGGCCGCTCAGGCCGACGACGCGACGCACAACGAACGCTCGAATGGCCGTTGTTTGATGCGGAGTCAACCGGTGGATGCGAAAATTGCTGAATTCGTTCGGCCGGCGGCTCGTTGCCCCGGGGTGGGGTCGGGCGATCCGCAAAATTGCGCCTCCGCTACAAGACAAATCTCGGCGGAGTGGTAACGTCGTGTCGACAGAACCCTGAATTTGTAAGGTCGCTTTGCGACACTTTGGTGTCACCCTATCGTCGACGAAGGGGCCGAGCGTGCCTGAGTGGCGCAAGACCCAGACGTCACGGCGCTCGGTGTCGCTTGCATCGAGGTACCGCGCGTCGCGTTGCGGTTGTAGCGCGACCAGTAGCCGTGGCCGGTCCCATCGAGTGGCGCTCGAAACGCGCGCCGCTGAAGGGAGCAGGCGCGTGCCCTGGCGCTTGTGCCGCTCAGACAGCGATCGGACCAGCCAGGCTGCTGATCACGACGACGCCGACGAATGCGGGGAACACGATGAGCTTGAGCATGACACCGCGGTCGAAGCCCGTGACGCCGGCGCCGAGCAGCACGAAGTTGCCTGGTCCTATGCGCGGTAACAACCCGAACAGCGCGACGAACTCAGTGTATCGACGAACCCGGCGATCTCGGAAAATACGGTGTCCTCAGACTTCATTTTGCGACGCTGGCATGGATTTCGGCAATGTAGCCGCCCGGGAACTGGACGATCGCAGCATTGCGCCCGTCCGATGTGAATGGCGGCACGAGCACGGCCACACCCGCGACGTTCGCCTTCTCCAGCGTTGCGGCGAGATCCAGCACTTCATAGCCGGTAGTTTCCCGCCCGAACGGGTAAGGCAGATGACCATTCGTCACGAGCACGGTCATCTTGCCGAAGCCCGATTCGATGCGCACGCGGCGATAGGTGTCGTTCGGCCGGCCGATTTCGATGCCTGGCGCGTCAAGCACATCAGACACCACCCGGCCGTTCGAGAACTTGACGAAATCGTGAACCAGCTTGTGCAAGTTTTGCGGCGATACGTAGACACGGTTCTCGGGGATCGTCTGCAACGGAGTGTAACGCGGTGCCTGGGTATGCCAGTACAGGTGCATCTTCACGCCGCCCGCCCACGTGATGATCGCATCGCGGCCAGTCGGATCGGGGTGTCGACAATCACCTCTGCGCCGTGCTCGCGCGCCACCTTCATGGCCGTGTCCATGTCGATCACGAGGTAACCGTGCGTTCCGCGCCGAAGGGCCACGGGATGGGCGCCTTTAACGCTGAACACGGAAATCGTGCCGGCCGGTGAAAATACGAGCTGCGACATGGTTTGGCTCGGCGTCGGCGTGACCGGGAATAGGCCCTGCTTCGACTTGCTGCCGCCGAACGTCGCGACGAAGCTGTCGGTGAAGCGGTCGAAATCTTCGGGCGCGACGTACACGTGCGTCGTGTCATATTGCGGACCGACTGCGACCGTCGGCGTAGCTGCCGGCATGACCGGCGGCTTTGCGAACAAAAGAGAAGAGGCCACGAGGCCGCTCGCGATAGTCAGCGCAAGCAGTGCAGAGCGAATTGTTTTCATGACCGGATTCCCCACTTGTTTCAACGCACTGTTCAATCGATCAGGCACGGCTTTCGCTCGCGGCATTTTCGGCATCGCCAAGCTGCCGCCAGAATGTTCGCAAAGCGCGTTCATTCCTTCCGTCGATCTGCTCGGCGCGCTCGACAACTGGGTCACGCGCGGCATCGCGCCGGAGACGCTGCTCGCCACCGACTCGCTGCAGCCACCAATGGACGCACGCGTCCGCTGTGCCGCTATCCGATGTTTTCGCGCTATCTGGGCAAGGGCAATCTGAACAACGCCAACAATTTCGCGTGCAGCGAGTCCTGATCTCCCCGATAAGTACTCGTCGAGACGCTGCGCCAATGGCGTTTCTGCGGCGACGCAAATCGTTCCATGGTCTTGGGGATCAACGGTTCACGACGGGATCCGCGGCACGGGCGCTCAGTCCGTCGCACGATCGAGGTAGAGTCTTTTTCCGCGCAGACGCATCACGATGCGCTCGAACGCAAACCACTGCTGCGCGATCACGCCTTCGCCGTAAGAACGCGCGGCACCGTCTGGCGCAGGCAACTGGTCACGGATGCCGGTGGGCTCGACGGTCCGGTTCCATGACGCGGTCCTGAACATCATGTCCCACCACGGAAACAGCACGCCGAAGTTGCACCCGTAGCGTGTGCCTTCATGACCGTAGCCCACCGCATGATGACGACGATGAAACGCCGGGCTGACGATCACGCGCTCAAGCAGCCGTCCATACGGCAATCGTGCGTTCACATGCTGCAGCTCTGCATGAAATTGCCGACGGCAACCAGCACGACGAACTGGGTTGGCTGTACACCGATGAACAGGGAAACGGCCGCAAAAAACGCTGCCTGGATCATGTCGTCGAGAAGGTGGTTGCGGTCATCCGCCCACAATGATGCACCGCGTGCAGCTCCCACCACACGCCAAACCGGTGCTGCCAGCGGTGATACCAGTAGTCGAAGAAGTCGAGCACGACCAGATAGATCAGGAACGATACGACCGCCCGATCGGTGACACCCGGCCAGATGCTATCGAGATCGATGTTTGGCACATCGTAGATCGCCATCAGGCTCTGCCAGTGGTCGAACAGCGGCTGGAGCATGAAGAAGAACGCAATATTGATGATGCCGAGCTTGGCGATCCACGTATAGATCACGTCGGCCCGCACTGCCTTGCGGTCATGCCAGGCCTCGACGGGCCGCAGCGCTTCGAGCGGCCTCAGTGCGGCATACGTGACGACGATTTCCAGCACGCCGATGATCACCCAGTAAAGGGCGTCGTACGTGTCCTCGTCGTAGCCCATCAGCCCGAACCGGTAGAAAAACGGCTGCACGATATCGACATACAGCAGCGTCTGTAGCGTGGAGATGCCGTTATCGAGTTGCGCGAGGATATCGTGAATCATCAAAACCTCTGAATTGCGGGTACGTTAAACGTGAGGATCAATCCGGATTGGGCGCGTACACGGGCGCGCGGTCCGCGAAATACAGACCGTGGGGGGATCGTCCGACCGCAACGGTATCGATCAGTTTGCGCGTATTCAGGTCGATGATGCCAACGTGCCGGGCGAACCGGAACGTCACCCACAGGTAGCGGCGATCGGCAGAGAGTTCCATGTCGTCGGGGCCGGGCATCAGGCCCGTGATATCGCCCACTTTGGTCAGAGTGTTGTAATCCAGAATGCTGATCGTGCTGTCCACGCGATTCGACACGGCGACGTGCTGGTCGTCGTCGAGATTGCGGAAGTTGTGCGCGCCGCGTCCGGTCTGGACTCGTTTCACGACCTGCTGTTTGTGCCAGTCAACCACGGCCACGTCGTCTTCACCTGTCATGCCAATCAGCAGGTATCGGTCGCCGGGGGTCATCCAGAGGCCGGCGGGTGTGTTTCCGACATGCAGCTTCCACAATACGGCCTGCGAGCGAAGATCGATTGCCGCGACTTCTCCTGTGCCCTGAAGCGTGACGAAGACCGTGCTGCTATCCGATGTGAAAGTCATATGACTGGGCGTCTTTGCCAACGGCACACGCTTCGCAGGCGCGATATTCTGCCCGTCGTAGCGGTAAATGTCGACGCGGTTGAGTCTCAGCCCTGCCGTCACGAACCACCTGTGATCAGGAGAGAAGCCCAGCTGATACGGGTCCTCGACATCTTCGAGCCGACGCTGCACCTTCCCGCTGTGGGGATCGACAAACATCAGGTCATTGGACACCGAATCGGCGACGATCAGCGACCGGCCGTCCGGCGTGATCATCAGATGGTGCGGCTCCTTGCCAGTGGGCTGCGTACCAACGACATGGTGCGTCGCCTGGTCGACGAGAGTGAGTCGCGCCTCGCCGGAATCGAGCACGATGACGTAGTCAGCGGCAGCCGCGCTGGGTGTCAGGCCAACCATGCCGCACAGCAATGCGGCACAGGCGCCCGCCCCTTTGATGAAAGCGATCGGTAGTGACATGGAGATGGAATTTGCGCGCAACGCGTGTGGGCAATGCTGACGATTGAAAGCCTGTCACGGGCGACTTCGACCTGACTACTTCTTCATAACGCTGCAACCGGCGCCACCGATGACACGCCTGAGGACATCCGATGCAGTCATTGACGGTGAAAATCGCTTTGGCGCGCAGATGCCTGACACATGTAGCAAACCTGAAAGAAACATCCCGTAGGATCGCACGCTCCCGTTCGATCCCCGGGTTCGATTCATGCGACATTTGCCCGAACCAGTCAACACGCTTTCAACCATGTCTACAACTGCCCTTCGATCTGCGTCACATGGAACTCACACGATGCCTGCCCTGGTGCTCGGCGCGATTGGCGTCGTCTTCGGCGACATCGGCACAAGTCCGATCTACACACTCAGGGAATGCCTGAAAGCCGCGGGCGGCGCCAGTCAGATGAACGTCTACGGCATCGTATCGCTGATCCTGTGGTCCATTATCGTCGTCGTCACGTTCAAGTACGTCTGCTTCGTCATGCGCGCTGACAACGATGGCGAAGGAGGCATTCTTGCGCTGACGGCACTCGCGTCGGGCGTTGCGCCCGTTCGGCTTCGTGCCGTGCTCCTGACCCTCGGTGTGTTCGGCGCCGCGATGTTTTACGGCGACTCGATGATCACGCCGGCGATCTCCGTCATCTCGGCAGTGGAAGGCGTGACGCTCGTCGACCCACATCTGTCGGAGTGGATCGTCCCGATTGCGCTCGTCATTCTCACCGGGCTTTTCAAGCTGCAGAAACGCGGCACGGGCGCCGTGGGCAAAATATTCGGGCCCGTGATGCTGGTCTGGTTCGCGACCCTCGCCGTGCTCGGCGTGATCAACATCGCCGCTCATCCCTCCATCGTGCTTGCCGCCTCACCGCAATACGCTTTCATCTTCATCACCCACGCACCCGCGACCGCTTTCATCGTGCTCGGCTCGGTGTTTCTGGCGCTGACAGGTGGAGAGGCCTTGTATGCCGACATGGGGCATTTCGGCAAAACGCCCGTTCGGCTGTCGTGGCTGTTTCTCGTGTTTCCCGGGCTCGTGCTCAACTATTTCGGCCAGGCGGCACTGGTTCTGGCCAGGCCTTCCGCGATCAGCCAGCCCTTTTTTGAGTCAGCGCCAACATGGGCGTTGATCCCCCTTGTCCTGCTTGCCGCGGTGGCGACCGTCATCGCCTCTCAGGCCGTCATCTCGGGCGCGTTCTCGATGACCAAGCAGGCCGTGCAGCTGGGGCTCCTGCCACGCATTCCCGTCGTTCATACCTCGAGCCTGGAGATCGGGCAGGTTTACGTGCCTTTCATCAACCTCACCCTGTATGTGGCTGTCGTCTTTCTCGTGCTGTTTTTCAGATCCTCCGACAACCTCGCAGCCGCCTACGGTATTGCCGTTGCGTCCACGATGCTGCTCACGACGCTGCTGATGTACTTCGTCACGCATTGCCTCTGGCGCTGGAAGCCGCTCGCGACGCTCGCGGTCATCGGGCCGATGGCCGTCGTCGATGCATTGTTCGTGTCGAGCAATGCGAACAAGATCATGGACGGTGGATGGTTTCCATTGCTGGCGGGCGTCGTGCTCTTCACGATCATGACAACGTGGAACAAGGGACGGGCAATGGTCGTGCAGCAGATCAGGAACGACAGCCTTCCGCTGGCGCCGCTCATCAGTTCGCTGACCGGGAGCGAGCACCCCGTGTTGCGCACGCAGGGCACAGCCGTTTTTCCGGGCGGCGTGACCGACATGACGCCCTCTGCGTTTCTGCACAATCTGAAGCACAACGGTGTGATGCACCGTATCAACATCTTCATGGCCGGCGCGACCGAGAACACGCCGCACGTCCCGGACAAGGACAGGGTTTCCGTTAAGGACCTTGGGAACGGTTGCTATTCGGTAGCCGTGCGTCACGGATTCATGGAGATTCCGAATGTTCCGGCTGTTCTCCGGCTTGTCGAAAAGCGGATACCGGAATGGCATTACGAGCCGAACGAGGTCTCGTTTTTTCTCGGGCGCGACACGATTGTTGCCACGGGACAAAGCCATGCGATGTCGCTATGGCGCGAACGGCTGTTTGCATTCCTCGCGCGGAACGCAGCGCAGGCAGCGGAATACTACAGTCTGCCGCCTAACAGGGTTGTCGAAATGGGCGGCCAGATCAATCTCTGATGCGTGTCTGACACGGCGCGCCCATCGCGGATACAGTGGCGCATCACGGTGTCGGTCGATCGCTGGCACTGGGCGTGTCGCACGCATCCCGACGCGCCCAGTGACGGCAATGCTACTGCGCGATCATGATTCGACGTCGGCCAGACTGAACACTTCCGTCTTGTCGTTGTACGAGAAGATCTCGGCGTAGCGGCCCCAGTCGATCACGGCGTCGAGCGTCTCCTGTGCTGCACCATCGGACAGGAAGTCTTCGAGTTCCTGCTCAAAGCGCACGCGCGGCGCGCGGTGTCCCCGGCGCTCGTCCAGCACTTTCCTGATCCGCGCGGCCAGGGGCACGTGGCGCAGCAGATGCCCGGCGAACATCATCTTGCGTTCCTGCGTACCCGAGTCTGCAAACACGCGCGCCGCGGGTGTGAGGAACACGTCGCCCTCGCGCACGTCGGCGAAACCGAGGTGTTGCAACACTTCGGCAATCGGAAACAGGTCGTCCACTTCCAGGTGCAGCGTGCGCGCAATTTCCGGCATGTCCGCGCGGCCATGATACGGCGCGCCCGCGAGCGTCTCGATCAGACCGGCCATCAGGTTGGTCGACACGTTTGGCAGCCAGCTGTGCAGCTCCAGCCCCTTCTTTGTCGTTTCGTCCTTCTGACGCGCAGTCATCTTCGCGTAGATGTCGTCGACGAGACGGCGGAACGCCGGGTCCAGACGGTTGCGCGGATGCTTGAACGGCACCTTGATCTCGGCGATCACGCGGCCTGGATTCGACGACAGCACGAGGATGCGGTCGCACATGAACACCGCTTCCTCGATGTTGTGCGTGACGATCAGCACCGACCTGATCGGCATGCGGCCCTGCGTCCACAGATCGAGCAGGTCGGTACGCAGCGTTTCGGCCGTCAGCACGTCGAGCGCAGAGAACGGCTCGTCCATCAGGAGCAGCGTCGGATCGACGACCAGCGCGCGCGCAAAGCCGACGCGCTGGCGCATGCCGCCCGACAGCTCGCGCGGATACGCGTTCTCGAAGCCGTCGAGACCGATCAGGTCGATCGCGGCCAGCGCGCGCTCGCGCCGCTCGCGCGCACCGACGCCGAGCGCCTCGAGGCCCGCCTCCACGTTCTGCAGCACGGTGAGCCACGGAAACAGCGCGAACGTCTGGAACACCATCGCGACGCCTTCGGCGGGACCTTTGAGCGGCTTGCCCATATAGGTCACTTCGCCGTCCGTCGGCTCGATCAGCCCGGCGATGATGCGCAGCAGCGTCGACTTGCCCGAGCCAGAGCGGCCGAGCAGACCAACGATCTCGCCTTCGCGCAGCGACAGGTTGACGTCGTCGAGGACGAGCAGTTCGCCCTGTGCCTTGTCAAAGCCACGGCATACTTTTTCGACACTCAGCACTTCTTCACCGAGGCGCGGTGAATACTGGAGCACGTCGGCCGTTACAGCATTCAGATTTTCCATCGGATTCACTCTCAATCAAGTCGCAGCCTGGACTCGGCATAGGCATACAGCGGACGCCACAACGTGCGGTTAAACAGGGTAACGAAGAGGGACATCACGGCGATGCCCAGGATGATCTTCGGAAAATCGCCCGCGGCAGTGGTCTGTGCGATGTAAGCGCCGAGCCCGTGGGCCGCCACCTTCGTATCGCCCCACTGGACGAATTCAGACACGATGCTGGCATTCCACGCGCCACCCGACGCGGTAATGGCACCCGTGATGTAGTACGGAAAGACGCCAGGCAGCATGGCCTGTCGCCACCACTGCCAGCCGCGAATGCGGAAGTTCGTCGCGGCTTCCTTGTAGTCGTTCGGATAAGCGGTCGCTCCCGCGATGACGTTAAAGAGGATGTACCACTGCGTACCCAGCACGATCAGCGGCGACAGCCAGATATCCGGGTTCAGGTGAAACTTCACGATCACGATCACGAAGACCGGGAACAGCAGGTTCGCCGGGAACGCCGCGAGGAACTGCGCGAGCGGCTGGATCTTTTCGGCAAGCGCGGGGCGCAGCCCGATGAGCACGCCCAGCGGCACCCAGACCAGCGAAGAGATGGCGATCAGCACGGCCACACGCAACAGCGTGATGAGCCCCAGCACGAAGACGTGCCCGACCTCGTCGAGCGTGACGCCCGTACGTACATACGCAACCACGCGATAGACGACGTACACGGTCAGCAGAAGCACCAGGATGCCCCAGATGATGTCCCCTACGCGCGTCCACTTCTGACGCTGCGCGTTGGGAAAACGCGTCGTATCGCGCATCGGCGTATGCATGGGAAGACGGGCCGTCCTCGCAAGCAGCGCGCCCATCGGCTTGAGCATCTGATGGATCAGGCGCGTACGGCGCAGCATGTCGAGCAGCCACGACTCGGGCGCGTTGCCGGAACTGGTGGTTTCCATGCGGAACTTGTCGGCCCACGCGACGAGCGGACGGAACAGCAACTGGTCGTAGGCGAGGATCACAACCGTCATCGAGAGAATGACCCAGCCGATCGCATGCAGGTTCTTCTCGGCGATGGCCTGCGCAAGATACGCGCCGATGCCCGGCAGCGTGATCGTCTTGTTGCCGACGGTGATCGCCTCCGACGCGACCACAAAGAACCAGCCGCCCGACATCGACATCATCATGTTCCAGATGAGGCCTGGCATCGAGAACGGCACGTCGAGCTTCCAGAAACGCTGCCACGGCGTCAGGTGAAAGCCCTTCGAGACTTCGTCCAGATCGCGTGGCACCGTACGCAGCGACTGGTAGAAGCTGAACGTCATGTTCCACGCCTGGCTCGTCCAGATCGCAAAGATCGCCGCAAGTTCGGCACCGAGCACGCGCCCCGGAAAAAGCGACAGGAAGAACGTGACCGTAAAGGAGATGTAGCCAAGCACGGGCACCGACTGCAGGATGTCGAGAATCGGGACAAGCACCTTCTCGGCGCGGCGACTCTTGGCCGCCAGCGTGCCATAGGTCAGCGTGAAAATGAGGGACGCGATCATCGCCGCGAGCATGCGCAGCGTGGTACGCATCGCATACTCGGGCAGGTTCGACGGGTCGAGCGAGATCACCTGGGTCTTCAGGGTCGACATCGGTGCGAGCGTCTGATGAAAGCCGATGGCCGCCATCGCGATCAGACCGATGATCAATGGAAAGGCAACAAAGTCCCATCCGTTCGGAAGCAGGCGCCATGCAGATGCGTTCGCCGTGCGGTTCAGGCTGAAACTGAATTCCATCAGAGGTCTCCCGGAAAAGAGCTGGGTGAGCCACTCGGTCATGCACTTACCGGCCGGTAGCGTGGTCGCACTCAACGTATCGTTGGCAGCGTATCGTTGGATCGGTCATTGTCGGCTTCGGGTGACGGCACGCGTGCCCCCAATTTTCAATGATGGCGGGCATTTGTGACCGAAACTTTGCTGAATTTCTGAAACCGTCAGTTTGCGGTAGAGCCGGGCTCCTGCCAGCCTTTGATACATGACAGATCGTTGCCGTTGCGCGTCGCGCCAGAAGTGCAATGCCAGTGGCGCGGCGCTCCACGCTTCCCGCCCGGGTCGGCCGCATTGCACGCCCTGTTGATCTTCATGCACGTACTACGCTTCAGAACACGATGTTCGTCCGTACGCCGAGAACGAATTCGTTGCCGATGCGCGTCGTTGGGTTGTCCGGCTGCGGGATGCCACCCGACGGCCGGAAGAAGTACTGCGCATCGGCCTGCAGCATCCACCACGGCGCGACCTGATACTGATAGGTCGCTTCGACAACCGTTTCCGCACTGCGCGACGGGAAGCCAGGCGTCGTGAACGTTGCCGTATCGCTGGCGAGATTGCGGGCGTGCGAACCGATCTTCGCGTAGCCGACCGCAAGTCCGGCCACATCGTTATCGCGTCCCCTGAACGGCGCCTTCAGCGTCACGCCCGCATTCACCCCCAGGTCCACCACATTGCGGTCACCCGGCGCGCCCATGATGCGCGCGAACACGTTGACGGACTGCGGACTGTCTGCAGACGGTCGCCAGACCATCTGGTCGGCGACGGCATAAAAGCTGTAGTTGCCCTTGTGACTCTGCGGGATGCCGGTGCTTGCCGGATCGGCGAGCGAGCGGCCGATATTGTCGAATCGCTGGTCGGCAAAGTGATTGGTGTTGTACCAGAAGCCCAGCTTGTACGTGCCCGGCAGACCGGACGATGCCGCATCGGCGGGACTGGCGGGCGGCGGGTTGAGCGCGTACTGTACTTCGCCGATGAAGAGTGCGCCGTTGCCAAGGCCAAAATTCGTCCCGTGGGCGTTCAGCTTCTGCGGGTCGCCTACGCCGGGCGCTGGATTGCCGTCGAATACGCCCGCGAGCACCGTCCATGCATCCGAGGGCTTCACGCGCAGGCGGACACCGAGCGATGACAGCGGATAGGCGGGGCCGCCCGCCGGCATATCGACGGACGGCAGCACCGGCCAGCCGAATGTCGCGTTCACGAACGGCGTCGCATTCTGGCTCACGATGAATTCCTGGTCCAGGCTCTGCTGGCCGATCTTCACATCGGCCTTGCCGCCAAACAGTGTCTGCTGATACCAGAGCTCCCACAGGCGCGTGGTCGCATCAGCCTCGATGCCACTCGCGCTCTGCAGGGTCTGCAGATTGCGTGTGGTCAGATTCGTGCCGTGAATCTGCAGTGCCGATACGTTGAAGCTGCCCCCTGTCAGCCCGACGGCCTTCTCCAGGTCGACACCGACGCCCAGCTGCGTCAGGCCGTCATACGCCCCGCCCCGTGTGGTGCCGCCCGACAGGTTGTTCAGGTACTCACTGGTTTCCTGCAGGTTTAGCGTGATGCCGTAGTGGCCGAGCCACGGGCGCAGTCCGCCCATGTCGCCGAACAGGTTCGGGCGTTCCCAGAGGCCCGTCGGTGCGGCGGGTGCCTGGGCTGCCTGGTCGGACGCGCCGCTCGCGGCGTCCACTGCGCCTTTCGACGCAGGTTCTGCGGACGGTGTGCTGTCTGTGGCGGTTTGCGCGGCGGCCGTCGACAGGATACCGAGCGAGAACAGCACGCCCAGACCAATCGGCGCGCCGGATGAAAGCAGCGTGGTTTTCAGTTTCTTCTTCATCGCAGGACGAGGCAGGTTGCGCCCTGCCGATCACGGCAGGGTCGGTTGGAAGATCAGACACGCCGGATGTGGCGCGAGCGTGAAGCCAAAAATAATCAGTAGAACCACCAGCTGAGCCGCCACGCACTCTCCAGTTCAGCACCGGCCGGCGACGCTGAGAACATCGCGACGAGCGCAACGGCCATGGCCATTGCCGCGAGAATCGCGTAGCCGGTGGGCGTGAGCGGACGACCGGCGACCGCCACGCGCACGGCGGCGCGTGCAGCCGCCAGCGCAGCGCGATGCAGTTGCCGGATAGCAAGACGACGTAGCGACTGCGGTGTGCGGCCGTGGACCACCGCGCCGTTGGCCACGAGGCCGGCTGCGCTACCCTGCGCCGGTACGATCAGCAGATGGGCCCGCACGGCGATACCCGTCATGCGGTTGGCCCAGTCCTCGCCAAGCCGCGACGGCGCCTTGCAGAGAACGACAGCCGCGGGACGTACGGCATCCACGGCCCTGAACGAACCAACAAAAGGAACAGCAAATGGAACAGCAAACGATTTGAAGACCATGACCTGACTCCCGTCCGGCCCGACGAGGTCAGGCGACGTGCCACGTCCCGCAGCAAGACTGCGAGGCGATCGAACAAAGGGAGCGTGCTGCTGACGGACGGCCAGACCGGCCGTCATCGATGAAGCGCGCTAACCCGACTTGGCGAGCTAGCGGCGAAGGAGAATCCTGCGGCGGCTATCTCGCGGTAATGCTGCCGGCGCATACCGGCATCGGACTTCCACTGCTAGAGCATGTGTCCACGGAGGACTCCTTTAAGGCAACGCGGCGGATTGTAGTCGGCACTCGTTCAGGCTGGCAAGTAAAATTTGCGTAAAGATCATCGCACTGCGAATCAACAACACGGCCCTTCGATTGCGTCAGCTACCTGACAGGATAGAAAGACCCGAGATGTATCCCTGCCGGCAATGGACCGCATTCACAGAGTTGTCTCATAGTTTTGTTCTACTTATGAACTGCGTTGTATCAACTGCGTTGACTTGTCGCAAAATACGCGCCTACAATTACACATCTTGACAAAGGGGGCTGATGCCTTGGACAGCTGCAGTAGTCGATCTACGAACAGTTTCGCCGCCTGACCGGCAGGACGTCCGCGCTTCCCTTCCATAGCCGCCGTCCCGCCAGCAGGCGGACGGTGCGCGTCGCAGTCTTGACACTCCCGTGCACCTCTATCAGCGCCATACAGGCGTCGCATCTGCGCGTCCCGCATTTGCACGTCCGTAAGGCATTTCGTCGCGAGTCATTTCGCGGCTGCGTTTGCGCGCCCGTCTGTCGCAAGACACGAGCGCGCAGGTGGATACGCGCGCGTACAAACCGTGCGCAAAACCTTTGAGCAAGGGAGGTCGTGATGCCAGACAGTGACAGTTGCCCCTTACGCCACATGTCCCAGTTGTGTCCTGAGGAAAGCGAGTAGGCTCCGTTCGCCGCGCCCCAAGTCGAGCCCGGCTGCGTGCCCACTGGCTTTCCGCGTATCGCGTCAAGCCAGACGCACGGAGAAACATCATGAATTTCGGGCTCCTCCTTTCGAATCTGCCGCACGTCAAGGAGTCACGTGACTACTACGACGCCATGCTTTCGCTGCATCGGTGCAGTGCTCACCGGCTCACCAATTTCTGGCTCGGCGTCAAAGCCCTGATTTCGTAAGCACCTGCGCGTAGTCCGACATACGCAAGCGGTGCCGTCAACCGGCGACTCACATCCTTACGTATGGCGGAAACCCGCGGGGCCGACTACTCAACCTGCCTGTCTCGGAGAAATACAATGTCCACTCCCTCGAACGTTTCACCACCACGCGCCGTAGCAATCGAACGCAGTGCAGTTCTCGACGACGCCCATCTCGGCGACATCAAGGGCGCACTCGGCACGATTGCGCGTCATGACACCGCGCCCCGCACCAGCTGGTGGGCGCGCTTGCGTACGCTACTCGCGATCCTCGGTCCCGGCCTCATCGTGATGGTCGGTGACAACGACGCCGGCGCGTTCGGCACCTATACCCAGGCCGGACAGAACTACGGCACCACGCTGCTGTGGACCATGCTGCTGCTGGTGCCGGTGCTCTTCGTCAACCAGGAAATGGTGCTGCGCCTCGGTGCCGTGACGGGTGTCGGCCATGCGCGCCTGATCTTCGAACGCTTCGGCAGGTTCTGGGGGGCGTTCAGCGTGATCGACCTCTTCATGCTCAACGCGCTGACCATCGTGACCGAGTTCATCGGCATCACGTTCGTCCTCGATTTCTTCGGCGTCTCGAAGATTGCCGGCGTGTGCATCGCGGCAGCGCTGACCATGGCGGCCGTCAGCACCGGGAATTTCCGAAGGTTCGAGCGCTTCGCGATTTTGCTGTGCATGCTGAGCCTGCTGCTCGTGCCCGTGCTCGTGTCGATCCACCCGCCGGTTGGCCAGATGACGCGCGACTTCCTCGTTCCGAACTGGCCCGCGCACTCGAAGCTCTCCGACGTGATGCTGCTCGTGATCGGCATCGTCGGCACGACGGTTGCGCCGTGGCAGCTGTTCTTCCAGCAGAGCTATGTCGTCGACAAGCGCATCACGCCGCGCTTCATGAAGTATGAGAAAGCGGACCTGTGGATCGGTATCGTGTTCGTGCTGATCGGCGCAGTGGCCATGATTGCATTCTGCGCAGCGCTCTTCCAGGGCAAGCCCGAGTTCGGCAATTTCACCGACGCGGGCGGCGTCATCGCCGGACTCGAGAAGTATGCGGGTCATACGTCGGCCGTCCTCTTCGCGATCGCGCTGTTCGACGCCGCCATCATCGGCGCGGCGGCGGTGTCGCTGTCGACGGCCTACGCGATCGGCGACGTGTTCAGGATCCGTCATTCGCTGCATCGCGGCTTGTCGGACTCGAAGGGCTTCTATCTGGTCTATTTCGGCATTGTCGCCGCTGCTGCGGCCATCGTGCTGATTCCTGGAAGTCCGCTCGGTCTGCTCACGGAAGCCGTGCAGACGCTTGCGGGCGTGCTGCTGCCGAGTGCCACGGTATTCCTGCTCCTGCTGTGCAATGACAAGGCCGTGCTCGGCCCGTGGGCCAACTCGAAGAAACTGAACCTGTTCACGGGCGCGGTGATCTGGGTGCTGGTGATGCTGTCGATCATCCTGACCGCATCGGTGATGTACCCGGACATGAGCGGCGAGACGATTCTCACGATGCTCGGCGGCGGCACGCTGCTCGCCATTGTCGGGTACGCCTCGACAGTCTCGCTTCGCAGGCTTCGCCGCGAACCGGCGGAGAGCACGGGAGAAGGCACGGCTCAGGCCTGGCCGAAGAACGTGCGCGACACATGGCGCATGCCGCCGCTCGACGAACTGCCGCCGCCCAACCTCACACTGGCCAAGCGCGTCTGGATGGGGGTGTTGCGCGGATACCTGCTGCTCGCGGTGGGGCTCGTTATCGTCAAGGTCGTGCAGATGACGCTTCTCAGGTAGAGCGGGCCTGCGTACTTCGCCTGCGTCGTCAGCAATTCCCGCTGGCTCGCAGCGTGAATCTGCCTGCATTCGACCAGGCAGGTTCCACCATGCGCGAAAGGTGGATAACGTGAGCCGGATTCGACCGCTTTCCGCTCGCGCTGCCCGCATGCCCGGGCGGCGGGCAACGCGCGCCCACGCGTCGCGAGTCAGTCATGGTGACTGGCGGGGCAGACCGCTCAGCCGCACCGAGTGGACGCTGCTGGTGCTGTGGGCATGCCTCCTGACCTCGGTGCTCTGGGCCACCGCGCTCGTCGCATTGATTCGCGCGATTCAGCGTACGCTCGACTGATGCCGGCTCCCATTGCGCCTGGAGCGGGTACGCATCCTGACAACGACGAAGAGACTTTCGCGAAACGGATAGAAGGTGATGCCATGATTCGCCTGCAGATACGTCACAAGACGGGACCCGTCGTCCTCGTTATCGGCCTGTTTGTGGCGATCATTGTCGCCATTGCGACCGTGGGTCAGACCATTCTCGTGCCGGCTCCCGCTACAACCGGCGTCACTGCTGTCGCGACGCCCGCTCACGATGCGTGGCGCGCTGATCGTTTCCACTGCCTGATCCACGGAAAATACTGTGTGAGCGATGTTCTCCGCGGACACTGAGATACGGCCCATATTGGCCCGACACCGGGAGACTTCATGATCACGTGGATACACACCGGTCCATCTGTCATTGCGTCATTCCTCGCATCCCTGGTCGAGTTCGTTGAAGCGCTGACTGTGATTCTTGCGGTCGGGTCGATACGAGGCTGGCGCTCAGCACTAACGGGGGCAGCTGCTGGCGTGCTTGCCCTGACGGTGCTGGTCGTCGTGCTCGGCCAGTCGTTGCTGCAGGCGCCGATCGTTGCGGTGCGGCTCCTCGTTGGCACTCTTGCACTGCTGTTCGGCGCACGCTGGCTGCGCAAGGCCATGCTGCGGGCAACGGGCGTCATCCCGCTGCATGACGAAAACACCGTGTTCATGAGGGAGACGACCGCGCTGCGTCAGGCGGTCGTCCACCGCGCCAGATGGGATCCCGTCGCCCTCGTAACGTCGTTCAAGATCGTGATGCTCGAAGGCATGGAAGTCGTGTTCATCGTGATCGCGCTGGGCGCCAGCAGTCGTCAGATGGGCCCGGTGTCGGCCGGGGCAGCCGCCGCCTTCGCGCTCGTTTGCGGTCTCGGTGTCGTGCTGCACAAACCATTGGCGAACGTGCCGGAAAACACCTTGAAGTATGCAGTCGGCATCCTGCTCTGCGCGTTCGGTACGTTCTGGTCAGGCGAAGGCCTCGGGCTCGAGTGGCCGACGGGGGACCTCGCTATTCTCATGCTTGCGGGCGGCTACCTGATCGTGTCGCAGATGCTGATCATTGCGTGCCGCCGATACCGGACGCACGTGCCCGCGCCCACCAGCACCGCGCGGGCCGGTGCCGCGACGCATCCACCGCGTCGTCGCACCGTGCGCATCCGGCGAAAAGCGCTCCTCGGGCTATTCGTCGACGATGGCTTTCTGGCTGCCGGCGTGCTCGCCTGGATCGCAACGACAGCGGTACTCACCCGGACGGAATGGGTCGACCATGCCTTCATGCCTGGCCTCCTGTTTGGCGGCGTGGCGCTCATCCTCGTGCTCAGTGCGGGGCGTGTCGCGATCCGATAGCGGCACATACGGCTGAAACAGTTTGACAACGGCGGTATCGGGATATGTTGCAATATCCCGATGCCGAACGGTCTCCCGGCCACGGGACCCCGACTATCCCAGACTTCTTTCGAACATGACTGCTGACTTCTTCTGGCGGCTCCTTGCCGCCTTTGCCTGCGGCGTTGCCATTGGACTGGAGCGCCAGATGCGCCAGCGCACCGCCGGGTTACGCACCATCACGCTGGTGGCCAGCGGTGCGTGCCTGTTCGTCACGCTGGGCATGCTGACCGGAAACGGGATTGCTGGCGTGACGCAGATAGCGGCCTATGTCGTATCGGGCGTCGGTTTCCTCGGTGGCGGCGTCATCATGCGCGACAAGGGCTCGATACAGGGCATCAACACGGCTGCCACCCTGTGGTGCGCGGCTGCCGTCGGTGTGCTGTGCGGTTCGGGACACTTCGGGCCCGCGATTGCGGGGACGATACTGGTGCTGGTGACCAACACCCTGCTGCGGGAGGTCAGTCGCGCCATCAACGCGACGCCGGTGTCAGGGGCGGACCTGGTGCGCGAATATGTGCTGACCGTTGTCTGTCGGGAACAGGACGAAATCCACATCCGCACGCTGCTGTCGAACTCCATGTATTCACAGCCGCTGTCGTTCCAGAGCCTGACCAGCCAGGACTTTGAGGGTGACCCGCCCCGCATTGAAGTGACGGCGACCGTGCGCATGCATCCGAAGGACCAGGCAAAGCTTGAACTGATGGCAAGCCGTATCAGCATGGAAAAGGGGGTGTCCAGCATCAGCTGGTCCGCAAAGGAAGCCGAACCCGCACCGGAGTAACGGCGGATCGGAGCGCCGGTAATTTTGCCAGAATCAGGGCCTGCGCCCAATGTCACCTGTGAGACGCATCTTTGCAGCCGATGAGTTCCGGGTGCAACCGGATATGGAGTATGACGAACCAGCGTCTCGGGCACCGGGGCGCGATATAAAGCACCACGGCTTGCGCGTCGTCGAGCTCGACATAACCTGCGCGCACTGCGTCTTCGTACGCGTGTCGCGCGTCGCTACGTACCCAGCCGGTGGCCAGGATCACAGTGCAGACACCAAACACGGTGATAGCCGATGCGGGCAAGTCGATGGACATGATGCGGCTTGCCAGTTCGCCGAGAAGCACCAGTACTTCGGCGAGCAGTATGGCAACCAGGCCGACACGAACCTGCGACTGCAATGCGAGTCGGGTCTCAGGTTTCATCACCCACTCCCCGTGCACCGCCGGCGAGATGAACACCGGTTCCCGACGAGGAATGCCGCGCGCCAACCAACCAGGGGGACGTCATCTTCATGATAGCAGTGGTCCCGGTGCGTCCGCTTTCACCTGCGGCTTCAACCCGAGGCCCCTGCCATTCATGGTTGTTCAGGGTCCCACGGGTGGGATTCAGACTGCCCGTTGGACCTGATTCCGACGCGCGAATCTTCATGAGAACCGTTGCCATTTTCGGTAAAAGCTCGAATCAGGGCTTTCCACCTAAAGGCTTCACTGACGGATAAAATTAAACGTTGAGCATGCAACTAGGCGACACCATGGCATCCAGACACGAACTCAGGCGATACCGCGCACACCTTGCAGACGAGCGTCACAGCGCCGCACTCTATGAGACACTCGCGCACGTCGAAAGGGACAGTGACCGCAAGCTGGTCTTCCGTGAGCTGGCTACGTCGGAACGCACACATGCGAAGGTCTGGGCCGACAAGCTGAAAGCAAACGGACAGCGCGTATCAGACAGGCAGAGCATCAAGACCTTTTTGATTAGAAGCCTCGTTCATGTCTTCGGCCCAACGTTTGTGCTACCCATGCTTGCGGCCGCAGAATTTGCGGACCGGAACAAATATGCGGGCAACCCCGAGACCGCAAGAATGTCCGCGGAGGAGCGGCACCACGCCAGCGTGGTGCAGGCCCTGGCGAACGCAGGCAAACCGGAACCGGCCAGGGGAGCCGAGATTGCCGAAGCCGAGTCCTGGCATCGGGGAGTGTCGTCCGGGAACGACCTTCGCGCAGCCGTGCTCGGCGCCAATGATGGACTGGTGTCGAACTTCTGTCTCATTATGGGCGTCGCCGGCGCGGGTACGGGCAACAAGGCGATTCTGCTGACCGCCTTGGCGGGACTGATAGCAGGCGCCTGTTCGATGGCGCTCGGAGAATGGCTGTCGGTGACCAATGCTCGCGAACTGGCGAAGACGCAGATTGCCAGGGAAGCCGACGAGCTTGAACACACTCCTGACGCGGAGGAACACGAACTCCGGCTCATCTACCGCGCGAAAGGACTGGATAGCGATGAGGCAAAGCGCGTGGCGTCGCAACTCATGCGCGACAAGGACAAGGCGCTTGATGCCCTTACCCGCGAGGAACTCGGTCTGGACCCGGCAGAACTGGGCGGCAATCCATGGTCTGCGGCCGGCGTTTCGTTCTGCCTGTTTGCGACTGGCGCCATCTTTCCCGCCATGCCGTTTTTGTGGACATCTGGCGTAATGGCTATCGCACAATGCGTCGCATTGAGTATTCTCGCGCTGGCGGCCATCGGCGTGTTCACGTCACTGTTCAACGGACGCAGTGCCAGTTTTTCCGCGATTCGCCAGGTCATCATTGGGCTGGCTGCCGCTGCGTTCACATTCGGTGTTGGGCGTGTATTAGGCGTCTCCGTGTCGTGATTGCTGACTGGCGACATTGCCGGAATCCCGGCTGGCGGTGAACGTGGCCGTCGGACATTTAGCGACGCTCGGCGCATTCACTGCCAAGGCTCAAGCCGCCGCGCGGTTCGGGTTCACCTCGACCGTCACGTGCGACAATCCCTTGAAGCACTTGAGCGCCGCGTGATAAGAGCCCGGGTAACGCACCTGGCGGTGACGCTGTACCGTGCGCAGCTTGCACGGCCGATCAGCCATGGCTGGCTACGTCCCTGAGTTGCCCATGTCTATCCGTCGAATTGTCGCTGCCTTCGATTTCGATGGCACCATCACCACGTCCGACAGCCTGCGCGACTTCGTTCGCCACGCGGTCGGTAACGTCCGGTTCCTGGCTGGCGCATTCCATGCCGCCCCCTGGCTCATCGGCGTACTGCTGGGAGTGTGTGACCGCGGTGCTGCGAAAGCCCGCTTCCTGGCGACAACGATTGGGGGCATGCGTGAAACTGAACTGCGAGGCATTGCCCGAAGCTATGTCGATGCGCGATTGCCTGCACTGATCCGGCCGGATATGGTGCAGCGCCTGCGCGAACATCAGCGCTGCGGTCATGAGGTCGTGCTCGTGAGCGCGTCTCCATTGCCGTACCTTGAGATCTGGGCGAAACAGGTCGGCTTTGACGCCGTTCTCGCGACCGAACTCGAGTTCCTTGATGAACGGTGTACAGGCTGGCTCGCGTCACCGAATTGCCTGGGACCAGAGAAAGTGCGACGTCTGGAGCGATGGTTCGGCGCGATGCCTCCGCACATTCTCTACGCGTACGGCGATAGCCCGGGTGACCGAGAAATGCTTGCGTACGCGGATGTCAGGTGGCTGCGCGGCGACGACGGTGCGCTACCTCCGGTTGAAGCCTGACCTCAAGCAACCTCGGCTCGGGCGGCCGGACGGTGATGGCCTGTCTGGGCCTCACAATCAGGCATCGGAGTGTCAGGCCCGGACAGCAAAACCGGTCAGCCGGTGCGCCGCGAAGGTGGCAATCGATGGCAGCAGGTTCAAGGCTGTGAACAGTCGCGACAAGAATTACACGACGGGTAAGATCGACAAACGTCGGCAGCCGATCGAGGAAAGCGTCCAGCGATACCTCGACGCAATTGAAACGGCAGACCGGACCACTCCGACAGGTTTCGATGTGAAGACCGTGCACCTGTATGAGAAGATTGCCCGCTTGCGCCGGGAGATGCGTGAGTTCGCACGGATCAAGAAGCAGTTGCAGAAGCACCCAGACAAACAGTTGTCGATGACGGATCCCGACGCACGGTCCATGGCAACAAGCGGCAGAGGATCCGGCATCGTCGGCTACAATGTTCAGGTCGCGGTGGACACGAAGCATCACCTGATCGTTGAACACGAGGTGACCAACATTGGAAACGATCACGGGCAACTCGGCAGGATGGCGGCGTCGCGCAAAGAACGCGACGGCCAAGCCGAAGCTGAAGGTGCGGCTGCCCGTGGCTACTTCGGCGGCCCGGAGATACGCGCATGCGAACTGAACGATACCAGTGCGTACGTCCCGAAGCCACTCACCTCCGCATCAAGGAAGAAAGGTCTCTTCACGAAGGCCGACTTGGTCTACCTCGCAAAAGACGATGTGTATCGATGCTCTGCCGGCGAGCGTGCCATTCATCGATTCAATACCGTTGAGAATGGAATGAATTTGCGGGTGTACTGGCCCAGTGCCTGCCCGCGTTGCCCGCTGAAGCAGCGATGTTCGCCCAGCCACTATCGCCGTATCCGACGGTGGGAGCTGAATATATTCGGCGTGTCAGGGACAATGAAGAGCATGAAGTTGGTCGGAAGCTGAGTCCTGAGGGGCTTTCTGCCGATCACGTTGCCCGATTGGCGCAAGCTACATCTACTGAAGTCGATCGAGCTACCCCGGTGGTCCGTCGTTCAACAGTAAAAATGGCGTTTCCACACGGTCTCGAACCATTAGGGACGTCCGTTCAGTTTACTCCCGTGCAACTGGTTGGACTTTTCTAAGTATTAGTTAGCATGCCGTACCACTCTACCGGCGGCGAGACGTCGACGCCCTGGCACGTGTAGCGCTTGAGAATCTCGTCGCCGTTGCGTAACGCGGACGAGAACAGAGTCAGGTTCATGACGGGCGCCGGCTCAAGGATTGCCGTTGATCGTCGTCAGATATCGCGCGGATCGGAGCGTGAAGACCATCGATGCGCACTAGGCCGATATCAAAGAAAAACTGAATATCCGTAACGGCAAGGAGATGATGTGACTCGCAAGTCAGTGGATCGAGAGCCAATAGGGCTGAACCTGCTTACGGAATAAGGCAATCCCGCGATGTACTGTGGATAGGTAAGGCCGAGTTCCTAAAGTATCGGCTTGTATGCCTTGCCAAAAGCCAGGTTCGCCGAGTAGACCGCAAAGCACAGGTAGTCGGAGAGCAATAGACTTTCGGGTGCCAGTTGATCCCTGGATTTCATGTGTGTCTCTCCTTTGCTTTTGCTCGTTGTCATCCTTAAGGCCCTCTCCATAACGGAGCGCGCCCAGCACGGGCATCGTAGAACCGCTTTGCTTTTTCCATGTCGTTGGTGCCGACCACAACATGACTGAACATTGCCTGCTTCTTGCGCGGTGAACAAATCATCGGCCGCCCGATGCTGTGGCCGGCGCGCAGGAGCAACGTAGATGCGCGACGGCCCAGCGGCGGAAGGAGGCACGACTTAGTGATGTGCGAAGAAGTTATCGCGCGACGTCACGGCAACATTGGTCCCCGCTTCCGACGTTCCGGAAACTGCACCGCCATACGCCTTTTCCGGGCCGGTTGCGTCTTCGCGTTCGGCGGCGACGGTTCGCAGGCTCTGACCGCTTTGCGATGCCGGTGCGCCAACCGAAGGCTTGTAGAAAGGGGCCGGTCCGTAGCCGCTGGCGAAGGCGGGTGCGGTGACGGACGCCGAAACTGCGATGGCCAGTGCAACGATGAGCCTGGTCTTCATGATGGGAATTCCCTAAAGCGGGGGCGAACAGGGTAAGCAC
>NZ_CYGY02000241.1 GCF_900007165.1 Paraburkholderia piptadeniae
ATCATTTGCCGCTCTTGGAGTATCACAAGGAGTGAGCATGCAGCATCGAGTGTGCCGGCACGGCGACCTCAGTCAAGTATGTCGGGCGCCGGTCGGCCACAAGGCGCCGTTCGCCAGACCACAACGTGCGACTGAAACTCGACGCGTTTCGGTCATTCCCGGCGCTTCGTGACGGCTCTACGATCACCACTTATCGGAGCATCTGGCGAACGTAGTGATGGTACTGACGGCGCCACCGCGTTTCGCTTGTCGGCGTGCGACTGCGGCGATGGTCACCGCGTAGCGAAGGGCGAGCCTTATAACGAGCACAGCACGTCCGGAGACTTTTCCCGTCAGCGCGAAGTCGACGCGGCCAGCTTTATACCAAAGGCGACGAACACACCGCCCGTCAACCTGTCCAGCGTTTTGACGGCTGCGGGGCGTCGCAGGAATCGCCCCAGGGGGACCGTGGCGGAAATCAAGATGGCGAACCATACAAGCGTCAGCGCGACATGCAGGCAAGCCAGCCAAAAGCAGTAGCTCGCGGCATTCGCGCCTGCCGGTACAAACTGCGGAAGGAAGGTGACGTAGAAGACGCCGACTTTCGGATTCAGCAGGTTGCTCAGAAATCCTCGCCAGAACATCGCCCCACCTTCGATAGCTTGCGGGGCAACCTCGGTATTCAGTGCAGCGCGCGGCTTCAGCAAAAGCTTTACACCCAACCAAAGAAGATAGCCGGCTCCAGCGATTTTCACGACGGTGTAGCCCAATTCGGACGCCCGCAGCAAGGCACCGAGCCCACGAGACTCCTGAGCATCTCGTATGCCGTCTTCTGCTTGAAAAAAAAAACAA
>NZ_CYGY02000071.1:0-39614 GCF_900007165.1 Paraburkholderia piptadeniae
TCTAACTCGCGACACTAGACCGCGAGACTGCAGATCAGATTTCTCGCGCGCATGTTTTGCGCATACCGGCCGAACATGCATTTCGTATCGGCGCGCTGACGATCCGGAGGGATACAGCATGAACGACGAAACGAAAACGGACGCGTCCAGGGCTACTTCGGACGACGCGTCAAAGCCCAGATCCCCATTGAACATCGCAAGCTGGTTGAGCGTCCTATTTGCCGCGCTGTCGGGGCTCTATCTGCTCGCGGGCGGAGCGTGGCTCGTCGCGATCGGCGGGTCGCCTTATTACGTGGTTGCAGGCATCGCACTCCTCGTAGTCGCGTGGCTTGCGTATCGACGCAATGGGCTCGCGTTGCTGCTCTACGCGCTGGTGCTGATCGGCACGCTCGCGTGGGCCATCGCCGAATCGGGCTTCGACTTCCGGGCGCTCGTGCCGCGCACCGACATCCTCGTGCTGTTCGGCCTGTGGCTGTTGCTGACGTCAGTGTTTCATGCGTTCGGCACATCCGCGCGAGCCGGAGCGGTCGCGCTCGTCGCGTGCCTCGTCGTCACGGGCATCGCGCTCGCGTATGCCGCATTCAACGATCCGCAGCAGATCAACGGCACGCTCGCGGCGAATGCAGCCGCGCCAGCGCAAACGGATGTCCCGCGCCAGGACTGGACAGCGTATGGCCGCACGCAGGCGGGCACCCGCTATTCGCCGCTCACGCAGATCGACCAGCACAACGTGAAGAACTTGCAAGTCGCGTGGACATTCGAAACAGGCGACAAGAAAGGCCCGAACGATCCCGTCGAAATCACGAACGAAGTGACGCCGATCAAGGCCCGCGACATGCTCTACCTGTGCTCGCCGCACCAGATCCTGTTCGCACTCGATGCCACAACGGGCAAGGAGAAGTGGCGCTTCGATCCGGGCCTGAAGGCCGACCCGAGCTTCCAGCACGTGACCTGTCGCGGCGTGTCGTATCACGAGACGGCAGCCGCCGCCAGCAGCGGCTCGGCGCAAGGCGCACAGCCCGCTTGCGCGCGGCGCGTGATCCTGCCCGTCAACAACGGCCATCTGTTCGAACTGGATGCGATAACAGGCCAACGCTGCGCCGGCTTCGGGAACAATGGCGACCTCGATCTCCAGCATCTGCAGCCCGTCACCACATCGGGCCAGTACGAACCGACATCGCCGCCCGTCGTCACAGGCAAGATCATCGTCGTCGCGGGGTCCGTGACCGACAACTATTCGACGCGCGAACCCTCGGGCGTGATACGCGGCTTCGACGTCGAAACGGGCAAGCTCGTATGGGCCTTCGATCCCGGCTCCAATACACCGAACGAGATTCCCGACGATCAGCACAGCTTCACGCACAACTCGCCGAACTCGTGGGCGCCTTCCGCCTATGACGCAAAGCTCGATCTCGTCTATCTGCCGATGGGCGTGACGACGCCCGACATCTGGGGCGGTGACCGCACGCCCGACAACGAGCGCTATGCAAGCGGATTGCTCGCGCTTCATGCATCGACGGGCAAGCTCGCTTGGTTCTATCAGACGGTCCATCACGATCTGTGGGACATGGACGTGCCCGCGCAGCCGACGCTCGCGGATGTCGCCGATAGCAGCGGCAACATCGTGCCCGCGATCTACGTGCCGGCGAAGACGGGCAACATCTTCGTGCTCGATCGCCGCACGGGCAAGCTGATCGTGCCAGCGCCGGAGCAGCCCGTGCCGCAAGGTGCAGCGAAAGGCGACCATGTATCGCCGACGCAGCCGTACTCGCAACTGACCTTCCGTCCATCGACGAATCTCACAGGCGCCGACATGTGGGGCGCGACGATGTACGACCAGCTTGCGTGTCGCGTGATGTCTCACCGGCTGCGCTATGAAGGCACGTTCACGCCGCCGTCCGAACAGGGAACGCTCGTGTTCCCGGGCAATCTCGGCATGTTCGAATGGGGCGGGCTCGCCGTCGATACGGACCGGCAGATCGCGATTGCGAATCCGATCGCGTTGCCGTTCGTCTCGCGGCTGATACCGCGCGGCCCCGGCAATCCGATCGAGCCAGCCGAGGCCGGTCCCGCCGGCACGGGCACCGAGGTCGGCATCCAGCCTCAATACGGCACGCCGTTCGGCGTGACGCTGAACCCGTTCCTGTCGCCTGTCGGACTGCCGTGCAAGCAGCCCGCGTGGGGCTACGTCGCGGCGCTCGATCTGAAGACGAACCAGATCGTGTGGAAGAAGCGGATCGGCACGGTGCGCGACAGCGCGCCTGTTCCGCTGCCGTTCAAGATGGGCATGCCGATGCTCGGCGGTCCCATCACGACGGCGGGCCATGTGTTCTTCATCGCCGCAACGGCCGACAACTACCTGCGCGCGTTCAGCACGGACACGGGCGAAGAGCTATGGCGCGCGCGGCTGCCCGCAGGCGGACAGGCCACGCCGATGACCTACGAGATGAACGGCAAGCAGTACGTGGTCATTGCCGCGGGCGGGCATGGTTCGTTCGGCACGAAGCTCGGCGACCATGTGATCGCGTATGCGTTGCCCAACAAGTGACGAGCGGCAGTGAGTGTGCGTTAGCGGGCTTCGTGGATGGCCGGGTCCGCTAACGCTGCGATCGGTGTTGCGCGAACGATCAGTGCAGTGTCGCTCAAGGCTCCAGCTTGATCTTGATCCAGCCTGGCTCGCGCTTGTCGAAGGCCTGGTACGCTTCGATCGCATTCGTGATCGGCTCGCGATGCGTGAGGATCGAAGCAGGATCGAACGAGCCATCGCGACGAGTTCGACCAGACGCGGCACGATTGAGAGTGGTTGATGCGTGAGCGCATTGCCGGGTGCATGTCTGACCTGTCTACCCCTGTCCCTTTCCGGCCGCACCTCGCACTGCGCGAGAATTCATCGGCATCAAACCCAGTATCGGCAGGCATGTCCGAAAGGTCCAGCTTTCGAACATACCGCACGTCTGCGCAATCGCTTTCCGCGCGACTAGAATCCGTTTGACAATTGAGGGTGCGTTGGCCGCGATCGAAAAGCAGTGCCGGGTGATCGCGGCGCAATTACGCCAGGACGCAAGAAGAGAGGTGACCAGATGACGAGCATTCGTGATTTGCCGCTGCCAGTGGATTCGGACGAACAGCCGGCGAGGCGCATTCTTCCTTATGTGCTCGTTCATGTGCTCGAACGGCTGGGCGAGCGCGACGAGTTTCCGCGAGAGTACGTGCCGTATCTGCTCGTGGCGGTCGAGCGCATTAAAAACAGCCATTCGTGAAGCCGATACTCAACCAGAAAGCGCGCCTGAACGCGGAGACTTCCGATGGAAACTCTTGATCTCGAACCGCAGGTGCTCGCGAATGGCCGTGGCGTGACTTTCAGCCTCGTGCACCAGAACAGCACGGTCGAATGCGTGATCAGCATCGCTGCGCTCGAAGCATACTTCTGGCTCGAGCCGAAGGCGAGCGACGCGCGGGTCCTGAAGACTTTCCGCGACGGCTACGGCCGCATCCGGGCCATCGCGGAGCGCAAGCTTCTGGCGCATCAGGCAGCGCATATCGAACTCACGACGGACGATTTCGCGTGTCCTTGGTGCAGCGTCGCAGCATCGCTCGTCGGAACTGAACCGGCTCGTCTTGCGCTGGCCGCATCAACTGCGCGATCGTTGCTGATGCGCCGTTTCACCCGCTGGCTGCCGTCCCGCCTGCAACATCAGCGACCCGCATCCGAGCACCAGTCCGACCGCGCATACGCCCGGCCATTGCCATACACTCCACGCCCAGATGCCCAACGACGAACCGAACGCGCCGCCCGCGAAGCGAATCGCCATATAGAGCGTATTGATGCGGCTGCTGGCGTCGCTTCTGATGCTCATGTTGCGGGCCATGTTCGCGACATGTCCGCTCTGCAATCCCAGGTCGAGAACGATCACGCCGGCGATCAGCCCTGCAATGGTGGAACCCGTCAGCGCGAGGATCGCGAAGGCCACGACGAAGATCGCGCCGCTCGCCAGCACGACGAGACGTGGATTGCGCGTATCGATCAGCTTGCCCGCGCTCGTCGATGCGAGCGCACCCGCGACGCCGACGAGTCCGAAGAGCCCCGTCACCTCGCTTCCGTAGCGCCCATCCATGCTGCGCAAGTGAAACGCCAGCGTTGCCCAGAACGCGCTGAATGCGGCGAACTGAAGGGCCGCGATAGCCGACGTTCAACGCACGAGCGGCTCTTCGCGAAGGAGCGTCCACAGCGAACCCATCAGGTAGGTGCCCGTGTAGCTCGGCTGACCGCGAGGCAGCATGCGCGACAGCACGACAGCCGTGACGAGCATCGCGGCCGCCGCGAGCCAATAGACGGTGCGCCAGCCGAAGTGCCCGGCGATCGTTCCGGAAATCGAGCGCGACACGAGGATGCCGCACAACAGCCCGAACATCACGATGCCGACTGCTTCCCCGCGTTGTTGCGGCCCTGCCAGTTGTGCCGCGAAGGGCGTGAGCAACTGTGGCGCGACGCTCGCGAGGCCCGTCACGAAGCTGGCCGCCACGAGCCAGTTCAGTGTCGGCGACAGCGCGACGGCAACGAGCGCCAGGCTCGCGATGCATAGCAACGTGCGCAGCATCGAGCGGCGCTCGAGCTTGTCGCCGAGCGGCACGAAAAGCAGCAGGCCGAGCGCGTAACCCGTCTGCGCCGCCACCGACACCGTTCCCGCCTGCCGCTCGCTCGCATGAAACGCAAGCGCGAATTCGGCCAGCAACGGCTGGTTGTAGTAGTTGTTCGCGACCACGATGCCGGCCGCGGCTGCCATCAGCCAGTAGATCGAACGTTTCATCCATGCGTGCTCCCCGAGGCTTTGAAGCGAGCCGACGTATGGCCCCAATGGGCCCCATCAATCCCGTCAACCTCGTCAACGACAAGGCGCGGCATCGGCTCTTGCTGTCCCATGCCGGGAATGTAGACTATTCCGGAAATCGCCGGTATCCCTGTCGTTCGGCGAGCACCCTTGCGAAATCCGGAAGGCTCGAATCATGGACCGCTTTGAAGCAATGAACGTCTACGTGCGGGTCGTGGAGGCGGGAAGCCTGTCCGCCGCTGCGCGCGCGATCCCGATGTCGTTGACCTCGGTCAGCAGGCACATCTCGGCGCTGGAAGAGCAGTTCGGCGCGCAGTTGCTCCGCCGCACCACGCGCAACCTCGCGATGACGGACGAAGGACGCATTCTGTACGACCGCGCCAAGGCGATACTCGGCGAGGTCGATGAACTCGGCAGTGCGCTGTCGGCCGGTCGTGGCGAGCTGTCCGGGCGTCTGCGGATAAGCGCGCCGAACCTGCTTGGCCGGCACGTGATCGCGCCGCTGCTGCCGCGCTTCCTTGCGCTTCATTCAAACGTCGCCGTCGACCTCATGCTCGTGGACCGGGTGGTCAATCTCGTCGAAGAGGGCCTGCACCTTGCCGTGCGCGTGGGCCGTCTGTCCGATTCGAGTCTGGTTGCGCGCAAGCTCGATGACATCCAGATGGTCGTGTGCGCCGCGCCCGCCTATCTGGCGCGGCGCGGCACGCCTCGCGCGCCCGAGGATCTGCGCAAGCACGATTGCCTCGTTTTCTCGGACGCGCCGGGTCCCGTCGACTGGCGCTTCCAGTCGGGCACGGCGCGCTCGCGCATCAGCGTGACGGGGCGTCTGTGGATGAATAGCCTGGATGCGCTCGTGTCGGCGTCGATCGAAGGCGCAGGCATCGTGCGCGCGCCCGAATGGCAGGTTGCGGCGCACATCGAGGCAGGACGCCTGCGGCCCGTGCTCGATAAGTACGCACCGCCCGCAACGCCCGTCCATGTGCTGTTCGAGCGCGCGAAGCTGTCGTCGCCGAAAATCCGGACGTTCGTCGATTACCTCGTTGAACAATGGCCAGGCCGCTGATGGATTCCGCGCATCAACCCTTCAAAACGCGTGGCGTCGCGAAGGGCTACGCACCTGCGACGCGCACGGCCTCGCACACAAAGGTGGACTGGCGGACTTCGATAAAGATTGCGAAACTGGCGAGGCTATCCTCGCAACGGCAACAGGAGAATCGAAATGACTGATGCCTACCGTAGCAAAGGGCTGTCCAGCGCAGTTTCCTATCAGGACCCGAAGGCCGCTTTTCGCTGGCTCGAAGCCGCATTCGGGTTCGAGCCGCTGTTCGTGATCCTCGATAGTGACGGCAATCTCGCTCACTCTGAAATGACATATGGCGATTCCGTCGTCATGGTCGGCAGCGAATGGAGCGAGGACCATAAGAGCCCGCGCTCGGTCGGCGGCAAGAACACCCAGTCCGTGCATGTCCAGCTCGCCGAAGGCGAAGACATCGACGCCCATTGCGCACATGCGCGCGCCGCTGGCGCGACTATCCTGACGGAGCCGCAAACCCAGTTCTATGGCGATCGAACGTACCGGGCAAAGGACCCGGAGGGCCACATATGGACCTTCGGCGTCACTGTGCAAAGAATGACGCCTGAAGAGTGGGACAAGGCGAGCGGGCTGACCACGCGAACTCGGCTCGATTAAGCGCCTTGATCTAATCGATGCCTGAGTCCAAGCGGTGCAGCGTGCAGGACCAAGAGGCCTGGCATCGCTGGCCGATTTGCACTTGCGCTTATCCGCGATAACGATAGCGTCCGATATTATTTGCGTGGCCGCAAGCGCCTCTCTACGATCTGGTGATCTTCAATTCGATTACTTTGATCCTATGAGAACAACGAAGACGCTCAAAGCCGCGCTCCTTTCCCTTCTTCTGACTTGCGGCATCGTGAGCGCGCAACCTGCGCTCGCCGCTGGTCAGACAGTGCGTGTCGGCATCATGTCCGGCGAGGACGAGGACGTCTGGCGCGCGGTCGCAACCAATGCGGCGAAGCATGGCATCACCGTCAAGGTCACGACGTTCTCCGACTACACGCAGCCGAACGAAGCGCTCGCGCAGCACGATCTCGACGCCAATTCGTTTCAGCACAAGCCCTACCTCGATGCGCAGATCGCAGCGCGCCACTACGACATCGTGCCCGTTGGCTTTACCTACGTGCAGCCGATCGGCCTCTACTCGCGCAAGGTGAAATCGATCGCCGCGCTGCCGCAGAACGCGACGATCGGCGTGCCGAACGATCCGAGCAACGAAGGCCGCGCGCTGCTGCTGTTGCAGGCGAACGGGCTCATCAAGTTGCGCCCCGACGTCGGCCTGCTGCCGACGGCTCGCGACATAGCGGACAACCCGAAGCGCATCCAGATCAAGGAACTCGACGCGGGCATCGTCGGCCGCGCGATCGGCGATCTGGACGCGGCTGTCGTCAATACCGACTGGGCGATCAAGGCTGGCATCAGGATTCCGCAGGAACGCATCGCGCAGGAGAAGGTGCCTGGCAACCCGTATCGCAACTTCATCGCGGTTAACACGAAAGATGCGAAAGCGCCTTGGGTGAAGACGCTGGTCGACAGCTATCAGCAGGCCAATGTCGCTTCGACGATCCTCTCCGTTTATCACGGCGCGACGCTGCCCGCATGGGAAGGCGCGCCACAGCATTGACACTGCGCCCGGCGCAAACGGCGCCACTCGAACGATGACGAGCGGCCGCCGCACATCCACCGTTGCGAGCCGCGCTTCGAGTCGCGCCCCGCGATAGATGTCGACGCTCGCTCGCGAAGACTCCCCCTCTCCTCTCCATCTCTCCTCGTCTGCCATGTCCAAGATCAATACGTCGCGCGATCGCCGCGCGTTCCTGAAACTTTCACTCGGTGCCGCGGCAGCTGCTTCCGCTGCAATCGTTCCAGCTTCATTCGCGCAAGGTGCGCCGCGCACGCTGCGCATCGGCAATCAAAAGGGTTATCTGAATCTGCTCAAGGGACGCGGCACGCTCGAAAAGCGGCTCGCTCCGCTCAACGTATCGGTGAGCTGGACGGAATTCGCGGCGGGCCCCGTGCAACTGGAAGCGCTGAATGTCGGCTCGATCGACTTCGGCGACGTAGGCGAAGCGCCGCCGATCTTCGCGCAGGCGGCGGGTGCGCCGCTGGCGTATGTCGCAGCGACCGTCACGCGGCCGCAGTCCGAAGCCGTGCTCGTGCCGCCGCAATCGCCGATCCGCTCGGTGGCGGACCTTAAGGGAAAAAGAATTGCGCTCAACAAGGGCAGCAACGTCCACTACTTTCTGGTGAAGCTGCTGCGTCAGCATGGCTTGCAATACCGCGACGTGAACCTGGTCTTTCTCGCGCCCGCCGATGCACGGGCCGCATTCGAGCGGGCATCCATCGACGCGTGGGTCATCTGGGACCCGTTCTTCGCAGCCGCGGAAAAATCGCTGGGCGCGCGCCTGATTGCGGATGCGAGCGGCGTCGTGGGCAATCGCGCGTACTACTTTTCGTCGCAGACGTATGCAGCGAAGAACCCCGATGTGATCCGGATTCTGATCGATGAACTCGACAAGGTCGATCAGTGGGGCAAGCAGAACAAGGATCAACTGGCAAGCGAACTGGCGCAGCTATGGGGCTTGCCGAAGCCCGTTGTCGATGCGGCCGTGGGCCGGCAGCAGTTCGGCACGCAGCCGATTACCCGCGCGATCCTCGGCGAGCAGCAACAGATCGCGGATACCTTCCTCGATCTTGGCCTGATTCCGAAGCACGTCGATGTGCTGAAAGCGGCACCGCCGAATCTCGCGTAGCGCACGCAACGACCGCGTCGCACGCGATCTACGCAGAGCCCGCCCGCCGTTCTGTCGCCGCCGGAATCGCGTGTTGCGCGGCCAGCCCAGGCGACGCGAACATATCGACGAGTTGATCGCGCAACCAGCGATGAGCGGGCACGGTCTCGTTGCGCTGATGCCAGAACAGGCTGATCACGCGATCGGGCGCCTCGAGCGGCGCGCGCACGCTCACGAGGTCGCCATCTCCACTGCGCTCGCACAGATCGCGCGGCAACACCGCGATCAGATCGCTTGCGCGGATGATCTCGCACGCGACCGTGTAGTGGTTGACCGTCGCGACGAGGTTGCGCTTCAATCCGCGCGACGCAAGAAAGCTGTCGAATGACGGTTGCGTCTGCCCCGCAAGACTGATGTCGACGTGGCTTGCATTCAGAAAGCGCCGCGTCGTCAGCCGGCCTGGCGCCGCAAGCGGATGACCGCGCCGCATCAGGCATGCGTAGTCCACCGTCCACAGCGAGCGCGAGCGCATGTGCGCGGGCGGCAGCGTCTCGTTCACATAGACACCGATCACGCAGTCCACACGATTGCCTTCGAGCAGCGCCGGCGCATCGAGCAGAATGTTCGGCACGGTGTGCCATTGCAGGCGCGGCGCGCTTTCGCTGAACCGCTCGATCAGGCGCGGCATCACGATGCCCGCGACGTAGTCCGACATCGAAAGGCTGAAGCTGACCTGTGCGTTGCCCGGCGAGAACGTCTCCTCATCGAGCGCGGCGCGAATGCGGCTCAGCGAATCGCCGACGGGCCCCCAGAGCGCCATCGCGCGTTGTGTCGGCGTGACGCCCGCGCCGTTGCGCACGAACAGCGGATCGTCGAACGCCTCGCGCAAGCGGCTCAACGCATTGCTGACGGCGGGCTGCGTGAGCGACAACTTGGTAGCGGCCCGCGTGACCGCGCCTTCCGTCATCAAGGCTTCGAATACCTTCAGCAGGTTCAGATCGAGTGACCGGAAGCTCATTGCTGTCCATTCACGAGGTCAATGTATGAGATCAAGAATATAAATATTTATGACGTTCGACAAGCCATAGAATCGGCCTCAATCAGAAGAGGCCATGCGCACGTGAATCTCGCGCGGGTCCACTCCGTCGGGCCCAGCGACTATCGAGCGACTATCGCGACTACAGGAGCACACCGTGTCGAATGTCACCGTGTCAAATGTTTCTGCACGCATCGAACGCCTTCCGTTTGGACGGTTTCATGGACACCTGCTGCTGATGGGCGGCCTCGGCTATGCATTCGACGCGATGGATGCCGCCGCCGTCGCCTTCGTGCTGCCCGTGCTGCGTCACGACTGGAGCCTGTCCAGCGTGCAGACGGGTGTGCTCGGTAGCGGCAACTTCATCGGCTTCTTTTTCGGCGCGCTGCTCGCGGGCACGCTCGGCGACCTGATCGGCCGACGCAAGGTGATGATGTCGGCGCTGCTGATCTACTGCGTCGCTTCCGTCGTCAGCGCGATGACCGATTCGTGGCCGACGTTTCTCGCCGCGCGGATCGTGGCCGGTATGGGAACGGGGGCCGAGAGCGCGATCATTGCGCCTTATCTCGCCGAGTTCGTTGCGAAGCGATATCGGGGCATCTTCACGGGCGCGCTGGCCGGGTTCTTTTCGTTCGGCTTCGTGGCCGCTGCATTGCTTGGATACTTCATCGTGCCGGCGTTCGACGCGGGCTGGCGCGTCGTGCTTCTCATCACCGCCGTGCCGATCCTGATGCTGCTCTGGTGGCGCCGCTCGCTGCCCGAATCGCCTCGCTGGCTCGAAAGCCGCGGGCATGTGGATGAAGCGGTGCGTGTGCTCGATCACATCGAAGCCGGTTTCGCTGCGCGCGGTATCGACTTGCCGGAGCCTGAGCCGACGGGTCCGCGCAGTGAGCCTTCGATGTCGACGGGTACGCTATCCGCGAATTTCCGCGTGTTGTGGACGGGACGCCAGGCACGCGTCACGACGATGACGTGGCTGATGTGGCTGTCGATCACGTTCAGCTACTACGCGTTCTTTACGTGGATTCCCGGCCTGCTCGTCCAGCATGGCATGAGCATCACGCGCAGCTTCGGCTACTCGGTCGCGATGTATGTCGCGCAAGTGCCCGGCTACTTCAGCGCGTCGTGGTTCAACGAACGCATCGGGCGGCAGGCGACGATCGCGTCGTACATGCTGTTCGGCTGCGCGTGCGCATTGGGCATGGCATTCGCCGGCACCAACGGCGAGATCATGGCAGCGGGCATCGGCCTGTCGTTCTTCATGAACGGCACGTATGCGGGCGTCTATGCATACACGGCGGAAGTGTTTCCGACGGCCGTGCGCACGACGGGCGCGGGAACGGCGTCGGCGATCGGCCGGATCGGCGCGATCGTGTCGCCGATTCTCGTCGGCTATCTGTATCCGAAGTTCGGATTCGCGGGCGTGTTCGGCGTGACGACCGTCGTCCTGTTGCTCGGCGCGATCTCCGTGGTGATGATGGGCGTGCCGACACGCGGACGCTCGCTCGAAGACATCGCCGCAGGAGAAGCGGCATGAACGACGCACGCGAACGCGGATTGCGGCCCTTCGGATTGCAACCCTTCTTCGCGCTGGCTCGCGCACAGACGCACGCAGACCAGCCGATGACGCTCTATCGCGCGCTCGACACGGCCCTCGCCGAAACGATCGGGCATACGCTCTTCACGATCTTGCATTACGACGCAACGACAAACGAATCGGCGCGCGTCTACAGCAACCTGCCGAACGAATATCCGACGGCGGCAAAAAAGCCGCTCGCGGGCGGCACTTGGGTCGATACGGTGCTGACGCGCGGCGAGGCGTTCATCGGCAGAACGGCGGACGATCTGCGTGCCGTATTCCCCGACCACGAGCTGATCGCGTCGCTCGGTTGCGAGAGCGTGCTGAACGTGCCCGTGCGCTGGAAGGGACGCACGCTGGCGTCGCTGAACCTGTTGCATACGCGAGCCTGGTATCGGGACGATCACGTTCCGTTCGCACAGGCGCTCGCGCAGTTCGCGCTGCCGGCGCTGCTCGACGACGTTTGACAACGACGCGAGTGCTCGGCAGCGGATCGATTCATTGACACAACCCATTGACGCAACCGAGAGGGGAAACGAATGGAAAGCATTCTGTTCGCGAACGCAAACGTGCTCGATGTAGAGCGGGGTGAAATGCGCGAAGCGCATCACGTGCTGGTCGAGAACGGCCTCATCAGGGAAGTATCAGACAGGCCTTTGAAGAGCGCGGCCGCGCGCGAAATCGACCTGCGAGGCAAGACGCTGATGCCGGGATTGATCGACCTGCATGTGCACGTGGTAGCGGTACAGCTGAACCTCGCGCAGCAGGTGCACATGCCGAATGTGCTCGTCACGCTCCGCTCGGTGCCGATCATGCGCTCGATGCTGCGGCGCGGATTCACCACCGTGCGCGACGCGGGCGGCGCAGGGTATCCGCACAAGCAAGCCGTGGAGAGCGGGCTGGCCGTCGGTCCGCGTCTGTTCGTTGCGGGGCGCGCGCTCAGCCAGACGGGCGGCCACGGCGACATGCGCGCGCGTTCCGACTACCTGGGCGACAGCGCGCCGTGCGGCTGCTGCGTGCGAGTGGGCGCGCTCGCCCGCGTCGCGGATGGCGTCGATGCCGTGCGCCGCGCCGCGCGCGAAGAATTGCAAATGGGCGCCGACCATTTAAAGATCATGGCCTCGGGCGGCGTCGCATCGCCGACGGACCCTGTCGGCGCATTCGGCTACGCGGAAGACGAAGTGCGCGCGATCGTCGAAGAAGCGCGCGCGCGTCATACCTACGTGATGGCGCACGCGTACACGGCCGAGGCGATTGCGCGCGTCGTGCGCTGGGGCGTGCGCACGATCGAGCACGGCAACCTGATCGACGCGCCCACGGCGAGATTGATGGCCGAGATGGGCGCCTATGTGGTGCCGACGCTCGTCACGTACGAAGCGCTGGCATCGGAAGGCGCGCAATACGGTCTCGGCGAAGAGAGCGTCGCGAAGATCGCCGATGTGCGCGAGGCGGGGCTGCGTTCGCTGGAAATCTATCGCGACGCGGGCGTGAAAATGGGCTTCGGCTCGGACCTGCTGGGGCCGTCGCAACGCCTGCAAAGCGACGAGTTCCGCATTCGCGCCGAAGTGCTCGGCAATGCCGCGACGCTTGCATGCGCGACGACGACGGCCGCCGAAGTGCTCGGCTTGCCGGAGAAGCTCGGACGCATCGCGCCTGACGCGTGGGCGGACCTGATTGTCGTCGATGGCGATCCGTTGCGCGACATCTCATGTCTGCTCGGGCAAGGCGAACGTATTCCGCTCGTGATGAAAGGCGGCGCGATCGAGTTCGAAGAGTTGTGAGCGCGCTTTATGTGCTGCCCGCTCGACGATGCTATGTCGTGTGCGAAAGCCCTCGCGCATCGACGTTAGCCCGCGACCCACGCGCAACAGATCGCTCACCGTGTCCTGCGGCAATTGCAGTCCCTTCGTCGCGATGCCGTGGGTCGTTGCGCGACTCGATCCGCCCGGGTAGAACACATCGCTCACGCCTGCAATGGCCCGGATTGCCCAGCGGCCCGAAGCATGGCCTCGATGCCAAGTCGCACATCCGCATCCGTGGTGGCCCAATTCGAGACGCTAATGCGCATGGCTTTGCGACCCTGCCATATCGTTCCGCCACACCAGCAGACGCCCTCGGCCTGAAGACGGCCGATCACGGCTTGCGTGACCTCGGGCGATCCGAACGAGACGAGCACCTGATTCAGCACGACCTCGTTGAGAATCTCGAACCCATGCTCTGCGAGACCTTGAGCGAACGCTCGGGCATGGCGGCATGACCTGTCGATGAGATCTTCGATGCCATCGCGGCCGAGATTCAGAAGCGCGGTCCATACTTCGACGCCACGCGCTCGCCTCGATGATTCGGGTGTGTAGTGCGACGGCTCGCGATTGCCTTCGACATCCTCGTCCAGATACGCGGCGCTGGCCGACATCGCCGCATGAAGATCAGCCGGCTTGCGGACGAGAACAATACCGCTGTCATAGGGAACGTTGAGCCATTTGTGCGCGTCCGTCGCCCATGAATCAGCCTCGCTCAGTCCCTTGGCCAATGCGGCGAGGCGAGGACTCGACAGCGCCCAAAGACCAAAGGCGCCATCGACATGCACCCATGCCCCCGCTTCCCTCGCGCGGCGACAGACCTCCGCAGCAGGATCGAAGTTGCCGGTGTTCACGTTGCCGGCCTGGATGCAAACAATCGTGCGGTCATCCAGTTCCGGAAGACGATCGATCTGCAGTCGCCCCTGGCGATCGGTCGGCACACGAATCACACGTTCGCGCCCGAGACCGAGCAGCGAGAGTGCTTTCAACACGGTCACGTGAACTTCGTCGCTGACGACCACCCTCAATTCGGGCGCGCCATAGAGCCCTCTCGCTTCCACGTCCCAGCCTTGTCGGGCGAGAAGCGCATGGCGTGCGGACGCCAACGCTGCCAGGTTCGCCATCGAGGCGCCCGTGACGAACGCGCCCCCGATGCCATCCGGCAATCCGAAGAGGTCCGTCAACCATTGCAGTGACACGTCCTCTAGCGTCGCGGCAATCGGTGACGTCCACCGAAAGCTGGCGTTCTGGTCCCACGCCGCAGCCAGCCAGTTCGCAGCAACGGTGGCCGGTAGCGCGCCGCCGATGACCAGACCGAAATACCGTCCGCCCGCAGTAGCGATGGTCGCGGGAGAGCCGATCTCATCGAGACGACGCAACACCTCGCGTGCATCCGCACCTCTCTGCGGAAGCGGGTGCTTCAATTCGTCGAGACGTTGCAGGGCCTCGGGCGATGCGATCACCGGACGATGGCGAACAGATTGCAGGTAGGTGACGGCACGTTGAGCGGCGTCTTGCAGGACTTCGCTTGTCGTCGTTGTGTCCATTTTTTAGGCCTTACATGGCGATTTGCTGAACGGCTGATTTGATTGCTCATTGATTGTGACGTCATTGAGAATGTTTAGTCAAAGGCATCGCACTCGCGCGAGCCGGTATGCCCCGCACTTCGAGCAGCGTATTGTCCGTTCGTTTCGGTAGTGATCGATCCGGTCATCTCGCTGACAGACATGAGGTTTCCCTCTTGAACTGTCGCGCTTCGGTGTTGAATTGCATTCGAACAGGGGCGCGCGGTCAGTTAGCCTCGTGCCCAAGGGGACTTGCATGACCGACGTACAACGGTCCTGGCACAACGTTCACCACGCGCCGGTGCTCGCGTGCCACGATAGACGATCAGAGCTCCAGCACCAGATCGGAGGTTGGACGGCTGCAACACAACAGCCGGAAACCCTTCTGGACTTCTCTGTCCCGAATCCCGCCGTTGTGTTTCATGTCGACTGTGCCCTCGAGCACTTTGGTCTTGCACGTGCCACATACGCCCTGGCTGCACGATGAAGCGATTGCCACCCCCGCCTTTTTCGCGGCGGCAAGCACTGTTTCGGATGGACTGATCGTGAACGTCTTCGAAGAGCGGGAAAGCTTGATCGTGAACGTTTCCTGAGCCGCATCGCTCTCCTGCGATGCGGGCTCAGCCGCGTCGCCCGCTGAAATATCGAAGCTCTCCTGGTGGTAACGAGCCGTGTCATGTCCGCCTTCGCGAAGCAATTCCCTGACTGCCGACATGTAGCCGGCGGGACCACACGTGAATACCTCGCGGTCTGCGTAATCGGGCAGCCACTCCGACAGAAGCGGGAGACTCAGCCTGCCCGTCGCGCCTGCCCAATCGCTTTCATCACCGATGCCTTCGCATACGAAGAACAGCTTCAGTCGCGGCGACAGTTTCGCCAGTCTTTGCAGTTCGTCGCGAAAGACGATATCGGCAGGCGTCCTCGCGCTGTGCACGAACGCGATGTCCCGATCGAGACCGAGGTCGACGCTCGCCCGGGTCATCGACATCAGCGGTGTCACTCCCGAACCCGCCGACAGATAGAGCGACTTGGGGGCAGCAGAAGCTGTGGACGTGAAAGTTCCAGACGGACCGTATGCTCGCAACTGGCCTCCGGGCTTCATGTTGTCGTGAAGCCAGTTCGACATGACGCCACCCGGAACCCGCTTGACGGTAATGGACACCAGGTACGGACGCGTCGGCGGCGAAGATATCGTGTAGCAGCGCTCGACCGATTGGCCCTTAACATTCGCCAACACCGTCATGAACTGGCCCGGCTCGAAGCGCACAGGCAAGCCATCCTCCGTGCGGAACTCAAAGCTCTTGACGTCGTGAGTTTCGTCGATGACACGGCAGCACGTCAGCGTCTGTTGTTCACTGCTCGGCCATTGCCGGGCACCGTTCTCCCAAGTGCCCGTATTGGTGAGTCGGTCGGCAGCTTCTGGCGCGCGGTCGAACATTCTTTCTACGCAATTCATGGCAGTAACTCTGCTCAGATTCCATGTGCATTCAATCGCGCTGCGTACCAGCGCGAAAACTGGTCGACGTACGCTTCCGTGAACGGCGAGAACACGCCCGGCGCGTATGCCGGATCTTGCGTACCTTCGTGCGTGATTTCGACGAGATGCTTGTCCTGCATGTTGGTCGCCATCCAGACTTCGGTCAGATCCTCGACGTTGTAGTCGACGCCTTCGACCGCATCGGCATGAACGAGCCACTTGGAACGCACCAGCGTCTTGTCGGGCCCAAGCGGAATGATGTAGCTGATGACCGCGTGGTCGCTCATGACATGCGTCCACGAATTGTGCGCCCAGAGGTGCTGGTCGCCGAGGTCGCGTCGCGTGATATTGCCGAACAGCTTCGTGCTCGCAACCTTGGTGCTGATCGTCTGCGACTCACCCTCGCCTGCAATGACCAGTTGCTGCGTGCGGAACTGGGTAACCGCATCTTCGTCGAGCCACTCGACGGTTTCGCCGATGAACCCATCGCGCTCCCAGCTTGCCTGGCACGTCGCGTTACGCACCTTGTAGTCTTCGAGCGCGCGAAGCGATTCTTCGCTGAGGTTCTCCGGACAGAAGCCGAAGTCTTCCGGCAGGAATGACGCCGTCAGTTCCGGATGCGTGCCCTGGCAGTGGTAGCACTCGCGGTTGTTCTCAATGACGAGCTTCCAGTTGCCGTTCTCGATGATTTCCTGCTCGAAGGCAATCTTCGTGTTTTGCAGATCGTACGGCGCGAAACGCGGCGTCATCGTCTCTTCCAGCTTCGAGATGTCGACGGGCGCGTTTTCATCGAGACACACGAAGATATGCGTGCCGATAATCTTCGTGTGCACGGGAATCAGGCTGCGGCACGTCGGGTCGAAATCCTTTCCCATGTGCGTCGTATGGCGCAAGCTTCCGTCAAGGTCGTACGTCCATTGGTGATAAGGGCATACCAGCATGCCCACGGTCGACTTTCCGGCTTCCTTGAGCCGCGCGCCTCGATGGCGGCACACGTTGCGGTAGGTCCGAACGTTTTCGTCGTCGTCGCGAACGATGATGATGGAAGCCTTGCCGATGTCGACGGTCGAAACATCGCCCGGCTCTGGAACATCCGCCGTGACCCCGACCAGAATCCAGTGCTTGTGGAAGAAGACGTCGACGTCCGTTTCGAAAACGTCCTGGCGGCCAAACAGCTCACCGGACATGCCATGACCGGGCTGACGGCTTCGAATTAACTCGCCATGGGTTTTGAGTTGCACTTCAGACATCGTCGTTCTCCAATGCTCAGGGGTCTCGGGACTTCGATTGTTCCTGCTATGACTCGAGTATTGGATTGACGAAAAAGAGCGTCAATGCGCTTTATTTTCGGTCTGGCATTACTTTGGATTATGCGAGAGCCAGACCGTTTACAACGGGCGCCGTCGGGCGTTGCAAACGCTTCAGGCTTCAGGTGCCGATGGAATCCTGCCGGAGCCAGTCGATGAGACCGTCAATTGCGGGGGTGATCGTGCGCCCGTGCGGCACGACGACGTAATATGAATCGCTCGCCTTGAACGACGCGACCGGCAGCCGGACGAGTTCGCCCGTTTCGATCAGATCGTGGACCAGTCTTCCCCAGCCAAGGGCGATGCCCTGGCCGTAGCGTGCGGCCTCGATGGCGTCCGTATAAAGGCTGCAGCGTAGCGCAAAGTTCAATCGCACTGGCCTGAAGCCCACGGCCAGAAACCATTCTTCCCACCTCATCCAGCCTTCCGAAGTCGCATCGGACTCGATGAGAGCGGCGTTGGCGACTTCCTGCAGCGATTCTGGCGTGCCTCGTGACTTCACCCACTCCGGCGAGCAGACGGGGAAAACTTCTTCGTCGAAAAGCAGGGTTGCGGAGCCATCGCCCCATTGTCCGTTTCCGAATCGAACGGCGACATCGATTTCCTTGGGTCGAAGGTCGGCGATGAACATCTGCGTGGAGATGCGTAGTTGAAGGTCCGGTTGGGCCTTTTTTAGCGATGCCAGCCGGGGCAAGAGACGAAAATGCGTGAAGGCGGACGTTGCTGCAAGCACCAGTTCCTGCTGGACCGGCCCGCTTGATAACCGGTCGAATACGCCGGCAATTTTCTGCATTGATTCGGCGACCACGAGATACAGCGCTTCACCTTCATCAGTGAGTTCGATCGAACGATGCAGGCGATTGAAGAGCCGGGTCCCAAGCGTTTCCTCAAGAACCTTGATCTGTCGACTGACTGCCGCTTAAGTCACTCCCAGTTCATCGGCTGCCAGCGTGAAGCTGCTGTGACGTGCAACCGCCTCGAATTCGACGAGGGCGGTCACCGAAGGGATAATGCGCCGGTATCCCTTGGTCCGCGCGGTTACCGGTTTCATTTGGCTCAGGCGCGTGTGGGTTGTGATTGGGAAACTAGCGTCGATCCGGTGTGAGCCACGACCAGTACCGTACAACCCTCTTTTGACGACGTACTGTGTCGCGAACCCGCTGGATACGACACTGTGTGCCCGGGAAGAAAATCCGTACCGTCGTCGTCAGTGAACACGCCATCGAGAATCACGATCAGCTCGGTCGAGTCGTGCCGATGCTCCAATGAACGCGCGCCGGGTTGCAAACGCATCCAGTAGCTACTCCAGGCACCGTTCTCGTCGTCGGCAACGGGAATCCAGAAAAAGCCGGGAAGTACCGTTCCTCCGATTTTCATCGGCCGCCAGTCGCGTTCATCAATCGAATACCAACGACGACCATCCTTGACGTGCAATCCAAAGAAAACCATTTCATCGCGCATATGTTCGGTTGTCATTTTCTTCAACGTCCAATGTATGAACAAAGGGGGAGTCCTGCTTCTCGTGCCTTCGTATCTGAATCGCTCGCTGTGCCTGGCGTCCAGGCGTATGACGCCAAAGCACATCTCCCTACGCATCGGCTAACAATTGCGTTTGACCCTGCGGTCGCGCGACGCGATAAGCATTCGGCGATTCGCCAAATTCCTTTCTGAACTCGCGGCCAAGATGTGAAGCATCAGAGAAGCCGCATGAGGAGGCAATGTCAGCGACAGTACGATCCGAACTCGTGAGCAGCCACGACGCCATCCGTATCCGGATCTGGCGGGCATAGGCCTGGGGCGATTTGCCCGTCTCTGAGGTGAAGAGACGCTCGAGTTGCCGGACGGACATCTCGAGGCGTCGAGCCAACTCCGCGAGGCTCAATGGCTGCCCAATGTGCTGCTCCATCAACAGGATGGCTCGCCTTACCTTTGGGTGTGTCGCGGGTTCCAGTCCTGGCGGGTGTGGCTGCGGAGCATTCCCTTTCTGCGCGTCGTCGACAAGCATGATACGCAGCGCCTTCTGTACGACTGTCGCCTCGAAGTGGCGCAACAGGATAGCCGCGGCAACATCGATTGAAGCTCGTCCACCTGAACACGTAATGCGGCGCCGGTCGATCACGAACAGCCGGTCCGCAACCAGATTGCGTTCATCGACGCCCGGAAAGCGCTCGACAAAGTCCCAGTAGTGAAACCAGCTTACGCACATGCGATACCCATCCATCACTTCGGCTCGCATCAACGCAAATACCCCAGTGCATATTCCGACCAACGTAGCAGACGTTGCCGCCGCGTCATGAATGAACTGAAGCGTGGCCTTGCTTGCGGACGGCCCCGAGTGCAGCAATCCACCGACAACCACGACGTAGTCGAAGGACCCGGCTTCGTCGAAGGTCGTCCACGGCGCGACCTGAATTCCGCAGCTTGCCCTGACAGGAACAAGAGATTCGCCGACAATGGTCCATGAACAGCGAACCGGTCTGCTCATGTCACCTTCATCGCTCGCCAGCCTCAGTACATCCACGAAACCGGAAAATGCCGTCAGGGTGAAATTGGGCAACAGGACGATTCCAAAGCGGAGTGGCCGCGTGGTACCGGCTTTGGGGCTGATGAGGTCGCTAAACATGGGACTGCCTGCACTAACGCTTGAAAAGTCGACCAGGACTCCTACGGCGAAGCTGCTCGCGCTCTCCTGACTAACGTCTGCAAAGTTTATTTCGTGGTTTCAGTCTCGACGCTTCGCCATTCGCGCATCATCGCGCCCACTTCCTCTCCGAGCCATTCACGGAACTGAAGATATTCAGGACGAAGCTTTGCGTTCTTATGCGTTATCAAATAGTGATGACGGTCGTGAAATTCGAGCACATCTTGCACCGGTCGAATCAGTAGCCCTTGTTCGACCTGACGATGAACAAGATGATGCCAGCCAAGCAAGGTGCCCTCTCCCGCTTCGGCTTGCGATACGAGCAGTCGATAGTCGTTGCTCTCCAGATGCTCGTTCTCGACCATCCTTTCAGTGCCATCACTCTGCTGAAACCAGTTTCGCCACACGGACCAGTCGACATGCTCGCAAATCTGCGCACGCCCCAACAGGGAGAGGTTCAACGTCGCGTGCGATAAAAGATCCAACGGCTTCACTGACCTGCCGTGAAAGTGGCGCTCGTAAAAAGACTGGCTGCAGACGGGATATACGACGTCGTGAAAGAGCGGTTCGACTTCGTACTCCGCCTCGCGCGGCGGATTCTTGGTGATGATGACGTCGGGTTCCATGAGCTCGTCGAGCTCCATGAAATGCTCCGTCACCATCACGTGCAATCGAATATCGGGGAACCGCTTACGGAACGAGGGCAGCCTGAACGACAGCCAGAGCGCCGAGAAAGTATGCGAGACACAAATTGTCAGCGCATGCCTGTCGGTCCGACGCACCGCCTGGGCCGCCTCAGCGATGTTCATGATCGACAGATAGGACGCGTTGTACAGAATGCGCCCGGCGTCGGTGAGCGCGATGTGCCGCCCCGTCCGTTCGAACAGGGCGACTTCCAGCGAGTCCTCGAGCTCCTTGATTTGTCGGCTGATTGCCGCCTGCGTGACGCACAGCACTTCCGCGGCCTGCGTAAAACTTTCATATCGGGCAGCCGTGACGAAGCATTTCAGCGCTCGTAACGACGGCATCTGAGCGAGCAATCGGTCGGCAAACACCTGTTTCTTTTGCATGGTTTTCACCTGTGAAGCGGAAGCGCCCGTGTGGTCCGAAGACAACCCGGTCAGCGCTGCGCACTGCCCCGTGACAATGCGTAGACTGCACACCCGAGCGGAATAGCTCGCGCGCAAAATTAGTTTGCGAGTCTTCGAGTTAACTGACAAGGGCAGATCACCTTCCGCCCCTTTATATTACTCTTCGTGGCCGCCTGTTATGCGGCCCCTCGAACTCGCTTCAGCACGCCATCAAGCGCGTCTTTGTACAGTCCGTATGCACCTCGACGAGAGAGTTCGGTGTGCATCTGCTCGTTGATGCCGCCCGGTGTCATGCATTGCGTAACCATTACCGAAAACGGTTGTCCCGTGCGGGCTGCGTCATTCGCGAGCCCAACACAGTAGCCAGACAAAAAAGCTCGCGCCGCGGAGTAGTCGAGACCCTGCTCCACGAGCCAGGCCGCCTGGGTTTCGAGAACGGCATAGAAGCTCGCCATCGTCGCCGTCACTGCGGACAGCGCGTCGAACTTGCGTTCATCGTCTACCTCCACCGCTTCACCCAACGCGGAAAAGACGGCTTTCGCGACCTCATCTGCGGGGCAGATTGCAGTGCTTCCCTTGCCCTCAGCGACGGCTGGCAGCGGGACTGCGCGCACGACCCTATTCACCTGCGGGACGAGGCGACGAAGCTCGGCGAGAGAAATGCCCGCAATGAAACTGACAATGTGATGACGCGAGTCGAATTCGAGTTCGCCCAGAACTTCTGCGGCAATTTGCGGAACGACCGCAAGGCAAACGACATCCGAATTCTCCAGTACCTCCTGATTACTCGTGCAGACGCGAATCCGTTCGTCCAGCGTCGCGAGTTCCGCAGCGGTATTCGGATTGCGGGGCGATAGCGAAATCCCGTCGAATGGAACGCCGAATCTGCACATGCCTGTCACGACTGCTTTCGTGATCGTCCCCGTTCCGATGAATCCGAGTCGCATGAAACCTCACTTGAGTTTGGAGTGCGGCAGCTTCGTACAAGGCCACGACAGCCCGGCCTGGCAGCACGGGCTGTCAATTGCTTTCAATATTAGGTTAGAACCTAGTCGAGCTTCAGCCAGGTGGTCTTCAGTTCACAATACTGGTCGTGCGCATAAACAGACTTGTCACGGCCACCGAAGCCCGATTGCTTGAAGCCGCCAAACGGCGTCGAAAGGTCGCCTTCGCCGAAGCAGTTCACCGTTACAGTACCCGCGCGAATACGGGCAGCAATCTTGTGCGCGTTATTGACGTTGTCGGTCCACAGCGATGCAGCCAGTCCGTAGCAGGTATCGTTGGCAATGCGGACCGCTTCGTCGACGTCGGCGTATTCGATAAAGCAGACAACCGGACCAAAGACTTCTTCGCGAGCGATGCTCATCTCCGGCGTGACGTTATCGAAGATGGTCGGCTCGACAAACCACCCACCCGTTTCAGCGCGCGTTGCCTTGCCGCCGCACACTAGTCGTGCGCCTTCCGACTTTGCTTTCTCGATGTGAGCGAGCACCTTTTCATAGTGCTTCTCTTCAATCAGAGAGCCGAGCTTGACGTCAGGGTCGAGCGGATCGCCCGTCTTCCATCCTTCGAGAACTGTCAGGACCTTTTCGAGCAGCTGCGCCTTCGAGGTCGAATGAACCAGAATGCGAGAGCCAGCGCTGCAGTTCTCGCCCATGTTCCAGAATGCTGCGGCGACCGCCTGCTCCGCGACAGCGTCGAGATTCGCGACGTCGGGCAGCACGACTTGTGGATTCTTGCCGCCGCATTCCAGCACGACCCGCTTCAGGTTCGTGTCCGCGGAATAGCGAAGGAATCGCTTTCCCGTTTCTGTGGAGCCAGTAAACGCGACGAGGTCCACGTCGGCATGGCGGCCCAATGCCTGACCCGCGCTCTCGCCAAAGCCTGTCACGACGCTGAACACGCCTGCGGGCACGCCAGCTTCCGCTGCGAGGTCGGCGATACGCAGCGTGGAAAGCGACGTCTGCTCGGCGGGTTTCACGATGACGCTATTCCCGACAGAAAGCGCCGGACCGATTTTCCAGGCAAGCATAAGCGCCGGAAAATTCCACGGCAGCACTGCACCCACGACACCGATCGGTTCGCGGGTAATCATGCTCACGACGCTCGCGCCCGATGGCGACAACGCGTCGTAACGCTTGTCGGTGACTTCCGCGTGCCAGCGGATACATGCGGCCGATTCCGGAATGTCCAGTCCCATGCACTCGCTAATGGGCTTGCCCGCCTCGAGCGCTTCGAGAAGCGCCAGTTCTTCAGCGTTTTCTTCGATCAATTGTGCAAGACGCGACAGCACCGCTTTTCGCTGAGCCGGTGCTGCCTTTGACCATACACCGGACTCGAACGCTTCTCTCGCTTCCACGACTGCCCGGTCGACGTCTTTCGTATCGCACTTTGCGATATCGGCCAGTACCTTTCCCGTTGACGGATTCAGGGTCTGGAACGTCTCGTTCGACGCGGCTGGACATCGTTGCCCGGCGATGAACGCTCGTCCGTCGAGCGACAAGGCTTCTGCTTTCTGTTTCCATTCCTGATAGGTCGTCATGTCCTGTCCTCACAGATTTAAAGCTCGGCTCCCGCCGAAAATTCCTTCACCCAGATCGCCGCAGTGACAGCGACGTCGGCAATGGGACGAACCGGCAGCGAGCGTGGATGCGGCTGATTCAAAAGCTGACGAACGAGATCGTTGTCGTGACCGAGCGCGTACTCGGCGATGAGCTTTCCCGACGCGGAACCTCTGCTCAGACCCAGACCATTGCATCCGACGGCTTCGAAAACACCATCGCTACGGCGCCCAAAAAGTGCACCGTTGTTGACTGAGAGGCACAGAGGGCCGCCCCAGGTGTACTCGAGCTCGACGTCTTTCAGCATCGGGAAGCGCCGGTCAAACGAGCGTTGATGCAGGCTCTTCGCCTTCGCCAAATCACCTTGCGACACTTCGAGGCTGGGGCGAAACGCGAAGTGATTGCGAACGCAGATGCGGTCAGTACTCAGACGCCGTATCGTCGAGCCCATCGGGTCGGCCGGAATCAATGCCCATGACCGCGTGCCGCCCAGCCGGCGCACTTCGTCTGGCGTCATCACTCGGGTCATCGATGCAAACGTGTACACGGGCAACAGGCCGTTCGGATGTCCGCCGAAAGTAGCCGCATACGCATTCGTGCAGCGAATCACCCGCTTCGCCACGATCTTCCCGGCGGCAAGGGTCAAGACCTTGTTTGCCCCCTGGTCCTCGATTGCCTTCACTGCGCTCATCTCGAAGACCTTCACGTTTCCCGGCAGCGTCGCAGCAAGACCACGCATGAGAGCTGCCGGCTGGACCGTGCTGCATCCTGGCGTGAAAAGCGCGCCCTCATAGAACCGCGTGCCGGTGACTTTCGCGATCGCGGCTTCGTCGAGCCATTCAAAGTCTTCGTCGATACGAGCGAGTCCTTCGGCGAAGTGAGCCAGTGCCGCGTGGCCCTTCTTGTTCACCGAAGCATGAAACTTGCCGTCATCCCGCCAGTCGCAGTCGATGCCGTATTGCTTCACCACTGAACGTACATAGTCGATGCCGTGGCGTTGCAGACGGATATCCGCCTTGTCCGCTTCCACACTTCGCGAGTAGCTTTCACTACTGATGTCGTGCGGCAAATCGACAAAAAATCCGGAATTCCGCCCGGCTGTCGTGCGCCCTATACGGTCCGCCTCGACCAGCGCGATCGAGGCATCGGGTGCAAGTTCAGCCAGGCGTCGGGCAGTGCATAGCCCCGTAATGCCACCGCCGACAACGACCCAGTCAAATCGCCGTTCCGACGACACAGTATCGGCGGGGCGTGGCGGGGGCAGACTTTCCCACCAGCCGTTCACGCCATCCGGCGCGGGAAAACGCACGAATTCCAGATTCGAGGTCATGAAAGTTACTGCGCGTTGCGCAACATAGGTTGAACCAGCGTGGCAAACACGCTGCGCTCTTCTTCAGTGAGCGTGCCGAGCGGCGCCCGGGCGACACCGACGGGCATACCCGCTAGTTCACATCCGTATCGAACGTATTGAATGAATTTTCCACTGCGCTCTAGCAGTTCGAGAACGGGCAGCAGTTGCGCCATCAGCTTGCGGCCGGTTTCGAAGTCATTGCGCTTCACGCATGCGTCGAAGAGCGCGGTGTGCGCTTCCGGCAAGAAGTTGGAAGCACCGCCGACCCAACTCTTCGCGCCCCACACGAAGAACTCGAGCGCCTGGTCGTCCATTCCGCAGCTCAGCACCAGCCTGTCGCGGAAGTGCGTCGCAAGATGATGCAGATGCGAGATGTCGCCCGTACTCTCTTTCATTGCGACGAAGTTCGGCCGCTCGAGCAGTTTTTCCAGCACCGTATCGCTGATTTCCGTCCCCGTGCGGGCCGGAAAGTTGTACAGCATGATGGGCATGTCGAGACTGTCGTCCACTTTCAGCATGTGGCTCAGCAGTTCTTCCTGCGTGGGCTGCGCGTAGTACGGAGCAGCAAGCAACAACGCAGGCAGCCCGGCACGCTTCGCCTCTTGCCCAAGGCGAATGACTTCGCTCGTCGTCGTCGCATTGATGCCGGCAGTGAGATACGTCTTGCCGCCTGCCGCTTCCGCTACGGTGTTGAACGTGCGGACACGCTCGTCGAAACTGAGCGCATAGTATTCGCCCGTGGTCCCGCCGATTCCAAGGCCCGCGACTCGAGTCGCGAGATTGGCTGCGTGCTTGCCCAGCAAATCGTGGTTAATCTCGCCATCCGCGTTGAATGGCGTAACCAGAGGCGTATGTACTCCCTCGAAGCTCATCGTCGTTCTCTCTTCAATAAAGATCGCTACATGCCCTCGTCAATTAAACAAGGGCATCCGCATGTGAATAAATCGGGAACTGGTTGCAGAGGTCACGCACACGGCTACGCACCGCGCGCTCGACCCGTTCGTCGCCGGCGGGCTCTCGTTCGAGTGCCGACAAAACTTCGAGAATCATCTGTCCAACCTGCTCGAACTGCTCGGTTCCGAAGCCGCGCGTCGTGCCCGCAGGTGTGCCGAGCCGGATTCCCGAAGTGACGGTCGGGTTTTCCGTGTCGAATGGAATGCCGTTTTTATTACAGGTGATGCCCGCACGCTCCAGCGCCTTTTCAGCCTGCGTACCCGTTAGCCGCTTCGAACGCAAATCAACCAGCAGCAAATGGTTATCCGTCCCTCCCGTCACCAGACTGAGACCGCCCGATTTCAGGACGTCGCCGAGCGCCTGCGCGTTACGCAGCACGCGGTCGATATACGCGGTGAACTCCGGACGAAGCGCTTCGCCAAATGCCACCGCCTTGCCCGCGATGACGTGCATCAGCGGACCGCCCTGCAACCCCGGGAACACGGCCGAGTTGATCTTCTTGGCAATGTCGCCGTTATTGGTGAGGATGAATCCGCCTCTCGGTCCGCGAAGCGTCTTATGGGTGGTGGACGTCACCACGTCGGCGTATGGAACAGGGTTCTCGTGTCTGCCCGCCGCGACAATGCCAGCGATGTGCGCCATGTCGACCATCAACAGCGCGCCTACGCTATCGGCAATGTCACGGAAAGCCGCGAAATCCAAAGCACGCGGATACGCTGAGTAACCCGCGATGATGAGCTTCGGGCGATGCTCCTCCGCGAGCCGACGGACCTGCTCATAGTCGATGCGGTAAGTGTCGGGACTCACACCGTACTGAACAGCGTTGAACCACTTGCCGGAAAGCGCAGGACGAGCGCCATGCGTCAGGTGGCCGCCCGCATCGAGGGACATGCCCATCACCGTGTCGCCCGGCTTCACGAGCGCGAGCATCACAGCGCCGTTCGCCTGCGCGCCCGAATGAGGCTGCACGTTGGCGTATTCAGCTTCGAACAGGGCCTTGACGCGATCGATGGCGAGCGCTTCGACCCTGTCCACGTGTTCACACCCGCCGTAGTACCGCTTCGACGGATATCCCTCGGCGTACTTGTTGGTCAGCACAGTGCCCTGCGCTTCCATCACTGCTGCCGAGACGATGTTTTCGGACGCAATCAATTCGATCTGCGTTTGCTGCCGGCGCAACTCCAACGCAATCTCTGATGCGATAACGGGGTCACGGCTCTGGAGGGTTTCGGCAAAAAAGCGTGAGTTCTCGTTCACGTGGTCACTCCGGATTAAATCGTTTGAAGCATGTGTTGCAAGACCATCTGTTGACGCGATGCAGCGTTCGCGATTACCCGTCAGGTAACGACAAGACTCGACTCGCCGTGAACAGGATGCGCTGCATCCAGTCACGGCGAGTCCGTCCTCGGCTTACTGCTGCAACCAGGCCTTCACCTTGTCCGGGTGCGCCTCGACGAATTTCTTCGCTGCTGTCGCGTAGTCGTTCGTGGAGTTGCCCTCGTACTCGATGGACTCGACGTCAGCGAGCGTCAGCTTGAAATGCTTGAAGAAGACGTCTGCGCGAGGAAACTTGGTCGCGAACTGTTTCGATGCGAAGGCGTGAACCTGCTCCTCGCCGCCCAGCGTTCCCTTCGGGTCCTTGAGGTAGCGCATCTGCCACTTCTGGAAGAGCCAGTGAGGGCTCCAGACCGTGGCGACAATCCATTGCTTCGACTGATAGGCGCGCGAAACGCCTGCGAGCATGCCGGCTTCGCTTGACGATTGCAGGTTGTAGCCGTTCAGGTCATACGCCTTGATTGTCTTTTCGGATGCCTGCATCAGACCGCCGCCGGGCTCGATACCCTGGATGGTGCCGTTCAGCTTGCTCTTGACGTCCGGCTTTTCGAGGTCGGAAATCGTCGCGACCTGCGACTCGGGTATGTATGCCGGCACTGCCCAACCGTTCTTGCCGCCCGTATAGATCACGCCGACGTCATCCATGTCGTTCTTGTATCGCGCGTAATACGCTGCGTGAGTCACAGGCAGCCACCCGCCCACCATGATGTCCAGATCACCGCGAGCCACGCCCTGGTACTGGATGCCGATATCGGCTTGCACAAACTGAACCGGCTGCTTGAGATTGTTCTCGAGAACGTACTTGGCCACATTGGCTACGGCCAGAACGTCCGCCCAGTTTGTGACTGCCATCTTGATCGGTTCGGCGGCGACAGCAGAGCCACCGCCGACACCCATGGCAACGACCGTCGACACAGCCAGGTTCGCAACCAGCGATTTGAATAGATTGCGTTTCATATAGCACTCCTACTTGATTATCGGATTAGTTAAAAATTGACGGCCGTTGTGAAGCCCTACAAATTGGTCATTCAGGTTCGTGCTGCGGCACGTGGGCCAGCCTTTGCCGTGCGTGCGCCGGGTTTGGCTTTCTTTGCCTTCACCCCGAAACTCTCCGTCAGCCGGTCAAGCACGATGGCGAGCAACACAACACCGAGGCCGCCCTCGAAACCAATCCCGATGTCGAGGCGCTGAATGCCGCTCAACACATATTCGCCGAGACCACCCGCACCGATCATCGACGCCACCACGACCATCGAAAGCGCCATCATGATGGTCTGATTCACGCCTGCCATGATCGACGGCAGCGCGTTCGGCAACTGGATCTTCCAGAGAAGCTGCGAATCGGTGCTGCCGAACGAGCGGCCTGCTTCCAGCAACTCCTCGCGCACTTGCTTGATGCCGAGCGTCGTGAGGCGCACGACGGGTGGCATCGCGAACACGATGGTCGCAATCACGGCCGGAACACGGCCCAGCCCGAACAGGATGACGGCTGGAATCAGATAGACGAATGCCGGCATCGTCTGCATGAAATCGAGCAGCGAGCGCAGGACCACCTCGACCCGTTTGTTCCGCGCGCCCCAGATGCCAAGCGGCACGCCGATGACCAGGCTGAAGAACGTCGCCGCGATCACGAGCGCCAGTGTGGAGACGGTTTGAGCCCAGAGGCCCATGTAGTGAATGGCCATAAGAGCAACGCCGACGAAGGCCGAGAACACGACACCGCGTCGCCACAAGGCAAACGCCATGAGGATAACGAGCATGGCAATGAATGGAATGGAAGCCAGCCCATCCTCCAGCAGCTTGACTACCGCACCCAGTACGGCGGAGAAAGCGTCGAAGCCGCCGCGAAAATGCTGAAAGAGAAAATTGACTGCATCTTCTGCAAACTTGCCGATGACTGACGAATTCATGCTGCTCTCCGTTCCATAACCTGCTTGAGTATCGTCCTGCAGGACACTACGCCTGCGAGTTGTCCCGTCGTATCAGTGACGGGAACGTCGTGTTCCTGGCTCAATGCGATGGCAGCCAGCTCATGCAAATCCGCATCCAGCGAAACGGCATTCACATCATGGAGCAGCGCGTCCCGGACGGGGTGTGTGCCCGCCTTGTGCAGCGATGCGGGTGTTACACAGCCTTGATACCGGCCTGAGTCATCGCAGACATAGCCGCACTCGACGCCGCTATCGATAAGCTGATTGAGGTAGCGTTCAGCAGACGTGCCGATGTCGCACGAAATCAGCCCACGGTCGACCCGCGTCATGAGACTCGAAGCTTTGAGGAACCGCGAAACGTCGACATTGCGGAAGAAGTCCCGTACGTACGAGTCCGCCGGCGACTGGATCAGTTCGGCAGGTGTGCCGACCTGAATCAGGCAGCCATCTTTCATGATGCCGATCCGGCCGCCAATCTTGATGGCTTCTTCGATGTCGTGCGAAATGAAGACGATGGTCCGCTGCTCTTCCTTCTGGAGCCGCAAAAGCTCGTTCTGCATTTCGAATCGAATCAGCGGGTCCAGTGCCGAGAACGCCTCGTCCATCAGAAGCACCGAGGGGTTCACCGCAAGTGCGCGTGCAAGGCCGACACGTTGCTGCATGCCGCCAGACAGTTCGCTGGGAAGCAGCTTTTCGTACGAGCCCAGACCGACTCGCGTCAGCGCGGAGCGCGCGATATCGTATCGCTCTGCTTTCTTCAGTCCTGCGACCTCCAGCCCATACGCGATGTTGTCGAGCACCGTGCGGTTCGGCAGAAGCGCGAACGACTGGAACACCATCGCCATCTTCTTGCGGCGCACTTCGCGCAGCTCCGTTGTGGACATGGGGGCGATGTCGCGCCCTTCGAGAACGACCTGACCGGAAGTGGGTTCGATCAGGCGATTGAGCAGTCGAACCAGCGTCGACTTGCCGGAACCCGAGAGGCCCATGACGACAAAGATCTCACCCGCCTTGACGCTGAGACTGACGTCATTGACGGCCACCATGTTGCCCGTCTGCTCGAAAATTTCATTCCTTCCGAGACCTTGCTTTACGAGCTCAGCGGCACGCTCGGGCTTCGGCCCGAAGATCTTCGACAGGTTTCGGACCGTGAGAATATCGGTCCCGGAGACCGCGATGGATTTCGCTACCGGGGAAACATCTTCCGCTTGGACTGCGCCCGGATGGAGCACGCCTTCCGGCGCGAATGTCAGGTTTGGGGCCATTCTGTCATCCCAACTGGCAGGTTCAAGAAATCGAAGCGCGCGACCTGTAGCGTTCACAAAACCCTGCATCTAAAGGCATCGCCTGCTCTCGCCGGATTCACCTGGCCAGTTTCATCTCGAAGCTGCGGGTGTATCGACAGAGGCAAACGTCGCGAAGCACTTAAGTCAAACAAGTCACTATTCCGCGCACAAAATGCAGAACATTCGTGCGTCAGACGTCGCGCTAGTCGGTGGTTAATGCATGGATTGCAGCGTACCAAGCCAAATTGACTCATCCAGCTACATTTTCTGGGCACTTTTCCATACCTTTGGTAATGCAAGGCGCTTCTGTAGTGCTTGTAGAAAAGAGATGGTGGGAATGAAATTCGCGCACGGCCAGTCTGGCTGCGGGTTTGCGGACGACGGCACTCACCACTGCGAGGTCTTTCACCGCTTCAGCTCTAACGCAATCGAAGCCGCCGCATAGGGAATGTCCTAGGTAGGGTCTACGAGAGTGCTTCTCGCGGCCCACATGCGACGAGTCTCTGCATTGCCAAGACAATCTGACGATGCCGTTGCCCGGCCACTCGAAGCGCGGCGAGCTTGCGGCAGTGAGCGCGCCATGGCGAAATTAGCCGCGCGTCACGTCGCACATCGCGAGCGGGCAGCACACAACTGGGAGCGAGTAGCGAATTCTGTCTGCGATGGCCGAGGCGCGATGCGATACACGGGCCTATCGAACGCAAGAAAGCTGCGATGAAATTCGCAGTTCGAGCATCTCGCCCTCAACGGCACCTTTTACGCTGGCTTAAACAGAAATTCCAACACAAGCGAGCGACGCAACTGACGACCACAGACAGAAAGCAATGACCGTGATGAAGCTAAAGCCATTTCGATTTCCTTATCCTGCGATCTTGCCCAAAATCTAATCAATGTGAAGATGCTTCGCATCGACATTAAATGCTGCGGCTAATTAATGCGCAATGCCCGTGTCATCGACGGCCATAAAAGAAAGCCTGCTCTTTTTATGACAGCGTCACATTTCCGGTCGACTTCTGTCGCCTGCAATGCCCTCGATCAAGACGCAGACGCCGCACGCAATGCTCGAAGACGTTGCACCGGAATCTCGCCCTCGCTCAGCTACCGACGAGCACCGCCTGGTTCTCGCGCACGCAATGCAGCAGTTGCCAATGATGCCGCGCATCGCCGCATGGTTCGCGGCACGACGCGATCGGAAAAAATCGCCGTACGGCATCACGCTGAACCTTCATCGCGAGAAAAAAGTACGCAACATCGCCACGCGCGACGCATATTGTTCTCGTGAAGCACACGTACGTTACTAGCCATCTAGCGATTGTACATCGTTCCTTTACCAATCGAATTTCTGAAGCCTTGAATAACAAATTGCTTACACAACGACTTATTCCACATTCTTTTTCGCAACGCGTTTTGATTCATTTCTCTGACACGCGCAAACGATAAATTTCGCTGGCTGAGGTAAGCAAACACTTCAGCACGAACAGCTCCAATTACAGATCAGGGGTAACAGAACAGATCTTGCAAGTTCAGTTCAGTTCAGTTCAGGACAGGAGCAAATATTTCAATTCTGATTGTCTTCTGGAGATAGGAAAATGAAAAAACGAAGCCTGATTCAGTCTGGTGTTACATTAGGATTACTGACTGGCTCAATACTCTTCCCCACCCTTCAAGCAGGTGCAGCACCTCAAAGCAACATGGAACTGCTGCCGACGGGGCAGTTCATCTCCCCGAGAGCAATCCCGGGAGCAGTGCAGCAGTTGTTGAACCCGCAACTTTCGGCGAAGCCGAGCCAGATTGTCAGCGGCGCCATCAAGTCGCAGCTCAGCCCGGACGGCAACACGCTGGCAGTGATCACCGCTGGCTACAACACGGTCTACACGGGCGCTAACAACAGCACGTTGGACCGGGCCGATTCGACGCAGTACATCTTCATCTACGACGTGTCGGGCGCGAACAAGGCGAACCCGAAGCTGGTGCAAGCGATTCACCAGACCAACGCGTTCGACGGCCTCGCGTGGAACGGCAACCAGACGCTCTACGGCACGGGCGGCGCTGACGACAAGGTCTACGTGTACAGCCGCGCTTCGGCTGCGCCTTCGGCCCAATGGGCCCAGTCCGCGGCCATCGCGTTGAACCACTCGAAGGGCATCGGCTCGGGCGTGAAGCCGAACGCCGGCGGCCTCGCTGTCTCCGCTGACGGCCGGACTCTCGTCGTAGCCAACAACTACAACGATTCGATCTCCATCATCGATACGGCCTCGAACACGCTCACGTCGGAATACGACCTGCGTCCGTTCAACACGTCGGGCCAGCAAGGCGCCGCCGGTGGCGAATATCCGTGGGCGGTTTCGCTGAAGGCCGACGGCACCGCGTTCATCTCGTCGGTGCGTGACCGTGAAGTCGTGGTGCTGAACCTGTCGAACCCGGCCGCGCCGCAATTCGTCTCGCGCATCCCGGTGCAAGGCAACGCCTACGGCATGGCCTTCTCGCCTGATCAGTCGAAGCTCTACGTCGCCGTGTCGAACGCCGACCAGATCGCCGTCATCGATACCGCCAGCCACAGGGTCGAGAAGACGATCGACATCGCCAGCCAGAACGGCGACGGCAACGACCAGGGCAGCGGCAACAACAAGAAGTACAGCGGCCGCGATACGGTCAACGTGACCGTTTCGAAGGACGGCAAGACGCTGTATGCCGTCAACAACGGCGACAACTCGATCGCCGTGATCTCGCTCGACGGCAACAACGGCTATCACGTCAACGGCCTGATCCCGACCGCTTATGCGCCGAAGGACATCACGCTGAGCGCCGACGGCTCGCAGATGTACATCATCAACGGCAAGTCGAACACCGGCCCGAACCCGCTCTATAAGTCCGGCACGACGGCCCAGTACCAGTTCGGCCTCGAGCAGGGCAGCCTCGTCAGCGCTCCGGTTCCGTCGGGTGATTCGCTCGACCGCCTGACCAGCCAGGTGAACGAAAACAATCACTATTCGGTGAAGGTGTCGGATAGCGATCGCGAAACGATGAACTTCCTGCGCAGTCACATCAGGCACGTGATCTACGTCGTGAAGGAAAACCGCACGTTCGACCAGATCCTCGGCGATCTCGGCAACGGCTCGAACGGCGATCCGTCGCTGACGATGTACGGCAAGGCCACCACGCCGAACTTCCACAACATCGCTGGCAACTTCGTCACGCTCGACAACTTCACCGACCCGGGCGACGGTTCGATGGACGGCTGGTCGTGGGTGCAGCACGCGCACGTCACGCCGACCGAGGAAGTCTCGCAGCAGGAGAACTACGCTGGCGTCACCCGTGGCATGTCGTATGAATCCGAAGGCAGCAACCGCGGCGTGCCCGTCGGCCTCGCGACGACCGCGATGCGCGATGCGGCGGTGAACGGTGGCTTCACCAGCGCGACGTCGTCGCTGCCGGGCGGCACGGCCAACGCGCTGCCGGGCATCGCCGATGTGACCGTGCCGGATGCGCCGTTCGGCTATCAGAAGGCGAGCATCTACGACGCGGTTCTGCAAGCAGGCGGTTCGGTTCGCAACTACGGCGGCATGGTCAACAACGTCGGCTCGATCGGCACGATCGCCAGCCCGTTGCTCAATCCGGCCGGCGCCAACAACGTCCAGGCTCACCCGCTCAAGCCGTCGCTCGTCAACCTGACGGACCAGTTCTACCGCGGCTTCGATCAGGCCTATCCGGACACGTTCCGCGAACTCGAATGGAACCGCGAGTTCCAGCAGTACGTCGCGAACGGCCAGCTCCCGTCGTTCGAGTTCGTCCGCATGGGCTCGGATCACACCGGCAGCTTTGCGCAGAACGTCGGCCAGATGGGTTCGGCTGAGCAGCAGGAAGCGGATAACGACTTCGCAGTCGGCAAGCTGGTCGAGACGGTCGCGCACAGCCCGTACGCGAAGGACACGGTGATCGTGGTGGTCGAGGATGACTCGCAAGCCGGTTCCGATCACGTCGACTCGCACCGCTCGACGGCTTACGTCGTCGGCGCGTACGTGAAGAAGCACGCCGTCGTCAGCACCGCCTACAGCCAGGTCAACGCGCTCCGTACCATGGAAGATCTGCTCGGTACGCAGCACATGGACCTGAACACGGCGTACGCGAAGCCGATGGCAGAACTGTTCGACACGAAGTCGGACGGCTCGTGGACCTACACGGCCGTTGCTTCGACGATCCTGAAGGGCACGAACGTGGGCAACGTGGCGAGCGGCACCGACGGCAACCAGTTTGCTCAAGGTGAGGACATTCATCCGCTGCATGACGCGACGTACTGGGCGAACGCGACGAAGGACTTCGACTTCTCCAAGGAAGATCGTATTCCGCCGGAGCTGTTCAACCGTGTGCAGTGGAAGGGTGTGATGGGTGACAAGCCGTATCCCGTCCCGCACTCGATCTACTCGAAGGTCGCGGCCGAAGGTACGAAGACGGTCGCCGCTGTCGACGACGACGACGATTGAGCCAGTAGTCGCATCGTTCTGTTCGGGCGCATCGGGCAGGCCATTACCTGATGCGCGCGATCCGCAGTAGCCAGTCACGGCGGGTGGCGGTCCCCAAAGGACGGCCACCCGCCGACTTTCTCTCTCTCCGCACACGACAATAACCAGCACAGCGTGATGCCGACAAACGTCCCCCGATCCAGAACCGCAATTGCCGTATCGGCGCTATTTGCCGCTTTGTCGTTCGCCCACGCGGCGAAAGCTCAACAAGCTCAACAAGGGCAGCCTCAGCAGGCCCCGGCTCAACAGACCCAAGCCGCGGGCACGCTCGGCGAAGTCTCCGTCAATGCCGCGACGGCCGCGAGCGCGCCCGACCACAACGTCAACGACCCGTACCAGGTCCCGGGCGTCAGCAAGACGGGCACCGCGCTCGGCGACCTGCCGATGAGCGTGGAGATCGTTCCGCGCGGCATTCTCGACGAACAAGGCGTCACGTCGTTGCAGGAAGCGATCCGCAAAGGCAACGTGTCCGGCGTGAACTATGGCGGCACCGATTCGAAAGGCTTCACCGACCACTTCATGATCCGCGGCCTGCAGGCACAGACCTATGACGATGGCTTCTCGGACGGCGACCAGGTCAACGGCCCGACGCATTCGCTGCTGGGCGTCGAGCGCATCGAAGTGCTCAAGGGACCGGGGTCGGCGCTGCTAGGCAGCGGCCCTCCGGGCGGCTCGATAAACCTGATCCACTACACGCCGTCGGCGCAGTTCCACTGGGGCGGCGATATCCAGGCCGGCTCGTTCGGCACCGTCAACGCCAGTGGCTACGTCACCGGTCCAACCGGCATCGACGGACTGAACTATCGCGTGGACGCCGCCGCCGGCCGCTCCGACGGCTACCGCGACCTCGCATCATGGAACAAGGAAATCCGTCCCGATTTGCAATGGAAGATCGGCGACCACAAGATCGAATTCTCGCTCGACGCGCAAGACTACATGGCAACGCCCGACTCGTACGGGATCATCTATCACAATGGGGCGCCGATCCGCAATGTCCCGTTCGACGCCAAATATTCGACGCCGTTCGCGAGTGCGCACGGCAACTACGTACGCACGACGCTCTCGGACGAGTGGCGCATCAGCGACTACCTGACGATCAACAATCGTCTGTCGTACATGCATCACACGCTGGACTTCTACAGCAACGGCGACAGCACGCACGCGAAGATCAAGGGCAACACATTTACGGGCCGCCAGTTGCGCGATCAGAACGATTCGCTCAACACGCTCGACTACCAGCTGGAGCCGGTCTGGAAATTCTCGACGGGCAGCATCCACCATACGCTGCTGACGGGCTTCGAATACCTGCACCAGGATCTCAACACCGACAAGACGACGGCAGACCTTCCGGACATCGCCGACATCTTCGCGCCGGTGCCGCTGGAAACTTCCATCGCAAGCCTGCACTTCCAGTGCGCGCCATCGCACTCGTGCCAGAACGACCATGTGACCGCGAACTTCTACAGCCTTTACGCGACCGATCAGGTGGACGTAACGGACAAGTTCAAGATTCGCGCGGGCGTGCGCAAGGACTGGTTCGGTACGTCGCTGACCCTGAACCCGCGCCCGGGCGAGCCGAACCGTACCGCCAACGACGGCATCACGCTGGTTCAGGGCAATACGTATACGCGCAACGATGCGCCGACCAGCTGGAACGCCGGGATGCTGTACAAGGTCACGCCCTGGATGACGCCGTATTTCGGCGTATCGCGCAGCTACCTCGCGAATTTCAACTCCGAGAACGACGCGTTCTCCATCGGCCCGCCGGAATCGGCGCTGCAATACGAGCTAGGCGTCAAGTGGTCGCTCGACGACGGGCGCTACGTGCTCAACACCGCGCTGTTCGACGTGAAGCGGGACCACGTGGCGACCCCGTTCGGCGACGACCAGATCGCGTTCGATTCGCAACGCACGCGCGGCGCCGAGGCCTCGCTCGACGCTGACCTCACGCCGAACTGGCACGTGTACGCGAATTTCACCGCGCAGCACGCGCGTGTCACTGATAGCGCGGACACACCTGGCGCGGTCGGCACGGTCCCGCAGGGCGTGCCCGCCTATATGGCGAACCTGTGGACGACGTACCGCTTCAGCCTCTTCGGCAAGGCGGGTTTTCATGCGGGTGCGGGCATCAATTACATGAGCCGGATGTCGAACGGCTTCGCCAACGGCTACGACTGGGCGCCTGCCTCGTTGATCGAGAACCTGCAGTTCGGTTACGCGGAGCGTCACTGGGGAGTCGATCTGAACATCGACAACGTCACCAACCAGCGCTACTACATCGCCAGCAACGTGGTCGGCGCCTATCTCGGCGCGCCGGTGGCCGCCTACGTCACCCTGCATGCGGATTTTTGAGGAGGATCGATCATGTCGATGGACATCCTGTTACGCGTCGCCCATCATTCCGGCGGCGTGCTGTATGTGATCGCCGTGCTGCTGTTCGTCTCGCTGACCGTCGTCATCGAGCGGCTCTGGTTCCTGCATCGTGTCGCGCGCGACGCGCACGCGGCGCTTGCCGAACTGGACCAGCACAAGGCGCTGAACGCGAGCACGCTCGCGGCCTGGACCCAACGTCACGACGGACTGCCAACAGGCAGCGTGATTGCAACCGCAAGCCGGCTCGCCGGACGCGCCGATCGCGACATGCTCGCCGCGAGCCTCGAGGAAGCCGTGATGCGCGAAGCTCCGCGTATCGACCGCTTCCTGTGGGTGCTCGACACGGCCGTCACGCTGGCGCCGCTGCTCGGCCTGTTCGGGACGATCGTCGGCATGTTCGACGCGTTTCAGGTGCTGTCGAATCCGGGCAACGCGCCGACCCAGGTGACGGGCGGCGTCGCCGAGGCGCTGATCGCGACTGCGTCGGGTCTCTTCGTCGCGATGATCGGGCTCGTGTTCTTCAACGGCCTGCACAACCGCGTGCGAGTCGTCGTTCATCAACTCGATACGCTGAAGACCGCGCTCGTCAATCGACTGACGAGCGATATCGCCGATGCCCAGGTCGCGCGGGAAACAGAAACCGAAATCCGGCGCGGGGTGGTCAGCGCGCTCGCGCGGCAGGGAGCATGACGTGAAGTACTTTGAGGCACGCAAGGCGCGCATCGAAATCATTCCGATGATCGACATCATGTTCTTCATGCTGGTGTTTTTCATCATGATCACGCTGCACATGATTCCGAACGCGGGCCTGCGCACGCAGTTGCCGTCGAGCACAAGCGCGCAGAGCCTGCCGCCGCCGAAGGTGACGGTGACGCTCACAACTGACGGCACCGTATCGGTCGACGGCCACACGCTCGGCACGGCGGACCTGACCGCGCTGCTCGCGAAGCGCCCCGATCCGGCGCATACGGTCGTGACCATTGCGGGCGCGAAGGACGTGCAGTTGCAGAAGCTCATGAGCGTGATGGACGCGTGCCGCGCAGCCGGCGTGACGCAAGTGTCGCTCGCCGCGCAACCGGGAAAGGTGGACTGACATGTCGTCGATGCCGACCGTCGCGCAGCGTGCCTCGCATTCCGGCACGCGCAAGCCGCTGTATGCGTCGGCTGCGCTCGCGCTGGCCGTCGAGGCGCTGCTGCTCGCGGGCGTCGGCGCGTGGCTGATTCGTCCGCCGATCGCTGCGCCAAAACGGCCCGAGCCGATGACGATCACGTTGGCACCGTCTGCGGTCCCTGCGCAGAAGCCCGCGCCCATTCCGGCGCCCGTCCCTCCTGCGGCCGTCGCCGCGCGCGAAGTGTCGAAGCCGTTGCCGAAGCCCGCCATGCAGCCGCCTCGCGCTCCAACAGCATCTCAGGCGCGCGTCGCGCACGTGGTGCCGCCGCGGCCGCGAACGCAGCCGCAACCGCAGCCGAAGCCGGTTGTGTCACCGTCCGCGCCGACTCCTGCTCCTGCAGCGAACACCGAGCCCGCACAAAGCGCCGCGCCGACCGAACCCGCGCCTGCATCGCGTCCCGCGCCAACACCCGCTCCCGCCCGCTCCGACGCGAGCTTCGAAAGCGCGCTGCGCGCCGCGATCCAGGCGGCGCTGCGCTATCCGGAATCGGCCCGCATGGAAGGGACGACGGGGCGCACGCTCGTCGCGTTCGTCTATCGCGACGGCGCGGTGTCCGACATACGCGTCGTGACATCCAGCGGCATGGGCCGGCTCGACCATGCCGCGCTCGCGGCCGTGCGCGACGCCGCGTGCCCGCCTCCGCCGCATGGGCTCGAAGGCAAGAGCCTCTCCGAACAGCTATGGGTCGACTTCACGCTCGACGGCAAGGGGTGAAGCGAGGGTGCAGCGCATTGCCAGTCCATTGACCCGATAGCACTACAGCGGTCGTCCACTGTGCATGATGGTCACGCGGATCACACTGTCGGCTTCGAAAGCCTGTCCACGAGTAGAAATAGTATGGTGTTGAGTCGCGTGGCGACAGCGCTGCCGACAGGCCTGCTCGAATCGCTGCTGATCCTGGCGATGGGTGGCGTGGTGCTGGTGATCGTGCTGGCCGTGATGCTGCCGATCATCGAGCTGAACAACCTGGTGCAGTGACGGCGGGTGTCACGCCGACAGC
>NZ_CYGY02000071.1:39624-39823 GCF_900007165.1 Paraburkholderia piptadeniae
CGTGCCGAAAGCCTTCAGCAGCTGACATTAAAATGACCGGCCGGACGTGCAAGGTACTGCATTTTCGACGTATCGCATGACATGCATGACATCCGGTCGACCGATAATTTTTCCAATGAGGTAGCAAGCTATGCAAATGTGGACCAGTCGCCGCAACGAGATCGCGAACAGGCATGCGAACCTGCGTGCGCGTCGTCAA
>NZ_CYGY02000069.1:0-963 GCF_900007165.1 Paraburkholderia piptadeniae
CAGCGATCCAGGCGAACGATCTGATCGGCCGCAAGACGGTGCGCGATGGCGGCGCGGTCGCGAAGGCACTGCTCGCGCAGATCGCGCAGACTGTCGAAGCGCTGAAGCAGCACGATGGCGCGGCGTTCGCGTCGATGCACAGGCATCTGTCGCGAGGACATGATGCGTTGCAATCGGTGGTGGCCTTTGTCGTCGCGAATGTGAAGCGCGATCCGAATGCGGTGTTTGCGGGCAGCGTGCCGTATCTGAAGCTCGCGGGCATCGTGCTGGGCGGCTGGCAGATGGCGCGCGCGATGCTCGTCGCGCGGCAGAAGCACGCGGATGTTCCGTCGTTTTACGGTGCGAAGATCGCTACCGCGCAGTTCTATGCCGAACACGTGCTGCCGCAGGCGGTGGCGCTGGAGGCGTCGATCGTCAGCGCAAAGGGCGCGGACGGCGTGCTGGCGCTGTCGGAAGAACAGTTCTAAAGCAGGGACGCAGGCATGACAGCAAACCAGCAAGTCGATCCGTCGCAGGGATGGATCGAGCAGTATGGCCCGCGCGAGTCGATGGAATATGACGTGGTGATCGTGGGCGGCGGACCCGCGGGTCTTGCTGCGGCGATTCGGCTCAAGCAGCGCGCGGCGGAAAAAGGCGTCGAGATTGGCGTCTGCGTGCTCGAAAAAGGCTCGGAGATCGGCGCGCATATCCTCTCGGGCGCCGTGATGGACCCGCGCGCGTTGAATGAACTGATTCCGGACTGGAAGGAAAAAGGCGCGCCTCTGGACGTCGAAGTGACGGAAGACCGCTTCCTGTTCCTGAACGAGACGGGCGCGAAAGCCGTGCCGAACTGGGCACTGCCGGACAATTTCAAGAACCACGGCAACTACGTGATCAGCCTCGCGAACGTGACGCGCTGGCTGGGTCAGCAGGCCGAAGCGCTGGGCGTCGAGATCTTCCCGGGCTTCGCAGCGGCGGAAGTGC
>NZ_CYGY02000069.1:973-24401 GCF_900007165.1 Paraburkholderia piptadeniae
AACTGTGGGAAATCGATCCTGCGAAGCACAAGCCGGGGCTGGTGATTCACACCGCCAGCTGGCCGCTCGATACGCAGACCTACGGCGGCTCGTTCCTCTACCACATCGACAACAATCAGGTGATGGTGGGCTTCGTGGTCGGCCTCGGCTATTCGAATCCGTATCTGTCGCCGTTCGAGGAATTCCAGCGCTACAAGACGCACCCGGAAATCCGCAAGTTCCTGGCAGGCGGCAAGCGCGTGTCGTACGGCGCACGCGCGATCACGGCAGGCGGGCTGGTGTCGCTGCCGAAGCTCGTGTTTCCGGGCGGCGCTCTGGTCGGCGATGATGCGGGCTTTTTGAACGCCTCGCGGATCAAGGGCTCGCACGCTGCGATCAAGACAGGCACGCTGGCCGCCGATGCCGCGTTCGATGCGGTGCAGGCGGGCCGTCAGTCGGATGAACTCGCCGCGTATCCGGAGTCGTTCAAGACTTCGTGGCTGCACACCGAACTGTACAAAGCACGCAACTTCAAGCAGTGGATGAGCAAGGGCCTGTACCTCGGCACGCTGATGGTGGGCATCGAACAGAAGCTGCTGGGCGGCAACGTGCCGTGGACGCTTCGTCACCAGCACTGGGATCACGAGACGCTGAAGCCCGCATCTCAGTGCAAGCCGATCGAGTATCCGAAACCTGATGGCAAGCTCACATTCGACCGGCTGTCATCGGTGTTCATCTCGAACACGAATCACGAAGAGAACCAGCCCGCGCACCTGACGCTGAAAGACCCGTCGGTGCCCGTCAAGGTGAATCTGCAAACCTACGCAGGTCCGGAAGCGCGCTTTTGCCCGGCAGGTGTCTACGAGTTCGTGAAAACGGACGAAAACGAAGACCGCCTGCAAATCAACGCGCAGAACTGCGTGCACTGCAAGACCTGTGACATCAAGGACCCGACGCAGAACATCGTGTGGGTCACGCCGGAAGGCGGCGGCGGTCCGAACTATCCGAACATGTGAGTCTCCGACGGGCGCAACCGCGCCCGTTCGAAAAGACGCGTCAACTGTGGAGAAGAAACTATGAGCAGGGAAGTGGTGGTCGTAGGCGGCGTGCGTACAGCGATCGGCAAGTTCGGTGGCAGCCTGAAGGACTTCGCGCCGACCGAACTGGGCACAGCCGTCGTGCGCGAAGTGCTCGCACGGAACCGCGTCGATGCAAAGGATGTCGGCCATGTCGTGTTCGGCAACGTGATCGCCACCGAGCCGAAGGACCTGTACCTGTCGCGCGTCGCGGCCATCGATGCCGGCATCCCCGACTCGACGCCCGCGTTCAACGTCAATCGTCTGTGCGGTTCGGGCCTGCAGGCGATCGTGTCTTCGGCGCAGACCATCATGCTCGGCGATGCCGACGTCGCAATCGGCGGCGGCGCGGAGAACATGAGCCGCGCGCCATACATCTCGACCGACGCGCGTTTCGGCTCGCGCATGGGCGACTCGCGTCTCATCGACATGATGCTCGGTGCCCTGAACGATCCGTTCCACGGGGTGCCGATGGGCGTGACGGCGGAAAACGTCGCGCGCAAGTTCGGCATTTCGCGCGAACAGCAGGACGCGCTGGCGCTCGAATCGCATCGCCGCGCCGAACGCGCGATTGCCGATGGGCGCTTCAAGAGCCAGATCATGCCGATGACCCGCATGGTCAAGGGCCGCGAGGTCGCGTTCGATACCGACGAGCACGTGCGCAACGACGCAACGTCCGACGACTTCACGAAGCTGAAGCCCGTCTTCGCGAAGGAGAACGGGACGGTGACGGCCGGCAACGCGTCGGGTATCAACGATGCGGCCGCCGCTGTCCTGCTGATGTCGCGCGATGCGGCCACGCAGCGCGGTATCGATCCGATGGCTCGGCTTGTCGCCTATGCGCACGCTGGCGTCGATCCGCAGTACATGGGTATCGGCCCCGTGCCGGCGACGCGTCTCGCGCTGCAACGCGCAGGCCTCTCCATTGGTGATCTCGACGTGATCGAAGCGAACGAGGCGTTCGCGTCCCAGGCGTGTGCGGTCACGCAAGAGTTGGGTCTCGATCCCTCGAAGGTGAACCCGAACGGCTCTGGCATTTCGCTCGGCCATCCGATCGGCGCGACGGGCGCGCTCATTACCGTCAAGGCGCTGCACGAACTGCAGCGCATCAACGGACGGTATGCGCTTGTCACAATGTGCATCGGCGGCGGCCAGGGCATTGCCGCCATCTTCGAGAACCTTCGCTAAATGCATGATGCGCGGCGGTAGCCGCGCACGACAGAGTCAACGTGGCAATCGAAACGATGGGGATGATCGGTGCCGGCACATCATCCCCATCGGTGCACTCGGGCTCGCGAATATGCGCGGGACTCGACGTCTGTCGACACGCGTCAAAGAGCGCGCACACCAAGCAGGAATGCCGCGCCAGCCGACAAGACAAGTAACGCGCTATGCCGGCAGCACGAGCGGCGGACCAGGCAGCAGGGGGCGGCAGACGGCTCGTGACATCGATTATTGAGTCGCGAGCGCCTGCAGCGGTCGGGGCAAAGCGCTAGCGCGTCGACACTTTTGTATTGCTTTGAATCGTAATAAAGGCGTCAACGTAGCGCTGGGATCCCATCCAATGGGGTTCGTTTCAGTTAGTTGATGATTGTTGGCCGCCTGCCATTGTCCGCAGGCGTTTGAGTGCATGGTTATCGTACTAAAGGCGTCGAACGAGCCCATCGACGGGAGAATGGTCAATCAGTGCAGCGGGTACTCTTTCCGCCCTTGCGCGCCAACTGTAATTTCTGGCGACCGTTCACCGAGCCGAATGAAAGAGCATCCCGCTACTCGAGGTCCGATCCGCTAGGTGTAAGAGTAGACGCCTTGCTTCGTTTTGCGTCCCAGACGACCCGCGGCCACCATTTCGCGTAACAACGGGCTGGGACGGTATTTCGGGTCACCTGTGTCCTTCATCAGCACTTCCATCACGGAAAGACAGACATCCAATCCGATGAGGTCCGCGAGCGCGAGCGGGCCGATCGGATGGTTCGCCCCCAACTTCATGCCGGCATCAATTTCCTCGGCTGTCGCGACGCCCTCTGCCAGAACGAAAAATGCCTCATTGAGCATTGGCACCAGGATTCTATTCACGACGAACCCTGGCGAATTTTTCACGGACACAGGCGTCTTGCTCAGACTCACCGCCAGTTTCGTAACGGCACCGGCGACCTCATCGCTTGTTTGAAGTCCACGGATAACTTCTACGAGTGGCAGTAACGGCACGGGATTGAAAAAATGCATCCCGATAAAGCGTGCCGGGTTCGCCAGCGTCGCGGCCAACGTCGTGATGGAAATCGATGAGGTATTGGAAGCGATGACCGTATCAGGACGGACCGCCGACTCGACCTGTTTAAGGATCCGCATCTTCAGGTCCACATTTTCGGTGGCAGCTTCGATGACCAGTCCGACATTCTCAAGGCGCCGATAGTCAGTGGAGATGGCAATCCGTGCAAGCGCGGTCCGGGCCGCATCGGCTGCTACCGTTCCTTTCGACACAAGGCGGTCAATGCTGGTTGAGACGCTTGCAACGCCTCTCTTCAGGGCATCTTGGGTAATATCGATCATCACCACGTCGATGCCTGAGAGCGCGACCGTCTGTGCTATGCCGTTACCCATTGTCCCGGCACCGATGATGCCAATGCGTTCAAATTCCATGCTTTATCCGTAGGTGAATGATGCAAATCTCGCGATCACTTCCTGCCCAGCGCCTTCGTCCGCTCAAGCACACGCGCGACCCGGGCTGAGCAGAGCGTGGCCGAATCCTCTGGCAACTTCCAGATCAGCTTGGTGTTCTCCGGGATCATCGGCCGACACAGTGCGCGTAAATAGCTGTTACTTGCCGGCGGGCATCTTTCCGACGCCTCCAATGCCCGCGGCGCATCCTCGAAATCAGCCAGCGAATCGCGGCAGCCTGCCGTCCAGGAGACATTCACTTCCGGCGGGGGACCATGAGCTCGCATGCCGGTGAACAGGCAGCACCCCGCAATCGAGACTCTCTGTAACGCGGCGCACCGCCCGACGACCATAATGGACGTGAAGGTGCCACGCCGGAATAAATGTAGGTGCGATGGTTACGCCAGGGCGTTATCAAGCTCCGGCACAAGCGTGAACAGATCCCCGACCAGACCGTAGTCCGCGACGCTGAAGATCGGCGCTTCTTCGTCCTTGTTGATCGCGACGATCACCTTCGAGTCCTTCATGCCCGCGAGGTGCTGGATCGCGCCCGAGATGCCGACCGCGATGTACAACTGCGGCGCGACGATCTTGCCGGTTTGTCCGACCTGATAGTCGTTCGGCACATAGCCCGCATCGACGGCTGCGCGCGAGGCGCCCATTGCTGCGCCGAGCTTGTCCGCGAGCGGCTCGAGCACCTTCGTGTAGTTATCGCCGCTGCCTAGGCCCCGACCACCCGACACAATGATCTTCGCGCTCGTCAGTTCGGGACGATCCAGCTTTGTCACTTCGCGGCTCACGAAGTGCGAGGTGCCTGCATCGGCTGCTGCTTCGATCTTCTCGACCGAGGCATCGCCACCTTCTGCTGCAACCGGGTCGAAGCCCGTTGCGCGTACCGTGATGACCTTGACGGGATCAGCCGATTGCACGATCGCGATTGCGTTGCCTGCATAGATCGGGCGCTCGAACGTGTCCGCGCTATCGACCGCCGTGATGTCGCTGATCTGCGCGACGTCCAGCTTCGCTGCGATGCGCGGCGCGATGTTCTTGCCATAAGCTGTCGCTGGAGCGAGGATGTGCGAGTAGTCCTTTGCGATGTTCAGCACCGTCGCCTCGACGTTCTCTGCGAGGCCTTCGGCGAGTTGCGGCGCGTCGGCCAGAAGCACTTTTGTCACGCCTGCGACCTTGGCGGCAGCGTCAGCCGCAGCCTGTGCGCGATGTCCCGCGACAAGCACGTGGATCGGCTGATTCGTGAACGTCGTGATTACGGCTGCCGCGCCGATCGTATTTAACGTCGCCGCCTTCAGCGACGCGTTGTCGTGTTCAGCAATTACCAGAATCGTCATTTCTTTCGTCTCCGCTATTCCGTGATTCACGTCGATCAAAGCACCTTGGCTTCGGTCTTGAGCTTTTCGACCAGCGTCTTCACGTCCGGCACCTTGACACCAGCGGAGCGCTTGGGCGGCTCGCTGACTTTCAGCGTCTTCAGACGCGGCGTCACGTCGACGCCCAGGTCTTCGGGCTTCACGGTTTCGAGCGGCTTCTTCTTCGCCTTCATGATGTTGGGCAGCGTCACATAGCGCGGCTCATTCAGGCGCAGATCGGTCGTCACCACGGCAGGGAGCTTCAGCGACAGCGTTTCCGCACCGCCATCGACTTCGCGCGACACGGTCGCCTTGCCATCGGCCACGACGACCGTCGACGCAAACGTCGCCTGCGGCAGGCCCGCCAGCGCGGCCAGCATCTGACCCGTCTGGTTCGAGTCGTCGTCGATCGCCTGCTTGCCAAGGATCACCAGCGAGGGCTGTTCCTTGTCGACCAGCGCCTTGAGTAGCTTCGCAACAGCCAGCGGCTGCAGGTCTTCATTCGAGTCGATGAGGATCGCGCGATCCGCGCCGATCGCCAGCGCCGTGCGCAGCGTTTCCTGGCACTGCGCGACGCCCGCCGACACCGCGACCACTTCCGTCGCGACACCCGCTTCCTTCAGGCGCACGGCCTCTTCGACGGCGATTTCGTCGAACGGATTCATCGACATCTTCACATTGGCAATGTCGACGCCCGTGTTGTCCGACTTCACCCGGACCTTGACGTTGTAGTCAATCACGCGCTTTACTGCGACAAGAACTCTCACAAAAATCTCCTACGATAAAACAGATACATCAACGTCGCGTGGCCGCTCTCGTACACGATCCGATTTCCACACCCGTCCAAACCGGCCACGCTATGGGCAAATCACGCCGTGCCGGTCGCGCTACTCGTTCGTCCCAGTACGACCCTGTGGGGCATCACAAGCGGCAGGGGCAGGTCGTTAGGTATCCGGGAAAACGAACTGTCCTAGCCGCGCCATCGATATGCAGCCGGTGGTGTTCCCCGTCCAACGCCTGGTAGTGCGCAGACGGCGATCACATTGACCGTCAACAGCCACACCGGAATACGCGAGTGCGACGTCTCAAAGGAATGGACGATCATCGCAATCGCGTCGTGCTTCTATTGGCCAAATGGTTTCTGGATGGTCAGCTGGTTCTTCACGGCTGCAACGCCCGATACACCTTTCGCGATCGAGCCGACCTGCTCAATCTGCGCGGCGCTTTCTACCGTCCCATTGAGCGTCACAACGCCGTCTTTCGCAGTGACGCTGATGTTGCCGGCATCGATCTCCTTATGCTGGGCAAGAGCGGCATAGATCTTTTTGCGCAGGGCCCGATTTGCCTGCTTCGCCGTCGGCCCCGATGCATTCCCCGATACCGGCTTCGCCGCGCTGGCTTGCGCTGTGGTCGATGCGCCGCTGGGCTGCGATGTGGCAATTGACACGAGCGAAACCACTCCGGCGACGGCCAGTCTTCGTGTAAAGGTATTCTTCATCAATCTCTCCATGGATTGTTGGTGAATCAGAAGCTGTGGCGTATGCCGACCATGGCCGCGGTTGTCGAAACGCCTGGCGCAACCGGCTGGCCATATACGATCGTCTGGTTCATAGTCCCTTTGTTCTCCACGTATCCGACCTGTGCGTAGGCAGTCGTTCGCTTCGAAACGCTGTATTCGGCGCCCAGTGCGAATTCACCGGAGTGATTGGCCGAATGGTTGTTGTCCTTCAGGTAGTAGAAGCCGGATGTCACCTTAAACACCGGCGTGAACCGGTATCCCAGACCGGCCGAATAGAGGTCGAAGTTGGTGGTACCTGAATGCGCGGGATTCTTTCCGTTACTGTACGAACCGGACACCGACAGGCCGTGAAACGTGTACATCGCGCCCAGATAGAAGAAGCGGTTATTTGCAAGACCGGTCGCCGGCACAGCGGGGCCCGTCGGATAGTTCGCCGGAAAAGGGTTCGTGTCGTGTCCGTTGTAGTAGGCGGCCGCCAGATTGAGACCATAGTTCGAGTACTTCAGCACGGCTGACTCGCGCGTGCCGCCCTGCGGCTGGCCCGCGACACCGCCGGGTGCGTATTCGAGTTCAAGCGATGCCCCGTAAAACTTGGGCGACCGGTAGACGAGCGCATTGCTGTCATACAGTGCACCAATGGGCGCGTTCGTGCTTGTTCCCGGCCAGCCTGCGGCCTGGTTCATGCCGAGCCAGGCAGTGAGAATGCTGCCGAAATATTGCGAGGCCCGTACGTCCGTTTCCGCCATCGCGTAGATCATCGGGATGATCTGACGGCCGGCGTCAAAGGAACCAATGGGACCCGACACGCCGATCGTGGCAAACTGGTTGAATATGGCTGCGACGCCCGGTGTGTCGCTCAGGCCGAACTTGCCCGTTCCTGAATCGAAGACCCCTTGCAGCCTGAAGTTGACCTTGTAACCCCCGCCAATGTCTTCACTTCCCTTGATGCCCCAGAAGCTGGCGTAGATTCCTCCATCCTTGTAGCGGAAGACCGAGCCGGTATTGCGGGCATTTGGGGCAAATGAGGCTGCCGACGTGTTTTGATACAGCAGCCCGGAATCGATCGTCCCGTACAGTGTCACGGATGATTGTGCATATGCGGCACTGGCAAACAGCATAAGCGCTGCGACACCAGCGAGCTTCAACTTCAACATCGTTTGTCTCCTCTTTATTTTCCAGGTGCCGGGCAGATCCGGCGAGTTGTCATAAACAGCGCAAAGGCAGGCGGTGTGCACCGGAGATCACACCGCACGTGAATGGCATTAAGGGGTCCAGGCAGGTGGTTGAACCGGTACGTCAGCGACACGCGCCTTGCACGGTCTCGCCGTCAGCCTGCGCAAGCAGATGGTCGCCGAACTGTTCGCGCAAGCGGTTCTTCTGAACTTTGCCCGTCGCGCCAAGAGGTAGTGCATCGACGAAGATCACGTCATCCGGTGTCCACCATTTCGCGATCCTGCCTTCATAGGCACGCAGCAGTTCTTCACGGGTCAGCGATGATTGGGGTTTCCTCACGACGATCAGCAAGGGCCGCTCATCCCATTTCGGGTGCTTCGCGGCGATACAGGCGGCCTGGAAAACTTCCGGATGCGCCATCGCGATGTTCTCCAGATCGATTGACCCGATCCATTCGCCACCCGACTTGATGACGTCCTTGCTCCGGTCGGTGATGTGCATAAAGCCGTCCGGATCAATGGTCGCAACGTCGCCCGTCGGAAACCAGTCGGTTTCGCCGTTCGCCCGAAGCGGGCAGGCGCCCTCGTTTCTGAAGTAGTCGCGGACCACCCATGGGCCGCGCACCAGCAGGTCGCCAGAGCTCACGCCGTCCCACGGCAACTCATCGCCATTCGCGTCGACGATCTTCATGTCGACACCAAACAACGCGCGCCCCTGTTTCGACTGCACGTCGTAACGTTCCTGCGGGGTCAGTTGCGCGTGCCTCGTCTTCATCGAGCAGACGGTGCCGATCGGGCTCAGTTCGGTCATTCCCCAGGAGTGCAGTACCGTTACACCGTACCCTTCCTGAAACATGCGCAGCATGGCGGGCGGGCACGCGGCGCCGCCGACGATCGTGCGGGTCATGCTCGCGAATTTCTGCCCCGTCTGCTCGACATGGTTGAGCAGACCCTGCCATACAGTCGGCACGCCTGCGGATAGCGTGACCTGTTCGGCTTCAAGCAGTTCGTGAAGCGATTTTCCGTCCAGTGCAGGGCCCGGAAAGACCAGCTTCGCGCCGACCATGCACGCGATGTAAGGCAACCCCCACGCGTTGACATGAAACATCGGCACGACGGGCAGAATGACATCGCGCGCCGAACAGTTGAGCGCGTCGGGCAACGCTGCGGCATAGGTGTGCAACAACGACGAGCGATGGCTGTACAGCACGCCCTTGGGATGACCCGTCGTACCTGAGGTGTAGCACAAGGTGCTGGCCGTGTTTTCGTCGAACGTCGGCCATGCGTAGTCCGGAGAACTGTGGTCGATGAGTTCCTCGTAGCACAGCAATCCGGGAATGCCGCTATCCGTCGGCATACGCGCCCGGTCGGTCATGGCGATGAATCCCTTGACCGTCTTGCAACGTCCCGCAATGGCCTTGACCAGTGGCAGGAAGGTCAGGTCAAAGAAGATGTACTGGTCTTCAGCATGATCTGCGATGTAGGTGACCTGGTCTTCATGCAGGCGGGGGTTGATCGTATGCAGGACCGCGCCCATGCCGGAGACGCCGTAGTACAACTCCATGTGTCGATAGCCGTTCCAGGCCAGCGTGCCGATCCGGTCATGCGGCTTGATGCCGAGGCCGGTCAGCGCGTTCGCCAGCTGACGCGAGCGACGGTGACAGTCGCGAAACGTGTAGCGATGAATGTCACCCTCCACCCGCCGGGACACGATCTCCGTATCACCATGATGGCGGTCCGCATGGACGATCAGGGAGGAGATCAACAACTGCTTTTGCATCATTAAACCGTTCATGGCTTTAATCCATTTCAAACTTGTCTACTGGTCAGGCTCTTCATGGCGGCACAGATAGCGCGTCATTCGCATTCGCTGGATGTGACGCGTCGAACCCGCACGATCAGCTATTCAGTGCAGCGCGCGCACGAAGGAGACGGGTTTTGCCGATCGGCATGAAGACGTCGCACCCCAACGATCAGGATTGCGGCCGACGCGACACTTGCAAGCGGCAGGAACAGAAGTGCCGAAGTCAGGCCGAAGCGATCCGCGAGCGCTCCCGTGACAACCGCACCCGGCGCCAGACCGAACAGGTTGCATGCAAGCGCGAGCGTCGCCATGGCCGTGCTGTGAATGGCCTTCGGCGTAAGCTGCGCAACAAGATTTCCGCTCGGCCCAATAACGCTGGCGCTGAAGAACAGTGCAAGTGCGATACATGCGAGCTGGGTCGTGCCGGCGGAAAACTGGAACGCGGTAAACAGCAGGGCTCCTGAAGCCAGGTTATAGCCGATGGTGAGCAGCAGCTTTTGCCGCAAGGGGTCGCGGCACAGGCGGTCGGCCAGTGCGCCGCACACCGCCATTCCACACGCAGCGCAAAGGACAAACATCGCCGCGACGCCGCCTGCCTGGCTCAGGGGCAGGTTGTAAGTCCGATGCAGGAATGTCGGCAGCCATGCGATCAGGCCGCCATTGATGAACAGTTGCACGCCGCTGCCAATGTAGACGTAGGGCAGTGCCGGCGCAGCAAACAGGCGCTTGAGCAACCGGCCGACGCTGGCCGGTTCGCGCGGGCCTTCATGCTCGCCAATACCTGCTTCGGCTGCTTCTGCCTTGCGTTCGATCTGGGACGGACGGACAAACAGGGCGTAGAGCAGTGTCAGGGTGATGCCATAGACGGCCATGCCAACAAAGGAGTTGCGCCAGCCGAAATGGGACGCCAGCACACCCCCGAGCCCGACTCCCGTCACGGAGCCGACCATGCTTCCGGCCATGAAGGCACCGGTGATGGTTGAGGTGAGTCGGGACGGAAAGATGCTGATCAGGATCGCCACGCCAACGCTCGCGTATGCCGCTTCGCCAGCGCCGACGAGGAAACGCGCGGAGAGCAGCGACAGGTAGCTGTCGGACAGGCCACAAAACAGCGTGGCGATACTCCAGACCGCGGCCATGATCGTGACGCTGCGCACGCGTCCCCATCGGTCTGCAGCGAGCGAAAGCGGGAACGCCAGCAGACCAACCGACAGCGAAACGATCCCGCTAAGCGTACCGAGCTGGGTATCGGACAAGCCCCATTCGGCTTTGATCAGCGGAAAAACCGAGTTGAGCACCTGCCGCGACATGTAGTCGGATAGCAGGAGGCCAAGCGTGAGTGCAAAGATGACCCAGGCATACGCGCGTGATACGCCCATGCGCTCGCCATGCTGGCGTGCGGTCTCCGGAAAGTTGAGTGCCACAGTGCTGTCTCCGATTTATCATGCCGCTTTTAGCGACTTAGTAATCCTCATCGATTGGAATCCGGACTTGCCGGCGCCCAGCGCGTTTCACGGCTGATCGTGCATGCGATGAGGTGATGCGTTGGTGATCGAGGCCAGAGTATTCACCCCGCGGACTGCGTGCGAATCTCTGATGTGATGCTGGCAGCTAGCCCGAACTAGAAGGTCCTGCTTCCGACAATGGCCGCGCGCTCCATCTTGCGATGGCTCGGCGGATAGTCCATGACGGCGTAATGCTGGGTAGCAGTGTTATCCCAGATCGCTACGCTGTTCGGACGCCAGCGCCAGCGCACCTGATACTCAGGGACATACGCCTGTTCGATCAGATATCGCAGCAGATCCGAGGCGCCGGGATTGGCGTCGTAACCGTAACGGACACGGCCCGGTACGTGAAAGTTGGTGAAATGGGTGGTAAAGACATTCACGTACAGGATCTTCTCGCCCGTCTCCGGATGTGTGCGAACAACGGGATGCTCGGCATCCGGATACTGCGCCTTCAAGGCCAGCCGCTTTTCTGTTGGCATCACCGATCCAAACGTGGCTTCAATGCTGTGACGCGCACGCAGATCCGCTATTTCCGTCTTGACGTGTTCGGGCAGCTTTTCGTAGGCGAGCGCCATGTTTGCCCACATGGTGTCGCCGCCGAGAGGTGGGCATTCGACGCAGCGCAGGACGGCGCCAAATGGCGGCGCTTCGCGCCAGGTCGCGTCTGAGTGCCACGCGTTTTCGTAACGGTCCGCCGGCTGCTCGGGCGTCCGGTAGATGCGAACGAGGCCGGGATTCTCCGGGTCGCTGCCTGCAACGGGATGATCTTCCAGATCGCCGAAGCGTCGTGCGAAGGCTACGTGGTCCGCGCGCGTCAGGTGCTGGTCGCGCAGGAAGAGCACCCGGTGTTCCAGCAGTGCCGCCCGGATTTCAGCAAACAGTCCGTCGTCGTGCACGGCCTGAGCGAGTTCCACGTCTATTAGTTCCGCACCAAGGGTGCAGCTCAGTTGTTCAATACGCATGATCTTGTTACCACAGCCGAACGTGTTTAAATCACAAAGACCGAGGAGCCGGTCGTCTTGCGGGATTCGAGGTCCCGATGGGCCTGGGCGGCATCCTCAAGGGCATATCGCTGGTTGATCTCGATCCTGATCCGTCCTGCGGCAACATGGCCAAACAGTTCGGCCGCGAGTTCATCCTTCTCCGCAGGATCGGCGATGTAGTCCGCCAACGCCGGGCGGGTCAGATAAGGCGAACCCTTCAGGCCGAGCACATGCGGGCTGAACGGCGGGATGGGACCAGAGGTCGTGCCCAGACAGACGAGAAGGCCCCGGCGCTTGACGGAATCCAGCGATGCCTCGAACGTGGCCTTGCCGACGCTGTCTATCACCACATTCACCCCGACGCCGCCGGTCAGTTCGCGCACGCGTTTGGCAACGTCCTCACTGGCGTAATTGATCGTGTACTCGCATCCATGCGCGCGCGCCACTTCAGCCTTGGCGTCGCTCGACACGGTTCCGATTACGGTCAGCCCTTGCAATTTCGCCCATTGCGAGACGATCAGCCCGACGCCCCCCGCAGCCGCGTGAAGCAGGACGCTGTCGCCTGGCTTGAAGTCGTAGATGCGGCGCATCAGATAGGCCGAGGTCAGCCCGCGCATGGTCATCGCAGCCGCCGTTTCGCACGAGATGGCATCAGGCAGCCGGATCAGCGGGGCGGCGGAAATCAGTCGCTCCGTACTGTAAGCGCCCAGCGTGTTGTAGGCGCCCGTATAGGTAACGCGATCACCGATGGCCACATTGGTCACGTCCGGACCGACGGCCTCGACGATGCCGGCCGCCTCATTGCCGATGCCCGATGGCAGGGGAGCCGGGTACTGGCCGGTGCGGAAATAGATATCCGCGAAGTTAAGCCCCACGGCGACGTGACGAAGCCTGACCTGTCCAGGTCCGGGTTCCCCAACGTCGGCGCTCTCGTACCGCAATACCTCGGGGCCGCCGGTTTCGTAAAAGCGGACTGCTTTGCTCATATTCTGTTCCTTTCAGATAATCACTCACGGGAGCGGGATACCCGATCCCCGGATCGACTCAACGCCCGCCGTCACCCGGCGATGCGACCTGTTGCGATTCGCCCGTGGACCGCGTACGCGCAAACGCCGCAAACCATTGAAGGCTTTCGGGGTTGGCCATTGAGTCAGGATTGGCCACCTTCTCGAGCGACTGGCCCAGCAGCAGTTTCTTGATCGGCAGCTCCATCTTCTTGCCCGAGAGCGTGAGCGGGATCGCCGCCACCTGGAAGACCTCGTTGGGCACATGACGGGCAGACAGCGCGACGCGGATGCGGTCACGAATCGTTTTCGTCAGTTCGGCGGTCAGTTCGACGCCAGGTCGAAGTACGACAAACAGCGGCATGTACGATTCGCGCCCCAGGTACTCGAGGTCGACGACCATGCTGTCCATCACTTCCGGAAGGTCTTCGACCGCGCGGTACAGCTCGCTGGTGCCCATGCGGATGCCATACCGGTTGATGGTGGCGTCCGACCGGCCATAAATCACGGCGCCGCCTCTCGGCGTAATGCGCACCCAGTCGCCATGGCGCCAGGTGCCCGGATACGTGTCGAAGTAGCTGTCGCGATAGCGCTGGCCATCCTCGTCGTTCCAGAAATAGAGCGGCATCGACGGCATCGGTGCCGTACAGACGAGCTCTCCTACCTCGTTGATCAGAGGCCTGCCGGCGTCGTCGAATGCTTCGACACGCGCGCCCAGACAGCGGCACTGCATTTCACCGAGGTACACGGGAAGCGTGGGCACGCCAGCGACGAAGCAGCCCGCGAAGTCGGTGCCGCCGGACAACGCATTGATCCATACGTCCCCGACGTGATCGAGAATCCAGCGATAGCCCTCAGCTGGCAGCGGTGAGCCTGTCGAGCCAACCGCCCGCAAGCGCGAGAAGTCCGATACCTCGCGCGGTTCAACGCCTGCCTTCAGGCATGCCTGGAAATACGCGGCGCCTGCGCCGAAGAAGCTGACGCGTTGCTCACCGATGTAGCGCCACAGGGCCTTCATGTCGGGGTAGCCGGGATTGCCGTCGAACAGGCAGATGGTGGCGCCCGCCAGCAGCCCGCCCACCTGAAGATTCCACATGATCCAGCCGGTGCTTGCATTCCAGTGAAAGCGATCACCCGGATGCAGATCCAGATGCAATGCCGTCAGCTTGACGTGCTCGAGCACGATGCCGCCCTGCGAATGCACGATGGGTTTGGGCAGGCCAGTGGTGCCCGACGAATAGACCACCCACAAAGGATGATCGAACGGCACGTACTCGACCTGAAGCGCGACACGACCTGCCGTGGCGTCCGCCCATGCCATCGCGCCAGGAAGGGCAGCGGTCCCGCTGTGTGCATCGAGATTCGGCACCAGCACGACCCGCTCCACACCCGGCAACTCGCCTAGCAGCTCCCGAAGGAGTTCGCGCCGGTCGTGTTCCTTGCCTCCGTAGCGGTAGCCGTCTACTGCGATGAGGACCTTCGGCTCGATCTGGCGAAAACGGTCGAGCACAGCCAGCTTCCCCATGTCCGGCGCGCAGGCCGACCAGATTGCGCCGATGCTCGCGACAGCCAGAAAGGCCGCGACCGTCTGCGGAATGTTCGGCATGAACGCGGCAACTCGATCGCCACGAACGACACCCATGGCCCGCAATGACTCGGCCAGCGCGGCGACCTGCCGCTCAAGCTCGGCCCAGCTGATTTCGCTGTGCTCCCCCGCTTCATTGCCATGGACGATGGCAGGCCTGCTGGCTGTAGCGTGTCGAAACACCTGCTCGACGTAATTCAGGCGCACGCCCGGGAACCACGTGGCTCCGGGCATCACCGCGTTGCCAAGCGCCCGGCCACGGGTGTCGGGTGACCGGATACCATCCCAGTCCCACAAGGCCGACCAGAAGGCATCGAGGTCGTTGACTGACCACTGCCACAGCGCGTCATAGTCGTCAAACGACAGCTCTCGTTCGCGTGCGAGCCAGCCGATGAAGTCCGCGATACGCGCATTCGCCGCCAGTTCCGGCGATGGCGTCCACACGGGCGCGCCGGCAGGGGCTGCATCGACGCGAGGCTCAATCTCAGTGATGTTGGAAATACTCATTGCGGATACAACTCTCGTCATCTCGAGAACACGGGTTTCATGCCGGGCCGCGGTGGCGGGCCATCATGCACGCCTTTCAAAACCACGCCACCGTGCACGCCATTGAATGGCCGGCTACCTGGTCAGGCAGCGCGCAGGGGCACACCCCGTACCCCAGGCTGGCGGTTGGGCGCCATGCCGTTGGCCGCGAGGGTCTCCTCAACGCTGTCGTACCAGGTGCCGATGCGGTAGATTTCGCGGGCTTCCTTGCCCGTGGCGATTTCACGGCCCAGTTCGTTGGCGACGCGTACGCATTGCTCCACCTGCTGAACAGAGGTCATGCGATTGCCGCGCTGATCGGTGAGGGTGTCTTCAATACCAACGCGGGGATGGAACCCCATGGCCATAGACATCATGTTCAACGGCAGCACGCTACGCAGAAGAGACTCGGACGTGACACAAATGCCGTCGGCGGCGCGTTGCACGAGATACATGAAGTTAAAGGGATTGGGGCCGTCAGCGCCGCCGGCGATACCGATCCAGGTCAGATTGACAGGGCCTTTGTAGATGCCGCGGCGAATCATCCGTTCGATCGTGTCGTAGGAGTGAACGCCCGCCAGCTGGAAATGCGGCTGGATGCCAGCAGCCTGCAGGCGCCGGAGATGCTCTTCAACCCAGCCAGGCCCCGCCGGTACCGTCATCTCGCGATAGGCTTCCTGCAAGGCAGGATCGGCCAGCGTCGTGCCGTGCACGACGTCCGGCGTCATCAGCTCCATGAGGTTCATCTGCGTGGTGTTGATCGCAATCGTCACCTGGTCCGGCTTGGGATCAAGCTCGGCGAGCATATGGCGGGTGTCATCGGAGAGCCATTTGGCGGCCTGGCCGTCGTCTTCCGGAGCGAACGAGATGGAGCCGCCCACCTGGATGATCATGTCGGGCACGGCCTTTCGCACGCCAGCGATCAGCTCGTTGAACTTCGACAGTCGCTTCGACCCCTTGCCGTCAAGCTCTCGCACATGCAGGTGCAGCACCCTGGCGCCAGCGTTGTAGCAGTCCACTGCCTTTTGCACCTGCTCTTCCATCGTGACAGCGATGTCTTCGGGGAAGTCCGATGGCATCCATTCCGGCCCATACGGCGCCACGGTAATCACTACCTTTTGCTGGTTTTCGGGGTGCAGCGAATCGTCGAGAAATTGCATGAGTTGCTCCTGATGAGATGTGACTGCCTGGCTCTCCTCCCTGCTAGGGGATTCGCGACATGTCACGCTGTTCTGGATGCAACTATAGGGAACCGGGGTAAAATTATTTCTCATTTGGCGCCATACATTTCTCTTTTCACGCCGGTGCGAGTAAACACGTACGCGGGTTTCAGACGGCAAGGTCTGGGGATCAGCGATGCAGACGATGGTGCGGGCGGGAACCCTGAACGGGTATCCGCAGGTGACAAAACGGCTTGGGTTTAACCCCCAGGCGTTGCTGCGGCGACTGGGCCTTGACGCGACGATGCTGGCCGATCCAGAGCGACGGATTCCGATTTCATCCGTTTGTCGCTTGCTGGAAGAGACAGCGCACGCCACTTCATGTCCCACGCTGGGCATCCAGATGGCGGAGGCGCGGCACGGACTGGATTTCGGGGTGGTCGGGCTTGTTCTTGCGCATAAGCGCACGTTGCGCGAAGTGCTGCAGGCGGCAAACCAGTACCGCCACCTGCTCAACGATGCCCTGGCGCTTTCCCTGGAAGTTGAGGGCGATACGGTGGTGATCCGGGAAGAGATCGTCACGGAACCGGGCGTGCCCACCCGTCAGGCAACGGACCTCGCTGTCGGGGTGCTGGCGAGGACATGCCGCGCGTTGCTGGACCCGGAATGGAAACCACGCAGTGCGCACTTCACTCACACCGCACCTTCCGACCTCAGCGCTTACCGGCGGTTTTTTGGTTGTCCGCTGGTATTCGAAAGCGATTTCAACGGGCTGATTTGCGCGGCCCGGGATCTGGATCACCCGAATCCCGCCGCTGATCCCGAACTGGTGCGATATGGCGAAAGCCTGGCCCGACCGCTCAATGTGTCCGGACCCGATGCAATCGTGCTTGATGTCCGCAAGGCGATTTACGTGTTATTGCCGATCGAGCAGGCAGTCGTGAACCAGGTTGCCCAGCACCTCCATCTGAGCGTCCGCTCGATGCAGCGACAACTGGAAATGGCCGGCACCGACTTCTCCACACTTCTGGACGAAGTGCGCGGTGACCTTGCGCAGCGCTATATGAAAAACGTGCGGTATCCGCTTGGACGGGTTGCAACACTTCTCGGCTATACCCGGCAAGCATCATTCACCCGCTGGTTTTCATTGCAATTCGGAATGACGCCCCGCGACTGGCGTGCCCGCCAGAGCGAGTGATTTCTCGCGGCCGCGTTTGCACGGACAGACAGGGAACCCTCGCCGGTTGACCCGGCTCACTGCGGTTGCGGGTCAGTATCGGTTTGCCGGTCCAGCGACTCGCGGCATGCAAAGCCACGACACGTTTCGGACGGCGGCTGGAGCGACAGTTCCAGTCTGCCGTCTACGATAAAGACCGGGAAAGTCGTCAGGCTCAATCCCGCATTTCCGGGCATGGCGCCCGTAGCCAGATCGAACGGCAGACCATGCGCCGGACAGCGCAAAACGCGTCCGTCGAGGCGACCGCTCGCGAGCGAAGCGCCGTTGTGGGGACAGGCGTTATCGACGGCATGGATGGTGCCTTCGATGTTGAACAGAACGATGCTGCGGCCGTTGATGAACTTGAGCTTGCGTTGTCCGGGCGCAAGCTCGTCGACCGACCCGGCATCTATACGGTGTGACATGACGTGGTCCTCTAATGTTGGAGCGAACGCAACATCGCATCCAGTACGACGCTGGACGAATGCGCACCCGAAAGCCCAATCGTCCCGTTGAACAGAAAATGTGGAACTCCATGAATGTGGTAGTAGGCTTTTCGCAAAACACGGGCTGTCTCGCACGGCGCATCGTCAAGATGCCGGACACGATCGGCGCACTCGAGGCCGCACTGCATTCCGATCGTCTCCAGTACGCGCCAGTCTCCGATATTCGCGCCATCCACGAAGTACGCACTGAATAGACGCTCGACGAGCAACGCATGCTGCGCGCTCGTGCCGTGAGCGGCGGCCCATCCGACGAGCGCATGCGCCGCCGCCGTATTGGGCAGCAGTTCGATGCGCTCGAAAGCGAATCTGATACCGACGTCGCCGCCGGCACGTTGCACCTGTGCCCGTCGTGCGGACACGGCCTCGGCGCTGCCAAGCCGCGCAAGATAGAACGTCTGGTAGGGCAGACCGCTCATCGGCGTTTCGGGCAGTAATTGATGAGAGCGCCACAACACGTTCGGCTGTACATCCGGCCGGATGTCGGCAAGCTGTCGCACGGCCGCTTCCAGATTGCGCTTCGCGATCATGCACCACGGACAGATGAAATCGAAGAAGACTTCGACTGTCAGCGACTGCGCGTCGTGCGCGTGATCGCGTTCGTTCACGTCGCAGGCCAGGTCAGAGAAGTTCACGGATCAATGTCTCCGCCTGCGGCCACGCGCCGTAACCGGTAGCAGGGTTCAGATGCCCAACCTCGCCAAGGTCGACAAGTCTCCTGCCCCAGCTCGCGGCCATCGCTGCGACTCTGTCGAAACGGGCGAGCGGGTCGTTGCGGCTCGCCGCGACGATACTCGGAAACGGAAGCGGCTTGCGCGGGCATGGTAGCCATCCGTGTCCGGACAGCACATCCTGCGTCGGATAGCCTTCCGGCAACGGCTCCTCAAAGTCGGGCGGTGTGGCGAACAGCGCGCCGTGAACCGGACGACTGTGCTGCTGCTGTGCCCAGTGCACGGCAATCATGACGCCGGCGCTGTGCGCGACCAGGATGACCGGACCATCGATGGCGGAGAGCGCCGCTTCGAGCGCCGCGACGCGCGCCGCGCAACTGAGCTTGTCATGCTCCAGTGGCGGCACCGAAGCGGCATTCGCCAACTTTTGCTCAAGCAGCGTTTGCCAGTGTCCCGCGACATGGTCGCGCAGACCGGGCACGATGAGAACGGTGGGTGTCGTTTCGAGGCTCATGAGGTTATCACTGTGGACGTTCGGTTGGCGTTCCTGCATTAGAGGCGGGCAGTAAATGTCCTTGATGCCTTTTCAGGTCAAGGCGTGTTTTCGCATTGCATCCAGCCGACCCAGATCGTGCGCGTAGTTCCGTCTGCCTATGAGGAACGCGACGGCCGCAGCCAAAGGCGCAAGCGCCACAAGTTGAAGCGCGCCAAGAAGCCCGATCCTGTCTGCGATGAATCCCGTGAGGATGGCGGCGGGCGCAAGACCCAGCAGGTTGTTCGCGAGTGTCAGCGTAGCGAACGCCGAAGCATGGATGGAAGGGGGAGTCAGGTTCGCCACCATCGCACCCGACGGGCCGCTTGCGCCCGCGCTAAAGAACATGCCCGCGCCGATCAGGACAAGTTGCCAGGGACCTGCGGGAAGCCGAAACGCGATTCCCAGCAATGTGAAGCACGCGATGCAAAACGCGATGGCCGTCAGCCACTTGCGATGCGGCGCGGTCCTGTTGAGCCGGTCCGCCAGATTCCCGCATACGATCATGCCCAGCCCGGTCACGAGGACAAATACAGCGGCGCACACGGCCGCCTCGCCAGGCGCCATTGCGTAATAACGGTTCAGGACACTTGGCATCCATGCCCATACGGCAGCGGGCACCAGCAGATGAATGCCACTGCCGATGTACGCGCATACGACGGATTTCGAAGAGAAGAGCCCATGCATCAGCGCGCGAAAGTTCATTCGTATGCCGAGGTTTTCCTGCTGTTCACCCGTGTTCATCGACTTCAGCGGCATCAGCCGTTTTTCGTTGATAACGCTCCGATAGAGGACGACCAGCACGATTCCCAGGCACGCCATCGCACCAAACGCCGCGCGCCACCCGAGATGTGCCGAGACAGCGCCGCCGAGCGCCATCCCGAGCACCGAGCCAAATGCGCCGCCGGCCATGAATGTACCCGTCAGCGTCGACCGGAGTCGTGCCGGAAACACGCTAAGGACGACCGCGATGCCCACGCTTCCGTACGCTGCCTCACCAATGCCGACGAATGCGCGCGCCAGCAACATCTCCCCGTAGTTCGTCGAGATCGCACAACCGAGCGTCGCGAGACTCCACAACGATGCCATCAACGCAATGCTTTTCACGCGGCCCCAGCGATCTGCAAGCACAGACAGCGGGAACGTGAGCACGCCGACCATCAACGCGACCACACTACTGAGCGAGCCCAGCCGCGTGTCAGTGAGGTGCCACGCGTCCTTCAGCAAAGGGAACACGGCATTCAGAACCTGCCGTGACATGTAGTCCGACAGCAGCAGGCCGACGGTCAAGGCAAATACGACCTAGGCGTATGGGTGTACTTCCGATCGTGTCGCCGGATGCGTGCGTGTATCGCACTCGAGATGCGGGACGTGCAAGTTGGTCTCCTTCGCGCCTGGCACCGCAGGCCTTATGTACTTGTGCGAAACGCGGGCTAACGTCTGCCAGTCCGCCGGGACCGTGCCATCAGCGGTGCGGATCCATGGAGACAACTATAGGAAACCTGGCGTTTTTACTTTTCTCTTTTGGCGCCGTCTTTTTCTCTTTTCGTGCCACTAGGCGTGAAACGGTGCGTATGTCTTCCTGTGGGTTGTTCCATCGATCGTGCGGCTGACCGTCCGCTGTCTTAACAGAAACGGCCAGGGTACTTGTGGCCGCAAGCCGACCGACGGGGACGAGGGCAATAGGCGCAGCGGCTCGAATCCTTCCATGGGGTACCGATCGCAGCAAGGATGTCATCAAATCAGGCGGGGAATGGATCAGCTCGCAGACATCGAAAACGTCGCGTGCCTGCACCCCGAAGTGGCGACGACCGTCTGTACCGCGCGGCATCCGAAGTGGGACGAACGGCCGTCGCTCCTGGTCGTGAGAAAGCCGGACAGTGCGCCCTGGCAGCGACGAGCTACTCACATTTTTCGATGACCGTGTTGCGAAGTGGTGGAAACCTGACGCGGTGGTTTTCGTGGATTCCGTTCCTCTGGCTGCGACCGATAAGGTGCTCAGGTATCAGTGCGAGAACAGATTGGGGACTACCAGGTTTCATTCCGAACAACAAGCGGGTAACTCGCCGGGTACGCAGGCGAATCCGCGCCCGGAGAAGACAATGAAATCGAAGTTCAGTGGTGCTGCCGCGCTCCTGCTGTGTGCGGGCGCTGCGCACGCCCAGTCGTCGGTGAAGCTCTATGGCACGATTGACACTGGCCTGCTATTTCAGAACACGTCGGCTGCGACGTTTCTGCCGAACGCACCGAACCTCGGACACGTGTTCCAGGCCAAGGAAGGGGGCATTTACGCGAGCTTCTGGGGCATCAAGGGAAGCGAAGACATCGGAGGCGGCTACAGGATCAACTTCAAGCTGCAGGGTGTGTTCAACAGCACGAACGGGAAATTTGGCCTGGCCGATACACCCGGCACCACGTCCATCTTCAACCAGTTTGCAACTGTTGGCGCGTCAGGACCGTTCGGCACCTTCGACGCTGGCCGGCAGATCATTCCGATGATCTACGCGATGGCCGAGACCGACGTCCGGGGCGCGCAGTATTTCGGCAGTATCCTGACGGCGTGGCTGGGTATCAACCAGGCGGCAGGCTGGCCCGGCACGAGCACCAATGCACCGATCGGCGCGCTGTATGACAGCAATGCACTCGTCTACCAGTCACCGAAATTCTATGGAGCGTCCCTCGCGCTCGAGTACGCACCGGGCGGCGTCGCTGGCCAGTTTCAGGGGGGTACGCGCGAGTCGGCCGTGCTCAAGTATTCGAATTACGGTCTGAATCTGTCCGCCGTGTATTACACCGGCCATGACACGAATCCGTTCCCGCTGACTTACCCGGTGGCACCGGCTGTACCGGCGACAGGGCTGGCCAACAACCGCTTTTACTACCTGGGTGCGCTGTACACGCTGGCTGGCTTTTCGGTGTCCGCCTCGTATGGCATCGGCAAGAACCCGTCGAATTCGAGTCGCGCCAATTTCGAAATGATATCGGGTGGATTCGGCTACAAGTTCACGCCTGTCTTCAAGCTCACCTCCGGCGTCTACTATCTGAGCGACCGGAACCATTCGGCCAATCACTCCACGGAGGTCTCGCTGGGCGCCGAATACAACCTCTCACGCAGGACGCTTGCGTACGCACAGGTCGGCTATGTTGCCAATAGAGGGACGATGAACCAGACGATCATCTACGGGGCACCCGTTGCGCCGGGCGTCAACACAACGGCCGCCATGATCGGCCTCCGCCACGGTTTCTGATTCCCTAACAGCGATACCGGAGACTTCCTTGAAACTCACACTGACCGTCGGCGCATTGATCGTCGCAGCATCAATGAACGCATACTCACAAACCAGCGCGAGCGCGCCAGGTGCAACGGCGGCATCTGCCGCGTCGGCGCCGGCAAAATCGAATCGCGCCCTGCGCCGCAGCGTGTATTCCGCAATCGTAAAGCATAAGGAGATCAACGCCGGAAATATCAGTGTCATCGCGAAGGATGGTGCGGTAACGCTAAATGGCACAGTCACGGAATCCGCGCAGATCGAGAAAGTGGCCGAGATCGCGAAAGGCGTGCCCGGAGTGACTTCCGTGTCCAACAAGCTGACGGTCGCGAAGCCCTTGGGCGGCATGTAAGAGAACGCCAGGCTGGCCGGCACCCCTGGCCAGTCCTTGGGAGAAGTCCGGGGAACCGCACACTCCTGCGCAGTTTTAAATCGGGATACCTAACTTGGAGGCATCAATAAATGACCGCATACCAGTCCGATAGTCTTCCTCATGGCGTCTGCCATTTGTTACTTCTGTTTGCATCCGCACTACGTCCGAAGGACTTTCGAAGCGGTCAGTCACCTCGCGTGAATGCGGTTGGCTGTTGAGGGACAATGGACTAAACCGCTCGCGCGGTAGGGGCTACGGTCAGACGCCGGCGGTCAGAGAGAGGCCGGCATCGCGGTTCCGTATGTTGGTGAGTGAGGCAATCCGCCTCGTTCTCCAGCAGGAGCCCAATCATGACCTCCTCACAGGCAAACGTCAGTCCGCTGCGCCGGCGCATGATCGACGATATGCGCATGCGCCAGCTTGCTCCCAGGACGCAGGACATCTATCTGCGCATCGTGCGTGAGTTCGCCCGGTTTCTCGGGCGCTCACCTGACACGGACATCGTCGAGGACCTGCGCCGCTTCCAG
>NZ_CYGY02000013.1 GCF_900007165.1 Paraburkholderia piptadeniae
TGCATCAGCAGCAGAGAAATGAGATTATGAAGAACCTTCCGGCTTCCGTCAACAGGTTTTTTGCATCATCGCTTAAAACCCTGCCGGTCCCACCACCGCGCCGTTTCTGTCGCGGCCTCCGCTGCGTTGCGCCGCAAACGGCGCGCCCCAACGAAGGACGCGAATCTTAGGCCATCCACGGCCCAATGACAAGAGCGTGGCGGAAGTTTTTTATCCGCAGCTATTTGCTCGACGCACCTGGCGCCTTCTCCACTTGCGTCACTGCGTCGACAGGTTGGCTGCCTGTTCTCGCCGCCAGCTCGCGAGCATCGGGTGAACCGATCGTCCAGTCGTGTAGCACCGTATAAGCCACGGCAAGAAGCGTCGGTCCGATAAACACGCCGAGGAAACCAAACGCAAACGCGCCGCCCAGAATTCCGAGCATCACGAGGATCAGCGGCATGTCACTGCTCTTGCCGATCAGGATAGGCTTGATGACGTTATCGGACATGCCGACGACCAGCACGCCCCAAACCACGAGAAAGATCGCCCAGCCCGTTTCGCCGCCGTGATAAAGCCAGATCGCGGCGGGCAGCCATACCACGACGGGGCCGCCGGGAATCACCGACAGGAAGAAAGTCGCGAGCCCAAGCAGCGCCGGCGCCGGAACGCCCGCGATCCAGCAGCCGAAACCGGCCAGCACCCCCTGCACCAGAGCCGTCCCGAGGATGCCGTACACCACGCCCTTTACCGTGCTGCCCGCCAAAGTCAGCAGATAGTCGGCGCGCTCGCCCGCGATGCGCCGCATGCCCGCGTTGAGCCACGCGGCAGCGCCCTCGCCGCCCGTATAGAAGAAGAAAGTGAGGATGATGCTGAGCGCCAGCATTCCGAGACCATGCGTGACGGCGAGCGCCGCAGCGAGTATCCACTTGCCGGCCGGCGCGGCCAGCACGCGCAACTGCGCGACCATTTCCGAATTGCTGCTCGTCACGCGCTCCCAGAACGACTCGATGTTCGAGCCGACAAGCGGAATGCGCGCGACCCAATCCGGCAGATCCGGCAGACCCGAATTCATCAGACGCTCGACGAACGCGGTGATGTCCTTCGCGTGCGCGCCCAGCGCAAAGCCCGCATAGACGAATGGCCCCAGCACGACGACCAGAATGATGAGCACAATGAGCGTCGCCGCCCATTTACGCCGCCCGCCGAGAGTCGCGGACAATTTGCGAAAGAACCCCCACGAGCTGTAGCTGAGAATCGCGCCCCACAGCAGCGCCGTCGTGAACGGCGCCAGCACCAGCAGCGAGCCGCCGACCAACAGCAGCAGCGCGAACACGGCTGCGAGCCGCTCGATCAGTTGGTCCGATTTCACCATGCGCCCCTCCCGATTGCCATTCCGGCCAGACCGCGGCGACCGACCTGCAGACGCCCAAACGTCTGCAAAAAAGTATAGGAAAGCACTAACGAAAGCACTGATCGGCGGCAACGACGCTTACAGAACGCGCCGTCACCCGCCTTCTCTCGGCCGCGGGACGCCCGCACGACAGGCCAACGACTGCCAGCAATGCGTGTCGATAATATGTCGACGCAGAAAGGACTAGAATATATGGTTCTCTGCACACAACCTCCGGATTTATGCGCTCGCGAATCGCCAAACGTCTCCCTCCCGATGCCGACAAGCTGGTCGGTCTTTCGCTCGCGCTTTTCGCGTCGGGCAGCCGCACCGAGGATCGCTTCTGGGAAGCCAAGCTGGACGCGCTGCTCGCAAAAATAGTCCGCAACGGCAACCAGACGACCCTCGACGCCGCGCTCGACCATCTTCAGCAGAATCATCCGGACGCCTATGGCGCCCTCGCTGACATGGCCGAAACGCATAGCGAATCGCTGACCGTCGAGCACGACGGCGTCGAGTACGAAGCGTTGCTGATCGCCGCGCCCGTGCTGGCGTGGACGCGCTATGTGATTCCGTCGGGCTCGCTCAAAGGCGATGCCGCCGACGCGCTGCGCGCGCATCTGCAGGCGCATGTGCTGGCCGATGGCACCCGCGTCGCAATGGCGCCGTTCATGTATAGCATCGACCAGTTGCCGCGTCACCACGTCGAAACGTGGCGTCTCGCGCAGCAACTCGCGCAGGCGGCCGTCGGCGGCGGCAACGCGAAGATCAACTTCGGCGAGTTGCCGGAAACATCGCCCATTCTTGCCGATCCACGCTTCCTGCTAGCCGTGGTGGCAGCGCCCGTCGGCGCACCCGTGTTCCGCTGGCAGGAAGAAGAGCACGGCTCGCGCATCGAGCGCGGCCAGTGTCTCGAGCAATGGGCCACACAAGGCGGCGCCAACCTGGCCGTCGTGTTGCCGGGCTGCGAATTCGAATGCCTGTTGCCCGACGCGTACTATTCGGCCTGCCGCGACGCCGACGAACGCGTGCGCCCGCACACCGTGCGCACGGCGGTGCGCTATCTGTTCGACACGATCGGCGCGACGCCCGACGAATTGCGCGCGGTCGTCGCGGGCTTCGGCGAGCGGCGCATCGACGAATACCGCATCGGCTTCACGCGCCGCGGCAGCAATGATGTCATCTACGGCGTCGTATGGCCGCTGTACGGCCGCGAGAACGGCGACCCGGGCATCGACGAAGAACCGCAAGAAACAATGGCGAGCGACGGCCCGCTCGAAGACATCGTCGCGCTGCTGAAAGAAACGGGCATCACTGAAATTCGCCGTCACGCGGGCCGCTTCGAGCCGGAATATTGTGACGACTGCGGCGTGCCGCTGTATGCAGATCCGCTCGGCGAGATCGTTCACGCCGAAATGCCCGAAGATGCCGAGCCCGCGCAACCGCATTTCCACTGATCACTTCAGAATTTTCTCTGCATCGAATCAAGCCCCGCTGAATGCGGGGCTTTTTTCATGGCACTCGTCCTATGCCACCTGGACAGGCCGCCACGAGACAGGGAATTTGTCATCATCGTTGCGATGGTGCATCGCTGCACGACGACAATTTCGTTGCGTGCAGCGCGCCGCCACGACCGATCGATCAGGAGGCAATGCATGCGATTTTCAGTTCTCAATTCGGACGCCGAACGCAGGGAAGGACTCAAGGCGCTTCTGCGACAAATCGACCGACAGGCACGCTTCGGCGAAGCGCAGGACTGGCCACAGGCCGAGCGCACGTTGCGGCGCCTCGAGCCGGACCTGCTACTAATCGACTGGGAAGACTGGATGTCGCCCACCGACGCACGCGCGCTGCTCGCCAACCATCCGGGCCTGCCCGTCGCAGTGCTGGTCGACGATATATCGCCGGCTCACGTGCGCGCGCTCGTCGAAAAAGGCGTGCTCGGTGTCATTCCGCGTACGACCGATCCACGCGTGATCGTGCGCGCGCTCGAAATGGTCCTGCTCGGCTGTCACTACATCCCGGCCGGCGCGCTTTCACTCGACGCGCCGACGCACGGCGGCAAGCTCACGCGTCCGCGGACGGAAGCGCGCTCGCTCGAACTGATCCCGACACCGCCGAAGCGGCCGCGCTTCGCGGGCGGCCTTTCGCCGCGACAGGAACAGATCATGCGCTGCGTCCATATGGGAAGCACGAATAAAATGATCGCACGCGCATTAGGCATCAGCGAGGGCACTGTGAAAATCCATCTGGCGACGATCTTCCAGCAGCTCGGCGCACCGAACCGCGCAGCCGCCGTCGCCATCTACAACGGCTGGCTCACCGCGCAGTTGGAAGTGCTGCGCAGCGGACACAATCGCATCCCGCGGCCCGCGCGCGTGACGTCGAACGTCGCGCCGCTTCGTCAGCGCAAGCCGCGCACGTTCCGTTATCCGTTGCCGGCCAACGACAACCCGAATGCGCTGCCGATGGCGGCCGAAGCGACGACGCCTTACGGTGCGCGCCGCAAGAGCCGCGCATCCGACGAAGGCGCGATGTAAAGGTCGAAAGGAAGCAACCGTGAATCGACATAAAACGTTGCTGGCACGGAATCCGCTCACACCTTTGGGCCTCCAACGAGTAATATGAAGACATGGGTTTCCTCTATACGCCGCTTCCGTTGTGGGTCGCTGTCGGTGGCTGGATTGCCGCTGTGGCTTTGCTCGCGCTAACGTTCTGGAAGAACCCGTTCAAGCGGTTGCAGGAACCCGTGCTTCAGCACGTGTGGCTTGCGATCATCGTCGCCGTATCGGTGCTGTGGGCGACGAACGCATGGCTCGAAGACGGCACCGTGATTCACCTGCTCGGCGCAACACTCGTCGTCACGCTGTTCGACTGGGGTCTTGCGCTGATCGCGATGGCAGTCGTCACCGGCCTCGCTGCCGTCGTCTTCGATGCACCGTGGCAAGGCATTGCGCTTACGTTCCTCGTATTCGGCGCAGTGCCCGTCGGCGTGTCGACGCTTCTGCAGCGCGCAAGCATCGCGTGGCTGCCGCGCAATCTGTTCATGTTCATCTTCGGGCAGGGCTTCGTCTCGCCTGCCATTGCCGTATCAGTTGCGTCGGCGGTTGCACTGGCAACGCACATCGCGCTTGCCGACGGTTCGATGTCCGTTATCCCGGCCGGCTATGCGTTTAGTGTGTTCCTGCTTGCCTCGGGCGAATCGTGGTTCACGGGCATGTCGACTGCCTTGATCGCCGTCTATCGTCCCGCCTGGGTCACGACTTATGATGTGCGGCGCTATCGTCTTGGTGGCCCACGTACCTGAGCGCTTAGGGAATTAACCGTCGATGTCTGAAACGCATGCGCCTACGTGTCTGCGAGGTTGACACGCGAGCAGCACAGGCTCACCCATCTCTGCTTGAGTTGCCTCACAACGACGCCGCAAAATATTTCTGCCAGGATTGAACTCAACGCCTTCGACGGGCATCTTATGTGCCTGAAGTCTCCACAGCATTTTTTACCCAGATAGATGGAACGCACCAACGCACCGCGCCGATTGCTGCGGTTGGTCGGCCGGTTAGCGGTGTGGGCTGCGAGCACGTCGCTCGTATGCGCTCTGCCCGCCTTCGCCGATCAGCTCGGGCAGCACAACGACCTCGTCAACAAATTCATCAACGAAATGCACGCCGATCCCCTTGTCGCGGATTGCGCCGCGCATGGCAATTTCGTCGCGAGCACATCGACGGCTTTCGATCACGTGGAGTTTCCGCCCAGCTCGTTCGATAGCGCGCACGCGGCCATCACCCCCTGGAACGATTCGTTCGACGAAGGCAAGCAGAAGGTCAAGGTCGACAACATCGTGACCGTCGAAGGTCTCGGCATTCCGCAAGGCGGCGGCGATCCGTCGCAACTCAAGTTTCGCTGCGGCTATGTCGGCCCGCAGATGCTCGCGTTCAGCTGGAACGATCCCGTGCCGCCGTTGCGCGCACGTAGCGCAGCGTCGTCAGGCTCGCACGGCGCGACAGGCAAGCACGCGGCCGGCGGCAAGGGCTCGAAGAAAAAGTCAGGCGGAAAATCGACGAAGGGCGGCGCGGCCGGCATACCGGCTACCAAGAAGTCCAGCAAATCGTCGGGCAAGGCGGTCACGACCAAAAGCAGCGCGACGAAGAGCAGTACCTCAAAGGCAAGCACGAAGAAGTCGGCGGCGAAGAAAAAACAATGACGCTCGCTTGACGGCAGCGTCGAACGTCCGATCAAACGACAAGCAAAAAGCGAGGCCACACATCATGCGTGGCCTCGCTTTTTTGCATACCTTTACTACGCGTCAATTCGATGCACAAAAGCAGCGAAGCGACGCTCAGGCAAACGCCTCCATATGCCAGAGGATCGCCTGCAGCATCGCCGCGCCGAGCGATGCGCTGCGCTCGCCGTTCCAGCCCACGCGCTCGTCGGGCAGATTCGCATTGTCCTTGAACGGCATTTCCAGCGTCAGCGACAGGCAGCCGAACTCGTTGCCGATGTACTTCGACGCAAGCTTCAGCGCATCCTGCCGATACTTGCTCGCTTCGTAACCGTACTTGTCCTGGAAGTCGGGACTCGCGCGCTTGAAGCCTTCGACGAACGCTGTCTGCTCCTGCCGTTGCCGCTCGGTAAATCCCGGCAGCATTTCGGAGCCCGCAACGAACACATACGGCAGCGCTTCGTCACCGTGAATATCGAAGAACAGATCGCAGCCGGTCGCGCGAATCGCGTCGCGCACGAGCAGCACCTCGGGACTGCGCGCGGCGTCCGGCTCCATCCATTCGCGATTCAGGTTCGCGCCCGCCGCATTCGTGCGCAGATTGCCATGCACGCTGCCGTCGGGATTCATGTTCGGCACGATAAAGAAGTCGGCGTAATCGTAGAGCTTGCGCGCAACCGGATCGCCTGACCAGTCACCCCACCCCGCGAGCCGCTTCACCAGCCCTTCGACGAACCATTCGGCCATCGTCTCGCCCGGATGCTGGCGAGCGATGATCCAGATTTTTTTCTTGGGCTTCAGCGTTCCGTCGTCGAGCAGCGTCGGCGTGCCGAGCGTCAGCAGCGACATCGGCCGGCCTTCGACCGTCTTGCCGAGTTCCGTCAGCGCGGCATGCGGCATCTGTTGGACGGCACCGAGAAATTCCGAGTGGCGCTCTTCGCTATACGGCTCGAAGTACGCGTAATAGATGCTGTCGAAATCGGGCGTGTGATCGATGGTGAGCACGCGCCCGTCATACGAGGTCGGCACGCGGAACCAGTTCACGCGGTCGTAGCTCGCGCACGCCTGATAGTTGCGCCAGCCTTCGGCGAACGCGCAGTCGGCGGCATTCTCGAACGTCATCACGCAGCGCTCGCCGCGCGCGCCCGTCAGACGGAAATAGAACCACTGCGCAAAGTCGGCGTGACTGTCGGGACGCACGCGCAAACGGATGTTGTCGGCTTGCTCGCACGACAGGACTTCGATCGCGCCGGCGTCGAAGTTGCTCGTAATGGATAACGTCATGATCTCTTTCCTGCTCTTGTGGCGCGGCGTCAGTCCGCGATGCGCCGGCGAAATACGTAAGTGGAATCGTTCGATGCGTCGGCGTCGAACGCATAGCCTTCGGCATCGAAGCGCTTGAGCTGCTCCGGCGCATCGAGGCGATGCTCCACCGCGAAGCGCGCCATCAGCCCGCGCGCGCGCTTCGCGTGAAAGCTGATGATCTTGTAGCGACCGCCCTTCCAGTCCTCGAACACGGGCGTGACGACGGGCGCGGCGAGCAGCTTCGGCTTGACGGACTTGAAGTATTCCGTCGACGCGCAATTGATCAGCACGCGCGAATCGCCTGCCTTCTTCTCCAGCTGCCGGTTGAGCGCCTGCGTGATGCGCTCGCCCCAGAACGCGTACAGATCCTTGCCGCGTTGGTTCGCAAAGCGAGTGCCCATTTCGAGCCGGTAAGGCTGCAACAGATCGAGCGGACGCAAGAGCCCATACAGGCCTGACAGCACGCGCACATGCTGCTGCGCGTAGTCGAGATCGGATGCGGAGAGCGATTTCGCGTCGAAGCCTTCATACACGTCGCCGTTGAACGCGAGCACGGCTTGCTTCGAATTGGACGCGTCGAATTTCGGCGACCAGTCGGCGTAACGCTGAAAGTTCAGATGCGCAAGCTGATCGGAAATGTCCATCAACGACGCAATGTCTTGCGGCGACAGACGGCGCAGATCGCCGATCAGTTCGGCGGCGTCATCGACAAAATCGGGGATCGTGTGCTTCTTGACGTGCGGCGGGGTGTCGTAGTCGAGCGATTTGGCCGGCGACAGAACGATTATCATAGAGGCTTTCAGGCACGCCGTGCCTGGCGGTCAAAGACGAAAGCCAGATTGTAACGAATGCCCGAAACCCCTGCCTTGCCTCGACAGAACGCCTCCGCAGCCACGCCCGCCGTCGTGCTCGATTCGAACGTGTGGATCGATATTCTCGTGTTCGACGATCCGCACACGCGCCCCATTCTCGCCGCGCTCGAACGCGGCGCGTTGCGCGCGCTGATCGACGCGCGGTGCCTCGCCGAACTGACGCACGTGCTCGACTATCCGCAGTTCGAAAAGCGCGCCGTCGACAAAACCGCCGCGCTCGCGAGGCTCGCGCGGCTGTCGACGCTCGTCGAGCCGCCCGTTCCCGCCGATAACGCCGGCGACGCGCGCCCGCTGCCCAAATGCAAGGACCGCGACGATCAGAAGTTTCTCGAGCTTGCGCACGCGATGCAGGCCGACTGGCTGATTTCGAAGGATCGCGCGGTGCTGAAGCTCGCGAAGCGGATTGCACGCGATTTCGGTTTCCGGATCGCGCAGCCCGCGCCGTTCGTCGCCGAGTGCGCGCTCGCCAGCGACGAGTGCGTCGCGGCCTGAAGCCGTCCTGAAGCCGTCCCGCAGCCGAAGGGCCATGCGCTCCGAGCCCGGCTCGCAGATGCGCTGCGCAGATTTTCCCTACAATCGAGCATCACACCCGACTCCAACCGCATCGACGACCACGGCCCCGGCAACCGGGCGCCGCATTCGGAACGCGAGATGAACGCACCGCACGACATGACGACCACGCCTATGACGACCACGTCCCCTTCGTTCCCCTCCCGCCTGCCGAACGTCGGCACGACGATCTTCACCGTGATGAGCGCGCTTGCCGTCGAAAAGGACGCGGTCAATCTCGGCCAGGGCTTTCCGGATTTCGATTGCGATCCGCGCATTGTCGAGGCGGTGTCGAACGCGATGCGCGACGGTCACAACCAGTATCCGCCGATGGCGGGCGTCGCACCGCTGCGCCAGGCCATCTCCGACAAGATCTCAAGCCTGTACGGCCGCCGCTACGACGCGACGACGGAAATCACCGTGACGGCCGGCGCAACGCAGGCGCTTCTGACGGCCATCCTGTGCGCCGTGCATCCGGGCGATGAAGTGATCGTCGTCGAGCCGACTTACGACAGCTATCTGCCGTCGATCGAGCTCGCGGGCGGCAAGCCCGTATTCGTGACGCTCGAAGCACCCGACTACGCGATTCCGTTCGACAGGCTCGCCGCCGCGATCACGCCGAAAACGCGCATGATCCTGATCAACACGCCGCACAATCCGACGGGCACGGTATGGCGCGCGGACGACATGAAGAAGCTCGAGGAGATCGTGCGCGGCACCAACGTGCTGATTCTGTCCGACGAGGTCTACGAGCACATGGTCTACGACGGCGCGCCGCACGAAAGCGTCGCGCGCTATCCGGAGCTTGCGCAGCGCAGCTTCGTCGTGTCGAGCTTCGGCAAGACGTATCACGTGACGGGCTGGAAGGTCGGCTATGTGGCCGCGCCCGCGCCGTTGACGGCGGAATTCCGCAAGGTGCATCAGTTCAACGTGTTCACCGTCAACACGCCGATGCAACTGGGCCTCGCGCATTACATGCAGGACCCGGGGCCGTATCTGGATCTGCCCGCGTTCTATCAGAAGAAGCGCGACTTCTTCCGCGCCGGTCTGGAAGGCACGCGCTTCAAGCTGCTGCCGTGCACGGGCACGTATTTCCAGTGCGTCGACTATTCGGCCATCAGCGACATGCCCGAAGCCGGGTTCGCGCAATGGCTGACGAGCGAGATCGGCGTCGCGGCGATTCCCGTGTCGGCGTTCTATCGCGAGCCGCACGAATCGGGCGTCGTGCGCTTCTGCTTCGCGAAGAAAGAAGAGACGCTCGCGACCGCGCTCGAACGGCTGGCGCGTCTCTGACATGGCGCGCGCGATGTCGCGAACGAACCGTGGTTCTTCGCCATCGCGCGCGAAGCGGTTCAGCACGCCCGCGTCGTCACTTCTTCCTTTGCACTTCGATGTACGCCTTGCGGTCGTCCGTCACGCGCTGCGCAGCCGGCCGTGCATTGATCGCCTTCACGTACGGCTTCCAGTCGATGCCGACATCGAGCAGAAAATCGCGTCCGTAAATCGCCTGCGTCGCCATGCCGACGAGCGGCAAGCTCGCAAACCCGGCGACGTCCGCGATGCTGAACCGGTCGCCGCGCAGATACGGCGTGAACTTCGCAAGCCGTCTGAAGCCGCTTATGTGATGGATCAGCAGTTTCTCGGTGCGCCCCTTGGTGGCATCGGTGATCGTGCCGCCGAAGAACGCCTGCTTGTACAGATTGCGCGCCGTCAGTTCGAGATGCACGTCGACGAACGTGATCAGTTCGCGCTCTTTCGCGGCTTCCCAAGGATCGGGCGAGAACATCGCCTTTTCGGGGTAGGCGGCGGCCAGATATTCGATGATCGCCTGCGACTCGCACAGGCTGCCATGCTCCGTTTCGATGAACGGCACCTTGCCGAGCGGCGAATGCGCGAGAAACGCCTCGTCCTGGCTCGGCATCACGAGCACTTCTTCGAACGGAATGCCGAATTCGAGCAGCGCAAACTTCACTTTGTTGTAATAGTTGGACAGCGCAAAACCGTGCAGCTTGATCATCCAATGTCTCCCTGCGGATGGTTGTCGAAAGTCGTTTGTCGTTCGTCGCGCCTTGCGCCTCCGCACATTGCGCAGCGCGCCGCTGGAACCGATGCGCACCGCGTCAGGCGACGAATGCGATCGATCTGAAACGAACGTACCATTTTAAAATAACCATGGAGTGAGTCACATCATGTCATCCGTCACCTCTCGCCAGTACAGCATAGACACCGTTGGCATCGTCGGCACGGGCGCGATGGGCCGCGGCATCGCGCAGATCGCCGCGCTCGCCGGTCTCAAGGTCTGCCTCTACGATACCAATTCCACCGCGGTCGGCGCCGCGCGCGATTACCTGTCGGACACATTCGCGAAGCTCGTCGCCAAAGGGAAGCTCGACAACTCGCGCTCGCTCGCCGCCCTCGCCTGCGTGACGGGCGCGGATGCGCTCGAAGAACTCAAGGACTGCGATCTCGTCGTCGAAGCGATCGTCGAAAAGCTCGACGTGAAGCGCGGGCTCTTCAAGGAACTCGAAGGCATTGTCAGCGAGCGCTGCATCCTGGCGTCGAACACGTCGTCGCTGTCGATCACGGCGATTGCGGCCGCATGCGCGGACCCGTCGCGCGTGCTTGGCTATCACTTCTTCAATCCGGTGCCGCTGATGAAGGTCGTCGAAGTGATCGACGGCCTGCGCAGCGATCCCGCTGCCGGCGACGCGCTGATGGATCTGTCGCGCCGCATGGGTCACACGCCCGTGCGCGCTAAGGACATGCCCGGCTTCATCGTCAACCACGCGGGCCGCGGCATGAACACGGAAGGCCTGCGGATCGCGGACGAAGGCATCGCGAGCTTCGTCGACGTCGACCGCATCATGCGCGAGCAGGCGGGCTTCCGGCTCGGGCCGTTCGAGCTGCTCGACCTGACGGCGCTCGATGTATCGCATCCCGTGATGGAATCGATCTATCACCAGTTCTACGAAGAGCCGCGCTTCACGCCGTCGCCGATCACGGGCACGCGGCTCGCGGGCGGCCTGATCGGACGCAAGGCGGGCGAAGGCTTCTACAAGTATGTCGACGGCAAGCAGCAGGTAGCCGCCGAAGCGCCCGCGCCGACGGAATTGCCCAAGCGTGTATGGGTCAGCAGCCGCGTGCCCGCCGCGCGCGATGCGGTGCTCGAACTCGTCGCGAAGGCCGGTGTCGCCGTGGACGACGCCGCGACGCCCACCGCCGATTCGCTGATCGTCGTGACGCCGCTCGGCCTCGATGCGACGACGGCCGCCGTCGATGAAAATCTGGACGCAAGCCGCGTCGTCGCGATCGATACGTTGTTTCCGCTCGTCGGCGCGCAACGCCGCACGCTGATGACGACGCCCGCGACCACGCGCGCCGCGCGCGATGCCGCGCACGCCCTCTTCGCGCACGACGGCGTGCCCGTCACCGTGATCCGCGATTCGACGGGCTTCGTCGCGCAACGCGTGGTCGCGACCATCGTCAACATCGGCTGCGATATCGCGCAACGCAGAATCGCCTCGACGCAGGACATCGATCTCGCCGTGACGCTCGGCCTAGGCTATCCGAGGGGACCGCTTGCGCTCGGCGACACGCTCGGCGCGCAAACCATCCTGACGATCCTGCGCAACATCTTCAGCGTGCTCGGCGATCCGCGCTATCGTCCGTCGCCGTGGCTCGCGCGCCGCGCGCAGCTCGGCATGTCGCTGACGCAGGCCGATGCAGCAGACAACAGCGACGCAAAGGAGCAAGCATAATGGCCGCCGAACTGCTCGCCAGCCGCCCCGCCGAAAGCGAATCGACGCTCGTGCTGACGCTTTCGAATCCGGGCGCGCGCAACGCAATGCACCCGGACATGTACGCAGCCGGCATCGAAGCAATGGATACGGCCGAGCGCGATCCGTCGATCGGCGCGGTGGTCATCACGGGCGCCGACCAGTTCTTCTGCGCGGGCGGCAACCTGAACCGCCTGCTGGAAAATCGCGCGAAAGACCCGTCCGTGCAGGCGCAAAGCATCGATCTGCTCGGCGAATGGATCGCCGCGCTGCAGGCCTCGTCGAAGCCCGTGATCGCGGCCGTCGAAGGCGCGGCGGCGGGCGCGGGCTTTTCGCTCGCGCTCGCATGCGACCTGATCGTCGCCGCCGACGACGCGAAGTTCGTGATGTCGTATGCGCGCGTCGGCCTCACGCCCGACGGCGGCGGCTCGTGGTTCCTCGCGCGCGCGTTGCCGCGCCAGATCGCGACGGAAGTGCTGATCGAAGGCAAGCCGATCGGCGCGGCGCGTCTTCATGAGCTTGGCGTCGTGAACCGGCTCGCGAAGCCGGGCGCCGTGCGCGACGCAGCCATCGCATGGGCCGACGATCTCGGCAAGGTGTCGCCGAACGCGAAGGCGCGCATCAAAGGCCTGCTCGCGGCGGCGGGCATGCAGTCGCTGCCCGATCACCTCGTCGCGGAGCGCGACAGCTTCGTCGCGTCGCTGCATCATCGCGACGGGCTCGAAGGCATCACGGCGTTCATCGAAAAACGCGCGCCCCGCTACAAATGAGCACGCCGACGCAATCGGGCTATCAGCTGCCGAAGCGCCGCCGCATCTATCTGATGCGGCACGGCGACGTCACGTACTTCGACGCGTCGGGCCAAACGATCGACCCGGAACGCGTGCCGCTCAACGAGAACGGCCGCGCTCAGGCCGACGCCGCGGGCCGCGCGTTCGCCGGGCAGAACGTGCGCTTCGATCGCGTGATCGTCAGCGGCTTGCCGCGCACGGTCGAGACGGCGCAGCGCGTGCTCGCGCAAATGAATCGACAAGATCAGCAAATGGAGATCGAGCCCGCGTGGGAAGAGATACGCAGCGGCAAGCCCGGCTCGATTCCCGCTGCCGATCTCGAAGCGGCGTTTCTCGGCGTGTTCGACGGCATCGTGGCGGAAGACACGCGCTTTCTCGGCGGCGAGACGATCGGCGAACTGTTCGACCGCGTGCTGCCCGCCGTGGCCGCGCTGCGTGACGACACATCGTGGGATGTCGCGCTGCTCGTGCTGCATGGCGGCGTCAATCGCGCGATCCTGTCGCACGCGTTGACGGCGGGCGGCCGCATGTTCTTCGGCCATATCTCGCAGGCCACGGGCTGCATCAACGCGCTCGACGTGGGCGACGCGCCGCGCGACTGGGTGGTGCGGCTCATCAATCACTCGCCGCCATCGCCGCTGCATCGAGACGTGCGCAACACGACGATGGAAATGCTTTACGCGCAATTCATTCAAACGAAACGTAGCTAGTCGTCCCAATCGTTCATCAACGGAGGAGACATGCCGCAAGACGCGACACCAGCCGGATCGACGACTCAAACCGACTACTCCGCGTTCGAAGGCACGCGGCCTGTCAGCGAACGGCAGCGCATCGACATCGATGCGCTTTCCGCGTGGCTCGCGCAGCACATCGAAGACTTTGCGGGGCCGCTGACGCTCGAACAGTTCGCGGGCGGCCAGTCGAATCCCACCTTCAAGCTGATCACGCCGGGGCGCTCGTATGTGATGCGCGCGAAGCCCGGCCCTTCCGCGAAACTGCTGCCGTCGGCGCATGCGATCGAACGCGAATACCGCGTGATGGATGCGCTGCGCGACACCGATGTGCCCGTCGCGAAGATGCTCGCGCTGTGCGACGACGAAAGTGTGATCGGCCGCGCGTTCTACGTGATGGAGTTCGTGCAGGGCCGCGTGCTGTGGGATCAGTCGCTGCCCGGCATGACGCCAGCGCAGCGCGGCGCGATCTACGACGAGATGAATCGCGTGATCGCCGCGCTGCACAGCGTCGATGTCGAGGCGGCGGGGCTTGCCGGCTATGGCAAGCCGGGCAACTATTTCGCGCGGCAGATCGGCCGGTGGAGCAAGCAGTATCAGGCATCGGAGACCGAGCCGATCGACGCGATGAATCGCCTGATCGAATGGCTGCCGCAGCACATGCCCGCAGAAACGGGCGAGCGTGCGTCCGTCGTGCATGGCGATTACCGGCTCGACAATCTGATCTTTCATCCGCACGAGCCGCGCGTGCTCGCCGTGCTCGACTGGGAGCTGTCGACATTGGGCGATCCCCTCGCCGACTTCGCGTATCACTGCATGGCGTGGCACGTCGACCCCGCGCAGTTTCGCGGCATCGCGGGACTCGACTGGGCCGCGCTCGGCATTCCCGACGAGGCACAGTACGTGCAACGCTATTGCGAGCGCACGGGCTTCACGATTCACGGCGACTGGAACTTCTATCTCGCGTACAACATGTTCCGCATCGCGGCGATCCTGCAAGGGATCATGAAGCGCGTGGTCGACGGCACGGCAGCCAGCGAACAGGCGCTCGACGCGGGACGCCGCGCGCGCCCGATAGCCGAACTCGCATGGCGCTACGCGCAGAAAGTGCGCTGATTGAACGTCGTCGCCGCCGTTCAGTCAGTCTGTAGAGCGGATTCAACGTCATCCACGAGGGCAAGATGAATTTCGACTACACCCCGAAGGTCCAGGCATTGCGCGAGAAGCTGCTCGCTTTCTTCGACGAATACATTTACCCGAACGAGCAGGCCTATGCTGCCGAGGTCGCGCGCAATCGCGAAGCAGGCAACGCGTGGCTGCCGACCGAGCTGATCGAAGGCCTCAAGCAAAGCGCTCGCGATGCGGGCCTGTGGAATCTCTTCCTGCCCGACTCCGAGCGCGGCGCGGGTCTCACGAATCTCGAGTACGCGCCGCTGTGCGAGATCATGGGCCGCGTGCCGTGGGCGCCCGAAGTCTTCAATTGCAGCGCGCCCGACACGGGCAACATGGAGACCGTCGAACGCTACGGCAGCGACGAGAACAAACGCGAATGGCTGGAACCGTTGCTGCAAGGGCAAATTCGCTCGGCGTTCCTGATGACGGAGCCGGAAGTGGCGTCGTCGGATGCGACCAACATTCAGACGAGCATCGTGCGCGACGGCGATACGTATGTGATCAATGGGCACAAGTGGTGGTCGTCGGGCGCGGGTGATCCGCGCTGCAAACTCTTCATCGTGATGGGCAAGACCGACCCCGAAGCGCCGCGTCATCAGCAACAGTCGATGATTCTCGTGCCCGCCGACGCGACGGGCATCACCGTGCATCGTCCGCTGACGGTGTTCGGCTACGACGACGCGCCGCACGGCCACATGGAGATCACGCTCGACAACGTCCGCGTGCCTGCCGCCAACATGCTGCTGGGCGAAGGACGCGGCTTCGAAATCGCGCAGGGGCGTCTCGGGCCGGGGCGTATCCATCATTGCATGCGCCTGATCGGACTCGCAGAACGCGCGCTCGAGCTGATGTGCAAGCGCACGCTGCAACGCGTCGCGTTCGGCAAGCCGATCGCCGCGCAGACGGTCACGCAGGAGCGCATCGCCGAAGCACGCTGCCTGATCGAGCAGGCGCGCCTGCTGACGCTGAAGACGGCGTACATGATGGACACCGTCGGCAACAAGGGCGCGCGCGGTGAGATCGCGATGATCAAGGTCGTCGCGCCGAACATGGCGTGCCAGGTGATCGACTGGGCGATGCAGGCACACGGCGCGGCGGGCATGTGCGACGACTTTCCGCTCGCGTATGCGTACACGACGGCACGCTGGCTGCGCTTCGCCGATGGTCCCGATGAGGTGCATCGGAATGCGATTGCGAAGATTGAACTGGCGAAGTATGCGGACGCGGGTGCTGGGTCCGCTTCTCACGCTGGAAGTTAGTTCGTAGAAACGCTGCTGTAGTGCCCGGCTGTCTGTCTTTAACACTTGCGGCGCCCTTGTCACGGCGTCAGCGGCCTCAGGCGAACTGTGGTCTAATTTTTTTATCTCTGCGACGGTTTTTGCTGTGGTTTCGCTTGACGTGCCGCGGGCATCCGCGTGTGCTTGGCGGCACTTAATTTCTTTGCCGCCAATGAGTGACATACCGTGACGAGATGCGGTCGAAGTGGACCGTAATAGATCAACCGCCGCTCCAGTTCGTGTACGTACTTTCTTGCGGGCGCTTGCCGGTCGTTACTGAAACCGCGATTAGGACCCTGGAACGTTGAGAGCCCGTGGGTAAAGGTCAAGCACTGGCGGTGTGAGCGGCTTTCTTTTGCCTACTTTTCTTTGCCGCCGCAAAGAAAAGTAGGTGCCGCCCCGCACAGGGGCAACCTTCGCGCCGGTAGGCGCATCGCGGATGCCAGCGCGAAGGCAAAAACCCAAAGACAACCAGACACAAGGAGCCACGATGATCGACGTCTACAGCTGGGCAACCCCGAACGGCCAGAAGATTCACATCATGCTCGAGGAGACGGGCCTCGAATACAACGCGCATCCCATCAACATCGGCGCTGGCGATCAGTTCACGCACGAGTTTCTGGAGATCAGCCCGAACAACAAGATTCCCGCCATCATCGACAGCGACGGACCGAAACGCGCGGACGGCAAGCCGTTTTCGCTGTTCGAGTCCGGCGCGATCCTGATCTACCTCGCCGAGAAGACGGGCAAGTTTCTCCCCATCGATCCCGCCGCGCGTTACGAAACGCTGCAATGGCTGATGTTCCAGATGGGCGGCATCGGCCCGATGCTCGGCCAGACGCACCACTTCCGCGTGTATGCGCCGCAGCCCATCGAATACGCGATCAACCGCTACACGAACGAAGCGAAGCGCCTGTACGGCGTGATGGACACGAAGCTCGGCAAGACGCGTTATCTGGCAGGCAACGACTACACGATCGCGGATATCGCCACGTATCCGTGGACGCGCTCGTGGCAAAACCAGGGCTTGCAGATCGACGAGTTCCCGAACGTGAAGCGCTGGCAGGAAGCGATCGCCGCGCGCCCGGCCGTGCAACGCGGCGTCGAAGTGTTGGCGTCGGAGCGCGTGCCTTTGATGGACGAAAAGGCGAAGGAAGTGCTGTTCGGCGCGACCCAGTACGCGAAGCACTGAGTGTTCTGCGTCGGTGATGCCTGCCGTTGCGATGCGTTGAAGTCCGTCGCAACGGCGCTTGAGGGCATCGCTAGAAATAGTGTCGCGTGATGAACTCCGCGATGCACACGGGGCGCTCGCTGCCCAGCCGTTCGAGCGTCACGTTCCACACGATCTGCACGCCGCCCTCTTCGACATCCGTCACGCCCGACACAGCAAAGCGCGCGCGCAACTGCGAGCCCACGGGCACAGGCGCAGTGAAGCGCACGCGATTGAGCCCGTAATTGACGCCCATGCGCTGCTCGAAGCCGAACGTGCTGACGAGCAGCGCCGGAATCAGCGACAGCGTCAGAAAGCCATGCGCGATCGGACCGCCAAACGGCGACTCGCGCGTGGCGCGCTCGGGGTCGACATGAATCCATTGGTGATCGCCCGTCGCGACAGCAAAGCGGTCGACGCTCGCCTGATCGACTTCGACCCAATGGCTCACGCGCGGCGGCTGCCCGACGAGCGCACGCACGTCGTCGGCATGGCCCAGGGTCAGCTCGGGCGTCATGCGGCCGCCCCGGGATTGCGCAGCCCGAAGATCGCCTTCGAACGCACCGTGATCACGAGTTCGCCGTTCTGATTGATACCCTGCCATTCCGTCGACACAATGCCGCGATCCGGCTTGCTCGCCGATACGCGCCTGTCGAGGATGCTGTTGGTCATGCGGATCGTGTCGCCGACGCGCACGGGCTTGAGCCAGCGCAAGTCATCGATGCCGGGCGAACCCATCGACGTCGAGCCTTGCAGCATGTTGCGCACGAGCATGCCCATCATCACCGAGCACGTGTGCCAGCCGCTCGCGATCAGCGTGCCATACGGCGACGCGGCGGCCCCGGCATCATCGACATGGAACGGCTGCGGATCGTACTGCTCCGCGAAGCGGATGATCTCATCGCGGGTGAACGTGTGCGTGCCGACTTCATACGTCTTGCCGACTTCCATGTCCTCGTAGCTCAAACCCATCTTTCACCTCATTGCATGTGTTGGAGGCAGCGCTCACGCGTCGGCCGTCGCGAATCCCGGCAGCGCGGCAAAGCGCGCAAGATGATGATCGACATCGCCGAGTGTGGTCTCGATGATCGCAAGACGCTTGAACAGATGCGCGGCCGCGACTTCGTTCGTCACGCCCATGCCGCCGTGCAGTTGCACCGCCTGCTGGCCGACGAAGCGCGCGGCCTGGCCCACGCGTACTTTCGCTGCGGACACCGCCCGGCGGCGCTCTTCAGCGTCGTCGCTGCTGTAGCGCACGGCGGCGAGATACGTCGCGGAACGCGCCTGCTCGGTGTGGATCAGCATCTCGACCATCCGATGCTGCAACGCCTGGAATCGCGCGATGGGCACGCCGAATTGCTGACGCGTCTTCGTGTATTCGACGGTCGCGTGATTCAGCGCATCGAGCGCGCCGATCGCCTCCGAGCACAACAGCACGATGCCGTAGTCGGCGACGTGCTCGAACGCGGCGGCGCCCGCATGCCTGCCGTTCAGCTTGCGCGCCGGCGTCGCGTCGAGCGCGAGCGTCGCGGCGCGCTGGCCGTCGATCGTCCGATAGTCGGTGACTTGCGCAGTGGTCTGCGTACTCGCGGCATCGCGTGCGACGACGAACAGGGCCACTTCGCCGTCGAGCCGCGCAGGCACGATCCAATGATCGGCCTGCGCGCCGTGCTGCACGACCGACTTCGTACCGCTCAGCACATAGCCGTCGCCTTGACGCGTCGCCTTCGTTTCGATCGCGAACAGATCGTAGCGCGCGCCGGGCTCATGAAACGCGACGGCGAGCTTGATCTCCCCTTGTGCCGCGCGTTCGAGCAGCGCGGCGTCGTCGCCTTCTCCCGTGCCGGACAGCTTCAGCGCCTCGATGCCGACAGCCGTCGACCAGTACGGCTCGACGACGAGCGCGCGTCCCAGCTCCTGCATCACGACCAGCATGTCGACCGTGCCGCCATTGAAGCCGCCCTGCGCCTCGGGCACGGGCAGCGCGGTCAAGCCGAGCTCGGTGAACGCGGACCAGTGCTCGTCCGATACGCCCGCTTCCGAGCGCACGATCGCCTGACGCGCTTCGAAGCCGTAGTGCCTGTCGAGGTAGCGGCGCAGCGCGTCCGCGAATTGCTGTTGTTCGTCGGTGAAATTGAAGTCCATGCGCCGCTCCTCACAGTCCGAGAATCATCTGCGCGATGATGTTCTTTTGAATTTCGTTCGAGCCGCCGTAGATCGATGTCTTGCGATAGTTGAAGTAGTACGCGGCGAGCGGCGCGGCATCGTCGTCGCCCGCGATGCTGTGCGCGCGTTCGCCTTCGAGGAACGGCACATCGAACGGCGCGGCGAGCGGGCCGACGGCTTCGAACATCAGCTCCGTCAGTCCCTGCTGCACTTCCGTGCCCTTGATCTTCAGCATCGACGCCTCCGGCCCCGGACCGCGCCCGCCCGCTTCGTTCGCCACGACGCGCTGCACCGTGACTTCGAGCGCCATCAGTTCGATTTCGAGGCTCGCGACTTTCGCGGCAAAGAGCGGATCGTGCAGCAGCGGCTTGCCGTTCTTTCTCTGCGTCAGCGCGAGCCGTTTGAGAAACACGAGTTCGCGCTTCGACTGCCCGACGCGCGCGATGCCCGTGCGCTCATGACCGAGCAGATACTTCGCATAGGTCCAGCCGCGATTCTCATCGCCGACGAGATTCTCGACAGGAACCTTCACGTCCTCGAAGAACACTTCGTTGACTTCGTGATCCTCGTCGAGCGTGATGATGGGGCGCACGGTGATGCCCGGCGTCTTCATGTCGATCAGCAGGAACGAGATGCCCTCCTGCTTCTTCGCGGCGCTGTCGGTGCGCACGAGGCAGAACATCATGTCGGCGTGCTGGCCGAGCGTCGTCCAGGTCTTCTGGCCGTTGACGACGTAATGGTCGCCGACGCGCTCGGCACGCGTGCGCAGCGACGCCAGATCGGAGCCCGAGCCCGGCTCCGAATAACCCTGGCACCACCAGTCGATGCCATCCAGAATGCGCGGCAGATAGCGACGCTTTTGCGCTTCGCTGCCGTACTTCATCAGCACGGGCGCGACCATCGACACGCCAAACGGCAACACCGCCGGCGCGCCGATGCGAGCGCACTCTTCGTCCCAGATATGGCGCTGCGTCGCGTTCCAGTTCGGGCCGCCATATTCGACGGGCCACGCGGGCGCCGACCAGCCACGCTTGCCGAGCAGCTTGTGCCAGTTCGCGAAGTCGTCGCGATTCAGACGTTTGTGGTTGAGGACTTTGTCGCGCAGCTCGTCGGGCAGATTCGCTTCGAGCCAAGCGCGGACGTCGGCGCGGAACGCGTCGTCGGCGGGGGAATAGTTCAGATCCATGCGCAGTGTCTCCCGGCCGCGGCCTGTCGCCGCCAGGAGCACTGCAAGCGATGGCTATTGCAGCGGCTCTTTTAGCGCGGCGGGTACGGGCAGCGGCATCACATCGATGCCTTCTTCGACAAGGGCGCGCGCATCTTCGGGCGTCGTGATGCCCCGGATGCTGCGGGCGGGCGCTTCGTTGTAATGAATGCGCCGCGCTTCCTCGGCAAAGCGGTCGCCCACGTTCTCGGTCTTTTCCAGCACCTCGCGCAGCGCGCGCATCACGTGCGCCTGCAATTCGCTAGCGTTCGCGGGAGCCTTGTCGGTCGGGGCGCTCGTCGCCTTCGACAGATTCAGGCGCGGCGCCGACGGCAAACGGCTCACTTCGGTCGCACCGCAAATCGGACATTCGACCAGCTTGCGGGACAACTGCGATTCGAAGTCATCGGCGGAAGCGAACCAGCCTTCGAACCGATGATCGTGCGGACACTGTAGATCGAGGACCTTCATGTGGAATCAGGGCTTGCGTACGAGTTTAGCGCAAAATCAAATTTGTGAACGGTCGTTCGTTAAGATCGCTTCTGCTTGCGCTCTTGCGGGCCGCCCCGCGGTAGCGCAGTGACATACCGCTCGACGTGCAGGCAGAAAGCGGTAGTCAGTCATTCTAGCGCGTTGGTGCACGATGCGCGGAAGCGTCGATGGCCGCGCCACAGCGAACGTCTGAAAAGGAAAACGACAGCGCAAGGGCTGCCGCTTCGCAGATCGTCGCTGAGTCGATGCGGGCGCGTGTCAGCCTGGCTCTGCTGCGTTCGTTGGCCATTCGCCCGACAACAGTTTTTCGAGCCAGAACGTGCCGATGATCGTCTTCACGTCGCTCAGCTGGCCCGTGCGTATCCATTCCGACACGTCCGTCACCTTCGCGATGAATGTTTCCAGGAACTCGCCGTCGTCGAGCTTGCGTTCGCCTGCCGTCAGGCCGCGCGCGACATAGATGTCGATGAACTCCGTCGAGTACGAAATGATCGGGTGAATGCGCGTCAGATAGACGTACTCGCGCGCCGTATAGCCCGTTTCTTCGAGCAGCTCGCGCTTCGCGCAGGTCAGCGAGTCTTCGTCCGGGTCCAGTTTGCCGGCCGGATACTCGTACATCACCTTGCCCATCGCGTAGCGATACTGACTCTCCATCAGCACGCGGCCGTCGTCGAAGAGAGGGATCACCATCACGGCGCCGGGATGCTTGACGTATTCGCGCGTCGCCGTTTTGCCATCGGGCAGGTGCACGGTGTCGCACTTGACCGTCATGAAGGGCCCTTGATAAGCCACTTCGCTTTTGATGCAGGTCTCGATGAGCGCAACGTCGTGATCGGGAAGTTCTGCCATGTGCGGCCTCTTGCGGCGAGAGGCGCGACGGCTGGAACCGTCAGCGCCGTTTGACGAGATATTGAAACGTGAAGCCCGGGAAGGCGAACACGATGAACAGGCTGAATGTGATCGCGTAGAACTGCCAGCCCTGTTCGAAGCGGTTGCCGGCGCGCGCTTCGAGCAGGAAGCCGAGCGCGCCGACAATGAAATACAGCACGATCAGTTCGCCGATCCTGATCCACGCGCTTTTCTTCGCGGCCCTCAAGGGCACGACACCGAAAAGGCGTTGGTTCAGAAACGGCAAGTTGGCGCCCGCGAGCGCCAACAACACGATGAACCACCCCGCTGCCGACATTACAGCGGCAGCGTGTGCGAAATCGCGTTCAGGCAGATCGACATCAGCGGACCGGGAACGATGCCGAGCACCAGCACGGCCACGCCGTTCAGTGCCAGCAGCGTGCGCTTGCAGGCGTCGCCCGCGAGCGGCGTCGTGTCGACGGGGTCGTCGAAGTACATCAGCTTGACGATGCGCAGGTAGTAGAACGCGCCGAACAGCGACGTGATCACGGCGAGCACGGCGAGCCACGTGAGACCCGCGTTCATCGTCGCTTCGAGAACCGCGAGCTTCGCGTAGAAGCCGACCGTCGGCGGAATGCCGGCGAGCGAGAACATCATCACCATCATCACGAACGCGAAGACGGGGCTACGCTGGTTGAGGCCCTTGAAGTCCTCGAGCGTTTCGGCTTCGAACTCGCGGCGCGCGAGCAGCATCACGACACCGAACGAGCCGAGCGTCGTCAGCAGATAGATGATGCTGTAGAACATCGCCGAGCCGTATGCGCTCGCTGCCGAGCCCGTTTTGCCGTCGACCACGCCCGCCAGCAGACCGAGCAGCACGAAGCCCATGTTCGAGATCGCCGAGTAAGCCAGCATCCGCTTGACGTTGCGCTGGACGATACCCGTGATGTTGCCGACGATCAGCGACAGCGCGGCGAGGATGACCAGCATCTCCTGCCAGTCGACGGCGAGCGGCAGCAAGCCCATCACCAGGAAGCGCAGGCCCCACGCGAACGCCGCGACCTTCGGGCCGCCGCCGACGATCAGCGTCATCGCGGTCGGCGCGCCCTGATAGACGTCGGGCACCCACATGTGGAACGGCACGGCGCCCATCTTGAACGCGACACCCGCGACGATGAAGATCACGCCGAACAGCAGCACGACATCGTTGATGCGGCCCGACGCAACAGCCTTCAGCACTTCGTTCAGTTCGAGCGAGCCCGTTGCGCCATAGAGCATCGAAATGCCGTACAGAAGGAAGCCCGAAGCCAGCGCGCCCAGCACGTAGTACTTCATCGCGGCTTCGTTCGACGGGGCGGCATCGCGGCGCAGCGCGATCACCGCGTACAGCGACAGCGACATCAGCTCCAGACCGAGGTACAGCGTCAGGAAGTTGTTGCCCGAGATCATGATCAGCTGGCCCAGCAGCGAGAACATGCCGAGCAGGAAGAAGTTGCCCTCGTACAGGCCGCGGTCTTCCAAGTACTTGCGCGAGTAGATGATCGTCAGCGCGAAGCCAAGCGACACGACCGCCTTCATCACGCTGGCGAACGGATCGACCACGTACATGCGCGAGAAGAAGTACTGCGGCCCGGCGCCCGGCGCGAAGGCTTCGATGGCAAACCAGATGCCGGCCACCACCGACGAAACGAGCGCGATGAAATACGTCGTCTTTCGGCTGTTGGGCCCGGCAAAGGTGTCGTTGAGCCACGCGACGACGATGGCGGCCATCACCAGCGCGTCAGGCAACAAGGCGGTCATAGGAGCGTTTTGCATGATCTTTTAAATTCCTCCGCTCTGCATTACTGCGGTAGCGGCAGCTTCGACTGCGCGACGTGGGAGAGGAGGTTTTCCACCGACACGTGCATCACTTCGGTAAAGGGCTTCGGATAGATGCCCATATACAGCGTCAACGCGGCGAGCACCGCCAGCATGACGAACTCGCGACGGTTGATGTCGACGAGGCTCTTCACGTGGTCGTTCACAACCGCGCCGAAGTACACGCGCTTGTACATCCACAACGTATAGGCCGCGCCGAGAATCAGCGTCACGGCCGCGCCGAACGCGATCCAGAAGTTGTACTGGACAGCGGCCAGAATCACCATGAACTCGCCGACGAAACCGGACGTGCCCGGCAGGCCGCAGTTCGCCATCGAGAACAGCATCACGAGCGCGGCGAACTTCGGCATCGTGTTGACGACACCGCCGTAGTCGGCGATCTGACGCGAGTGCATGCGGTCGTACAGCACGCCGATGCAAAGGAACATCGCGCCCGACACGAAGCCGTGTGAGATCATCTGCACGATCGCGCCTTCCGTACCGAGCTGGTTGAAGATGAAGAAGCCGAGCGTGACGAAGCCCATGTGAGCGATCGACGAATATGCGACCAGCTTCTTCATGTCCGCCTGCACCATCGCGACGAAGCCGATGTAGATCACGGCGATCAGCGACAGCGTGATCACGACGGGTGCGAGGAAATGGCTTGCGTCCGGCGCGATCGGCAGTGAGAAGCGCAGGAAACCGTACGCGCCCAGCTTCAGCATGATCGCGGCCAGCACGACCGAGCCGCCCGTCGGCGCTTCCACGTGCGCGTCAGGCAGCCACGTGTGGACGGGCCACATCGGCACCTTGACGGCGAACGCGAGGAAGAACGCGATGAAGAGCAGCACCTGCGGCGTCATCGACAGCTTCGCGGCTTGCCACGTCGCCAGATCGAACGTGCCCGTCTGCGTGTACAGGTACAGCAGGCCGACCAGCATCAGCAGCGAGCCCATCAGCGTATAGAGGAAGAACTTGAACGCCGCGTACACGCGGTTCGCCCCGCCCCACACGCCGATGATGATGTACATCGGGATCAGCGTCGCTTCGAAGAACACGTAGAACAGTAGGCCGTCCGCCGCGCAGAACACGCCGACCATGATGCCCGACAGGATCAGGAACGCCGCCATGTACTGCGCGACGTTCTTCGTGATCACTTCCCACGCGCTGATCACGACGATCACCGTGATCAGCGCCGTCAGCACGACGAACCACATCGCGATACCGTCGATGCCGAGGTGGTACGTGATGTTGAAGCGCTCGATCCAGTTGGCCTTCTCTTCGAACTGCAATGCTGCCGTGCTCGCGTCGAAGTCCGTGATCAGCGGAATCGTCACGATGAAACTCAGGACAGACCCGATCAGCGAAATCCAGCGCGCAGGACCGGGATTACGATCTGAACCGATGGCCAGAACCACCAGGCCGAAAATAATCGGCATCCAGATCGCGATACTTAGAATCGGAAACGTCGTGTGCATGTGAAGTGTCTCCAGCCTGTTCTTATTTGCCGCCGAGCGTTACAAACAGGGTCAAGAGCCCCAGCATGCCGATGATCATGGCAAACGCGTAATGGTAGATGTAACCCGATTGCAGGAAACGGATCACGCTCGCGAACCAGCCGATAAAGCGCGCGCTTCCGTTGACAATGCCGTCAATGACCACGACGTCGCCTTCCTTCCACAGGCCACGGCCGATTGCCACGGCGCCGCGCGCGAACACGACTTCGTTGATCTTGTCCATGTAGTACTTGTTATCCAGCAGCGTATAGATCGGACCGAACGCGCGGCGCAGCGAAGCAGGCAGATCCGGTCGCTGCAGGTACAGGAACCACGCCACCACGACACCCGCGAGCGCCAGCCACACGGGCAGGCCCGATGCGGCGTGCAGGCCCATCGAGGCCCAGCCCTGGAATTCTTCCGCCATCTCGTGCAGCGCCGGATGGTTTTCGCCGATGAAGATGACCTTCTCGAACGCCACACCGTGCTGGAAGAAATCGCCGTACAGCATCGGACCGACGCCGATTGCACCGATCACGATCGACGGAATCGCGAGCAGGACCAGCGGCACCCACACCACCCACGGCGTTTCGTGCGGCTCGTGAGCGTGGTCGTCGTGACCGTGACCGTGATCGCCATGTCCGTGCGCAGCGGCTTCGGCGCCCATCGGCGAGTCGGGATGCTTCGGACCGCGGAAGCGCTCTTCGCCGTGGAACACCATGAAGTACATGCGGAACGAGTACAGCGCCGTCACGAACACGCTCGCGACAACAGCGAAGTATGCGAAGCCCGAACCCGGCAGATGCGACAGCTTCACCGCATCGATGATCGAGTCCTTCGAATAGAAGCCCGAGAAGAACGGCGTGCCGATCAGCGCGAGCGAGCCGACAAGTGATGTGATCCACGTGATCGGCATGTACTTGCGCAGGCCGCCCATGTTGCGCATGTCCTGGTCGTGGTGCATGCCGATGATGACCGAGCCCGCGCCGAGGAACAGCAGCGCCTTGAAGAACGCGTGCGTCATCAGGTGGAACACGGCGACGGGATACGCCGACACGCCGAGTGCGACCGTCATGTAACCGAGTTGCGACAGCGTCGAGTAAGCGACGACACGCTTGATGTCGTTCTGCACGATGCCGAGGAAGCCCATGAACAGCGCCGTGATCGCGCCGATCACCGTGATGAACGACAGCGCCGAATCCGACAGTTCGAACAGCGGCGACATGCGCGTCACCATGAAGATACCCGCCGTCACCATGGTTGCCGCGTGAATCAGCGCGGAGATCGGCGTCGGGCCTTCCATCGAGTCCGGCAGCCACACGTGCAGCGGGAACTGCGCCGACTTACCCATCGCGCCGATGAAGAGGCAAATGCACGCGACCGTCAGCAGGCCCCAGTCGGTGCCCGGGAACGTCAACGAGGCCAGTTCGTGGCTCTTCGCGAACACTTCGCCGTAGTTCATCGAGCCGCCGTACGCGAGGATCAGACCGATGCCCAGGATGAAGCCAAAGTCGCCCACGCGGTTGACGAGGAACGCCTTCATGTTCGCGTAGATCGCGCTTTCACGCTTGAAGTAGAAGCCGATCAGCAGGTACGACACGAGACCCACTGCTTCCCAGCCGAAGAACAGCTGCAGGAAGTTGTTGCTCATCACGAGCATCAGCATCGAGAACGTGAACAGCGAGATGTACGAGAAGAAACGCTCGTAGCCCGTCTCTTCGTCGGCCATGTAGCCGATCGTGTAGATGTGCACCATCAGCGACACGAAGGTCACGACGCACATCATCATGGCCGTCAGCGTGTCGACGAGGAAGCCGATTTCGAACTTCACCTTGCCGGCCGTCATCCATTCGTACACGGTCGCGTTGAAGCTCGCGCCGTTGAGCACGTCGAGAAAAACGATGCACGAAAGAACGAACGAAATCGCGACGCCGAGGATCGTGACCGAGTGCGCCCCCGCACGCCCGACCGTCTTGCCGAACAGCCCTGCGATCAGCGAGCCGGCCAGCGGTGCGAGCGCCACCGCCAGCAACAGGTTTTCATTGAGTGTCGTTGACATAAGAGCCTGTGCCTGAAATTAACCTTTGAGCTGATCGAGATCCTCGACGTTGATCGTGTCGAGGCTACGGAACAGGGTCACCAGAATCGCGAGGCCGATCGCGGCTTCGGCTGCCGCGACGGTCAGCACGAAGAAGACGAAAATCTGGCCATGCACGTCGCCGAGGTAATGCGAGAACGCGACGAAATTCGTGTTGACCGCCAGCAGCATCAGTTCGATCGCCATCAGGATGATGATGACGTTGCGACGGTTCAGGAATATGCCGACGACGCTGATCGCGAACAGGATCGCGCCGAGCACGAGGTAATGGGCAAGTGACAACATTTTTCTCTCCTCTGCGTCAGCTGTTCTTGCCGGCGCCAGCGTCGCCGGTAATGGCTTCAGGTTCAGCCAGACGTTCCTTCTCTGCTGCCATCTTGACCACGCGTACGCGGTCTTCGCGGCGCACCTTCACCTGCTCCGATACGCGCTGGCGCTTGCTGTCCTTGCCGTGACGCGCGGTCAGCGCCATCGCCGCGATGATCGCAACCAGCAGCACGAGGCCGGCCACTTCGAACGCGAAGATGTAATCCGTGTAGATGACCTTGCCGATCAGGCGCGTGTTCGACCAGTCGGCGGCGCCCGCGACGGAGGCCGTCGTGTCGCGCACGGGTTGAACCGTCGCGCCGTAGCCGTGCCACAGGATCAGCGCCGTTTCGACCACGATGATGGCGCCCACCACCGTCGCCATCGGCACGAAGCGTTTGAAGTCGCGCCGCAGCACGTCGAGATTGATGTCCAGCATCATCACGACGAACAGGAACAGCACCATCACCGCGCCGACGTACACCAGCACCAGCAGGATCGCGAGGAATTCCGCCTGCAGCAGCATCCAGATCGCGGCCGCGTTGAAGAACGCGAGCACGAGGAACAACGCGGACGCCACCGGGTTGCGCGAAGTGATCACCTTCAGCCCTGACACCGTCAGGAGTAGCGCGAAGATGTAGAACAGTACGGTCGTGAATTCCATGATTACCGATTCATCGTTAGGCCATCGTCAGGCTTGGTGCTTCGGCGCGCGTCTTCTGATACATCGCTTTGTCTGACGCGACACCCAAGCGGTCTGGCAGCGCCACACGGTTTTGCGCCTGGTAAGCCGTGCGGCGTCGAAGTGCTATATCAACCCAAATCAACGATAGGGTGCGTCGGCCGCCTTGTTCGCAGCGATTTCCGCTTCGTAACGGTCGCCGACTGCCAGCAGCATGTCCTTCGTGAAGTACAGGTCGCCGCGCTTTTCGCCGTGATATTCGAGGATGTGCGTTTCGACGATCGAATCGACCGGGCAGCTCTCCTCGCAGAAACCGCAGAAGATGCACTTGGTCAGGTCGATGTCGTAGCGCGTCGTGCGGCGTGTGTTGTCCGCGCGCGTTTCCGATTCGATCGTGATGGCGAGCGCCGGGCACACCGCTTCGCACAGCTTGCATGCGATGCAGCGCTCTTCGCCGTTTTCATAGCGGCGCAGCGCGTGCAGCCCGCGGAAACGCGGCGAAATCGGAGTCTTCTCTTCGGGGAACTGCACCGTGATCTTGCGCTGGAACGCATAGCGTCCCGTCAGCGCGAGGCCTTTCAGCAGTTCGGTCAGAAAGAAGGTCTTGAAGAAGTTTTGGATTGCGGTCATGGTTCGTCCGCCTCCTTAATTCCAGATATTCAACGGCGACATGATCCAGAGGCCAACCACGATCACCCAGATCACGGTAACCGGCAGGAACACCTTCCAGCCCAGACGCATGATCTGGTCATAGCGGTAGCGCGGGAACGTCGCACGCGCCCAGATGAATACCGACAACAGGAAGAATACTTTCAGCAGCAGCCAGAAAATGCCGGGGATGAACGACAGGAACTCGAACGGTGCGCTCCAGCCGCCCAGGAACAGGACGGAAGCCAGCGCCGAGATCACGATCATGTTGATGTACTCGGCGAGGAAGAACAGCGCGAACGCCATACCCGAGTAATCAATCATGTGGCCCGCGACGATTTCCGACTCGCCTTCCACTACGTCGAACGGGTGGCGGTTCGTTTCCGCGATGCCCGAAATGAAGTACACGACGAAGGCCGGCAGCAGCGGCAGCCAGTTCCACGACAGGAACGTCACGCCGTGGCTCGCGAAGATGCCGCGCATCTGCGATCCGACGATGTCCGACAGGTTCATTGTGCCTGCCGTCATCATCACGACGACGAGCGCGAAGCCCATCGAGATTTCGTACGACACCATCTGCGCCGCCGCGCGCATCGCGCCGAGGAACGCGTACTTCGAGTTCGACGCCCAGCCCGCGAGAATCACGCCATACACGCCCATCGACGAAATCGAGATCGCGTACAGCAGGCCCGCGTTGATGTCGCCGAGCACGGCACCCGCCTGGAACGGGATCACCGCCCACACCGCGAACGCGGGGACCACCACCATGATCGGCGCGATCAGGTAGATCCAGCGGCTGGCTTGCGTCGGCTGAATGACTTCCTTCAGGAGCAGCTTCAGCACGTCGGCGATCGGCTGCAGGAGACCCGCCGGGCCGACGCGGTTCGGGCCGAGACGCACGTGCATCCAGCCGATCAGCTTACGCTCCCACAGGATCAGGTAAGCCACGCACAGGAGGATCGCGACGGACACCACGAGGATGCGCACGAGTGCCCACACCGTAGGCCAGGCCACGCCGAGAAGCTGGCTGCCGCCCGCGTTGATCGTATCGAACAAGGTCATTTACGCCTTCTCCACCACCAGTTCACCGAACAGGCTGCCCAGCGCTGCACCGGCAGGCGTAGCCGCCGATACGCGGACGACCGTCTCCGCAAGATTCGCATCACGCGCGGCCGGAACCTGCACCGAGCGATCGCCCTGACGAACGCGCACCGCGTCGCCTTCCTTCAATCCCAGCTTGTCGAACAGCGTCGCCGGCAAACCGACCGTGTGAGCGGCACGCGCGGCCGCCGTCAGCTGCAACGACTCGGCGCGGCGCACGAGCGGATCGGCGTGATAGATCGGCACATCGGCGATGCGCTCGAACGTGCCATCCGCCCCCTTCGCCGCGCTGCTGCGCGCGATGGCCGTCGCCGTCCTGTTCGACAGGCGCGGCGTCAGATCGCCATCGCCCAACGCGGCGACGCGCACTTCTTCAGCCGTGTCGTATTCGAAGCCCGGCACGCCGAGCAGGCTGCCCAGCACGCGCAGAACCTTCCATGCGGGACGCGTATCGCCCAGCGGACGCACCACGCCGTTGAACATCTGCACCGTGCCTTCCGCGTTGATGAACGTGCCGGCCGTTTCCGTGAACGGCGCGATCGGCAGCAGAACGTCCGCGTATTCGGCTCCCGTCTGAAACGGCGACATCACGACGACCATTTCCGCCTGGTTCAGCGCGGCAAGCGCCTGCGCCGGGTTGGCGGTATCGAATTCCGGCTCGAGGTTCAGCAGAAGATAACCCTTGCGCGGCTGCTCGAAGACTTCGCGAGCGTTCAGACCGCCCTCGCCCGGCAATGCGCCGACGAGATGCGCGCCGACCGTGTTCGCCGCTTCCGTCAGGAAGCCGAGCGATGCGCCCGTTGCATCAGCGATCCATTGAGCCGCTGCGTGAATGCGCGCGAACTCCGGATGCTGGACAGCGCCATTGCCGAGCAGCACGACACGCAGCTCACCCGTGGCGAGCGATGCCGCCGTCTGCTTCGCGACATCCGACGCCTTCGTACCTGCGAACGCCTCCGGCAACGCGACGCCCTTCGCTTCCGACACGGCGGCAGCGATGCCAGCCAGCTCATTAAGCCATGCCGACGGTGCGGCGGCGATGCGTGTCGCTTGCGGGATCAGCGCGTCGTCGCGCGTGGCTTGCAGCAGTGTGATCTTCGCGCCGCCCTTGGCAGCCTGACGCAGACGCGCTGCGAACAGCGGATGGTCGCGACGCAGCGACGAGCCGATCACCAATGCCGAGTCGAGCGTCGACAGATTCGCGATAGCCGTACCCAGCCACGGCGTGCCGTTTGCGCCTACCGGGAAGTCCGTCTGACGCAGACGGAAATCGACGTTCGGCGTGCCGATCGCTTCCGCGATCTTCTTCAGCAGGAACAGTTCTTCGACCGTGCTGTGCGCGCTGCCGAGCGCGGCAAACGCGTCCGCGCCGTGATCCGCCTTGATGCCCTTCAGACCCTTGACGACGTATTCAAGCGCCGTCTGCCAGTCCGTCTCGATCCACTGACCGCCCTGCTTGAGCATCGGGCGCGTCAGACGTTCGGGGCTGTTCAGGCCTTCGTACGAGAAACGGTCCTTGTCCGAAATCCAGCACTCGTTGATCGCTTCGTTTTCGAACGGTAGCACGCGCATCACGCGGTTGTTCTTCACCTGCACGACGAGGTTCGCACCGACGGAATCGTGCGGGCTCACCGACTTGCGGCGCGACAGTTCCCACGTACGGGCGCTGTAGCGGAACGGCTTGCTCGTCAGCGCGCCGACGGGGCACAGGTCGATCATGTTGCCCGACAGTTCGGAGTCGACCGTCTTGCCGACGAACGACGTGATTTCCGAGTGCTCCCCGCGGCCCAGCATGCCGAGCTCCATCACGCCGGCGATTTCTTCACCGAAGCGGACGCAGCGCGTGCAGTGAATGCAGCGCGTCATTTCTTCCATCGAGATCAACGGGCCGACGTTCTTGTGGAACACGACGCGTTTCTCTTCGCTATAACGCGACGACGATTTGCCGTAGCCGACAGCCAGATCCTGCAGCTGGCATTCGCCGCCCTGATCGCAGATCGGGCAATCGAGCGGGTGATTGATCAGCAGGAACTCCATCACGGATTGCTGTCCCTTCACCGCCTTTTCCGACTTCGTGCGCACGATCATGCCCGCCGACACCGGCGTCGCGCATGCAGGCACGGCCTTCGGCATCTTCTCGACATCGACGAGACACATCCGGCAGTTGGCCGCAATCGACAGCTTTTTGTGATAGCAGAAGTGAGGAATGTAGGTATCGACCTTATGCGCAGCCTGAATGATCATGCTGCCTTCGGCCACCTCTACTTTCTTGCCGTCTATTTCAAGTTCAACCATGATGGTCAATCTTCCTTAACCTGTTACCGCTCAATCGTTCGCCCGCTCGCCGCTGCGCTTTTGCGCGAAGCGGCGGCTCCCGCGCTTGCCTTTGCTCCGGCTTTATGCGGCGACCGTTTCCGATGCCGCCGGTGCGCCAGCATGACCGCCGACGAGGCAACGCTTGTTGGCGACGTGATACTCGAATTCGTCCCAGTAGTGCTTGAGCATGCCGCGCACGGGCATGGCAGCCGCATCGCCGAGCGCGCAGATCGTACGGCCCATGATGTTCTCGGCAACCGAGTTCAGCAGGTCGAGATCTTCCTGGCGGCCGAGGCCGTGTTCGATGCGATGCACGACGCGATACAGCCAGCCCGTGCCTTCGCGGCACGGCGTGCACTGTCCGCACGACTCTTCGTAATAGAAGTACGACAGGCGCAACAGCGAGCGGACCATGCAGCGCGTCTCGTCCATCACGATGACGGCGCCCGAACCCAGCATCGAACCCGCCTTCGCGATCGAATCGTAATCCATGTCGGTTTGCATCATGATGTCGCCCGGAACCACGGGTGCCGACGAACCGCCGGGAATCACGGCCTTGAGCTTCTTGCCGCCGCGCATGCCGCCCGCGAGTTCCATCAGCGTCGAGAACGGCGTGCCGAGCGGGATTTCATAGTTGCCCGGACGCTCGACGTCACCCGACACCGAGAAGATCTTCGTGCCGCCGTTGTTCGGCTTGCCCATTTCGAGGTAGGCCTGCGGACCGACTTCCAGCAGAAACGGCACGGCTGCGAACGTTTCCGTGTTGTTGATTGTGGTCGGCTTGCCGTACACGCCGAAGCTCGCCGGGAACGGCGGCTTGAAGCGCGGCTGGCCCTTCTTGCCTTCCAGCGATTCGAGCAGCGCGGTTTCTTCGCCGCAGATGTAGGCGCCGTAACCGTGGTGCGCATGCAGCTGGAACGAGAAGCCCGAGCCCATGATGTTGTCGCCGAGGAAACCGGCTGCGCGCGCTTCCTCCAGCGCCTCTTCGAAGCGCTTGTAGACTTCGAAGATTTCGCCGTGGATGTAGTTGTAGCCGACCGTAATGCCCATCGCGTACGCGCCGATGGCCATGCCTTCGATCAGCGAATGCGGATTCCAGCGCAGGATGTCGCGGTCCTTGAACGTGCCCGGCTCGCCCTCGTCAGAGTTGCAGACGAGATACTTCTGCCCCGGAAACTGGCGCGGCATGAAGCTCCACTTCAGGCCTGTCGGGAAGCCTGCACCGCCGCGGCCGCGCAGACCTGAAGCCTTCACGTCGGCGATCACCTGCTCCGGCGGAATCTTCTCTTCGAGGATACGGCGCAACTGCTTGTAGCCGCCGCGCGCCACGTAGTCTTGAAGATGCCAGTTGTCGCCATTCAGGCCGGCGAGAATCAGCGGTTTGATGTGACGATCGTGCAAAGACGTCATTTCGAAAGTTCCTCGAGCAGCTGGTCGATCTTCTCGCGGCTCATGAAGCTGCACATGCGATGGTTGTTCACGAGCAGCACGGGAGCGTCACCGCACGAACCCATGCACTCACCCTCTTTCAGGGTGAACTTGCCGTCCGGGGTGGTTTCGCCGAAGTCGATGCCGAGCTTCTGCTTCAGATATTCGGCGGCGCTGTCCGAACCGCCATCAGGACCGAGCTGGCACGGCAGGTTCGTGCAGAGCGTGATCTTGTGTTTGCCGACGGGCGACGTCTCGAACATCGTGTAGAAGGTCGCGACCTCCTGCACGGCGACGGCCGGCATGCCGAGATAGTCCGCGACGAACTGCATCAGTTCGGGCGACAGCCAGCCATGCTCCTGCTGACCGACGGCCAGCGCCGCCATCACGGCGGACTGTTTCTGATCGGCGGGGTACTTCGTGATCGCACGATCGATTTCTTTCAGGCCTTCAGCTGAGATCATTTTCAGACACGACTCTTTCAATTCCTACCGAACGAAAACCTGTCGCGCACTGCGTGTTGCGACAGACCCGGCGTTCCTTTGCTTGACGCGCGCCCCGCTTCTCATGCGTTATCGGCTACGTGAGCGCGCGCCTTGATGAATACTGCTAGTGAATTCGCCTAGCGATCGACTTCACCGAACACGATGTCTTGCGTGCCGATGATCGTCACGGCGTCGGCGATCATGTGACCCCGCGCCATTTCGTCGAGCGCGGACAGGTGTGCATAACCCGGCGCGCGAATCTTCAGGCGATACGGCTTGTTCGCGCCATCCGACACGAGATAGATGCCGAACTCGCCCTTCGGATGCTCGACGGCCGCGTACGCTTCGCCTTCCGGCACGTGGAAGCCTTCCGTGAAGAGCTTGAAGTGGTGAATCAGCTCTTCCATGTTCGACTTCATGCCGACGCGCGACGGCGGCGCGACCTTGTGATTGTCCGTCATCACAGGGCCGGGATTCTTGCGCAGCCATTCAATGCACTGTTTCGCGATACGCGTGGATTGACGCATTTCTTCGACGCGCACCAGATAGCGGTCGTAGCAATCGCCGTTCACGCCCACGGGGATGTCGAAGTCCAGCTGGTCATACACTTCGTACGGCTGCTTCTTGCGCAGATCCCACTCGATGCCCGAGCCGCGCAGCATCGCGCCCGTCAGGCCCAGTTGCAGCGCGCGCTCCGGGCTCACGACACCGATGCCGACCAGACGCTGCTTCCAGATGCGGTTGTCGGTGAGCAGCGTTTCATACTCGTCGACGTACTTCGGGAAGCGGTTGAAGAAGTCTTCGATGAAATCGAGCAACGAGCCCTGGCGGTTCTCGTTCAGCTTCGACAATGCCTTCGCATTTCGAATCTTCGATGCCTTGTATTGCGGCATCGCGTCCGGCAGATCGCGATAGACACCGCCCGGACGATAGTACGCTGCGTGCAGCCGTGCGCCGGACACCGCCTCATACACGTCCATCAGGTCTTCGCGCTCGCGGAACGCGTAGAGGAACACCGCCATCGCGCCGACGTCGAGCGCATGCGCACCGATCCACATCAGGTGGTTCAGCACGCGCGTGACTTCGTCGAACAGCACGCGGATGTACTTTGCGCGAATCGGCACGTCGATGCCGAGCAGCTTTTCGATCGCGAGCACATAGCCGTGCTCGTTGACCATCATCGACACGTAGTCGAGACGATCCATGTACGGCACCGACTGGATGAACGTCTTGCTCTCCGCGAGCTTTTCCGTCGCGCGGTGCAGGAGGCCGATGTGCGGATCCGCGCGCTGGATCACTTCGCCGTCGAGTTCGAGCACGAGGCGCAGCACGCCGTGCGCTGCGGGGTGCTGAGGGCCGAAGTTGAGCGTGTAGTTCTTGATCTCTGCCATGACGTTCTCTTAGTGTTTCAGTCCGCCATAGTGATCCTCGCGGATCACGCGCGGCGTGATTTCCCGAGGCTCGATCGTCACCGGCTGATAGACGACGCGCTTCTCTTCCGGGTCGTAGCGCATTTCGACGTAGCCGGAAACCGGGAAATCCTTGCGGAACGGATGACCGATGAAACCGTAATCGGTCAGGATGCGGCGCAGGTCCGGATGACCTTCGAAGACGATGCCGTACAGGTCGAACGCTTCGCGCTCGTACCAGTTGGCGGAATTCCAGATCTCGACGACCGACGGAACCAGAGGCACATCGTCGTCCGGCGCGAACACGCGCACGCGCAGGCGCCAGTTGTTCGAGATGGAAAGCAGATGCAGGACAGCGGCAAAACGCGGGCCTTCGTAAGCGCCTTCACCGTAAGTTTGATAGTCGACACCACACAGGTCGATCAGTTGCTCGAAGTGCAGCGTCGCGTCATCGCGCAGACGCTTTGCTACTTCGAGGTAATCGCCCGCTTTCACGACGATGGTCAGCTCACCGACAGATTCGGTGATGCTCGTCAGGCGGCCGCCAAAGGCCGCCTCGAGGTTCGCTTTGAGGGTCTCGAGTTTGCTTGCCATATTGTGGGGAGGCTCTGGCCTTATTGACGGGCGATGGTATTGGTGCGGCGGATCTTCGCCTGCAGCTGGATCACGCCGTACACCAGCGCTTCGGCCGTGGGCGGGCAGCCCGGCACATACACATCGACGGGGACGATACGGTCGCAGCCACGCACCACCGAATACGAGTAGTGATAGTAGCCACCGCCATTCGCGCACGAACCCATCGAGATCACCCAGCGCGGCTCGGCCATCTGGTCGTAGACCTTGCGCAGCGCGGGCGCCATCTTGTTGCACAGCGTGCCGGCGACGATCATCACATCCGACTGTCGCGGACTTGGACGGAACACCACACCGAAACGGTCGAGGTCATAACGGGCGGCGCCCGCATGCATCATCTCGACAGCACAACACGCGAGACCGAACGTCATCGGCCACAGTGAACCGGTACGCGTCCAGTTGATCAGCTTGTCAGCCGTGGTGGTGACAAACCCTTCCTTCAAGACCCCTTCGATACTCATTTGCTTTCCACTCCAGACGGGCGGCGAGCCATCGCCACCCCTACATACCGGCGATTAACCCGTCATTCCCAATCAAGGCCACCTTTCTTCCAGATATAGGCAAAGCCCAACAGGAATTCGAGCAGAAAAATCATCATCGAGATGAAGCCCGGCCAGCCGATGTCGCGCAGGGCCACACCCCACGGGAACAGGAACGCCGTTTCAAGGTCGAAAATGATGAAGAGAATGGCAACCAGGTAGTAGCGCACATCGAATTTCATGCGCGCATCTTCGAACGCTTCGAAGCCGCACTCGTACGGTGCGTTTTTTTCGGTATCCGGCCGATTCGGACCGAGGATCTTGCCGATACTGACCAGTGCTACGCCTAAACCGGTGCCCACGAGGAGGAACAACAAAACGGGGAAATAGGCTGCGAGGTTCAAAGCTATCCTCAATCGGTTGGTTCTGAGTGACGTCAGGAGACGTGGACTACCTTGAACAACCCCTGACGCGAAACACTTCGGGATGCTTGATGCCGAAAGCCCACAGCAAACACAACCCCAGAAGTGAAAATGCCAGCCGAAGCTGAAGCAAGCGGCTGGCATTAGATAACATTGGTGCCGACGGCGAGACTCGAACTCGCACAGCTTTCGCCACTACCCCCTCAAGATAGCGTGTCTACCAATTTCACCACGTCGGCACTGTCTGCAATCCGGGAAAACAACTTGTAAAACCCGCGAATCGCTTCAAGACTTGAATTGTAACCCGTTTAAGCAGTTTGTTCAACGCACAAACTTTTTTTCTTCGAAAATTTATTTCGGCACATCCTGGCCTGGCGCAGAAGCTGCAGATGCAGCAACTGCAGCCGATGCATTGCCCGGTACAGACGCAGCAGGCGCAGGAGCCGATACGGGAGCGCTACCCAGCACGCCTGCCGAAGGTTTCGAATGATACGCGCCGATGTATGTCAGTGCCAACGTGGTGGCGAAGAACACTGCTGCCAGTATCGCAGTCGTACGTGACAGAAAATTAGCAGAGCCCGTCGCGCCGAAGAGACTGCCCGATGCGCCGCTACCGAAGGCCGCGCCCATGTCGGCGCCCTTGCCGTGTTGCAACAGCACGAGGCCGATGACGCCAAGCGCCGACAGCAATTGCACGACAATGATCAACGTTTTCAAATACAGCATCACACTCACCTGAGTCTTTATTTAACCGCGCAACAACACATGCTGCGCGCAATGGGTCATCCTCGCCCGGGCACTCTGTCTTGTCGTGTCAGCGCGCGGCGGTCGCCGCAACGGCTGCACTGCAGATTGCCAGGAAATCCTTGTCTTTCAGCGACGCGCCGCCGATCAAACCGCCGTCGATATCCGGCTGACTGAACAACTCTTCCGCGTTCTCCGGCTTCACGCTGCCACCGTACAACAGCGGCACGCTTTCCACGTCGTCGCCCTTCGTTGCGAGACGCGCGCGCAAGAACGCATGAACGTCCTGCGCCTGCTGCGCAGTCGCGCTCTTGCCGGTGCCGATGGCCCACACGGGCTCATATGCAACGACGATGCGAGCCGAATCTTCCACCGACAGCTTCGCGAGCACCGCGTCGAGTTGCGCGCCCACGATCTGCTCTGTCTTACCCGACTCGCGCTCGTCGAGCGTTTCGCCGACGCAGACAATCGGCGTCAAGCCTGCTTCGAGCGCGCGCTGCGCTTTCACGGCGACCGTCTCGCCGCTTTCACGGTGATACGCACGACGCTCAGAGTGTCCGACGATCGCAAACGACGCGCCAAATTCCGCGGCCATTTCGGCAGCGACTTCGCCGGTATAGGCGCCCTGCGTATGCGCGGAGACATCCTGCACGCCCCACGCGACGCAGCCGCCTTCCAGCAGCGACTGCGCTTGCGGCAGATAAGGACACGGCACGCATACGCCGACTCGCACATCGTCCGGAAGATCGTTCGCGCCATGTGATACGGCTTGCAGCAGCACGCGGTTGTCGGCAAGCCGACCGTGCATCTTCCAGTTACCGACTACCAGTTTTGCTCGTTGTTTCGCCATCGTCTCGCTCGTTTTATCGTGGTGCGGGTCCTGGACGCCTCCGCTTCGTCAGCGCCCCCAGCTCTCTGGTGCCCGCGGTCCGCCTGCAAAATTCATGCAGAACGCGCAAAACACACGATTTTACTGTGTGCTGACAGACCGGGTCAAACTCAATTAAATGGGCGCTGTCAAGCACCCGCGCCCCAATTCAGCACGATCTTGCCGACGTGCAGGCTGCTTTCCATCAGCTCGTGCGCCTGCGCCGCCTGCGCAGCCGGGAACACCTTGTAGATCACCGGCTTGATCGTGCCGTCTTCGAGATGCGGCCACACGCGCTCCTTCAGTTGCGCCGCGATCTTTGCCTTGAATTCGACTGGACGGGGACGCAGCGTCGAACCCGTCACCGTCAGTCGACGGCGCAGAATGTCGTTCAGATTCACTTCGGCCTTCGCGCCACCGAGCAGCGCGATGATCACGAGACGGCCGCCGTCGGCGAGCGCCTTCAGTTCGCGCGGCACGTAGCTGCCCGCCACCATGTCGAGGATCACGTCGACGCCGCGGTCATTCGTGAGCGACTTGATCACTTCGACGAAATCTTCCGTCTTGTAGTTGATCGCACGTTCCGCGCCAAGCGCCTCGCACGCACGGCATTTTTCGTCCGTGCCGGCCGTTGCGAACACGCGATAGCCGAGTGCATGCGCGATCTGGATTGCCGTCACGCCGATACCGCTCGAACCGCCCTGCACGAGGAACGTCTCGTTCTCGCCGCCCTCGCCTTTGCCGAGCAACGCACGGTCAAAAACATTGCTCCAGACAGTGAAGAAGGTCTCGGGCAAAGCCGCCGCTTCGACATCGGAAAACCCCTTCGGCACGGGCAGGCACTGCAACAGCGGCACGGTCGCGTATTCCGCGTAGCCGCCGCCCGCCATCAGCGCGCACACGCGATCGCCGATCTTCAGACCGAACGGATTGCGCTTCTCGTCGATATTTCCGCCGACGATTTCGCCCGCCACTTCCAGCCCCGGCAGATCCGACGCGCCAGGCGGCGGCGCATAGCCGCCCTTGCGCTGAAACACGTCCGGACGATTCACGCCGGACGCGGACACTTTGATCAGCACTTCGCCCGCTTTCGGCTCAGGCATCGGCCGCTCGGCGAGCTTCAAGACTTCCGGCGCACCGAATTCGGTGATTTCGATTGCGTTCATCGTCGTCTCTCCCAAGGTCTGGATAGCGCTGCAAATCGGCCACGAAAAACCGGTTCGCACTGCAATCCACCCTACATGAAAAACGGCCGGCGCGCTTTTGCGCTACCGGCCGTCCTGCTTTTCACTGCATTACTGCTGCGGCGTCGGTTCCGTCTGTGCCGCTTCGTTCAGGAGTGCCTTCGCCGACAGACGCACACGACCCTTCTCGTCCGTCTGGATGACCTTGACCTTCACTTGCTGGCCTTCCTTCAGGTAGTCGTTGATGTCCTTGATGCGCTCGTTGGCGATTTCGGAGATGTGCAGCAGACCGTCCTTGCCCGGCAGCAGGTTCACAATCGCGCCGAAGTCCAGCAGCTTGAGCACCGTGCCTTCGTAGATCTGGCCCACTTCGACTTCAGCCGTGATGTTCTCGATGCGCTTCTTCGCTTCGGCCATGCCTTCGCTGCTCGTGCTCGCGATCGTGACGACGCCGTCGTCCGAAATATCGATCGTCGTGCCCGTTTCTTCCGTCAGGGCACGGATCACCGAACCGCCCTTGCCGATCACGTCGCGGATCTTTTCCGGATTGATCTTGATGGTGATCATGCGCGGCGCGAATTCGGACAGTTGCGTGTTCGCACCCGAGACGGCCGCCGTCATCTTGCCGAGGATATGCATGCGGCCTTCCTTCGCCTGCGCGAGCGCGACCTGCATGATTTCCTTCGTGATGCCCTGGATCTTGATGTCCATCTGCAGTGCCGTCACGCCGTCAGCCGTGCCCGCCACCTTGAAGTCCATGTCGCCGAGGTGATCTTCGTCGCCGAGAATGTCCGTCAGCACAGCAAACTTGTTGCCTTCGAGGATCAGGCCCATCGCGATGCCCGCGACGTGTGCCTTCATCGGCACGCCGGCGTCCATCAGCGCGAGGCAGCCGCCGCACACCGATGCCATCGACGACGATCCGTTCGACTCGGTAATCTCCGACACGACGCGGATCGAGTAGCCGAACTCGTCCGCGGTCGGCAGGCATGCGACCAGCGCGCGCTTCGCGAGACGGCCGTGGCCGATTTCACGGCGCTTCGGCGAGCCGACGCGGCCCGTTTCGCCAGTCGCGAACGGCGGCATGTTGTAGTGGAGCATGAAGCGATCGCGGTACTCCCCTTCGAGCGCGTCAATGATCTGCTCATCGCCCTTCGTGCCGAGCGTCGCGACGACAAGCGCCTGCGTCTCGCCACGCGTGAAGAGCGCCGAACCGTGCGTACGCGGCAGAACACCCGTGCGGATTTCGATCGGGCGAACGGTGCGGGTATCGCGGCCGTCGATACGCGGCTCGCCGTTCAGGATCTGCGAACGGACGATCTTCGCTTCGATGTCGAACAGCACGTTGCCGACGGCTGCCTTGTCGGCTGCCACGGTGCCCGCCGCTGCCGCTTCTTCTTCCAGCTTTGCCTGCGTCGCTGCGTAGATTTCCTTCAGGCGAGTCGAGCGAGCCTGCTTGTCGCGCGTCTGGTAAGCCGCAGCCAGATCGGCATAGGCGATTTCGTTGACGCGCGAGATCAGCACTTCGTTCTTCGGCGCCGGCTGCCAGTCCCACTCAGGTTTGCCGCCTTCACGAACGAGTTCGTGGATCGCGTCGATGGCCGTTTGCATCTGCTCGTGACCGAACACGACCGCGCCCAGCATCACGTCTTCCGGCAGTTGATCCGCTTCCGATTCGACCATCAACACCGCGCGCTCCGTACCGGCGACGACGAGGTCGAGGCGCGATTCCTTGCTTTGCGTGCGGGTCGGGTTCAGCACGTACTCGTTGTTGACGTACGCGACGCGCGCAGCACCGACGGGACCGTTGAACGGCAGGCCCGACACGGCGAGCGCAGCCGACGCGCCGATCAGCGCGGGGATGTCGGCCGGGACTTCCGGGTTGATCGACATCACGTGCACGACGACCTGCACTTCGTTGTAGAAGCCTTCCGGGAACAGCGGGCGCAGCGGCCGGTCGATCAGGCGCGAAATCAGCGTTTCGCCTTCCGACGGACGGCCTTCGCGGCGGAAGAAGCCGCCCGGAATCTTGCCTGCCGAGTAGGTCTTTTCGATGTAGTCGACGGTCAGCGGGAAGAAGTCCTGGCCCGGCTTCGCCGTCTTCGCGCCGACGACGGTCGCCAGCACGACGGTATCTTCGATGTCGACGAGCACGGCACCGCCCGCCTGGCGGGCAATCTCACCCGTTTCCATGCGAACCGTGTGCTGGCCCCACTTGAACTCTTTGACGACCTTGTTAAACATAGACATTTGTCCTCCTTGATCTTTTAGTCATGCCGCGCAACCCCGTTGAACTGTGGCCGCGCGGCACCGTCAGGACCGAAGCCTTTCGGGTAGAGGAGTGTTATGCCATTCCAGAGAATCGCGTGGACGCCTCCACTTGCACGCGAACCGCTGGAATGACACAGCGCCCTACCCTGAAGCCCGGTTTTGTTTCGTTTTGCCCGCGACGCAACCAGCGCGCCAGACGGGTGATTCGATGGTAAACCTCACACGAAGCGTACCGTCGAAAAACAAAATGCCTGTATCAGCGGAACTGACACAGGCATCTTGCTGACAGAAAGTCCGATGCGTCCGATTACTTACGCAGGCCCAGCTTCTCGATCAGAGCGCGGTAACGGTCAGCGTCCTTGCCCTTCAGGTAGTCGAGCAGCTTGCGACGACGGCTCACCATGCGCAGCAGACCGCGGCGGCTGTGGTGATCCTTCGTATGGGCCTTGAAGTGAACCGTCAGTTCGTTGATGCGCGTCGTGAGCAGCGCGACTTGAACTTCGGGGGAGCCGGTGTCGTTTGTGCCACGTGCGAATTGCGCGACGACGTCGGATTTCTTGATTTCAGCTACGGACATGTTGATTTCCTTTGAATCAAACAGGCGGTCACGGAAGAAAGGCCGTGCCGTGGGGTTACATCAAAACGAGTCGCGTATTGTATCACAGCCGGATCATCCGGCGAAGCCCGCCGTTTAGGGCTGTGCTTCCGGCGGGTCCGAGCGCCGTTTTGCGGTCGGTTTTGGGCTCATCCACACGGGCTCACGCGGACTCGTTCAGGGCCGCTTCATCCGGCACGTCGTAACCGGAACGGTGCGCTCGGGCGGCAGCGCCAGCACGGTCCGGAAGCCGTAATGCGAGCCCTCGTTGTCGAAATGGACGCCCGGCGTGCCGGCCTTGTCCATCTCCATCACGTAAAGGGGCTGGATCAGCTGATGATCGTCGGCGCGCATCCACGACGCGTGAAAGCCGTTGTCGTACTTCATGCCTTCCAGCATCTTCGCGACCTTGTCGGGCTGAGCGCTGCCGGCGCGGCTCATCGCCGCGGCCAACATTTCGATCATCAGCGGCATGCGCAGCACCGGGTAGTCGTCCTGCGCAGCCGGGAAACGCTGGCGAAACGACGCGTACCACGCATCCGATGCCGCGCCGCCCGCGTTCGGGTGCCAGTCGGCGACGGCGATGACGCGCTTCACGCCCGCATCGCCGAGCGCGGCCGGCGCGCCGAGGCTGTTGCCATAGAACGTGTAGAACTTCGTGTCGACGCCCTGCTCGCGCGCCGCCTTGACGAGCAGCGTCAGATCGTTGCCCCAGTTGCCCGTGATCACGGCGTCGGCGCCGCTCCCGCGGATTTTCGCGATGTACGGCGCGAAATCCTTCACGCGGCCGATGGGATGAAACTCGTCGCCGACCACGGCGACATCCGGCCGCTTCGATGCAAGCGCCGCGCGCGCCAGCGTGCTCACGTCATGGCCGAAGCTGTAATCCTGATTCAGCAGATAGACCTTCTTCACCGACTTGTCGCGCTGGATCACATCGGCGAGCGCGTCCATCCGCATGCCTGCGTGCGCGTCGAAGCGAAAGTGCCAGAAGCTGCAGTTCGCGTTGGTGAGCGCCGGATCATCGGCCGAATAGTTGAGGAACAGTTCGCGATTGTCCGGCTCGCGCGTGTTCTGCTTGTCGATCGCGGACAGAAGCGCGGCGGCCACGGCCGAGCTGTTGCCTTGCGCGATGAAGCCGATGTGCCTGTCGGCGGCCGCGCGCAATTGCACGAGCGCCTCTTCCGCGCTGCCCTTGCTGTCGAGCACGACGAGTTCGAGAGGATGCGCGCCGTCCGCGAGCTTCACGCCGCCGCGCGCGTTGACCGTCTCGACTCCAAAACGCAAATTGCGCTCGACGGCCGCGCCCGCGTTCGCAAACGGACCGGACATGCCTTCGATCATCGCGATGCGGATCGGCGCTCCCGGCGGCACGTTCTGCGCATGCACGTTTGCCGCCGGCAACGCTGTGATCGCGGCCACGGCAAGCGTCATCGCTGCCACTGCCGCCCTGGTCGATTTTGTTTTCATCGGCGCGTCTCATCTGTCGATCGAAGCGCGGATCATAGGACGGCGCGTCGCCCACGAGCAAGCGAATACGCGTCTCGCCGAACGCAAGGCCCGAAAATCTTTTGGCCCGACGCGTGTCAAAATATCTGTTCGCAATGAACTTGCATGGGACGGGAGAACCGCGAGAGCGTCAACTCCTGTCGACAGCACAATAACAATCAACCATCGAACGCCATCGGAGGTGTCATGTTCAACCGCCTTTCATCCGTCGCGCCGACGATGCCAGGCTTGCGTACGGCGCGCGGCGCGCTGACCGTTCTCGTTTGCGCGGGTGTCGTCACGCTTGCCGGGTGCGCGCAGCCCTGGCAGAACTATCAGGAAGGCGCGGACGCGTCGACGATCGTCGCGCGCCTCGGACCGCCGCGCGAAGTCTACGATCTGCCGAACGGCGGCAAGCGCCTGATGTGGCCGACACAGCCGATGGGCGAAACGACGACGGCCGCCGACGTCGACGCGTCCGGCAAGATCGTGAACGTGCGGCAGGTGCTGCAGCCGAACGAGTTCTATCGCGCGGAAATCGGCAAATGGACGCGCGACGACGTGCTGGTCAACTTCGGGCGCCCCGTCGAAACGAACTATTTCCCGCTGATGAAGCGCGAGGTGTGGACGTATCGCTATCAGGAAGACAACGTCTGGTACATGATGTACAGCTTCTATTTCGACAACCAGGGCATCCTGCGCCTGACGCAGAAGACACCCGATCCGCTGCACGATCCGGATCGGCGCAACTTCTTCTGAAGCCACCTCCTCTCCGAGCCAACAACGAAAAGCCGCCCTTCGAGGCGGCTTTTTCATGGAACGGAGCCAATAAAAAACCCCGCCGCAGCGGGGTTTTTCGATGCGATCTATCGCAACGAACGCGCGGTCAGATTTCCGCGCGCTGCGGATTCAGCTTGTCCTGGCCCGCGTACAAACGGTTGAGCGCCGAGATATACGCCTTCGCCGATGCAGCGACGATATCCGGGTCCGTACCCACGCCGTTCACGATGCGCCCCGCCTTCGACAGACGCACGGTCACTTCGCCTTGCGCCTGCGTGCCCGTCGTGATCGCGTTGACGGAGTACAGCAGCAGTTCCGAGCCGCTGCCCACTTCGGTTTCGATCGCGTTCAGCGTCGCGTCGACGGGACCGTTGCCGTTCGCCTCGCCGACCACTTCCTTGCCTGCAACCGAGAACACGATGCGCGCATGCGGCCGCTCGCCCGTTTCCGAATGCTGCGACAGCGACACGAACTTGTAATGCTCCTTCTCCTGCGCTTCCGCCGACTCTTCCGCGACGATCGCGATGATGTCCTCGTCGAAGATTTCTGCCTTGCGGTCCGCCAGTTCCTTGAAGCGCTGGAACGCGAGGTTCAGTTCGCTTTCGCTGTCGAGCGTGATGCCGAGTTCCTGCAGACGCTGCTTGAACGCGTTGCGCCCCGACAGCTTGCCAAGCACGATCTTGTTCGCCGTCCAGCCCACGTCTTCGGCGCGCATGATTTCGTAGGTGTCGCGCGCCTTCAGCACGCCGTCCTGATGGATGCCCGACGCGTGCGCAAATGCGTTCGCGCCGACCACGGCCTTGTTCGGCTGCACCACGAAACCCGTGATCTGCGACACGAGCTTCGACGCCGGCACGATCTGCGTCGTGTCGATGCCGAGATCGAGGCCGAAGTAGTCCTTGCGGGTCTTCACAGCCATCACGATTTCTTCGAGCGACGTGTTGCCCGCGCGCTCGCCGAGACCGTTGACCGTGCACTCCACCTGACGCGCGCCGCCGATCTGCACGCCCGCGAGCGAGTTCGCCACGGCCATGCCGAGGTCGTTGTGACAGTGCACCGAAAAGATCGCCTTATCCGAATTCGGAATGCGCTCGCGCAGCGTCTTCACGAGATTGCCGTACAGCTCCGGCACGCCATAGCCAACGGTATCCGCGATGTTGATCGTCGTTGCGCCTTCCGCGATCACGGCTTCGAGCACGCGGCACAGGAAGTCCATGTCCGAGCGGCTGCCGTCTTCCGGCGAGAACTCGACGTCGTTCGTGAACTTGCGCGCGAAGCGCACGGCCAGCTTCGCCTGTTCGAGCACCTGCTCGGGCGACATGCGCAGCTTCTTCTCCATGTGCAGCGCGGACGTCGCGATGAACGTGTGGATGCGGAAGTGATCGGCGGGCTTGAGCGCGTCGGCGGCACGCTGGATGTCCTTGTCGTTCGCGCGCGCGAGCGAGCAGACCGTGCTGTCCTTGATCATGCCGGCGATCGTGTGGATCGCGTCGAAATCGCCGTTCGAGCTGGCGGCGAAGCCCGCTTCGATGACGTCGACTTTCATCCGTTCCAGTTGCTTCGCGATGCGGATTTTTTCTTCCTTCGTCATCGACGCACCGGGCGATTGCTCGCCGTCGCGCAACGTCGTGTCGAAAATGATGAGCTTGTCTGCCATCTCAGGTCTCCAGGGGGATTCGGTTGGTTTGAATCAGGAAAACGGAATTCGAGTGTTTGCGCCACCACCGCAGGCGACGCTAAACAACGAACGAGGCAAACGGAGGGCGAAAACGATCAGCGCGGCAGGCGCGCTAGAGCTAGCGAGCTTAGTAGCTTGCCGGCTTGAAGAGACAGGAAGGGGAACTTGAAAAGTGCCATGCCAGCGACTATAGCGGCAATCCCGAAAACGCGCAATTGAGGCTAACCAGGGCGGCCATAGGATTTGCCATGCCCGGCGATCGCCACAATCCCGTTCACGTCGCGAGGTGAACCGGCGATACAAACGGGCAGACGAATCAGCGGCCACGAACCGACAAGAAAAAACGGCAGCCCGAAGGCTGCCGTTCCGTTTCCATTTCACTGCGCCGCGCGTGAGCGCCGTCAGTTCGGACGCTGCGACGAGCGTGCCGGATTGCCCATTCCGCGCATCGCGCGGTACGCCCAGAACACGTACCCGGAAAAACCGTACAGCACGAAGAGGCCGAACAGCATCAACGGCGGGTCCGACGATACCAGCACGAACGCGACCACCACCAGCAGGATCGCCGCGAAAGGCACGCGATGGCGCACGTCGAGCGCCTTGCCGCTGTAGAACGGCGCGTTCGACACCATCGTGACGCCCGCGTAGATGGTCAGCGCGAACGCGACCCACGGCAGCCACACGAGCTTGAGCGGCACGCGGTTGTCGGTGGCTAGCCACACGAAGCCCGCGATCAGCGCGGCTGCTGCCGGGCTCGGCATGCCCTGGAAGAAGCGCTTGTCGACGACGCCGATGTTCGTGTTGAAGCGCGCGAGACGCAGCGCCGCGCCCGAGCAGTAGACGAACGCCGCAAGCCAGCCCCAGCGGCCGAGATCCTTGAGAATCCACTCGTACATCACGAGCGCCGGCGCGACGCCGAACGACACCATGTCCGACAGGCTGTCGAACTGCTCGCCAAATGCGCTCTGGGTATGCGTCATGCGCGCGACGCGGCCGTCCATGCCGTCGAGCACCATCGCGACGAAAATCGCGATCGCCGCGACTTCGAAGCGTACGTTCATTGCCTGCACGACAGCGAAGAAGCCGCAAAAGAGCGCGGCCGTCGTGAACGCGTTCGGCAGCAGATAGATGCCGCGCTTGCGCAGGAATTGCTGGCGCGCGGCGCGCCGGCTGTCGATCACGGCTGATTCCGCGACGACAGGCGGCTTGTTGCGCCGGAACGGACGCGGCTGCGGCGTACCGCTGCTGCGAGGACGACGCGATTTGAATGCGGCCATCGAACCCTCCCTGTGCCGCTTATAGCTCAGCCAGAATCGTGGACGACGCCGACACCTTCTCGCCGATCGACACACGCGGACGGCTGCCCATGGGCAAATACACGTCGACGCGCGAACCGAAGCGGATGAAGCCATAGCGCTGACCGCGCGTCAGCGGCTCGCCCGCTCTCACGTAGCAAAGAATGCGCCGCGCGATCAGACCGGCGATCTGCACGGAGGTCACGGTCGCGCCGCTCGCGGTTTCGATGACAATCGCGTTACGTTCGTTTTCCGTCGACGCCTTGTCGACAGCCGCATTCAGATACGCGCCCGGAAAGTACTCGACCTTCGAGATCGCGCCATCGACGGGCGAGCGCTGCGAGTGCACGTTGAACACGTTCATGAACACGCTGATCTTCAGCGCTTCGCGGTTTGCATACGGATCATGCGCGGTTTCGACGGCGACGATGCGGCCATCGGCCGGGCACAGCACCGCGTTCGCCTGGGTCGGAATGGGACGGGCAGGATCGCGGAAAAACTGCACGATGAAGATGACCAACAGCCAGAAAATCCAGGCAATGCCGAACCCTGCGACGAAGTGGATCAACAACGCAACGACGACCGCGACGGCGATGAACGGCCAGCCTTCGCGCGCGATGATCGGATGGGGGTAATTCATAAGTGGGTTCAGTCTTTTGGAAAACCGTAGGATAGCAAAAGCCGTCCAGGGTTCAGCACACCTGGACGGCTTTTTGATGCTTCCGGCGCATTTCGTGCGCCGGAGTGCGAAAAACAGGCAGATTAGTTCTTCGACTGATCGACCAGCTTGTTCTTCGCGATCCACGGCATCATCGCGCGCAGCTTCGAACCGACCTGCTCGATCTGGTGCTCGGCCGTGATGCGGCGACGCGACTGCAGCGTCGGCGCGCCGGCGCGGTTTTCGATGATGAAGCTCTTCGCGTACTCGCCCGTCTGGATATCCTTCAGGACTTCCTTCATCACCTTCTTCGTTTCAGCCGTGATGATGCGCGGACCCGTCACGTACTCACCGTACTCGGCGTTGTTCGAGATCGAGTAGTTCATGTTCGCGATGCCGCCTTCGTAGATCAGGTCGACGATCAGCTTCAGTTCGTGCAGGCACTCGAAGTACGCCATTTCCGGCGCATAGCCCGCTTCGACCAGCGTTTCGAAGCCGGCCTTGATCAGGTCGACAGTACCGCCGCACAGCACGGCCTGCTCGCCGAACAGGTCGGTTTCCGTCTCTTCGCGGAAGTTCGTTTCGATGATGCCGGCACGGCCGCCGCCGTTCGCCGCTGCGTACGACAGCGCGATGTCGCGCGCCGCGCCCGACTTGTCCTGCGCGACCGCGATCAGGTGCGGCACGCCGCCGCCGTTCTGGTACGTGTTGCGCACCGTGTGACCCGGCGCCTTCGGCGCGATCATGATGACGTCGAGATCCGCGCGCGGGATCACCTGGCCGTAGTGCACGTTGAAACCGTGCGCGAACGCGAGCGCCGCGCCCTGCTTGATGTTCGCGGCGACTTCCTTCGCGTACACCTCGGCGATCTGCTCGTCGGGCAGCAGCATCATCACGACGTCCGCGCCCTTCACGGCTTCCGCCACTTCCTTCACCGCGAGGCCAGCGTTCTCAGCCTTGCTCCACGATGCGCCGCCCTTGCGCAGACCCACCGTGACGTTCACGCCGCTTTCCTTCAGGTTCAGCGCGTGAGCATGGCCTTGCGAGCCATAGCCGATGATGGTGACCTGCTTGCCTTTGATGAGGGAGAGGTCGGCGTCCTTGTCGTAGAAAACTTTCATGTCTGTTCCTTGGCGAAATTCAGAAAAATTCAAAGCTGCGTGTGTGTGCTGCCTGGGCCCGGCGGATGACGCGACGCCAGGCCCGGATCGAACCGGCTTTTGTGGCTCGTCATCAAACCTTCAGGATACGCTCGCCGCGTCCGATGCCCGAACCGCCCGTGCGGACCGTTTCGAGAATCGCGGTGGCGTCGAGCCCTTCGATGAACGCGTCGAGCTTCTCGCTCGCGCCCGTCAGCTCGATCGTGTAGGTCTTCTCGGTGACGTCGATGATGCGGCCGCGGAAAATATCCGACATACGCTTCATCTCCTCACGTTCCTTGCCGACCGCCCTTACCTTGATCAGCATCAGCTCGCGCTCGATGTGGGCGCCCTCGGTCAGGTCGACCACTTTCACCACCTCGATCAGGCGGTTCAGATGCTTCGTGATCTGTTCGATCACGTCGTCCGAGCCAATGGAGACGATGGTCATGCGCGACAGCGAGCGGTCTTCCGTCGGTGCCACCGTCAAGGTTTCGATGTTGTAGCCGCGTGCGGAGAACAGGCCGACAACGCGCGACAGCGCGCCCGGTTCGTTTTCCAGCAGGACGGAAATGATGTGTCTCATGTTCGCTTCTTCCAGATGTCGATGCAGGCGATGCGCGCCCTTATGCGATTTGCCGCCGCTCCATCCGCTCCCGCCTTTTGTGAAGACGCGCATGACGAAGCCGGCGCACAAACGCGCTCGTTATAGATCTTCCGACCCGAGGAGCATCTCCGTGATGCCCTTGCCGGCCTGAACCATCGGCCAGACGTTTTCGGTCGGATCGGTCTGGAAGTCGAGAAACACCGTGCGATCTTTCAGGCGCAGCGCTTCCTTCAGCGCCGGCTCGACATCCGCGGTCTTTTCGATGCGCATGCCGACGTGCCCGTACGCTTCGGCGAGCTTCACGAAATCGGGCAGCGCATCCATGTACGAATGCGAATAGCGCTTGCTGTATTCGATCTGCTGCCACTGGCGCACCATGCCCAGATAGCGGTTGTTGAGCGAAACGATCTTGACGGGCGTGTCGTACTGCTTGCAGGTTGACAGCTCCTGGATGCACATCTGGATCGAGCCTTCGCCCGTGATGCAGACGACGTCGTCGTCCGGATGCGCCATCTTGACGCCCATCGCCGCCGGCAGGCCGAAGCCCATTGTGCCGAGGCCACCCGAGTTGATCCAGCGGCGCGGCTTGTTGAAGCGGTAGAACTGCGCGGCCCACATCTGATGCTGGCCCACGTCCGAGCACACGAACGCGTTGCCGTCCGTCAGCTCCCACAGCTTTTCGACCACGTACTGCGGCTTGATGATTTCGCTTGCGCGGTCGTACTTCAGGCAGTCTTTCGAGCGCCAGCCTTCGATGTCCTTCCACCACGCGGCGAGCGCTTCCGTGTCCGGGCCATGCTCGGCCGTCTGCAACTGCTCGATCAGCTCCTTCAGCACTTCCTTCACGTCGCCGACGATCGGAATGTCGACCTTCACGCGCTTCGAAATCGACGACGGATCGATGTCGATGTGAATGATCTTGCGCGGACGCGACGCGAAGTGAGCGGGATCGCCGATCACGCGGTCGTCGAAGCGCGCGCCGATCGCGATCAGCACGTCGCAGTGCTGCATCGCCATGTTGGCTTCGTATGTGCCGTGCATGCCGAGCATGCCGAGGAATTTCTTGTCCGAGGCGCGATAGCCGCCGAGACCCATCAGCGTGTTCGTGACGGGATAGCCGAGCAGATCGGCGAACTGGTTCAGCTCACGCGACGCGTCCGCGAGAATGATGCCGCCGCCCGTGTAGATGTATGGGCGCTTCGCGGACAGCAAGAGCGCGACGGCCTTGCGGATCTGGCCCGAGTGGCCCTTCGTGACGGGGTTGTACGAGCGCAGCGATACGCTCTTCAGCGGCTCGTACTGGCAAGGCGCCTTCGACACGTCCTTCGGAATGTCGATCAGCACGGGGCCGGGCCGGCCGGTACGGGCGATATAGAAAGCTTTCTTGACGGTGGCGGCGAGATCGCGCACGTCCTTCACGAGGAAGTTGTGCTTCACGCACGGACGCGTGATGCCGACCGTATCGCACTCCTGAAACGCATCCTGGCCGATCGCGGCAGTCGGCACCTGGCCGCTGATGATCACCATCGGGATCGAGTCCATATAGGCCGTCGCGATGCCCGTCACCGCATTGGTGACGCCGGGGCCGGAGGTCACGAGGCACACGCCGACCTTGCCGGTCGAGCGCGAGTAGGCGTCGGCGGCATGAACCGCGGCCTGCTCGTGGCGCACGAGGATGTGCTGGAACTTGTCCTGCTTGTACAGCTCGTCGTAGATGTAGAGTACCGAGCCGCCGGGATAGCCCCAGACAAACTCGACGTCTTCGTCGGCCAGTGCCTTCATGAGCACGGTGGCGCCGATCGAGTCAGCTTCGTGAGGGGGTGTGGTATCCGACGTGGAGAATTCCGCGCTGGGCATATTCATCGTTCACCTTTCGAATTTTCGGCAAAAAATTGATCGGGTGCTCTCTGCCGGGCTTGTGGCTCGGGTTCAAGCGGCGCGTCCAGTTTGACAGGCGAGCTTCTTGGGCTCGACTCAAATGAGACAAGTCACTTATGTTGCGAACCGTAGACAATATCTACGATGCGTCCAATGGTCAAGCAAATATTTCCATGATTGACGGCGACTGCCCTTCCGTCGTCCACTTCTGACCGCTTTGCCCAAGCTCATGAAGGATGGATAAAGCTCGACCGAAGGCTGGATGCAAGCCGCACGGTTGCCGCGTTTTTTCCCGATTCGCGCGAAAGTTTGTTAGCATCCGCGAGTTTTACGACATTTTTCGACCGATTCCGCGCACACTCGCTGCGCCGACCCCCAACGGATGGCATCAGACAAGGAACTCGCCGATTTTCTGGCGGGCGTCGAAAGGCGCGCGTTCAAGCAGACGGTCTACGCCGTGCGGGACGATGACGCGTCGCTCGACATCGTGCAGGACGCGATGATCAAGCTCGCCGAAAAATACGGCGACCGCCCTGCCGCCGAACTGCCACTTTTATTTCAGCGTATTCTCCAGAATGCGATGCACGACTATTTCCGTCGGCAAAAGGTGCGCAACACCTGGGTGACGCTGTTCTCGTCGTTAGGCAATGCCGAAGACGAGGACTTCGACCCGCTGGAGACGTTCGAAAGCCAGGACGGCGCAACGGGCGCGGAAAGCGGCGAGCAGCAGCTCGAGCGCGAGCAGGTGCTGCAGTTGATCGACGACGAGATCCAAAAATTACCGGCACGTCAACGGGAAGCGTTTCTGATGCGTTACTGGGAAGATATGGATGTCGCTGAGACTGCTGCCGCGATGGGCTGCTCGGAAGGCAGTGTCAAAACCCACTGCTCGCGAGCCACGCACACGCTGGCGCATGCGCTCAAGGCCAAAGGAATCACGCTATGAGCTCCGCTCTCGAAATAAAAGAAATCGAGTTTGCGCGGCAGCTTCGCCGTGCGCTCGACGAAAACGCTGCCCGCATTCCGACCGCCACTACCGACCGGCTCGCCGCCGCGCGCCATGCCGCGCTCGCCCGCAAGAAGCCCGAAGCCGTGCATGCGCCCGCCTTCGTGCCTGTCTTCGTCGGCGCCGGCACGCTGGCGGGCATGCCGCAACCGGAAGCGTCGCGCCGCCTGCCGCGCCTGCGCAAGCTCGCGCTCGCGTGGCCGCTGCTTGCGCTCGTCGTCGGCCTCGCGGGCATCGCGTGGTGGGAAGACCACCAGCGCACGGCCGAACTCGCCGATATCGACGCCGCCATGCTGAGCGACGACCTGCCGCTCAATGCCTATCTCGACCACGGGTTCAACGCGTATCTGACGCGCAACCACTGACCGCGGAGATTTGACGGGTGAGTTACAAGCGCGGCCTCGCCGTTGTGTCCGGATGCGTGATCGCAGCCCTAGTGTCATTCGCCGCCACCTTTCCGCGCTTCTATCCGACACCCACGCCGGCCGCGGCGCCCGCCGCCGCCGGCGCGCCCGCGAAGCCAGCGGCCGCCCCCGCGCTGACCGTCGAACTGCCTGCTCTGCCGACGTCGAGCAGCCCGCTTGCGTGGGCGAAGCTGACCAGTTCCGAGCACGTGGCACTCGCGCCTTTCGCGTCGCAGTGGGACGGCTTCAGCGAAGAACGCAAACGCAAGTGGCTGAAAATCGCGTCGCGCTACCCGAAGATGACACCCGAAGCGCAAAAGCGGCTCCACGAGCGGATGACGGAATGGGTGCGCATGACACCCGAGCAGCGGCGTGTCGCGCGCGAGAACTACCAGGTGTCGAAGGAACTGCCGCGCGAGGCGCGTCAGAACGCGTGGAAGGCGTATCAGCAACTCTCCGAAGAACAGAAGCAGAAGCTCGCCGCGAGCGAGCACAAGCGGCGCCCCACTGTCGTCAGCGCGCCGCCTTCCGGCAAGTCCGAGATCAAGGACATCAACCGTCTCGTCAACGGCAAGGACAAGCTCGCGAGCGTGCCCCTGCCGCCGGCAGCGGGTGCATCGGCGGGCGCGGCGGGGGGCATGGCGCCCGCGCCGGGCGCGCCTGCCGTTCCCGCCGCCGGCAGCAGCTTCGTTCCGGCGTCGCCGACGCCCGTCTCGCCTTCCGACGCGCCGTCGATCTTCAACGGCTCATAATCTCCCGCGAGCCCGCGCCGCGGGCTCTTCAACGGCAACCGAGGCCCCGCCCGTGTCCACTTCCGTCGACTCCGCAGCCCTGCCGCCCAAGCCCGACTCCCCCGAAGTCGCCGCGCCCACCGTGCGCAGGCGTCTTGCGACGCTGATGTACGAAGGCGTGCTGCTGTTCGGCGTGGTGTTCTTCGCGGGTTATCTGTTCAGCACGCTCACGCAGCAGCGCAACGGGCTCGTGCATCACAACTGGCTCGCGGCGTGGGTCGCTCTGGTGGTCGGCGTGTATTTCGTCTGGTTCTGGACGCACGGCGGACAGACATTGCCGATGAAGACGTGGCGGCTGCGCGTCGTCTGCGCGAGGGATGGCGAGCGCCTGTCGGTGCCGCGCGCCGTTCTCCGCTATGTGTTCGCGTGGCTGTGGTTCATGCCGCCGCTCGCGCTGCATCCGCTGCTCGGGCTCGCCGTGCCGCAAACGTTGATCGTGGCCGCCGTGTGGTTCGTCCTGTACGCGGCCATAGGCCGGCTCGGCGCGAGCCGGCAGTTCCTGCACGACCGCCTGGCCGGCACGCAGATCGTTTCATTGTCGCGCTGACGCGTTGGGCTGCGATCAAAGGTCTTCGCCGCTGCCCACCCTCCTGCTTTAGCGCACGCTTACGCTCGCCTCACGCGCGCGGCGTCCACGACCGCGCCTTCTCACTTCGATGCACACCGCCCAGGCGCGCGCACATGCAAGCGCTGCCGCCAACACTCACGGCCGCGCCTTCTCCTCGCGCCCCGGCGCATTCATGACCACGCGCCGGCCGCGCAGGCGCGCGAGCATCGTTTGCGGATTCAGCCGCGTCTGCTGCAGGAACACCGCGACGACGATGATGAGCCCCTTCAGCACCAGCTGCGTATTGCTGTCGATGTTGTTGAGCAGCAGGATGTTGCCGAGAAAGCCGAAGATCAGCACACCCGCCACCGTCCCCGCGATCCGTCCGACGCCGCCCATCAGGCTCGTTCCGCCGATCACCACGGCCGCGATCGCATCGAGTTCCCAGCCGACGCCCGCATCCGCCTTCCCTTGCCGGTACTGCGCCGCGTACAGCACGCCCACCAGCGCCGCGAGCATGCCAGAAATCGCATACGCGGCGATCTTGTGGCGATCGACCTTGAGCCCCGAGATGCGCGCGCACTTCTCGTTGCCGCCGATCGCATACAGGTACTTGCCGAACACCGTGCGATTGAGCACGAAGTCCGCGATCAGCGCGATCACGATGAAAAAGAGCGCGGGCACGGGCACGATACCGAACAGCAGCGCGCGCAGATTTTCGATGTCGGTGGTCGCGTTGCTGCCGCTGTAGATCGAATAAACGGCCGTATCCTGTCCTGCGACGAGCCGCGCGACGCCCATCACGCCGACCATCGCCGCGAGCGTCACGATGAACGGCTGCATGCGTCCGCGCGTGATCATGAAGCCATTGAGCGCGCCGATCGCGAGGCCCGCGAGCGGCACCATCCAGAGCACGGTCAGCAGCGACACCTTCTGCGGCAACTGATGCCACGCGTAGCCGCACGCGATCAACGCGACGAGCGCGGCGACACCCGCGCGAACGGCGCGATGCCGCTCGCCTCGCGGTCCGCCTACATGAACGCCAGCATGAGCGCCTGCATGCGCGCCGCCCGCATGCAATCCCGCACGCATGCGCCGCACGAACATGCCGCCCGCCATATAGACGACGGCGAACACGCTCGCGGCATCGAGTGCGAGCGACGTCCACGAAGCCGCGTTGCTGCCGGGCGTGGTGAGCAGGATCGCGGTGAGCACACTGCCAAAGCCCATCACCGAGCCGACGGACAGATCGATGCCCGCCGTGATGATCACGAGCGTCATGCCGACCGACATCACGCCGACGTTCGCCACCTGCCGAAACACATCGGAGAAATTCGCCGACGACAGAAAGATATTGCTGCCGTCCGCGGCATGCGGCGAAGTCAGCGCGCCGAGCGCGAGCAGCACGATCAGCCCGAGGTAGTACTTCACGTTCGTCAGCCACGCGCGCAGACGCTGCTGCCGCGTGTCGGACACTGCGTTCATCGGATGTTCATTGGTCTTCAGCATGTTCGGGGCTCCATCGGCATCAGGGCGATGCCAGCTTCACGAGTTCATCGGCGGAAAACGCTTCGCGTTCGAGCACGCCTCGCGCGCGCCCTTCGCAGAGCACGAGGATGCGGTCGCACATCAGCATCAGTTCGTCGATCTCCGAACTCGCGACCACCACCGTCAGTCCGCTGCGCGCCGCCTGCAGGATCTGGCTATAGATTTCGGCCTTCGCGGCCACGTCGACGCCGCGCGTCGGCTCGTCGAGCAGCAGAATCGCGGGCTGCGTCATCAGCCACTTGCCGATGATGAGCTTCTGCTGATTGCCGCCCGAGAGCGTCGCGACGGGCTCCGACGCGCCGCCGTGCTTCACGTTCGACGCTTTCGCCTGCGCGGCCACGCATCGCGCGACCGCGCGAGGCCGATAGAACGGAAAGCCTTCGATATGCGCGAGACTCGGCAGCATGAAGTTCGCCTCGACCGACTGATCGACGACCAGCCCGTCCTTCTTGCGATCCTCGGTGACGAACGCAACGCCCGCCTCCACGGCTTCCGCCGGCGTTCTGAACACACGCTTGCCGGCACCGATCGCGATTGCACCCGATATGCGATACGGGGACACGCCATACAGCGTTTCGAGTATCTCCGTCTTGCCCGCGCCGAGCAGGCCCGACAAACCGAACACCTCGCCGCGCCGCACCTCGAACGACACGCCGTCGACGACGGGCCGATGCTCGCCAGAGAGCGTGAGATCGCGCACGGCAACCATCGTGTCGGCAGCCGCGCGCACTTCGCCGGACTCGCGATGCGGCGCGACGAAGTTCTTGCCGATCATCATCGACACCAGCTGTTCCGCCGATTCGACGCGGCTCATCGGCAGCGTCGCGATATGGCGGCCGTCGCGCAGCACGGTCACGCGGTCGGCGAGATCGAACACTTCGTGCAGGCGATGGCTGATCAGCACGATGCCCATGCCGCGCTCCCGCAACGCGCGCACGAGCACGGCGAGCGCATGCGTTTCGGTGTCGGAGAGCGCGGAGGTCGGCTCGTCCATGATGAGCACGCGCGCGTCGGCGAGCAGTGCCTTCGCGATCTCGATCAACTGCTTTTCGCCGATCCGCAACGCGCCGACGAGCGCATCCGGCGACGGCCTGAATTGCAGTTGCGCGAGCACGTCGCGCGCTTTGGCCCGCATCGCGCGATGATCGGGAAAGCCGAAGCGCGTCGTGATTTCCTTGCCGAGAAAGAGGTTGTCGACGACGGAGAGGCTATCCACCAGATTCAGCTCCTGGTGGATGATCGCGATTCCGGCATCCATCGCATCGGCCGTGGTTCTAAAATCGGTGCGCACACCGGCTACATCGATAGAGCCAGCATCGGGCAGATACAGGCCGCCCAGTATCTTCATCAGGCTCGACTTGCCCGCGCCGTTCTCGCCGACGAGCGCATGCACTTCGCCCGCCATGATGTCGAAATCGACGTCGGTGAGCGCGGGACTGCCGTTGAACGCGATCGAGATGCGCGTCGCGGCGACAAGCGGCGTCGCGCTCGCTGGAGCGCGCTGCTGCGCGACAGGTGGATCGAGACTGGTTGCCGTCGGCGTCATGAATTCCATCCGCTGCATCTTCGTGGGTGGTGTGAAGTGGTATGAAGCACGCGCAACGTTCGTGGCGACCGTTGCGCGCGCTTCACGTCGACTCGTGTGCGCCGGCTCAGCTCGCGACGAACTGCTTGGCGTTGTCGGCGAAGATGCCTTGCGTCGGCATGATCACCTTCTTCGGGACCTTTTCGCCGCCGAGCATCTTCAGCGCCTGGCGAAGCGCTTCGCCGCCCGGCGTCGGATAGACGAACGTGGCCGTGAGAATGCCCTTTTCGACCCATACGGCGCCTTCGTTCGGCAGCCCGTCCGCGCCGACGAACTTGATCTTCTTCTCGACCCCTGCGTCCTTCGCGGCGAGATACGCGCCATACGCCATCGGATCGTTGTGCGCGAACACGAGGTCGACCTGCGGATTCACGCGCAGCACCGTCTTCATGTAATCGTAGGCCTTGTCCTGCTTCCAGTCGCAGTCGACGCGCTGCCCGACGATCTTCAGCCCCGACTCCTTGCCGACGAACGACATCATGCCGTCGTGCCGGTCATGCGAAGCCTGCGTGCCGAAGCCGCCCCACACCTCGACGATGTTGCCTTTCGCCTTGCCCGCGCCGCCTTGCGTCTTGACGATGAACTCGCCGGCGCCCTTGCCGATCAGCACGTTGTCGCCGCCGACGAACTGCGTGTACTGGTCGCCGTTCACCTCGCGGTCGAGCACGAACACGGGGATGCCCGCCTTGAACGCCTTCTCGACGACGCCCGTGAGCCCCGCCGACTCCTTCGGCGAGATGAAGATCACATCCATCTTCTGCGCGATGAAGTTCTCCATGTCGGCGTTCTGCTTGTCGGTGCGGTCGTTCGCATCGGCAATGACGAGCTCGACGTTCGGATGCTTGGCGGCCTCGGCCTTCATGTCCTTGTTGAACTGGACGCGCCACGGCTCGACGGTCGTCACCTGCGAAAAGCCGAAGCGGTACTTCTTGCCCTGCGCGTGCACATAGCCGGCTTTGATCATCAGCCCGGCGAAAGGCGCCGATACGAGCGCGCCAGTAATCAGACGGCGATTGCGGTTCATCTTTGTGTCTCCTGTCGATCCAGAGTCCGGCGCTTTCGCGCCTTGCACTGGTCCCATGCAAGGTAGTTGCTGTCATTGCGCATTGCGTGATGCGCGGTTTGTGCTTCTCCTGCTCCGCTGCCCTGCTGCTGTTACTGCTGCTGTTACTGTTTTGGCCTGCTCTACCGCGATTGAAACGTTTTAATTACTTCTGGTCTCCTCGAATTCCGACTGCTCGACGGGCACGGGCGCCGTGCTTTCGCGCACCAGCAGTTCGGCCTTGAAGCTCAGATGCACAGGCGCATTGCGCTCGCCGTTCAGCAGCTTGAGCATCAGCTGCCAGATCGCATGGCCGATCGCCTCGACCGGCTGACGGATCGAGCTCAGATACGGACGCAGCACCGACATCCAGGGCGCGTCGTCGAACGACAGCAGCGAGATGTCCTCGGGCAGGCGCAGATCGGCATCGCGGATCGCGCGCAACGCGCCGAGCGTCGTCACGTTGCCGCCCGCGAAGAGCGCCGTCGGGCGCACGGCATTCGACAGCACTTCGAGCGTCGATGCATGGATCTCCGCCGCCGTCATTCCGCATTCGACGACGCGTATATGAGCGTCGAGCCCAGCGCGCTTCATCGCGTCGATATAGCCGTCCGCGCGCTCGCGCGAGTTCACGAGTTCGAGCGTGTTGACGAGAAACGCGATGCGCTTGTGGCCGAGCGCGATCAGATGCTCGGTGCCGTCGAACGACGCCGCGTGGCTGTCCGTCGTCACGGTATCGGCGGGAAAGGAATCGTCGACGCGGTCGGCCATCACGAGCGGCACGTTGCACTCGCGCACTTCTTCGATCGCGTGTTCGTAGCCGCGGCACGGAATGATGATCATGCCCGCCACCTGGCGCGACATCACGAAGCGGATGCGCTCCATTTCGCGCTCGGGGTCTTCGTCGGCGTGCGCCATGATCAGGCGGTAGCCGTGCTCGAGCGCGCGGTTCTCCAGCGCGCGCGCAATGTCGACGAAGAACTGGTTGGTGAGGTCGGGCAGCACGAAGCCGATCGAACTTGGCCTGCCGCGCCGCAAGTCGGCGGCGATGCCGTTGCGGCGATAGCCGAGCCGGCGCGCCGCGTCCCACACGCGCTGCGCGCGCGCTTCGCTCACGCCCGGCACGCCCGACAACACCTTCGACGCCGTGCCCACCGAGACTTCGGCGGCATTGGCCACGTCGCGCAGTGTCGGCAAAAGCCGCTCGGATACGCCCATGTTTCGTCAGCCCCTTTATCGCTGTCCGGTTCGTCGAACCGTTGGTCTTTTGTTCTGATCGTGCGCAGAGATTGAAACGTTTCAGAGGATATGCAATCGCATACATCAGCACAAGACACTCGCGGCCAGGGCTTTCCCGAAGCCCGATCGCGCCCGCAACATTCGCGCATGGCCTGTCGCGTTGCATCGAGCCGACACATCGCGATACGTAATAAGAACTTCTCGTGAATGTCACGGCTTCGTCATCCGGCGATGGCGGAATGCGGGTACTGCAACTCGACGCGTGAGCCATGGACAACAACACGTCCGCGACTTCCCTCTTCCGCCAGACTGGCCCGAGCGTCGATCCCGTCGCTTTCGGCCCCCGCTCTCCCTCAGCTACCCTGCCGCCGATTCCGCATCTGCCGACGCCGCCGTCGCCCTCCGAAAGCCATCACGATGACGATCACGAAAACTCGCATCGCTATCGCACGATCTGGCTTTCCGACATTCACCTCGGTTCGGGCGGATGCCAGGCGACGTATCTGCTCGATTTCTTGCGGCACAACGAATCGGAGTATCTGTACCTCGTCGGCGACATCATCGACGGCTGGCAACTGAAAAAGGGCTGGTACTGGCCGCAGGCGCACAACGACGTCGTGCAGAAGGTGCTGCGCAAGGCGCGCAAGGGCACGCAGGTGGTCTACATCCCCGGCAATCACGACGAAGGGGCGCGCCAGTTCTGCGATCTCGCGTTCGGCGACATCCACGTGCGCGGCGAAGCGTTTCACACGACGCTCACGGGCAAGCGGCTGTGGATCGTGCACGGCGATCTGTTCGACGGTGTGATCCAGCACGCGAAGTGGCTCGCGTATCTCGGCGACACGCTCTATACGCTGATCCTCGTGCTGAACCGCTGGTTCAACCGCATCCGCAGCAAGCTCGGCTTCCAGTACTGGTCGCTGTCGCAATACCTGAAGCATCAGGTGAAGAACGCCGTCAACTTCATCTCGTCGTTCGAGCGCGTGATGACCGACGAAGCGCGCCGCCGCGGCTGCGACGGCGTCGTCTGCGGGCACATCCACAAGGCCGAGATCCGCGAGATCGACGGCGTGCTGTACTGCAACGACGGCGACTGGGTCGAGAGCCTGTCGGCGCTCGTCGAGACATACGAGGGCGAGCTGAAGGTGATCTACTGGACCGTGATCCGCTCGCCGCAAGCGAGCGCGTCGAAGGCCCGCGCGACGGCATGACCGCACACGAACACCACTACGAGAGGGCCAACTGCATGAAGATCATGATCGTCACCGATGCGTGGGAGCCGCAGGTCAACGGCGTCGTCCGCACGCTGAAGAACACGACGCGCGAGTTGACGGAGCTCGGCCACAAGGTCGATCTGCTGACGCCGCTCGAGTTCAAGACGATTCCGTGCCCGACGTACCCCGAGATCCGCCTCTCGCTGCTGCCGAAGCGCCATCTGCGGGAGCGGATCGACGAATTCCAGCCGGACGCGTTGCACATCGCGACGGAAGGCCCGCTCGGACTCGCCGCGCGCGCCTATGCGATCGAGCACAAGCTGCCGTTCACGACCGCGTATCACACGCGCTTTCCCGAGTACGTGCAGGCGCGCTTCGGCATCCCGCTTGCGTGGACGTATCGCTTCCTGCACTGGTTCCACAAGCCGTCGCTCTCCGTGATGGCGCCGACGCCCGTCGTGAAGGCGGACCTCGAAAAATACGGCTTCACGAACGTCGTGCTGTGGACGCGCGGCGTCGATCTCGACATCTTCCACATGATGGACTCGAAGGTGCTGAACACCGCGCGGCCGATCTTTCTTTACGTGGGACGCGTCGCCGTCGAGAAGAACGTCGAAGCATTCCTCAAGCTCGATCTGCCCGGCTCGAAGTGGGTCGCGGGCGAAGGCCCGGCGCTCGCCGAACTCAAGTCGCGCTATCCGGGCGTCAACTATCTCGGCGTGCTGACGCAAGCCGAGCTCGCGAAGGTCTACGCGGCCGCCGATGTATTCGTGTTCCCGAGCCGCACCGACACGTTCGGCCTCGTGCTGCTCGAAGCGCTCGCGTGCGGCACGCCCGTCGCCGCGTATCCGGTGACGGGCCCTATCGACGTGCTCGGCGACGGCGGCGCGGGCGCGATGCACGAAGACCTGCGCGAGGCGTGTCTCGAAGCGCTGAAGATCGACCGCAGCCGCGCGCGCGAGTGGGCCGAGCGCTTCTCGTGGACGGCCGCCTCCGAACAGTTCGCCGCGCATCTGAAGCCCTTGCCGCGCGCCGCCTACAGCGAGGAAAACGCCGCCGCATAACGCGTATCCGAAGCGCGTGTCCGAAAGCGCACTGCCCGACGCGCGAGCGCCCTTACTTCCCGCCACGCCCATGCAAACGAGACAATCGAACGCATTGCGCGCCCCGCAGGAATCGCTGCGCGACGCCGAAACCATCGCGTCTGAAGCCGGTCCGGCTGTCGAGCCGGACGGCGAACCTTTCGGCGATGTGCACGAACGGCATGACGACGGCGCGCCGCAGTCGCGCTATGCTGGACGCACTCAACCTCGTCCAGCACGCAAACCATCTCCCATGCCATCCACCACGCGCAAGCCGATATCGCGCGATTCCGCGCCATCCGAAGAGGACACGCTGATCGAGACCGACATCGAAGCCGAAGCCGAAGCCGGCGCCGACGTCCGCCGCGACACCCGCACCGAGCCGCATGACCCGCACGAGCCGCTCGGCCCCGACGATCCGCTCGCGTTGCCGTTCAACCCGTACAAGGGCAATCGCGGCATCACGCGCGCATGGCACGCGATGAAGAACTCGTTCGCGGGCTTTCGTGTCGCGATCCGCGAGGAAAGTGCGTTTCGCCAGGAACTGACCCTCGCGGCCATTCTTGTGCCGTGCGGCATCGTCGTGCCCGTCGAGCCCGTGTCGCGCGTGCTGCTGCTCGGCTCCGTGTTCCTTGTGCTGATCGTCGAGCTGCTCAATTCGAGCGTCGAAGCGGCCATCGACCGCATCTCGCTCGAGCGCCACGAGTTGTCGCGGCGCGCAAAGGATCTCGGCAGCGCGGCCGTGATGGTCGCGCTCTTCATGTGCGTGATGACGTGGGCGCTGATCGTCGGGCCGCTCGTGGTCCATTGGGTCGGCGGGTGGTTCGGCGGGTGATCCGGCGGTTCGTTCGGACTCAGGCGCTAGCCGCCGCGCGCGAGCACCGAGCCCACGTCACGAGTATTCAAGAGCCCGTCATTGGCGCCGCATCCACGCCATACAGAAGCGCGCGTTCTGGGTATAGAACGGTCGGTTTATAATCGTTCGATAGTCTCAAAAACAGCCAACCAGACCGGGCGGAGGAGCATGCCGTAGCACGCGGCATCGCGAACGCCCGTAAACCAGGGCCGGACGATATGGAAGCCAAACCTCCCCGCCGCACGCGCGAACGGATTCTCGAACTATCGTTGAAGCTCTTCAACGAGATCGGCGAGCCGAACGTCACGACGACGACGATCGCCGAGGAAATGGAAATCAGTCCAGGCAACCTGTACTACCACTTCCGCAACAAGGACGACATCATCAACAGCATCTTCAGCCAGTTCGAGCAGGAGATCGAGAAGCGTCTGCGTTTTCCGGAAGACCACCGCGCGACCATCGACGAAATGTGGTCGTATCTGCAGTACATGGTCGATTTCACGTGGCGCTACCGCTTTCTGTATCGCGACCTGAACGATCTGCTCGCGCGCAACCGCACGCTGGAAACGCACTTCAAGCAGATCATCAGCCACAAGGTGCGCTTCGCGAGCCAGTTCTGCGAGCAGCTCGTCGCCGACGGCGAAATGGTCGCGACGCCCGACGAGATCAAGGTGATCGCGACCAACATCGGCGTGATCGCGACGTACTGGCTGTCGTATCAGTTCGTGATGAACCCGCGCAAGTACAACGAGCAGGAAGCGATCCGCGCTGAGCTTCATCAGGTGAGCGTGCAGATCGTGTCATTGATGGCGCCGTATCTGCGTGGCCGCTCGCGCGAGCTGTTCGACGATCTGGTGTCGGGCAAGCATCCGCAGCGTGAGTTCTACGACTATCTGCCGCCGCGCGAACCTCGCAACGAATCGAAGGAAAGTTGAAGATGAAGGCAGTCTGTGTGTATTGCGGCTCGTCTGACGGAGCCAAACCGCTGTACCGCGACGCCGCGAAGGCGTTCGGCCGCGCGCTCGTCGACGCGAATCTGTCGCTCGTCTACGGCGGCGGCAAGGTCGGCCTGATGGGCGTGATCGCCGATGAAGTGATGGCGGCGGGCGGCCGCGCGATCGGCGTGATCCCCGAGCTGCTGGTCAACAAGGAAGTCGGCCATGACGGCCTGTCGGAACTGCACGTCGTGCCCGACATGCATCAGCGCAAGAAGATGATGGCCGACCTGTCGGATGCGTTCGTCGCGCTGCCGGGCGGCGCGGGCACGCTCGAAGAGCTGTTCGAGGTCTACACGTGGGCGCAGCTCGGCTATCACCAGAAGGCCGTCGCCGTGCTGAACATCGACGGCTTCTACGATCCGCTGATCTCGCTGCTGGAGCACACGGTGCAGGAAGGCTTCATGCGTCGGACCTACTTCGACATCCTGCAAATCGACAGCGACCCCGCCGCGCTGATCGCCAAGCTGCAGCGCTATCAGCCGCCCGCGCGCGACAAGTGGGCGGACCGGCGCGACCGCGTGTGACGCGCGGCGCGATCGCTCTGGTGAGCGGCAGTTTCGTCGCTGGCGGCACACATCAGGCACAGATGAGGCACACACGATGAAAGTGGTTCTGATCACGGGCGCGAGCCGCGGCATCGGCCGCGCAACCGCGCGCCTGCTCGGCGCGCGAGGCTGGTCGGTCGGCATCAACTACGCGGCCAACGAGGCCGCCGCAAAAGAAGCAGCCGCCGAAGTCGGACGCGCGGGCGGCCACGCGCGCGTGATCGCGGGCGATGTCGCCGACGAAGCGCAGGTCGTCGCGATGTTCGATGCGCTCGAAAGCGCGTACGGCCGCATCGATGCGCTCGTGAACAACGCGGGCATCGTCGCGCCTTCGATGCCGCTCGCCGACATGGACGCCGCGCGCCTGAAGCGCATGTTCGACGTCAACGTGTACGGCGCGTATCTGTGTGCGCGCGAAGCGGCTCGGCGCATGGCGAAGGATCGCGGCGGACATGGCGGCGTGATCGTCAATGTGTCGTCGGCGGCGTCGCGGCTCGGGTCGCCCAACGAATACGTCGATTACGCAGGCTCGAAAGGCGCTGTCGATACGATGACGATCGGCCTTGCGAAGGAGCTCGGCCCGCAGGGGGTGCGCGTGAACGCCGTGCGCCCGGGCCTGATCGACACCGATATCCACGCGAGTGGCGGGCGGCCCGACCGCGCCGCCGTGCTAGGCGCGCAAACGCCGCTGGGCCGCCCCGGCACGGCCGAAGAAGTCGCCGAGGCGATCGTCTGGCTGCTGAGCGACGCGGCATCGTATGTGAACGGCGCGCTGCTCGATGTGAGCGCGGGCCGCTGATTTCTTCTCGCTGATTTCTTCTCTTCGGGCCGCCGCTGCGACAGCTTCCGCTTGCCCGATGCGCAGACCGTCAGCCTGGCGCGAGTGCGCCAGCGCCCGTGCGTTCGCGCGATGTCACAGCCGCCTCCGCCGTCTCGCCAGATGGCGCCCCGCATAGCGGCCCCGGCAACGAACCGTTCGGCAGCAAGAACACCTTCCCCCGCCGTCCCGGCTGTTCGGCATGACGCAACGCCTCGCCGATCGCATCGAGCGCGAAGGTGGCCGACACCTGCGTCTGCAACACGCCGCGTTCGAGCAGCTCGACAGCCTCGCCGATCAGTGCGTCGCGTTGCGCGAGCGACATGCGCGATAGCCGCTGCGTCAGCCAGAAGCCCTTGACCGTGATGCCGCCGAAAATCGCGTGCTCGCAGTCGATGCGCATCTGCTGCCCGGACAGCATCCCGTAGTTGACGAGCGTGCCGCCGCGCGCGAGCAGCGCGCCAAGACGCGCCACGCCGTCGCCGCCCACCGCATCGAGCGCGATCGAAAGCGGCGCGCCGTCCGTCGCGCGGCGCACGGCGTCGGCGAGCAGCGGACCGTCTTCGACGGCAGCATCCCCGCCCGCCGCGAGCACCTCGGCAACGGCCTCGGGACGCCGCACGATGTTGAGCGTGCGCACGCCGTCGTGCCGCGCAATCTGCATCACCGCGCGGCCGACGCTCGACAGCGGCGCCGTCTGCACGATCCAGTCGCCGCGCGCAAGCGGCGCCGCGCGCCGCACCAGTTCGAGCGCCGTACACGCGCTCACTTTCAGCGCCGCGAGCTGCAGCACGTCGAGATGCGCGGGCACCTTCTGGAGCATCGCGGCAGGCAGACGTCTGCGCTGACACCAGTTGTCGTTGCCGACGACGATCACGCGATCGCCGACGGCCAGCGTCTTCACCGACGAGCCGCGCGCCGTCACGTGTCCCACGCCTTCGAGCCCGGGCGTCGCGGGCAGCGTCGGCAGTTCGCCGTAGCGCCCGGCGAGCCGCGCGAGGTCAGCGGGCGTAATCGTGCACGCGTCGATGTCGACAAGCACTTCCCACGCGGCTGGCGGACCGGGATCGGCGATCTCATGGCATCGCGCGACCAGCGCGGGCGGGCCGAACGTATCGAAACGGATCTGCTTCAAAAGAGCCCCTTCGCCGGTGGCGCGCTTGCCTTGAGTTGCGCGAGCAACGCAATCGTCCTGTCGACGTGCCCGCGCGTGTGCGCCGTGTTGAGGAAGAATCGCAGCCGCGCGGCGTTGCGCGGCACCACGGGAAAGATCATCGGAAACGCAAACACCCCGTTGTCGAAGAGGCGCGCCGCGAGCCACAACGCCGTCTCCGACTCCGCGATCATCACGGGCACAACGGCTGAAGCATGGCTCGGTCCGATGTCGAGGCCCGCCGCCTGCGCGCGCTCGCGGAAGTAGTCGGCAATCGCGACCACATTGCGCGCGCGCTCGGGCTCCGCGCGCATGATGCGCAATGCCTCGAGCGCCGCTGCCGCGTTGGCCGGGTTCGGCGAGGCGATATAGAGACCGATGCCCGGCGCGTAGTGCTTGAGCATCGTCACCAGTTCGTTGCGCCCTGCCACGTAGCCGCCGATCGTCGCGAACGACTTCGACAGTGTTGAGAAGTGAATGTCGATGTCCGCGCCGTTCAGGCCGAAATGATCGACGACGCCGAGGCCTCGCGGACCGATCACGCCCATCGAATGCGCCTCGTCGACCATCAGCAGCGCCTTGTGACGCCTCTTGATGTCGATCAGCCGCGGCACGTCGGGGATGTCGCCGTCCATGCTGAACACGCCTTCCGTGAGAATCAGCACGCGTTCGTACTGGCCGCGATGCTCGCTCAGCAAACGATCGAGCGCGTCGCAGTCGTTGTGGGCAAACGCAAAGCGCCGCGCGCCGCTGATCTTCGCGCCCGTCAACATGCTGTTATGCACCAGCTCGTCGTACAGGATCAGGTCCTGCTTGCGCGCGAGATAGCCGATCGCACCCGCATTCGTGCCCCAGCCGCTCACGCCCATCACGGCGGCTTCGACGCCGAGCACATCGGCAAGCTCGCGCTCGAACTCGCCGAAAAGCGGTATCTCGCCGACGATGATGCGCCCCGACCCCGTCGACGTGCCGTAGTCGTCGATGGCTCTTTTCGCGGCCTCTTTCACGCGCGGATCGCCCGCAAGATCGAGATAGTTGTACGACGAAAAATTGATCATGCGCCGTCCGTCGATCTCGACTTCGGCGCTCGTCACGCCCACGTGCTCGCGGAACATGTTCCATTCGAAGCCCTGGTTGTCGTAGTACCAGCGCGTGTTCGCGTACTCACGCATCTCGGGAAAGTGCGCGAAGTCGTAATGCTCCGGCCTGACGGTCACGCGCCTGTCCACGGCGGGTGGCGCGTCCGCATCGGCGTCCGCGCGCGGCGCGCCCGTCTTGCCGAGCAGCCGCGCGCGCAGCCGCTCGATATGCGATCCCGTCGTCATCGATGTGTCTCCCCAATGTGTCGCATGTTGCCGATCGTGTTGCGAGGCCGCCCGCTCATGCCGGCTCCTCTGCCAGCGCAGGCGTCGCTTCATCCGCATCGCCCCAGCCGAACGACGCGAGCGTCTTGTCGACGATCGCGCGGATCGTCAGGTCGTCGAGAATTTCGAGCACCGATACGCTGATGCCCAGATCGCGGTCGAGCACCAGCTGGATTTCGGTGGCCATCAGCGAATCGACGCCGAGGTCGAGAATCGGCCGGTCGATCGGAATGCCTGCCGCCGACGTTTCCAGTTCGTCGGCGATCAGCGACGCGACCAGTCCCGCGAGCACCGTGAAGCGCTCGGAGCCGGGCAGCGCGGCAAGCTCCGCCTTCAGCACGTCGCGCGCGCCGGCATCGCGGTTCGTGTCGGCGGCGATCAGGTCCGCGAAGCGCGGCGACTGGCTGCCCAGCGTTTCGTAACGGCCCCAGTCGGCCCAGTTCGTGATCAGCGTCACGCCGAGTTGCGGCACGCCGCGCCGCATCGCGCGCTCGAGCCAGCCGAGCGCCTCCGCCGATTCCATCCCGCGCAGCCCCATGTAGCGCATGAACGCTTCGAGCTTTTCATCGCGCGTAACGACGCCGACGTCGGCGATCGCCCCCCAGTTGATGCTGGTCGCGGGCAGGCCGAGCGAATGACGATGCCACGCAAGCCCGTCGAGATAGCCGTTCGCGCTCGCATAGCTCGCCTGCCGGCTGTTGCCGACCAGATTCGCAATCGACGAGAACAGCACGAAGTGATCGAGCTGCATGCCGCGCGTGTGCTCGTGCAGCAGGCGCGCACTTTCGGCCTTGTTGCGCATCACGGCGACGAGGTTCTGCGGATTCAGTTCGACGATCGGCTCGTCGACGATGACGGCAGCCGAGTGGAACACGCCGCGCAACGGCTTCCCGGCGCGCGCAATGACGCCGAACAGATCGCGCATCTGCGCGGCGTCGGACACGTCGCACGGCACGCAGAGCACCTGCACGCCGCGCGCCGCCAGGCCGTCGACGAAGGCGCGGCGCTCTGCCGTATCCGCGCCGCTGCGCGACGCGAGCACGAGATGACGCGCGCCATGATCGACGAGCCAGCGCGCCGTTTTCTGGCCGAAGCCGCCGAGTCCCCCCGTCACGAGATACGTCGCGTCGGGATCGAACGCGACGGTCTCGTGCACCTGCACGGGCAATGGCGTCGCCGCATCGTCGAAGCGCACGATCAGCGAGACCTCGCTGTCCGGCATCGCGAGCTTGCGGGTCGCGAGATCGGCGAGCGACACCGACAGGCTGTCGGCTCTCGCAAGCTCGCCGCGTTCGGCGCGCGCGACGGCACGCTGCAATGCAGATGCAAATCGCCCGGCGCGCTGCGTCAGGACGGTCAGATCCGCGCGCACGACCGACGACGAAGCGCGCGGCATCGTCACGGGACGGGCGCGCGCGGCCGTGTCGATCAGCACGCCGCCCGCCGCGAGCGCGCGCCAGCCGAAGCGCTCGGCCCAGTCGCACAGCGGCGCGACGATCGCATCGAAGCCACGGCCTTGCGTGCGTTCGACGCACGCGCGCTCGATCGCGTCGTGCGTCGCGGCGAGCGCGCCTTCCTGCGCAGCCGCCGGGTCGGTCGCGACCAGCGTCACGTCGACGCCCTGCGCGCGCAGCGCCGCCGCCACCGCGAGACCCGTTTCGTCGGCCAGCACCAGCGCGTGCGAATGCGCGCCGAGATCGGCCTGTTCGACCACACGCGTCGCTACGGCTGCGCGGCTGGCGGCAACCAGCACCGACGCGGGCGTCGCATGATCGGACAACGGCGTCAGATGGAACGCGGCGCGCGGGCCACGGATATGCGTCGCGAAATCGGCGGGCGCGAGTCCGTACACGCGTTGCCCCTCGCGCAGATCCGTCACGTTCGAACCGATGCCGCTCACCGTCGCCACCACGTCGACGAAATCGTCGTCGAAGCGGTCGCCAGTCGACGCGCGCAGCGCGCGGCTCGTCAGCGCCACCGCTTCGATCTTCAGCTCCAGGCCGTCATCGGCAAGCGGCTCGTGCGCCACTTCGATCAACTTCACGCTGCCCGCGCCCCCGTCGTCCTCCTGGCGCTCGCCCAGCGCGCGCACGAGCAGCTTGCGGCCACCCTCGGGCGCGACGGTCTCGACGAGCGGCTGCGTGAGCCACGGATTCGCCGTCAAGCGGCTGAACAGGCGCTGCCCGCGCCGGATCGCGACTTCGTCTTCCGGCGCGTCGCACAGCAATTCGAGGATCGCGGCATCGATGTCGTCGGCGCTCGCTGCCGGCGGCAGATCGATGCTCGAAAAACGCATGCCTTCGATCTCATTGAACGCGACGCGCGCAAAGCCGTTGAGCGCTGTCTGTGCCGGCTCGACGTGCGCGCCCTGTTGTGTCGTGTCGAAGGCTGCGCGCGTGACCACGTAAGCGCGCGGACGCTGCGGCGCGGGCGACGCGGCCAGATGCTTCGTGACGGCATGCATCAGCAGCAGCGCGGCCGTCGCCGTCGGATCGTCGCTCTCGCCGGATGCATTCAGACCGTGCAGGAAAACGGCGCCGTCGAACGGGCCCGCTTCGTCGAGCACGGCGCCGATCGCGGCGCTCGCGTCGGCACGCAGCGCGCGCCGGGCGTTGCGCATCTCGACGTACGCCGCAACGTTCAGGCGCGCGCACATCGGCACGCCGAACGCTTCGAAGCCGGCCGCGATCGTGTCGGCGGTTTGCCGCGCGGCATCGTCTTCGACGATCAGCCAGTGGCCGAGCCGCTTCGGCTCGGGCAGGCGCGCGCCGTCCGACCATTCGTAGCGCAGCATCTGCAGCTTCACGGGATCGCCCCATGCATCCGTGCGTTCGAGCTTCGCTGACGACGCCGTCACGCGCATCCCGCGAATCACGGCCAGCACGCGGCCACTGTCGTCGGCGATCGTGAGATCGGCGTCGACGTGCCGCGGCGTCGCGTTCACGCGCACCGCCTCGCACCAGTACGCCATCGGCAGCGAAGGCGCGAGCACGCGCATCTCGCTGAAGCCTGTCGGCAGCCAGGTCGAGTCGCTGTCGTCCAGAATACCGACCAGCGCCTGAAAGCACGCATCGAGCATCGACGGATGCGCGCGGTAGCCGTCGCGCGGCAGATGTGCCGGACATTCGATGCGCACGAGCACACGGCCGCCGGGCGCCGCCTTGTGCAGCGAGCGGATCGACTGGAACGCGGGACCGTATTGCAGCCCCATGCGCGCGAGTTCGCGATAGAAGGCTTGCGCATCGACAGGACGGTCGAGCGAAGTCTTCAGCGCCTCGATATCGACACGCGTGGCATCGGCGGCCTTCAACGCCGCGACCGTGCCCGTCAGATGCAGCGTGCCCTCGCCGATCCTGCCGCCTTCGATGCTGCGGATCGCGACGCCGCGTGTGCCGCGCTCGTACGCGCACACGTAGTCGATCGCGCGATCGCCCGCCATGACGAGCGGCGCGTGAATCGCGACGTCGGAGACCGTCCAGCCGGGCGCGTCGGGATGCAGCGTGGCCGCCGCTTCGAGCAGCGTCTCGATGTAGCCGGCAGCCGGCATGATGGGCGTGCCCGATACGACGTGGTCCTTCAGCCACGCAAGGTTCTGATGCTCTAGATCGTTGGTCCAGACATCGTGCGCGGGATAGTGCTCGTTGCCGAGCAGCGGCCGGTCGGTCGGCCCGATGCGCTGATACGCGGCCCGGTCGGATTCGAGCCACAGGCGCTCGCGCTGCCACGGATAACCCGGCAGCGCGGCGAATCGACCATTGCCGTTGAGCGGCGTCCAGTCGATCGTGGACCCGCTCGCGAAGACCTGCGCGACGGCGCGGTGCACGCGCGCGCATTCGGGCTCGTGGTTGGCCTCGTTACGGCGCAGCGTTTCGACGAGGCGGATTTCGTTCGCGCGCACCTTCGCGCAATCCCGCAGCGCCGACGACAGCACCGGGTGCGGACCCACTTCGACGAACGTGACGAAGCCTTCGTCGAGCAAGGTCTGCACGGCCTGCATGAACGAGACGGACTCGCGCACGTTCCGCGCCCAGTAGTCGGCGCCGAACGCCGGGCCTTCGAAGCGCTTGCCGGTGACGGTCGACACGACGGGAATCGACGGCTCGCGCGCGACGATCGATTGCAGCCGCTGCGTCAACTCGCCGAGAATCGGCTCCATCAGATAGCTGTGATACGGCACCTCGACGTTCAGCACGCGATTGAAGATCTCGCGCTGCGACAGGTCCGCAGCGAGCCGCTTGATCGCGGCCGTTTCGCCCGCCAGCGTGATCGTGTTCGGTCCGTTGACGGCGGCGATTTCGATGCGCCCTTCGTACTGCTTCAGCGTGTCCGTCAGCGCCTGCGGCCCGACGCCCACGGCGAGCATGCTGCCCGTGCCCGCCGTGCGCGCCTGCAGGCGGCTGCGCTCGTAAGCGACGCGCAGCGCGTCTTCGAGACTGAGCGCGCCGCTCACGGCGGCCGCCGTCACTTCGCCGACGCTGTGGCCCACCACCGCGCCCGGCGTCACGCCCGCCGCGCGCAGCATCGCGACGATGCCCCATTGCACGAGGAAGTTGGCGGGCTGCGCATACACGGTGCGCGTGATCTGCGACTCTCGCTCGTCCTTCAGCATCTCGACGAGCACCGAGAAGCCAGCGATACGCTTGAAGATGCCGTCCGCCTCGTCGACGGCCGCGCGATACACGGCGTCTTCGCGATAGAGCTGCTGGCCCATCGCCCACCATTGCGGGCCCATTCCCGTGAACACCCACACGGGCAGCGCCTTGCCTTGCGGCGCCTGCTGGCCCGTCACGACACGCTCGCTCTTTTCGCCCAGCACAAGCGCGTCGAGCGCGGCGACGATCGTCGCACGGTCGGCGCCCAGCACGACGGCGCGTTCGCTGAGATGCGCACGGCGCAGCGCGGCGGAGTACAGCACGTCGTCGAGCTTCGTCGCCGGCTGTGCGAGTCGCTCGCGATAGCGCCGCGCCAGCGCCTTCAGCGCTTCCGGGTGTCGTGCAGAGAGCGGCAGCATCGACGGAAAGCCCGCCGGGCGAAGTGTTGCGTTGGCCTGTTCATGCGCGTTGCGCGATCCGTCGAAGTTCGACGCCGAGCGCAGCACCACGTGCGCGTTCGTGCCGCCATAGCCGAACGAATTGACCGCGACGAGGAACGGCTCGCCGTCTAGCTCGTCATCCTGTGCGAGCCTGATCGGCGCATCGGCGAGACGCACGCCGAGCTTCTCGAAGTCGATGCCCGGATGCGGCGTTTGCAGATTGCCGAGCGGGAATGCCTCGCGATGCATCAGCGTCAGCACGGCCTTGATGATGCCCGCGACGCCCGCGCCCGACTCCAGATGCCCGATGTTGCTCTTGATCGAGCCGAGCACGACGCGCGCATCGCCCTCGCGGCCCGTGCCGTACACGGAGCCGATCGACTCGGCCTCGATCGGGTCGCCCACCGCCGTCCCCGTGCCGTGACACTCGACATAGCGAACCTTCGACACGTCGATCGCAAAGCGCTCGCACACGTCGCGGATCAGCGCGCTCTGCGCGTCGGCGCTCGGCATCGAGATGCCCGGCGTGCGGCCATCGGAATTGACGCCCGCGCCCGCGACGGTCGCGAGTATCGTGTCGCCGTCGGCAAGCGCGCGCTCGAGCGTCTTCAGTACGACGACGCCGCCGCCTTCGCCGCGGCCATAACCGTCGCCGCGCGCATCGAACGATTTGCACTGGCCGTCGCGCGACAGGAACTGCCCCTTGCACATGCCGATCGGGTACTCGGGACGCGTCATCACGTTTGCGCCGCCGACCACGGCCATCTCGCAGTCGCCGTTCCAGATGTCGCGGCACGCGTAGCTGAACGCGACCAGCGACGACGAGCACGCGGTGTCGATCGACAGGCTCGGCCCGCGCAGATCGAATGCATGCGAAAGCCGGTTGGACAGCATCGTCATCATCATGCCGGCTGCCGTATTCGCGTTGTGGCGCGCGCGGTTGGCCGGCTGCATCAGCGTGATCATATGGTCCAGCATGAAGCCGCCGACATACACGCCGACCTTCTTGCCCGCATGCGCGGTCAGATCGAGGCCCGCGTTCTCGAACGCCTCCCAGATCAGTTCGAGCAACAGGCGCTGCATCGGATCGAGATTTTCGGCGACGCGCGGCGGCAAATCGAAGAAGCCCGCGTCAATCGCGCGAATGTCCTGCTTCAGGAAGTTGGCCTTGTCGACATAGGCCTTGCCCTTTGCGCTTTCGTCAGCGGCGTAATAGCGTGCCGCGTCCCAGCGGTCGGCGGGCACCGGGCCGGCCGTCACCGTGCGCTGGCGGAGCGCCGCCAGCAAGGCGTCGAGATCGTCGAGACCCGCTGGGAAACGGCAAGCCATGCCTACTATCGCGATATCGCGCATGATCAGTTTTCCTGTCCCGTTGAGTGTGGTTCTTGAGTTGTGTTCGCTGCGCCGGCACGCCGCGCGCGTAGTTTTTATTCGTAGAAGGTCGCGAGCATCTGCACGCTGCGCGACTCGGGCATCGCGCCGTAGCGGTTCCACGATGGCCCGCCCTGGCGCTGCAACTGCAACGCGACGTCGAAGCGGTCGTAGTGGCGCCGCAGTTCCAGCCAGGCGTGACGGCCGCCGCCCTGATCGGCCTGCACGAACGCGGACAAATCGAGCCGGCGAATGCCGACGTTGCGCCAGATCGCCATCACGAACGCGCCGTGACGCGTCGGCAGATCCTGCGAAGCGACGCCCGTTTGCACGGCGCGGCCCCAGGCGCGCGGATCATTCGACTGCAACGCGCGCCATTGCGAAGGCGTCGCGCCCGCGCCGTTGCTCTGCAACTCGGCTGTGATCGACAGATCGAGCGGCGTCGTCCATGTCACGCCGATGGCCGAGTTCGTGCGAAACGCGCGATCGTCGACGCCCGTCGAACGGCCGATCAGCGACGCGCGGCGCCCGCCCGTCCATTCCGCGTACGCAACGACGGAGTTCGCCGGCACGACGCTCAGGTTCAGGCCCACCTGCGGCGCTTGTCCCTGCTCGCCGTACACGAGCAGTTGCGGCTGCACCGACGCCGACACACGCTGGCTGCCGACGAAGAGCCACCGGTTCACGCCGTTCGTGCGCTGCAGATCGGATGACGCAAACGGATTACCGGGCGCGCTGTAGCTCGCGAGCCGCGGAGAAAAGAGAAACTGCGCCGAGCCGCCGTCCCACAGATGCTGCGCGCGCACGCCTACCGTGCCGAGGCGGTTCGTGCGGCGGCTTTCCGGGTCCGGCGATACGTCGAGGTTGACGGCGCCCGCCTTGAAGAAATCGGTCGGGTTGTAGCCGACGGCCGCGCCGAGGCGCTCGTTGATGCGCCCCGCGTCGACGCCCGTGAGCGGCGTCACGTTCCATGACGCGAATGCTTCGCGGATCGTGCTTTCGCTCCGGTGCGGCGCCGCCGACGACGACAGCGGATCGAAGCGATCGAAACGCGCCGAGAAGTTCACGCTCACCGAAGGCACGATGGCCTGCTGATACAGCAGATCGAACGAAAGCTGATTGCGCAGCGACGACGGCGCATCGCGATAGCCGCTCTCGCGCACCGCGTCCTGCACGAAGAACTTCCACGGATGTGCGGCAGGGGACGGCGCAGAGGCAGCCGGCACGGCGTCGGCGAGATTCAGCGCGGCGGCATCGGCGGCCGCCGATGCATTCGCTGCGTCTGCTGCATCTGCCGTATCGGAGGACGCGGCCGGCAAGACCGGCGCCTCGTCCGCGGCATCATTCGGCGCCGCCGCCTCGCCGTCTTCTCCCGCTGCTGCCGCCGAGGCCGCATCCGGCAACCACGAGACGAACGCGACGAACGACGCGAGCGCAATCGACGTCAGCGCGCGTGAACCCGTCAGGCTCATTGCGGCTTGAAGCGCGGCAGATAATCGCGCTGCAACCACGCATCGGGAATCTCGTGCCATGCGTAGTTCGAGAAACGCAGCACCGTCACCCAGCCGGAATCGAGCCCGTCGATGATGACGATCTCGGTCGGCCGCTCGGCGCCAAGCTGCGGCGCGTAGCTGCGATAGAACGCCGTCTTCAGCAGCCGGCCGCTTTCGGAATAGAACTTCGCCTTCACGGGCCGGCTGGATTGCGCATCGAGCCACATGTCGATGCGCCTGTACGTCAGCCCGGACACGTTGCCCGTCAGCGAAAGCCAGTTGCAGCGGCGCGTCTGCCGGTCGCCGTCCATCACGTCTTCCGTGCCCTTGAGCGTCGCCGTGTAGTCGTGCGCGAAATTGGTCGTGACGACATCGCCGTTCGATTCCTGTCCGAGCAGCCGCTGATCGGGCGAAATGCGCACGCTTGCCTGGCTCGCGGGATCGTAGAACCACAGATCGTTGCCGTTCTTCAGCATCAGCTTGCCGGCGTCGCGCGCGGGCGCCTCGAAGCGCACCAGCGTGCGGTACGTGCCACCGCCGTCGTCGGGTTTCGACCAGATCGACAGCACATTTGAATCCACCTGCTTGCCCGCGCGGTATTCCGTCAGCGCGGCATTCAGCACGAAGGGGCTCGACGGCGAACGGATCGCGTCGCTTGCCGCGAGCATCCGCTGTGCATCCGGCGCGGCCTGGGCAAATGCCCCCGAAATCAGGACACCGGACAACAATCCGGCAAAAAACAGACGACGCACGAACCGACTCCCGACAGAACAGAAAAAGGACAATTCAGACATGACGCAGCGCATCGACGATCGACAGCCGCGCCGCGCGCCGCGCGGGCCACCATGCGGACAGCACCGCGACGCACGCGAGCGTCGCGAATGTCAGCGCGATCGGCCGCCATTCGCCCCAGACGCGCACGGTCAGCGCGATCGAGTCGACGCGCGCGGGCGGCGTCCACGTGAGGCCGCTGCGATTGATCAGGGCCGCGAGCAGCAGCGCGACGGCGACGCCCGCCGCCGTGCCGAACACGCCGAGCAGCAGCCCTTCGCAGACGAAGATCCGCTGGATGTCGCTGCGGCGATTGCCCATTGCGCGCAGCGTGCCGATTTCGACGGTGCGCTCGACGACCACCGTGCTCATCGTGTTCGTGATGACGAACAGCACGATTGCGCTGATCAGCACGAACACGAAGCCGAAGATCACGTCGAACATCGAGTTCGTCTGCCCGTAGAACGGATTGAGCGTGGCGAAGTCGAGCACTTCCATCGGCTGATCGGGAAACTGCGCGGCGAGCAGCTGTTCGATGCGGCGCTGCGCGGCGGGCAACTGCCCGGTGTGCTTAAGTTGCACTTCGATTGCCGTCACGCGCGGCTCGTCTGCGCCGTAGACGAGGCGCTGCGCGCCCGCCAGATGCAGCGCGAGATAGATGTCGTCGAGTTCCTTGACGCCCTGCTGCTCGGCCTTCACGACGGTAAAGCCGCCGACGTTCGGCGCGCCGTGCACGCTCGTCGCGAGCATGTCGATGCGGGCCGCCGACGGCGCCTTCGTTGCGCTCGCCGCTTCGGCCGCCGCGAGCGCAAGTAGGTCGGCGGGCGCGGCATCCGTCTCGCGCTGCTTGCGGTCGTCGAGCAGCGCCTGCGGCATCGCGCAATCCTTCACGTGCAGCGGCGCGCAGAGTTGCAGCACGCGCGCGAGCCCTTCGCCGACGACGGCAGCATCGTCGGCCGTGCCTTGCAGCGGCGACGCTTCGCGATCGAGCGGGAAACCGTAGTCGTTCCACGCTTCCATGCGCGTCTGATCGGCGGGAACCGTGCCTTCCGCGTACACGGTGCGCGACACGCCCGCGTCGAAGTTGCCCGCGACGCCGCCCAGCTGCAGCGTCGGCGTGACGACGAGCGTCATCGGACGCAGCACCGGATCGTTGCGCAATACCTCGATGACCTTCGAGTAGTCGCGTATGCCGTAGGCCGTCGGGTTGCCGATGCCGTACGCGAAATAGCCGCGCCGCTGCACCTGCAGATGGCCGCTGTGCCGGACGATGTCCGTCTGCATGCCGAGCGTGATGTCCTTGCTGAAGCCGCCGAACAGCAGAATCGCGCACACGCCGACGACGATCGCGAGCAGCGTCGTGACCGAGCGGCGGCGGTTGCGCTGCAGATTGCGCAGCGCGAGGGTCAGTGCCTGCTTCATACGGCGACGCCCTCCATTGCGCGCAGCACGCGCTCGTGATGCACGATGCGGCCATCGCGGATCTGCACGAGTTCGTCGGCGGCCGCCTGGACCTGCGGATCGTGCGACGACACGACGAACGACACGCGGCGCTGCCGCTGCATCTGTCGCATCAGATCAATGATCGCCGCGCCTGTGTGGCTGTCGAGATTTGCGGTCGGTTCGTCGGCGAGCACGAGCGTCGGCTCGACGGCAAGCGCGCGCGCAATCGCGACGCGCTGACGCTCGCCGCCCGACAGCTGCCCTGGCCGCCGCCGCGCCTTGTCCGCGAGCCCGACGGCGTCCAGCAGCTCCGCGACGCGCCGCGTCCGCTCGCGCGCCGGCAGACGCGCCATCAGCAATGGATATTCGACGTTTTCATACGCGGACAGCACGGGCAGCAGATTGAAGTTCTGGAACACGTAGCCGATCTGGCGCGCGCGGAAGTCGGACAGCGCATCGTCGGAGAGTTCGCTCGTGTCCTGCCCGTCGATCACGACGTGGCCGCTGTCGGGCCGGTCAATGCAACCCATCATGTTGAGCAGCGTAGTCTTGCCGCTGCCCGACGGACCGCTCAGCACGGTGAGCGCATTCGATGCGATCAGGACGGAGACATCGGCAAGCCCGACGACTTGCACGCTGTCGAGCCGATAGGACTTGCAGAGCCGTTCAATCTGTATCGCGGTAGTCATTATTGCGGACAAGTTTGGAATCCGAATTCTTTAGGCGGCGAACGATACAAATCTTCGTCGACCGCTTATATACGAATAGTCCTAAATCTTAGTTTTTCATTTGATATCCGAAATATTCCTACAACCCCTTATTCGAAGATCGGCGAGACTAGCGGCTTTGCAAACGGGCGCAACGGCGCGAAGCGAGTCGTCATGGAGAAATTCATCGTGCAAAACACTGGGTCTGCCAAACGGATTCGCCGTGTGGACGGACGACGCTCACAGCACGTGAAGCGATGGCTGGCGAACGCCGCGCTCGCCGCGATTGCGTCGTGCGCTGTCCATCCGGCGCTGGCGAAAGCCGCGGACACGCGAACGGCCGACGCGGCGCCCACGCTCGTTGGCAAGCTCGCCGTCGACCAGCAGGTGCGCTGGCTGCGTCAAACCGCGCAAACGGGGGCGCTCGCAAAGCTCGACGACGCGCAACTGGTTGCGCTCTTCGAAGCGCTCGATCCGCAGACGGTGCCACGCTACGTGAAGGAAGGACCGAACGGCTATCCGTCGTATGAGTTCACGATGCGTCGTCAGGAGCGCATCAAGGGCGAATGGACGGCGCGGCCCGATCACATGCTCGTGAAGATGGCGCGCGAGCCGCTGCGCATCTACATGACGTGGCTGCCCGACGGCCCGCACGCGGGACAGGAAGCGATCTACGACGAGACGAAGCGCAGCGACGCGATGTATGGGCATCTCGGCGGCATGTTGAACATCATGCCCATCTGGACGTCGATCGACGGCTCGCTGGCGCGAGCGCAGTCGAATCATTCGGTGCGCGATCTCGGCACTGAGTTCATCGCGACGCAGTTCGTCAGTGAAGCGGCAAGATACGCGGATGCTGGCGCCCTGCGGCCGCAGAGCGTCGAGGTGCGATCGATTGACGGCGTGCGCGTGATCGCGCTCACCTATGAGGTCAAAAGCGGTACGTCCGGGTTCTACGCGAAGAAGAAGACGCTCGGGCTCGATCTGCGCTGGCCTTACTTTCGCACGGTCGAGGCATACGACGACGACGAGCAGTTGTTCGAGAAAATCGTGCTGGAAAGCGTGACGCCGAAGACGTTCGATGCGTCGACTTTCGACCCGAAGAATCCTGCATACCGGTTCTGAGCGGCTTTACCGGCCGCTCGCCGGCCATCTGTCCGTAACGCTCAGAACGACGACCCCGGCTCGCGCAGGAACGCGATTTCTTCATCGGTGGAAGGACGGCCGAGCAGCGAATTGCGATGCGGAAATCGCCCGAAGCGCTCGACGATCTTCGCATGCCGCACGGCCGAGCGCGCATACGATGGGTCCAGCCCTTGCGTTTCGAGCAGCGCGTACAGGCGCACGCCTTCGCGCTGGCCTTCCAGCGTTTCGTCGTGCTCGAACGGGATATACGCGAACGCGCGGTGATAGACGGTCGGCAGCAACAGGTCGCTGCCCTCTTCGACCATCCGGCGCGCGATGCCGACCGCCTGCGCATCACCGTCATACATACGCGCCGTATGCCGATGACAGTTGCGCGTGAACTGATCGAGCACGATCACGAGCGCGAGCGAGCCGAGCGGCGTATCGAGCCACGCGTCGAGTTCATGCGCGAGCGCCGCTTCGATCAGCGCGCCGAAGCGCTCGCGCAGCATCGCGTCGAACGCGTCGCTGCGCCTGAACCAGCACTTGCGGTCGGTGCCGTATTCGTGCGAGCCGGGCGCGCCGAACCAGCAGTCGAGCACATCGCGCGCACGCGCATCGAGCGATGCGTAGTCGCCTCGCGCCGAATACGCGGCCGCGTCGAACCGCGCGCTCATGCGAACTCCAGCACCAGTCGCCGCGTGCGCGCACTCTTCTTTTCCAGCTTTGCGATGCGCAGCGCGCCGATCTCCTGCGTATTGCGCACATGCGTGCCGCCGCACGGCTGCAGATCGACGCCTTCGATGCGCAGCAACCGCACGCGTCCGAGCCCCATCGGCGGCTTCACGCTCATCGTGCGCACGAGTTCGGGGCGCGCGACCATTTCGTCGTCGGTGATCCATTGCGTCGCGACGGCATGCGCGCCGCCCACCAGCTCGGCGAGCCGCGCTTCGACCTGCTCGCGCCCGATCGGCTCGACGGTCGCGAAGTCGAGCCGCGCGTAGGCGGACGTGATGCTGCAGCCGTCGACGGGATACGGCAGCACCGCGCACATCAGGTGACTCGCCGTGTGCAGCCGCATGTGCCGATAGCGGCGCTCCCAGTCGATCTGCGCCGACACCCGCTGCCCGACGGCAAGCTGCGCGAGCAGCGCTTCCTGGCCGGGCGCGGGAACGTGGACGGCATCGTCGGGCGTCGCGCCTTCGAATGCCGCCTTGCGCGTATCGGCGATCTCGATGCGCGTGCCGTCGGCCAGCGTCAGTACGCCCGCATCGCCCGCCTGGCCGCCGCCGAGCGGATAGAACACCGTCTGGTCGAGATGGATGCCCTGCTCGTCGATTGCGGTGATGGCCGCGTCGCAGTGGGTCAGATAGGCGTCGTCGCGAAAGAGCGCGCGGGTCGTCATCGAGTGTCTCCTGATTCTTTGTACGTGTCGGACATTATGCCGGGATCGCAAATGTCCGCCGCGTTCACATCGAGGCGCGAGCGGCGGAACTGTACCGGGCGTTTGCGCGTGTCGCTTCGCGAAGCATCCCGCACGTCCGCTTCATCATCGCGACTGCACGACGGCACCCCTTCGCAACCGCGTCAGCACCCGGCTGGCATCCCGCCTGGCCGCGCCGCTCCCGACACCACTGCGCATCCCGGCCCATCAATCGCCATAGCCGCAAAGCCTCCAGCCGCATTGGGGCATTCCGCGGTTTCCTCCATCGGGTTTATTCGACGCCTGCCGACATGCGCGGAGGCATGCACATTCCTGCGGCCGATGGCAGGCATCGAATAAACCTTAACGATCCCGGTCTGACATAGTGCCCTCGCCGTTGTCGCCCCGCTCATCGGCCGCGTCAGGCGGCAGTCGACCCGTTGCTGCCGGTCGAGCAGGTGCGGTTCTAAGGACAGGCATCTGAGTGGAACGGCCATTCAGTTGGTATGAGGTGGCCTATCGGAGAGGGGCGTAGAATTTGACTGACGATAGGACACCGACCGATGACTTGCGATTGCCTTCAGCAGAAGGCTGACACAGAGAACGAACGCAGCACCATGCGAATCGCGCTCGCCCTCAATGCGACGATGTTTGTCGTAGGGATGGCAGCAGGCCTATGGGCGCAGTCAACCGGTTTGATGGCCGATGCCTTGGACATGCTCACTGATGCAGCCGCGTACGCACTAAGCCTGATGGCTATTACGCGTGGTGCCCAGTTCAAGCGGTACTCGGCCAGGTGGACGAGCGCAACGCTGCTCTTTCTCAGCGTCGGCATATCCGTCGATGTTGTTCGACGGTTTATGTTTGGTAGCGAGCCACTCGGCGGTGCCATGATTGCTTTCTCGTTGCTCTCGCTTGCGGTGAACGTGACGGTATTGCGGATGCTCTCGAGGTATCGTGAAGGCGAAGTGCATCTGCGCGCAAGCTGGATTTGCACACGAGCCGACGTCATTGCCAACTTCGGCGTGTTGGCTTCCGGCCTTCTGGTGCTTGCAACAGGCTGGCGATATGCAGACCTGTTGGCCGGAATCGGCATTGCAACCTACGTGGCAAAGGAAGCACTCGAAATCTGGCGGCAGGCAAGCGAGCCCGGCGAAGGCCGCCGCTCTCTCCAGGCGGACCATTGAGCACCAAGCCTCCGGGGTTCACAAGCCCTTGATTCAGGTCAAAGGCGAACCGGACCTTGCGCGTAGGCTAACTGTAGGGAACACCCGAAACTAGCTGTGCTCCAGTCCGCCGGAGGCGTTGTGAAAACACTTATGCTCGCCATGGCTATCAGCCTGGCCATGTCATCCCCGCTGCTCCACGCGGCACCAAAAGACGCGGCTGCCGCACAAAGCAGTTCCAAGGCTACAAGCCCAGATACCGCTGCGTTCGATAAGAGCCTGGCTCAGTTTCAGGAGCAGATGAAAACGATGCAGGCGCAGATGGACCAGATTCGTAAGACGCAAGACCCACAGGAGCGTCAGAAACTGCTCCAGCAACACTGGGCCACGATGCAAAGCGCGATGAGCACCATGCACGGCATGTGGGGACCCGGGATGATGGGTTACGGAGGAATGGGCCCCGGAATGATGGGCGGTGCGGGTCCCGGATGTTGCGGAGGTGGATGGGGACACATGGGTGGCTACTACTCGCGCCTGACACCCGAACAACTGCGACAGCGGCAGTACATGACCGACCAGTATCTCCGCATGCAGCAGGAAATGATGAACAACATGATGTGGCAACAGCAATACTGGATGGCCCCTCCCGCCAGTACGCAATAGCGAGCGATAATCTGATGAGAGACGGAAGGAGGGATGGCCATGAAACGGTCCTTCGCTCGATTTGCGGCGCTAGGCGGCCTCTGTTTCTCGTTGCCTGGATATGCCCAAATGGGGATGATGGGGCCCGGGCACATGATGATGGGCATGTCCATGGTTCGTCACCACTTCGTGATGGCGAACGGTATCGACCCTCAGTACGCTTCGGCGGAAAATCCCCTGCAGCCGTCCCAACCAAATCTCCTGAGCGGCAAAAGACTGTTTGAACAGAACTGCGCCCGATGCCATGGCCCGAGGGGACTAGGCGACGGTCCGGACGGTAAGAACCTGACTCCGCGTCCCGCAAACATTGCCGCCGTCAGCAAGATGCCGATGGCGTCCGACGGTTATCTTCTTTGGACCATATCAGAGGGTGGCGTCCCGGTCGGAAGCGCCATGCCGCCATTCAAGGGCGCGCTCAGGGAAGAAGATATCTGGAAAATCATCACATACGTCCGCTCGCTTTAGACTGACCACCCAGCGCAGGCCCTCATCCTGCGCAACGCTAAGGCTGCGCCTCGGATTTGCTGCGAACCCGAAAAAACTTCTCGACCGGAAGCACTGCCACCACTCCGTCACCGACGGCGCCGACGTGCGCGATATCCATGATTGTCGTGACCAGCGCATCGACGTTGTCCGCCTCGGTGAATACTTCGATTTTGATGTGTTCGGTCGTCCAGTCGTCAGCGAACACATTGGGATGTGCGCCGAACCCTCGTACCCGGGTCACAGTCATGCCGTGCACATGAATCGCTCCGAGCCGTCTTTCCAGCACCTCCGGAACGTCAGGCCTCACAACGGCGACAACGCATTTCAGGTCCATGTTCGCCTCCTTCAATCGATTGATGGGACACGGAGGACCGCTAACCCTTCGGCCCCCACCTTGCGTCGACGGCAGCCTGAATCTTGCCAGCGTCCTGAACCCCGGCCTGCGTCATTTGCCAGGCGATTCTCGCTGTGCCAAGGCATACCTCGCACGTGACTGCCATATTGTCTTCGAAGCATTGAAGATTGGAACGGTGTATGCCTCGATTTTCGCAGCCGCACCAGCAGTAGAGCTTGTTGAGTACAGCGGGAATTTGCGTCGCTACCCAGTAGGCGTGCCTGACGTCCTTGTCCACAAACTGATTGGGATTGAGAACGTGAGAGGCGTCCGAGCGGCCGCTCGGGATGATGCGTAGTCCATCCGGACGCAGCATGCCCACATGCCAGCCAGCGGCCTGGGCACTGTGAGCGGACGAGGCTGCCTTCTGCGGAGCGACTCTGGTCGGGTTACGTTGCATGAGCAACGGCCCGGACACGAGCGCTCCTACAACGGCAAGAATCAACGCCACGATGGCCAGCAGATACCAGCTGACCACCGGCTTACGTTCACTTTGCCGAGTTGCCTTCCGTCGCGGTGTTTGACTCTTCATCTCACGTCTCCCGACCCGCCTCCCCGGCCGTCCTGCCAGAGCTGCATTGCATGCCCACACGACTGGAACCCGTGCATCATGCTGAAATGTGCCGCCGTCATGCCCGCCGCACCAAGCACCGTAACGAGCCCGATGACAGCAAAGATTGCGACAAGGATGTTCAGTATTCGATTGCCGTTAAACATGACTTGCTCCTGCAAAAGCCTTGGGGCAGCCCGGCAAACCGCAATGACGGACCGCCCCTGCTGGTTGATGTGCTTACGAGCTAGAGCCGGATTGTGGCTTTCTCTCCTCGATTCCCTGGCTTGGAGCCGGCTCACGGTCCACATTCGAATGCATGCCTCTCATCATCAGCAGCATCGACAGCGGACAAGCCAGTGCGGAGACCGCAACGGCGAGCGTCGTCAGCGACCCTCGCAATTGAGGTAGCGCCCAGTACGCAACGCCGAGCGCAAGAGCAAGCGCAATAGCGGCCATCGTCTTCGTGTTGCACTTCATCATTCGTTCCCTTTGGAAGTCAGACTGGATGTTGATGCTCAAGCGCAGCACGCGTTACTTTGACGGCGTTGTTCCCGCCTGCTCGGCGTACTTGAGCATGATGTCGCCCATTGCACGCATCATTTCTCCATGCATGCGCATCGCAGTCTTCGGGTCCATGCCTGCCGTCCCGCCCATCATCGGGCAGCTTCCCATCATTCCGTTCATTCCCATCATGCCGCCCATCATCGAACCGTGTTCATACTCGCGGCCCTGCTGGGTTGCATTCGATGAACTGGCGGTGCCCGCTGCCAGGGCGACGGTACCTGTCGCGGCCAAAACCACGGAAGCAATGACGACTCGAATCAATTTCGCGTTCATACATGTATCTCCAGCTTCGAATATATCCAGATAAAACGTTGGTCGCGCACGGCCCCGCGCATTGCATGCGCGTCGGACGTGCGTGAAGCCACGGTGTCAAACCGCAAAAATCTAGTCGTTGAGCGAACTACAGCGAGCGGGGAGGAGGCGCCGGCAGTTCAGGAATGAACTGCTTCGCGAAGGGACTGGCGACAGCCCGGTAGACGGGTGAGGAAGGAACAACCTTAACCGTGTGGGTCATGGGTATGGCGGGCATTCCACAGAGGACGCCGCCAATGCTGCCATTACAGGACGGGTTGGTATTGACCGCGTGGTGATTGGCCACCTGCCCACACGCAGTCACTTCGGATACGTGTGCAGTATGCGTTTGCCGCTGCGCGCCCGGCATCGACGCGGTCATCGACTCCATTTGGGGGCAAAGCGACATCTGCGCCGGATAGCCGAGCAGCGGCAACCACGCAATCAGGAAGCAAGCGACCAGTTTGACCCAGAGCTTCATGGATTCAGTATATGCCTTGACACAAGAGGCTGTCACGGCGCGCAGCTACATTGGCATTTCGTATCAACGCTACTTCCCCCATTGCCTCAGGTGAGCCGCGAACGCGTCGGCACCGATGAATCCGACGAGTTGCGCACCAGGTTGCTGCCGGCCAGTTCTGTCGTAGAAGATGAGTGCTGGCGGCCCGAATAACCCGAAGCGACGGAGCATCGCGGTGTCCTCCGGCGTGTTCTTTGTCACGTCGATGCGCAACAGCTTCCAGTGAGCGAATTCAATGACGACCTGAGGGTCCGTGAACGTAAATCGCTCAAGCTCCTTGCAACTGATGCACCAGTCAGCGTAGAAATCGACCATGACCGGCTGACCATTCGCCGCCTTGAGCGCCTGGTCCAGTTCGGCGTTCGACCGTATTGCTTCGAACCGTGTGTTCGAGTTCCCTTCCGCCTTCGCGCGTGGTGTCGAGGACGTGCGCATCACACCGCCGAGCGGCTCCAGGATGTCGAAGTTGCCTGACACGACTCCAATGAACTCCGCGACGCCTGCGACCAGGAGCAGCACACCGACCGCTTTCCCCAGGCGGAAAATGCCAGGTGCTTCGGCCGGCAATGGGTCGATGGCCCGGAGCATCATGCCGCAGCTCACGAGCAACGCCGCGACGAGCACCATCAGCAGCCAGTCCGGCAACAGCGAATAAACAAACCACAGGGCGGCTGAGAGCAGCAGAAAGCCCAATGCATTCTGTACCGCTACCATCCATCGGCCAGCTCTCGGGAGTACCTGGGCACCAAACGTCCCGACCGCCAGCAGCGGAATCCCCAGTCCTAACGCCAACACGTACAGAGCAAGGGCGCCACCGAGCACATCGTGACTGTTCGCGATATACAGCAGCGCGCCCGCAAGCACAGGCGTTGAGCATGGTCCGACAATCAGGGCAGACAACATGCCCATTACGAACACCGCCCCAACACGGCCGCCGGGCAGCCGGTTAGTCCATGCCGAGGCTCTTGTTTGCAAACTGGCCGGCAACTGAAAACGGAACACGCCGAACATGGCAAGCGCCAGGAATACCATCAGCGCACCAAACGCTGCGAGCACCCATGACCGCTGGGTAACCGCGACGAGCGGAATTCCAGCCAACGCGGCAAGCGTTCCCGCAACAGCGTAGGTGAGCGCGAGGCCCTGCACGTAGGCGAATGAAAGTCTAAAGCCTCTATAAAGTGTTGGCCTCTCCCGGCCACCACCTATGACAGCCGTCACGATGGGAACCAGTGGATACATGCAAACCGTTCCGGCCATCAGCAGGCCCGCGAGCAGGAATCCAAGCAATTCGGGTACTGAAATGCCATCTGCGGGTCGCAGGTTGATACCGAATACCGTGAGCGAAGGATTCACGCCGGTGTCGGGGAATCCGGCTGCGCTGGCCGTGGTGTTGTTCCCGGCCGCGACGGAAGTGACGACTCCGTTGGCCGCGATTCGATAGGTGCGCGTCTGCGGTGGGTAGCAGACACCGAGGTCCGCGCATCCCTGGGAAGTGACGGATAGAACCACGCTGGTCGAGACTGGACGAGGCAACGCAAGCCGGATTTGCACCGGCCGGTGGTAGACCGTGACCATGCCGAACGTCGGGTCGTTCTTCACTTCTCCGGGTGGCATCTGGTCCGGCTTGATGGGTGCGCCGTCGACTGCGAAGTCGAACCGGTCCCGATACAGGTAATACCCAGTGTGCGTCCTGAAATCGAGGGTGACCTGCTGAGGCGCACTGAGCTTAACCGTCAACGGGAATGCCTGGTCAGGTGGCAGCAGGTCGGTCTCGCTTACGGCATGTGCAGCCAGAGACGTCAGCGCGACGAACAGGATAAGTGCGACGTGCAACACCCGACTGAACGCGTCGTTCACACGGCAACTCCATTGCCCGACGTTGATTGATACGTCCCGCATCTCTCGCTCCCTCCAAGCAAACCGGTCCGCAGGCCAACGGGTAACGTTCAGCCTGCGGTTACCGTGTCAGCAGCGCATCACGACTGTTTTTCCATCTTCACGATGGTCAGCGTACCGTTGACGTTTTCAACGCGCACCTTGACCTTGTCGCCTTCGTGAACCTGCCTGGCCATCGCTGCATCCTTCGCCTTGAACGCCATGGTCATCGGCGGCATGCCGACGTTCTCCAGTGCGCCGTGTTTCAGCGTGACCATGCCCGTGGCGGTATCGACGTTCTTGACCTCGGCATCAGTCAGGGCTGCGCTGGCTGATGCCTTCATTGCCGAAGGTTTCCCGGACATGCTCATGCCGGCCATGTCGTCACCTGCGAACGAGGGTGTAGCCACAATGGCTGCGATAGCTGAAAACGCAACAATCATCTTCTTCATTGAATCTCTCCAGTTTCGGTTGATGGCACTTTCGCGCCGGAAGGTACTGCATGAGAAAACCGCGTGTCCTTGCTTCGCGCAACTCGACGGCGCTGTAACAGGAACCAGGCTGCGGGGATGACGAACATCGAGAGAATGGGCGCGGTCACCATTCCGCCCACCATTGGGGCGGCGATGCGCTGCATGACTTCGGAGCCAGCGCCATGGCCGACCATGATGGGAATAAGGCCGGCCAGTACGACGGCAACTGTCATCGCTTTCGGCCGCACGCGCAGCACGGCGCCTTCGCGAATCGCGTCGAGCAGCGTCGCCTCGTCAAGAGGCTCACCGAGTTCGAGTCGCCGGTTGAGAGCGCCCTTCAAGTAAAGCAGCATGACGACGCCGAACTCAGCCGCTACACCGGCGAGCGCGATGAATCCCACGGATGTCGCGACCGATACCGCATGACCCAGAATCCATATGAACCAGAATCCACCGACCAGCGCGAATGGCACCGTCGACATCAGGAGGAGCGCGTCGGCAGCCGAGTTGAACGTCAGAAACAGCAGGACGAAGATGACTACGAGCGTCACGGGAACGACGGTTCGCAACTTTGCCTCCGCGCGCTCGAGGTACTCGAACTGGCCCGACCAGCTAATCGAGTACCCAGGCGGAAGCGTGACCTTTTTCGCCACGGCCTGCTGCATCGCTTTCACCGCTGACTGCAGGTCCACGTTCCGGATATCGACGTAGACATAGCCTGAAAGCCGTGCGTTTTCGCTGCGAATCGACGGCGGGCCGTCGGCAATCCCGATGTCGGCCACATCGCCGAGCTGGATTTGCGCGCCCCGGTCCGTGACCACTGGCAACTGGCGCAGCTTCTCGAGCGAGTCGCGTACCTCGCGCGGATAGCGGATATTGATGGGAAAGCGCTCCCGCCCCGCAATCACTTCGCCGACGTTTTCACCCCCGACGGCCGACGATACGACGGACTGGATATCGCTGACGGAAAGGCCGTAACGTGCGGCGGCCTGGCGGTTGATGTCGACGTCGATGTACCTGCCACCATTCAACCGCTCTGCAAGGGCTGATGTGACGCCTGGCACGTTCTTCACTGTGGCCTCGACCTGCGCGGCCACCTTGTCGATTTGATTGAGGTCCGGCCCGGAAATCTTCACGCCGACTGGCGACTTGATACCCGTCGACAGCATGTCCAGCCGGTTACGAATGGGCGGGACCCAGAGGTTTGACAGCCCTGGCACTTTCACGGTCCGGTCGAGTTCGTCCATGAGCTTCTCCGGCGTCATGCCGGGGCGCCACTGGCTTCTTGGTTTGAACTGAATCGTCGTCTCGAACATTTCGAGCCCTGGCGCCGGGTCCGTGGCAGTCTCAGCGCGGCCTGACTTGCCGAACACCGTTGCCACTTCGGGCACCGTCTTGATGAGCCGGTCGGTCTGCTGCAACAGCTCGGCCGCTTTCTCGGTCGAAATGCTGGGGAGCGCCGTCGGCATGTAAAGCAGGTCACCCTCGTCGAGCGGCGGCAGGAACTCTCCCCCCAACTTCGTTAGGGGAATCGCGGTGAGCACGAGCGCGACGACCGCCAGTCCGATGGTGAACCAGGGTCGCCGTAGCGTGGCTTCCAGCAACGGCCGGTACAGGCGCACCAGCACGCGATTGATGGGATTGGACGTCTCATGCGGGATGCGCCCGCGAATCAGGTATCCCATCAGCACTGGCACCAGGGTCACCGACAAACCGGCAGCCGCAGCAATCGTGTACGTCTTCGTGAACGCTAGCGGCGAGAAGAGCCTGCCCTCCTGTCCCTCCAGCGAAAACACCGGAATGAACGACAGCGTAATGATGAGCAGCGAGAAGAAGAGCGCCGGCCCCACCTCCGCCGCTGATGTCGCAATCAGCTCCCATCGCTGCGTCGCCGTTATCGGCTCATCGGGATGCTCGTGCTCGAACGCCTCCAGGTGCTTGTGGGCGTTTTCAATCATCACGATGGCAGCATCAATCATCGCGCCGATGGCAATCGCGATGCCGCCCAGCGACATGATGTTCGCATTGACGCCCTGATAGCGCATCACGATGAAGGCAGCGAGCACACCAAGCGGTAACGACAGGACGGCCACGAACGCGCTACGCAGATGGAACAGGAACACGGCGCAGACAATCCCGACGACGATGAACTCCTCGATGAGCTTGTCCTTCAGGTTGTCCACTGCGTTTTCGATGAGCTGTGAGCGGTCGTAGGTCGTCACGACCTCGACGCCGGCCGGTAACGAACGCTTCAGGTCAGCGAGCTTTGACTTCACCGCCTCGATGGTAGTCAGCGCATTCTTGCCGGAACGCATCACGACGACACCACCGGCCACTTCTCCTTCACCGTTGAATTCGGCAATGCCCCGACGCGGCTCGGGCCCAATCTGGATACGCGCAACATCGCCGAGCAGCACGGGAGTGCCCGCATCATTGGTCCGAAGGACGACATTACGGAAATCATCCAGCGAGTGCAGATAGCCTGATGAGCGAACCACGTATTCCGATTCGGCGAGTTCGAGGACCGAGCCACCGGACTCCTGGTTGGCCTTGCCGAGCGCGTCGGCGACCATCGTCTGCGTGATGCCGTATGCACGAAGCTTGTCCGGGTCGAGCACCACCTGGTACTGGCGCACCATCCCGCCAATGCTCGCCACTTCCGAGACGTCAGGAACGGCCTTGAGTTCGAACTTCAGGAACCAGTCATTGAGCGCTCTGAGTTGCCCAAGGTCATGCTTCCCGGTTTTGTCGACCAGCGCGTATTCATACACCCAGCCCACGCCCGTTGCGTCAGGACCCAGCGAAACCGTCGCGCCCTGAGGAAGGCGGCTTTGCACCTGGTTCAGGTATTCGAGCACGCGCGAGCGGGCCCAGTACGGGTCAGTTTTGTCATCGAACAGCACGTAGACGAACGCATCGCCGAACGAGGAATACGCACGGATGGTCTTCGCTCCGGGAACACCCAGGAGGGTCGTCGTGAGCGGATAGGTCACCTGGTCCTCGATGACCTGTGGCGCCTTGCCCGGATACGACGCCTTGATGATGACCTGCGTATCAGACAGGTCCGGCAGCGCATCCAGTGGCGTGTGCGTCACCGAGTACACACCCCACCCCGTGACGAGCACGGTCGCAAGCAGCACGAGGAAGCGGTTATGGATGGACCAGCGGATGAGGCGCGCAATCATTTCGGGCCTCCTGCCGGTTCAACCTTCGTCACCTGGTAACCGTCATCCGACTGTTTGAAGACGAAGTGGACGGTCTGGCCAGGCTTCACGTCCGGGAATGCATCGGATGCCGGCTTGCTGAACGTCATCGTCATCGCGGGCCAGCCGAGCGCCGGCACGGGCTGATGCGAGAAAGTGATGTCCTTACCCGTGACGTGTTCGACCTTGCCCGTTGTGTCGTAGGTCGCGGCCGCACTCGCAGTCGCAGCTGCAGTGGGCGCGGACGCCGCTGCCTCAGGAGCTGCCCCTGCGCCCGTACTGCCTTCGAGCCGTGGCAGCACCGATTTCAGACTGGCTTCTGAATCGATGAGGAACTGGCCGGACGCGACGACCGTCTCGCCATCGTTCAGGCCGCTGAGCGCCTCGGTTTCATTGCCGACCTCGTTGCCGACCGTAACCGCCACGGGTTGCAGGCGGCCATCCGCGTTCTTCACGATGACCACCGAGCGCTTGCCCGTCGTGATGACCGCCTCCGAGGGCACCAGCAGCCGCGAAACCGACTTCTCGCCGCCGACACGCACACGCATCAACATGCCGGGCGTCAGCTTCAGCGCAGCGTTGTCGATTTCAAGACGCGCCTGAAGCGTACGGCTCGTGGTGCGGATGCCCGGCAGCATTTCGCGAATCTTCCCGCTGAAGTGCCGCGTCGGGTCGCCGGAGAACGTGGCATCCACCGTCATGCCGGGCTGCACGCTTAGCGCGAGCGCTTCGGGAATTTCGACGATGAGCCAGAGCTTCGAGAGACCCGCGACCTTCGCAAGCGTCTGACCGGGCGTAACCTGCGCTCCTTCTCGCACATTCAGTTCGCTCACGACGCCGGTTTCGGGCGACGAGAGAACGACGTGTGTTTGAACCTTTCCTGTCCGGTCAAGGCTGGCGATGAGCCCGTCAGGAATCGAGAGCGCCCGCATCCGCGCGCGTGATGCCTCGAGCAGGCCCATGTCCATCCCGCCGCGCTTGAGCGACAGGTACTCTTCCTGCGGCGCGAGCCAGTCGGGCACGAAAAGGGACGCTATCGGCGCGCCCTTGCTTATCCGCTGCATCGGGGCGCTGGCGTACAGATGGTCGATATAACCGGTGACACGCGACTGCACGACGTCAGCCCGTGACTCATCGAACTGTGTAGTGCCCACCGCGTCGAATCCGTCCGAGGTGTCCTGCCGGTGCACGGTCGCATAGCGGATGCCGAGGTTTTGCTGCAAACCCGGGTCAATCTTGACGCCCGCCGTGCCACCGCCTTCATCCGCGTAGACGGGCTCCAGCTGCATATCCATAAAGGGCGACTTGCCGGGCTTGTCGAAATGCTGCGCAGGCACCATCGGGTCGTGCCAGTAGAGCACTTTCTTGCCAGTTTTCGGGTCCACCTTGTCGCCAGTTGAAGCTGTCGCAGCACCATTCACGGCTACGCCCATTCCATTTGTCGCGGCGTGACGTGTGCCCGCGAAGTAGCCTGCGCCAAGCAGGGCCGCGCCGGCGAATACCATTAGAACCGCGCGGACCAGTGGTTTATTCATCATCGTTCTCTCCTTCACTGGCCAGCAGCCATCGTCGATGGCACAACCTGGTACTCGAGCTGGGCCCAGGTCTGGGAAACATCACGTTTGAGGTCGAGCACCTGAAGCTGCGCATCAAGCTGCGCGCGACGTGCCGCGAACGTATCGGCAAGCGAGCCTGTCCCTGAACGGTAGGCAGCGTTCGCAAGTTGTACGCGCTGGTCCGCTGCAGGCAGCAGCGACTGGCTGAGATTGGCGATGCGTTCGCGGCCGCTGGCGAGATTGGCTGACTGGGCCTGGATATCCGCTTCAACCTGACGCTGTGTGTCCTCGTACAGCAGGCGCGCCTTGGTGGCGAGTTCTGCCTTCTCGGCGGCGTCGCGGTTCTGGCGGTCTTTGCGGTTGATGGGTAGCGGAATGCTCACGCCAACCGACACCATGTTCGAGTACGCACCACCGCGTTGCTGGTACGCAACTTCCCACGTCCAGTTGGGACTGCGCTCGCTGTTCGCGACCGCCGTGTCAGCGTCGGCGACAGCGATGTCGTCGGCTGCGGCTACCAGCGTGGGCTGGACCTGCTTCAGTTCCTCGGGGGGCAGCGACGACACGAACGACGCCGGCGCGGGCGGTTCACCTGTGACGTCGGAAACGGGCGTCGCGGTCCAGCGCGAAAGCGCGATGAGGGCAGTCTTGTACGTTTGCCCGGCCTTGAGCACCTGGTCCTGCGTCTGCGCGAGCATCGCCTGACCCTGCACGACATCTGCGGCCGTCGCCTTTGCGCCGCGGTACGAGGCTTTCGTCGCGGCGAGTTCGTGGTTCATGTGGTCCAACAGTTCCTGCTGCAGCGACACGGCTTTCTTTGCATAGATGGCGTTCAGCCATGCACCTGCCGTCTGCTGCCGGACGTTGGCGAGTTGCAGCAGATAGCCATCGTGTTCACGACCGACCATCTGGTTGGCCAATGTTGAGCGCAGTTGTCGCTTCTCACCCGAGACCCACTCCTGTTCGATGCCGATGCGGCGCATCGTCATGAAGTCCTGGCCGATGGTGAATTTCTGTGGCCCGGTGACCGGCAGGTTGTCGATACCAGCCTTGAGCGTCGGGTCTGGTAACTGGCCGGCCTTGACAGCGACTTCCGAGCTCGCGCGTTCCGATGCCTGCGCTGCCTGCATCGCAGCAGAGCGGTCGGTTGCGGACTGCAAGGCGGCCTCAAGCGTGAAGGATGCGTTCTGGGCGTGCGCGGCGGCGCTCGCGAGTATCAGCGCGACGACGGGCAGGCGCGCGCGCAGTGGTGCACGCCGGCGCGGCGTGCTGACAATTTGTGGTTGCATGTTCTAACCCCAACGGCGGAGACCCATAGGGAATCCACGTCCTGGACGCAGGACGACCTCACCGCAGACGCGGTGAACCAGTCAGCAAGGGATTAGATTGCTCGAGGAGGTCGCCACAGCCCGCCCGGTTCCCGGACGGTGAGCGACTGTGCATAGTGGAAGACGACGCGACTTCCCACCGACGTGGGGTGGCTGACGGTCGCGGTTACAGCGGGATAGTACAGACTGCCGAACTGGCACTGGGCGGTTATCTTGCAAAAACCGCCTTTTGCCTTGTCGGTCGAGGACGACTTCATCGAATCGCACCCGGGCATGGCGGCGGACATGTCATCGTCCATCGACATTGTCTGTTGCATCGGACATTCCCCGGCCATACCGCTGGCTGCCAGCCCACTGATGGGCAGCATCGCGCAAAGCAGCAGGATGAAGAGGGTCCTTAAAAAATTCATAGCGAGACTGGTAGCGACGCCATTTTAGCCAACTTCCTGAGATTGTGTCTGTGCGGTTGATGTCAGCAACGGTTCGGATAGGGTGCTTGCGATCGGACTTTGATATGTGTTGGAGATAATGCGCTTCGAGCCGCCGACGTCGGCGTGCTCCTTCAGTTCCTGCTTCGCGCCCCGCGTCATCTCGTGGCGCACCTTGCCGGCGCCCTTGACGACGAAGTGGATCGTCCCTCCTTTCGTGACGACGATCGATGCGTGCGATGCCAAATATGACGCCTCACAACACCAACGGCGTGGCGGTCGAGCCTGGGCAGACCGGTGATCGGGTGTGGCAATTTACGCGTGCCGGCACCTTCGATTTCGCCTTCCTACAACCCGGGCGGAAGTGCCGAGCGTCCGCAATGGGCTGTCACTCGACGAGGTCGAACGGCAGGTACCAAAGCTGCAGCGGACACTGGAATGTCTGAGTCGAGCCACCGACCAATGTCCGTAAGTGGCCCGAACCCGGAAGTTCGCTAACCACGCGGTGACCGCTGACAGTGGCGTCGTGCGAGCTTCCGGTCTCGTTAAGGTTTATTCGATGCCTGCCATCGGCCGCAGGAATGTGCATGCCTCCGCGCATGTCGGCAGGCGTCGAATAAA
>NZ_CYGY02000094.1 GCF_900007165.1 Paraburkholderia piptadeniae
CGGATTTATGAGCAGTTACGAATCCCGACCGTAAGCCTTTGATCTTATGGGAAATTCTCTGCACACAGCGGAGCCGGTCGCGCTCGCCCGTCCGCGCGGTGCGCATCGGTTCGAAGCGTTCAGCCCAAAACTCGGGCGCCGGGTGACGTTTTACCGACGCGCGCAGTTGGACCAATGGCTGCTGCTCGAGGCAAGCCCGGGAGTGATCACGTTTTGCGAGCGTCCGGGCTACGTGCTGATCGACGGGGCCCGACAGCTTGCCGATTTTTGGGTCCGTCACGAAAACCATGAAGAATTAGTTATCCTAGATGATTCGATGTCGGAATGTAGCGGAATCAGTTCACGTCGTGACATCGGCAACAGTGCGTTGCCGATCCGGATAGTCGCGCCCGCCGAGTTCGCCGCCGCGCGCACCTGGACCGAAAACTGGAAGCGCATACTCCCCTACCTTGTCGCCAACGAAGGGCTCGTTCCGTCGACCTTGCCTCGAGCGATCGCCGGGTTCCTGGGAGAACCGCAACGATTGCTCGCTATTGAACGCGAATTCTCCACCGTCGATCCGGTCCTGGTCCGAACCGCCCTGTTTGACCTGCTCCATCGCGGACGCGTCAGCGCGCCCGAGCTTCACACGCATCCGCTGTCGCTGCTCACGTCATTCGCGGCTTCCGAGGGAACACCATGAGCCGCCGCAAACTGGAGTTACAGTCGATCGACGTGAGCGACTGGCCTACGGTAGCCTTCACCGAACTTGACGATGTGTCGCGGGCCACATTCGAGACACGTCAACAGGCCGTATTGCGTTACACAGCCGGAGAGCCGGTCAAGGCAATCGAGCGATCAACTGGCATCAATCGCCGGCAACTGTACCGATGGCTCGAGCGAGCCCAGACACCACACCCTGATGGACGTCCCTTCGGCTTTCGGGCGCTCATTCGCTATTTGCGCATCGCGGACTATGAGCGGGTGCGCGACGTACAAGTGCGAGGCGAGCACGGCAGCCGGGGCACGGCTGGTGCTTTGACGCAGCTGTTCGAGCGTTACCCTGAGTTGACTGGATGGCTTCTGCTTCAGGTCAAACAGCGCAGGGTGCTGCTCGAGCAGCGGCATACGGATGGTCAACTGCGCACGCGCCTTCGTGGTTTGCAATCGATGCACGATGAATTCCTGCGCCGATGTCGATCATTGGGATTGACGGCGGCCGATTATCCATTCAACACCGCCGACCATGCGGTTCGCTCGCTGTCCCGACGGTTGAAGGCGGAACTGCTTCGCACGTTTGGCACCGCGGCACGCTCGGCCGGCGCCTCGCACCTTAAGGGCCTTCCCCGGCTCGACGGCGCGGACGCACCTGCGGCGGTCCGGCCGTACCAGGTTGTCGAATTTGATGGTCATCGGCTCGATATCAGGCTCAAGGTTGTCGTGCGGGATCCGCTTGGTTTCGCGCACGAATTCGAGATCGAACGGGTATGGCTCCTGGTAATCATCGATGTGTGCACGCGTGCTGTGCTCGGCTATCACATAGCGTTTCGTGAGTACAGCCGCTATGACGTCGTCAAGACAATCGAGAATGCACTCGAACCCCATCGTGCGCGGTTGTTCACCATCGCAGGGCTTGAGTATGGACCACAGGACGGTTTTCCGTCGGGTCGCTTGCCCGAACTGGGTTACGTCACGTGGGAGTGGATCAAGCTCGACAACGCAAAAGCCAATCTTGCAAGGGAAACACTGAATTCGTTGTGCGAGTTTGTTGGTTGTGTCGCTGACGCCGGACCGAAGTACAGCCCCGATGAGCGGCCCTATATTGAGAGATTTTTTGGGACGATCGCCAGCCGCCTCTCATCCCGTTTGCCTGGCTACACGGGTGCTCATCCTCGCGATCTGCGCCGGGCACTCGCAGATCCGAAGGGCAATCTGAGGCTCTACGTCTCACTCGACGAACTGTCGGAACTCGTTGAGTACAGCATTTCCCGCTACAACGGCACACCGCACGCCGGCCTTAACAACGCAACGCCTCTCGAAGCGATGGAGTATTTCGTGCGCGGCAAACAGACGCTTGTGAGATGGCTGGCCCATGCGCGTCGCCAGACACTCTGCCTGATGCAATCGGCCCGACGATGCCGGGTGCGCGCCTATCTCTCTCAAGGCGTGCGTCCGCATATCAACCTGCACGGTGTGCGCTACACGAGCCGGTTGCTCGCGGCAGGTACGCATCTGATCGGCGAGTATCTGCTGGTCTACATGAACGCTGACGATTTGCGCTCAGTACGCGCCTTCGTGACAAATGGCGAGGAACTCGGTGTCCTCGAGGCGCAAGGGGCGTGGGGCGTGGTGCCGCACAATCTCAAGCTGCGTCAGGAGATTCTCAAGCAATCTGGCAAGCGCCGACGCCATATTGCTGCGATCGATCCCAATCCAATCGAGGCCTACGTCCAGCAAAAGCTCACGCAGGCGAGGAAGACCCGGAAAGCAGCGACGGATCTCGCCAATGTCACGCGGATTCTGACGTCGGCTCCGACGGTACGCACGCCTGTGGGGCCGAAACGTCGGGTCGAGGTAGAGACTGCGACAACAATCGCCGCGCCAATCCCGGGCACACAACCGGCGACGGACATCGATTTCGCGCCACGGCTATCGGTGCGCCCACGCAAGCTCTCCATCGGTACCGGACAGGTTTTCTGATTTCGTCGCTCACGCCAGGAGGTGCATCATGTCGCTCGAAGTGCCGCGTCCGATTGATCCTTCGCTGCATCCGCTCGTCACGGGCAATTACCGCCTGGCGACGCCCGCGATCGAAGCGTTCTACGAGCTTGTCACCCGCTGCCTGCGCTATCGGATCCCGGGCGCACTTATCTATGGACCGCCGCGCATTGGCAAAACCCGCGCGATCGAGTATGTGCGGCTCCTGCTAGCGCGTCAGCACCCGAAGATGTCCAGCTACCATGCACAGTGCGAGCACAAGCCGAAACACGCGGAAGGCCCCTTCTTCACCAATCTGCTGGAGGCCGTCGGTGATCATGCTCCGCACGCAGGCACGAGCTCGGCCAAACGCACTCGCCTCTCGCTGCGCATCCGCGAGGCCGCCGCCCGCGCCGGGAGCGGGACCGTGCTCCTCTTCTGCGATGAGAGCCAACGTTACAACGAGAATGAATATGAATGGTTGCGTGATGTGCATGACGCGCTCGATCGTCAGCAGATCAAGCTCTTCACGTTCCTCGTCGGTCAGCAGGAGCTGCTGGCGCAGAAGACGGCCTTGCAGGTCGCAGGCAAAACACAGATCGTGGCGCGTCTGATGGTCGAAGAACTGGCTTTTTATGGCATCAAGAACCCAGAGGACGTCGCGACGTGCCTGAATGGCTATGATCAGACCGCGTATCCGGAGGGTTCTCACTGGAGCTTCACGCGGTTCTACATCCCACAGGCGTTTGACGCCGGCTATCGCCTGGTCGCCGACTCGGGCACGCTCTGGCAAGCGTTTGAGGCTGCACATCATAAGGCGAGCCTGCCGGGTAATCTCGAGATTCCGATGGAGTCGTTTACACGCGCTGTCGAGATCGTGCTCAAGGAAAGCGAGCTCAAAGACGCTCCGGGTTACTGTCCTGAGGCTGCCTTGTGGACTCACGCGGTTCAGCACTGCGGCTACGTTCAGTCCCGCCATGCGACGGGCCGCGTGCTGGCAGCGGTGTGATCTCGTGGCGCTGACACGGCCGCGCTTCCCGATTCTGGCGTTTGATGAGGGGGAGCTTTCGCTTTCTCGAGGAAGCGCGCTCAACCCAAAGTGGCTAATGCCGGGCGAATCGATTATCTCTATCCTGTGGAAGTTCGCGTGCGCCAACGTCCTGCCCGGAGACGCGCTCGTGCATCTGATCAGCCCATGGGTTGATCCGTATGACGGCGTTGCACCTGTGCGCGACAACATCGAACTCACGCGCCTGTGCCGCATACTCCGGCTGCCAGAAGATGTGTTACGGGTGTCCTTGCTTGATGCCGCATTTCCCGGCCGGTTTCACGCGGCGTTCCGATATTGCCGGCTGTGCGCCGCGCATGGCTACCACAGCGTGCTATTTCAGCTTGAGGATGAAGAGCGCTGCCCCGCACATCATCAGTCACTCGACACACGCTGTCTGCACTGCGGTGACGAGACACCGTTCATCGTCAGCGCCAGCGTAATCGAGGCTCCGTTTCGATGCTCAGGGTGCCGTTCCCATTTCAGTTATGGTCGACTTTCGCTCCGCTCGACCATTCCCGCGATGCGCAGGCAGGACCGCATGGCGCTCAGTCGCCACTGGCTGCTGCGCTCGGGCAACGACATGAACGATGGCTCCTGAAGTGCGTGTTCGCGAGTTGTCGGCGCCGGCATCTCGTAAGCAGTTGGAGACACTTTTATTTCGTTTCCCGTAACGGCCTGAATCTGCGGAAGTTTTTCGCGCCGCTGCATCATGCGAACGCGAAGTGACAGAATTATTAGCGCAACGGAGTCACTTTTAATACTGTCTACGCCGGCCACTGGGAAGGTGATCTCCTGTGCGGCAGCGCAAGCAGCCAGATTGTGACGCTCGTCGAGCGCCAGACACGCTACGTGATGCTGGTCAAGGTCGCCAGCAAGGATAGCGAGGTCGTCGCCAATGCTCTCATCAGGCATGCGTGCAAGTTGCCACAGGAACTGTATAAATCGCTGACCTGGGATCGGGGAACGGAGATGGCTGACCACAAACGTTTCACCGTGGCCACTGATGTCATGGTCTACTTCTGCGACCCGCAGCATCCATGGCAGCGTGGGTCGAATGAAAATACGAACGGCCTGTTGAGACAGTATTTCCCCAAGGGCACCGATCTGTCCGTGTACTCACAGGCCAGACTCAATGCCGTGGCGAGGCGATTGAATGGGCGTCCCAGGAAAACCCTGAACTACGAAACGCCAGCCGAACGATTCCAGCAAACTATTGCATCCACCGGTTGAATCCGCACCGGCTGAGTGGACGTTGATTTGACTGAGGCAAATGTCCCCAATGGGCCGCAACCCCTGAACGTCGGCAATTGCCGAAATGCTCTCACTCACAATCGGGCCGGTTTCGAAGTGGACCGGCCGTTCGAGTGACCGCGCTGTGTGTAGGGCGACTGGCAGGAGTTGGCCGGATCCGGTCCGATGGCGCGAGTGGCTTACGCTGCTGCTTTGCGGGTGGATTCTGGTCTCCTCGCACGCTCCTCGCCGCTTGCCCTCGCCCTGCTGACGGATTGTTGGCGAAGCCGGCTACGAAGAAGAACTTCGCTGAGTTAGTTGCGGACAAGATGGGCAGAACTGTTTAATTCGCGCATTGCGCCTCGACATGCTTCACGTGCCTCTCTACAGCTGCCGCGCGTCTCCGAATAAAGTCGGTAGCTGCAAAGGCCTGCGTCCCGTTGACATAGAGACGAACCGATCGATGCCTTCCATGAACGGAGCCGCGCCTTCCCGCCTCGTATTTGAGGGCCGCGAGCCTGCCGCCATGCCGATTGTGATTACGTTACCGCCAAAATCGGCTTTCCAGGTCATTCGACATTGATATGCATTCCTTATCATCATGTCGCGACGTTGCTAATGCGCCTTTATGATCAACATCAATCAAGCGTGCCGTTCGCGCGCCCTGTCGGCGTAGGGTTCGCTGGCTTGCACTGGTTGCGGCGCCCGCGTCGGATCGAAGTCCGCCCAACGTCCCTGCTGCCAGCGTCCCGACGCGTGCTCGATCGACGCACCGCCGGCCTCGCGCAACACATTGGCGGCGTTCTGCTGCGTTTCCGGTGCGACGTGAACGGCGAGCAGTACGCCCGAGTTGCGCTGCGCGAAATTCGCGCGCTCTTGCCGGATGCTCCTGCTCGCCTCACGCGTCCGGTACATCGCGCCGATCAGCGAGCCGATATATGCGCCGACACCCGCCGCGATCGCCGACACCAGTACAGGTGCCGAAAACGCAGTAAAAATGCCGACACCAACGACAGCACCGATGACCGCGCCGATCGTCACGCCCACGCCCGCGCCCTTCGGGGCATCGGTGGAAGCCGCCTCCTTGTTCTGGTCGCCGCCAATCGGATAGCGCGCGTGCTGCCCGGGCGGATTGACGAAAAACAGCGACACGTCCTCTTCGACGAAACCGGCTCGAAAAAGCCGTTCGGCGGCGTCTTCGGCGCCCGGGAAAGTGGTGAATCGCGCGGCAACGATGAGGGACATAGTGCCTCCCTTGTTCAGACTTCGGTCGGTAAAGGACGGCTGCCTTGCGCCGGGCGGCCATGAACTGATCCGAGTCAGCAGTGGGCCCGCATACGCGCATTACGCATTTGGGTCGACTTACTGCTTCTTGACGGATGCCTTTGCATATGACAAACACATTTCACCACCTCCGTCTCGTTGGATTGCACTGCAACGGAGGCGACGCAAGCGCCGTCGACGAATTGCCGCATCGACCGCGCGCCCGAACATGCGGGTTACCATGCACGGCCGCGGTCACGACACGGCGTTTTTCACGATGTGCTCCTGCGCATTCACTACGAGTGCTGCGAACAACAAGCGATCAAGCAGCCGCTTGTCATCGCGCCCGTCCAAGTCCATTATAGGCAATATATCATGTTGTGACATACATGCGACCGCGAAGGTGGGAAAACCATGGGGACGGAGTTCCCGGCTGGCCCGCACGCGCCTGACTACCGTGCGCTGTACGTGCACCAACCATTTCGGATACCAAGATTTCTAACAGGCCGATATTTGCTGAGGTAACCGCGACCACGTTCATAACGCCTCTTCCGGACGACCCCGTCATGCAGGGAGCAGCCGGAAATCCATTACAGGGTCCGCTGAGCCGGCTCAGTGTATACGGCTCTCCTCGGTAGCTCGTATTGAAAGAACACGACAAGATCTCGTTAAGACAAACGCCCTTGCTGTCCGGGACAACGCTCTATGTAACATCGAAGCGACATGCCTGGGCGGACGCCAGCCAGCGTGCAGCAACTTCGGCCCTGTCCGCCAACCGGGTCGTCGCGTCCGTCAAGAAGCCACTCGCAGGCTCGCATCCACGCTGCCGGGTTTCACGCGTTGCGTTTCCTCGGTGTCGGGTCTTCTGAAGATCAGTGTGCAGCAGGTCCCGGCGAAGAAGCGCCGTTTCGGCCGGCGAGGAGCGCTGATTCGAAGCGAGGCCGGCGGCGGTTCGCAACAAGACGCGTACGCTGAAAAAGCCGAAGGAGCGTGGCCATTGCGTCATCGGACAGGGCTGGTTCTATGTCAGAAATATGTAGAATTCTTGATGGTTGCGACATCGAGCAACCGAACGGCAGCTTCCTACATCAGCGGACTCACACTCCCGACCCACTGCCCTCGTTCGATACTGCGCGGCCTGACGGCTGGTCTTGCAGCATCGGCGGATCACCAGTCTTTATCTGGCCTCTATTCTATCGGGCGGATCGCGCGATCAAGTATCCGGGGCTCAAATTTTCGAAGAACGGGAAATCAAACCACGCTATAAAGATAACTTTTCTAATCTAAACGGCGATGACGAGATCCTCACTATCCGCAAATCGTTTTCATGATAATTTTTGTGATCCTTAAGATATAGCCAGACCATTCTCCGAATTCCCCGGGTGCGGCTAAGCACATGCTCAGGTGGGTGCTCTACCCACGAACTGGCGACAACGGCAATGTGAGTCTTTATTCGTGAGTCTGAGGATCGCTCGGCCGCGCGAGGCCTCGCGCCTCCAACTCTCGCCGCGTCTTGACGAGTTCGTCGGCCAGCAATTTTTCATCAGGCAAGACGGTCTGGTATTCGGCGGCCAGTACCTTGTTGGACAAGCCTTCCAACGCGTAACGCGCCACGGCCGCATTGGTACGGGCACACAGGATCAAGCCTACGGGTGGGTTCTCACCGGGCAGCATCCAGTGCTCACGGGCATAATTGCAATACATGTGCATTTGTCCGACATCGGCGTGGTTCAGTTCAGTAAGCTTGAGGTCGATGATGACCAGGCAGCGCAGACGCCGGTGGAAAAACAGTAAATCAACGCGGAACCAGCTTTCGCCGATGCGCAGTCGACGCTGGCGCCCAACGAAAGTGAAGTCGCCACCGAGCTCCAGCAGAAAATCTTCCAGCCGGTGGATCAGCGCCTCTTCGAGCTGTGATTCCGAGTATTCGTCCTTGAGGTCGAGGAATTCGAGAACGTACGGATCCTTGATTGCCTCGTCTGGGGTGACCGAATCGCTCGCTTGCGGCCGGCTTCCTTTTTCCAGCATCGCGCGCTTGTTCTTCGAGAGCAGGGCACGAGTGTAGTACTGCGTGGCGATCTGGCGATCGAGCTGACGTACACTCCAGCCACCCCGCAGAGCCTCGCCTTCGTAGAATTCACGCTCTTCCACCGAACGGGTGCGGCGTACCAGATGGACGTAGTGCGACCAGGAGAGCGGGAAAACCGAGGCCAGCTGCTCAAGGCTCAATTTCCGAGACAGCGTCCCGGATTTTTCAGACACGGGCTTCGCTGGCAATTTCCGAGACAGTGTCTCGGAAATCCGGTCGGGCGGGTATGCCAGATAGAACAGGCGCATCTGCTCCAGATTATCGGTGCCAAAACCTCGCCCGAATCGTGCCGACAGGTCTGCCGACAAGCGTTTGAGCAGAGCTTGCCCATAGCCCGCCCGTCCCGCACCGCCTTGATCAAACTCGACGATGCGTCGACCAATTTCCCAGTAGGTGCCCGTCATCAGCGCGTTGACGCTGCGTGCGGCTGCGCGGCGGGCGGCATCCAGCAGGGCGACGATGTCGCCATGAAACGTGCCATATTCGGGGTTGTGGGATGTGAGATCAGTCATGCCGCCCTTATGCTGCTTGCGCGTCCGCACGTCTATTTCGGCCTTTCGCCAACGAGGCTCGACGATTTCACCGCGAGCACAAGCTTGTGGGGTTACGTCTTGCCGGAACTTCTCAATGGTTATCGACGCTTCTCAATGAACCGCAACGTGCCGCGCCGCTGTTCGGCCTTGACGGCCGGCACCGGGCCGACGCCGGATTCGCAGGCTCATCATTGTATCAATGTGACGTGCGAGATGCCGGCCGGCAGCTCCCAAATCAACGATCCAGCTGGTGCGAACGCGCTGGTCATCGGAAAAGCAGGATCGTCTCAAGGCCCGTTCTCGACACTGCCATACTTCGAGTTCACTGCGCTTTTCTGACCGCTGTCGACCGAGCGACACTGATTCAGGAATTCGCCCCGCGCGTTGGACGTGCCACTCAGATCGAAGTGGCCGTGGTGGTAACGCACGATCGAGAAGTAGTTCGCCTCGTACTGGCCGCACTCGCTGCCACCGCTACCACCCATCATCAGCCCTGCCAGGCAGAGCACCGCGCCGCACGCGTTCTCATTGTCGCCATCCGCGCGCGCCGGTGATGTCACCACCATGCCTAAGGTTATGACCGTACAGGCCAGCACGAGCGCCCTCACCTGTCGTTCCATTTCATGCTCCCTATGTGCCAAAGAGATGAAGTGCCGCGATCGCACCAGAGAGCAGCGCCGCGCCTATCGCAGTACACACGGACCAGACGGCGAGCTCCGTGCGACCGATCCCGCCTGCGCGCCGTTGCCCCTCGCGAAGCACATCGCGAAGCAACTCACGGCTGCGTCCGTTGGCTTCGTCGTAATGTCGTAGCGAGATCTCGCCGAGCAGCTGGTCGCGCGCCTCGTCGAAACTGGTCGCTTTCGCGAGCACGTCAACCGTCGTTTCGGAAAAGTCCCTGAGAAACTGCTCATAGCGCGCGGTGAACCGCAGCAGCGTCAGCTCGCCGTCGTCCCTGAACCGCTTGCCGCTCGCCTCAAGCAGCTGCGACAGTTGCTGCACGTCACGACGCAGGAGTGACAGCTCGCCCAGCACCGCCCCGATCAGTTCCTCACGGATCGCGTCGTCCGTGGCGCCCATCTCAGTGCACCACGGCCTTGAAAACCGCGTCGAGCTCCGACGTCACCCGACCCGCGAGCCGTTTGAGCGCAACCATCTGCCGGATATGGGCGCGCTGCTCCTCGGGCGCACCGGACTCGATTGCCTCGGCGTTCATGGCCAGGTAGTCGGTCTGGTCGAGAGAGATCTCCGCGATTGTCTTGCCTGTGCCCTTGATCTTCTCGAAAATGGGGTTCTCATGGATCACGGCGCTGACGTCCAGAGCAAACCAGCCGTTACGGCCGACGGCGTCAAAGAGCCTCGCAAAGGAGCGCACGAGATCCTGTTTCGGATCAACCATGTTGAACACCACCCTGATCTTGCTGGACGGTACACCAATCGCCTGCAGCGACTGGAGCGTCGAAATGGTGTCAACCTGTTGCTTTGAACCGTAGACGGTTGGCACAACAAAACGGTCGAAGTCCTGATGCGAGCCGTCATAGCGTTGCATCAGCATCAGGAAATCCTCGACATTCGAGGCGCCGACATCCACGACGGCGTTGCCAATGGTCATGAGCCGGTCCTGTAACTCGGCAAACTGGTTGCCGCGTAGCGCAGCCGTTTCCTTGCCGTCAGCATTGATCGACTCGACAGAAATGACCTCGGCACCCTCCAGGCGCGGAGCCAGCAGATGATCCGAGACGGTCGTCTTGCCGACGTTGCCTGAGTGGCTCAGTACGACGATTTTCATGGCGTGTCCCTCCAGTGAATGGTTTGCGGTGATGGCCGCGGCATGCGCGTGACCGCGGGCCAGTCCAGTTGTCGGGTTACGGATCGATTTGGAGTGTCGGCGCGTCATGACCTGCCTCGTGCGTGGGTTGCTCCTGTCCGTGTTCCGCGTCGTTCTGTTGCTGCCGCACGCTCTGACCGGCTCGCTCCCGTACGATCTGTTCGCGCATGGCTTCGATCGTTGCTTCGCTCACCTGCGGCATCGGGACATTGAGCGGCCGGTTACCCGCGCGCGCCTCGGCCACGGCGCTTTCGAACTCCCCCCGCAGCTGCTCCTGCTGTTCTTCGGGTAGTCCCCGGATTTCGTCTTCCAGCACCTCGCGCGCAGCCTGTTCCTTGATCCGCTCGCGCGCGGCATCGAGCGTGGCCTGCTGCGCCTTCGTGTATTGCCACTCGCCATTCAGGAACCGCTCACGCGCCTCGTTAATGCGCCGACGCTCATCGACCTCACGACGCATGGCTTCGATTTCCGCCCGCTGCTCGCGCGTCGGCATTCCCGGCACATCGGGCGACGAGACAAGCCATGCGTTGCGACGGCTTGCCACCTCTTTGGGTGCCAGCTCCTTGCCACTTTCATCAAACTGCCGCTGCGTAACCGTCACGACCTTGCTGCCACCCCGTTCGAGCTCGATGCGCTGGCCTGGCTGCAGGCCGCTTTCGCCGATCGCGCGCTCGAGGTCCAGCCCCCACACCGTGTGGTCGCCCGACTCCGTGCGCACGGTCGCGTAGTAGCTCGCGTTCTCCTTCGGATCGTGATGAAAGCGTGCCGCGCCGTGTTCAACCAGGACGCCCGCCGTCACGGCAGGCGGCTTCTGCGTGACGGGGCCCGCTTTCTGGCGCGCCGGTTTGCCTGATGCAGTCCGTGGTGATGTCTGTTGCGACGGCACACTACTGGCGTCCAGCGGCAGCCGCGCCTGATTCAGATCTTCCGGTGCAGGTTTCGCTTCAGAGGATGCAGAGGACTGGCTCGCTGCCGGCCCGGGCTTCGAAGGTCGCGGATTTCTCCGCCGCCTGCCGCCGCCCGGCGATGCCCCGCCGGGACCCGATGTATCCTCGCCCGGTGCCTCAGCGGTTGCCGGCTTGCGGCTATCGCCGGGCTGACCCGGCTGGTTCGGCTGTTCCGCCTGATACGGCTTTGGCCCGTTCACAGGCGTCGCTTCCACGGTGTTCGTGCGAGCGGGATCAGCAGTCGCCGATCGCTCGCCTGCAGCAATTCGCATGGCCTCGCGCGCGGCCTGCAGCGTCGCGCGATCCTGCGCATCCGGCTTGAATCCGCGCGTGGGCATGTCCGCGAGTTCGGCCGCAATCCACGCCTGCCGGCGGAATTCCTCGCTCCCCTTTAGCTGCAACTCGCCCCAGTGCTTCGCCTGTGCAACTGCAACCATGTGCGTGATCACATCGCGATCTTCACTGGCCGTGGCCAGCGAGCGCCCCTTGTCCTCGAAATGCACCGCCTCGCTTTTACGATCGAGATATTTCCCTTCAAACGCCACATACCGGTCCCTGACCGACTTCGGTATCTCGTAGCCACTCTTCTCAAAGATCGGCTTCGGCCGGATCGCGTTTCCACTCATATTGCTGTTGTTCCTGTTCCCCGTGCTGCCGATCGGCTCGCCAAGTCCGGCCGCGGGCTGGACGCCGTCGTCAGCGGGTGAAGCCGGTCTGAGGCCACCCTCGTACTTACTCCGGCCGGCTTCGCGAATCTTCTTCATCCTCGCCTGCGTCGCTTCATCCAGGCCCGTTTCGGGATTGCGCGGCACCGCGCGCGCATTTGACGCGCTCGCCTCGTTCGCCGGCGGTGTCGCGCGTGCCCGGATGGACGAAGCGTCATCGGCATTGGCGGCCTCGATCTCGCGGTAATCGGGCTGACCGTTCGGGAATTCAATCTCGTTCATGGTGTAGCTCCTTCAGGAATAGACGGAGAAGCGGTGCTACCCTCGCCTGATGTATCGGGCGATGTGTCGGGCGACACCTCGGATAGCACCTCGCGCAGATAAGGCATCAGCTGGAAAAGCGATGCGCGAATGCTGGACCGGTTGGCGAAGTGAGCGGCAGCCAGCACGCCGATCTCGTGTTCGCGGACGTCGCGCACGACGTACGTCGCCGGGGTAGCCGGGGTAGGCGCCGTACCCTGTGCGCGGCGGGCGGCATTCTGTGCCTGCCACCACCGCTCGACATCGATCTGCGGCACGGGCGCACTCAATTCACGTGCGACAAACGCGGCGTGCTTCATCTGCTCTTCATCGGGCAGCTTCGGTCCGAAGCCGAACCACGCGCGTCGGCGGTTGGTCTTCTCGAGCTTCGCCATCACGCCCTGCAGGTAGGGGCTTTGCTGAACCAGCCGGTCGACCAGTTCGGGGTCTTCGTAGAAGTACGCCTTCTCGCACAGGATCGGCTCGCACCCGTCCATCGTGATGATCTGTTGGCGGCCGGGCAGTGCCCGCAGTTCCTGCGGCAGCATCAGCGCCCGGCTGTGTTCGGTCTCGTTCGTGCTGGTTGAGGCGCCGCGGCCGCGGCTTCGGCTACGCGAGCGCGACAGGTGAGTAAAGGTCCCAAGCAGCTTCGAGTACTCTTCCGAATCCTTGAGCGTGCGCGGCGCAAAGAGGCTGCGCATCCTGCAGTTGATGGCGAGCGTTTCCGCGCCGTGCCTGCCATACAGCTTCGGATCTTCGAGCTGGGACATGCCGTGAAAGATCAGCATCAGCCGCAGATTGAAGCCGGCAATGAAGGCGTTGGCCGTGTCGATAATGTCGATCTTGCCGGGTGCGGCAAACTCGTCCATCATCAGCGCGCACTGGTATTTCAGGTCCGGATTCTCTGCAGGCTGCTCGCGGGTATTCAGGTCGATCAGTTGCGAGAAAAAGAGGTTGATGAGCAACGCGCCCGCTTTCAGGTCGCCCGGCTTGATGCCCACATAGATCGACATGGGCTTCCTGCGCACATCGCCCAGGTCGAAGTCCGAGCGGCTCGTCGCCGCGTCGACGATCGGGTTGCTGAACACATTCAGCGGCGCCGTCATCGTGGACACGATATTGGCGAAGGCTTCCTTCGACTGCGACAGAAACCGGTTCAATGCGTCCAGGCACTCGAAGCTCAGCGGAGGCAGCGTGTCCGTCGCATGCGAGCGCGTGCTGACAATGGAAGAGATGTGCTCGCGCACGGCCCTCCCCCTGCCCGAGGCCTGTCGCAGTACCTCGCCGAACGTGCAGGGCAACAACGGCGTCTCGAGCAGGTACAGCACAATGCCCACAAAGAGATTGCGCGCGTTGTCGTTCCAGTATTTCAGCCTCGCGTCCACGCTCGACGGATACAGGTGCTCCCCCACCGTCAGCACGTCGCCGACCCGCGTGTAAGCCGATCTGCGCTGGATGAATTCGAGCGGGTTGTAGGCGTGCGAGCGGCCATTTTCCGAAAACGGCGACCAGAGGTAGGTTGCCTGACCGCATTTGCGCCGGTAACCGGACGTGTACAGGTAGTTCTCTTCCTTGATGTCCTCGACGACAACTGAATCGGGATAGGTGAGAAGATTCGGGATGACCATCGAGACGCCCTTGCCCGAGCGCGTACCGGCCGCCAGCATCAGAAAATCCTGGCCGCGGTACTTCAGGTATTCGCCCTTGTACTTGCCGACGATGAACGGCGGATACATGTGTGGCATGTGGTCTCCCGAAGTGCGAACTAAGGCCGGCCGGACTGACGGCCGCGGTGTTCATCACGGTCATTTCTCCAGCAGGCCCGCTTTCACGATGTCGCGGCGTGTGGCGAAGCGCGCGTTGCCGAACTGCGCAATGCGTCCGCGTGATTGAACCAGCGCCATCGTGATCACCACGGCGGGCATCCCGCCAATGACGGCCGAGAGCAGCGTGCAGACGGAAAGTGCGCGCTTGACTGCCGGCACATCGCCATACGCCTGCCAGTAGTCGAACAACGTGAACACACCCACGGCGTCCTGCGGCAGCTTCTGCATGCGGGCGAACAGCAGGCCGCCGAGGTACTGGCCGAGGGTTGCGGCTGCCGCGCTGATCAGCAGCAGCACAACGCACGGGATGAGGATGCGCAGCGTTTTAGGCATTGGTGGACCTCAGTGCGTTGGTGGTGACGATTTCTTGATGGTCAGCGTGGTCAGGATCTGCAATGCGTCGCGCTGCGCATCGTCGAGTTCGGCATCGGCGAGCGCCTCACAGCCATACACGATCACGGCACCGTACAGGCGTGCGAGCGCGCAGGCCTCGACACTCGCGGCGAACGCTTCGTCGGACGCTGCACGCAGGCGCCATCCCTCGATCGCGGCTTCGATGTCGCTGATGGCGTAGTTCATGACCGCCCCTCCCCGCGTACGAGCCAGTGCGCCGCGAGGCCCCGCGCCCATGACGCGGCGTAGACAACGCTCAGCGCCAGCACACCGTACTGATGTGCGCGCCACGCCATGTCGAACCAGAAGGGCTGCGCGACCAGCCCGAAAATGCAGGCCCAGCGTCGCCAGCGTGGACGACTGTCCTGCGACAGGAAGACGGCGAGCGCACCGCACAGGCCGATCAGAGACTGCTCGACAACCTGCATGTCCGGGTCCGCGTTCATGCAATACCTCCGTGCAACTGCCCACCCAGCAGTTCCCATTTCCCGACTGGGTCGTACCAGATCTCGGCGAGTCGTTTGTCACGCATGAAGAGCACGAGATCCATCGTCATGCGCACCTGCTCCAGAATGAATTTCCATTCGAGCGTCTGGCCGACGGCGCTCTGCTTGATGAGCGTCGCGGCACGCGAAGCCGCAGAGCGCGCATCGTTGCAGTGGATCGTAGTGATGCCGCCCGGCGTGCCCGTGTTCAGCAGCGTCATGTAGTCCCACGTCTCGTCCCCCCGGAGTTCCGCAAGCAATACACGATCGAACTTCATGCGCAGCGTCGAGCGCACGATTTCCTTCGCGGGCAGCGTGTCACTGAAAAACATGTGCACACGGTTCGGGTGGTTCGGCAGTGACAGCTCCGGCGTGTCCTCGATGGTGCCAATCCGCTCACAGGACGGCACGAAATCAGACAGCGCCTTGTTGAGCGTTGTCTTGCCCGAGCCAGTGCCGCCCGCCAGCACGATGTTCAGCCGGTTGGCCACGGCAAGTTCAAGCATGCGGGTGACGTCGCGCCGCAACTTCGCCTCCATCATCTCGACTTCGAATGGCTGCAGGTCCACACCGTCCGGAACGGTCTGATGGGGCGACACATCGCGGAAGCTGTCGAACCAGCCGTTGCGCTCATACTCATGGACGGAAAACCGCACGCTCGACGGAATGCGGATCGTGATCGAGATCGTGTCCCGCTCGCACGCCGGTTGCATCAGCACGTGCCCGCGCTGGCCTTCTGGCAACACCACAGGATGGATCGGCTCCTTTGTGGAAAACTTGCCACCCTTCATGACCGTCAGGGCATTGGCCAGCTTGAAGCACGCATCGAGCGTACAGGCGGGCGCCTCGTGCCGTCTCCATCCGCTGGAACCCTGGGTCCAGATCTCGCCCGGTCGGTTGATCGCCACTTCGGTCAGGCTGCCGTCGAAGAAGTTCGCAATGCCCATCTGCTTCAGGAAGTTGCGGGCGACCGTCCCTTTCTCTATCACGTCGATAACAACTGCACTCATCAGTAGTCCTTTGCGTTAATTTCATAACAACCGGAATAAATGACACTGCAGGCCGGTCAGTGCGCCGCCGGTACGGTGACCTGTGGCGCGACCCGCACTGATATGCGATACGGCCGCCGGTCATCCGGCGCGCTGCACGCGAGTTTGCGTAGGGTCTGGGCGGGCGACGTGGAAACCACGGTCGCAACCATCGGTGCCGCGACGGGTCGCGCAATCCACCATCCGGCAGCACCACCAGCCGTTGCCGCGAGCATCACTGCGAAACCGGGTTTTGTTGGTGCGGCTGCCTGCGGATGCTGGACCTTGTTTGAGAGCGACGATCGCGACAGACGGTTAGTTGCATCACCCTCTTCGCTAACCGGGTCCGCTGCAAAGCGTGGCTCTATCAGATCGAGGCCCAGACACGCGCCGACGACTTGCAGGATAAAGCGGCGCAGCGCCGCCGACATATCACCGAACGTGCAACGGTCGAGCGCCATGCATTTCTCGAAGGTGTGCTCGTCACCGATGCGGCACAGCGGCAGCACCCCGGCGGAGTCGAACGACCGGCGTGCATCGACCTGGTCGGCGAACTGTCTCACGCGGCTGCCGTCGAACAGGTCATACAGAGCGTTGCGTAGCGTCGTCTCGAACGCGTCGCGCTCAATGCCGTGGAGCGGGAAGTTCTCCGGAAAATGGATGTGCATCTGCATCGTCATGTCCTCGCCCGTCCTCATTGCTGGTTCGTCCGGCCAATCTCGTTTCCGTCAAGACCGACGTTCTGGTACACACTGCGCAGGTCAACGTCGCGTGCAACAAAGATGTTGATCACCGAGCCCTGATTCGAATACGCGGTCGGCGGGATGTTGATGGTGCTGCGAAGCGTCTCGGCAGCGACATCCTGCGTGGCATTCGAACTGTTCGAGAAGTTGATCGTCTGTCCCGCTCCGATCGCCTTGTTGGCCAATGCCTGACCGAAGTCGCCGATGAGGCTCACCATCAGCGCGCCCTTGAAGCGCTGCCAGAAGTGTTCGTCGACGTAGGCAGGAATTCCTGCCGCGCCAAGCGGATCAGTCGCCGGCGAATTCAGGGGAATACGGACATCGCCGTCGTCGATCTCATCCCAGATCGCACCGATAACACCCTGCCCCTGTATGACCGCATCGCGCTGTTCGCCCTTCGCCAGCGCGCCCTTGCGAACCAGCAAGGTTGTGCCATCGTCCGACCAGACATCCTGTGCGATCGGGCAGCCAATCAGGCCGGGCCGGTCAGTCCGGATCGCCGTCGCCTGCCCGCAGCGGATCATCGTGTTACGGCTGATCAGGTAGTGCCGGTCCGGACGGAACGCGGCCTGCATTGGCTGCAGTTTCGAAGGCCGCAGGGACTGGTCGAACGACGTGTCCTTGCTGTCGTTGCCGCTACTGCTGCGGTGACTGCGGGTGGTACTTCCATGAGCATCGACATTTGTGCCCTGTCCGGATCCACCACGCAGCGCGGACAAACCCATCGACCTGGCCATGCCCGATAGCCCACTGTCGGGCCCCGCATCACTATCACCGCCCGAACCGCCGCGCCCTTCGTCGGACGCAACCGGGCCGCTGCCCTCAGCACTTTCAGCACCATCCGGGCGATCGGCGCCAGCATCATCTGACCGGGACGCGAGCACACTGCCGCTCAGACGCCGCTCCGCCGACGTCAGCGGTCGCGGCTGATTATTCGTGTTCATCTGAACGCCAATCGCAGACGGTTGCGAGGGCGCACCCGCGGGTACCGCGAGGCCCGCTCGCGCGGCGGATGCGGCGGCCGCTGCCGCCGCGGCATCCGAGGCCTCGCGGTCGCGCTCCTGCTCATCGCGCTTGATGCGCGCCTTCTGCGTCTCGAGATCCGCGCCCGTCTCGCTGCTCGCTGAATCTTTCGGTTTGTTCAGCGCCGCCTGCTTCGCGTCCTGATGCTGCTGAAACAGACGCTGCAGGTAAATCGTCACGCCCGATGCGCCCAGTGCGATGACCGCGAGCGCCACGAGTGCGAGCCGCACCTTTCCGACCCGGGTCTTGCGGCGTCCCGGCAGATGGAGTGATGCCTGAGGCACGGTGTCGGGCGGTGATGCGTTCGAGAGTTCGTTGGGTTCATTCATGTGCATTCGTCCGTGATCAGTCACCCGCATTGGCACTTCCGGATCCGACATGGTCACGCGGCAGGCGCGCGGTTCCGGGCAGGGATGAGCCCGGCCCGTTGTAATGGCCATCCGGCGCGTAGCCGTCGTTACGGATGCCCAGCACGGACTGGCCATAACGGATCACAAAATCCCTCGAGACCTCGTGCACGACCACGGTGTCGCCCTCCATGTGGAAGTTCACGGTCGCTTCACCGCCGTCCGGGAGTTTCGTGAAGATTGTGGGCAAGTCTCGCGCAGTCGCATACCTGAAGTAGGTAAAGCGTCCGTCGTCCCACAGCGCGGTCGGCGCAAGCGCGCGATCGCCGCGCATCATGTACTGCATGTTCGCGCTGTTGCCCGCAACCGACTTCTGCGACTGCGGCACCGTGCCGCCTGCTGTGGCCGGTGCGGTCGGTGTAGCCGGAGTGTTGGCCGCGACCGTCATGGACGCTGCCGCTGGCGCCATCGCGAGCGGCACTTTGGCGGCACCGCCGGCGAGCGCCGCACTCACGGCCTGCTGTCGTCGCAACAGCGCGGCGGAGGCTCTCGCACGCGTGTCCGGATAGTCGAAACGCAAGACCCACGTGGCGGGCTGCGATGCCGATACGTCGGCGAGAGACAGCGTGTAGGTACGCCGGTTGGTGACCAGTACAAGATTGGTTTCCGGCTGGATGGCACCGGGCTTCAGCAGCGCGCCGCTATCGTTCATCGCCATGTGCCACGCCTTTGCATCACCGATGCCCGCGCCGTGATCGACGATATGCTCACCCGGTTCGAACTGGATCATCACTGCACGCCCTGGCATGGTCGCCACCCGATACACCTGGTCGGGGTCATAGGATGCACACTGCACGTGTGGATCCGCGCCGCAGCTACGCGGCGTGTCGAGTGCCAGAGCGGACGGACTGGTCGCGACCACGCCGGCGGTAACGGCAAGCGCAATCGCGGTCCGGGCGAGAAGCGGATACACCGTCATGTTCCGCCCCCGGCCGGCGGCGCAGTCGCCGCCCCCGAAGCCCCACCGTCGGGAGTCGCATCGGCAGGCGCACGAGTCCAGTCCCGTGTGACGGTGTAGCTCGTGCAGCGAAAGCCATCCGGATCAATGTCCTGCTCATCCTGCTTTTCCGGCACATTCACACGTGCAAAGGCGACCGTCGCAATCCAGTACGTCGGATCGGGACGGCGGGCCGCGACGTTCAACGGAATCGCCTGCCGGGAAAAGAAAACCTGCGCGGTCGAACCGACGAAGGTGATGGATCCCACCTTCGCGATCACGTGCCACTTGTCCTTCAGCATCTTGAGCGGTCCCGACGGTCCACGAATAAACGTGTCGTAGGCGCTTTTCTCCTGATCACCGCTCATCAGCATGACGGCGCTGTGGGCGTCCTGGATCGTCTCCCAATCGTAGCTCTCGCGCAGCTCGACGTACGTGTGCAGGTCGTGACGGTCCGTTTTTTCGGTGAAGGAAACGCGGCCGTTCGCCGTGGTGGGCAGTACATCCACCTTGCCGGTGACATCGTTGACCCGCAGCACGGCGGGTGGATTGGGTCGCCTTAGTAGTCCTAAAGCACCCATGCCAAAAACAGCCGCGAGCGCGATGCCACCCGAGAGGATCGAGCGCCGGTCCGCAATTCGGGCCCTCTCCTCGGCAGCCTGCACTTTGGACCGTTCGAAATTCCGCGCCTGTTTCAAATACCACGCTACAGCGTCACGCTCGTCGGCAGTCACCTTCGCCTGCAGCGGCTCCGGGTTGACAGACGGTGAGCTGGACGGCTTTGGCAGCCGCCCTTGCGTCGCTGCGGCAAACCACTGTCTGATCAGTGCCGGCATTGCATCCTCACTTCGATTCCGCGCGGCTCAGTTGTGGCGCGGGCTGGTTAACGGGTATCCATTGGCCGGTGGGTTCAGGTGGTTTGGGCGCCGAGCTGCAAGCCTGCAATCCAACTGCTACTACCAGGACTGCGATTCTCGATTTCATGGTCATGTCCGCCTGTTTCAATACTTCCCTCTGCCACCTTGATGCGTTTCACTTCGGAGAATGACAGTCAGCTAAAGAGCTGAATCGACATCATCGCCCTTATGGTGGCGATGATCGCCGCCATCAGCCACAGGCGGCCCAGTCTTGTGAGCAATCGATACATGGGTTTTCCTCCCCTCACGCACTGATACGACCACCCGTTGCGCGAGAACCACCCCCGCCGGATTTCGCGAGCGACATTGCTATTCTCGCCACTCCGCCGAGCCTGCCAACCATCGTAGAGATGCCAACCCCTCCCGCGAGAGCCGACGCGAGACCCGGCAGGTTCAGAGAAATGATCCAGAAAGAAAGCCCCATGATGTCGAGCTCTATGATCTGCGCGATCGATGGTGAACCATTGTTCACCGGAATGATCCCCATCGCAAAATTCACCTCTAGCGCGCATGCCGCAGCGAACAACGTGACGAGCAGAACGTAGTTCATGCACTGCCCGACCCAATTCCAGAAGAATTGTCGCGACGGCGGAAACAGCGCTGCAGAGATGAACAGCGGTCCCAGCGTCAGCAGAAGTTCCAGCGCGAACTTCGCGAGAATGATGTAGGCAATGCCGATCGCCATAAACGGTCCACCAAAGATGATCATCAGGGCAATCGTCCAGATCGCCGCAATTATCTTGATCCCACTGGCTTGAGCGTAGATCGCCTGCGCCGCATTAATGTACGCGTTTAGCAGGCTGTCGAGTCCCGAGACTTCGTTGCCTCCGTTTGTCACCGCACCAGCGAGCTGTTCGCCAAGATCGTTGAAGAACGGGACTACGTATTCCGTATAGAACTGGATATTCATCCCAGCCGTCAGGATGACCGCCCATGATGCCATCCGCATCAGGAAGTCATTGATTGGCTCGTCGTTCCTACCCTGCCAGTATGTCCAAAGAATGAGCAGTACGTAGATACTGAAGCACACTGCCATTAGTGGCGAGATCAAGGAAATAATGCGCGTCGATCCGGTGCTGATTGTGTTCACTACGTTCTGGTCAAAATAGCTGACCATTGAAGAAAAAATGTGCACGTCCGCCACAGTGATTCCCCTTCACTCATGTTGTGTATGCAACCTATCACTTCAGACCGGCTGCGCTTGCCTCAGCGTCTTCACTCGCCGCGTTAATCCCCAGTGCCTTGCGCTCTGCAGCTAGCTGCGCCGGAGTTTTCCCCAGCATCGCAGCATCGAACTCGAGTTCCTTCTGCTGCTGTGCCTCTTCCTGCAGGTTGTGCTGGTGACGATCCCAGGCGAGGTAGCCCAGATAGCCCGCGATCGTGACGAGCAAGGCGACTATGGCGCAGAGAAGTGTCTTATTGACCATTGGTTTTCCCCAAAAAAGAGTTGTCAAATTCACGGTCGCGTTGCTCCTGTGCGAGTCTGAGCTCGTCCTCCTGCAAACGTGCAGTCAGCTGCAGCCGCGTCTGGTCGTTCGTGACCATCGCCTCTTCAGCTGCCATGCGGTTCTGCAGATCGGCCTTCTGCGCAGGGTCCTGAGTCAGGTTCGACTGCTGCATGAGCGACTGGATGTTGTTGAAACGCGCCATGATCGCGGTGTACGCCTGCTCGTTCATCGCCTTGTTGGTTGCCAGCGTGTCGTAGTAACGTTGCTGTCCAACGCTCGATGGGCCGGTCATTCCTTCTTGCTGCTCGATGAGCCGCATCGACGAGCTGACGGCCGAAAGCCCGCCGCCCTTCGCCTGGATGTAGACGTCCTGCCATTCCTCGGGCAGGTAGTTGCGCAGTGCCGGATTGTTGTTGATCATGCCCAGCCCGCTGTTGCCGGTAAGGGCCTGGAACTGCGCCTCCTGATTCTGGACCTGCTGGATCAGCTGCTGCACCATGACCATCTGCTGCGCGAGCTCCGCCGGCGAGATGGTCGGCACGCCTTGGGCATGCGCAGTCGCCGCCGCGCAGAGGACTGATGCTGCCGCAACGATGCGGCGGGGAATGGTCCGGCACATGGCCGGCACAGCGAGGTGAGGTTTCACAGATCCCTCCATCAAGTTTGGGGTTCAGACAGCCGTCACAGCGGCGACCTCCTGATCTACAGGCGGATAGATTGCGGCAAGCTCGGCACGCTTGCGCCCGAGCGCGTGCCGCAATTCACTCATCCAAAGTTGCTCGTCAGCACCGTGCTTTGCGGTCAGACGCGTGCGTTGCCTGCGCTCGAATACCCGTAGCAGGTACACCGGCAGCCACGCATCCGGGTCGTCGCCCATCTCCGCGCGCACGCCGTCGAGGATCAGCACGTTTTCCCGGTCGCCCGAGAAAACCGCGATCGCATCATCAAGGCCACTGAGATCGAACGTCGCAAAGGCCGACTGGTTGCCCTGCTTGATCAGGAAGCGGTGCGACTGCGGCGTGAGCTTCCTGAACTCCCTGAATTCTTTTCGCGTCATGCCATCGCGTAAATACGGTGCCTCTTCGGCGGCCGGGTCGGCGAGATAGATCTTGGTGGCAACGAGGCTGCGTAGCGCCGGATAGAGGTCCGCTGCCTTTTGCGCCTGCTCCGGCTGCTGCGTAACCAGGCCGATGAACTCGCCTTCCTTACGTCCGCTGGCGAGCGTCTCCTCGATCTGTTCCCGGATGGTTCGAAACCGGATCGGCAGCCAGTATTCCTCGATGATCGTAGCCATCAGCGCGCCTTCCTTGCGCATCAGCCTCTTCAGGTGGAACAGCCAGGCGAAAGCGGGCTCAGACGGTTCATAGTTCTCGACGAGGAACGCCTCGACGTCGAACCCAATGCACCGCTGCCCGCTCATGTTCAGCGACAGGTTAGGCGGGTTGTCGAACACCCACCAGAACCGCCCGCCTTCCGACTTGCACCAGATCGACAGCCGCGCGCGCAAGCTGTCATCGCCCTCGTCCGGAATACTGTCCAGCAGGAGGCTGAAGCGGCGTAGACGCACGTCGTCGATGTCCATCACGGCGTCAACAGCATTGCGGCACTGCATTTTCTCAGCGGCGCTCAGGTCAATCCTGATTGGCTTGCCCTGGAGGTCGACACCATTCCTGCGGCCACACAGTTCGACCAGACCGTAAAGAAATTCGCGATTCTCGGGTGTATCGGCCAGCTCGAACGGTGCCCAGCCGGTAGGCTTGCCCTTTTCCAGATACACATACGCACCGCCCATCGTGCGGATAAACACTTCCCAGCCGCGCCCCTTGTCCAGCACATAGAGCAGCGGCTCGAACCGGAACGACATCGCGATGGCGGCTGCAATGAGCGTTGTCTTGCCTGTGCCCGTCGTTCCTTTGGCTTCGAAGTGTCCGGCCAGCTTCTCGGATACGTTGACGTCACCGAGCCGGGTTGCGTGGAAGTTGAAATTGAAGACATTGCCGGCGTTAGTGCGAAATGGAATGATTGCCGAACCGTCACCGACCGGATTGCCCTCAGCCTTGCCTGTCGAATAGTCGTGACACGCATGCATCGCGGCGAAGTTGCGCGACGACTGAACCTTCGGCCGCGGCTTGACCTTCGCACCCGGCACCTGGGAAAAATACGTGAACGGCGCTGAACCGGTGGCGATCATCCATTCGACACCGCACTCATTCAGGGAGCGGGACGTGAACAGATCGCCGTTCGCGATGGCTTCCTTCGCCGTTTCTCCATAGATCACTACGGCGCCGTGATAGTCGCCGAAGCTCAGTTCGCCCGTATTGACGTACCCCTGGGCTTCACGTAGCTCCCTGACCTGATGCTTCGCCTTGTCACCAGCGGACTCCAGCTTGTTGATGGCGGAATCGACAGTGCGGTTCGCTTCGAACCCTGTCATGCAGTTAAAGGACTGCGTGATCGTGAATTCCATCGGCAGCGTCAGCAGTGAGTTCAGTTGCCCCCAGCCCGGCTTGTCTGGAAAGCCGCGCAGGTCATGGCAGGTTGCGAACTGCCGCGACGGCGGAACGCCCGGGCCGCGGATCGCGACAGTGTTATAGCCGAAATGCAACCAGCTGGACGGGATGACGTCGGTACCCGGTTCGGCCGCGACCGGCACATCAGTCCACACCGCGTTGACCAGATCACTGATAAAACCATACAACTTCGAGAACAGCATCTTCGTGCCGTTCATGTGCTGACGCTCGTACACTTCTAGAAGCTCGGCCTCGTAGTCCGCAAACTGAAGCAGCGCCTGCTGCGCGAGAGATTCGATTTCCTTCAGTCCGTCATCGAAGTCGTCGTATTTCAGGATCAGCGACAGGTAGTAGCGGTTTTCGTAGAACCTGTCTTCATTGAACCGCCCGACATATTCCCGCGAGAACCACTGCATGAAACGAGGACTGAATCTGTACACACGGTCGAACCTTACGCGCCGGCGGGTAAAGGTGGCGTGGTAACCCAGGCGCCCACCAAGGTCACGTCCGAGCTTGCTGTATGTTTCGGTGTCGCGGTCGAACATGCGCTCGATCGCGACGTTCTCATGTACTTCAAACGGCACGCCGCGCTTGACCAGCGTCACCATGAAGCGGCTTCCCTCGAGATGCTGCACGTATTTGGTCACCGGATGGCCATACTTCGGGATCCAGTCTTCGATAGCGCCGAGGCTGCCGAGAATCTCGCTTGAAATTTCAGGTTTGCGTGTCATGACTGTTCCGGCTCAAGCTCGTGCAGGCGACTCATGCCGCATGGCAAGGGTTGAAGAAATCCCGATAGACCCGGGACTGTCGACCATAGCGAAGCGGTGCGAGCGTTACAGTGTTGCCAAAACGCGGGGCTCCTCGCCTTGCGTTGACCAACGCGCGAAGCTTCAGTGTCCAGAAATATGAGCGGCAGCGCATCACGAGCCACATGATTCGCAAACCCTGATCGTCCGTCTCGCATACGTGCTTGAAGTACATCAGCACCGGCACACCGAGAAACACGAACAGAAGGCCGCCGGGGCCGACCATGAAGGCGATGAGGACACCAGCGAACATCGACGATACGACTACCACCAGCATCGCCATGTAAGGGATCCCCCAGATGGTCGCCGTTCGGCCAAGACCATTGAAGCCGGGATAACGGGCTTTTTCGTCCAGCATGGCAGGAGCTCAAGTGAACAGGTTCCAGAGATAGGGCGCGAGCACTCCAACCACGGCACCCACGACCGCGACCTTGCCGCCGAGCGTGATGAATTCGCTCCAGTGCGCGCGATCCGCCCAGCACTCGGCGCCTTTCCATAGCAGTACACACGACGCGCAGACCCCGAGGAAGGTGTAGAGCCAGATCCTGAAGGTGTTGACACCCTGCGTCGCGGAATCCAGCCCGCCGCCGGCAAACACGAGTTGTGGGCCGATGATCGTGCCCAGCAGACATGCGTTGCACACTGCCTCGCTCAATCGGCGCGCCCGGGCGCACAACGCACCAGCACCATCTATAAGTTGTGCTAATTGCATGATCGACGACTTCGTATTGCGATACATAATTTCTCCATTGGCTTGTCATTTCAAACCGCCGCTCGGCGGGCCGGCTACATCACTTGCACGATTCACCGTCGCATTGGTAGTCGCCAAAGGCGTCCCATACCGGGTGCGGATCACTGCGTTTGCCGCTTGAGCCTGCTGTCTTCCTCATGGCGTGCATTAGGACAATTTCATGGCCAGCGTGCCCCGGAACACGAGAAGTGCGTCCCATAACAACAGGAATTGCCGGGACAACACTGGTGGAATCAGCTGACGACGGAGCGTTGGCGACCACTCGCTGGACATAGCTTGTTCCGTCAGCGTCCTCTGTCAGACCACGTGTGAAATTGCCGCTGTAGTAACAACTGATCGCTGCACGGAGCGCGTTTGCCCGCTCTCCCATCGCTACAGATGCCCTTTCGTAACAGTCGTGGAGAATTGCACTGCCGGCCCGAAGGTTTGCGCACGGATCGAAGGCAGTCTCGTAGGTCAAGTCGTAGCGGGCGAGGTTCGCCTTGTTGATCTGGCCAAGCCCCATGCTGAAATTAATGCCTTGAGCAGCGAGGGCTTTTGCGGTGGTAACGGCTTCATCACGAGTGCGTGGTTGACGTGTCAGATGACCGCCCACCACACCAATCGCGTTCGGGTTGAAACCGGACTCCGTGCGGACGATCGCCCGCAATGTTACCGGGTGAACACCCGGTGCGCATTGTTGGGCCAAGATGGCGAAATCGAGCATGATTTCGCCTGTCAGCGACGAACGACCAGCGATGCAAGTTTCACCATTGTCCGTCCTCCGTCAGAGTCGACAGGTTACCCCGTCAAACTCTACGAGAATCTTCACCATCGTTTTCAGTGCCATATGGTGGTCCGTATACTGTCTGACTGAAGCGACCTGCGATAATAATGGGACATTTTTATCACATTTTCAAGCTTTACGACCAATTTTTATGACATCAACCTTTGGGTCGCGCCTTCTTGAGGAGCGCGACCGGCTCGGACTTACGCAGACCAACATTTGCGAATGGACCGATATCAATAGAAGAACCCAATCGGCATATGAAAAGGACCAGCGGTATCCGGATGCACGTTATCTCATGATCCTGCTGGAGCATGACTTCGACGTGTCATACCTGCTCACAGGAAAGCGGACTCCCCGCTACGGAGCCATCGACATAGAACTCCTATGCAGCGTATTCACCGCGATCGAAGCGGGCCTGCAGTCGACGAACCGCGCCTTGGACGTGAACAGTAAGGCTCGGCTGTTTTCCCTCATCTACCAAGCATCATCCGAAACTGGCTCGGTCGATCCCCTCGTTGTGCAGAAGGCTATTGACCTTCTCGCATGAACAAACCATGCAAGGCCACCGTAACCACAAACTCGTGCACGCCTGCCAAACGCAAATTCCACCGACCTGCGTGTTGGCAGGGTTCAGTTCGCATACGAGCACGAGATGTGACCCAAATCCACTCGGCCCATGTGGCGTCGCGTATCGCCCCCAACTGGATTAATGACACTATGGACTACGAGTGGATACCAATTCAAGGGCGTGAATTAGTATCCCTCGCAGTACGAATGAATGTTGACGAAGGGAGTTATTTTTCAGGACGCTCAGTCTAGCAGGCCGTACCCACCTGCTATCTGGACAGCCTCGGTGATACGCCCTGCCCCAAGTTTTTTGTTGATACTGGGAAATACGCTCTTATAGACGGTGTGTATGGAGACGCTGAGTTGGTCCGCGATATGTTTCGCCTGTCCTCCGTCCCGAAGGGTCCGCAGGACACCTGTTTCCGACTCGGTCAATTGGAATTCACTGACTGCCTGCCGACGGACCTGCTCGGTGTACCAGTCAAGCAGCTCCGATGACAGCGCCCTGAAATGGCGCCGGTGCCCCCAGAGCAACCTCTCACCATCGATCCCACCGATGTCGTTTCCCACCTGAAGCAGGCCAATCATTCCGTGTCCATGGTGATGGACCGGCGCGACAAGTGTGTTCGAGAATCCGTGTGCCTGCGCCTCGGCGTACAGCCAGTGGTCAGCACGATGTACGGCAACATGCGATTTCAAGGCAGGCGCGATGTTGGTGCGTGCATATGTCACGTAAGGATCGTTCATATACCAGAGCCGCGCGATATATTGCTGCATCCATGCTGGCCTGCAGCCAACCAAGTAACGAGCCTCCACCAGATCACCGCTTGTCGGGGACACGCCATCGAAGCGCAACCACTGATACGTAAATTGGGTAGCGCCCAGACGATGTACGATTGCGCGCACACGAGCAAGCAACTCCCCCTCTCCGACGCACCCGTTCAGACTATCTATTGCATCCCCCGGATCGATGACCTGTGGAGTTGAGCGATCGGCGTCGGCGGCTGCCGCTTCACACTTTCGTGACAGTATCGAGTAGCATGATTCCAGCCTCTGTTCGTAGAGATCAGCGGTCGCCAGTTCGAACAAGGACTCGCTTTCAGCCTCGAGCACCTGGCTGAAGGTCGCGCCGTCCTGGCGCACCAGTCGCCGAACGAGAACGCAGATCTTGTCTAACGCGAGGCAAAAATCCACGCGCTCATCAAAGACGCGATAGGAAGCCTCATGCAGGATCCTGCTGCTCGGGGCTTCAGTGAATCGAAACTCCATCGTGGTACCCGGGTTCTTCACTGGCCCTGGTGCGCCTCTTCCCGCAAGAAGGTCCCCTGTGCATCAACGTGCCTGAACGGCTTGAACCATTCCCGCTGGTCAGGACGCTCGACTCCGTAGGCAAGAACATCGAGGCTCATCTCCCCGCATACATTGACGAGCCCTGTGATAACTGCGCGCGTCACCGGATCACCGGGCAGGCGTGCGGTTAGATCCTCAGTAATGCAAAGGCCATCGATGGGAAGAGCTCCGAGATTTGGAAAGGCAGAGTGACCGCTGATTTCTGCCAGCACACGCACCCCTGTTGATCTCAGGGCCGCGAGTTTGTCCAGGACAGACTGTGACGCTTGGTCAATGCCGTGCGGCACGACAATTCGTAACGCTCCCGGATCAAGCCGGTACTCTCTAAGGCAACTGAACGCACACCCCGCCAAGTCTCCGTCAAGTACCTGCGACAGGGGAACTGTCACCGAGACGTACTGAATGCCAAGGCCTTCATCTTTACACGCGCGAAGGCGTTTGCTTGCATCGGCAAGCTGGAACTCACCTAACTGGACACCGAACCCGGCCGATTCGGCAAGATCGATTAGGTCAGCACCGGCGATTTGTGTGCCGTCTGGCCGCGCCCATTGGGGAGATGCCCGGAGTCCTCGTGTCCTTCCGTCGCACGACAGGAAGCAGTCGAAGCACGAGCAGATTTCTCTTCTCAGAAATGCGTACTGCAGTGACTGGTAGACCTGAAGACGCCGCGTCGCCTTGTCGGCAAGATCAGGCGTGAAGCACCGAACGACGCTGACGTCTCGGTTTTTGCCCTCAGCCTTTGCAGCGTACATCGCAAGATCTGCCTGCTTTAGCAGGTCAAACGGGGATGTCCCTTGTTGTACGTGTTCTGCAATGCCGATGCTCGCGCGCATGCGGTAGTTGCTGCTACGAAGCACGTATGCGAGCTCGAAGTCTCTGATAATTCTGTTGGCCAGATCGCTTGCCATGTAGTGCGCAAATGCACCCTGCAACAGGATGACAAATTCATCGCCACTGATCCGCGTCAGTTCCTGCCCCAACTCAAGGAGATGCTGAAGACGTCTGGCGACTTTCTTCAAGAGAACATCGCCGTCCTGGTGTCCGAGGGTATCGTTGACGCGCTTGAAGTTATCGAGGTCCACATAAAGAATCGCCAACTCACCGACAGTGCGTGCGTCGGCGAGTAGCCCATGCAGTTTTTCAAGCAGATAGTTTCGGTTGCCCAGTCCTGTCAAACCGTCGACATTTGCGAGCCTCGCGAGCCGCTGTTGAGCGTGGCGTTCCTCTGTGATGTCCGCGCCTGAGCACACTAGGAATTTTTCATCTTCGCTGGTGCCCGTCCGTACAAACTTGTTGCGGAAGAGAAAGAGCCGTGGACCTTTCACGGTTTTGACGATGCGCTCGACCTGGTATGGATCTCCGCTTTCAAAAAACGCTTCGATATTCTTGCGAGATGCTTGCGCCTCCTCATCGCTCATGAAGAGATCCCACGCGCTCTTTCCGATAACGTCCTCTTCCTTGAGCCCAGCAAGCTCTTCAGCCACACGGTTGAAACGTTGAATACGTCCATCGCGTGTAAGAACGACTACGAGCGAATTGACTTCAGAGAGAATAGTCTCTGCAAAGGAAAGCCCGCGTGCAAGGTCAATGGCGACGCTCTCGGAACTGACGCTGGGAGAACAGGTACCGGCCCACACAGCACGGTCGACCTTGCGCCCAACAAGATGAAGCCGGAGATTGTGGCCAAACAGTCGGGTATCAACGGTGACGCTGCCTGTCACACCCCCGATTGTGCGCACACGCGCAGCCTGCCCGGATGGAAGCGCGATCGTCTGGGCGGCAGGACCAGTCAGGGGACTTAGCTCCAACGCATCGCTATCCGCAGCGAGCCTCCAACGTGGACTGGAAGTTCCAAATTGGACTCTCATCAAAGAGAGCACGTCGTCGTCAGGTTCTATCATCCGACGAAAACTACATTCTCTTCCCGCTATGTTGCGACGTTTGTTACGAGTTTTAACTTGGAGAAATGACCCTATTCCTTTCGGGTCAGTTATCCACAGCTTGACGTATCCGGGGAAATCGGATTGGAGATCTGCTCGTCGCGGGCTGTTTTCATAGACCTCGCAGCGTGACCACAGTTGTTGACCAATGAGGGTTGATTTGCGCCAACTATGCTTCTGCAAATTGGCGCATACAACGCGCGTCAAGGCGATTCTTCCTTTTGGGGCGGAAAGAGAGATCTTGAATCCGACCGGCGCCTCTCGTAACGGCGGACGACCATCGGGCGATATTGCTCAGTTCCGGTAGTATCGGCAAACGAATTACGAAATACGTAACGTTTATTACACTCCCACCGCAAAGGGTGTGGCAAGGGCGCAGCAGGATAATCCACAGCGGGTTCGGGCGCGCACATGACATCTTTGCTTGTGAAACGTTATCAAAAGGCTCAGGGGAATCGCCCTTAAAGGCCCGTATTTATTGGCTCTCGTTGAAATGTGCGAACGCAAGTGAATGTTTCACGATTGATAATCCTGACACACGCGACATCTCAGGCGTTCTCTGCTTGCAGATCTGAGCGTTCGCTGCCGTTCGTTCGAAGGAGAGTTAATGCTTTCCAGAGTCGTGGATGAATAGCCATATAGACGTCTATACGATTTGATTGGACGCTATCATCGCTCGCTCCGCATATCAAACTAAACGGCTTCCATCTTCAACACTAGGCCATACGCGAGTGCATCAACGGGGACAACGTCCACAGGCAACTTGCTGGTGGCGGCGTTTGTCGCAGCTGCGCGCAAACGCCAGAACTTCGCGCCGGCGCGCCGTCGCTGGACAAATTCGCCGTCCCGCACAATCCTGGCGGCTTACGGAGGGGGAATTCCTCGAAGTGTTCAGCGCCAGGTAGAGGTCAGCCGCGACGCCTGTCCGACGCCGTGATGTTGACGATCGGCTCGTCCCGGCACTGTCGCGCCTTGGCGACACGGCGCGCGTCGTATCACCGCGTCGCTGGAACACTATCATGTCGTCGATGGCCTGAAAATCGAACAGCGTGCGCTGATGCATCTGTCGGAGCGTGGGCTTCCGGTGCTACGGCAGGACCGTGAGGCTGTCACGGGCATCGTGCCGTTGAAGGATTCCTGATTCCGGCAGACCTAAACGGATCGAGCGGCGCAAACCGCGGCCAGAGACGATGAACAACGAACCTTAGTGGTCGACTATAGCAATCCGGACACACGGGAGAGACCGGTCGGCTGAAGCCGAGCGCCCATTTGGTGGTCCGCTGGTACTCAAGAGCCACCACGTTTCCTTCTTGCACACGAACCGCTTGCGGTCTCGTGAGCCTGACCCAGTATCAGTCCTGTTCAGAACCAGAGATTTCCGGTTCCTCTGAATCCGTCATTGCGGGCGTGAGCCCGCAATGACGGAGCGAATTCGGCCCGTGTGACCCAGCCCAATGCGGAATGGGGACGACCCTCGTTATAGTAGCGCCGCCACTCCTCCACCTTGCGTCGCGCATCAGCCAGCGACAGGAACCAGTTGGCGGTCAGGCACTCCCGGCGCAGCCGGCCATTGAACGATTCAATGCGTGCATTATCAGTCGGCTTGCCCGGGCGACTGAAGTCCAGTTCAACGCGATTCTCGTAGGCCCAACGGTCCATCGCTTTTGAGATGAACTCCGACCCGTTGTCGACCTTGATCGAACGCGGTGACCCGCGTGACGTGCAAATGCGTTGCAGTATCCGCACGTTGGCATCGCGTGCAGTCACCGCCCATCGGGCGTTGCGTCCGCGACTAATGGTACGGTCCACCCGCTTTCTTCTATCGTAGTGGGCACTACCACCCCATGGAGGCTGCCATGAACTCGGTAACTTTAGGGATCGACCTCGGAAATCGCTGGTTTCACGTCGTCGGCTGCGATGGTGGCGGCCGTGTCCTGCTGCGCGAGAAGTCTAGCCGCAGTCAGATCCTGCAGTTCATGGCGCAACATCAACCATGCCTTGTCGGAATCGAAACATGCTGCGGTTCGCAGTATCTGGCCCGCTAATTCCAGGGCTTCGGACACGAGTTCAGGCTTTTACCGGCACAGTACGTCAAGCCGTTCGTCAAGTCGCAGAAGTATGATTTCAACGACGCGCAGGCTATTGCCGAAGCTGTCAGCCTTCCCAAGATGCGGTTCGTGCCGCTCAAGACCGAGGAACAGATGGATGTTCACTGCATCGTGCCCGCGAGCGGATGCTTCAGCAGCGCCTGGCATTGGCCAACCAGATTCGCGGACTGCTACTCGATCGCGGTATCGAGATCGCACAAGGATTCCATGCCCTGCGCACTACCTTGCCTGCGCTACTCGAGGACGACGACTCGGGCCTGACGCCCATGTTGCGTGATCTCGGACGCATGCTGCTCGATATGTGGAACCGCACGGAAGCAACAATCGACCAGATGAACAACCGGATAACGTGCATGTCTCGCGACAGCGAACTCTGCCGGCGTCTTCAGACCATTGCGGGCATCGGGGTCCTGCTGTCAACTGCGATCGTCTCCGCTGTCGGCGACGCGTCCGCTTTCAGGCGAGCCCGGGATCTCGCGGCCTGGGTTGGACTCGTGCCACAGCACGCATACCACCGGCGGCAAGCCACGTCTGCTGGGCATCACCAAGCGCGGGAACGGTTATCTGCGACGCCTCTTCGTGCAGGGTGAACGCGCGTTGTGGGTATGGAAAGACAAGCACCCAACGATCCGGTCCAGCGGTGGCTGCTGCAGCTCGCCGAGCGCCGGCACATACACATTGCGATCTGCGCACTGGCAAACAAGCTCGTACGCATTGCATGGGCTGTCATGCGCAGTGGTATCGAATTTCAGCACCGGTACCACATCTGAGCACCAGCGAGTGTCCCGATCGCAATTTCCCTCCGCAACTCGCGCAGCTAAACAGCATGGCGCAAACGACCACCCGTCGCTTCCCCAAACCCGTCTGGACTTTCGGCAGTCAACATGTCGCGCAACTAATTGGGATGGGAGCGTGCAACTACATCATGCAGGCCAGATCCGGCAGCAAGCGGATCACGACAGGCCGGATAGATAAACGCGAGTCGTCTACCGCCACCAGTCCGCGCTTGCGGTTTGCGGGTGGACCATAGAAAATCCATGCTCCAGACCCGTCTGCTGCCGTGGCTGCCTGACGCGCGCCGAACGGTTGAATAGGTGACTCGTTTGGCGGCGGATCTCAGATGAGTGACTGGGTGTCCCCAATGGGGACACGGGAGATGAATGGGTGTAATGTGCCAGCGTCCTGTCCACCGCGCACACGAGACGTGTCCCCAATGGGGACACACGGTTATTCCGCGCCAGCGCTGCCTGCCGAAAAAAGCTGCGCGATAAGCGTCCGTATCTTTTGCTCCTTATCCGCAGACAGCATTCCCGCTTTGATCTTCACGGTAAAGCCGACAGCGTCCTTCGTAATCGACCCTGCCTGATTCTTGCCCGAAAAAATCTTCTCAATGCTTCGATCGCTGACCCCGCCGGAGGAGTTGTTGTCACTTTCGATAGCCTGTTTGATAGCTCTTGCTAACTTCGTTTGATCCAAGTCGCCAGCTACAACTCTCGCCCAAACCCCACGCGCAATATCAAACGCATGTGCATCCTTGTCGCGCAGCACTGACACGACGTCTTCCGCGGCGTGTGCACCCATCAGCCGGGGCTGGATGTCCAAATCATGAATCACGAAATCCGGCAAATCGCCAAATGCCAGGTATCGATAGAGTTCCGAGCGTGAGACTCCCATTGCTTCCGCCATGCGCTTACGGTTTGGAAATTCCTTTTCGGTCCTTCGGATAGAGCGCGAAATCTCATAGTCCGACAAATCCTCACGCGCTACATTCTCCACGAGTGCCAACATCGCCATCTCTTCGTCTGAGAGTTCGATAATGACAACCTTGATCGTCTCTTTTCCGATCATCTTGTGCGCGCGCCAGCGCCGCTCACCAGCCACAATCTGATAGCCGTGCGCCGCACGCCGCACCACAATCGGTTGAACCAGACCCGCTTCACGAATCGATTCCGCGAGTTGCGTTAATTTCACTTCATTGAACAGCTGGCGCGGTTGCCATGGATTTGGAACGATATCCGTCACCCGAACCTCTGACGCCGCACCTGCCTTTTCGAGTTCAACGATCCGTTGCTGCGCTTGCGCCAACGCGCCCGCCATGCCTGGGGCGGTACGTGGACTAGTCGGTCTGTCTTGCTGCGGTTCAAGCTTAATATCTTTTGCTGCCCGAACTTCGGCAGTCTTGTTCATCATGCGTTCGCGCATGTTACTCATTGTCCGGCCCTCCATTGCGCCACGTATTGGTCATCGATCCATTGGCAATAGTCCAACAGCGGTTGCTTGACGCGCGCTAACGTCTTCGCCACGGCATCAGACCGCGACAAATCAAAAACCGTCGAAAATGCCAAGGCCCCATTGCTCATCACGGAGCTTGCCGGAACTTCGGTTGCATGGAGCCAATCGCCGTATGCGCGCTGGGACCAAGAGCGCACAACGGGCGCTGATGACGTAGTGCCGTAGTCCACTCTCGACAGAAGAACGGAAATGAAGTCGTAGGTTTTATCTACTTCATGTTCCACGAAGCCATTCGCAACTTCAGCGAACAGCGACCAGAACGACACCGATGAAATGAAGTCAAGACTCTCAGGGACTAGAGGCATTACCATCGAATCCGCGGCCATCAATCCGTTGAGAGTCATGTAAGAGAGAGAGGGCGCAGTGTCAAGGATGATGTAGTCATACCGCGCCCGCAACGGCTCGATACCTTTGCGCAACACAGACCAGAACTCGAAACCCGGGTTCGTTTTTTGGGCTGTCGGAAGATGGAATTCTGCGTCGTGTAGGTAGTTATGCGCGGGAATAACGTCGAGCCCATCCCAATACGTGCTTTGCACTTTTGAACTGAGCCCCCCCTCAATCGTCGGGTCATAGATGTATGGGAGCACCGTATCCTCCCACGTCACGTCCTTCTCGGCATACAACCCGCACAGTTCCGACAAAGAGGCCTGTGGATCGAGGTCAATCACGAGTACTTTGCGACCGCGAAGACTCAGGCCTTGTCCGATGCACATCGTCGTTGTTGTCTTGCACGAGCCACCTTTGAAGTTGGCGGTGATCAAGACGCGCCCACGATGCTCACGTGTGCCTGTGACCAGCGGAGTCTGGTAGATATCGGATACCTGCTGCACCCAAGTACGTACGTCTTTTAGCGAAAATATGCGCGCTCTTCCGGAACCGTGAGCTTCGCCCGGCGGCAGATCGCCTCGTTCCTTCGTTGCCAGATAGTTAATTTTCTGACGGTCGATGCCGCAGAGCTCCGACAGCTCACCGATCGTGAATACTGGAGGTGTCTTGCGCGGCCGGGGTGCCAAGATTTGGTCGCGCAGTTCGTTCGTCATAACTGACAGGCGCTCAGCAAACTCCCCAAGGTTGGAGAGCTTCACGCGTCGGTCGATACCGGGCAACTCGCTCAAGTTCATTTAGGACGTTCCTTTTGTCGACGGTGAGGTGTTTTCTCGACGCTCACCATTCATTTCTACGGTTTCTGGCTTGATGACTGCCGAACCGTAGAATACTCGCCACATCGAAGAATAGCTATCGGAATCTGGCAGGAACCGCACCTTGCCGCGCATCGGGCGAGAATTCTCGTGCATTCAATGATTTGGCACGGTCAGCGTGAAATCCTTAATTGCAGACGGACAGCTGGGATCGCTTTTCACCGCAAAGGGCCATCACAGAAAACCTCACCTTGGACTCGGGAAAGCCAACGCATTTGACACGCATCCGGGACGAACACAATTCGTCTCACCTTTCTCATGCCCCGCGAATCCGGCGGTTCCCTGTGCATGCCTTAGTAAATCCGTGCCTCATCCTTGCCGTCTTCGTAATCGCTTGGTGAGAAGAACAATCTGTTTTCTTGCTACAAATCGGCTCACTGGCCCAAAACAAAAGACCGGTTCGTTAGATTTTGTAAACGATAGAACCAACCCACCACTAACAGAAAACGAACATCTATTTAAAATCAATGACTTATGCACGCAACGTGAGGAGTTCTGTGTTAGAGGTGCTGTTAATTGAGTATTCGGGTGAGGTGTTTACCACTGGTAGGTGAAACCATTTGTCAGAAAGGTGAGGTGTTTGGGCGGTAATAGGTGAGGTGAATTGAGTTTGAACGGGCGCAAAGGTGAGATATTTTGTGTCCGGTTGCGGGCAAGGTGAGGTTAACTGTGTTGACATGGCACCTTGCTATCGGTACCTTACCGCTCCATATCAACGAAGAACAATGCGGGAGGCCGAATGGCGACAGCAGGGCAAGTGGCCACGTCTAGGCAACTGGCACTGGCCTTATTCGACGATGCGAACGCCGAAGACTTGCCCGTTGATGCCGCCCGCTCGGACATAGGTTTCGCCCGAAAGAACGTTTTAATCCGCATTATTGATTTGGGCGTTGCCGCGCGACGTTTGATCGACGCCGCTTATTTTATCGTCGCACAGGAAGAGCAAGTTCGCGACCTGTACGACGTTGAGTTGGACTATTTCAAGTGGCTCATGCGCTACTCGAGTCGTAACAACACTCACCTTGAACAGGTCATCACCGAGGCGCAAAGAGCACTGATCCAAGCGACCACAACACCGGATGCCGACGGATCGAAGCCATTTGGTTCGGTGCAGTTGATCGGCCGGATTTCCTACGCGGGTGGACGCTTCCAGTTCCGTGTTCCGCCAGATTTGATCGGAATAATCCGTGGTCCAGGCAAGTCGCACTGGCTAAGCCTGCGAATAACCTCGCTGTTTACGCTCAGCTACGCGCGAGTGATGTATGACCACCTTCTGCCTTACGCAGACGAGGGCATTACGGATTGGTTCGAGCTCGACGAGTTACGTGCCTGGCAAGGGGCAATGGGCACCAAGGCGTATGAATTCAAGTATTTCAAGCGAGACTGGCTTGCACCGGCCGTGGAGCAGATTAATGAAGTTTCTGACCTGACGCTTTCGTATGAGACGCGAAACGAGCCGGGCTCTCGCAAGATCGGGCGCCTACGGTTTCGCATCGAGCGGAAACAGTTGGCCGAGCGTGCATTGCAAACACACGAACAAGCCCAGGCACTCTACAAGACCTTGAAGCAGGAGTTCGGCTTGTCCAGCGCGCAGTTCAATCAGATTGCGGCGGATCGGGACACATACACGGATGAACGCTTGGAACGGGCGATCGAGCGCACTCGTTTTAGTCTGAAGCTGGGCAATATATCGAAGAGTCCGGCGGGATTCTTCATGAAGGCATTGAAGGAACAGTGGATCGTTTCCGACGCCGAGCGCCAGATGGTCCAGATTCAGGAGGGGCTTGCTCTGACGGAGAAACGTGAGTTGGAAGCGAAAGAGCAGGCTCAAACTAATATCGCGTTGCGGATCGCCGCGCAGGACGTGCATGCGCAGGATCGAATGGTGGACGAAATCCGCCGTGGTTGGGACGCATACGAAGCCGCGACTTCTAAGCAGCGGGAGGACTGGCGACGTACCTACAAAGGGACGCCGGCTGGCAAGCTGACGCTGCGTCGTTTGGGCATTGATCCTATGACTGATTTATCCGAGGCCATGATTCAGAAGTTTCCCGATCTGAAAGACGGATTCGCTGGCTATGTGTTCAACAGATCAAGGACTGGCAAGAGTCGCTAATCCAATTCTTTGGTTTCCTCTTGAAAGAAAGAGTTGAGGAGCTGCTCGAGCCGTTTCACTGAAGAAGGACGGCCTCCGCGCTGCAATAGTCTGGCGGGAAGCCTTCATCATCCCATCGCGCCGTCCAAAGTACCTCGGCTCCGATGTGTTGGACTACAGATCATATCCCTTGCACATTTGTATTTCAGCTCACGCGACCGGCTCATCGTGACCCACTAGGTCATCTTCTGGTCCGTCCCGACGCAGGTTCTTCTTTTCGGCCGGATGCGCGCGCCTGAAGCGGCGCATCTCGTCCGTGTCGATCTTCCAGATCGTACCGAGGTCCGCTGCGTAGCACAGCAGTGCCCATGCAGCGTAGGGGATTCTAGTTTCACCACTGATCCACTTGCGAATCTGTCGTCCGCTTTTGTCGGCGAGATCAAGGTAGTCGGCGCCGAGTCGGCCGGTGAAGCCGGCGCGCCGCAATACTTCCTGCACCTCCGCGCCGGTCGGTTGACTCCAGTAGATCGCCGGCCGCAAGCATTCATCGCGGATCTCGACACGTGGTTGATCGCTCATCAGTTTCCCTTACATTGTTATCGAGCCCCCACGGCACCGCCACGGGGGATACACGCGCCCCTCCGGGCGCTTGACGACCCTCGGCCGGCGGTCTGCCTGCGCCCGAGCCGGATCGTCCCGCCGCGATCCGCGGCGCGCCGGCACGCTCCCCACGCGTCCCGCGTGGGTCCCCGTGTGCCTCGATCCGGGCACGCGGCGCGTGCGACGCCCCCGTGATTATCCGACTTCTGGCTTGCAGGAGGAACGGTAGGGCGGGGTGCCGCGCAACTGCCGGCTCACGCGCGGGTGGATCGGCTGCGACCTGCGAGAACCTCCGCTGACTACTTAAGGCAACCGTAACAGCGGCAGTTGCCGGCGATACAGCGCCAGCGAACGGCGTCTATCTGTGCAGGGGTAGGTCGTGACACCCTCGATAAACGATTCATGCTCGTAGATCACCAGCCCGTAAACGTCAGCCAGCGGACGCGCGCTTGTGCATAGCGCCTCAGCCTCCTCGGGAGCCTGTCGGGCGCACTGTTCGCATTCGGTCGTGGTCAAAGCTTGTCGTTGTGGAAACCTCGATAACCCGCGCTGACCTCGCGCGGGCGTTATGTGCCGGTCGGTCCCGCGTGCCTTATTGAAGGTAGCCACTATGCTCGATGAGCATTGCGGCAGGTGCGGAGGGCGGCACGCGGTCGAACTCCGCCAGAGCGGTGCGGGCAATCGAGCGCAACTCTTCACGGTGCATGTCGATGGCGTTGCCGTCACGATCCAGCATGCTAGCAATGCGCCTGAGCGCGTCGGCTGACTGTGCTGCCGCATCAGCCGACAGCGCCATGCGATACAGTTCGCCCCGAACGATATTCCGGTCTCCGTACTGCCACATCGCCAGCAAGGGGAGAAGGGCGGCCAGCCATGTCGGCCGGATATTGAGCGTATTCATGAATGTCTCCTGGTCGGGATGCCCCGGCCCGCAGGCCGGGGAAACCGGTTAGCCGCGCAGGCGGCGCAGTTCATCGGCGAGCACCCACAGGGCGCGGTTAAGACGGATGTTCTGGTCAATGCCGGTGACCGCGCGGGTCGTGGTCGCCCTGCCGTTCGGGGTGCGACCGTGAAGGCCACCACGGAGCATATTTTCCTGAACCCGCTGGAAGGTTCTCCAGAGATCGGATGCGTGATCCTCGACGCGACGTGGTGCGAGAAGCTGCCGTTCGGTGATCGGCGCAGGTTTGTCGTCGTCATAGCGCAGGGCGAGTGCTGCTCGGGCGAAGGCCATCTGCTCGCCCTCATCGAGCGACGTCGCCGCCATCCCTTCGCGCTGCCGCGTCACGCCCTCGAAGCTGTCCAGTACCTTGAATGCGCCGTCGATCACCTGACCGACGACATCGCCCTTGTGCGGCACGCGGATATCGCTCACGTTATCGCCGCACACGATCCCGTTCTTGCAGACAAAGCGGAACATGCCTGCAATCATCTGGTAGCTGCTCGTGCCATCGTGACTGTTCAGGAGGATGATCTCGTTCGCCTCAGATCCGCTGATCTCGTCTGCGTGACGCAGGCGAAGCATGTGCTTCGTATATGCACGTCTGCCATCGTCCCGTACGCGGGTCTGGCAAACCATGAACGGCTGAAAACCTTCCTTGCGCAGGGCATCGAGGACATCAACGGTCGGAATGTAGCTGTACCGCTCTGACCGGCTTTCATGCGCAGAGTGCGCAAGGATGGAAGGCGCAACCTCGGCAATTTCGTCATTCGACAGCGGGTAATCCGAGCGCAGGGCGAGGGCGTTACGGCTAAAACGGCTTGCAAGCATATTCATTGATGTCTCCAGAGAGGGACCAGTCCCGGCCCGCAGGCCGGGGCCAGTTAATCAGTCGATAGCGCGGAGGATGTTGGCCGCTTCCGCGTGATGGACGGCGAACTCCCGCAACTGGTGGTAGCGCGTGACGATGACGTCATCGAGCGTGTGTTCCGCGAGGTGGCAAAGCGCGAACAGGGTGACCGTAATGCCGAAGGCGTCCGCGCCCATCATGTCGCTGTAGCCGTTCATGTACCAGCGGACATGCACACGATCCATGTTCGACGGAGCCATGTAGAAACCACCATTGGACAGCGTGAAGAAGTTCCAGTGTCCGCCCTCGTAGCTGCTGCACAGGCGCGCGGCCCAGTCATAGACCATCGATTCGCCGGTGAGGTAGTGGCGACCGAGATAGCAAGGAAGGACATTCAGGCGAAGTTCGTCGGGAACCACGGATGAGGTGATGATGCAATCAGTAGTACTCACAGATATCTCCGGTTTGAGCCACA
>NZ_CYGY02000077.1 GCF_900007165.1 Paraburkholderia piptadeniae
TTTAACTCGGGATACTAGTAACGCAGATCAGATTTGCGGGTTCGTCGTCGTACAGCGATGCTGTTGAAGTGCGGTACTACCTGACAATCACTAATCCAGCCAACGTAGACGTCAGGAGGACAGCCATGCCCACGCCCGATGCGCCGTTTATCCGACTCTACTGCGAAGGAAAGGAGATCAACCCCTCGTCTCCAAAGAACGATATTGGGATCATGGCAATAAAAGCGCCTCCGCAAGATGATGAGATCAAGCGAAACCGCTTCATGGTTAAAGGAAACGGTAGATGGACCGGCGACGTACCCGGTGAATTTGTGATCACGAACAGCCAACTGCTGACCGGCACGCACATCTACGAAATGGTTTACTGGCACAGCCAGCTCGACTGGATCGACGTGCGCGAAGTACTGGCGCGCACCGACGCGCAGGGCAAGGGCCGCATGGTCTACCCGATCACCGACAACGCGCCATCGAACCGCCTGTACTTCAAAGTCTACAGGCCGACCGACGAGGAAGCCGCAAAGGGCTACAAGATCGAGTTCCTGGGCGAGGTCGACGCCCGCACCCAGGTGCCGCCGTTCCCGCGCGCCCGACCCGGTGATTTCTCGCCACGAACCGGTTACTGGTACGCGGTGGGTCAGACGATCGACCTGATCGGCGGCTACCACGAGGTGTTCGTGAAGGAAGGTGATTCAATGCCGAACCTGCCGGGTACGGTTGCTGTGGACCCGTTCAGCTTCGAATGGAACTATGCCGGTGAACACCCCAGAGCAGCGGGCCAATAAATTTCTATCGCGAAGAGGTTTTCATGCGTCCGGTTGTTCTGGTTGGTCACCGCCATATATGCCCGGTTCATGGGGTGGGCACAGTCGTGACGGGTACAAGTGGTGTGATCATCGGAGGTCGCGCCGCCGCCCGTATCGGCGACATAACCAGTTGCGGAGCCGTCATCACTTCGGGCTCGACCTCGGAGTTCGATGGCGCCGGTATTGCCCGGAAGGGGGACACAACCAGCCATGGCGGTACGCTTGTTGAAGGCGACAGCGCCTGGGTGCTTGAATGAGCGAACAGGTACGTTCAACGTTTTGCCACCCCTTCGGGCGCGCCGTATTTTGTTGCCTTAGTGCTTTTTAAGCCGCGAACCGCGCCAGTCTCAAGGCTCTTCTCACGCTCATCCAGAATCGTTTCGCCCGGCTTGACGCGCGTGAATGTCACGGGCTCTTGCGATATGCAGATCTCTCCTTGCTGGCGGCGAACCGTCGTAAATGCCGATCTGGTTAGATCGCCCGCGTCCGGAAAGTCCTCTCTGAAATGCGCGCCCCGCGAGTTCTCGCGAGCAATTGCCGCTTCCGTAATCACCTGGCTGACCGATATCAGGTTCTTCAAATTGAGCCAGTCGTGCCATTGCAAATTCAATGCGCGGTCGCCATCGGCAACGCCTGTGCGCATCAACTGGCCGTAAAGGTCTCGCAATGCCGCTCGTGCGCGAAGAAGTCCGTCGCCATGGCGACTAATGCCGACGTCCTTCCACATGCATTCATAGAGCGATTCCCGAATGTTCTCCAGGTCTTTTCCGTTCTGCTTGAAAGGCGCTTCGGCTTCGCTGATGGCGGCCTGTATTGCGTCATCGTCGGGGGCATGATGCTGGCCCTGTTCGCTGACCCACGTCGCCATGCTGTCACCCGCAATGCCGCCGAAAACGGTGGAGTTCGCGACACCATTGCCACCCAGGCGATTGGCGCCATGGACTCCGCCCGTATCTTCGCCCGCTGCGAACAGGCCGGTGAGTTCCGTGCGGCAATCGGTCTGAAAAACCACGCCGCCCATCATGTAGTGCGCGGTCGGCACGACTTCGACGAGACCGCCCGCAAGATCGAAGCCGCAGTCGGCGCAGCGTTCCACCATGCCCTTGAACTGCTTGCGCACCTTGTCCGGTCCAAGGTGGCCCATCTGAATGTACACGCCGCCATTCGGCGATGTGCGGCCCTCTCTCATTTCCGAGTAGATACCACGCGATACGATGTCGCGCGTCGCACGCTCGCCGCGCGCGTCGTAGCGATGCATGAAGCGCTCTTTATCGCCGTTCAGCAAATGACCGCCCGCTCCGCGCAAGCCTTCTTCGAGGACCGTGCCTGTCATCCGCGTATGACTTCCCGCGAGCAGACCTGTCGGATGGAACTGCACCATTTCCATATCGCGCAGCGGCAAGCCCGCGCGCAATGCCATCGCAAGGCCGTCGCAACTCTTGTCGCCCGACGGCGTATGAAACTTGTACATCGTCGGGCCCCCACCCGTCGCGAGCAGTACCGCGCGTGCCTGCACGAACACGAACTGCCCCGAGCGCATATCGATCATCAGGACGCCCGCGAGGCTCTTGCCGTCGCGGCTTCTGATCAACTCGATTGCGCGGTGCTCTTCGAGCCGGTTGATGCCCCGGCTCCACACCTGCTCGGCAAGACGGTTGATGATCTCGATACCCGTCAGATCGCCCTTGTGCACCGTCCGATCGAACGTCTGTCCTGCGAATGCCTTTTGATGAATCGAGCCATCGGGATTGCGATCGAAAAAGCAGCCCAACTCGTTCTCAAGTTCGCGAACGCGCTCGACGGCCGTGCTCACCAGTGTCCACGCGAGATCCTGATTCGACAGCCACTTGCTGCCTTCGATGGTGTCCATGAAATGACGCTCGACGGAATCACCCGGCGCCAGCGCGACGTTGTATCCGCCCTGTACCATGCGCGTGCAACCGCACTTCCCTAACAATCCTTTGACGGCGACGGTAATCGAGAGCTGAGGCGCGGTCTGATGCGCGTGCAGCGCCGCGAAGAGACCCGCGCCGCCGGAGCCGAGTATCAGGATATCCGTCCGGATGTGCGCAATATTCATTTGGCCTGTACTCCAAGACTGGCGAGCACGGCCGCGCGACGATCGGCTGCGTCGTGCTTCACGGCGTCGTAAAGACTCCCGCCGTGGCTATCCATCGCCACCAGCAAGGGACCGAAGTTGCTGATCCTGAATCGCCATAAGGATTCGGGATTGAGATCGTCGAGATCGATGGCTTCGATCTGCTCGATCCATGTCGTCTCGAGCGCGGCCGTGCCGCCGATGATCGCGAGATAGACGCCGCCGAGATCGCCGAACGCCGCTTGCGACGCTTCGCGCAGCCCGCCCTTGCCGACGATCATGCGCACGCCGTATTGCTCCATCAGCGGCCGCGTGAAGCGCTCCATCCGGTCCGACGTCGTCGTGCCGATACAGATCGGCTGATAGCCCGCCGGATAGTCGTCGCTGACGGGAACCTTGCGCACATTCGGCGCCGTGTGAATGACGGCATGGCCGCGAAGATCGAAATGCGTCGTGCGCCCTCTGTCGAACATATGAATTTGCGTCGCGTCCCGAATGCCGTAAAGCGTTCGATGCAATGTCACCGTATCGTTCACACGCAATTGCCGGATCTGTGACTCGTCGACGGGCGTGAATAGATCGTAGTGGGCCATTTTCAGAAACCGTATGAAAGTCCGTCGGTAGAGAACACGGCTCTTGCGCGCCGCGCCGAGTGACATTGCATGTTCACCGCAATGGGATTCATCGTGATATGCGTCGCAGCGAGTTCGATGTGAACGGCGAATGCCGTGCTGTCGCCGCCCAGACCTTGCGGGCCGATGCCGAGCTGGTTCACGGCCGCCGACAGTTCTGCTTCGAGCGCCGCGCCGTCGGGATCGCCGCAGCGTGTGCCGAGCGCCCGTGTGGCCGCACGCTTCGCGAGCGCAATCGAAAGATCGGATGTGCCGCCGAGTCCGACGCCGACGATCGTCGGCGGGCAGGTCTTGCCGCCCGCGGAAAGCACGCAATCGACGACGAACGTCTTGATCGCATCGATCCCTTCGGCAGGCACGGCCATCTTCAGAAACGAATTGTTCTCGGAGCCGCTGCCTTTAGGCACCATTTCGATAGCCGCTGTATTCGCATCGCCGGAAAAGTCGATGTGAATGACAGGTACTTCGATGCCACAAGACGTGTGATCGTTCTTGCGCGTCAAAGGATGCACGACCGACGAACGCAACGGATGCTCGCGCGTCGCTCGCTCACAGCCCTTGCGAATCGCCGCCTTGAGTTCGAACCCGTCGAACTCGACATTGCGCCCGATCACAACGTTGTAGATCGGGATGCCCGTGTCCTGGCAAAGGAGATTGTCGGTTCCCTCCGCCACTTGAATGTTCGTGCGCATCGTTTCGAGCACACGCTTCGCCACAGGCGATGTATCGGTTGCCGCGAGCCTGTCGATACCGAGCTTCACATCCGGCGGCAGCAGTTTGAGCGCGCGGATATAAAGCTCTTTAGACGCTTCCTCGACCGCGCCGAGATCCAGTTTCATGGTCATTTCCTCCCGGATAGCGTTTCGAATCCAGACCTCGCTGGCTTCGCAAACGCGGCATCAGTAGTTCAGTGCATCAGTGCAAGCAGAAACGCGAGACCGGCGCATGTGCTCGCTCCCAACCCCAACGCGAGCCAGTTCTTTCGCAGCCCGTTCCAGGGAAGAAACTCGATCAGCAACAGCCGGATGCCGCCCATCAAATGAAGCGAGAGCAAGACCACGAGGCCCCATTCGCCGAACTTGAAAAGCGGCTGGTCAGTGACGCGAATGAAACTTTCGAGTGCGCCCTCGCCGGCAATCGACTGCCCAAGCGCCCAGAAATGAACGGGTAAAAAGAGAGCAAGGCCGAGACCGGACAGGCGGTGTACGAGAAACGCCCAATACGCCGGGTGCGTACGCGCGCGATAGTCGTTCTTGCGCATCATGCGACGACTCCATAGACCGCGCGCAGTCCCATGAAAGCCAGCAACGCGGAAATCGCAACGCTTGCCGCCACTGCGGATTTGCCGCGCCATTGCAACCACTCTTCCGCAATCCGCAGCAAACCAATCGGAACATGAATCGCGCACGCGATCACAAACAACGTATAGAACGCGCCAAAGAACCAGTTGCCATGCGTGCGGCCAAGAATGGCAGGGGCACTCAGCCCCATGTGCACCGCGTACACGATGACGGCAATGTGAACCAATACGCAGCACGCCAGAACCGTCGCGCTCATTCTTTGCCAATACCACAAGCGCGCCTGCGTTTTCAGCGACATTGCGTTCATCACAATTCCCCTTCGAGCGCGGCCTTCATCGTCATCCGCTTCAGGCCGGCAATGCCCGCCGTCGGCGAGATGTGCTTGGGGCAACGTTCCGTGCAGGTCGCCTGCGTGTGACACGAATGGCATCCCGCATCGCCCGCGACCGCGCGAAGGCGCTCGACACGCTTGCTGTCACGCTCGTCGTTGACGAGCGTCCACGCGCGGTTCAATGCGGCAGGCCCCAGGTAATCGGGACGCCACGTCACGACATCGCACGACGAATAGCACACGCCGCAACCGATGCACTCGACGCCCGCATCGGCCGCTTGCCGCCGGGGGCTGTCCGGCTGCACGCGCGCGAAGTCATCGCGGCGCGTACGTTGCCCGCTGAATTGGCCTTTGGCCTGAGCCCATTTATCGAAGAAGCGGCTCATGTCGGTCACGAGATCCTTGATCACGGGAAGGTTCGACAGCGGCGCAATTTCAAGCTGATTGCTCGCAGCCACCTTTGCGACGTGCGTGCGGCACGTCCACCGCGCCTTGCCGTTCACGTTCATCGCGCAGGAGCCGCACATCCCGACGCGGCACGCGAAGCGATACGCGAGATCAGGTTGAAGGTGACGCTGGATATAAGTCACGACGTCCAATACGGTCTGACTTTCATGGCGAGGCACCTCGTAGGCGACCAGTTCGCCTTCCGTGCGACCTCTCCAGACCTTGACGCGTAGTGTGTCCATATCGACAGTGCCTTTGATGAAGAATGACCGATGCAATAGCCAATAGCGGCTTGTCAGTCACTAGTGTTCTGCATCCTTAGATAAAGCAAAAGCGAATATTTCTTGGCTTGAGAGAAAGGATCGCTTTTCATCAGTCGAAGCCGCGACGGCCCAGCACCAGCGCCATGCGAGCGTTATCGCGTTCCTTCGGCTTATGAATGAGATGTCTTGCGGGAAAGAACGACGCGGCATGCCCGCCAGATGGCGAGATCACGCCAGCATTCCAATTGAAGAGCGGATGATGAGATTGGCTCCCGCCAGAATCAGCACTGACCAAAGAAGCGTCGACACTCTGGCGGCCGGCACTCTGGTGCGCAACAACGCGCCCGTTGCGAGACCGAGCGCGCCGCAAGGCAAGAGCCATCCCGCCAGCGGCAACACCACCGGGTTCTTGTACAAGCCGGATGCACTGAATAGAAAGAGCCGCGCGACAGCAGTCGCGGTGATGAGCGTGCTGATGGTTGCGCGCCGCTGGTCGGCGTCGCGCAGACGCCCCGCGAGATAGATCGTATAGACGGGCCCGCCCGTGCCGAACACGGCTGTCAGGCATCCGCCGCCGAGCCCCAAAGGCAGTGCCCAGCCCGCGCCCAGCGCGCGAAATTCTCCGGTCGACAGGATTCTCCATGTCGAATACACGAGCAGGCAGACACCCAATATGAGTTCGAGCGGCTTTTCCGGCGCAGAGACGAGCACGGTCACGCCAAGCACGAGCCCGATGCAAAGCCACGGTCCTATCTTGCGCAGTTCGCTCGTTTGCACGTCCTTCAGATTGCGTATGCCGACGAGCAGTCCCGCCATCAGATCCAGTATCAGCATGACGGGCGTGGCCGTCTTCAACGGAATGAGCTGAGTCAGCATCGGAATCGCGACGATCGACGAACCGAACCCCGTCATGCCGTACACGAGATAGGCAAGCGCGACGATCACACCCGACGCCGCTATCGAAGCAATGTCGATTCCGATCGTGGACAGAGCGAGATACGCATGGTCAAGCATCGGTGCATTGCCTCGTGGTATCGGGGTTCCATCGGGGGTTCCTTTCCACGAGTCATTATGAAACCGGTGTTGATAAAGAAAAATCTAATAATGGTTTTCCTTAGCACAAGGAAAACTTTTGCTTTTGTATCATGGGGCTCTGCCGATTCAACGCACTACCGCGTCGATGCGCGGCCTGACATATCGTCATGCCTTCGATCAGAACCCTAAAAATCTTCCTCACTGTCGCCCGTTGCGGCACATTCGCGGCGGCGGGTTCCGAGGTCGGCCTCACGCCTGCCGCCATCGGCCTTCAGGTTCGTGCTCTCGAAGACGAGCTCAAGGTGCAGCTCTTCGACCGGAGCGCACGCGCGGCCGTGCTCAATTCGGTCGGCCGTGCGCTGATTCCTGATGTGCAGGAGATCGTGCGCCGTTATGAACTGCTCGAGTCCGCAGTGGGCGGAGGCGAAATGTCGGGCACGGTGACGATGGGCGCGCTCGTATCGGCATTGATGGGTTCGTTTGCCGATGCGCTATGGTCGATCCGTCAACGCTATCCGCGGCTCGACGTGCATCTGTTTGCGGGCATGTCGAGCGACTTCGCGCGAAAGGTGGAAACGGGCGAACTGGATGCGGCCGTCGTCACGCAATCGCCGCGCGCGCTCGCTTCCAATCTTCTGTGGACGCCGTTGTATTCGGAGCCGATGATTCTGATCGTCCCGAGAAGCCCGCACTTCGATCTGCCGCGCAACCAGAACGACATACTGCGTGAAGCGCCGTTCATGCGCTTCGACAGGAGCACATGGACAGGACATCTCGTGCAGGACGTATTGAATCAGTGCGATACGCTCGTCAACGAGGCGATGGAGCTGAACTCGGTCGAAGCCATCATCGAGCTGGTTCGACAGGGCTTCGGCATTTCGATCGTGCCGAAGCTGGCTAACGTCGCGTGGGCCAATGACCAGAAGCTGCAGGTGATGTCTTTGAATGGCGTCGAAGTGCTTCGTCACGTCGGCTTGCTCGAACGCTCGCGGCACAACCGCATGGCGTTCACCGACGCGATCAAAGGGTTCTTCAATACGCCGTTGCGTTCCGCGTGAACGCGGGCGACTCAGCCGACGCAAGCGACACGCGTCCGCGCGTCCTTACAGATAGCTGCACACGTAATCGAGCGTTTCGATCACATCGATATCGAAGCGGCTCTTGCCAGGCACCGAAAACGACTCACCCGCGCGATACGTCTTCCACTCGTCGCTGCCTTCGAGACGGATGCGGCATTGGCCTGCCTGCACTTCCATGAGTTCCGGCGCATCGGTGCCGAAGTTCAGCGTGCCGGGCAGGATCACGCCGAGCGTCTTGCGGCTGCCGTCGGCAAAGAGAACAGTGTGCGAAACACACTTGCCGTCGAAATAGACGTTGGCCCGTTTGATAACGGAAACCTGATCGAATTGCGTTGCGGCCGTCATGGCTATCTTCCTCTTGTCGTCGTGAATGGATGCGTTCGCGCCGCATCGATATCCGCGCGGCGCGAGCCCGCAATCATACAGGCGATTCGGCTACTCCAAAGGCGCGAGTCATTCTTCCGCCTTTGCTTTCTTCGACTCCCCTCCCATCACCGATACCGACGCTTCGCTCGTCAGCATCAGGAACGTCAGCGTCTCGCGCAGATAGAGCCGCACGGCCGAGTCGGTATGGCTCTGGTAGCCGATCGACACGTCCTGGCCGAGATGCAGTTCGTAGTCTCCGCCGCGCATCGACAGCACGCTGCCGCCCTCCACCGCAGGCGCCCAGACGATGTCGCCGTTCACGATCCGCTTGATGTGCTCGATCACGGGATAACCTTGATCGCTGGCTTCGCCGAGTGCCGTGTACGCGTCGGCGCCGAGCAGCACGGAATACGGACCGTCCACGCCCGCGAGCCGCAGTTGTTCCAGCGCGCGGCTGATCGCAGCCGGATAGTCGGTGACATCGGCGGGCAATGCGACCTGCGGATTCGACGATCCCTCGCGAATGCCGACGATGCCTGCCGCCTTGTAGCCGTCGAAGATCGCGCGATCCTCGGCATAGGCAAGCTCCTTCGCGGCATCCTTCGCCGGCTGCCAGTCCGCGTCGTTCGCGCCGCGCTCGACGGCGTCGATCTCTTCGCGCTTCAATTCGAACGGCACGGTCAACTGGACGAGCGCCTTCACTTCGGCGAGTCTCGCGCTCACGCCATGATGAGGCTCGGCGATCGTCGTCTGATGGCCCGTGCCGATGCCGGACAGATCGGTGCCGCCCGGCCCCTTCACGTCGACCACGCGCCGCCCGGCGACAGAGCGCTTGAACGTGCGCGCCACTTCCTCTTCGATTTGCGACCAGGCAACACCGGAGATGGGGGCTAGCTCGCGATGCAGGTTATTCATATTGTCTGTTTCCTTTCAGAGAGCCAATATTCAGCGAGCCTTCCTGATGCGGCTCGGCAGAAGCAGATGCGGAAGCGGAAGCGGATGCGGATGCATCATCAGGCGGCTCGCTCGCGCTTACGTTCACGCCCGCGGCCTGCGGATCGCGTTCCGCGAGCGCTTCGAGCAGAGTCGCCGATGGCACGAAGAAGAGACCGCCCGTGACGGCGCGGCTGAAGTCGAGCAGCCGGTCATAGTTGCCCGGCGGCCGCCCGACGAACATGTTCTCGAGCATCTGCTCGAGCGGCGCGGGCGAGCGCGCATAACCGATGAAGTACGTTCCGAACTCGCCTGCGCCGGGGCGTCCGAACGGCATGTTGTCGCGCAGGATCTTCACTTCCTCTCCGTTCTCGACGAGCGTCGTCAGCGAACTGTGCGACCACGACGGCTTCACGCCTTCGTCGAGCTCGATGTCGGAGAGCTTCGTGCGGCCGATGATGTGCTCCTGCGCTTCGACGGTGAGCGCATTCCAGCCCGTCATATCGTGCAGGTACTTCTGCACGAGCACGTAGCTGCCCGCTGCGAACTCCGGGTCCTCGTCGCCGATCATCGTGAACTCGGGCACCTCGCGGCCCGTCGGGTTTTCGGTGCCGTCGACGAATCCGACCATGCTGCGCAAGTCGAAATAACGAAAGCCTTGCACTTCGTCGACGACCGAGACGGCATCGCCGAGCCGGCCTGTCAGTTGCGTCGCGAGTTCGAAGCAGAGGTCCATCCGGTCCGCGCGAATGTGAAGCAGGATATCGCCCGGCGTCGCGACCGCGCGGCGTTCGCTCGGACCGAACTCGCGAAACGGATGAAGCTGCGCGGGACGTGGAGCGCCGAACAGCGTGTCCCATGCGTCTGAGCCGAAGCCGCACACGCACGACAGGTTGCCTGACGGCACGCGCTTGCCGACGGAGCGCACGAGCGCGCCGATGTCCGCGCACCATGCGCGCACGGCGCTGGCGTGGTCCTGTCCGGCGGAGAGCGTCGCGACGATGAAAATTACGCTGCGGGTAATGGGACTGTCGACGGCTTGCGGTTCTGGAATGTCGTTGGGCATCGGATCGTGTCCTGTTGAAACCGTTGCGGATTGCGACAAAGCGGAAAGTGCGCCGGGTAGGAGAGTACCGCGATTACGGCGATTCTGTCCCTGGAGCCGGCAAGAGGGTCATGCGTTGATGAAATGCGGTTCGCGACTAAAAACATCATACGAATTGATCGACATCAGGTTACGGGTTTCCCCGCGTCAGGTCTGGTTGGAAGCGAGCCGATATACCCATCGAGCATCGCGTTATCAGCCGCCATGAAAACCAGCAGCATCAGCAACGACCAGCAACAATCAGCAAGCTACCCGCAAGCCATCCGCAAGCCTCGACCCCAGCCGCAGCAAACCGACCATCCTGACTTCACCATGACTCTCAACAAGAAACTCGCCTCGATGATTGCGATCCTCTGGATCGGCTTGATCCTCATCGGCGCGTTCGGCGCGTGGCAGAACCGCTCGTCGATGATTTCCGACCGCCGCGACCAGTTGACCACGCTCGTCGAAGAAGCGAACGCGATCGTCAACCACTACCACACGCTGTCGCAGCAGCACGCGATGCCCGAGGCCGACGCGAAGAAGCAGGCACTCGACGCAGTCTCCGCGCTGCGCTACGGCGCTGACGGCTATTTCTCCATCAACGACTCGCAGCCCGTCATGCTGATGCATCCGTTCAAGCCGGCCCTCGTCGGCAAGAACCTGTCCGATTTCGCGGACCCGGCGGGCAATCACCTGTTCCTCGATATCGTGAAGGCGGCGAACCAAGGCAAGGGCGGCTTTGTCGACTATCTGTGGTCGAAGCCCGGCAGCGAAACGCCCGTCGCGAAGACCAGCTACGCGATGCGCTTCGCGCCGTGGGACTGGGTGCTCGTCACGGGGATGTACATGGACGACGTGCAGAGCGCGTTCTACGCGGACCTCGTGCGCTGGCTCGCGATCACCTTCGCGCTCGGCGCGCTCGCGACTGTCGCGATGGTGCTCGTGCTGCGCAGCGTGAAGCAGACGCTCGGCGGCGATCTCGAAGTGGCCGTCGAAGCAGCGCAGCGCATGGCGCGCGGCGATCTCGCGACGCCCATCCCTGTGGCGCATCGCGACGGCGCGAGCCTGCTGCACGCGCTGCGCACGATGCAAAAAGGCCTCGTCGATACCGTGTCGCGCGTGCGCGCCGGCACCGAGAATATCAACGTCGGCGCAAGCGAGATCGCGGCGGGCAACACCGATCTGTCGCAGCGCACGGAACAGCAGGCGGCCGCCCTCGTGCAAACGGCATCGAGCATGGACGAGATGACGTCGAACGTGAAGCAGAACGCCGACAGCGCGGCCACGGCCGCTCACCTCGCGAGCCAGGCCGCCGATGTCGCGACGCGCGGCAGCCGCGTCGTCGACGACGTCGTTCGCACGATGGGCGACATCACGAACAGCTCGCGGCAGATCGGCGACATCATCGGCGTAATCGACGGCATCGCGTTCCAGACCAACATTCTTGCGCTGAACGCCGCTGTCGAAGCCGCGCGCGCCGGCGAACAGGGCCGTGGCTTTGCCGTCGTCGCGGCGGAAGTGCGCAGTCTCGCGCAACGCTCGGCGACGGCCGCGAAGGAGATCAAGGCGCTGATCGAAACGTCGACGGGCAGCGTCGAGGAAGGCGCGTCGCTCGTCGCGAACGCCGGTTCGACGATGACGGAGATCGTCGCATCGGTGCGCCGCGTGAACGAGATACTCGAGGAAATCAGCCATGCGTCGCGCGAGCAGAGCGCGGGCATCGAGCAAGTGAACCGCGCCGTCGGCGAAATGGATCAGGTCACGCAGCAGAATGCCGCGCTCGTCGAGCAGGCGGCCGCAGCCGCGCATTCGCTGAAGGACCAGGTCGGCGTGCTGCGCGAGGCGATTTCGAGTTTCTCGCTGCCCGCGTGAGTGCTCTACCCTCGCTCGCCCTGTGCCTACGCCGTTGATGCGGCCAGCGCAGCCGATCAAACGCAGCCCACAAGAAAGCAGTCGACAAAAAGAAGGCGCTCATCGCGAGCGCCTCTTCAACACGCCGCGTCGGAGACGACGCATAAGTTGAACGGGCGATCCGTCCGATTTTTCAACTTCACATGCCCCGCATTCCGCCCGATGTGAGCGCGACCGCACGGAGCAACACAGTTCCGAAGCGGCGCTCTTTCATCGCGTTTCCTTGCGTGAAGCTCGCGCAAATATTACGTTCTTATTACAATCCGTTCCACGTTCACTGTGGACCGGTCATCGGAACGGCCGGCTTCGCCCTCATGACCCGCAAGCAAAACCACGACCCGTACGCGCCCGTCGCGAAGAATCCCGTCCTCGTCGCGCGGCTGCCGATGTGGCGCTCGAAGCTGATCGTGATTCTCGTGTTCGCGGCGTTTGCATCGCTGATCGGCCGCGCGCTCTGGGTGCAAATCGTCAATCGGGACTTCTACGTCGAGCAGGGGCAAAAGCGCTATCAGCGGACCATCGAACTCGATGCGACACGCGGGCGCATCGTCGACCGGCATGGCGCGATGCTCGCCGTCAGTCTCGCGACATACGAAATCTGGGCGTCGCCGAAACTGCTCGACGAAGCCGCACATGCGCCGCTCGCGAAGCTGCTGGACATGCCGCGCGCGGAACTCACGCGCCGCGTATCCGGCGACAAGAGCTTCGTGCTGCTCAAGCGCCAGGTCGATGCACAGACGGCCGCGCATATCGACAAGCTCGACCTCGCGGGCATCACGCGCATCGCCGATTCGAAGCGCTTCTATCCGGAAGGCGAAGCGGCCGCGCACGTGGTCGGCTTCACCGATATCGAGGACAACGGCCAGGAAGGCATCGAACTCTCGGCGAACGAACTGCTCGCGGGTCAGCCGGGCGAGCGCGAAGTGATCCGCGATCGCCTGGGGCGCGTGATCTCCGATACGCGGCCGCTCACGCCCGCGCAAAACGGCGCGACCGTGCATCTGACCATCGACCGGCGCATCCAGCAGCTTGCGTATGCGCAGCTCAAGACGGCCGTCGCGAAGCACAGCGCGCAGGCGGGCAGCGTCGTCGTGCTCGACGCGCGCAACGGCGAGATTCTCGCGCTGGCCAATTACCCGAGCTTCGATCCGAACGACCGCGCGCGGCTCACTGGACAGCAGCTGCGCAACCGCGCTGTCGTCGATACGTTCGAGCCGGGCTCGACGATCAAGCCGCTGGTGGTCGCGCTGTCGCTCGATCGCGGCCTCGTGCGGCCCGATTCGATGATCGATACCGCGCCGGGCTGGTACAGGATCGGCCCGAACGTGGTTCACGACACGTCGAATCACGGACGCATGACGATCGCCGAGGCATTGCAGAAGTCGAGCAACATCGCGCTCGCGAAGCTCGCGCTGAACCTGCCCGCCGAGACCATCTGGGACAAGTATCAGGAGTACGGACTCGGGCGCGCGCCGCAGCTGACGTTTCCCGGCGTGGCGGCGGGCCGCGTGCGTCCGTTCGCGCGCTGGCGACCGATCGAGCAGGCGACGATGGCCTACGGCTACGGCCTGTCGACGTCGCTGTTGCAGATCGCGCAGGTGTACACCGCTTATGCCGGCGACGGCACGCTGCACCCGGTCAGCCTCATGACCGACCCGGCGCGTTCCGCCGCAAGAGGCGATCGCCAGCGCGTCACGACGCCTGCGACGGCGGCCGCGATCCGCTCGATGCTCGAAATGGCGACGGGCGCGGGCGGCACGGGGCGCGCGGCAAATGTGGACGGCTATCGCGTCGGCGGCAAGACGGGGACGGCGCGCAAGCAGGTCGGCGCGACGTATGCGAAGAACCGTTACCGGTCGCTCTTCGTCGGCATGGCGCCGATGAGCGATCCGCGTCTGATCGTCGCCGTGATGATCGACGATCCGGCGGGCCGCGCGTTCTACGGCGGCACGGTCGCGGGCCCCGTGTTCAGCGCGGTGACGGGCGGCGCGTTGCAGCTGCTTGGCGTGCCGCCCGATGCGCCTGTGACGGCGCCCGCCACGGCCGCCACGCATGCGCCCGATGTGTGACGCCTGCTACGCCGCGCCGTCGGTACATGCTTTGCTTCGTTACGCGCTGGCTTGTGCAAGCGCGTGCAAATCGCTTGCGACTTCATCCATCACGGGCTGCCACTGCGCGAACCGCCGCTGCCGGTAGAGCGTAGCGGTCGGATACCACGGACTGTCGCGCCCTTGCGTCATCCACGTCCAGTACGGATTCACGTCGAGCAGCACCCACGTGGGCCGGCCGAGCGCGCCCGCGAGATGCGCCGTCGACGTGCATACGCTGATCACGAGATCGAGTTCGCTGACGAACGCCGCCGTGTCGTCGAAGCTGCGCCATTCGTGCGTGAAGTCGGTCATCGGCAGGCCGGCCGCGCGCGCCGCCGCGACATCGTCGGCCGCGCCGGGTTGCAGCGAATAGAACGCGACGCTTTCGAGTCCGCTTTCGAGTCCGCTAAACGCCTGCGCATAGCGCTCCCAGCCAACGCGCCGAAAGCGGTTGCGTCCATGCGCCAGGCTGCCCGTCCATGCAACGCCGACCTTCAGGCGCGGCTCGTTCGCGAGACGCGCGCGCCATGCGCTGCGCGCGTCGATATCGGCATGCAGATAGGGCACGGCCGATGGAATCGTCTCGACGCGCGTATCGAGCATCAGCGGCGCGCTCGCGAGCGGCAGTTCGAAGTCGAAAGGCGGCAGCGCGTCGACGGCGCCCGCCGACGAATACGCGTCGATGTGCTCGCCGAAACTGCGTGGCAACAGCTCGCCCATCTGCGGAAACGAATTCCACGCCAGCCGCCCGCCTTCGCGATGCACGCGCTGCGCCAGCGACGGAATGAAGCGGCAGAACTGCAGCACGTCGCCCATGCCCTGCTCGCCCCATACGAGCAGCGTCTTGCCCGCAAGCGACTCGCCGCGCCACTGCGGCTTGCCGAACACGGGACGGCCGCTCGTCAGCATGCTTGCGGGATCGCTCCAGCGCGCTTCGTGCGCGGGCCAGCCCTCAACGTAGTTGCCGCGCAGCAGATGCAGCACGGCGAGCGCCGTGCGGAGCGAAGCGTTGTCGGGTGCTAGCTCACAGGCCTTCGCCGCGTGAGCGAGCGCGTCGTCCCAGCGCTGCGACTCCTTCAGCGCCTGCGAGAGATTGCCGTGTGCAAGCGCGCTGCGCGGATCGAGTTCGACCGCCCTCATCGCCGCGGCCAGCGATCCTTCGACATCGAAGCGCGCGCGCCGCGCGCCCATCAGATTGATCCACGCGCCGAAATCCGCAGGGTCCACGGCGACGGCCGCTTCGAGCAATCGCCGCTCTTCTTCGGGGTCGCCGCCCGTGCGGTTGAGCGCAATCGCGAGATTCGTGCGCAATCGCGGAAACGCCGGATCGATTGCAAGCGCATGGCGATACGGCGCGAGCGCGTCGCGATGCCGGTTCGCGCTTTGCAGCGCGTAGCCCAGACGCACGCTTGCCGCCGCGTCGTGCGGCTCGAGTTGCGCGACGGTTTCGACGACCGATATGGCTTGCGCGAACTGCTGTTGCTGAAGCAGATCGACCATCATCCTGTCGATCGAAGCGCGATCCGTTTGATGAAGATGCGCAGCCGCTTCGAGCCACAGCGAACGCGCACGCGCATCGCCGCTCGACTGCGCGGCTACGGCGTGGCGAAGAAAAGTGAGAAACGGATCGAAGACCGGCTGCATATGCGCTGAACGAAGAGTTGACCTGAGCACACAGCGTGCTGCGCGCGCGGCATAGATGGATGAGAGTTGCACATTGTCCAATGCAACCGTGCCGCGACGCGTAAAGAATCGTCAATGCGCGCAGAACCAGCAGATGACCGTGCACGGCACGATCACGCGCCAGTGCCTCCCGTGCCACCGACGCGCTACGCGTACAAACTGCCTGCCGCCGTGCGCGTCGAATCGCTCGACAGTGTGCAGTCTCCTGACGCCACATCGTCATCGCCTGCGACGCAGGCGCAATGACGCGCCGCTTCCTTCGCAAGCACGATGCAAGGCAAACGCCAGCCGCGTCTGTGATTGCGCCGGCATCCACTGACGATTTGACAATCGATACCTTTCACTACGCTGTCCGACGATGACAGCGTCGAAAGTTATGCGACTCCATAAGTTCACACCTGTTTGATTCAATTCGGTCGCGTCGGCATAGCCGACATGCGGCCTGCATCTCCATGCGGATCGTCACGCGCCTCAGATCGGCGCGCTCACGATACGACCGCCCCGAAACAAATCAACAATTCATTCCCGGGAGCTACGTCATTATGTTTCGCCGAGCTTTGATAGCGGTTCCTTGCGCCGGGTTGGCGCTGTCGCTGTTCGCATGCGGCAGCGATCACAACAACTCGACGGCGCAGAACTCGCTGCAAACCGCTACACCCATCAAGCACCTCGTCGTGATCTACGGCGAGAACGTTTCGTTCGATCACTACTTCGGCACGTACCCGAACGCGACGAACCCGGCCGGGGAGCCGGCGTTCTCGCCTGCCGCCAACACGCCGTCGGCAAACGTCCTCACGGGCACGCTGCTGACGGCCAACCCGAACCTGAACGCGGCCAACGGCACGGGCGCGGCGAACCCATTCCGCCTCGACCGCACGCAGGCCGCGACGGCCGACCAGAATCACGCGTACACGGCGGAGCAGCAGGCGAACGACAACGGCGCAGCCGACCTCTTCCCGAAGTTCACGGGTAAGGGCTCGAGCGGCGGCGTCGGCGCATTCGGCACGACGGGCCAGGTGATGGGCTACTTCGACGGCAACACCGTCACGGGCCTGTGGAACTACGCGCAGAAGTTCTCGATGAGCGACAACGCGTGGACGTCGACGTATGGTCCGTCGACGCCGGGCGCGCTCGAAGTCGTGTCGGGACAAACGAACGGCGTGCAGATCCTGAAGACGACGGCGAGCCCGTCGACGGTCGCGAAGAGCTCGTTCTTCATCAACGACGGCCAGGGCGGCATCACGATGATCAACGACGTCGATCCGGGCAACGACGTGTGCTCGAGCCAGACCGATCAGGCGCTGATGTCGGGCAAGAACATCGGCGACCTGCTGAACGCGAAGAGCATCACGTGGGGCGGCTTCATGGGCGGCTTCAACCTGTCGACGACGAACCCGAACGGCACGACGGGCTGCAAGCGCAGCACGGTCGCGACGGCCGTGAACGCCGCGACGGCCGACTACATTCCGCACCACAACTGGTTCCAGTACTACACGTCGACGGCCAATCCGCAGCACACGCGTCCGAGCTCGATCGCCGCGATCGGCTACAGCACGCAATCCGACGGCAAGACGCCGGAACCGGCGAACCACCAGTACGACACGGATGACTTCTTCGCCACCGTGAAGGCGGGGAACTATCCGTCCGTGAGTTTCCTGAAGGCGCCCGCCGCGCAGGACGCCCACGCAGGCTACTCCGACCCGCTCGACGAACAGCAGTTCGTCACGAAGGTCGTGAACTTCCTGCAGCAGCAGCCCGACTGGAACAGCACGGCCGTGATCGTCACGTATGACGACTCCGACGGCTGGTATGACCATGTGTTCATGCCGCCCGTGTATGGCTCGTTCGATGCCCAGGCCGACCAGCTGAACGGCGCGGGCGTGTGCGGCACGACGGGCACGCAGCCGGCGGGTGTGAACGGCGGCGCCGTCAACGGCCGCTGCGGCCCGGGCACGCGCATTCCGTTCCTCGTGATCTCGTCGTGGGCGAAGACGAACTACGTCGATCACACGTTCGTCGACCAGGCCTCCGTCGTGCGCTTCATCGAGGACAACTGGCTGAACGGCCAGCGCATCGGCGGCGGTTCGTTCGATGCGACGTCGGGCAGCATCATGTCGATGTTCGACTTCTCGAACGGCGGCAAGAACCCGACGCTGTTCCTCGACCAGACGCAAGGCACGCCCGTCAGCTCGGTGCCCGCGATCTGACGCACGCACCGAGCGCGTCGGGAGTTTTTTAGCAGCATGGCCGTGTTGCAGCCGGGAAACCGGCGCAACGCGGCGCTTTCGTTTTCGAGGCGCGGCCTGTGCGGCGCGTCTGTCCCGAATCAGTCATTGCATCGCGATCGAATATGACCGAGCTCTCTACGCCATCCGTGAATCCCTCTCCCCTTGAGCCCAAGAACGCCCCGAGCGGTTCGCCGACGGGGTCGCGGCGCCACGCGCTCGCGCTGTGCGCGGCGGCCGTCGTCATCGTGGCGCTCGGCGCGTGCGGGTTCGCTGTCGCGTATCCGCAGTACATGCCCGATTCCATCGGCGAGATCGTCGAGGACATGACGGGCGCCAATGCGCATCCCGTCACGTTGCAGCGCCCGGCCGCCGCGCCGCTCTCAGCAGTCGCGATGCTCGGCAAGGAAATCTTCTTCGACACGTCGCTGTCGGCGTCCGGCAAGCAGTCTTGCGCGACTTGCCATAGCCCCGCGCACGCATACGGGCCGCCCAACGATCTCGCCGTGCAGCTCGGCGGCGAGCATATGACGCTGCAAGGCTACCGGCCGCCGCCTTCGCTGATGTACCTGTACCGTCAGCCGAACTTCAGCATCGGCCCCGACAGCGCGGAGAACGACGACAACCCGGCGAACCTCGCGCAGCTCGCAAGCCAGGCGGCGGGCACGCAACGCGCGCAAAAGACGGCGGGCGCGGCGCCCGCGGCGGCGGAGATGGTGCCGCAAGGCGGACTCTTCTGGGACGGCCGCGTCGATACGCTGCAACAGCAGGCGTCGGGTCCGATGCTCAACCCCGTCGAGATGGCGAACAAGGACGACGGCGAAGTGCTGCGCAAGCTGCAGAACGCGCGCTACGCGAAGACGATGATGCAGCTGTTCGGCCCCAACATCTTCAAGGACCAGCGGCTCGCCGTCGCCGAAGCGATGTTCGCCGTCGCGCGCTATCAGGTCGAGGACCCGTCGTTCCATCCGTACACCAGCAAGTACGACTACTGGCTCGAGGGCAAGGCGCGTCTCTCGCGCGCGGAACTGCGCGGCCTGCACCTCTTCAACGATCCCGACAAGGCTAACTGCGCGGGCTGCCATCTGTCGAAGCCGAGCCGCGACGGCCTGCCGCCGATGTTCACCGACTTCCAGTACGAAGCGCTCGGCGTGCCGCGCAACACGGCGCTTACGCAGAACCACGATCCGCACTTCTTCGACATGGGCATCTGCGGCCCCTTCCGCACCGACCTGAAGGACCAGACGCAATACTGCGGGATGTTCCTCACGCCGACGCTGCGCAACTCGGCGACGCGCCACGCGTTCTTTCACAACGGCATCTACAACAATCTCGACGACGTGATGGCGTTCTACAACGCGCGCAACACCGACCCCGCGCGCTTCTATCCGCGCGGCGCCGACGGAAAGCCGGAGAAGTACAACGACATTCCGCCCGCGTACCGCGCGAACGTCGACGTGAAGGATGCGCCGTTCGACCGCAAGTTCGGCGAGCAACCGGCGATGACCGATCAGGACATGCGCGACATCGTCGCGTTCCTGCATACGCTGACGGACGGCTACGGCCAACAGCACTAAGAGCTAGCTCCAGTGGGAAGCGCTGAGCATCGGTGAACCGTAAAGCCACCACTTTTAAGGCTCGTTTAATTCTTTCCTGTGAACATGCGGCTCAACATCCCCTGTTGAGCCGCCTGAGTATCGGCGGCATTTTTTTATCCGCCGGGGGTGGCGCCTCCCATTGCAACCATTTGCATGGGACGGGATCAAGCGCACAAGGCGCGACTCCCGCAGACCGCTCTGCATGGGGCTGGAGTTAAGTGCTAAAGCACTAACTCCGGTCGACCGCCTTGCATGGGACCGGAGTAGGTGCTCTGCATGGGGCTGGAGTAAGTGCTGAAGCACTAACTCCAGCCGACAGCTAAAGCGCCAACTCCGGTCGACCGCCTTGCATGGGACCGGAGTAGGCGCTAAAGCGCCAACTCCGGTCGACACAGGAGATACACGATGGTCGAAGACACGGTGCTCGAACATCTACGCGCGCTGCACGGCAACGCGCAAACGCTCGCGATCCGCAGTTGCACCGTTTCGCCGCCGATGCAGCATCCGTGGGGACGCTCGTACCGGCTCGTCGAATGGACCTTCAGGCACGACGTTGAATCCTTCCGGCGCGTCGTGCCTGCCGAGAGCACCCCTCGTCAAATCGCCGAGGCCGTAATGTCGCACGTGCCGGGGCGGCGCTTCTGCCAGCCTGGCGGATAGATTGCGCGCCGCACAGCGCAAGCCGCTCGATGCGCGGGCCGCGCGCGTTGCACGCCGGATCGCCGTTTTTCATCACGCAGTCCTCCATGCCGACATCGCCGGCCGCACCTGTGCGGGCGGATACACATTCCACGATCCGTCGTCGTGACGGAAGAAGAAGATCGACAGCAGCCCACCGGGACGCGCGGCCTCGACGCACACGCAGCGCCGATGCATCTGCGTGCGGCAGAAGCGAACAACGCGCGCGGGCATCGCGGGCGTGGGTGCGAGCCATTTGTCGACGGCCCAGTGCAGTGTCTTTCCGGTCGGGCTCATGGTGGTCTCCTTCGCTTTCTTGCTTGCTTCGCACTTCAATTGCGCGGTTCATGCTGCTGGGTTCACACTGCGTTAACTACGGCGTGGCCGATTTTCATCCGGTTGCCGACGAAAGCGCTCACGAGGCACAGCAGCGCATGCACGCCCGCGCGCGGATGTGTGAGGCATTCGTGGACCTGTTCGCTGCGGCTTTCGCCGAGCAGGCACCATGCGCAGAAGTGCTCGCAGTTATTCGTCAGCAGGCGATAGTGGTTTTCGCCGAGGCGCGTGCGGGCGCGCAGCACGGTCTGTTCGCCGGAAAACTTCGGGAACGGATGCGGACGCACGGCGACGACGTGACCATCGGCGAACTGTTCGAGCGATACTTCTTCGACGGGACCGCGATGCGCGGACTTGGCGAAACCAGCGTAGTGAATGACCTTGCCGTTGCCTGCATAGATGCCGTGATGTTCGTAGCCGCGGCGTTGCGTGATCAGGTGGGCACCGAGAGCGGGTTCGTCATTGGAACCGCCGAGCGCGACGTCCGCCGATGCATAAGCGGCCGCGCGGTTTGCACCTTGTTCACTGCCTGATTGTTGGAGGTCGCGGTTCATGGCTTTGTCCAGCTATCCGATTCAAAAGGGCCAACACTGTTGCAGGCTCTTTTGCATCAAGCGGACCAGGCGAAGCAAGCCATTGATTTGACGACAGATTTCCCTCCAGAAGGGCGCCTTGCAGGCACCTTGTGTATGGACAGTCCCAACAGGAATACAGGCTGTTGTGTTGCGCCGACACCATCACTTCGCGTTCTGCCGCGACGCCTGGCGCGGCCCGCAAATGTGTTGGCTACCCCACCTTTTGCGGTAGCCCTTTGTTGGGCCGTCGCCAACGCAACGCGTCACTGGTATGCCGCGCTATCAGAGCGCGGTCGCCGTCATGCCTTGCCCGGCAACGATCGGCAGGAAAGCTCGCGCGCGCGACGCAAACTGGCATAGGCCTTGCGCCTTCACCGGCATCAAGCATCATCCTTTGACTCGCGGCCTCATGACTGACGGCCCATCGGGAGACACGTCATGGCATCCATCAACATCAGCGACCTGCCCCTCAACCTCGCGCTCGATCGCAAGGCAATGTCCGCGATCAGCGGCGGCGGCGGCGCGCCGTGGGTATTCGGCTGGATCACGCCGTTTGTCCAGAACACGCCGAGCGTCGGCCCCGTCGTGAACCTGTACGACGTCACCAACAACTTCTATGCTAACCAGATGATCAACCAGTTCCAGACGGTCAACGTCCAGAACACGGGCAACAACTCGAACGTCATTACCGCTCCTGACGAACGAAGCCTGAACCGGGCTTAGATGCCGTGACCTGTATCAGTCAATTCCGGTGGGCGTCGGCGGCACGCTCCGACACCGGCCGCGTGCGCGAGATCAACGAGGACGCCTGCCTCGATGAGCCGCAGCGCGGCCTTTGGGCCGTGGCCGACGGCATGGGCGGCCACGCCGTCGGCGATCTCGCGAGCCAGCTCGTCGTCGGAATGCTTGGCCGGCTACCGGACGCGGCGGGCGTCAAGCAGTCCATCGCCCAGGCGCGCGCGTGCCTGCAAGACGCGAATCGCCAGCTGCGCGAAGAGGCGGGCCGCCGACAGGTGCCGCGCATCGGCACCACCGTCGTCGTGCTGCTCGCATCCGACCGCTTCTGCGGCTATCTGTGGGCGGGCGACAGCCGCATCTATCTGCTGCGTCAAGGGCAGTTGCGCCAGCTGACGCACGATCACAGCCAGGTGGAAGAGTTGCGCCGCTCGGGTTATCTGACCGATGAAGAAGCGCGCAATCATCCCGCGCACAACATCATTACGCGCGCGGTCGGCGCAACGGATCAGCTCGATCTCGACGAAGACGCGCTCGAAGTCGCGGACGGCGACGTATTCCTGCTATGCAGCGACGGCCTGAGCAACGAAGTGACGGACGAAGAGATTCACAAGATGCTTTCCACTGTCGATTGCCTGCACGCGCCCGGCGAACTCGTCGATATCGCGCTCGCGCGCGGCGGCCGCGACAACATCACGGCCATCGTCGTGCAGGCAGAAGACCCGCATGCGTCAGACAAGACGCTGCTCAATCCGACGCCCTGATACGACGCATTAATCGCTTCATTGCGTTTCGTCGTTCGCTTCCGTCTCGTCCTTGCGCGCATTGGCCTGCGCATGCTGACGGCGAAAATCCTTCGAATGCAGCCCGTGCTTCTTCAGCAGCATCTGAAGATGCGAGCGGTTCATGTCGACGCGCCGCGCCAGTTCCGCCACCGTGCCGCCCACTTCCTGCAAGCCGCGCTGCAAGAACGCCTTTTCGGCTTCGTCGCTGGCGGCCCGTTTCGCGTCGCTGAGCGACAGCAGGTTCGTCACGCTCGCGGCGCCGTTCGCCGTTTCGTTCGCCACGCCGGGTATCAACGAAGCGACGGGCAACGACGGACGCATGTCCGACGGCAAATGATCGACATCGGCGATATCGCCTGCGAGACACGAAATGCGGTACATCACGTTGCGCAATTCGCGGATATTGCCGGGATACGAATAGGTCAGCAGAAAGTCCCGTAATTTAGGGGTTATTCTCACGGGACGGCGTTTGAGCACGCCGGCTGCCTCGTCGCCGAAGTACTGGATCAGCAGGGAAATTTCATCGCGCCGCTCGCGCAACGGCGGCAGCGTCACGTGAATGACGCTCAGCCGATAGAACAGATCTTCGCGAAATGTCCCCTGCTCGCTCAGCTTGCGCAAGTTGCGGTTGGTCGCCGCGACGATGCGCGTATCGACGCCGATCGGCTCGTCGGAACCCACGCGCTGTATTTCATGCGCCTCCAGCACGCGCAGCAGTTTCACCTGCCCCGTCAACGGCAGCTCGCCGATTTCGTCGAGAAAGATCGTACCTGTATGCGCGCTTTCGAATTTGCCTTTGCGGTCGTTCGTCGCGCCCGTGAATGCGCCCTTGCGATGACCGAACAGTTCTGATTCCAGCAGGTTGTCCGGAATCGCGCCGCAGTTGACGGAGATAAACGGCTTGTCCGCGCGGCTGCCGTTCGCGTGAATGACTTTCGCCATCAGTTCCTTGCCGGTGCCGCTTTCGCCGTCGATCAGGACGGGCAGATCGGTCGGCGCGGCCTTCTCCGAGATTTCGAGAGCTTCCAGCAGTTTAGGGTTGTCGCCGAACGTGCCTTCGAAAATGAAGCTGCGCGCGAGCAGCGCCTGCCGCCGCGCGCCACGCGACTGCTCGCCACGCAACGGCTCGACGGCAGCCGCCTGCACGAAACGCTCCTTGTGCGACATCTGCATCACTTCATCGCGCAAGGAACTGGCCTGTTTCAGGAGCTTTTCGATATCCGCGCGTTCGAGCCGCGACGACCAGCGCAGCGTCGAACGCAATATCTCGATCTTCTCGATCAATCCCGCGTACGAGAGGGCGGAACCGCTGTCTTCCGGTTGCTGGTCGAGTATCTTCATCACGCGCTCAACTGTTTCTGGACGAGCTGGTAGTACATGCCCTTCCGGTTGACCAGTTCCTCGTGACGCCCCTGCTCGACGATCGCGCCTTCGTACAGCACGAGAATCTTGTCCGCGCGCATGATCGTGCTCAGACGGTGCGCGATGATGACGGCCGTGCGTCCCTTGAGGATGTCGTGCATGTTGCTGAGGATATTGCTTTCCGACTGCGTATCGAGCGCCGACGTCGCTTCGTCGAACACGAGCAGGCGCGGATCGTGATACAGCGCGCGCGCAATGCACAGGCGCTGGATCTGTCCGCCCGACAAGCCGATGCCGCGCTCGCCGACAATCTGTTCGTAACCGAGTGGCAGCTTGCTGATGAACGCGTGCGCGTCGGCCATCTTCGCGACTTCCTCGATGCGCCGCCGGTCGGGCGTATCGTCGCCGCTCGCGATGTTCTCTGCAATCGTGCCCGAAAACAGCAGATTGGACTGCATCACATAGCCGATCTGCGCGCGGTAGAAGGCCTTGTCGACCACATTCATGTCATAGCCGTCGACGGTCATCTTGCCATCGCTCGGCGCATAGAAGCCGACCAGCAGCTTCGCGAGCGTCGTCTTGCCCGAGCCGCTTCTTCCGACTATCGCAACGAGCTCACCCGGCTTGATATCGAACGTGATGTTCTCGAGCACATACGCGCCCTCGTTCTCGCCGTAGCGGAAATAGACGCCATTGAGGCTGATCGCGCCTTGCAGGTCCGGCAGCATCACGCGCGAAGGCAGGTCCTCTGGCTTCTGTTCGGGCTCGATATCGAGCACGTCGCCGAGGCGCTCCATCGCGACGCCCGCATCGTTCAGCATGCTCCACAAGCTGACGAGTCCCATCAGCGGCGTCAGCACGCTGCCCATGAATGCATTGAAGGCGATCAACTGGCCAATCGTCATTTCGCGCGCGAGCACGAGATTCGCGCCGACCCAGAGAATCGCAATCGTCGTCGCCGCATTCAGCAACTGGCTGACAAAGCCGATCAGGATGTTGAACGCGTGCGCGCGGTACTGCACTTCAAGCGCTTTCGCGTACTTCTTCTCCCAGCGCAGGCGCACGGGCCGCTCGATGCCCATGCCCTTCACCGTCTCGACGCCCGATAGCGCCTCCATCAGGAACGACTTCGAATCCGTCGCCGCCGAGAACGTTTCGCGCGCATAGTTCTTGATCTTCGGCGTGGCGACAACCGTCAGAGCCGTGATGGGAATGACGAATGCGATCAGCACCATCGTCATCTTCGCGTTGTAGAAGAACATGATCGCGAAGTAGATGAACACCATCAGCAGATTGAGCGCCGTCGTCACCGTCGATTCCGTCAGGAATGCGCGGATCGTCTGGTTCTCCTGGAAGCGCGCGAAAATGTCGCCCGTCTTGCGCTTCGCAAAGAACGAGAACGGCAGCGACATCGTGTGCTTGAAGAACTGCGACATCATAGCGAAGTCCATGTTGCGAACCATGAAGTTCGACAGGTACGCGCGGATCATCGACATCAGCTGCGAGAACACGTTCGAAATGATCAGGCCGAGTATCAGCAGATGCAACAGACTGATGTTCTGATGCACGATCACGCCATCGAGTATGTTCTGGATGATCAGCGGCGGAATCACGCCCAGCACCTGGATCACGAACGTCGCGAGAAACAGGTGCATCAGTATCTTCTTGTACGGCGTCAGATACGCGACGAAGCGCAGCCACGGCGAGCGCGACGCCGATAGCTGCACGAGATTCGGCCCCGGAGTGAACAGCAGACACGTGCCGCTCCAGCCGCGCTCGAAGTCTTCGATATTCAGCTTGCGAAAGCCCAGGGCGGGATCGGCGAGCCAGACGTGATCCTTCGACACGCCGTACACGATGATGTAGTGGTAGCCCTCCCAGTGCACGATGAACGGCAGATCGAAGCCACGCAGCGAATCGAATGTGCATTGCACGCCGCGCGCAGTGAAGCCCAGCGATTCGCCCGCACGCGCGAGGCTGTCGAGCGTCGCGCCTTGTGTCGTCACGTTCGCGAGTTCGCGCAGCTTGCCGAGCGTCATCGGTATGCCGTAGTGCTTGCAGATCATCGCAAGGCACGCGGCGCCGCAATCCATTTCCTCCGCCTGCTCGACCAGCGCAAAACGCTTGATCACGCGTTCGCCGAGTTCGGGCTTCGTATGCAGATCGAGCCGCAGCGGCATCTTGCGCCGCTGCTCGATGCGCTTTTGCCGGTCAAGCTCGCGATCCGCGTATTTGATGCGCTCGTCGAGTACTTCGCGCAGTTTCGGATTGCGCTCGAGAATGAAATGCACCGTGCGCTCGGGAATGACGAGCAGCCGCGTATCGATCGTGGCAATCGCCGACGCCGCCTGCTCCTGCCGCATCAGGCAGGCCTTTTCACCGAAGATCTCGCCGTCGCGCAGCGTCGCAAGCGTGTAGTCGTTGCCGTCCTCGTGGCGCACGATGCGCACTTCGCCTTGCCGGACCACATAGAGACGCCGGTCGTCGCGTCCGTCCTGCTTGAGAATCTCCTTGCCGGCGGTGACGCGCTTGACGCCGACGCTGCGCACGTATTCCTCGAGTTCCTGCTTGTTCAGCTTGCCGCGCAAATCGAATAGCTGCGCCACGAAGCCGCCCGCCGAATTGATCGCGACATAGCTCGCGACAAATGCGAGCGCGGCCTGATTGCCCCCGATCACAGGCTCGATCGCCGCGCGCGGAATGAACAGCAACTCCGTCTTGCCCGAAGAACGCACGGACGACTCGTGCGCGTACGCACGCAGCATCGCAATGTCGGCGAACACTTCGCCCGACTTGCGCACGCCCATGCTGATTTCCTTGCCGTGTTCTTCGGTGAAGATACGCACCGAGCCCGACTTGATCAGATAGAGACCGTCGGCGGGATCGCCCACGTTGCACACCGTTTCGCCAAACGAGTAAAAGCGCGATTGCACGTGTTCCGCGAGACGTTCGAGTTCTTCGCGCGTGAACGGCGACAGGATCTCGACCGTCGACAGAAAGTCGGCAATGGACGGCGTGGTTTGCGGTGCATCCATGATGCTCGTGGTCCCCGGCAGCAGCGCGCTTCAGCTCAGAGCGCTTCGATGATGTGTTCCTGAGCGCGCGTCATCAGCCACTCTTCGCGCAACAGGCGTTTGATTTCCGACGCGACATCGGCGTCGAGCGCTGCCGGATATTTCGCCGTGACGGCGAAAATCTCGAAGCACGAACGGTCCGGCGAAGCGAACGGCCCGAGCAGATCGCCGACTGCCGCGTTGAAGATCTTCGCTTCGATATCCGGCTTCAGCGAGCCGCGCAGTACCTTGCCGATCACGCCGCCCGACGCTTTCGTATCCGCAATCGAATGCTCGCGGGCCATTTCCGCGAATGCGTCGGGATCGTCGTTCAGATACGAGATCATTTCCTTGGCCTTGCCTTCGTCGTCGAGAAGAATGTGACTGATCTCGATCGCGTCGAACTTCGGAGAATTCATCGAAAAGTACTCTTCTATTGCGCCGTCGCTGCAGACCTTGTCGAGCATCTTTTCCTGATACAGGCTGTCGGTGATGAACCCCTCGAACTCGTCGAGACTGACCTTGAGCGTGTCGAGATACTGGTTCATGTCGGCCGCGCGATGCAGCCCCCGCACGCGCCGGAACTGATCGGCGCGCTCCTGGATTTCGTCGGCGTTCACCGTCACGCCATGCTTCTTCGCGGCGTGCACGGTCAGCTTGTCGCGCACCATCTGCTCGATCAGGCTTTCGAACTGACCCGTGAGCTTCAGCAGGCGTGTGAATTCGCCGACATCCACGACTTCATCATCGATTCGTACGATCGCGGTCATCTCGTCCGCTCCTTCTAATGGTGGCCCGAACGAACAGGCGGGCTGGCGGTTGTATGTTGACTACGGCTTGCGTTGCAGCACGTTCAGATCGTGGCCGGCCTATCCGGCGAGTTGCCTGAACGGGTCCAGCCCCAGGTCGATCAGCCGCCGCTCGCGCACGACGATTTCGGCGCTCGCCGTCATGCCGTAACGCAGCGGATAGCGGTTCTCCGCGACCTGGTAGTAATTCTTGTCGAGCGACACGCGGCCTTCGTAGACCGGCTGCTTGTCCTGCGCCGAAGGTTTCGTGGCCGGCGAGATATACGCGAGCGTGCCGCTGATGAGCCCATAGCGCTGATACGGAAACGCGTTGAATTTCAGCTTGACAGGCATGCCTTCGTGCAGGAACGCGCGGTCGCGCTCGGCGATCTCGATCTTCAGCACCGGGCGCGCATCCTTCGGCGCGATGCCGCCAAGTGGCGTATTCGCCTGGATCTTGTCGCCCGTTTGCGTCGACGTGACATCGGTGATGACGCCCGATGTCGGCGCGAGAATCAGCAGGAAATTGTCCTTGTCGATGTTCTCGAAGCGAATGCGCGCGGCCGCGTCGGCGACGAGGCGCGCGGTCTGCAATTGCAGGCGCAGTTTCTCTTCGGTGCTCGTGATGTCGCGAATCGCGGCGTCGTATTGAAGCTGCAAGCTCGTCGCCTGCTGGCCGCTCGTTTCGAGTTGCGCATTGGCCTGTGCGTACTCGTGGCTCAGCTTGAAGTCGAGTTCCGTGAGCCTCGATTGCGCGACGCGATAGGCGTTGTCCGCTTCCAGATACGCATTGCGCTTGGCCTCCACCTGTAGTTCGGCCACGCCGCCGCCGCCAGGCTGCGCAAAGAGGCGCGCGTACTTGTCCGCCTCCTGACGCGTGGCGTCACGCGTGCGGCGCGCATTATCGAGCGTGCTGCGCGCTTCTTCGAGTTCCGCCTTCTGGCCTTCAGCAAGCTTGGTCGTGCCTTCGGAAATGCGGTTCTCGTGCAGACGCTCTTCCACTTCGAGTTGATCCTTGAGCGCGGCCGCCCTTCGCTCCATCAACTCCTTCTTTTGCGGAAACTCTTTCCACTCGCGCTCGGCGTCTTCGAGTTTCAGTTGCGCCTGCAATGCATTGGTCGCCGCTTCGATCGCGCCGCGCGCATTGATTCGCGCGAGCACATCGCCCTTCGATACGGGCTGCCCTTCAGCGATGTAGAGGTCCGTCAATTCGCCGTCGATCGGCGCATAAATGCGCCTCACGTCCGATTCCGGCGCGAGCGTGCCTTGCGCCGTCACGATCACATCCGCGCGACCGATGAACGACCACAACAGGCCCGCGACGACCAGCGCGACCAGCGTCAGGACGAGCGCCGTCGCAATGCGCACGGGCTCCGCAGTGAGAATTGCGATGCCTTCGGCGCTGTGATCTTCGAGCGCTTCGTAAAGCGGCTTCGGATGATTGTCACGCTTCACTCGTCAGTGCCTCCAATCAACGTGAGCTTGGCCTTCAGCAAGCCAGGCTCGAGCACCATGCGCAACTCCTGCAACGAGCGGCGCTGCAATTGCGTTTCCGCTTCGATGTCTTCGAGCAACTGATCGGAGCCGGCGGGATGCGGCGCTTTCAATTGCGTATAAATGCGCATGCCCTGTTGTGCGGACGCATTCGCTTCCGAAAGCAGACGCGCCTGATTGCGAAAGCCTTCCGAAACGCCCGCTTCGAGACGTTGCGTGCCGCCGATCGAACCGTTCGCGCGATATTGCCGCCACAGCGACTGCGCGCGATTGATCGAGTCCTGCGCGCGGGCGAGCGCCCGGTCGCGCAGCGCATCGACATCGGTTTGGATTGCGCGCACGTAGTACGCGTCTTCGACGGGATCGAGGCTGGCGTAAAACGACAGCAGCTTGTCGTCGCGATTGCCTGCGCCGCGGCTTTTCTGCAAGTCCGCGAACTGGTCGAGCACCGCCTTCTTGTGCGCGAGTTCCGCAGCGAGCACTTCGGACCACGGGCCGGCGGGCATTGCCTGCAAGCCGGCCAGCGCCTGCTGGCTGTCGCCGCTCTGCCATGCGGCGCTCACGGCATCATGCTTCGCAATCACTTCCGCCGACGGCAAGCGACTCGCGCTCAATTGCCTGTATTGCGACTGAAACGGCAGCGTGCTGAAGCTCGCCTTCTTCATCAATGCGAGCAGCTGCGGCAGATGACGCGCCGACATCTCGTCGAAGAGGTTGGTGTACTGCCGCAAATCTGCGCGTACTGCATCGAGTCCGGCGAGACGCGGATAACGCTGCGCGTAGTCGTCGAGCACGGCCGTCAATGCATTCGGCTTGTCGCGTCCCAGTTCCGTCGCGATGGTCGAATTGAGCCGATCGATTGCGGCGAGGTACACCGAATCGTCGCTTTGCAGCTTGCGCAGATGGCTCATTGCGAGTGCATACGGCTCGGTAAATTCAGGCACATACGATGCGATGCGATCGAGAATGCGCTGATGCCCTTTCGCATCGTCTTCCCAGCGCTTCAGCAGATTGTCGATGCGGCCTTCGTCGCTGTAGATGTGAATCGGCGCGTCGGGGCCTCCACGGCCAACGACGAAACGCTCCAGGTCGCCGACCCAGCGTAGCTGGTCGATCAGCGACACGGCATCCGGGTTGCCCGTGCTCGACGCGCGCATGCCTTCCACCAGGGCCGCCGCGCGGTCAAACGCCTTGACGCGCAATGCGGCGAGCCAACCGGGCACGCGCGCTTTCATCAACGCTTCGCTCGCGAGCGACCTGATCGAATCGCTGGCGGGATGATGTTGCAGATAAGTCGTGGCGGAATCCACCGCTTCTTCGTATTGGCCCGCCGCGAGCAGATTCTTCACTTCACGCTCGGACGCCCCGCGCATGTAGAGCGCGACGGCAATGCCGCCGATGACGATCAGCCCGGCAAGGCCGCCCCAACCGATACGCCGCATCGTCGTGCGGTCGCCGCCAGCGAAGGTGCGCGTCAATTCGCTGAGCAGGAGTTGCCAGCGGCGGCGCGGACGGCGCGGCTGCGTTTCCGTCGACTCGTCCGGCGTCAACGGCGGTGAGTTCTCGTTGACTTCGTCTTCACGCTGCAACGCGCGATCGACACAGAAGATGTCGAGAAACGAATGCGCCGCGCCGACGAACGTCGTCTTGTCGGGATCTTCCGCAGGCATCGCGGCGGCGGCAACGGACGCGGGCGTGTCTGAAGCAACGGGCGAAGCGGCGGCGGCGAGCGGCGGCGTCATCTGTGTGACGGTGGGCTCGATTTCGAACGACTTTTCGAGTGCCACCTGATAGACGAAATGATCTCCGCCGAATCCGACCACATCGCCGTTTTGCAGCGCGACGGCCGATTCGCCCAGGCGCTTGTGATTGACGAATGTGCCGTTCGTGCTGCCGAGATCTTCGATCCACGGTTCGCCGCTCTTCAGAAAAATATGGGCGTGGCGCCGCGAAATGTAATTGACCTGATGCGGATATCGGTCCTTATAGCGCGCGAACAGCTCATCCGTCTTGCTGACGAGAAACGGAAATACTGGGATGTCGATCGCATCGAGTCCCAGATCGGTGCGTTCCGGCTTGAGCGCCACCGTCAGATGCTGAACGCCGCGCGCGGACGCGGAACTGAACGGGCGAGGTTCGATGGCGACGCGATAGCTCAGCTCGCCGCCAAAGCACAGTTCGTCGCCCGCCCGCACTCGCGCCGGCGTCTGACGCACGGCATTGCCGTTCACCGTCGTGCCGTTCTTGCTGTCGAGATCCGCCACATAAACCGCGCCGTGCTCGCTAAAAATGCGTGCGTGACGCCGCGAAAGTTTCGTGATCAGCTCTCGCGGATATTCGGCAAAAGGCGGCTCGCTGCGGCCGATCGCGAACAGATCGTCGACGATGCGGATAGGGCCCAGAGACGGATGCGAGACGGGAAGCAGCAGGACGTCGAACTCCTTGTCCAGAGCAGCCCGCATCTCAGCAATCGGAGCTTCGCCGGGATTCATCTCTTTGCATCACCAAGCAAGCGTGGACACCTGACGCACGAGCGGCAGGACAGAGCTTTCGACGGGCGCGGCGACCAGAGCGTATTCGACGCAGCCACCGTTTTGACAGCTAATCCGGCAGCTAATCAGGAATTTTAAGTCACGCATGGTGTTAGTCAATTGTTGGTCCGGCTATTGCGGCTGCCGCAAATCATCCGACTCGACGCAGTACTTTTAAGAACCGTGCCAGTGCTTTCAATTGGCGAGCAGTACCCGTTCATTACGGGATTGACTGCCGCGCTCACTGCTTGACTTGCGCTTCGACATTGACGGCCGGCCAGCCGCCGCCGAGAGCCTTGTAAAGCAGTACCGTGTCCGACAGTATTTGCTGATGATTCGTCAGTACATCGAGTTGCGCCTGAAGCAGCGTGCGCTCCGTTTCGAATACTTCCAGCTGCGAGACGACCCCCTCGCGCAATTGCGACTCGATCTGCTGCGCGACCACGCTGAGACGCTGCACTTCCTGTTGCAATTCCACCCGCTGCTGCTTGTGCGCATCCAGACTGACCAGCGCGTTTTCGACTTCTTCGAATGCCGCCATCACCGTTTGCCGATACTGCTGTTCGGCGACGGCCATTTGCGCTTCCGTCGTCTTCACGTGAGCGCGCACGCCCGGATCGAGCAGCGGAATGTTGATGCTCGGCATCAGGCCGAACGTGAACGACTTCAGCAGCTCGGACAGCGCAAAGCTCGCCGTGCCGCCGTGCGCCGTCAGGCTGACGGTCGGCAATTGCGCGAGCTTCGCTTCCCCGACGAAGTCGTATCCTTCGAGCACGCGCAGTTCCGCCGCGACGATGTCCGGCCTGCGCGACAGCAATTGCGAAGGCAGTCCGCCCGGCACAGGCGGCAGTTGCACGCGCTGCTGCAAATGGCCGACAGGCACCGTGAATTCGCCGGCTGGCACGCCGATCAGCGTGCACAGCGCGTTGTTCGCCAGGCTGCGCGAACGGCGCAGATCGATCAGATCCTTCGTTAGACGATTCACCTCCGCCTGCTGGCGAAGAACCTGCGTCTTCGGAATGAGGCCGTTGCGGTTCATGCCGTCGAAGATCGAGAGAATCTGCTTGTTCTCGTCGACCATTTTTTGCTGCGCTTCCATCTGGTCGTCGAACTGGAGAATCTGGAAATACGTGGTCGCCACGTTCGACACCAGTTCCAGATAGCCCGCGCGCCAGTCCGCTTCCGTCGCGTGGAATTCGGCCTTTTGCGCCTGCACGCCCTTTTCGACTTTGCCCCAGATGTCGATGTCCCAGTTCACCTGGGCAGCGACGTTGTACTGCTTGGTAAACGGCTGCCCCGTGACCTTTTGAAAATTGGCGCCCGCGCCGAGATCGGCTGTCGGCAGCGCACCCGCCTTCGCTTCGCCGATCTGCGCACCGGCGACGTCAATGCGCGCGGCCAGTACCTTGATGTCGAAGTTGCCTTGAATCGCCTTGTCGATCAGCGTGTTCAGATACGGGTCCTGGAAGCCCTTCCACCAGTCGGGCACGATGGTGTCGGCGGGCGAAACGAGCGAACCCGTCTTGTCCGACCACGATGCCTTGGCCGGTGTATCGGGACGCTTATAGTCGGGCTGGTGAACGTCGACGCAACCGGCAAGCAGTGCCGTGCAGATGGCGGTGGATGCAATTGCACGAACGACGATGGCGATACGGCTTTTCGGCGCTACGTCGCGGTTATCCGCATGAACGCTGGCGGACGAACCCCGTTGCGTGCAGCAGGCGACGAACGAATCAGGCAACGCAGACACGATATTCTCCGATCTTTCCCGGCTCTACTGCACGTGCAAAGCGCGCCATTCAAGTAAAGCACGTCCAGCGCGGCATCACTATGGATGTCGGCGGATTTCGTTCGGCGTGGAGTTCGTGCGGCGACGCGGCGGTCTTGTGAAAAGGACGATTACGTTTTCGATCTTTTTGACGGCGGTGACGACGTCTTTGATACGAGCGCCTGGCCATCCGAGGCGCCCGGCCCGGACAGCCTCGGATGCGCGCGTGAAGGTCAGTTCATGACGATGCTGTTTCCGGCCGTCATCATCGGAATGATCGTTGAGTTGTTGCCGCCCACGTTCGTGATGTTCATGTGTTGCTGAATGAACTGCGGACCGTTGATCGTCTTGCTGTTGTCGAGCATGAACGACAGGCTCGGGAACAACGGATTGGCAAGGTAGCCGCCGCGGACGGATTTGAGTGCCTTGCTGTCGAGTTCTTCGGCAACGGACAGGTCCTTGATCATCAGTGCGCTCATGACTGTTCTCCCATGAGAGAAGCGAAGGATTCGCGAGATATTCGGGTTGGTGCTTCAAGCATCTTGTCTGCTCGAGCCTCACTCACGCATGGGTTGTGCCAATTGCAGTGCGCGTACCTCGAAAATCCTTCACAGCCTTGCCCGCATTGAGTTGTCCGCCAAAAAGCATCCGCGCATACCAATCGCGCATGCATTCGTACTCCGCGCATGTGACGCAGCGGGGCAGACATTCATAAAGAAACTGTTGGGCCGAGAAGAACACGCGCAAAGCACTCAATTTATCCAGCGACTATTGAGCACACACGTTCGTTCACTTCGCAATCACGGTGATCTTCTTCGAGTAGACGGGCGGATTGTGCGGAACGTGGTTCTCGTCGCCCATCAGCAATTGAAGCGTGTGCTTGCCGGGCGGCAATTCGATCATCGTCTCCGTTTCCCCCGCCCCGAAATGCAGATGCTGGCGATCGGAAGGAATCCCCTGATCCATCGGCGGCAGGTCGGTGTCGATCAGCAGATGGTGGTGGCCCGTATTCGCGTACTTGACGCCCTTGGGCGCGACGCCCATGTAGCGCAAGCCAAACCACACGCGAAAAGGCTTGTTGGCGGGCACGACCTGCCCGTTGTTCGGATAGCCGATATACGCGTATGCATCTTTTGGCGCAGGCGTCGGCCCGGCGAAGGCGATATTCAACGAAGCGAGTGCGGCAAGCGCCGCGGCGGCAACGATCCTGATCATGGCTGCTGTTCTCCGTCTTGCGCGCATTGCACCGGCCCGCCGGCGCAATGGCGGCGCGTGCTCACTTCACGATGATGGTGATCTTCTTCGAATAGACGGGCGGATTATGCGGAACGTGGTTGTAGTCGCCGAGCAGCAATTGCAGCGTGTGCTTGCCGGGCGGCAACTCGATGCGCGCATCCGTTTCCCCTGCGCCGAAATGCAGGTGCTGGCGATCGGAGGGAATCTCCTGATCCATCGGCGGCAGGTCCGTATCGATCAGCAGATGGTGATGTCCCGTATTCGGCACATTCACGCCCTTAGGGCACACGCCCATATTGCGCAAGCCCATTCGCACCCAGAGCTTGCCGCCCGTAATGACGGTGCCGTCCGACGGCCAGATGATGTACGCCTCGGCTCCGGGCGGCGAAGGCGTCGGTCCTGCGAATGCCTGTGCCGAAGCGAGAAAGAGCGCGCCAAAAATCGCCAGCCTTATTCTTCTTTGCATTGCGCATTCTCCCAGGGAGGGTCAGTGCTGCTTGCTTCCGCTTTAGCTTAGGACGTAACTTGTCAAAAAGATACGCCACGCTCGTTAACGTTCTGACGTTTCGAATCGCGTGCTATCGTTGAAGAGGGTGGTCCATGCAAATGCAATGCGTCGCGCGGGCGCCGGCAAGCGCGCATGCGATGTCGCGAACGGCTGCATGCTTCGCCGTCGATTGCAATGCAGCGAGCGGCTGTCGTTCTCATTGCGCGCCTGGCCCCTCCCGGCTGGTCCCGCCGGTTCGTCCATAGTGAGGTTCCTTCCAGAACTTCCAGAACAAACAGGATCTGAAAATGTGGCGAAAACTTCTGCTGGTTTGCATCATCGGGGCACTCCAGATGCAAGCAGCCGCCGCGCAAACGCTACCGCGCGAAGCAAAGGCTGCCGCTCTGCGCATCGCAATGGACGATGCCGTTACAAGTTCAGTCGAAGGCGCCGGGCGCAAGGTCGCGCTCGTGATCGGCAATGCGGACTACCCTGTCGATGCGCTGCCGAACGCCGCGCGCGATGCGCAAAGCGTCGCCGACACGTTGCGCGCCGAAGGCTTCGATGTCGTGCTGCGCACGAACGCGACGGCGCAACAGATGCGCGACGCGCTCGCCGATTTTCGCCGTCGCGTGCAGCCGGGCGGCACCGCCCTGTTCTATTTCGCCGGACATGGATTGCAGGCGGGGCACTCGACGCTGCTCGCTTCCGCCAGCGCCGATCCGCGCGCGCCCTCGACCTTGATAACGGCGAGCATCGATCTGTCGGGCGTGCTCGATACGCTCTCCGAGCCGCGCGCGCATGCGCTCAATCTGGTGGTGCTCGATGCGTGTCTCACGCAGCCGTTCGCGAGGTCCGTAGCGGCGATTCCGTTGCCCGCGCAAACGCTCATTGCCTTCGCGACTGCGCAGGGCGAACAAGCCGCCGACGGCACGCGTCACGGCATCTTCACGGACGCATGGTTGCGTGAAATGGCCCGCGCGCCCGATCAGCCACTCGACTCTATGTTCGCTCAAGTCACGCGACGCGTGATGCGAGCAACGCACGGCATGCAGAAACCGTGGGCCGTCTCGTCGTTGACGAAGCCCGAGCGTGTCTTTGCATCGCATACGCTAACGCTGGCTGCGGACGATTCGCCGAATGAATTTGTCACTCTGAATAGCCGGGGCATTTTGCCGAAGGACAGCAACGAGCAATATGAACTGACGTTCTGGGATTCGATCAAGGACAGCAATTACGCGAGCGATTATGAAGCGTATCTGAAGGCCTATCCGAACGGCCGCTTTGCGGCGCTCGCGAAGGCGCGCATTGAACGGCTCAAGGCGGCGGGCTCGGCGACGCCACCTGCCTCGCACGCGGCGCCCGCTCCTTCGCCATCTCCATCGCCTGCGCCCGCGCCAGCACCTGCACCGAAGGCCGCTGCAACGCCCTCACCGGCTTCCACACCCGCTCCTGCACCGAAAGCCGCAGTGACGCCCGCGCCCGCTGCGCCGACGCCTGCGCCCGCGCACGCCGCGACGGGTGGCGAAATCAAGGACTGCGCGGCATGCCCTGTAATGGTGTTGCTGCCCGCGGGCTCGTTCACGATGGGCAGCAATTACGGCGACCCGTCTGAGAAGCCGCCGCATCACGTGACGATTCCCGCGCCGTTCGCGATCGCCAGATACGAGGTGACGGTCGAACAATGGAACGCGTGCGCGGACGTCAACGGATGCCCGAAGCTTTCGTCGGAAAACAGCTCTGCGAAGAATGCGCCCGCGCGCGATCTCAGTTGGGACGATACGCAAGCCTACGTGAAATGGCTGAGCAAGGTGACGGGCAAAACCTATCGGCTGCCGACAGAAGCCGAATGGGAATACGCGGACCGCGCGGGCACCTCGACGAAGTACTGGTGGGGCGATCAGATGCGTAAAGGCGTGGCGAACTGCAAGGACTGCGGCGATCCCTATCACAAGGACGCGCCGGAACCCGTCGGCTCATATGCGGCGAATCCAAATGGACTGTACGACATGAATGGCAGCGTCTGGGAATGGGTCGCCGACTGCTGGCATAACTCATACCAGAACGCGCCGACCGACGGACGCACATGGGATGCGCCCGGCTGCAACATGCGCGTGATTCGCGGCGGCTCATGGCGCGAAGGCAACGACTACATGCTTAGCTCGACGCGCTTCAAGTACAGCCCGAGCGTGCGCCAGTCGCAAAACGGCTTTCGTGTCGTCAAAGAACTCAAGTGATTTAGAGGCCGCGCGTAATACGCAGAAAGCACGCGCGCCTTTTAATTTGGCCGTGGCCTGCTGTTGATCTGCGCAATATCGGCGACGATGCGGTCCTGCCCATATCTCGCCACCAGTTGCTTGAGCCGTGCATCGAGTGCGCGCAGATAGTCCGCGCGCGACTCGCTCTCGGGACGTGGCGCATCGAATAGCGGTACGGGCGTGACCAGCAACACGACCAGTTCCTGTCCGAACGGCTTCGAAACGACCCACTCGCCGCCGCTGCCGATCGTCGCCGCGTAGTGCGGCGGCGCCTGATTACCTTTTGCGCGCGGCCCCGGCACCATGTGTACTACCGTGCCGTCGAGCACGTAATAGTCGAGGTTCACATACGAGTCGTAACCCGGCGTCGTCACATCGACGACGAGGGGATCGCCTTCCGTCAGCACGCCATTCGGCATGCGCGCTTTCAGCGAAATGATGTGCCCTACCAGCCAGTTATGCGACCAGTAAGGACCGAGTTCCTTCAGGATGTCGCACTTGTCGTTGCTCACGTGATGCACGTCGACTTTCGTCGATGCCACGCCGGGCAAGGTCGCAAGGCGCTCGTTGACTTGCGCCTCGCCTCGCTGCGGCACGAATCCGCGCACCTCTACCGCGCGATCCTGTACGGAAGCGGCCAGCGCCGAGCACGGCAGTGACGCGAGCACCGATGTGACGGCGGCGAGCGTCGGCGGCGCGGGCGTGCCGGGTGCTTGCGGCGGCGGAGGCGCCGAGGCCACGGAAGCGGACGGCTGCGCGGGTGTAACGGGTGTGGCAGACGTTGACGACGTTGGCGACACAGCCGCGCTTTGCGCAGTCGGCGCGCCTGCCTCGGGTACGACCGACGCCTGCTGCGCCTCGTTCTCGTGCTCCAGGTTCTGCGAAGCGCGATAGAAGTACAGCGCGCCCGCCGCCGCGCAAGCGAGCGCGAGACCCGCGACGCCCGACTTCGCCAGCATCCCAGTGCGGTCCGGGCTGCGCGTCGTGGACTTCGACGCGGACGGGCGCTCCTGCGCGCCGAACTCCTCGACGAAGCGCGACACGGTCGGCGTGCGCGCCTTGCGATCGAACGCCAGCGCCGAGCGCAGCGCGCGCCATTGACGGTTGCCCAGATTCTCCGGCCGCTGCGGCTGGCGATTCGCGGCGCGCGCCTGAGTCGCCGACATGCGCTCGAACGGGTGGCGTCCCGTCAAAAGCTCATACGTAATGCAACCGAGCGCGTAGATGTCGTCGCGCGGATCGGGCTCGTGATGCTCGAGCATTTCCGGGCTCGCATACGCGGGCGTCAACGCGCCGAGGCTGGCCGGATCGAAAACCGTCGCGTCGCTCTCTTCTTCGGGGCGCTGAAAGACGCGCGCAATGCCGAAGTCGATCACCTTGACTTCGCCCGTATCCGTGAGAAAAACATTCGCGGGCTTGAAATCGCAATGTACGAAGCCGCGCTCATGCGCATACGCAAGCGCGTTCGACATCCCGCGCACGATCGGCAGCGCGGACTGAACGGGCATGCCGTTGAAATCCGGCGTGCGCAAGATCTGGCTCAATGGCTTGCCCGACAGGTACTCCATCGTCAGGTAGACGATGGGGCCTTCGCGATCGAAATCGTAGACAGTGACGATATTGCGGTGCGCGAGTACCTGTGCCTTGCGTGCCTCGCGCTGCAACGCGATCAGCGACTTCGGATTGCCGCGGAACTGCGTATTGAGCACCTTGATCGCGAGATAGGGCTTGCGGTCCGACGCTTCGAGCTTGCGCAGATCGAGCGCCTTGTACACGGTGCCCATGCCGCCCACGCCCAGACACTCTTCGAGGACGAAGCGGTTGTTCAGCGTATCGCCCGTGCCCTTCACCTGATCGATGCCGGACAGGACGCTCGACGTGTCGGCGTGCTTCGTGGGCGGCGGCGTGATCAGGCGCTCCGGGACCGTCTGCACGCGCGTTTCCTCGCCGCCCGCCGCGGCAAGATTCGACACCGGCATCTGCTCGATCCGGCGGCGCACTTCTGCGTAGAGATCAGGAGGCAGAGGCTTCCTGGTGTGCGCTTCGCCAAGTATTTCGAGCAGACGAGACGAACCGAGACCTTCCGTCGTCAGCGTGCTGTCGAGTTGAGCGACAAACGCATCTTGCGTGAGCGCGCCGCTCTGAAAATCCCGAATCACGTGCGCAAGGCTAGCCATGTGTTCAAAGCGCTGCAGCTCCCGTTGGCCGAAGAAATTCCCTGTCTTAACCAATTACAAGTGCTCGTTCGATAGTAGTTCGCACGTATGCCTTTCGCAAACCAGGATTGGCCCGTGACACGCGCACGGCACGGTCGTACGACTGGCATGGCTTATGCATCGACTGGTGCGCCGGGTAGACACCGTGCGCACGGCGCGAGCGGTGCGGCCGCCGTTCATGTCCGACAAGAGCAAGACGGTTGATGCCCGGCAGCTTGTAAACGATGCGACGAATACGAGCGTTGTGCTTCCCGCTTTGCTGCTCGACTTCGCTTCGTTCGCATTGCCCGGTGGCCCACACCATACCGAGGCTGAATTACCTATACTGGTTGTTCGAGCCCTACGCGTTGCCGCCACTGATCGAAGCGCACCTTTGGTCGCAATGGCATCACGCGATATTTTTTCTGGAACTGCCATGTCCAAGCTCGTCATCAAGGATCTCTCCGAAAGCGTCGAACTCGATCGCGCGGCCATGACGGCCATTGTCGGCGGCGCAAGAACGGGGGGACGCTTCTTTGGCGTCACCGCGCAAGCAGTGCCTGCCGCGACGCGCGTAGTCGACTATCCCGCAGGATTCCCGACGGCCGCGCGTCAACCGGTCGACGAGCGCATACCGCCGCAAAGCCTTTTGCACAAGTAGCTGTAACGCACTCGTCCCTTGCTCACGTGTACCTTCCTTCCGTATGCCGCCACGCGGCGGCATACGGATAGCGTTCGTTCGCGTGTCAACGCACGGCATTGATCGACGCGTCGGGTTCATTCCAACAACCGTTCGCGCGCGCCGGTGCGGTTGACGCCAACACATTTGCGCCGACGCGTCGCGGTCAACCGGTCATAGACGTGTGAGGGCCCTCCGATATTCCCTTGCGTACAGGCGTTTTTCAACGCGCAATGTGCGTTACCCCTCACAATGCTGCTAAATCGGCATACTCGTTGCGGAACAGGAAGCGAGCGCTGAATCGTGCTCGTCTATCCGCATCAGGAGAATTGCCATGAAAGCCACTGTCGTAGTCAAAGACCTGTCCCCATCCACCACACTCGACCGCAAGGAAACCGCGCTGACGCCTGACAAGATGAAGAGCATTGTCGGCGGGCGAAGCGTTGCCGTGACCGTCGACGGCACCCGTAGCGGCGCTGTCGACGATTGGGCAATCGACACCGCTATCTTCGAAGGGCGTATCAAAGGGTCGATGATTTGAGGACGCTATTTGGTGTTTGCTTCTGCGGAGTTGGCAGAGCGAGGCCCCTTTGTCCGCTAATGGTACAAAGGGGCAACTTTGAAGGGCTTGACGAACTTTTGCGATCCGCCCATGCATCCGTGCTAGATATATGCGCTCATTGACTCGCGTGGTGAGGCATGGGAACGGAACTAACCGTGACGAAGGCTACGCGCGGATAATGGCCGCCTTGAACAGGGACGAGCGGCTTTCGGATCGCAAGGCACGATTTATCGCGTTCATGTACTCGTGCCTTGGCGCAGAACTCGCCATCGAGTTCGATTCGCTGAAGATCGAGACGGACGGAATTGCACGATGAAATCACGTTTCCAGCTCATCGCCATGCTGGCGATCGTCAGCGCACTACTTTCCGCGTGTGGCATTTTCGGTTGCGCGGGCGTCGGCGGTAACAGCGGATATGCCGCTGGTTGCACGGCGGGGACACGATTTTAGTGTCGGCTCTCGACGATGTTTGTCACGTCGAAAGAGAAGAGCAGACGGATCACCGGATGAGGAGTCCGGCATCGCTCCAGCCAGAGCTAGATCCGTCATGCGATGCATTATCGGCTTGCGGTGCGGATGCGTCATCATGCAAGTGAGCAAGAGACTCTTGCCAGATGCGTCAAAATGCGAGCAGCCAGTTCGCCCTCGAGACAGGCCACGCTTGCACATCCGTTAATATATCGGACGCACCCGCGCCTTTAAATCACCGTTCGCAATCTGCTTTGCCGACCTTTACGCTGCCCTCGACGCTTCAAGCGGAACTCGAAATCCGCAAAAGCCGCTTCATTGCCTACGCGATTCCCGTGGCCGACCGTGACGCCGCGATGGAAGAATTACAGCGCCTGCGCGCGGAGCACCCCACTGCCACGCACGTATGCTGGGCGCTCCTCGCGGGCGGCCAGTCCGGCATGTCCGACGACGGCGAACCTTCCGGCACGGCGGGCCGCCCGATACTCGAAGTGTTGCGTCACCACGATCTCGACGGCGTGCTGGCCGCCGTCGTGCGCTATTACGGCGGCGTGAAGCTGGGCGCGGGCGGCCTCGTGCGCGCCTACACCGACGCCATCGCGACCGCGCTACAGGACGCGCCGCGCGTCGAGCGGATTGCGCTCGCATCGCTGAGCGTCGAAATCGGCTACCCCGACGAAGCACGCGTGCGCCGCTGGATCGAACAGGAAAATCACACGCTCGAATCGAGCGCCTACGGAATGAGCGTGCAATTGACGATACGCATGCCCATCACCGCCATCGACACCGCGCGCGAAGCACTGCGCGACATGACGCAAGGCCGCGCGAGTTTTCCCGAAGACGTCTGAGCCGATTCGCGAGAACAAAAACAAAGCCGCCGCGCGCCGGAAAACAATTCCGTACACGCGGCCGCTAGCTGCTTCAATTGCCCCCTAGTGCGCGGCAACCATTGCCTTTGCCGATTCGGGCGCTTGCGCGCCGCCCGCTTGCGCGTCTTCGAGAATCATCTCCGCGCCCTTTTCCGCGACCATCATCGTCGGCGCATTGATATTGCCCGACGTGATGTTCGGGAAGATCGACGCATCGACGATGCGCAAGCCCGACATGCCATGCACGCGCAAACGCTCGTCGACCACCGACGTCCCATCGTCCGGCCCCATCGTGCACGACCCGCACAGGTGATAGATCGAGCCGGACTGCTCGCGGAAGTACTGCAAGAAGCCCGCGCGATCGGTCACCTGCAGCCCCGGCGAAATCTCTTCGACGGTGACGTCCTTGAGCGCCTGCGTCGACATGATCTTGCGCACGAGCTCGCAACCCTGAATGGCCTCGTCGATATCCTTTTGCGTCGTCAGCGCGTTGATGCGGATCTTCGCGGGATCTTCAGCGCGATTGGACGCGATCTGGATCGAGCCGCGGCTCGTCGGACGGCATGGATTGAAGCACAGCAGAAAGCCCGAATACGGTTCGGGCTCGAGGCTCGCCTTGTTGCTCTTCGGAATGCGGTAAGAGAGCGGATTGAAATAGAGCTGAAGGTTCGGCAATGCCTCGCTCTCGCTGCCTCTGAAAAATCCGCCTGATTGATTCACGCTCATCGCGAGCGGGCCCTTGCGCGTCAACATGTACTGCAAGCCGAGCCTGATCTTGCCGAGAAGCGGCCGCATTTCGTCATTCAGCGTCTTCACGTTTGCGCGGTAATAGAAGCTCACGCAAAGATGATCCTGAAGGTTCTGCCCGACGGCGGGCAGATCATGCACGAGCGCAATGCGATGCTGTTCGAGCAATGCCCGGTCGCCGATACCCGACAGTTGCAGCAGCTTCGGCGTATCGACGGCTCCTGCCGACAGAATCACTTCGCGCTTCGCGGTGAAATGACGTGCGTTGCCGTTCTGCTTCACTGCGACGCCCATCGCCCGCCTTTTCGCATCGAACAGTACCTGCGTGACGAGCACTTCGCGCTCCACGGTCAGTTTCCGGCGATTCAACACCGGGTGCAGATACTCGAAACTGCTCGACGAGCGCTGGCCATTGCGCGTATTGACGTCGTAAATGCCCGCGCCTTCGAATTGCGCGCCGTTGAAATCGTCGGTGCGCGGGTAGCCCGCCTGCTCGCAGCCCTTGAGGAACACGTGACAGATGGGATGCACGGCATCCTTCATCGGTGAAATGCTGATCGGCCCATCTGCGCCGTGATATTCGGTGTCGCCGAGCGGATGCGATTCGAGCTTGCGGAAATACGGCAGCACGTCGCGATACGACCAGCCCTTGTTGCCGGCTTGCGCCCAGTCGTCGTAATCGCGTGCCTGGCCGCGCACGTAGATCATCGCGTTGATCGAGCCGGAGCCGCCCTGCACTTTGCCGCGCGGACAATACAGCGAGCGGTTGTCGAGTTCCTTCTCGGGCTCGCTGTAGTACATCCAGTTATACGTTTCGTTGTAGTACGTCTTCGTGAAGCCGACTGGAATCTTGAACCAGAACGAATCGTCAGCGCGCCCCGCTTCCAGCAATAGCACCGAGTACTCGCCCGACGCCGACAGTCGGTTGGCGAGAATGCAGCCCGCTGATCCCGCGCCGACGATGATGTAGTCGTAATTCATGCTTTATCCGCCCGCAGGCGTCCATACGTGGATACGTTGAAGCCCGCTCGCGCATTCAGCCTTTGGCGGGCGCGAGATCTTTCACGTCGAAGGGCTGCGGCGCCATTTGCAAATGCAGACGCGTACCCGTGTACGGCGTGTGCTGCTGCACGACTTCCATGTTCAACTCGACGCCAAGGCCCGGCTCCGTCGATGGAATGATGTAGCCGTCTTCCCAGCGAATCGGCGTCTTGAGGATTTCCGCGTGGAAACCGCCCCACGTGCCGATGCTTTCCTGAATCAGGAAATTCGGCGTGCACGTGGCGAGCTGAATGCTCGCGGCAGCGCCGATGGGGCCGTTGTAGAGATGCGGCGCGATCTGCGCGTAATGCACTTCGGCGAGGCTCGCGACCTTTTTCGCTTCGAGCAAGCCGCCGACGCGCGCCACGTTCAATTGCAGAATCGACGCGCCGCCCGCTTGCAGCAGCTTGAAGAACTCATACTTCGTGGTGAGGCGCTCACCCGCCGCGATGGGAATGCTCGTGTGCGCGGCGACTTGCGCCATTGCGTCTTCCTGTCCCGGCGGGACGGGCTCTTCGAACCACAGCGGATCGAATTTTTCGAGGCGCTTCGCGAGACGGATCGCCGACGACGGCACCATCTGGCCATGCGTGCCGAACAGCAGATCGGCCTTGCTGCCCACGGCCTCGCGCACCTTGCGGCAAAACGTTTCGCAGCGATCCAGCACTTCGAGCGACAACTGATGGCCCGAGTAAGCCGTATAAGGTCCAGCCGGATCGAACTTCACGGCCGTAAAGCCACGCTTGACGTTGTCGGCCGCGCATTCGGCGGCAAGATCGGGATCGTCATAGTCGTACTCGCCGCGGCGGTTCTTCGGGTATAGATACGTGTACGAACGCAGGCGCTCGTGTACACGGCCGCCCAACAGCTCGTACACGGGCTTGTTCGCCGCCTTGCCGATGATGTCCCAGCACGCCATTTCAAGGCCGCTCACGACGCCCATCATCGTCAGATCGGGACGCTGCGTGAAGCCGCTCGAATACGCTTCACGCCAAAGGCGTTCGATATGATGCGGGTCCTTGTCGAGCAGATAGCGCGTGAACACATCGTCGATGACGTGCGTCATCGCCTTCGGATGAAACGTCGCCGAATAGATTTCGCCGACGCCTTCGATGCCGCAATCCGTCTTCAGCTTGAGAAAGATCCAGTACATGCCGCCAATATGCGGCGGCGGCACGGCGACGACATGCGTTTCGAGCGAGACGACTTTCATTTACGCACCTTCTTTTCTGTTGAGCATATTGCGCAGCACGAGCCCCACGCAACCGCCGACGGCGGACACGGCAGCCACGTAGCCGAAGTACATTTGATAACCGTGCACGCCCGGGAACGTCTGCGTCAGATAGCCGTTGATGAGCGGCAGGAACACATCGGGCGAATAGCCGAGCACCGAGATCAGGCCGATCGCAAGACCTATCGTCTGCACGGGCACATTGCAGCGGTCGAGCAGCGACCAATAGAGGCCGCGAATCGCGTAAGTGAGCACGCCGATAAAAAGCACGAGGAACACCAGCAGCACGTGGCTGCTAATCTTCGGTGCGAAGATCAGGCCGATCAGCGAAAGCGACGCCAGAAAGAGCGCGATGATCAGCACCGTCACCTTCGAAAAGCGGTCGCCGAGAAAACCGCCGCCGATGCCGCCGATGGGACGCATCAACAGCTTGAGCGTCGTGATCGTGCCCGCCATCACCACCGACAGGCCGATCTCGCCTTCATGCAGATACGCCGAGAAACTGTAGGTTGCCCAGAACACCTGATAGCCGCAGAACACGATCGCGGCGACGAGCCACAGTTCCGGAATCTTCGCGAGCGTGAGCAGATCGTCGATCACGTTGCCGCGCTTTGTGGCTTGCGCGCGGCTCGCCTGTTCCGCTTGCGACGAAGGGTCCTTGACGAGCGCGAGCAGCACGCCAAGCCCGATGCAAAGGAACGCGTACATATAGACGACGAACCGGAAGCCGACCACGGCCGGTTCGCCCTTCGTCTGCGTGATCCATGCGAAGAGCGTGATCGCGATCGTTGCGAGCATCGCTTCGACGAGTCCGCGGCCACCGTCGAGAAAGCCGAAGAAACGGCCCTGCTCGTCGTGACCGGCGATCAGCGAAACACGCTTGATCACGGCCGCCCAGAACGTCAGGCCCGTCGACAGCCCCCAGCCGCCGAAGATCATCAACAGCAGATCGAATGACGGCGCAGTCGAATACAGCAACCCGAGCACGCCCGTTGCAACAAGCGAAAAGCTGATCAGCACGCGCGGCGCGACGCGGTCCGCGAGCCAGCCGCTCGGCAGATAGCTCAGCAGAAAGATCGTGCCGAGCATCGAATACAGATAGCCAAGCTGGCTTTCGCTGATGTGAAAGACTTCCAGCATCGTCGGCTGATAGACCTGGCGCAGATAGAGAATCGGATAGATTGCACCGGCCGCAATGACAAGCAGCAGCAATTGCACATAGCGCTGTGCATTGCTGGCGGATTGAACGGTCGATGCGTTGGAACGGCGCGCCGGGACGTCCGTTTGCAGAGATGGGCTTGCCACTGAGGTGCTCCTGTGGAGACGCGCGAGGAGCACGGCATGCGCCGTGACGTCGCGTCTCCAGATGTTGTTATGAATGCAGCGCAGCGTATGCTTGCTGCGATTAAGGAAGAAGCGCACCCGCTTGCGCGGAATGCGCTTTGACAGGATCAGTACTTCATGACGACGAGACGCGTCTGCGTGAATTCGAGCATGCCGTGCTTGCCGTCGTCGCCGCCGAGGCCCGAGCGCTTCCACCCTGCGTGAAAGCCCTGATACGGGTCGGCAGGCGTGCGATTCACGTAGAGTTCGCCTGCTTCGATGTCGTTGGCGACTTTCATCGTCGTTCGGTAGTTCTCGGTGTAGAGCACCGACGAAAGACCGAATTGATGGTCGTTGGCCATTTGCAGCGCTTCGTCGAGCGTGCTGTAGCGCACGACGGGCATGATCGGACCGAAGGTTTCTTCCTGGATGATCTCCATGTCCTGACGGCAATTCGTCAACAGCGTCGCCGGATAGAAGAAACCTTTTCCTTCGGGCATGACGCCGCCCGTTTCGAGCTTCGCGCCGTCGGCAATCGCGCGCTGCACCATCGCGTGAATCGACTGGCGCGACGCTTCGTTGACGAGCGGACCCATCAGCGAAGCATCGACGCTGCGGTCGCCGCTTTTCACGGCGCTCATATGCTGCTTCAACAGCGCGACGAACTGGTCGTGCACGCTCTCATGCACATAGACGCGCTCGATGGCCGTGCAAAGCTGTCCGCAATGCGTGGTCTTCGAGCCGACGAGTTCTCGCGCGGCTTTCTGAAGATCGGCATCCGGCTCGATGATGGCGGGCGTCTTGCCGCCGAGTTCCAGCGACGGCTTCGCGATGTTCGCCTTGCAATAGTCGAGTACCTTGCGGCCCGCGCCGACGCTTCCCGTCAGCGTAATCATCCCGACGGCGGGATGCATGCACACGGCCTCAGCCGTCGCGTGGCTCATCGCAAGAATGTTGACGACGCCCGGCGGCAATTCGGCGCGAGCGACGGCCTTGGCGATTTCGAATGCGGAGGTCGGCGTGTTGTTGCTCGGACGCACGACGACCGTATTACCCGCGATCAGCGCCGGCGCGACCTTGCGCATCAACGTATAGACGGGGTAATTGAACGGAATCAAACACGCGACGACGCCGATCGGCTCGCGATGCAGCACGAGATTTTCGTCGGGCGTATCGCTCGGAATGACTTCGCCTTCGATGCGACGCGCCCACTCCGCGTGATAGCGCGTGATCTGGCCAGCGTAGACGGCTTCGTTCGTCGCATCCGCGACGCTCTTGCCGGACTCCAGCGCGAGTGCCGCGCCGATGGCGGGCGCGCAGTCCGTCAATGCATCCGCGAGCCTGTGCAGATACGCGGCGCGCCCGGCGGCGGGCAGCTTGCGCCAGTGCTTCTGCGCGGCTGCGGCCGCATCGACAGCGGCGACGGCCTCTTCGCGCGATGCGCCCGACACCTGCGCGATCAACGCCTCGGTGGCAGGGTTATAGACGGAGATGAGTTCGTCGGTTGCGGGTTCGATGAACTGGCCGCTTACGAAATTCCGGTCGAGTCGCATGGTTCTTGCCTCGTGACGCGTGCGCAAAGCGCGTTACCGGCCGCCATTCAAAGCGATTTTAAACGATTCGAAACATGCAGCCGGCGCATGACCCGGATTCTTCTCTGCGTCATTGCGACGCGCAAGCGAGTATTTCGACCGGCAAGCATTCGAAAAACTCATGTTTGCGCGGTGAATTGACACCCGGCGAACGAAGCGCCAACGAATTGGACCGATGTGTGGAAATGCGTCTATTCGAATGCTGCTTTAACGACGCGGAAAGCGGCGGAACTGCCGTTGAGCGAGCCGGCATCGCGCCGGCTGCGAATGACAGCGCGGGGACTAATGCACCGCGCCGGGGGAATGGCCGGACCTCGTGAGATCCGGCCGGGTCGTGTCGAAGCGTTTCACCTCAACCGCGCGACTCAAGCCTCGCCTGTTGTCTCGGCGGGCGTCTGCACGGACGCCGGCGTTTCAATGACGGGCTCCGCGGTCTTCACGGGCGTTTTCTTCGCGCTGACTTTTCTTGCGACGCCCTTCTTTGCGGGCGCTTTGGCCGCGGTAGTTTTTTTAGCAACCGCTTTTTTAGCGGCAGCTTTCTTTGCAGCCGTCGGCGCGGCCGATTTAGCGGCGGTCTTTCCGGCTACTGTCTTTTTGCCGACAGCCTTGACGGCCGCTTTCTTCACGACCTTGCCCGCCGCCGACTTCACCGTCACTGCTTTCTTCGCCGCGGTCTTCCTCGCGGTTACCTTCTTGGCAGTGGCCTTCTTCGCCGCCGTTTTTTTCGCCGCCGTCTTGACGGTCACTGCCGGTTCAGAAACAGCCTCAGCCGGATCGATCAAAAACCTGGTGCGGTCTTTCACGTTCTTGATCCATGCCGGCGGACGCGCATGACCGCTCCATGTCGCCCCTGTCTTCGGATCGCGATACTTGGGCGGCAACTTGCCTTTCGTGGCCGTCGCCGATTTTGCCTTGCCGCCCGCAACACCCAGACGCTCTGCGCGCGCGCGTTCGCGTCGGGCCTTTGCACGCCGCTCGATATCCTCCGTTGTGAGACCGTGCTTGATCATCAGTTCGCGTATCTGGTCCAGCGCGCCCTGAGCGCGCTGGGCGACGATCACTTCGGCCTGGGTTTGCAGCTTCTTTATACGTGCCTGGATAGATTCCAATGTTGCCATTATTGCCTCCCTTTGAATTGCATAGGCCGACTATGCCACGGAATTGCTTAGAAGCGCTATGGTTTTGAAGCCTGAATAAGACAACCGTTGCGCATTTATATCGTTGTCGCGCTTAAGACTCGCATAAGGTTTGTAACACCTTATCGGCAAGGCGGCTTTGAAGCGCTTTAAAGAACATAGAAGCATCTTCGAAGGCTCGCTCAAACCGCTTTGAAGCGTCGCGCTTTGAAGCATCGTCGTTGCGGCATGGCAAATCGCAGAATAAGCAGTGGCTTTCGAACGTTGAGTCTCCATATCCCGCTTGTGATGCGTAGCCGCATATCTGCGCCCGGCATGAGCACACTGGTAGACTTTCATGGAATGATTTGCGCGCCATGCGCGTCACCGTGCTGCGTCGCCGTGCTCTTGGATAGCAGCTTCAATACCCGGAGAAATCGATGGAGCACGCGTACGTCCAGTTGCTGCACCTGCTTGCGGGCCATACGGCATGGACGCTCGTCGTCGTCTTTCTTGCGGCCTTTCTCGAAGCGGTCGCGATCGTCGGGACGTTCGTGCCCGGCAGCACGGCGATGTTCATCGCGGGCGCGCTGGTCGGCACGGGCACGCTCAATCTCGGCTGGCTGCTCGCGTGCGCGATTTCAGGGGCCGTCGCGGGCGACGGAATGAGCTACTGGATCGGCCACCGCTACAAAGACAGGATAGGCAGGCTCTGGCCGTTCAGCACGCATCCGGGCCTGCTCGAAAGCGGCCAGAAGTACTTCGACAAACACGGCGCAAAGAGCGTCGTCTTCGCGCGCTTTGCCGCGCCGCTGCGCGCAGTCGTGCCCGTGGTCGCGGGCATGCTCGAAATGCCGCCCGCGCGCTTCTATGCGATGAACCTGCTCTCGGCGTTGCTATGGGCACCCGCGCACATCCTTCCCGGCGTCGTGTTCGGCGCGTCGATCCAGCTGGCGGGTGCGGTGTCGTTCCGCCTCGTCGCCGCGCTCGCGATCGTCGTGGCCATCGTGTGGGTCTGCTTCTGGATCATGCGCGTGGTCGTCTCGCATGCGCGCGCATGGGCGAGCGCATCGCGCCGGGGCATCCTCAACTGGGCACGCAATCACGAAGCACCGTACGGCCGGCTGATCTACCGGATCGTCGATCCGGAACGCGAAGCCATTGGCCTGCTTGTCGGCATCTCGTTGTTCGTACTGTTGTGCGCGGGCGTATTTTTCGGCGTCATGCAGGACGTCGTGGCAGGCGATCCGCTCGTTCAGGTGGACATGTCCGTCTATCGCTTCCTGCAATCGTCGCGCGCGCCGTGGATCGACGACGCGCTTGCGCGCGCTTCGACGCTCGGCAGCATTCCAACGCTGATGGCGCTTGTCATCACGTCCGTCATTCTGATGGCCTATGAGAAGCGTTGGCGCACGCTCATCTATTGGCTCATTGCCGTGCTGTTCTCGCAACTGCTGATCTTCGCGATCCAGGTCATCGTCCATCACGCGCCGCCTGCCGCCACGCAACCTGATATCTACGCGTTTCCCAGCAATCACGTCGCGGCGAGCGTCACGGTGTACGGCTTTCTCGCGTTTGTCGTCGCGCGCCGCGTCGGCATGCTGACGGGCATCGCGGTGACAGCGCTTGCCACGCTGATTGTGATCGTCATCGCTTTCGCGGGCCTGTACACGGGACGCTTCGCGTTCTCCGATGCCGTGGGCGGCGCGGCGTTCGCAGCCGTGTGGGTGGCCGTGGTCGCGCTGACGGCCGTATGGCGGCACCCTGAAACGCCGCCGTTGCGCGAAGCGATGCCCGCTGTTCTGCTCGCGGTGCTGTGCGCGAGCGTGGGCTTGCAGATCGGCCTGGGACGCCAGCCGGATGCGCCAAGACCCATGCACGAGCGGCCCCCTATCGTCGTGACGCAAGCGCAATGGACGGACTCGTTGTGGAAGATCTTTCCCTGTTACCGCTCCGACATGGAAGGCGACCGGCGCGAGCCCATCACCTTGCAATGGACAGCCAATCCGCAGCAGATCGTCGCGCAGTTGCACAGCCGCGGCTGGCTGGAGGGCACGCGTTTCAACGCGCGCAGTCTGTTCTCGCTGGTGTCGCCCGACGTGCCCGCGATGGATCTGCCCGTGCTGCCCAAGCTCAACGATGGCGAACCGTCGATGCTCGTCTTCAGCAGACCGCGCGATCGCCGCGACGAACGCGACGTGCTGCGCTTCTGGCGCACGGGCTATGCCGTTGCGCGCCACGATGGCATTGCGCCGACACCTATCTGGCTCGGCTCGCTCGTACACGAACGGCTGTTGCGGCCTTCGTGGCCCTTCAACGTGTTGCGCACCGACCGGCAACTCGAGCCGCTCATGTCATCGAAATCGCGTGACGGCGAGTGGCGAGAGCTCGAAATCTCGCGCAGCGTCGGATGCACCGACATTCCTGTCACGCTGCTTGCGTCGAACCGACGCTAGTCTCGCGTATCGTTTCCTCCTCGGCTTTGCACCCCTACGCTCGATACGCGCGATGCGCCCAGCCGTGCAACAATGAGCGGCTGCCGGCGCGAACCACGCGACAGGCAACGCGAGACGAAGCGATGCAGAGCGCCAAGGAGTCGCTGCAATTGGTCGAGTTCCACCCGTCGGCAATTTCTACCTGGGGCGCAACGGTCGTTTTCGCGAACGTGTTGCTCACGCGCCTCGGCGTTCCTGTGCCCGCCGTGCCCGTGCTGCTGCTTGCGGGGACGGCTATCGCGAATGGCCATCTGTCGTTCTGGCATGTGCTGACAGCGGCCCTCTCAGGCGCGCTGATCGGCGACGGCACGTGGTTCCTGGCCGGGCGCCTGCTCGGCCGACGGTTGATCCGCGCGCTCGCCCGATTGTCGGCCGCCGTGGAAGTGCACATGCGCAAGGCGCGCGCACTCTTCGTTCGCTTTGGCCCGGCCATCGTATCGGTGTCGAAGTTCGTGCCGGGGCTTGCGATCATCACGCCGCCGCTGATGGGCACGACACGCGTCGGCGCCGTCATCTTTTTCGCGTGGGATGCCCTGGGTATCGTCGCGTGGGCAACGTTCTGGCTGCTCGGCGGCGCGATATTCGAGCATCAGCTCACCCTGCTGATTTTCGAAGTGCGGGCTCATGGCTGGACGATCGTCGATGTTCTGTTCGCAATCGCAATCGTCTATCTGGCGTTCCGTCTGATCCAGCGCTGGCGGCTGCAACAGCCGCTGTCGCTTGCACCCGTCTCGCCCGAACAGCTCGATGCGATGATGCACGCCGACAAGCCGCCCATCGTGCTCGACGCCCGCCCCGAAGCAGTGCAAGCGCAGGCGCAGCAGCGCATTCCGGGCGCGCTGCCACTCGACATCAATTCGCCTGGCACCGTCGACGCCGCCTTGCTTGCGCGCGATGTCGTCGTCTATTGCGTTTGCGCCGACGATGTCACGGCGAAAGCGCTGTCGCAGCACATGCGAAGCAAGGGCTTTACGCGGGTTCGCGCGCTAAGAGGCGGACTCGACGCATGGGAACGGCGTGGCTATGCAGTCGAGCCTTCGAGCGCCGACGAAGAGATCACCACATGGCGCGTGCGCGAAAACGGCCGCAAGCTGCCAGAAGAGCGCGGCATCACGCTGCGCGGTATTGCGCCAAGGGGCGCCGTTTCCGGCTAAGCAAGTCTTCTTTGGCGCGCAGGTTTCAGAAGGAATTTGCGTTAATGCCTCTACGCGCTCCAAGGCGCTTCGCTTGAGCGCCATTCTTTAGGCGTGTGTCTTGAGCTTGCGTTGTCGCGCGGCCCGCACCGCTTTAGCCGCGCGCGAACTCCTGCACAGGCGCGAGTCCCCCGACGACGATCCGGTCGCGACCCGTCGCCTTCGCCTGATACAGGCTGCGGTCGGCTTCCAGCAGCCACGTGTGATAGTCGTGCAAATCGTCGGTGAGTTGGGCGATGCCCACGCTGATCGTGCACGGGCATTCCGCCGATGCCTCTTTGCACTTCTCGCGCACACGCTGCACCAGCGCTTTCGCGACGGTGTGCGCCTCGCGCAGCGTCGCGCCCGGCAGCACGACGCCGAACTCCTCGCCGCCGTAGCGCCCAATGCTGTCGCCCGCACGGAAATGGCGGCGCAGCAGATTCGCGAATGCCTGTAGCACTGCGTCGCCAGCAGGATGGCCCATCGTATCGTTGATGCGCTTGAAGTGGTCGAGGTCGATCAGCAGAAGGCACGACGCGTAGCGGTTCGCGCGGCATCGTTCGAATTCTTCGGCGAGCTTCCCTTCCCAATGCCGCCGGTTCAACAAGCGCGTCAAACCGTCGGTCCGGCTAAGACGTTCCAGTTCCCGCGTGCGCTGCGCAAGCTTGAGCGACAGGCGGTAACTCGTCAGGCCCAAAGCGAGTGGATACACAACAAGGAACGGCAGGCATCCGAGAACGACGGGCATCTGCGATATCGGCGAAAAGACGAAGCCCAGCGTGACAAGCCCCGCGAGCAAACCGAGTACATGCGCGACCACGCCGCGCGCAAATAGCCTGAGACCGCCGGCGGCGATGTTGTCCATGCTGAGCATCGCAAGAATCAGCATGCTGGGCAGCACATTGAACCGCATCGCGACGACCCAGAAGCCGCCCAGCAGCGCGTCGACCATCAGGTTCACGCGCTCGCCCCGCGAGGGCACGGCACAGGCAAGCGCAGCACGCCGCGCGACATGCGGCCAGAAGAAGCCATGGAACACGAGCAGCGCCCACAGCACGAAGCCACGATGCTGTTGCGCGAATACGGAAGCGACACAGGAGAAACCCAGTCCTAGCCCGGCAATGCGCAAACGGTAGATGCGCTCTACAAAGCGTGTCCCTTGCGCGGCCTTGCTATTCGTTGCCAACTTTATCGCTCTCTGAGCAAGTGACTGCGGGAATTCAGGCACGCGCGGCGCACATTACGCGTGGCGTGTGGGCTTTCAATGCAGACGCATCGTCACGAATTGATCTAAAAAGAATACCAGTACCGCTGCGGGCGATGAGCCCCTTTAACGGGTGGAAGCGCTTCTGTTGCGCGCTTGTGTTGTTTTCCCACAAGAGGTCGATCGAATCTTGCTGTGATCAATGGCCGCTTATCAGCGGCACGGCCGATGCCGCCGATGTTTCGAAGCTGCGCTGCGTTAGCCACACTTCCTGTTGCAGCCAGTCGCGAAAGACAGCGACATGCGGCAGGTCGCCTTGCTCGGGCCGCGTGACGAACCAATAAGACTGGTGCCCATCGACATGCACGTTCAACACTTGTACAAGCTGTCCATTGGCAAGCTCGTGCGCAATCATGTGACGATCGGCAATCGTGATGCCGAGACCGTCGATGGCCGCGCGGATCGCGTGATCGAGCAGATCGAATTCGAAGCCCCCCGACGTATCGACGCCCTCGATGCCCGCCGCCTTCAGCCAGTGCTGCCACGTCAAATACCGCTGGTTGTCGCTTGCCAATACGTGCAGCAGCGTGAACTGGTTGAGGTCGATGCCCGCACTTCCCGCCTGGCGCGCGAGCAGTGCGGGCGAACACACTGCTATGTGCTGCTCGTTCATCAGCAGCAGATTGTCGAGCCCTTCCCATTCGCCATTGCCGAAGCGAATCGCGCAGTCGAGCACGCTCGATTCGGCGAGATCGTCTTCGAGACGCGTCGACAGGCTCAACTCGAGTTCGGGCCGATCCGCGCGCAGGCGGCCGAGCCGCGGTAAGAGCCAGCGGCTTGCAAACGTGGGCGGCACATTCATCCGCAGACGATTGAGGTGTGTCTTCTCCTGAATGCTGCGCACGGTCCATTCGATTTTGTCGAATGAATGCTGCAAGGCCTGCAAAAGCACGCGGCCGGACGCCGTCAGGTCGAGATGATGATGCCGCCGCTGCAGCAGCGATTCGCCAAGCTGTTCTTCGAGCTGACGCACCTGACGGCTCACCGCGCTTTGCGTGACATTGAGCAGTTCGGCGGCGCGCGTAAAGCTGCCGGTGCGGCCGGCGACTTCAAAGGCTTTGAGCGCATTGAGCGCTGGCATTTTTCTTTTCAAGGATGTCTCTATCTCAAAGGCCGCAAAGGGCGGTCAAGCAGGCATTTTAGCGTTCGGGCCAACGCACTCTTCTTTTAAGGCACTACACCATCGCATGCCCGGACGAGCATGCATCGCCGCTCAAAAACCCCTTGATTCAGGGCATAAACGTTTAGGGGCAGCATCCGTCACGCTGCTGTCATCGTACAGACATACTGGCCTTGCAGCATCGTAAATCCCCCCGAACCTTCCCCCGAGGCCCAGGCCATGCCGGAACTCTCATACCCGCAACCAGGTGCTGCAACCGCAAAAAACCGCAATTTAGGAGTCGCCGTCTTTCTGATCGCTCTCGTCGCGGGTGCCGTCTATTGCGCGTTCCAGTTGATCGGCGACCTCGAATCCGTGCGCATGGGTTCGTTTGTTCCTTATCTGCTTCTTGGTATTGCTCTATTGATCGCGCTCGGCTTCGAGTTCGTCAACGGCTTTCACGACACGGCGAACGCGGTCGCGACCGTCATCTATACTCACTCGCTGACGCCTAGCGTGGCCGTCGTCTGGTCGGGCGCGTGGAATTTTCTTGGCGTGCTGACATCGACGGGCGCAGTCGCGTTCGGCATCCTTCAATTGCTGCCCGTCGAACTGATTTTGCAGGTGGGCAGCAGCGCCGGCTTTGCGATGGTCTTCGCGCTGCTGATCGCCGCGATCATCTGGAATCTAGGCACGTGGTGGTTCGGCTTGCCGTCGTCGAGTTCGCATACGCTGATCGGCTCGATCATCGGCGTCGGCTTGATGAACCAGATGCTACACGGCCCGAACGGCACGAGCGGCGTCGACTGGGCGCAAGCGCTGGGTGTCGGCAAATCGCTGCTGTTTTCTCCCATCGTCGGCTTCCTGCTGGCAGCGCTGCTGCTGCTGATCCTCAAGGCGGTCGTGCGCGTGCCCGAGCTCTATTCCGAGCCGAAGGGCAAAGAACCGCCGCCGTTCTGGATTCGCGCGCTGCTGATTCTGACCTGCACGGGCGTTTCGTTCGCGCACGGTTCGAACGATGGCCAGAAAGGCATGGGCCTTATCATGCTGATCCTGATCGGCACGGTGCCGACGGCTTATGCGCTGAACAAGGCCGTCAACGCAGCGGAAACGCAGACTTTCCTCGCGGTTTCGCAGCAGGCTTCGACCACGCTCGCCAAGTACGCGACCGAGGGCGCGCCGCCCGTCGCCGCGCCGCGCACCGAAGTGGAGAACTACGTGCGCACGCGTCAACTGACGCCCGCGACGGTGCCCGCGCTGCAGAAGCTGTCGGAACAGATCGGCCAGCAGGTCGGCGCGTCGGGCTCGATGGCGAACGTGCCGCAATCCATCGTCGATAACGTGCGCAACAACATGTATGTGGCGTCCGAAGCGATCCGTCTGATGGAAAAAGCGAAGCAGCCCGCGTTTGCGCCGGACGACGCCAAAGCGATCGACAACTTCAAGAAGCAGATGGACCACGCGACGAAGTTCATCCCGACCTGGGTCAAGGTCGCGGTGGCGATTGCGCTGGGTCTCGGCACGATGGTCGGCTGGAAGCGGATCGTCGTGACGGTGGGCGAGAAGATCGGCAAGCAGCATCTGACCTATGGTCAGGGCGCGTCGGCCGAACTCGTCGCGATGGTGACGATCGGTGCCGCCGACGTCTACGGCATGCCCGTCTCGACGACGCACGTGCTGTCGTCGGGTGTTGCGGGCACGATGGCTGCAAACGGCTCGGGGCTGCAATGGGGCACCGTGCGCAGCCTCGTGCTGGCATGGGTATTGACGCTGCCGGCGTCGATTGCGTTGTCGGCGTGTCTGTACTGGGTGTTCCGCCATACGTTCTGATCGACGGTCATTCGCCCCGGGCGGCAAACAAAAAAGCGCGGCTAACAAGCCGCGCTTTTCATTTGAGCCTTATGAACAGGCGTCAATACACTTCGGGCACGATCATCGACGACGGCACAGGCTGGCGAATGTAATCGTCGTGATACACGCGTTCCGGCAACAAGATCGACGGGTGTTCGATCTCGTGATACGGCACCTGGCTCAGCAGATGATGAATGCAGTTCAGGCGCGCACGTTTCTTGTCGACGGCCTGCACGACCCACCACGGCGCCTCGGGGATATGAGAGCGCTGCAGCATCACTTCCTTCGCTTGCGTGTAGTCCTCCCAACGCCGACGGCTTTCGAGATCCATCGGGCTCAGCTTCCATTGCTTGAGCGGATCGTGAATGCGCGCCTGGAAGCGGATTTCCTGTTCTTCGTCGGTGATTGAGAACCAGTACTTGAGAATCTGAACACCGCTGCGCACCAGCATCTTTTCGAAATCGGGTACTGAGCGGAAGAACTCTTCGTACTCGTCGTCGCTGCAGAAGCCCATTACGCGTTCGACGCCCGCGCGGTTGTACCAGCTGCGATCGAACAGCACCATTTCGCCGCCCGCGGGCAGATGGCTCACATAGCGCTGGAAGTACCACTGCGTGCGTTCGCGGTTGTTCGGTGCGGGCAGCGCGGCGACGCGGCACACACGCGGATTCAGTCGCTGCGTGATGCGCTTGATCGCACCGCCCTTGCCTGCCGCATCGCGGCCCTCGAAGATCACGACGAGGCGATGGCCCGTCTTGACGATCCAGTCCTGGAGCTTGACGAGTTCGCCTTGCAGGCGAAACAACTCGCGGAAATAGTGCTTGCGGGCTTCGCGTGCTTCGGGCGTAAAGCCCTCCGAGCCGTCGAGGATACGGTCGTCCACTTCCATTTCCAGTTCCTCGTCGTACGCGTCGACAAGGTCCTCTTCGAAACGGCGCTGCCGGGCGGTGAGCGTCGCGCCGTCGAATTCCTGCTCGGATTCCTTCATCACAGTGGCTCCTGGTTTCTTCCATTCCACGGAAGGGGGTTACTCTGCGCGTGGGCTCTTGTGATTGTGGCGATCGTGGGTGTCATTCATATTACTCCATTTGCCGTTTCGCCCGACAGCGCGCCAGCAGCGGCTTTGCTGCCGGTTGCGTGGCGGCAAGTGTCAGGCACTAAAGCCTCTTTGCAATACTGATCTCATGTCCGTCGGGATCGCTAATATGAAAGTACCGCTCGCCCCATGAAGCATCGGCGGGCGCGGCCTCGGGTGTGAATCCCGCCGCAAGCGCCTTGCGATAGACGGCATCCACGTCGGACACGTGAACGATAACCCGTCCCCACCAGAGAACGGGCCCCCGCGTATCGACGATCAGATTCAGATACGTGCCGCCGAATGCAAACGACGTAAACGCTTCGGACGGCCCGCCATAAGAAAGCGGAAACCCAAGCGCAAGGTAAAACGCAACGGCGCGCTGCATGTCGTGCGTCGCCAGCGTCACGGCGCTCAATCCTTCGAAGCGCGGCTCGGCGGCATTGTTCGGTGTGACTGGTTGGCTCATCGCTCTCTCCCGCTGCTGAAAGTAAAAACAGCGGACACCGCCATTCCGGCAATGCCCGCTGCAAAGCGAATCAACACGACGTGCCGATGCACGTCACGCTATTACGGTATCACTCGCGTCACACCGCGTCCACGCGGGTCGGACACGGGTTGCGGCGTCTCTCCGTTGATCTTGATCGCCTGAATGTCGCCGTTGAAGTTCTGTGCCTGCAACGTATAGCCCTTCGCTTCGACCTGCTTCGCCAGGTCTCCGTCGATCGCCTTGTACGGCTCCCAGAAAATCGTGTTCGGTGGCAGCAATTGATGATGGAAACGCATCGCGGCAACGGCTTCGTTCAACGGCATGTTGAAGTCGTACACGTTGTTGATCACCTGGAAGATCGACGTGAAGATGCGCGACCCGCCCGGCGTGCCGATCACGAGCGACACCTTGCCGTCCTTCGTCAGAATGGTCGGCGTCATCGACGACAACGGACGCTTCTTCGGTTCGATCGAGTTCGCGTCGCTGCCCACCACGCCGAACATGTTCGGCACGCCCGGCTTCGACGCGAAGTCGTCCATCTCGTCGTTCAGCACAATGCCCGTGCCTTCCGCCACGACGCCCGAGCCGAAATAGCCGTTGATGGTGTACGTGTTCGAGACGGCGTTACCCCACTTGTCGACCACCGAAAAATGCGTCGTCTCGGCCTTCTCGGGCATCGAGTCGCCCAGCCCCGCGGCCACGCTCTTCGTGTCCGACGGCGTCCCCGGATTCACTTCCGATGCGCGCTTCGCGATATACGCGTCGTCCGTCAGTTGCGCAACGGGCACCTTGTAGAAGTCGGGATCGCCGAGGTATTGCGCGCGGTCCGCAAACACGCGCTTTTCGATTTCCGAAATCAGGTGAATGTACTGCGGCGAATCGAGCGCGACACCGTTGAAGTCGTTCTTCCGGTCCGCCTTCATCTTCAGCAGTTGCACGAGGCCGATGCCGCCCGAACTCGGAGGCGGCGCAGTGATCACGCGATAGCCGTTCCAGTTCGCCTCGACAGGCTGACGCCATACGGCCTTGTACTCCTGCAAGTCGCGCTTCGTGATGAGGCCGTGACCCTTCTTCATCGACGCGGCAATCAGATCGGCTGTCTTGCCGTTATAGAACTCGCGCGCGCCCTGATTCGCAATGCGCGTCAGCACGGCCGCAAGATCCGGCTGCCTGAAATTGACGCCCTGTTTCAGATTGCCGAAATAGGTGTCGAAATTCGTTTTGCCGCTAAAGTCCTTTTCCGCATTTTCGCGGCGCTGCGCAAGCTGCTCGTCGACTTCGAATCCATCGCGTGCGTATTTGATCGCGGGCGCCAGCACCTGCTTCCACGTCAGCTTGCCGAAGCGATGCTGCGCTTCCCACATGCCCGCAACCGTTCCCGGCACGCCAACGGCATCGGCGCCGTAGAGGCTCTTGCCCTTGATGACGTTGCCCTGCTCGTCGAGATACATCGTGCGCGTCGCGGCGAGCGGCGCACGCTCACGATAGTCGATGAAGTACGGCTTGCCGTTCATGTACAGTGTCATGAATCCGCCGCCGCCGATATTGCCCGCTTCGGGGTACGTGACAGCCAGTGTGAACGCAATCGCGACGGCCGCATCGACGGCATTGCCGCCTTCCTTGAAGATTTGCTCGGCGGCATCGGCGCTGTACTTGTCGGCGACGGCCACGGCCGACGCATCGAGTACGGCTTGCTGTTTGGGAGGGGCCTTGGCGTAGGCCGGTGCGGATTCGAGAAATCCCGCGGACGTTGTGAAAAGCCCGGCCACTGCCAGGGCTGTTGCAGAGAACTTTGCTTTATCGATTAATTTCAATGCGTGTCTCCAAAGACATTCTTCCGGTTCAGGAACGAAAAGCCTGTCTTTGGGCTTATAACACGCGATGCGCACAAATGCGAAGCGGTCCCATGCACTCGTTGTGCGAGGGACCACTTTCACACTCGATTACGCCAATTGCAATTCAGCGAGGGCGCTGTTATGCGGTGGCCGTATCCTTCAGCACCTGCGATGCGACTTCATCCACGGCGGCCTTGGTCAGCGAAACGATCTCGTCGACTTCGGCGCGCGTCGTGATGAGCGGCGGCGCAAAGCCGAGGATGTCGCCGTGCGGCATCGCACGCGCAATCAGCCCGCGTTGCAGCGCGGCAGCCGACACGCGCGGACCGACCTTCAACGCGGCATCGAACGGACGGCGCTCTTCCTTATGCGCCATGAATTCGAGAGCAGCAAGCATGCCCGCGCCGCGCACTTCACCGACGAGGGGATGCGAGTCGAACGCGGCATGCATCTGCGCGAGCAGATAGCCACCCACGTCGGCCGCATTTTGCGTGAGGTTCTCGCGCTCGAGGATGTCGAGATTCGCGAGCGCGGCAGCGGCGCAAACGGGATGCCCGGAATACGTCCAGCCATGTCCCATCGGGCCATGTTCCTGCGAGCCCTGGGCGATCACGTCCCACACCTTCTCGCCGACGATCGCGGCCGACAGCGGCGCATACGCGCTCGTCAGGCCCTTCGCGACGGTGATCAGATCCGGCTCGATGCCGAAGTGCTGCGCGCCCATCTTCGAGCCCAGACGTCCGAAGCCGCACACCACCTCATCGCTGATCAGCAGGATGTCGTGCTTCTTCAGCACCTTCTGGATCGCGGGCCAGTAGCCGGCCGGCGGCGGCAGGATGCCGCCCGTGCCCATCACGGGTTCGGCGATGAAAGCAGCGATCGTGTCCGCGCCTTCCTTGGCGATCAGCTTCTCCAGCTCTTCAACGCAATAGTCGACGAACTGAGCTTCGCTCATGCCCGCGGGCGCCTGGCGATACCAGTGCGGACACACTGTGTGCTTGACGCGCTCGATGGGCAGATCGAAATGCTGATGGAAGCTCGGCAGGCCCGTCAGGCTACCCGTGACGATGCCGGAGCCGTGATAGCCGCGCTGGCGCGAAATGACCTTCTTCTTGTTCGGGCGACCCTTCACGTTGTTGTAGTACCAGACGATCTTGATCTGCGTTTCGTTCGCGTCCGAACCGGACATGCCGTAGTACACCTTCTTCATGCCCTTCGGCGACCAGTCGATGATGCGCGACGACAACTCGATGATCGTATCCGTCGAGTGACCGACATACGTGTGGTAATACGCAAGCTTCTTCGCCTGTTCGTAGATCGCGTCGGCGACTTCCGTGCGGCCATAGCCGATGTTCACGCAATAGAGGCCGGCGAACGCGTCGATGAACGACTTGCCTTGATGGTCTTCGATGCGAATACCCTTCGCGCCCGTGACGATACGGCCGGGCAGCGCGCCGCTCGCGTGGTCGTGAGCGTGCGTCGACGGGTGCATGAAATGCGCGCGGTCCGCGCTAAACAGTTGATCGAGCTGGGTCATGGGAAACTCCGTTTTCTGATCGATAGTTGAGTGACAAGTCTCAAGCGGCGTGCGGCCGATGAGCACAAGAAGCAGCGTCGGCGACAGGCAAGCCCAATTGACCGAGGCAGTAATAACGCGTTTCGACGAACGGCTCGAAACCTTCGAGTCCGCCTTCGCGGCCGAGGCCCGATGCCTTCATGCCGCCGAACGGAATCGGCGCGCCCGTGAACTTCACGCCGTTCACGGAGACCATCGCGAAGTCCAGTTGACGAATCACCTGGAACACCGTGTTCAGATCCTTTGCGCAGAGATACGCGGCGAGGCCGTACTCCGTGTCGTTCGCGCGGGCGATCGCTTCGTCGAGCGTGTCGAACGGCGACACGGCTGAAATTGGCGCAAAGTTCTCTTCATCGTAGATGCGCATGCCCTTGGCGGCATCGGCGACCACGGTCGGCTCGAAGAACCAGCCGCCGCGCGCATGCGGCGCACCGCCGGCGACAATGCGCGCGCCCTTCGCCCGCGCATCCTCGACGCGTTGCACCGTTGCATCGAACGCGGCCTGATGCATCAGCGGCCCCACTTCGCTGCCCGCTTCGAAAGCCGAGCCAACTTTCAATGCACGCACGGCTTGCGCATAGCGTTCGACGAACGCGTCGTAAATCGGCCGCGCAACCAGAATGCGATTCGCTGCGCAGCAGTCCTGGCCCGACGTCTGGAACTTCGCGCCCACGGCCACGCGCACGGCCTGTTCGAGATCGGCGTCTTCCGTCACGATGAACGGCGCATTGCCGCCCAGTTCGAGTGCCGTCTTCTTGATGCCGCTTTGCGCGACGGCCTGCATCACCAGTCCGCCGACACGCGTCGAACCCGTAAAGCTCACCGTGCGCACGCGCGGATCGCGCACCAGCGTTTCCATCGCCATTTGCGGTTCGCCGAGCACGACGTTGAACACGCCAGCCGGAAAGCCCGCTTCTTCCGCGAGCTGCGCGAGCGCGAGCGCGGAGAACGGTGTCTCGTGCGCGGGCTTCACGACAATCGTGCAACCCGCTGCCAGTGCCGCCGCCGCCTTGCGCGTGATCATCGCGTTCGGGAAATTCCACGGCGTGATCAACGCGGCCACGCCGACGGGCTCCATCATCGTGCCGAGATGCGCGCCGTCGATGTGCGTCGGAATCGTGCGGCCGTTCAGGCGCTTGCCTTCGTGCGCAAACCATTCGATGAAGCTCGCGCCATACGCGATTTCACCGGCGGCCTCGGCAAGCGGCTTGCCCTGTTCGAGCGCGAGAATGCCCGCGAGATCGTTCTGATGGCGCAGCACGAGTTCGTGCCAGCGCAGCAGCAACGTTGCGCGCTTCGCGACGGGCACCCAGCGCCACGTTTCGAACGCGCGCTGCGCGGCGTCGACGGCTTGTGTGATTTGCGGCGCTTCGAGCATCGGCACGTGTCCGATCACTTCCTGATCCGCGGGATTCTGCACGGCCACCGTGGATGCCGTTTCGCTATGCACCCAACGGCCATCGACGTAACACAGCGACTTGAACAGAACGGGATGACCCAGCAACATGACGATCTCCTATGTGCGTTATCTGACTGTTACTGTACGGGCGATACGCATCGTGTTTTTTTGGTTCGGAACGCTGGCGCTGTGTGTTTTTTCTGTTTTGGCGCCGCGCTACGCGAAGTTTTTTTGCCGCCCGTTTAGCACTACATTCGCGGCTTCACGGCTGCCTCACTCGCCGCCGTTGATTGCGTCGGAGGCCCAGTCCGGCATCGTCTCGGGCACGTTCTTCACGACCTTCGTCACGATATACGTGAAGTAGCGCTCGATACCCAGCTCATCGGTGAGCAACGCGTCGATGAAGCGCTGATAGTGGTCGATGTCACGCGACATCACATGCAGCACGTAATCGACGCCGCCGCCCGTCGCGTGACATTGCGTCACTTCGGGGGCGGCGGCGACGCGCTCTTCGAAACGGCGCATGTCTTGCGCCGTATGCCGCGCGAGCGTCACCTCGACGATGATGCGACTGCCCTTGAATGCGCGTGCCCAGTCGATATCCGTTCGATAGCCACGAATCACGCCGCTCTCTTCGAGCCGCCGCACGCGCTCCCACGCAGGCGAGATCGACAGGTTCACTTCCTCGGCAAGACGCGACTTCGTGATGCGTCCGTCCTGCGCGAGGATGCGAAGAATCGCGAGATCGTAGCGATCGAGTTTCATCATCGGCACATGCCCTTACTTTTTCGCGGTGCCCGTCGAAACGGGAATGCCGCGCTCGACGATATCGGCCACCACGGCCACCGTATCGCCGATATGCACGAGCCCGGGGAAATGCCGTGCCGCGAGCAGACCGCTGCGTTTCGCGCGATATTCGAACGGCTTCGCGCCCGTGCGCGTCGCGTCGTGAACGCGCGCGATCACTTCGCCCGCTTCGACGTTGTCGCCGAGGTCCTTGCACAATTCGAGCAAGCCGTCGTGCTCGCTCGTCGTGTAGCAAGTGCCGTCGGGCATGTCGAGCAGCGTCGTCGTGCGCACCGATGCGTCGTCGGCAGGTGCCGCCGACAGCACGCCCGCGTTCGCGAGGAAGCCGCGGACGCCGCGCTCGGCCACGGCGACGCTTGCAACCGTCGCCGTTCCGCCGCCGCCCAGCTCCGTCGACACGAACACCTTGCCTGCTTCTTCGACAGCCGTGTCGAACAGACCCACGCTATCGAGCTCGAGCATCCGCATCGAGTACGGTGCGCCGAATGCGCACATCGCCGCTTCGCAACGCGCCTGCTGCTTCGCATCGTCGAGCACGTGCACGGCCGCGAACGGCACGAAGTCGAGCGTGCGTCCGCCCGCGTGCAGATCGAGCACGTAATCCGCGAGCGGCAGCAGATAGCGCTGGAAGTAGTCGGCGATCTTCTCCGTCACCGTGCCGTCCGGCTTGCCCGGAAAGCTGCGATTGAGGTTGCCGCGATCGATCGGCGACGTGCGGCTGCCCGCGCGAAACGCCGGATAGTTCATGAACGGCACGATGATCACGCGCCCTGTCACTTCGCTCGCCTTCAGCGTCGACGCGAGCTTCGACAGCACGATCGGACCTTCGTACTCGTCGCCGTGATTGCCGCCCGTCAAGAGAGCGGTCGGGCCATTGCCGCGACGGATCACCGTGATGGGAATCATCACGGCGCCCCATGCGGAAGCGTCGTGCGAATACGGCAGCTTCAGAAAGCCGTGCTGTTCGCCGTCGGCTTCGAAATCGACAGTGGCATGAATGGGTGATGCCCGCATTGCACTACTCCTTGATGAACAGCTTGCGCGGCGTATTGCAGAACGGCTCGACACCCGACTCGGTAATCAGGATGCTCTCCGTGATTTCGAGTCCCCAGTCGTCGAGCCACAGGCCCGGCATGAA
>NZ_CYGY02000028.1 GCF_900007165.1 Paraburkholderia piptadeniae
GGGTGGGCGTCGGAGTCGGCGCGGGTGCCGGTGCCGGCGTGGGCGTCGGCGAGGGCTTCACCGACGGAGCGGGTGACGGTGCCGGCGCAGGCGCGGGAGCAGGCGTAGGAGCCGGTGCCGGTGCCGGAGTGGCCGCGACAGCGCGCACCCAGCACGCCTTGTCATAGCCGACCGCGGGGTCCGTCTGCGAAACCGCGCCGACATAGCAGCCAACGCCGTTGCTAAAAGTACTCGGAGCCGTCAGCATCGCCGATGGCGAATTGGGCGGCACGGCCCCGAACACGACTGACCCCGTTCCGAGGAACGAGCAGTTATCGTTTTCCAGTCCGCACAGCGTGTATTGCTGGCCCGCTACGGTGATCGTCTTGGTCTGAGCCTGCACGTGTTCCGCACCGAACGATGCCAACACGGTTGCCGACGCAACCCCCAGTAGTTTCCAATATCTCATCATTGTCCGTATGTTTCGCTGAAAAGCAGTTGTCCCCGAAGGTCCAGCAAGATCGATCGGAGTCGTCCCGCCTTGGCGTTATCGAATAGAAGGAGAAGTGAAACGGAGAACGCACCGCGTGCGTTCATTGCCTGATCCGCCTGTGCTTGTGCCCGTTGCGTTTTCACGCATTTGCACGAAGACGCACCGCATACAAACCCGCAAACTTGCACCCGTTACCGCTTTGTTGCGCACTTCGTCACTGCGAAGTTCATGGAGTCCGTCGTCCGTGCCGTGACCGAAAAATAGCTAGCGCCACTGTTTTTCAGAAAATTTAGGATCACTGATTGCCGCGCGAAGTACTTCGCGTTTCTTTGGGCAAAACAATGCCATCGCCGAACCTCATCGGTTCAACGACGCTAGACACGATCCCGCGATTGAACAGCCAAGATCCATGCGTCGGTTTCTCGCAAACGAGAACCGGGCAGGAAGTGACAACCGGACTTCAAGAACTTCAGGAACCGCCTCTTCGCCGCTGCAAACGGCGAAGTGATGCCTGGCTATGCGCCATGCCCTCTCCAGCAATTATTACTCTATGGATGGCGGCTTAATGCTTGATCCGGTATTAATTACGGAAGATTTTTTGGGCAGACGAATTATAAACGTTTCATCCGTGTAACGTGACACGTAAAAATGCAGAAAAGAACTAATCTCAATTGCGTGGAGGAAAATCGGCCCGGTATTTTCTTGATCGGCGGGAGTCGGGGGCGATCTGCCTACGAAGGCCCGATAAAAGGTATATCTATGATCGATCTGGATATTTTTTATCGGCAAGCCTATTTATAATATTAATATTAATTACCGATCTGACGCCTTTCTAATCGTAATTATTTAATGAATCCGATAGATCGCGCGAAAACGCGCGGCATTATTTTACTTCACTCATTTACGTAAATAGGCCGGATTTTGCATTAGTGAATTTTTATTCGTCCCATCTGCGCCTGGCATTCAATTCAATCCAGACACACGTGGTCGAGACGCCGCCCACGCGCTTCGCATTTCAAACGAATTGGTTCGTGGTGTGATATGCCGGAATTCCCGCAGAAGAGGCCTGCTGTTACGAACTGCCATTCCGGTGCCCCTTACCGATCGATCTGAGTATCGAGTGTCCGCGGGCCGTCAAATGCACGTGCGCGTGACCCCATGCGAGCTTTTCCAGCGAGACCAACTGGCGCTCGCACAACGCGTGGAGATCGTCGCGGTCCAGATCGTCTGGGTATCGCGTCGTACCGATCAACATGAGCGCTGCGATCTCGTGTGGACTGAGCATGATCGTCTCCATCGGCTTGATGTCCGTTAAGCGCCTGCACATCGTGCGCGAGGCGGGTCACGCTTCAAGCATAGAAGCTCGCCACAGCTTGTCGACGCGCACTTTGTCGCATGGAAAACCCTTCGAATTCCCCCGCAATACCTGCCCTCCCGTTGCTGGCATACACTGTCGTATTCACGCCCGCGCAAGACGCCTTGCTGCCTCCAATTCATTCAGTCATGCCTCACCAACAACGCCGTCGTTTCATTGTCGCGAGCGCGCTTGCCACCATGGGTATCGTCGTTCCCAAAGTATCGAAAGCCGAGAGCCGCCATGGCACGATCGCCCTTGCGCTGAAGTCCATTACCGACCCGTTCACCTCGACGATGATCGACGCCGCCCGCGCATTCCAGAAGCACTCACCTTACCCATTCGACCTCGTCGTGCACGGCACTGCGACGGAGACCGATGTCGAAGGCCAGATACGTATCGTCGAGAACCTGATCGCGCAACGCGTCAGCGCCATCGTGCTCGCGCCGGCCCATTCGACAGCGTTAATCCCCGCCGTGAACGAGAGCATCAAGCGCGGCATCATCACGTTGACCATCGACAACCCTCTCGATCAGGACGCATCGAACGTCGATGGCATGCGCATTCCCTTCGTCGGACCGGACAACCTCCGCGGCGCGAAGCTGATCGGCAACTATCTCGCGCAAAGACTGCATGGCGGCGACCACGTCGGGATTGTCGAAGGCGTACCGTCGGACCGCAACGCGCAACAACGCACGGCTGGATTTACGGACGAGATGAAGGCTGCGCATGTCGAAATCGTTGCCGTCGAAGCCGGCGACTGGGAATACGCGAAAGGCAAGCGAGCCGCTGCTGCGATACTCGCGCGCAGGCCCGAGATACGCGCGCTGCTGTGCGGCAACGATAATATGGCGATGGGTGCGGTCGACGCGGTTCGCGACGCGCGCAAGACAGGCAGCGTATTGATCACCGGCTACAACAACAGCGACGCGATCAAGCCGCTGCTGAAGAATGGCCGCGTGCTTGCGACTGTCGATCAGTTCGCCGCAAAGCAGGCCGTGTATGGCATCGACGTGGCGTTGCAGGCGTTGCTGCAACAGCGCAGACAAGAGGATCTGTCCGCATTCATAGAAACGCCCGTGGCGCTGGTTACGCGCGGCAACGCCTGACTACGCCGACGCAAACGGGCACGACAATCGAAATCATTGCAACGCTCTTCGTGTATAAAGAGAGCAATCCAAAGCAAGCGGAGCTGCCATGCCCGATACGCCAACCCAGGATTCGAAACCGGCCGCCGAAACCTTGCGCGCTTCGCTCCCACCACGAGCGAAGCTGTGGATCATCGGTGGCGGCATCGTGCTCCTGCTTGTGATCGTGTTCAGTATCCTCAGGCCTTCGGGAGAAAAGCGCGACCTGCGCGAGTTGACCGACCTCGGATTCTCGATCGACACGTGCATCGACGGCAATAGTTCAGCTGCCATTCCCAGGTCCGAATGCCTTGCATTTCGAGCGAGGCCTGCACTGACCACATCACAGCTCGCGACAGCGCTGCCGCACCTGAAGGGACTCGATCGCAGGCTCGAACTGAATCTTGCCGGCACGCAGATCGACAGCATCGATTCATTGAACGGACTCGATACGCTCGAATCGCTCGACCTGACGGGCACTTCCGTATGGCGCATCGATGCGCTAAAGGGAATGCATTCGCTGAAGCGGCTCGTGCTTCACCGGACGGAAGTCGAGAACATTGATGCGCTAAAGGAATTAACGGGATTGCAATCGCTCATTCTGTGGGACACGCGGGTTGCAAATCTCGACGCATTGAAGAGTCTCACGAATCTTCAACTGCTCGATCTGCGGGATACGCAGGTTCGCGATCTCGATCCGCTCGAAGACTTGCCTCATCTGGAAACGCTCAAGCTGGGCGGCGCAAGAAACGTCCGTGACATCGATCCGCTGGGCCAGCTGACCACCTTGAAAACGCTCGATCTCAACGAGACTCAGGTCGAGAGCATAGGTGCTTTGAGGAAGCTGCGCGATCTGCAAGCGCTCTATCTCGCGAACACGCCGGTGCGCAACATCGACGCATTGAAGGGAACGACGTCGCTGAAAACGCTGGTGCTCGACGGCTCCAAGGTCGAGAACATCGATGTGATGCGCGGACTGCCCCAGTTGGAAACGCTTGTTCTTGCACGCACGCAAGTCACCCGGATCGATGCGCTCAAGGACCTGAAGAAGCTGCAACGGCTTAACCTTGCTGACACAGCGGTAGACAACATCGACGCGCTCGGCGGCTTGAAAGAGCTTCAATCGCTAAATCTCTTCCGCACGCGAGTTCGCAACATCGACGCGCTGAAAGGCATGACCAGTCTGCGAGAACTCTATCTCGCGAACACGCCCGTCGATGACGTCGATGTGCTGAAAGGCCTGACCGGGTTGCGAGAAGTCGTGCTCTACGGCACCAGGGCGAGAAACGTCGACGAGATCAAATCGGCGCTGCCGAAGACCCGCGTCGTCTGGTGATTGTTCCGTCAGCGCCCGGCGTCGATAAGTTCGACGTCGAAGCGCACGGCACCCATTACCTCATTACATACTCTTTACACCCCGCGACAACCGCTTCTCGCGGACGTCCGCGCACGCATTTGCCCCCACTCGCTTTCCCTTGATGCGCCTTGCCTCAAGGCCGTGGGACGAGCATTCGACAGCCGACGATACAGGGGAAATCCCCAATACGAACATCGTCCTATGACAAAAGGAAATATATCTGGCGACGTTACCTTAGATCACATCAGCGACCCGACGGGCCGCAGCTAAGCGAGGAAGCCAATGCGTTACGCGCAACCCTGGAATGCCACACCCGCCGCCCCGTCCTTCCAGGACGAAGCCGATCAACGTGAACGCGCAAGTGACGCGTCAAACCTGCTGAAACGTGCCATCACCGCCGCCGCACTCGGCAATGCAACCGAGTGGTTCGATTACGGCATCTATGCGTATGGCCTTGCCTATATTTCAGCAGCGCTCTTTCCCGGCAGCGCCGCAAGCGCGACATTGTTCGCTCTCGGCACGTTTGCCATTTCGTTTCTTATCCGTCCGCTCGGCGGCCTCTTCTGGGGTCCGCTCGGCGACCGCCTGGGACGCAAGCGCGTGCTCGCGCTGACCGTTCTGTTGATGTCCGGCGCAACGCTGCTCGTCGGCGTGATTCCATCTTATTCGTCGATCGGATGGCTGGCGCCCGCCGCGCTGATCGTGCTGAGAATGCTGCAAGGCTTCTCCACGGGCGGCGAATATGGCGGCGCCGCGACGTTCATGGCCGAATACGCACCCGACGATCGCCGCGGCTTTTGCGGCAGCTTCCTCGAGTTCGCGACGCTGGCCGGCTTCTCGCTCGGCGCGCTGCTGATGCTCGGCTGTTCGCTCATGCTCGGCGATCAGGCGATGCACTCATGGGGCTGGCGTCTGCCGTTCCTTGTGGCCGCGCCGCTCGGTCTCGTCGGCTGCTATCTGCGCTCGCGCCTCGAAGAAACGCCCGTGTTCCGCGAACTGGAAGAGAAAGCGCACAACAAGAACGAGCAATCCGTTCCGCTGAAGACCCTCTTCGTTCAATACAGCAAGCCGCTGTTTCTGCTCGGCGGACTCGTCGTTGCGCTCAATGTCGTGAACTACGTGCTGCTCGCGTATATGCCGACGTTCATGCACAAGCAGTTGGGCGTCAGCGAGAACATGTCGTTGCTGATTCCCCTGATCGGCATGCTCACGATGATGGCGTTTCTTCCCTTCGCGGGTTCGCTGTCCGATCGTTTCGGGCGCAAGACGATGTGGTGGTTCTCGCTCGTCGGCCTGTTCGTCGCGGCCGTGCCGATGTTCACGCTGATGACGCATGGCGTTGCAGGCGCGCTGATCGGCTTCGCGGTGCTGGGTCTGCTGTACGTGCCGCAACTTGCGACCATCTCCGCGATGTTCCCGGCGATGTTCCCGACTCACGTCCGCTATGCGGGCATGGCCATCGCCTACAACCTGTCGACGTCGATCTTCGGAGGCACCGCGCCGATCATCAGCGACTGGCTCGTGGACAAGACGGGCAGCGCGCTCGTCCCTGCCTACTACATGATGGGCGCATGTGTGGTCGGCGCGATCGCGTTGCTGTTCGTGATCGAGACGAAGGGCTGCTCGCTGCGCGGTCAGACGCTACCGGGAAACAAGCGCTGATGTCACGCGCTTGACGCAAAACAAAGTCGAATGACGGGCGCAGCAGCGCCCGTTTTTCTTTTGCTCGCGGTTATCGGTGGATCGCTATCGACGATGCGCTGAAACAGCAGACGCCGATGCCACTGCCTGTTCACGCGCAGCCTGTCTCGCCACGTGATCCACTGCCGCGCCGAACAGCGTCTTCTCGACGACGATCAATTCGATGTCGGTGACACCAACGAAGCGCGTCCACGCTTCGACATACGGCCGCTGAAAATCGAAAGATCCGGCGGGTGTGGTCGACTGCCCGATGTCCATTTCACGCTGTTCGCGGCGGCGGGGCCCTCCGCGCCTGTAGCCGACGGACTGGGCAATGCGATCATGCTCGCAATCGCGCACAATGGCGAAGCGCTGTCGTTCGCGCAAGGCACGCGCCTTGCATCCGATAGCCGACAACCATGAGGAGAATGACGTTGCCACGTTCACCGCTCGACAACACCACGTCCGGCAAGAAGCGATTCTCGATGATTCGCGAGTTCCATCTCGCCGACTGGTTCACGCTCGGCAATGCGATCTGCGGCACGGGTGCGCTGTTTTCGATGATGAGCTACATCGGCAGCGCCGACGTCATGCACATCTATTTCGCGTGTGCGCTGGTGTTCGCCGCACTAGTTTTCGACGTGCTCGACGGACGCATCGCGCGCTGGCGTCAAACGTCTTCGCTGCTCGGCAAGGAACTCGATTCGCTCGCCGATGTGATTTCATTCGGCGTCGCACCCGCCGTGATCGGCTATGGATGCGGCATGCGCGGTCTTTACGACCGCTTTCTGCTCGCGTATTTCGTCGCGTGCGGCGTGTCGCGGCTCGCGCGCTACAACGTGACAGCCGATGCGATGTCGGGCGGCACCGGCAAGGTCACGCACTTCGAAGGCACGCCTATTCCGACATCGTTCGCGATCGTTCTGCTGCTCACCGTCGCTGCATGGCAAGAAGCGCTCGGCGCGCAACTGTGGCTAGGCGAATGGCGTATCGCGGGGCATGTGCTGCATCCGTTGACGCTCGTCTTTGGCATCTCGGGATCGTTGATGATCAGCCGGATCCGGATTCCAAAGCCCTGAACGCATCGCTTCATCAATGATGCGTGAACGGCGACGTGCTCATCGGTGCTTTTAATGGCGTGCCCGATTGCGAGAAGTTCAAGGGCATTGTTCCGTATGCTTCCGTAGACTGGCGCGCAACACCCGTCTGCGCCGCCGTATAGTCCGGATAGTGCACTTTCGATTGATGCAGCGTGCCGTCCTTTTCGGCCTGAACGATCTGCGCGTTGACTTCGCTGCGCGTGGTCGGGTCCTGAGTGGACTGCGCTGACTGCGCATACGACATCGCGGGCATAGCCAGCGCGGCGACAATCAAAGAAACGGTGAGTGAAGTTTTCATCTCGCTCTCCTTTTGAGCTTGCGAATCTGAAACAGTGCAATCAGCCCGGCAATCATCGCTACGTCATTCAAAAGACATGCGGCGGCCGGGTCTGTCGTGCTGTTCAAGTTCAGATTAGGGCGCTTAACTTAAAGCATCCTTAGTCGCGCCATCGAATTTGCGTTCTATTCACTGCATGTCGAAAGCGGTGAATGACTCGCGTGATCGATTGTCGTCGTGCGACGCTGACCAATGACTGACCAGTCGATGACAATTCTGTTATCCGCCGAACGAACGTTGCTGGCGCAACTGCGCGAGCGCGCCTGTCTCCCCGGGCGGGAGTGCGAAAGAAGGGATTGTCGAAACGCCGGCGAGCGAACGGGCGTTAGCCGTTCGAGACCCGATAGGTGCCTCTGCCCGCCTGCTTGGCGGTGTACAGCGCCTGGTCCGCGCGCCGGATCAGGCCGTCGACGGACTCGTCATTGGCCGCGAGCGCAATGCCGATGCTGGTGCCGATGCTGATCGCTTCGCCCGTCGACAGGTGATACGGCATCGCAATCTCACGGATCACACGTTGCGCGAGTGCGACGATGGAGGGCAGCGTCGCGTAGTCGGCGATGATCGCGAATTCGTCGCCGCCCAGGCGCGCGACCAGTTCGCCTGGGCGCAGCGTGCGTGTCAGGCGCAATGCCACCGTCTCCAGCACTTCGTCTCCCGCGCAATGGCCAAGCCGGTCGTTGACCTGCTTGAAGCCGTCGAGATCGAGATACATCATCGCGATAGCGGCCTCTTTGCGCTTCGGCGCAGAGGCAAGAATGCGCTCCAGCCGATCGCGCAGTTCACGCCGGTTCGGCAGGCCGGTGAGCGAATCGTGCCGCGCCAGATGCAGGATTTGCGCCTCGCTCTCGCGCCGTTTCGTGACGTCTTCGATGATGATGACGGCGCTGCCGTCGGGCACCGGGTTGCGGGTCATTTCGAGCTGGCGGCCGTCTCCCAGTTCGAGATCGAGAGGCCGGCCCTCGTCGGAAAGCCATGCGGTGCATCGTTCGACCATTCGCTTGCGCAGCGTTTCGCCGAACTGCGTGAGCCCCACCTGGCCGATGAACTCGGGCAGCGGAACATTGAGCTTCAGCGTTTCGACGGTCGCGCCGAAAAGCTCCGCCGTCCGGCGATTCGCGATGATGACCTTGCCGTTGGAATCGATCGTGCACAGGCCATGCGGCATGTGGGCGAGCGCCGCATCGAAGCGGGCCGCCAGTTCGGCGTGCCGCTGCTCGGCCGTCATCAGCGCGACCAGGCCCTCGTAGTGGCGCCCGACCACCGACACCATCGCGCCGATATACGCAACGAGCGGCGGGACCAGAATCCACAGGCCGTTCTTCGCGGCGAACAGCGCGCCGACGCCGATCGGAATCGCGCCCAGGCAGATCTGCGCGATGGCAAGCCGCGGCAGCGCCGCGTTGCGTGAAGCGATCCCGCCGAGGATGCCGGCCGTCACCATGATGGCCAGCAACGCAAGCTGCCTGTCCGCCGACATCACGCACGCCATCGTGCCCAGACCGAACACGAGGCACGCGACGAGGCCGACGGGCGCATAGCGTGTCGCCCACGCCGCGGGATGCACGACGCTCGCGCGGCTGCGCATGAGATACAGACGCACGATGCAAAGGCGCGTGAGCAGCAGGCCGATATCGGCGACGAGCCACGCCGCCGTCCACGGCTCGCGCAGACGGATGAACGCGACCAGCGCGACGAAAACGCTTGCGATGCCGGAAAGGAACAGCGGCCACACGTTATCGAACAGCGTCGAGAGCAACGACGCGCGGATCGACGGGCTGATGATGCACTTTCCATGCGCTGGCGTCGCCAGGAACGGATCGAACAGGGAAGGTCTCTCTGACATGGGTGGGGCCGTGGCCAAGAATGTCGAACTCCGGCTCATGGTGGGCAAGCTTCGCTTTCTTTCTTCGCTTTCTGCCTTTGATCTCTGCATTATCGGCACGAATTCGCAATTCTTGATTATTACCCGATTACGGACCGTTTGTTCTTCTCCTTACAAAGCGACAGCCCGCAAAAACGAAGCCCCTTCGCATCAGCGAAGGGGCGACATCGTTTCGCGTGCAATGAAAATGAAACGCGCGCTATCCGACGATGATCTTCTCGCGCGGATGGATCAGTATGATCTCGTAGCGGGATGCGAACGCGGGCAGGATAGCGCCGCGCCCGCTACGAATGCGGTGGCGTTCGAATAGCACGAAGCAAGACCTGGCACCGCTGTCCGCGCACGGCGATGCGTGCGCCGACAGCGATGAAACAACCGGCCTTCACGTGAACGCGCATGCGGTGTAGCGCCGGGCTCACGCGGGCTTGCGCGAAGAGAACTACGCTTGCGGTTCGGCGAGAATCTGCTGAATGGCCTGCTCGAATGCCTCGGGCGGCTGTCCGCCCGTCACCAGATAGCGCTGGTTGAAGATGATCGACGGCACCGACTCAATGCCCATCGACTGAGCCTCGTTTTCTTGTGCGCGGACATCCTCGGCATAGTCGCTGCTTTCGAGCACGGCACGTGCCTGCGCCGCATCGAGCCCAACCGATTGCGCAGCCTCGACCAGCACGTCGTGATTGCTCGGGTCCTTGCCGTCCGAATGATAGGCATGCAGCAGCGCGAGCTTGAGCGGCAGTTGCTTGCCTTCGATGCCGGCCCACTGCAGCAGCCGATGCGCATCGAACGTGTTGTACACGTGCTCGCGCGGCCCGAACGCGAAGCCCACGCTTGCGCCGCGCTCGCGGATCGCCGCTTGCGTTTCGGCGATCTGTTCCGGCGTGCGTCCATATTTCTTGCCGAGATAATCGACGATGCGCTCGCCTTGCGGGCTCATCTGCGGATTCAACTCAAAGGGATGCATGACGATCTGCGCATCGACCGAGTCGCCGAGACGCGTTAGCGCAAGCTGCAATGAAGACAGGCCGATAGCGCACCAGGGGCAGGCGATATCGGAGACGAAATCGATTCTGAGTGGTTGAGTCATTGGCCTTTCGATCAAGGAAGTTGGTGGAGGTCAGCCCACCTTAACAGAATCCGGCGAGATCGTTTTATGCCGCGCCGCAGCACATCTGCCGGCTCGCGAATCGCCGTCCCAGGTGGCGGCCCGCGCCGTTTTCACGAATAATGGCCGAATAACTGTCGCAGGGAGGACGGACATGGAATATCCACCCGAAGCCATCCGTACCATTGCGTTGGTCGGCCATGCCGGTTGCGGCAAGACCTCGCTAATCGAGGCGCTGCTGCATCAGGGAGGGGCGATCCATGCGGCAGGCAGCGTCGACAAAGGCTCGACCGTCTGCGACTTCGATCCGCTGGAGCGCAAATACCACCACTCCCTGACCTCCGCGATCACCCACCTGCATTACCAGAACACCCGCATCTACCTCGCCGACACCCCTGGCTACCCCGACTTCTCCGGTCTCTCGATCAGCGCGCTGCCCGCCGTCGAAACGGCTGCGATCGTGGTCAATGCGCGCACGGGCATCGAGATGACCACGCGCCGCATGATGGCGTGGGCGGAAGCGCGCAAGCTGTGCAGAATCATCGTCGTGAACGGCATCGACGGCGAGAAGGTCAATTTGCCCGAACTGCTCAAAGAGATTCAGGAGACATTCGGCAAGACCTGCTTGCCCATCAATCTGCCCGCGCAAGGCGCGCAGGCGGTGGTCGACTGCTTTTTTAATCCGTCCGGAGCAGCCGATTTTCTGTCGGTCGAATCCGCGCACGACGCGCTCGTCGATCAGGTGATCGAGCTCGACGCGAAGCTGATGGAGCTTTACCTCGAACAGGGCGAGGCGATCAGGCCCGAGCAGTTGCACGAGCCGTTCGAGCGCGCGCTGCGCGAAGGCCATCTGGTGCCCGTCTGCTTTACGTCGTCGGCGACGGGCGCGGGCATCCAGGAACTGCTCGACGTGTTCGTGCGGCTGCTGCCAAATCCGCTCGAAGGCAACCCGCCCCTTTTCTATCGCGACGTCGATGACCGGCGCGAGACGGTGCAGGCCGAGCCGTCCGCCGACAAGCACGTGCTCGCGCATGTGTTCAAGATCGTGATCGACCCTTACATCGGCAAGATGGCCGTGTTCCGCATTCATCAAGGCACGGTGCGGCGCGACAGCCAGCTTTATATCGGCGATGCCCGCCAGCCGTTCAAGGTCGCGCACCTGATGATGCTGCAAGGCAAGGACCACGTGGACGTCACCGAGGCGTGCCCTGGCGACATCTGCGCGACCGCGAAGGTCGACGAGATCGGCTTCGATGCCGTGCTTCACGATGCGCCCGAAGACGGCAACATCCATCTCGCGCCGCTCGCGTTCCCGACGCCGATCTACGGTCTCGCGATCGAGCCCGAGCGGCGCGGCAACGAGCAGCGTCTGTGGGAACTCCTGCAAAAGCTCGCGGCGGAAGATCCGTGCCTGAAGATCGAGCATCCCGTCGGCACTAATGAAACTGTCGTGCGCGGGCTCGGCGAACTGCATCTGCGGCACATGCTCGAACGGCTCGCCGATCAGTACAAGCTCGGCGTCATCACGCGGCCACCGAAGATCGCGTATCGCGAGACCATCGGCGGCAAGGCCGAGGGCCATCACCGGCACAAGAAGCAGACGGGCGGCGCGGGACAGTTCGGCGAAGTGATGCTGCGCGTCGAGCCGCTGCCGCGCGGCGCGGGCTATGAGTTCGTCGATGCCGTCAAGGGCGGCGCCATTCCGGGCCAGTTCATCCCCGCCGTCGAGAAAGGCATCTTGCAGGTGATCGAAAGCGGGCCGCTGGCGGGCTTCCCGATGCAGGACGTGCGCATCACCGTGTTCGACGGCAAGAGCCATCCCGTCGACTCGAAGGAAGTCGCGTTTGTCACGGCGGGCCGCAAGGCATTCATCGATGCCGTGCTCAAGGCCCAGCCGATCCTGCTCGAACCCATCGTCGACATCGAAGTGATGACGCCCGAAACGACGATGGGCGACATCATCGGCGATCTGTCGGCGCGGCGCGCGCAGGTCCAGGGCACGCGCAACCTCGCGGGCCACGCGGTCGTGGTGGCGGGCAAGGTGCCGCTGTCGGAGCTGGCGGACTATCAGTCGCGCCTGAACGCGATTGCGGGCGGGCACGGCAACTACAGCATCGAATTGAGCCACTACGACCCTGTGCCGCCGAACCAGCAGGACAAGCTCGCTTCGCAGTACAAGAAGCAGAGCGACGCCGTGTAGCAGGCATCGCGCCCGCCTGTTTCAGCGCATCAGCGGTGCGTCAGCGCGATCTGCTTCGCGTGCCCTTCTTCGGGCTCGCGGCGCGAGGCGCATCTTTGGCCGGCGACGCGATGCCGCCTGTCATCTGCTCCATCCACGACAAAGCGTCGACGTACGACAGGAACTGCTGCAGATACCCCGGCGACAACTCGCGCATCAGCGAGAGCGACCGGTGCACGAGACTGCTCGAATTGAGCGGCCCCGCGTTGCCGGGCACCTGTTCGAGCGACTGGCGCAACTGTTTCTCGGCGCTGAGCTTCGACCAGGTTTGTCTGAAATAATCCAGTGTTTCTAGCTGTGGGTTTGACGAGACGCGGTGCCATGCATGAGCGATTAGCTGGCTGTCGACTTCCGCCGGCGCCTGGCTTGCCGCGATGTAGTCGGCCAGTTTGCCTAGCGGGCCACGAGCGTGTGCGGGGCTGTTGCTGACCGCATCGGCATCGCATGCGTCGTTCTTGCGGTGCAGATCGGCGGCGTACGCTTCGAGCAACGCCGACAGACGCTCGTCGAGAATACGCCGCGCTTCGCCGTGGTGAGCGGCTGCACGCCGCGCCATCGCGTCGATGAAATGAAAGCGCGTGGGGTCGAGACGATCGGCGCCTTGCTTGCGCCATGCTTCAAGTGTTGCGCGCGCCTGGGTCTCATCTTGCATCTGGCCTTGCATCTCGCCGTCCACGCCGCCTGGCATGTCGTCCACACTCACGGCGCCCGCCCGCCGCTCGACGAAGCCGGCCTCGGCACCGCCGCGATTTCGACGCGCCGGTTCCTGGCCCGTCCCGCGTCATCGGCGTTCGAGCTGACCGGCTGCTCGGAGCCGAACGCCGCCGCAAACACCGACGAAGCGGGGATGCCCGCGTCGATGAATGCACGCGTCACCGTCAGCGCGCGCTGCGCCGACAGTTCCCAGTTGTCGGCGAAGCGGCGATTGCCCGCGCGCACCTGCTGATCGTCGGCAAAGCCGCTCACCATCAGGATCTCGTCGCGCGACTTCAGATACGTGGACAACGGCCCCGACAGGCTCTTCAAGAGTTCGCGGCCCTGCGGCTGCAACTGGTCGGAGTTCAGCGCGAACAGCACGTTGCCGCTGATGCCGATGCGTCCGTTGACGAGCGTCACCCGCCCCGCCGCCAGCGGCCCGGCGAGCGCCTGCTCGAGCGTCTTGCGGCGCTGCGCTTCCATCTGACGCTGCCTGACCTCATCGTGAAGCCTCGTCGTCAGTTCGAGCTGCATGCCGATGACGCCCACCAGGATCAGCACGAACGCGCCCAGCAGCACCGACATCAGATCGCCGAAAGCCGCCCAGATGGGCGTCGTCGGCTCCATGCCGCCGTCGATTTCGTCGCTCATGCCGATTCGGCTCCCGCCGACGCCCGCTGCGCGGCAAGCTGCTGCAGGTCTTCGACGATCTGCTTCTGCGACAGCATGCTCAGATCGATCACTTCCTTCGCCTGCGCGACGTAGTAGGCAAGCTGCTCGTCGCTGCGCATCAGCGACTTGTCGAGCGCGGCTTCGATCCGCTGCAAGTGGGCCATCAGCTTGTCGTTCGACTCGCCGAAGAGCTGCACGGCCACGCCGAACGCGTCGCCGAGGCTCGCCACTTCGACGGCGCTGCCCGTGACCTGCGCGGCCACGTCCTCGAGCTTGCGGGTTTCGGCCTCGACCTTGTCGGTGAATTGCGTGCCGACGCGAGCGAGCATATCCGCCGACGTCGCGACGAGCGCATCGACGGCCGTGCGCTGTTCGGTCGACGCGTGGTTCACGGCGTCGAGCAGGGTGTCGAGCGTTTCGAGCAGGCGGCTGCGCTCTTCGAGCATCGCGTTGTCGCGCGCCATGCTGTCCGTGAGCTTCTGGCGCAGTTCCGCGATCACTTCCGCCGCAGCCCGTGGCGCTTCCGACGCGGCCTGCACGAGCCGCGAGATCTCCGCGATCGTGCCGCTCGCGTGCGCCTGCGTCTGGGCCGAAATGTCGCTCGCCGTGCGCGCAAGCGTGTCGAAGATGTCCTGCTGGCGCGTCGCGGCGCGCGCGCCCGCTTCTTCCCACTCCTTGCTCAGCGTCGCGGCCACTGCGCCGAGCGACTCGCGCCACGCCGCCAGACGCTCTTCGTCGCGCGCGGCCCATTGCGTCTGCAAATCGGCGTGCGACTGATCGACGGCGCGCAGCAGCGCCGCCGCGTGCTGCTCGAAGGTCGCCGCAGCCGTCGCGAGCGCCTGCTGGTTGCGCTCCGCGATGGACTCGCTCGCGCGCTCCTGCCGCGTCAGCGCCTCGTTCCACGCTTGCGAGACGCCGCCCGCCGTGGCTTCGAGACGCGTCGACACGCCGTCGAGCAGACCCGCCGAGCGTTGCTCGAAAGTCTGCGTGAACTGATCGAGCGACGCGCGCAAATCCTGGACCAGCGATTCGCTCGACCGCTGATGTCCCGCGAGCGCCTTGTTCCACAGGTCCGCGACAGTCGTGGTCGTCGCCTGGAAGCCGCTCGACAGCCCGTCGAGTTGTTGCTGCACCGCGTGCGTGACGGTCTCGCGCAACGCGGCCATCTCGCGCGCGTGACCGGTCATCGTGGCCTCCATCGCCGGTTGCAGCGCGGCGCCGGCGGCGCGCGCGCTTTCGGCGGCGCTCTCCTTCAACGACTGCGCCACCGACGATGCAAGGCGCGCATACGCCGCTTCCGTCTTGCTGTGAAACGCTTGCTGGCTGGCCGCGAGGCGCTCGTTCAGCGCGAGGCTCTGGTGCTCGATGGCCGTCATCATCGTCTGCAGACGGTCGACCAGCGCGGGCATCATCTCGGCCTGCCGCTGCATGAGCCTGAAGGTGTCCTCGCGCTGCTGGCCTTGCGAATAGACGCGCAATGTCGTCGCGATCTTCGCGTCGAGCGATTGCGCGGCCTGAGCCCGCTCGCGCCGGCACAACGCAGAGAGCAGCCCGAGCATCGCGGACGTCGCGACACCAGCAATCGACGTGCCGAACGCAAAGCCGAGCCCTCTGACGGGCGCCGCGAGCGATTCGCGTATCGCCTGAATGTCGGCCGCGCTATCGAGCGCCGCGCCCGTGCCCCTCAGCGTCGTGACCATGCCGAGCAGTGTGCCCAGCATGCCCAGCAACACCAGCAGACCGACCAGGTACGGCGTGAGCGCCGGTCCCGGCAGCGCCACGCGCTCGCCTTCGATGCGCAGGCGCACAGCACTGCGCAGGCCGGAATGCAGCCCGTCGAGCCAGGCGGACAGACGCGGCGGCGTCTCGGACAGACCGGCGATGGCGGCCGTCAGCGTCGAGGTCGCCTGCTGATAGCGGTGCAACTCCAGCGCGCCCGCCACATAGCAGGCGGCGATCACCATCGTGACCGTCAGGGCCAGCAGATTCGAGCCGATGTAGCCCGCGCCGACCCAACCCACGGCAACAAGACCCACCAAAAACACAACGACAAAATCAATGCGATATCTGGACATGTTGTCCCAGTTAGCTGATGCGAAGGGCCGCGAGCAACCCTTCGACCGGTTGAAAACGAATCTCCAGTTCGGCGAGCAATACGCCCTGCATGTCCTTGCGGAACACGTCGAGCCATGCGCCGGGCTTGACGGCTGCTTTAGCGCCTTCCGGAGCGTGCGCGTCCGCCAGTTGAGCCAGCGCATCCTGCTCGGCCTGGCGCAAGCGCTCGAAGTGCGCGCGGAGCATGCCCGGCACGCCGGCCAGCAGGTTGTGCTCGCGCGCGCCCAACGCGCGCTCCATGATCGCGTCGACGACCGCGAGCCGCGTCATCTCGGGCGTCTTCGCCGCCAGCATGCTCCGCAGCCGGCCGCGCAGATTTCCGATCGCGGTTTCCATCGACTGCTGCATCGCCAGATAGCGCTGCCGGAAATCCGCGTAATCGGGGGCCGGTTCGGTCGGCTCGCTCTGCGCGGATATCGGCGCGGACCCGCGCCGGCGGACCGAGGCGGACGCGCTATCCCCGGCGATGGCTCTCGCGAGCGACGCGCGCACCTGCGCGCACTCGCTTTCGGCGCCGCCGTGCGGCCGCGCGCCGCCCGCGACGGCGGGCGGATTGCCGTTCAGCGCCGTCGATAGGGCGATAGCGTCGGTCCAGCCGAGCCATTGGCTCAACTGGTCCGACAGCGACTGGCTGGATGCGGGAACGTCGACGGCCGTCAGGCGGGCCAGCAGCCGGATGAGCGACGGGCCGCTGACCGCTGCGCGCTGAGGGGCTTGAACCATACAACCAGAACCGTAAAAAGGCAGCAGTTTACACGCTGGCGGGGTGGCCGCCGCCAGCCGGGAATGATTTCGGCGATACAAAATTGGGCGTTGGCCGCCGACGTTCGCCGTGAAAGCCTCGCGCATCAAGGGCGAGCGCGAGTCGTGGCCGCCATCGCCTGATTTGCAATGGCGGCCAGACGTCCCCATCGGCACGCGTCGACGTGGCTGATTCGCAGCGTGGACCGCGCTAGCTCATCGTCAGCACGACGCGAAAGCGCGCGGCGCCGCTCATCATGCGATCGTAGGCTTCGGCGGCGCGTTCGAGCGGATAGGTCTCGATCATCGGCCTGACACCGGACAGCGCGCTGAACGCGAGCGTATCCTCCGAATCCACCGATGTCCCGGACGGCCATCCCTGCACCGCATTGCGGCCCATGATGAATTGCACGCTCGGCACCTCGATGGGCTTCTCCGCGACGCCCACGATGATCAGCTTGCCGTCGAGCGCGAGTCCGCCGAGTGTTGCCGTCATCGCGTCGCCGTTCGTCACGGTCGCGAGCACCACTTTCGCGCCGCCGAGTGCGCGCAGCGCGTCGGCGACATTCTGCGTGCGGCTGTCGATGTAATGGTGTGCGCCGAGTTGCTTCGCGAGCGGCGCCTTGTCCTCGCCGCGCGCGATCGCGACGGTGCGGAAACCCATCCGCTGCGCGAATTGCACACCCAGATGCCCGAGGCCGCCGATGCCGAGAATCGCGACGACATCTCCCGCGCGCGCTCCGCTGTTTCGCAATGCGTTGAACGTGGTGATGCCCGCGCAGAGCAGCGGCGCGGCATCCACATCGTTGAGTTCCGACGGCATGTGCGCGAGCGCTTCGACAGGCGCCACCAGATACTCGGCGTATCCGCCGTCATAGCTGATGCCTGGCACCTGCGCGTTCTCGCACACCACGAAGTGGCCGCGCCGGCAATTCGCGCAATGTCCGCAGTGGCCGCCATGCCAGCCGACCCCGACGCGCTCGCCCGCCTTCCACCCTTCGACGCCCGCGCCCAGCGTATCGATCACGCCCGCCACCTCGTGTCCCGGCACGCGCGGATATTGCAGGCCCGGCCACAGCCCGTCTTTCGTCATCGAGTCGCTGTGGCAGATGCCGCACGCCTGAACCTTGATCAACACATGACCGGGGCCGGGCGCGGGCACGTCGCGCTCAACTATCTCCAGCGCCCCGCCGGGGCCGCCGACCTGTACCGCTCTCATCTTTCGCATCGAATTTGCTCCAGTCGAAGAACAGTCCCTCCAGCGCGGCCAGGCTCGCGTCGGCCATACCTTCAGACGCGCCGCATCGCGGCGCAACCGGCTGGTCCGACAGAGATAGTAGGTGGAGAAGCGTGCGCCCGCAATTGAACGGTCGAATCGGGGCGACTCCGGGCGCTTCACGATGGCAATCTCGAATGCGATCGCCGACGAACCCTGGCGCGCTCACGCAGAGCCGATTTTCCCGCGGCGTCTTTGTCGTGTGAACACGTTGTACAGCCACTCGCGGCCATTGACGACCATCATGCCCGCGAGCACGAGCACACTGCCCGCGAGAAAGCCCGGATCGAGCCGCTCGCGCAGCAGCAGCCCGCCCATCGCGACGCCGAATATCGGCGACATGAACGACAGCACGCCCAGGCGCGAGGCGAGATAGATGCGCAGCAGCCAGAACCAGACCGCATAGCTGATGAAGCAAACGACGATTGCCTGAAACCCGAGACTCGTCCAGACGAGCGGTGTGCCGTGAAAATGGAACTGGCCGGTGATGGCCGCGAACGGCAGCAACACGACGAAGGCCCATGCCAGCTGATAGAAGAGCGTCTGCGTCGCGGGCGCTTCGCTGAGACGCGTCGCGCGAACCGCGACTGTCGTCATGCCCCACGCGGCGCCCCCGCAGATGCCCAGCAGGTCGCCGAGCATCCAGTTCGACGACGACGGATCGCCGCCGCCCTTCGCGCCCGGGCCGACAAACGTGACGACGATGCCGACGAACGCGATCGCGATGCCCGTCCATTGCGTGCGCGTCAAGCGCTCGGAAGGCAGCGCCATTTGCAGGCCGACTGCGGCGAACATCGGCGCGGTGTACAGGAACACGGCCATGTGAGAGGCCGTCGTCCATCGCAAGCCTTCGGCCACGAACAAAAATTCGGCGGCGAACAATATGCCGACCAGCGCCCCCGGCCTCAGCGCGACGCCCGGCACCCAGTTGTCGCGAACGATCATCCTGCCGAACACCCAGACCAGCACGGCCGCGACGCCCGAGCGCAACGACACCTGAAGCAACGGCGCGACATCGCTCGCTATCGATTTCATCGCGACCTGTTGCAGGCCCCATACGAGGCACAGAATCACCATGCTTGTGACGGCAAAGCCGTCTAGAGTTTTTCTCATCGATGTTCGTCAGCAGGTGTGATGCGAAGCTGATTTGCTCATGGCCCGAAAGGAGCTAGATTTTCAACGATTTGCGCTGCAATGTCGAATTCACGCTCGTGCTGGCGCGGCTGGCCCAAGGTCGTTGCGGAACGGTCCAGTTCGCTTCGAATCGTGGCCGCACATTCCCGAAGTCGACGAACCCGCCATACGACATCGCTATACTCTCGCACTTTCTCTTACTCGCGTCGTCGCGCACCAAGGACTCCCTATGACCGCACTGCCCCCTTGCCCGAAATGTCATTCCGAATTCACGTATGAAGATGCGGGCGTCTTCATTTGCCCCGAGTGCGCGCATGAGTGGACAGCGCAAGCCGCGGGACCTTCGGAAACCACGGCCCGGGTCTATCGCGATTCACCCGGAAACGTGCTGCAGGACGGCGATACCGTTACGGTCATCAAGGACCTGAAACTGAAGGGATCGGGCGGCGTGATCAAGATGGGCACCAAGGTGAAGAACATCCGCCTGGTGGATAGCGATCACGATATCGATTGCAAGATCGACGGCTTTGGCGCCATGAGCCTGAAATCGGAATTCGTCAGGAAAGCGTGACGGGCTTTACGTCACTGCGATTCGATGGTCCGGGAACGGCTCGTTCCCGGACACACCGTGATCCACTGAATGCTCAACGCCAGCAAAGCATGATCACGGGAAAATCGGCGTGGTGGGCTCCGCGCCTTCGAGATCGGCGTTCGGAAAATGCTGCGCGACCATCTGCTCGATCTCATGCTCGCGCGAGCCGGGAACGTCGGCCATGATCAGTATCTGGCCGTCGCGTATTGAGTCGCGGAAGCGTTGGAGTCGCGCGTTGGGTTCATCGACGCCGATCATCGCGGCCGTCCATGCGCCGAAGCCCGCACCCGCCAGCGTCAATCCGACGACGGCGCCGCCCGCAATGGCCAGCTCCGCAGGCGGAAAGACGAGCGCCACGAGCCCGAGCAGCGCGCCCGTCGCGCCGCCGAGCGCCACGCCGCGCTCGAGTGCATGTATGACGTCGCTGCTTTGCAGCAGGGACGCCTGAGGCAATTGCTCGAGCGTAACGCTGTGATTCGCGAGTACGTGGATGTGGCGCCACGTGATGCGCGCCCGCAGCAGATCGTCTACGATCGCCTTCGCTGTCAGCGTGTCAGGTACGAGAAAATAAAGGCGTCTCATGTCGGCTCTCCGTCAATCTTGCGGTGATCCGCGACGGGATGATGCCGTTCATCGTACGCCTGTTACCGCCCGCCAGCGCATGCCTGGCCGCCAATGTCAAGACGCACGGACGGGATTGCGCAACCGCGGACGGATTGCGCAACGAACGTCAGCCGTGTCCCGTCACGAATTTTTTCGTCGCGTGATAGCCGTGCTTCGTCGCATCGGCGACGGCATGTCCCGCCGACTTCGCGCCGTGGCCAATCGCATGACCGGCCGACTTCGCGCCGTGGCCGACGGAGTGCACGGCATGGCCCACCGCGTGGCCCGTGTCCCGGCCCGCTGTCTTGGCGTCTTCCTTGAACTGGTGCGCGCCCGAAGCGAGGCTTGCATGCACCAGCGGACTGGCCATGACCACCGCGGCGACGATGATCGAAATTCTGGTCTTTTTCATGGCCCCGATTTTCCCATATCGAACAATTACGCACGGTATGTGACTGGTAAGCATTCGTCCTTCTTTGTATCGCGATGTTTCCGCTCGCTTCACGCAAAAATATGCGTTTCGTCCGGCGCTTTCACTGATGCGCGGTTGGTACTAGTCTAGAAGGCGGGTCCAGAGCGACGGACGGCATGCGCTGCGCGCCAGCCGCGTTCGTCCATCTGTGACGCGTTCTCACGTCGTTCTGCCGCAACGGAGCGAGGTCCGCCATGCAATTGTCCGCCGTCAAGGTCGTCAAGCCCGAAGCGACCAACTTCATTCTCGGGCAAAGCCACTTCATTAAATCCGTCGAGGATATTCACGAGGCCCTGGTCGGCACCGTGCCCGGCATCAAGTTCGGCCTCGCGTTTTGCGAGGCATCCGGCAAGCGGCTCGTCAGACGCTCGGGCACCGACGAAAGTCTCGTCGAGATGGCATGCCAGAATGCGACGAACGTCGGCGCTGGCCACACCTTCTTTGTGTTTCTCGGTGACGGCTTTTTCCCCGTCAACGTGTTGAACACGATCAAGGCTGTGCCCGAGGTATGCCGGATATTCTGCGCGACGGCGAATCCCGTCGAGGTGCTGATCGCCGAAACGGATCAGGGGCGCGGCATCGTCGGCGTGATCGACGGCTTTTCGCCCGTCGGCGTCGAGACGGCAGACGATGTGCAATGGCGCAAGGATCTCTTGCGCACCATCGGATACAAACTGTAGCGGCCGCGCGTTTGTAGACACTGTGCAGACATATCGTGCACACGTAGCGCGCGCCGCCTCGCCAGCCGATCAGACATGGAACAACGACGACGCCTTGCGCCTGGCACGCTATGGCCGGCCATGCTTCGACAGACGGAACATGCGCTACGCTGCGGCGCGCTGCAACCGATCGACACGCAACAGGCGGTCATCGAAAGTGGCGGTATCCGCTTTCTCGTGCGGCAGGTGTCGAGCCTGACGCGCAAGGAGCAGCAGCGCGCGCAGGCCGTAAAGGTTCAGACGTCCAGGCGCCCTTCCGTGAACCCGTTCCTGCCGTACGACCCTGATCTGTTCGTCGCCGACATCTCCGACACGCATCTCGCGTTGCTCAACAAGTTCAACGTCATCGATCATCATCTGCTGATCGTCACGCGCGCGTTCGAGCGCCAGGAGGGGCTGCTCGATCTCGCCGACTTCGAAGCGCTGCTGGCGTGCATGGCACAGTTCCACGGCATCGGCTTTTATAACGGAGGAAACGCAGCGGGCGCGAGCCAGCCGCACAAGCATTTGCAGATCGTGCCGTTGCCGCTCGGCGATGCCGGTCCGCCCGTGCCCATCGAGCCGATGCTCGCGACGGCTGTCACCACGGGCCCGGCGGAACGCGTGCCGGGCCTGCCGTTTCGGCACGCGTTCGCGCGCTTCGAACCCGATGCCATGGCTTCCGCCGACGCGGCCAGGCTCGCGCTTTCCTGCTATCACACATTGCTCGAAGCTGCGGGCGTCGGCGCGCTCGACATCGACGGAGAACGCTGTCACGCGACGCCGTACAACCTGCTCGTCACGCGCGAATGGATGCTGCTCGTGCCGAGGTCGGCTGAGCGCGTCGAAGGCGTGTCGGTGAACGCGTTGGGATTCGCGGGATCGCTGTTCGTGCGGGACGCGGCGCAGATGGATGTGATCGAGCGGCTCGGCCCGATGACGGTTCTGCAACGCGTCACGCTGCCTGCAAACGCGTCGCGATGATGCGGGTGATTCATGCCGGTGCGAAGGAGGGCGGACATGCTGAAGATCGTCGCGATGGATCGGTTCGTGGCAGCGCTGCGCAAGATTCTCGACGCCCGCAACGCACGTGTTGCCGCGTTGGCGTTCGCGTGCGTCGCGCTCGTGAGCGCGGCACAGACGCAGCCCGCTTCGTTCGACAGCTTCGCTGTCCCGTCGGGCAGCGCGCCGCACGACGTCGCGCCGTCGCCGGACGGCACCGTGTGGTTCACCGCGCAGGCGCGAGGTTCGGCGGGGCGGCTCGACCCGCGAAGCGGCAAGATCGACAGCATTGCGCTCGGCAATGGATCGGCGCCGCATGGCGTGATCGTCGGGCCGGACCTGGCGGCGTGGATCACGGATGGCGGCCAGAACGCGATCGTCCGTGTCGATTCGAAGACACTCGCCGTCACGCGTTTTCCGCTGCCCAAGGACCGGTCGAACGCGAACCTCAACACGGCCGTGTTCGACAAGCAGGGACATCTGTGGTTTACGGGGCAAAGCGGCATCTACGGCGAATTCGATCCAAAGCGCGGCACGATGCGCGTGTTCGATGCGCCGCATGGTGCGGGGCCGTACGGCATCTGCGTGACGCCCAATGGCGGGCTGTATTTCGCATCGCTGGCGGGCAATTACCTCGGCCGCATCGATCCGGCCACAGGCGCCGCGCAAGTCATCGAGCCGCCGACGCCGGATCAGGGCGCGCGCCGCGTCTGGTCCGATTCGCAAGGGCGCGTGTGGATCAGCGAGTGGAACGCGGGACGTGTCGGCATGTTCGATCCGTCGACGCAGCGCTGGCGCGAATGGCGTCTGCCTGGCAACAACCCGCATGCGTATGCGATCTTCGTCGATGATCGCGATATCGTCTGGCTCAGCGAATGGAGCGCGAATGCGCTCGTGCGCTTCGATCCGCACACCGAGCGGTTCGACGTGCTCGCACTGCCGCGCGACCACGCGAACGTGCGGCAGATGATGGGCCGCGCGGGCGAAGTGTGGCTATCCGAATCCGCGACCGACCATCTCGTGCGCTACCCGTCGCGCGCCGCGAAAAACTAACGGGTGACTGATGGATGACTGACGGGCGCGATGTCATCGGCGCACGCGCGCATTGCGTGCGCCACGCCACGGGTAGCTTGTCTGCCAAAAACAGCGGCCGCCCCTACAATAGGCTTCGCCGCGCGATCTCGCGCGCGCCGCGCCGAGCGCGACCTACGCAATCACATGACGAGTTCGCCGATATGAGACTCATGAGACTCCGATTTCTCATTGCCTTTCTCTTTGCCGTCTTTACGTTTTGCAAGGGCGCATCGGCGCAGACCGTCGACAGTTCCGATCCGCAAGCGTTGATCAAGACGGTCACGCAACAGGTGCTCGACGAAGTGCGCAAGCGCGCGATCGAGCCGACCGACATCCCGCGCATCATGGACATCGTGAACCGGGACATCCTGCCGTATATCGACTTCGAGCATACGACGCGGCTCGCGGTAGGCCGTTACTGGCGAACGGCGACGCCCGAGCAGCAAAAGCAGCTCGTGCGGCAGTTCCAGACGCTGTTGATCCACCTGTATTCAGGCGCGCTCGCCCAGCTTCGCCCGGATCAGCAAATCGAATATCCGCCGATACGTTTTTCGCCGACCGATACCGACACCGTCGTGCGCACGATTGCGATCACCAATGCGCAGCCTGTCGAGATCGATTATCGTCTGAGCAAGACGCCGCAAGGCTGGCGCGTGTATGACCTCAACGTGCTCGGTGCGTGGCTCGTGCAGACTTATCGTCAGCAGTTCGGCGAGACGATCCAGCAAAGCGGCGGCATCGATGGACTGATCAGCTTCCTCACTGCGCGCAACGAGCAACTCGCGTCCGGCAAGCAGTGAGACGCGAGGCTCGACGATGCGCGTGCGTTCGAGCCCTGGATACAACGCAATTGATGAAAAGCTCGGCGCGCCGTTGTGTTCGCTGTTGTGTTATTCCGCCGCGCCGAACAGCTTCACCAGCGCATCGAGCCCGTTCACTTCCCAGTCCGGCTTCTGGCCCATTTCTTCGAAGATCTTGCCGCCCCGGTTGATCCATGCCGTCGGAAAGCCGAAATAACGCGCGCCCGTCGCATCCCACGCATTCGACGACACGAACAGGATCTCCGTGCGGTTCAGCCCGAACGCCTGCTCCGCCAGTTCATACACGCGATTGTCCGGCTTGTACACGCGCACGGGATCGACGCTCAGCAGATGATCGAAGCTGTTGCGCAGCCCTGCATGGCCGACCACCGCGCCGATCGAATGCTGAGAGCCGTTCGACAGGATCGCCAGCTTCAGGCCGCGCTGTCGTAGTTCGCGCAACGCGTCGGGCACCTCCGCGAACGGTTGCAGACTGAGATACGCATCGGACAGCGAGCGGCACGTGTTGTCATCCAGCGCGAGCCCGAGATGCCGGCTCGTATAGCGCAACGCTTCTTCCGTCACGTGCTCGAACGGGATATAGCGGTTCATCAGGCTGCGCAGCCACGTGTATTCGAGCTGCTTCTGCCGCCATACGTTGCTGATCTCCTGCCCGCGCCCGGGAAACTGCTCGTCGCATCGGCTGGAAACGGAGTGAACGTCGAACAGCGTGCCGTAGAGGTCGAATGCAATCGCTTTGATGTGGTCCATGCCATGTCCTCCAGATAAACGTGAACGTTTTCATCCGGGCTTTAACCCGCAGGCTTTAACCCTTCGCTTCCTTCAATCGCGCCCGATGCGCCGCCACCTTTGCGCGATTGCCGCAGACCGCCATGCTGCACCAGCGGCGCGCATGGCCGCGTGTGTGATCGGCGAAGAGCAGCGTGCATTTGGGTCCTTCGCACGCTTTCACGTGCGTGAAGTCCTCTTCGCTGACGAGCCGCGCGAGTGCTTCCGCGATCGGCATCAGTAACGACTCCGCCGATTGCCATTTGCGCGTCATGCGAAACGTCAGGGCCGTTGCTCCGTCCGGCCCGTTCGCGACGATCTGGCCGTGCTGTTCGTCGCGCGCGAGCAACTGGTTGAGCGGCTCCAGTTCGCGCAAGTCCTTGACGGCGAGCGCGCGCCCTTTTCTCTTCTGCACGTATCCCCTGAACCATTCGCGCAGACTGCGCGCCTTCGCGGCGACCTCGTCGAGTTCCGCAGGCGTCGACTGCGCGCGCATCGCCGCCAGCACATCGCCCGGAATCATGCCCGCCTGTTCGAGCCAGCCGAGCAGACCCTCGCCGTCGCTGATCCAGTCGACGGGCTCATCGACGGGTGTCGCAACCGAGTTCAGGAAATCAAGGCCGGGCGCATCGGCCACGAACATCGCCGGTATGAGGCGGTAATCCATTTGCGTGTCGATCGTGTGTTGACGATGACCCCATCGTAACCGTTAAAAATCTTCTTGACAAGTTACACCATCACTTCGTAACCTGTATAACGTCGATTTAACGGTTACACGACGGTTGCACGAAACGAGGCAAAAACCTCGGTCCGGAGTCGGTAGAAACCCCAGCCTTTACGGAGAAACGCCATGCCCACGATTGCCCATCGCCACGCCGACGTTGACGGCTTCAACGTGTTCTTTCGGGAAGCCGGCCGCGCCGGCGCGCCGAAGCTGTTGCTGCTGCACGGCTTTCCGAGTTCGAGCCACATGTTTCGCGACCTGATTCCGTTACTCGCGGAGCGCTTCCATATCGTTGCGCCGGATCTGCCGGGATTCGGCCAGTCGGACATGCCCGAGCGCGGCGCTTTCGCGTACACGTTCGACAACATCGCCAATGTGATCGACCGCTTCACGGAAGTGATCGGTTTCGACCGCTACGCGGTGTACGTCTTCGATTACGGCGCACCGACGGGCTTCCGTCTCGCGCTCAAGCACCCCGAGCGGATCACGGCGATCGTTTCGCAAAACGGCAACGCATATGTCGAAGGCCTGAGCGACGGCTGGAATCCGATTCGCGCGTACTGGCAGGACCCGTCGCAAGCGAATCGCAACGCGCTGCGCGCGCTGCTCACGAAAGAGACGACCGTCTGGCAATACACGCATGGCGTGCCCGACACCACGTCGGTTTCGCCCGATGGCTACTCGCTCGACGACTACTACATGAGCCGTCCCGGCGCGCATGAAGTCCAGCTGGACCTGTTCGGCGACTATCGAAGCAACGTTGCGCTGTATCCGGCGTTCCAGCAGTACTTCCGCACGCATCAGCCGCCGTTCCTCGCCGTGTGGGGCAAGAACGATCCGTTCTTCCTGTCCGCCGGCGCCGAAGCGTTCAAGCGCGAGATGCCCGGCGCGGACGTGCGCTTCTTCGATACCGGCCACTTCGCGCTCGAAACGCATGCGGATGAAATCGCAGCGGCCATTTCCGAATTCCTGATTCGCTGATTTGCTGATTTGCGGACTCGCCGTCCGCTTCATCGCATTGCGTCGACCGACGCTGCAACTACCTTAGGAGAAGCTTCATGCGTGCAATCGTGCTCGAAAAATTCGGCGGCCTCGATAGCCTCGTCTATACGGAACTGCCGGAACCGGAGCCGCTGGAGGGCCACGTCGTCATCGAAATCAAGGCGTTCGGCATCAACCACGCCGAAATGCATATGCGGCGCGGCGAGTGGGCCGAAGCCGCGAAAGTCAGCGGCATCGAATGCGTGGGCATCGTCAAGTCGTGTCCGGGCGGCGAGTTTCCCGTCGGCGCGAAGGTGGCCGCGTTGATGGGCGGCCTCGGCCGCACGATCAATGGAAGCTACGCGCAATACACGCGCGCGCCCGTCTCCAACGTCGCGCTGATCGAATCCGATCTGCCGTGGGCCGAGCTCGCGGCGATTCCCGAAACGTATGCGACGGCATGGACGTGCCTGTTCCGCAACCTCGAAATCAGCAACGGACAGACGCTGGTGATTCGCGGCGCGACGTCGTCGTTTGGACAGGCGGCAGTCAAGCTCGCCGTGAACGCGGGTGTGAAAGTGATCGCGACGACGCGCAATCCGGCGCGCTTCGCGATGCTCGAAAAGCTGGGCGCGTCGCGCGTCGAACTCGAAGGCCCCGATCTGTCGAAGCGCATCGGCGAAGCAAAGCAAATCGACGCCGTGCTCGATCTCGTCGGCAACAGCACGATTCTCGATTCGCTCGCGATGTTACGGCGAGGCGGCCGTGCGTGCCTCGCGGGCTGGCTCGGCGGCCTCGCGCCCATCGCAGACTTCAATCCGCTGTTGCAGATGTCGAGCGGCGTGCACCTCACATTTTTCGGCAGCTTCATGTTCGGCACGCCGGGCTTTCCGCTGTCCGACGTACCGCTGCAAGCGATCGCCGCCGATGTCGCGGCGGGCCGTCTCAGCGCGAAGCCGTCGCGCGTGTTCGGTTTCGACGAGATTCGCGAAGCGCACCGCGTGATGGAGGCGAACGAAGCGGGCGGCAAGATGGTCGTCGTCCACTGACGCGCGACGATCGACGAAACCAGGAGACCGATATGTCCAGCAAAATAGCGATCGTCACGGGTGCGAGCCAGGGCATCGGCCGTTCGACGGCGATCAGGCTCGCGCGCGACTTCGACGCGATCGTGCTCGTTGCGCGCAACCGCGAGAATCTGGAGCAAACGGCGGGCGCCGTCAGACAGGTAGGTGCGAAAGCGCTCGCCATCGACGTCGATCTGTCGTTACCCGAAACGGGTCGACAGGTTGTCGACGCAACGCTTGCGTCGTTCGAACGAATCGACGCGTTGCTGAATATCGCGGGCGCCGTGCCGCAGATCGACGTGTTCGACATGACCGATGACGAATGGGATCGCGGCCTCGCGTTGAAGCTGCATGGCGCGCGGCGTCTGACTGTCGCGGCGTGGCCGTCGCTGAAGGAAACGGCGGGGTCCGTCGTAATGATGTCCGGCAATTCGGCGCTCTTTCCGAAGGCCCCGTATGCAGCCGTCGGCACGATCAACGCGGCGATTGTCGCGCTCGCTAAAGCGTTTTCGGATCGCGGCATCGCCGACGGCGTGCAGGTCAACAGCGTGCTGCCCGGACCCGTGATGACGGGACGCCGCCGCTCGTATCTCGAGCATTGGGCGCCGCTGCACGAGATGAGCGTCGAAGAAGCGACGGCGAAGTTTCCAATGGAGGCGGGCATCGCGCGGTATGGCACACCGGAGGAAATCGCCGAACTGATGGCGTTCATCGTTTCGCCGGGCGCGCGGTGGATGACGGGCACGACGCTGCGGATGGACGGCGGAGAAGTGAAATCGATCTGACCTATGAAGGCCGGCAACGCGTTGTGCGCATGCCGGCCTTCTTTTGTGCAAGCGATAAGCCGGATCAACCGAATGCGAATGCGCGCACGAGCATCGTCACACCCATCACCATAACAACGACGCCAGTCGCTCGCGCAACGCGCTCGCCCGCACGTGCAAGACGTTCGGCGGTGATGGCTGCCGTCACGAAGGCCATTGCGTATAGATCCATGATGCCGTCGATCAACAGCACAGCCGTCAGACCGGCGCAGCAATAGCAGCAGTGCACGCCGAGGCGAAGGCCATGCAGCCAGGCCGCGCGAGCATGCGTTGATCGCGCGCGGCCGCTCATGGTCGTACAACGGCAGCACGCAAGATAGCGGGCCTTCCACGCACTGAACTGCACGACGCCTGCAACGAGCACGGCCACGCCCGCCGCGGCGGGAATCGCGTGCGCGAGCGTCGCGAAGTGCAGCGCGAGCGCAGTCGTCGCTGCACCCAGCGCAAACACGGCGACGCCCGCCACGGTCCACACGAAGAAGTAGCCGACACTCACGAGCGCCGTCAACGGCGCGACGCGTCTACCGTCCGTTCCATTCCTTTCGTCTGTCAGGCCGACCGCCTCGTGATAACGCCACAGCACGGGCGCGAGAGACGGCAGCATCATCGCGATCATCATCACGAGCCACATGCCGACGAACGACGCCGCGGCGCGCGGCCATTTCTGCCCGCACATGGGGACCCAAGTCATCGACAGGGTCCAGCCGCCGGGCATCGGCATTTCGCCCATTGACGACATCGACGTGCTCCAGACGATCGTCGATGCCGCGCAGACGGCGAAGACGAGTGCAACGATGGCAAAGAAGGTCCACTGCGAGGAGCGCCGCGAAGTCCGCGACGCAGCCGCACGCCTCGAAACGTCGCGCCCGGTGGCAGCGCCGATGGCGTCCACGATCAACCTCAGCGCTGCGCGTATTCGTCGTGACGGCGCCACCAGATGCCCTGCTCGTTGCGCCCCCTCGGCGCGCGATCGAGCCACTGGTACACGCCCCACAGACCGTCGAGACCGCGCGCATACGTCGAATACGTGTGATACACGACGCCGTCCTCGATGACGAACGCGCTCATGCCGGGCCGGTCTCGCGAGTAGGTCGGCGCATCGGTGCCGCATGTGGCCGCGAACTGGACGACGGGTTCGGGCGCAGGCTCCACGTCCATTGCGTGCCCGCCGCGCTCGAAGTTGTATTCGACGGCGCCTGTGCGCTGCTGCTCTTCGGTGAACGACACGTTGAAGTCGAAGTTGAAGTCGCTGCCGCTCGCCGACGCCCACGGAAACGTCCAGCCCATCCGCTTCCTGTATGCCTGAAGCTTGACGAGCGGCGCACGGGAGACGGCCGTCAGCATCACATCGTGATTCGCCAGATGGACGGCGAAGCCGTTGAAGCCGTCTGCGATCGACGAGCACGACGGGCAGCCCGCCGTATAGTCCGGCCCGAACATGAAGTGATAGACGAGCAGCTGCGAGCGTCCTTTGAACAGGTCCGCGAGCGTGGCACTTCCGTCATCCGTCTCGAACGTGTACGCCTTGTCGACGCGGACCCAGGGCAGCGCCTGACGTTGCCGCGCCAGCTCGTCGCTGCGCCGCGTCAGCGCCTTTTCCGCCTCCAGCAGTTCGAGCCGTGCCGCCAGCCATTGCTCGCGTGTTCCTTTCGCATGAGTGGTCATCGTGGGTTCCTCCGTTGAATGTCGTGCGCCGGGCGATGGGTCGCCGATGCGCCGTTTTCGTGAATCGACGTGTGCTAGATTAGGACCGCCCATCGGATGGATGGGAGTGACAAATGTGACGGGATTCGGATGGACTCACTCATCGCCGCTGCGGCGCGCGCGCTCGCGGCAGGTGATCCCCTCGGTGCGCTGAACCGCGTCGCGTTGCGCGACGACGCACCCGCGCTCGCGCTGCGCGGCATCGCGATGGCGCAGCTCGGCGATCTCGTTCGCGCGAAGGCGCTGGTGCGAAGCGCGGCGCGCGCCTTCGGTCCCAAAGAGGCCGTCGCCCGCGCGCGATGCATCGTCGCCGAGGCCGAAATTGCGCTCGCTTCGCGCGACCTCGGTTGGCCCGCGAAGTCGCTCGACGCCGCGCGCGCCACGCTCGAAGCGCACGGCGATCATCTCAACGCAGCACATGCGCGGTATCTCGAAGTCAGGCGCTTGCTGCTGATCGGCCGTCTCGACGAGGCCGAGCGCCTGCTCGACGGATTCGATCCCGCGCCCTTCCCGCCCGCGTCGAGCGCCGCGCACGAGCTGATCGTGGCCGGCATCGCGATGCGCCGGCTGCGCACGAAGACGGCACGTGCCGCGCTCGTCCGCGCCGGGCGCGCCGCGCGTCACGCGGGCATTCCGGGGCTCACGGCCGAAGTCGAAAGCGCGGCGCGTCTGCTGGACTCGCCCGCAGCGCGTCTGATTGCGAATGGCGAAGAGCGGCTCCTGCTGCTCGACGAAGTGGAAGCGCTGATGGCGTCGAAGGCGCTCGTCGTCGATGCATGCAGGAACGTCGTGCGCGACGCGGGCAGCGTCGTCGCGCTCGCGACGCGTCCCGTGCTGTTCAATCTCGCTCGCGTGCTCGCCGAAGCGTGGCCCGGCGACGTGCCGCGCGACACGCTCATCGCGCGCGCATTCCGGATGAAGCACGCCGACGAGTCGCATCGCGCGCGCCTGCGTGTCGAGATGGGACGGCTTCGCGCGATGCTCGGCGCGCTCGCCGACGTGACGGCGACGCGACGCGGCTTTGCTCTCGTGCCGCGGCGCGCGCCCGAAGTCGTCGTGCTGGCGCGGCCCGTCGAAGAAGAACACGCGGCGTTGCTCGCCTTTCTCGCCGATGGCGAATCGTGGTCGAGCTCGGCACTCGCGCTCGCGCTCGGCGCGAGCCAACGCACGGTGCAGCGCGCGCTCGATTCCCTTGCGGCAGCCGGCAAGGTGCAGTCGTTCGGGCGCGGACGCGCCCGCCGCTGGATGACGCCGCCGATGCCCGGATTCGCGACGGCGTTGTTACTCCCCACGCCGCTGCCCATCGACTAGCATGAGAGGCTCGACTCTTCACCGACCACTTCTTCACCGACCAGGATGACAGCATGAATCGATCAGCCGCTGAAATCGTGCGTGAATATGGACCCTTTCCGGGCATCGACAGCGTGCATGGCGTCACATATGACGGCCAGAACGTCTGGTTCGCCACCGGCGACACGCTGCAGGCGCTGGACCCCGCAAGCGGACAGACGACGCGCTCGATCGGCGTGGACGCGGACGCGGGAACGGCATTCGACGGCCTGCACCTGTTCCAGATCGCCGACGACCGCATCCAGAAGGTCGATCCGCAAACGGGCCGCGTGCTCGCGACGATCCCCGCGCCCGCCGGCAGCAACTCGGGGCTCGCATGGGCGGAGGGATCGCTGTGGGTCGGGCAGTATCGCGAGCGGAAGATCCATCAGGTCGATCCTCAGACAGGAGCGATTCTTCGCACCATCGAATCGAACCGCTTCGTCACGGGCGTGACGTGGGTCGATGGCGAACTGTGGCACGGCACGTGGGAAGGCGACGAGAGCGACTTGCGGCACGTCGATCCGCGCACGGGCGAAGTGCTCGAAATGGTCGAGTTGCCGCAAGGGGTGATGGTGTCGGGGCTCGAGTCCGATGGCGCTGACCGGTTTTTCTGTGGCGGTGGCGATAGCGGGAAACTGCGTGCAGTGCGGCGGCCGAAGCGAGAGAGCGAGGCTGGGGGTACGGTCGGCACAGCGAGAGGGTGAAGGGTGGTGGAGCGCGCGTCAAAATAAGTGCGATGAGGATGTCTATCCTTTACATCGAGACTTTTATCAGATCGCTCATGTGTACGGAATCAATCGTAGACCGCGCCACCACATTGCAACGATCCGTAAGCCAGCGATTCGCTATTGCAAGACACTCCGCCGGCCGCACACCACCCTCGAAACAGCATTTACAGACGATTACACATTCGCCACACCTTTGCGGGACGGCCGCTCATACAATCCGTTGCATCCGAAAACGGCATCAGGGAGACAGCAATGATTCGATCGAAAACGGCCGTCGCCGCTGCGGTGATTTTCCTGGCCTGCGCGTCCGCGCCTGCTTTTGCGCAGGGCGGAGGCAATGGTGGCGGTAACGGCGGAGGCAATGGCGGTGGAAACGGTGGCGGCAATGGCGGAGGCCACGGCGCAGGCGTCGGAGCCGGGATGGGCCACGCGGGCGGCATGTCGGCGAGCCATATGAGCGCGAAAGGACTCGCCAATACCAACAGTCACGTCGCGGCCGACCGCGACATGGGACAAGACCGCGCCGCCGATCGCGCGAGCATTCACTCGCAAACTCACATCGGCCAGCATGTCAATCGCGGCAAGCGCACGGCAACGGGACGCACGGCGACACACACGTAGTGCGGTGTGATTCAGGGGCCGCCTAACGGCGGCCGTTCCCGCTCGGCCGCCGACGATCAATGATGCTCCAGTGCAAGCCTGACCGGCTTCGCTTGCCCATCAATCTTGCGCCCACGCGGTCGACGCCGCGCCCGCCCCTCACCCCCGCTCCACCTTCTCCTCCCGCTTCGCACTGCGCCCGCGCCGCGCGGTCGCCGACGACAGCGGCTGCATCAACTTCGCATACTCCTGCTCGAGAAACGGCTCCGCGTGTTCGAGCAGAAAGCGCCGAAACATCACGCACGTCGGCGACAACTGCTTCGAGCTCAGATGCACGATCTGCCACGTGCGCTCGACGGGCGTCCCGTTCACGTCGAGCAGCGCGATCTCGCCGGTGCGCAGTTCGAGCGCGAGCGTATGCAGCGAGATGAGGCTCACGCCCATGCCCGCCATCACAGCCTGCTTGATCGTTTCGTTGCTGCCGAGCGTCACGCAGCGCGCCGGTGTGAACAGATGCTGCCGGAACGTATGCTCGGTGACGGCCCGCGTGCCCGAACCCGGCTCGCGCAGCAAAAACGTATCGCCCGCCAGCTCCTGCAGATCGAAGCGGCGCGCGTTACGCAACGGATGCGTAACGGGCGCGATGATCACATGCGGATGGTACGCAAGCGGCTCGGCCGTCGTGCCCAGTTCCGGCGGCGGGCGGCCCATGATCGCGAGATCGGTTGCGTTGTCCTGCAACAGCCTCAGCAGCGTCTCGCGGTTGCCGACGGAAAAATGCACGTCGACCTTCGGAAACTGCTTCGAATACAGCGCCAGCAGCTTCGGCGCGAAGTAGGTCGCGGAACTCACGATACTCACCGCGATCGTGCCGCTATCGGCTTGCGCGAGCGAGGACATCGTGTCTTCGGCGTCCTTGATCTCGCCGAGAATGCGGCTCGCGTGATGCGACAGACGCTCGCCCGCTTCTGTCAGCGTCAGCCGCCGCGCAATGCGCTCGAAGAGCGGCATGCCGATCGCCTCTTCCAGTTGCCGGATCTGCATCGACACGGCGGGCTGCGTCAGATGCAATTCTTCCGCCGCGCGCGCGAAGCTCGGCAGTCGGCTTGCGATCACGAAGATCTGCAGTTGCCTGAGCGTCAGCGAGCGGATCAGATTCATGATGCGTTTTCCCAAACGCGTTTCGACGGGCAGCGAGCACGCCGCCCGTCATCTCACGCAGCGTCCATCCAATATTCAGCGAAAATCAGCGGCTCGCACGCGGCGCGTTGGAGGATGGCTTCGGCGTCGAAGGCGCGCCGTGCGCGGGCGGCGACAGCTTGCGCACCGACGTCTCGTAGCTCACCGATTCCGTCTTGACGGGATGCGCGAAATCGCCGTTGTCGCCGGGCACCTCGGTGAGCAGCAACGACACGCCGCCAGGCACGCCATCGGCGAGGATGAACGTGTAGCGCTTGCTCGTGTACTTCGGAAAGCGCTCCGCGTTCGGATCGTGCAGATACGGTTGAATCACGATCTTGCGCGCCTTCACCGGCTTTCCGTCCACCTGCGCAGTCACATCCGTGATGGGCGGCCCCGCCGCGAGCGCGAGCCGGACGCGCTGCTGGAAATAGCGGCGCTGTCCGCCCGTCAACTGCTCCATCTCCGCGATGTCGCGTTCGAGAAAATACAGAATGATCGGGTTGCACGGCAGATTGCCGGGCAACGTCGCCTTGCCCTTCGCATCGGTGACGGTCGCGTCGCTCTTCGCGTTGTCGTCGCTCGCGACGAGCACGCGAACCCGGTCCGTCGACTTCTCGGGCGGCGCCGATACGACGAGCGAATAGTCAAGCTCCGTCTGCGACGCGAGGCCATGCAGATGCGGCGTGAGAAACAGCAGCTTTTCGGCGGGCGCGATGGGCGTAGCATCGTCGGCAAGCGCGGCCTGCGACATAGCCATCGACACGGCCACCGATACACCCAGCGGCGCCGCGACGGCCGCCATCGCGACGACGCCGCGCACGACAAACGCGCGCGCCAGCCCGCGTGCACATCCCGCCGTCTTGCGCGTCATTTCGGCGAGTCCGTTGCGACGGGCGCGCTCGCCAGCGGCAGTAGCGGCACGTCGTAGCTGGTCAGAATCTGGTCGATGTTGCCTTGATGCGTCGCGATCCACTGGTCGATCTTGTCGTGCCATGCCTTCTCACCGTTGCGCACGCCCATCGAGATTTCATAGTCGAAGCGGATGCCCGGCTGCGGCGGGAACGGCACGAGCTTCACGCGATCGCTCGCCTGCTTCGCGAAATAGCCCGCAATCGGCCCCCAGACGAACACCACGTCGACTTTGCCCTGCGCCAGATCGCGCTGGATCATCTCGCCGGGAAACTCGTTCGGGTCGCCGCTTTGCGCGCGATACGACACGGCCTGGTCGATCAGGTTGTTCGACAACAACCAGTCGACGGCCGGCGTCTGCGTGAAGATGCCGAGCTTGAGTTTCTTCAGCTGATCGGGTGGCAGCTTTAGCAGATCAGTTGGCGTGTTGATGTTCGCGAACTCGGGGCGTTTCTGGAACACCATCGCATACGTCGAGTGCAGCCAGGGACGCGTGGTCGCCGTCATGTCGTAGCCGTGCGGCACGCCGATCACGAGGTCGCATCTGAACTGCTCGGTGTTGGGCAGCTTCTCGCGCAGCGTATGCCGCACGAAGCCCATGCGCTGCGGAAAATATGTGTATTCGAGCTTGTAGCCGAAGTCCTTGGCCATCGCAGCCGCGATCTTGTTCTCGAAGCCCTCGCCCTTCTCGTTCGAGAGCGGCATGTTGTTCGGATCGGCGCACACGCGCAACACGTTGTCGGCGCCGTCGTTGTTCGGCAGGTTCGGCGCGGGCGCGCCCTGCGCGCGAGCGGATGGCCCGCCGATGCAGGCCCAGCACAGCGTCAGCATGGCACAGGCAACATGGACGGCTAAACGTCTGCGATCGTACATGGAGGTCTCCCGGGTTTGCGTCATGCGATGCACGGCATACGGTCACTCACGTAAGCGCGTCACGCAGAATCACGTGACGCCATGTAGCTCATTTTGTATCGATCGCCTGCAGATCGCCCGGTTTGATCTTGCCGTCGGAGCGGCCCTTCAGGTACGCGTAGAGGTTTTCCCAGTTCTTCTGCATCATCGAGCTCGAACTGAAGTCGGGCATGCCCTTGTCGACACGTCCGCCGAATACGGTACGGTGAAATTCGTTCTTGTCGAGCGTCTTGAACGCGTCGATCAGCGACGGGCCCACGAGGCCCTCCTGCTTGGCGCCATGACAGCGCTCACAGGCAAGCGCACGCCATGTCTTCCAGCCCAGCAATGTATTGTTGTCGACCTTGTCGCCATCGACGACCTTGTAAGCGACCTGCTGGACCTGTGGCGCGCCCGACGACTGCCCCCAGCTATTGGTGATAACGACAGGTAATGCGCCCAATCCCAGCAATGTACCTGCAAGCGACAGCATAACGCGGCCTTTCATGCGTTCGTCTCCCTTACTCTGGTCTCACGCAAAGACGTTGCGTGTTTTCGATTGAACCTGCTCTTCGACTGCAAAGTGGCTGCCGTGCGGCGCGTCTGCTTCGACGCGCCGGCCGGAGCCGCTTCAAGTCTTCACCGTAGCCGAAGACCGCATACCGGCGTCTTCGGCTACGTCACTGCTGCTGCGAAACTGCTGCTGCGAAACCACCTTGGGGGTCAGCCCTTTTCGCCCGGAATCGCGAACACGAACAGCGTGCCGCCGAGCGCCGTGTACTTCGCCAGTTCACGGTAGCCACCGACAGCGCCCAGGCCTTCCGTCGACTTCTGCAAGCCGGCTGCCATGCCGATGCCCGCCCAGCCGCCGATGCCCGAGTACACGCCGATGTACTGCTTGCCCTGAAACTGATACGTGAACACGTTGCCGATGATTCCCGACGGCGTCTTGAACTTCCACAGCTCCTTGCCGTCCTTGATCCGAACTGCCTTGATGTAGCCTTCCAGCGTGCCGTAGAAGACGATGCCGCCCGCCGTCGCCAGCGCGCCCGACCACACCGAGAACCGTTCCGGCTTCGACCAGACGATCTTGCCCTTCGACGCATCCCACGCGATGAAATTGCCCATCGCGCCCTTTTCGTTAGGACCTGGATACATCGACAGCGTTGCGCCGACATAGGGTTGTCCCGACACGTAATCGACGTCGAACGGCTCATAGTCCATGCACACGTGATTCGTCGGCACGAGGAACAGACTCGACGACGGATCGAATGCCGCCGGCTGCTCGTCCTTCGAACCCAGCGCGGCCGGGCAGATGCCCTTCACGTTGTGATCGGGGCCCGCTTTCTGCGTCGAATAGGTTGCGTTGCGGATGGGAAGACCGCTCTTCAGGTCGACGCTATCCGCCCAGTTCACGGCCGGGTCGTACTTCTGCGCAACCAGCAGCTCGCCCGATTCGCGGTTCAGCGTATAGCCGAAGCCGTTGCGGTCGAAGTGCACGATCGCGGGCGTCTTCTTGCCGTTCACGGCGATGTCCGCAAGGATCATTTCGTTGACGCCGTCATAGTCCCACTCGTCGTGCGGCGTCATCTGATAGACCCACTTCGCCTTGCCCGTGTTCAGGTCGCGCGCGAAGATCGACATGGACCACTTGTTGTCGCCGGGGCGCTGCGTCGGATTCCACGTGCCCGGATTGCCCGTGCCGTAGTAGACCAGATTCAGCTTCGGGTCCCACGCGTACCAGCCCCATGTGGTGCCGCCGCCGAGCTTCCACTGATCGCCCTTCCAGCTCTTGATCGACGAGTCCGCGCCCACCGGCTGCAGCTTGCCTTCGGCCCAGGTCATCGTCTGCTGCGGATCGAGCAGCATCTCGTTGTCGGGGCCCGTGCTGTAGGCGATCCATGCCTGCTTGCCCGTCTTGATGTCGTAGGCGATCAGACGCCCGCGCACGCCGAACTCGCCGCCGGAGATGCCCGTCAGCACCTTGTCGCCGAATACATGCGGCGCGTTGGTGTTGGTTTCACCCGCCTTCGGATTGCCGTTTTGCGCTTTCCAGACGACTTCGCCCGTCTTCGCGTTCAGCGCGACGAGCGTCGTATCCGCCTGTTGCAGGAAGATCTTGCCGTCGCCGTATGCGAGCCCGCGGTTGACGGTATCGCAGCACATCACGGAGATCACGGCCGTATCCTGCTTCGGCTCGTACTGCCACAGGAAGGTCTGGTCCTTCAGGCTGACCGCGATGACCTTGTTGGGGAACGGCGAGTGGATATACATCGTGTCGCCGATCACGAGAGGCGAGCCTTCGTGACCGCGCAGCACACCCGTCGACATCGTCCAGGCGACCTGGAGTTTGCCGACATTGCTTTCGTTGATCTGCTTGAGCGGGCTGTACCGGTGATTCGCATAGTCACCAGCCTGCGACGCCCAATTCGAGGGGTTCTTGAGCAGCGAGTCCAGTTGCGGATCGGCATAGGCCAGGAACGAGTTCAGCGCCGTCGCAACGAACACCGCCAGTCCGAGAACCAGGGTGCGTACGTTCATGTCTCCTCCAGAATGATGTACTGGTTAAACCGTCCAGTTACCGTTGACACGCTACCGGGTCGCTCCAGCCGCGCCTCTGGATGCAGGTAACGCCTTGTGCTGGGCCAGGTCCATTGCCCGACTCATGCGTATGACGGCGGATCGCATATTCCATGCCGGTCGCTATCGCACGCCGCCACGCGGCGCTGCGGCGTCAACGTGTTCCGCTTCTCAAGCGAGCGCGAGACATACTGTGTCAGATACGCAAACAATCGACGGCCCGGCGTTACGCCTGTCAGCGGATTGCAAAGCGGCTTTGCGCTCGAAACAGGAGCCGGCACTGAATCGCCATCGGCACTAAGCTTCCATATGCGACATCCATCACATGACACGAGCGGAGGCCCGCCATGACGCAAAGCGAACAGGTGTATTCCGACGAGGAAATCCAGAAGAGGCTCGAAGGCCCGTTGCAGCACTGGTATATGGAAGACGGCTGGCTGCGGCGCAAGTACCGCACGGAAAGCTGGAAAGGCACGCTGATGGTGGTCAACGCGGTCGGCCACCTCGCCGAGGCCGCGTGGCATCACCCGGATCTGACGGTGTCGTATGCGTTCGTCATCGTGAAGCTGAAGACGCACACGGCAAAGGGCATCACGGACAAGGACTTCGCGCTCGCCCGTAAGATCGAGGAAGTGATCCAGTGGCAGCCGGGCAAGGAAGGCGGCCCGCTCGAAGGCACGCCGTCGGACGATCAGCGTTTCCGCTATATCAAGTACGACGCGCCGAAGAGCTGAAGCGTCGACGCGACGAGAAAAGCGCGCGCGGTCCTGCGGCCGCTCGTGCGCGTGAAGCGCGACGCTGCCGTTTCGCGGCGAGCCGCGCGTGACACGCCGTGCCGCGATCGGCGCTGCGCTGCGGCTGTGTCACGGCTGTGTCGCGGCTTCCTGTATCGAGGCTGTGTCGCGGCTGTGTCAGGGCTGTATCGCATTCGACACGCGATGTCGCCGCGAGCGCGTCGTCTGCCGCGCGCAATGTCGTCAAGAACCCCCGCGCAGCGCCGCCGGGAGGCGTCGAGGCCCGCGCCGATCCGCGCCCTATCGCCAGTGGTACGGCTCTTGCCTGACGATGGGAACGTCCCGGCTCGCCTGGCCGCCCCACGCACACCCCATTCGACAAGGAAGCCTTCGCATGCGGATGTCATCCGAACGCACGTCGGCCTTGCCAGCCCTCTCCGCGATCACCGTCGAAGCGCCCGGCCGCCTGCACATGGGCTTTCTCGATCCGGGCGCATCGCTCGGGCGCGCGTTCGGCAGCGTCGGCGTCGTGATCGAAGGATGCTGCACGCGCGTCACCGCGCGGCACGCCGACGACCGGCTGATCGAAGGCGAGCCCACACCCGCGCAGCGCGAGCGTATCGAACGCTATCTCGCGCTGCTGCACGACGCATACGGCGGGCCGCCCGTTTCCATCCAGGTGGAGCAAGCCGCGCGCGCCCATTGCGGAATCGGCTCGGGCACGCAGCTCGCGCTCGCGGTCGCCACGGCGTATGCGCGTCTCGCGGGCATCGACGCGACGAGCGCGGAACTCGCGCAGCGGCTCGGACGCGGCGCGCGCTCCGGCATCGGCGTGCTCGGTTTCGATCACGGCGGGCTGATCGTCGATGGCGGCCCAGGCCGCGCGACATCCCGCAGCGGCGCACATGCCGGATCGCCTGCGGCCCGCGCGGCGATGCTGCCGCCACTGCTCGCGCGCCAGCCCTTTCCCGACGACTGGCGCATCGTGCTGATCGACGACACCACTCGCGAAGGCCTGCACGGCGAAGATGAGCGGCGCGGCCTCGCCGCCTTGCCGCCGTTCCCGCAGGAACTCGCCGCGCACGTGTGCCACCAGTTGCTGATGCGCGTGCTGCCCGGCATGGCGCAAGGCGATTTCGATTCGTTCGCGGCGGGCGTCAGCGCGATCCAGCAGTCGATCGGCGAGTACTTCGCGCCCGTGCAGGGCGGCGTGTATTCGAGCCGCGCTGTCGCGGCCGCGCTCCATGCGATCGACGCAAACCAGACGGCGGGCATCGGACAAAGCTCGTGGGGACCGACGGGCTTCGCGTTCGTGCAGAGCGCACAGCGCGCCGACGAGGCGCTCGCCGCCGCGCGCGCGGCCACGCGTGCGTTTCCGGGCATCGTCTGCTCGGTCACGCGCGGGCGCAATCACGGCGCGCGCTTCTATGCCGTCCAGCAGCCGCATTTCGGCGTCGACGCCCGATGAGCCGCCCGATGAGCCGCCGATGTGCCCGAACCAGTTCTACTCAGCCCGATCATCGCGAATCGCCGCGCCCGCCGCCGGATCGAATCCGCGCGGCCCGACGGGTCGCGCACGCCCCCGCTACCGACTACCCCCAATGAGCCCATGCCATGTCCACAACTACTGAAAGGCCCTACATCCTGCACATGTTCACGCCGACGCCGCAGATGAGCCCGTTCGACGTCAACATGGCCGCCGATGCCGGTTACGAGATTCTCGTGCCGTACTGCGAGGTCGACGTGCGCAACGTCGTGCAGCTGACGCAGGACGCGATCTTCTCGCGCGGCCCGAAAGGCGTGTCGCGCACGGGCATCTTCATCGGCGGACGCGACGTGATGCTCGCCGCCGACATGCTCGACCGCGCGCGCGAAGCGATGGTGCCGCCGTTCGAAGTCTCCGTGTTCGCCGATCCGAGCGGCGCATATACGACGTCGGCGGCGCTCGTCGCGCTCGTCGAATGTCATCTGAAAGCGCAGTACGGCGACGAACTGAAGGACAAGCAGGTGCTGATACTCGGCGGCACGGGCGCGGTTGGACGGATCACGGCGGCCATCGCGGCGACGCTCGGCGCGCATGTCACCATCGCGAGCCATTCTGATGCGGCCCGCGCCGAACGCGCGAGCCAGGACGTCGACGAACGCTTCGGCATCCGGACGACTGGCGTCGGCACGGGCACGCCCGATACGCTGCATGCCGCGCTCGCGCACGCCGACATCGTATTCGCAACGGCGACGGCGGGCGTGCAGGTCGTGAGCGCCGCCGATCTCGCGCATGCGCAGCGCCTCGTCGTCGCCGCCGACGTGAACGCGGTGCCGCCCGAAGGCATCGCGGGTGTGAACGTGATGGACGACGGCAAGCCGCTCGCGGGCGCGGCGCGGCCGGACGCGATCGGCATCGGCGCGCTTGCGATCGGCAACGTGAAGTATCAGGTCGAGCATCGCCTGTTCACGCGGATGCGCACGGCCGGCAAGGCCGCCTATCTGGGCTTCACGGAAGCGTTCGACGAAGCGCGTGCCGTCGTCGCAGAGCGCAGCTAGCGCGCAGCGGGAGGATGGGATGTCCACGATGTATGCGACGGCCGGCCACTTCGCCGAGCCGCGCGCGCGGCCCAGCGGGGACGCGCCGTTCGTCGCCGTGGCGGGGCTGTCGGGCCGCATGCTGGCGCAGTCGGCGGCGCATGCGGGTTATCAGGTGGTTGCGCTCGATCTGTTCGGAGACCGCGACACGCGCCTTTATTCGAAGCTGTGGATCGATATCGGCGGACAGGGCTTGTCGATCGATCGCGGCAAGTTGCGGGCCGCGCTCGAGCGCGTCGCGCGCTTGCCGCGCCTGCTCGGCTTCGTGACGGGCAGCGGGCTCGAGCCGCATATCGACTTCGTGCAACACGCGGCGCAACTGCCCCGGATGATCGGCAACGATCCCGACGCGACAGCCGCCGTGCGCGAGCCGTGCCGCTTCTTCGCGCTGCTCGACGAGCTGGGCATCGCGCATCCCGACGTGGCGTTCGAGCGGCCCAAGCATCCCGAAGGCTGGCTGCACAAGCTGGCCGACGGCTGCGGCGGCACGCATATCCGCGCTGCGGCAAACGCAAATGCAAACGCGGACACAGATGCAAACGCAGACGCCCGTTCCTCCGGCTACTTCCAGCGGCAGAGCGCGGGGGCTTCGATGTCGGCGCTCTTTCTCGCCGCGCGGCGCGAAGCGTCGATCATCGGCTATGCGGAGCAGCTTTGCGTTCCGAGCGGCGCGTTGCCCTATGTGCACGCGGGTTCGCTCGGGCCGGTCGATCTGCCCGCGCGCGTGACGGAACAGATCGGCTTCGCCGTGCGCTCGATTGCGTCGCGCGCGAATCTGCGCGGACTCCACAGCATCGATTTCCTGCTCGACGGCGATAGCGTCAGCGTGCTCGAAGTCAACGCGCGGCCTTCGTCGACGATGGCGCTGTACGAACGCTCATCGCGCATCGCGTGGCCGCGCGGTCTGCTTGCCGCGCATATCGACGCGTGCCTGCACGATCGCCTGCCCGACTCCCGGATGAATGCGCCGATGAATGCGCCTTCATGCCGCGTCGCGCAACAGGTCGTGTTCGCGCCCGCAGCGTTCACGGCCACGCGCCGCTTCAGCGACACCTTGTACGTCGATCCCGTCTGTCACGACATCCCGAACGCGGGCACGCGGATCGAAGCGGGGCAGCCGGTATGCACCGTGCTCGTCACAGGCGATTCGCGCGCCGCGCTGCAACGCGAGCTGCAACGCCATACGCAGCGTCTCCTGCAACACATCGAAACCTGCCTCGAGCCTGCCCATGAACCTGTCGACTCACATGGCTGAACCCCACGGCAATACGGGCAACGCACCGCCCATCGCCCACGATGCGCCCAGCGTCAACGCTTGCGCCGCACAGCTCGTCGCGCAGCTTCTCGCCGACGCGGCGCGGCTGCGCATCGCGTCGTCGCGTCATGCGTTCGGGCCGACCATCGTCGACGCGGGCGTAGCGACGCCTGGCTGCACCGAAGCGGGCGTGCTGATCGCGCGCATCTGCATGGGCGGTCTCGGCCGCGTCGAGACGCGCGTGAGCACCGAGCTCGAGCCGCTCTGGCCCGCGACGATCGAAGTGCACACGTCGTCGCCCGTGCTCGCGTGCCTCGGCAGCCAGTACGCGGGCTGGAGCCTGTCAGCGACCAAAGAGCAGAACAACGGCAAGAAGTTCTTCTCGCTCGGCTCCGGTCCGGCGCGCGCGCTCGCGGGCAAGGAGACGCTCTTCGACGAGCTCGGCTATCGCGATCGCCACGACGCGGGCGTGCTCGTGATGGAGGTCGGCCAGCCTCCGCCGCAAGCGGTGCTGGAGAAGATCGTCAACGATTGCGGCCTCGCGCCCGACAGGCTGACCGTGATCGTCACGCCGACACACTCTGTCGCAGGCACGGTGCAGATCGTCGCGCGCGTCGTCGAAGTCGCGCTGCACAAGACGCATGTGCTCGGCGTGCCGCTCGCTGAGATCGTCGAAGCGAGCGGCACGGCGCCGCTGCCGCCGCCCGCGCCCGACGGCCTCGCCGCGATGGGCCGCACGAACGACGCGATCCTGTATGGCGGACGCGTGCATCTGACGGTGACGCGCGACGCCGTCGCGCGGCGGCTCGCGGCCGAGTTGCCGTCGTCGAATTCGCGCGACTACGGACGGCCGTTCGCCGACATCTTCGCGTCGTTCAACCACGACTTCTATCAGATCGACCCGTCGCTGTTCGCGCCCGCCGAAGTGTGGGCGAGCAGCCTCGAAAGCGGCACCACGTATCGCGGCGGGCGGCTCGACGGCGCTTTGCTGCAAGCGCTCTGGCAAGGCGACGCGTTCGCTTGCGCCGACGATCCATCCTCTGATGAAAACGCTGCCGGGCCGGAGACGCCATGAGCGATCTGCCATCGGCGAACAGTCTGCGCGTCGCGATCATGACGGACGAAACCGGCTGGCACACGGGCCGCCTCAAGAAGGCCTTTCGCGCACGCGGCGTGGAGGCGCGCTGCGTCGATCTCGCCACGTGCCGGATCGACACGACATGGTCGCCGTATGGCCTCGCGATTCCGGGCTTCGCGCGCGAGTTGCCCGACGCCGTCTTCGTGCGCGGCATCGCGGGCGGCACGTTCGAGCAGGTGACACTGCGACTCGGCATCCTGCATGCGCTGCGCGAATGCGGCATCCCCGTCTATAACGACGCGCGCGCGATCGAGCGCAGCGTCGACAAATCGATGACGAGCTTTCTGCTGCATCGCGCGGGCGTGCCGACGCCCGCCGCCTGGGCGACGGAATCGGCGGCGTTCGCACAACGCGTGCTGATGCGCGAGACGGCTGCGCACCGCCAGGTCGTGCTCAAGCCGCTGTTCGGCTCGCAGGGCAAGGGGCTGCGGCGGCTCGGCGCGAGCGCGGCGCGCGACGGCACGCTAAAGCCGCTGCCGCCGCTGCGGAGCTATCAGCAGGTCGCGTATCTGCAGCGGTTTGTCGGCGCGGCCGGAGCGAGTCGCGCCGTTGGCCCAAGCCGCACGGGCTTCGACTGGCGTGTGCTCGTGATCGGCGGGCGCGCGGTTGCCGCGATGCGGCGCGTCGGCGGTCGCGGCTGGATACACAACGTCGCGCGCGGCGCGCACTGCGAACCCAGCGCACTCGATCCGACGCATGCGGCCATCGCCGAGCGCGCGACGGCGGCGCTCGGCCTCGACTACGCAGGCGTCGATCTGATCCCCGATCCGTCCATGCCCGACGAAGCCGGCGTGCCGCTCGTGCTCGAAGTAAACGGCGTCGCCGCATGGCGCGGGCTGCAATCGGTGACGCCCATCGATATCGCGGCGGCGCTCGTCGACGATCTGCTGGACCGCAAGCTCGCGGGCAGCCGCGCGGCGGCGCCCGCTGCATTGCCGCTCCATGCAGGCCGCTGACGATCATCCGCTCGCGCGCGCGCCCGACGCGTTTCTGCGCGCGTGCCGTCTCGACGTCGAAACGGCGAAGCCGGGCAACGTCAGCATCGCCAGCGCGGGGCATGGGATGCAAGCCGCGCAGTTCATCGACAGCGCACAAGCTGCCGCGCCCGCGCTCTTCGCGCGAGGCGCGAGCGTCGGCGCGCGCATTCTCGATGCGGTGACGCGCACGCAGCAGGTTGCCGGCTGCAACACGAACCTCGGCATCGTGCTGCTGATCGCGCCGCTTGCTGCCGCGCTGGAAGCCGCCCGCATCTCGAAGCATGTCGCGTTGCAGGCATCGGAATGGCACAGCTGTGTCGAACGCGTACTCGCGGCGCTGACGTTGGACGACGCGCGCGCCGCCTATCGCGCGATCGCGCTCGCCAATCCGGGCGGGCTCGGCGACGCGCCCGAACAATCGGTGCACGCGCCGCCGACCGTCGATCTGCGCGCGGCGATGGCGCTCGCCGCCGGGCGCGACAGCATCGCGCGTCAATACGCGAACGGCTTCGCGGATGTGTTCGGCACGGGCCTCGATGCAATCTCGAAGTCGCGTCGCGCGACGCCTGCCGCGCTCACGCTCGATGTCTTTCTCACGTTCCTCGGCACATGGCCCGACTCGCACATAGTGCGCAAGCATGGCGCGGCAGTGGCGCAAAGTGTCACGCGCGAGGCACGGCAGCGTCACGCCCGATGGCGCGCGACGGACGACGCGCAGAGCGTCGCGCAACTCGATGCATGGGATGCCGAACTGAAGGCGCAAGGCGTCAATCCTGGCACGAGCGCCGATCTGACTGTCGCGACGCTCTTCATCGCCGCGCTGCTCGATCCGCCGCGCTTCGCGAGCGGGCACTTCTAGCCCGAAACGGGCGGTCGCAAAACGCAAGCAACCGCCGATTGGCATGTTTCCTGTTAGTCGAGAACGCGGTGCGTCCCCCTCATACAGCTCGCGGCGGGCGCCACGCGTCGCGAGTTCGTCCCACGTAGACAGATCCCAATTCACTGGAGGAACAGCATGGCCAAGATCAACCGCGTCATGGTAGGCGAGTCGCTTATCGGCGAAGGCAACGAAGTGGCCCACATCGATTTGCTGATCGGGCCGAGAGGCTCTGCCGCCGAGTCTGCTTTCTGCCACGCGCTCACCAACAACAAGGACGGCTTCACTTCGCTGCTCGCCGTCGTCGCGCCCAACCTGATGACGAAGCCCAATACCGTGTTGTTCAACAAGGTAACGATCAAGGGCGCCAAGCAGGCGGTGCAGATGTTCGGCCCGGCGCAGCATGCCGTGGCGCTCGCCGTCGCGGATTGCGTCGAGGACGGCACGATCCCGAAGGACGAAGCCGATGACCTGTTCATCTGCGTCGGCGTCTTCATCCACTGGGAAGCCGACGACGACAAGAAGATCCAGGAGTTCAACTACAAGGCGACGCGCGAAGCGCTCCAGCGCGCAGTGGCAGGCGAACCGAACGCCGCCGAAGTCGTATCGAAGAAGTCGAGCGTCGCGCACCCATTCGCGCCGAACTAGGGCGCCGATGCGCACACGGGCAGTGACAGGCGTGTCGCGTGCGCGAGGCGCGGCAGGACGGAAACGTTCTGCCGCGCTTCGCGTCGCGCGCTAATATCGATGTATGCAGAACACTCAAGCAGAGGCTTTGATATGACCTCATGTTGTCGCGCGGGCATCGCGGTCGCGGCGCTCGCGTGTGTTTCGCTCATCGCGCCACTCGCGTCGGCGGCCGGTCCCTCGGGCAGCGGCGCGCCCGCCAAAGGCTACGACTACCCGACGCAAGGCCGCGTCGAATACGTGCTCGGCTGCATGGACGACAACGGCCACGATTTCGCCAACGTCTACAAGTGCTCGTGCGCGATCGACAAGATCGCGGCCGCGCTCCCCTATGACGAATACGTCGAGCAGATGACGTTCTCGAAGTACGCGTCGCTCGGCGGCGAAGGCGGCAACGAGTTTCGCGTCGACCGTGCGCGCGCGCAGACCAAGAAGTATCGCGCGTTGCAGGAAGAGGCCTATCAGGCATGCGGGCTCGCGAAGCCCTCGCCTTCCGCGTCGAAGTGATGCCTGCGCGGTGATACCCGCGCAGTGGCGCGCATGCGCGCATCAAGACGGGCGAAGTGCCGTCGTGCAGTCGACAGCCCGCCGCCGACACCGGCGGGCATAGCGCGTGCATGCATGCTACGCGTGGCCGTCGCCGCGCCGCCGTTCGATGATCACGCCGACGGCGGCGACGTCGTCGAACTTCGCGGGCTTGCACAACTTCACACGCACCCAGTGCGCGCCGAATCTCGCGATCAGCAGTTGCGCGATCCGCTCGGCCAGCGCCTCCAGCAACTGGACTTTGTGCGTTGCAAGAAGCGTGTGCAGCTCCGCGCGCACGGCGGCGTAATTGATCGTATCGCCGATCTGATCCGTCTCGCACGCGCGCAGCGACGGCACGCCGATCGACAGATCCAGCTGTATGGGCTGCGGCTCGTGCAGTTCGTCCGTGTCGATACCGATCACCGTCTGCGCGACGAATCCCTCGATATACACGATGTCGAGCGCGGCGCGCGGCGCGGTGGCCTGTTCCGTCCGCTCAGCGGGTGCGGGCATTGGACGCGCGCTCGACGGCAGCACGACAGTGAAATGGAGGGGACTGCTGGCTGGATTGAAACGGTCCATGTGTGTGCTCCACCGTGGGCGCATTGTCGTTGACGAAGCCGCGCGCAGCGCCGCGGCGCGTTGCCCGGGTTTGATCGGCCTGTGATGCAGGAAAACCCGACCGGCCATGCGAAGCAAAAAGCACGCGCACTGGCCCATACTGGTACGACTATTTATTGATGTATCGCGACACGGGTTGTACAGTGGTTGCTGAGTGCTCTTGAACGCATTCAACCGACATATCAGACGGTTCATCCACGCGCGCGACAGACGCGCGGCACATCGGAAGTAAGCGGGGAAAACACTTACATACAGCGCCGGCCGTCGCGCCTCGACATGTCGAAGCGTGCATCGAGCCGGACGCATCGGAGACGCCCCTGATGTCATCGCTCGTTGACATAAATTCGCACGTCCGGGATGTATTGAACATCGTCAACAACAAGCCCGCCACGTGTTCGATGAGCCCGTCGGTGGCGCAGTCGTGGACGCGCTGCCTCGTCGAGTTCGGCCTCGATCCCGGACGTTTCGTGATGCCGCCCGTGCTCACGCAGCACGAACTGACCATGGCCCGCGAAGCAGCAGGCGATCTGATCGCCTGCTCGAAGCTGGAAATGACCACGCTCTATCAGCAGCTCGCCGACCCGGAGCTGGCCGTGATCCTCGTCGATGCGAACGGCGTGATCGTCCATCAGGTTTCGTCGGTGCCGTTCGGCGAGACGGTCGCCGCCGACGGACTGCGCGCGGGCGCCGTCTGGAGCGAGCGCGAGGCGGGCACGAACGGCATGGGCACGTGCCTCACGGAACGCGAATGTCTTGCCGTCTACCAGCACGAGCATTTCTATCCGCGCTATACGTCGCTCACCTGCTCGGCTGCGCCCATCTTCGACGAGCGCGGCTCGATAGTCGGCGTGCTCGACGTAACGAGCCGCTCGAAGATGCTGCAACAGCATTCGCTGGTGCTCGTCGGCATGTCGCGGCAGATGATCGAGAACCGGCTGATCGATTCACGCTACCGGCGCGCGAACACGGTGCACTTCCATAGCCGTCCCGAGTTCGTCGGCACGCTGCACGCGGGCAAGCTCGCCGTCGACGACGAAGGCGTCGTGCTCGCGGCCAATCGAAGCGCGCTGTTCCAGCTCGATCTGCGCTCGCCCGACCAGTTGTGCGGCAAGCGCATCGAAGAAGCGTTCAGCGCGACGCTCGAAGACATGATCGCGCGCAGCATTCGCGGCTCGTTCCATCCGATCACTGTGTACAGCGCGCACGCGAACAACCGCTTCTTCCTGATCGCGCAGACGCCGCGTGACGCAACCACGCTTGCGGGCGCGAATCACGCAACGTCGAGCATCGCGCGCGGGCCATGGAGCGACGTGTCGATCAACCGCAGTGCGCGCACGAAGAGCACGCGCGACGCACGCGATGCGAAACCCGCCGCAGCGGGACTCGACAAGCTGTCGCATCTGGAATTCGGCGATCCGCGCATGGCCGCGCAGAGCCAGTTGGCCGCGCGCGTGATTCAGCGGAAGATTCCCATCATCCTCAGAGGGCAGACGGGCACGGGCAAGGAAGTGTTCGCGAATGCGCTGCATAGCATCAGCCCGAACGCGGCGGGCAGCTTCGTCGCGGTGAATTGCGCATCGCTGCCGGAAACGCTGATCGAGAGCGAGCTGTTCGGCTATCGCGCGGGCGCGTTCACGGGCGCGCAGCGCGAAGGACGGCGCGGCAAGATCGTGCAGGCGAACAACGGCACGCTGTTCCTCGACGAGATCGGCGACATGCCGATGGCCTTGCAGGCGCGGTTGCTGCGCGTGCTGGAAGAGCACGAGGTGACGCCGCTCGGCGCGGAAACGACGATCAAGGTCGACTTCCAGCTGATCAGCGCGAGCCACCGCAATCTGCTCGATCTGGTGCAGCGCGGGCTCTTCCGCGAAGATCTGTACTACCGTCTGAACGGCATCGAAATCAATCTGCCGCCGCTGTGCGAGCGCGCCGACCTGCTGCCGCTGATTCACCATCTGCTGGAAAGCGAAGCCGACGATCCGCCCGAGCTCAGCGCCGAAGCGCGCCACGTGCTGCTCAATTACGCGTGGCCGGGCAACATCCGGCAGTTGCGGCACGTGCTGCAAATGGCGATCGCGCTGTGCGACGGGCCCGAAATCCGATGCTCGCATCTGCCGGCTGAAATCGTCGGCGAGGGCAACGGCAGCAACGCCGCGCATCCGCGCGCGGCGGCTCCCGCGCTCGCCGGACCAGGACGTACACCAGCGCCGCCGTTCGACGACGACATCGATCTGTCGGCGCTCAACGCGATTCAGATCAAGGAGCGCGAAACGGTGCTCGCGATGCTCGACGAACATCGCTGGAACGTGAGCAACGTCGCGAAGACGCTCGGCATCAGCCGCAACACGTTGTACCGGAAGATGCACAGACTGCACATCCGGCTTTCGCACGACGGCTCGCCTGCTCCGACGGATGTTGCGCCCGGCGCATGAGTGACATGTGAATCACGCATGAATGCACCGTCGCCCGCCCGCCGCCCCGGCGAATTCCGCCCCGACGCGCGCTTTGCGTGGTGCATCACGGGCTCGGGCCATATGCTCGAAGAGTCGATCGACATGGCGCTCGCGTTGCCGGGCGTCGATCTGTTTCTGTCGGCTGCCGGTGAAGAAGTGCTGCCGCTCTATGGCTGGCCCGTGCCGAAACTGCGCGAGCACTTTCGCGTGATGCGCGACAACAGTGCGAGCAGCGTGCCCGTCGGCATGCTGTACGAAGGCTTCTATCACACCGTCGTGATCGCGCCCGCGACCAGCAACACGGTCGCCAAGTGCGCGCTCGGCATCTCCGACACGCTGCCGACCAATCTCTACGCGCAAGCGGGCAAGCAGTGCGTGCCCGGCATCGTTTTCGCATGCGACACCGAGCCGAGCGTGATCACGCAAAGCCCTCACGAGTGGGTCGAAGTGCGCCCGCGCGCGCTCGAACTGGAGAACGTCGAACGGCTTGCGCGCATCGAGCACACGACGGTCGCGCGCTCGCTCGACGAATTGCGCGCGGCATTGAGCGAACGGCTATCGAATCTCGGGCTCGCATGGAACACATCGTCTTCCTGACTGGCAGGCTCGCCGAAAAAAGCGTCGTGCAGGTGCTGGAAGGCATGGCGAACGCGCCGTTCACATGGGAAGTGCGCGAGATCGGCTTGCAGGTCGCCGCGCTGATGACGGCCGACATGATCCGCCGGCGAGTCGCGCTGCCGCTGCGCGCCGATCGCATGATCGTGCCGGGGCGCTGCCGTGGCGACCTCAATGCGTTGAGCGAGCACTTCGGCGTGCCCGTCGAACGCGGACCGGAAGAAGCGAAGGACTTGCCGCAGCACTTCGGGCAGGCCGCGCGCAAGTTCGACCTGTCGCGCTACTCGACGGAAATCTTCGCGGAGATCGTCGATGCGCCGCGGCTCGATCTCGACGGCATCGCGGCGCGCGCGAAGCTGTATGCGGAGCAAGGCGCGGACGTGATCGACGTGGGCTGTCTGCCCGACACGCCGTTTCCGCATCTCGAAGACGCCGTGCGCATGCTGAAGGCAGGCGGCTATCGCGTGAGCGTCGATTCGATGGTCTCCGACGAGCTGTTGCGCGGCGGCCGCGCGGGCGCCGACTACCTGATGAGCCTGAACGCCGACACGCTATGGATCGCCGACGAAGTGAGCGCGACGCCGATCGTCGTCGGACGCGAGCCGCGCGACACGGCGTCGCTGCATCAGGCCATCGACGCGATGCTCAAACGCGGCCGGCCGTTCCTCGCCGATCCCATCCTCGATCCGATTCCGTTTGGTTTCGCCGCGTCGATTGCGCGATATGTCGCGCTGCGCGAGCGGTATCCGGATATCGCGATCATGCTCGGCGTCGGCAATCTCACCGAACTGACCGAGGCCGACACGAGCGGGATCAATGCGGTGCTGCTGGGTATTGCGGCCGAGTTGAACGTGTCCGCCGTGCTGACGACTTCCGTCAGCCTGCATGCGCGGCGCGCGGTGCGCGAGGCCGATGTCGCGCGGCGCGTGATGCATGCCGCGCACGACGCACAGGTGCTGCCCAAAGGCATCGACCCGGCGCTTTCCGCGCTGCATGCGAAGCGGCCTTTTCCGTACGATACGGATGAAATCGCGGAATTCGCCGCGCAGGTGCGCGATCCGAATTTCCGCGTGCAGGTGACGACGGACGGCATTCATGTGTACAACCGCGAGATGCATCTCGTCGATGGCGATCCGTTCGCGCTGTATCCGCATCTGAAGCTCGAACACGACGGCGGCCATGCGTTCTATATGGGCGTGCAGACGGCGCGCGCTGAAATCGCGTGGGAGCTGGGCAAGCGTTTCGATCAGGATCAGCCGCTGGATTGGGGATGCCAGGTGGACCGGCCGGAAGAGAATCTCGAAGTGTGGTGCGGGCCGGGGACGACGAGGAAAAAGGGCACTTCTTCGTAGCCTCGTGCCTCCTTGTGTCTAAGTGTGCAAGAAAAAAAGCTGACGGCCCCGCGCGGGGTACGGTCTACAGGCCGTCAGCCAACCACACACCGAGACGCACGACAACACGCCCCCGCCAGCGTCACATACTCAAGCCCTCGCCTGCCGGTCGCGCAACTGCAGGATCATCGGCGTGAAGATGAGCTGCATCGCCAGCCCCATCTTGCCGCCGGGTACGACGATCACATTTGGCCGCGACATGAACGAGTCGTGCAGCATCGTCAGCAGATACGGAAAGTCGATGCCCTTCGGCTTCGAAAACCGGATCACGACGAAGCTCTCGTCGGGCTGCGGAATCTCCCGCGCGGTGAACGGATTCGACGTATCGACGGTCGGCACGCGCTGGAAATTGACATGCGTGCGCGAGAACTGCGGACAGATATAGTTCACGTAATCCGGCATGCGCCGCAGGATCGTATCGACGACGGCCTCATGCGAATAGCCGCGCAGCGTCTGGTCGCGATGCAGCTTCTGGATCCACTCCAGGTTGATGATCGGCACGACGCCGACGAGCAGATCCGCATGCTGTGCGATGTCGACCTTGCTGGTCACGGCCGCACCATGGAGCCCTTCGTAAAACATCATGTCCGTGTCCGGCGGAATGTCCTGCCACGGCGTGAACGTTCCCGGGTCCTGCTTGTAGACGATGGCGTCCGCATCGTCGTGCACGTACCGGCGGAACTGGCCGGTGCCCGACGCGCCATAGCTCGAGAACAGCTGTTCCAGTTCTTCGAGCAGATTCGCATCGGGGCCGAAATGACTGAAGTTTCGGACGCCGTCCTGCTCGCTCCGCCGCAGCGCTTCGCGCATGTCGAGACGGTCATACCGATGGAACGCATCCCCTTCGATGATCTGCGCATTGATCTTCTCCCTGCGAAAAATGTGCGCGAAACTTTTCATGACGGTGGTCGTGCCCGCGCCGCTCGACCCCGTCACCGCGACGATCGGATGTCTGACTGACATACGTTGTCTCCTGTCGGCTGGAGTTGGCGCTTTAGCGCTTACTCCAGCCCCATGCAGAACTGTCGACGGGAGTTGGCGCTTTAGCTGTCGGCTGGAGTTAGTGCTTCAGCACTTACTCCAGCCCCATGCAGAGCACTTACTCCCGTCCCATGCAGAGCTGTTGGCTGGAGTTAGCGCTTCAGCACATACTCCAGCCCCATGCAGAGCACTTACTGCCTTCCCATGTAGGCAACGCGTCAGACAGACACCTCCGGAAGGAACAACGAGCGCTCACGAAAAAGCGGCGACGTAAAAGGCGCGTCGATGCCCAGATCGTGCTCGCGGTGATAGCGGCCGATGCGAGCCACTTCGTTCGCCGAGCCGAGTATCAGCGGCATGCGCTCGTGGAACGCGCGGGGCGCGGCATGGAGCACGCGCTCGCGTCCTGTCGTCGCCATGCCGCCCGCCTGCTCGACGAGAAAGCCGAGCGGGCTCGCGTCGTAGACGGCGGAGAGCCGCCCGCGCATCGCGGAGCGCGTCCGGTAATCGCGCGGCATCAGGAAGAGGCCGCCGCGCATCAGGATGCGATGCACTTCGGGCACCACCGCATCGCTCCAGCGCAAGCTGAAATCGCGCTCGCGGCAGCCCGCGCGGCCTTCCCTGCACTCGTGCACGTAGCGTCGCACGGGCGGCTCCCAGAAACGCTCGTTGGACGCGTCGACGGCAATCTCGCCCGTGTCCTCCGGAATGCGGATCGACGGATGCGTGAGCACGAACTCTTCTGTCTCGCCATCGAGCGTGAAGCCGTGCGTGCCCTCGCCGAGCGTGAAGATAAGCATCGTCGCCGGGCCGTAGATCGTGTAACCCGCTGCCGCCTGCTCGCGGCCGGGTAGAAGGCACGGCGCGCCGTCAGCTTCGCCGTGGCGTTCAACGCCGGATTTGCCGTCTGGTTGGCCATATGACCCGGCATTCGCGTCGCCAACAGAGTCGCCGTTCGCCGCGTCGCTGCCTTGCGACTGCACACGCGTCACCGAAAAGATCGAGCCCGCGGAGCCGTTGACGTCCGCGCTCCATGTGCAATTCAGCGGATCGAATGCGAGCTGGTATTCGGGCCTGCTCGCGTCGTTCGCGCTGCCGTTGCGCGAAGCCGTTTCGCCCGGCTTGCGCCGACGCGCGGAGTACGCGAGCGCCGCGCCGCCCGCGACGGAATCGGCGTGCGCGCTGTCGCCGAGCGTGCCGCGCGCGAGCGCAGCCGCGATCGTCTTCACCGATGCGGCGACTTCATGCAGCACCGCCTGCAACGCGGTGGGCGGCCGCGTCGACATCAGATGCCCGGCGTCGCCGCTCAGGAACCTCGTCAGCGTAATGTTTGCGTGACGCATGATGCTCTCCTGCAAAGTGGGTAACTCGGGTTCGGTGGCGTGGCTTGCCTCGTCACCGATAGATTCGGAGAACACGCTGCTCGCGCGGATATCGGCGGCGTCAGCAGCGTCAGCGTGTCGGGATCGGCGCGCGCGCCGACGCTCAGCACATCAGCGAACAGGCGATTGGCCTCGCGCCGGCGCGCACGGTCATCGCGCGCGCGTCCGATGAGCCGCTGTCCGACAATTTCGCGGATGCGCGTTCTGACGGGCGCGAGACCGGCCAGACCGCGGTCGAGTTCGTCTGGCACGCCAGCGATACCCGATTTGCGCAAGAGCGCGAGCAGATCGATTTGCGGCTGCGCGCCAGGCGCTTGCGCTTTCGTCTGCGCTTCCGGTGCCGCCTTGGGCTCCGCTTTGGATGCCGCTTTGGCGTCTTTAACGACGACGTTCATGACGATGTCTCCCTGTCGACCACAGAGGGCGTGTCGACGGGAGTCGGCGCGTCGACCAGAGTTCGGCGCCTTAGCGCCTCACTCGTGTCCGAGGCTTACTTCCGTCCCATGCCTTACTCGAGTCCCATGCAAGATGGTTGCCGTGCGGCGTTTTTTGTTGGCGCGTCATGGAGGCAATCGGACGCTGGCGCGCCACGGCGTGCGCCGTCGTCAGCGAATAGCGCTACGCGCGCCTTATGGGAAATGCTCGCGGGCATCGACGTCCGCGAGCCTTGCAGGTCAATGTAGGCGGCACGCGGAATGAAGTGAATTCACGATTTTTTTCGACAGGCTTAAGCGATCCGTTAAGACGCGTGCACATCACGCAAAATGCGTCCACAATGAGCGATCGGCTCGTGGAACACTTTGCTGCGGTTCCGCCACAGTAAGGCGCGTAAGCTGGTTCGGGGCGCGTCGCAGAGTACCATTTCCGGCAGGTTGGGTGTCTGGTACGACAGTTGCATCAGCAACATGGGCCGACGCGATCGGGTGTCCTGTACGTCACAGAGGGCGTCGGTCGCAATGGGACCGCCGTTTTCACTCATAAAGGAGGACGACTATGCAATGGACTACCCCTGGCTACACCGATATGCGTTTCGGCTTTGAAGTCACGATGTATATCGCTACTAGATAGCCGGACGGGGCCGGCTCGGTTTTCGGGCTGGCCCTTTTGTTTTTTTGATGTCTGCGACGCTGTTTGCTTTTTCCAATGTCTGCGACGCTGTTTTCTTTTGCCCTTGTCGCGGGCATCCGCGGTTTGTGTCTACGACGGCTTTTGTTTTGGTCTTTATGGCTTGCTGCCGGCATCCGCGATGC